>NZ_LZIF01000111.1 GCF_001667145.1 Mycobacterium sp. 852002-51971_SCH5477799-a
CGGAGTCATACGCCACCGAGGCCGGGTCGGCGCCCTCGGCGCCGCGCACCACCTCCGCGCCCACCGAGGGCCGGCTGGAGCGGCTGCGCGGCAGGCTGGCCAGGTCGCAGAACGCGCTCGGGCGCAGCATGCTGGGCCTGATCGGGGGCGGTGACCTGGACGAGGACGCCTGGCAGGACGTCGAGGACACGCTGCTGATCGCCGACCTGGGCCCGGTGGTCGCCGAATCGGTGATCGCGCAGCTGCGCAGCCGGCTGGCCAGCAGCGACGTGCGCACCGAGGCCGACGCCAAGGCCGTGCTGCGCGACGTGCTGATCAACGAGTTGCAGCCCGGCATGGACCGGTCGATCCGGGCGCTGCCGCACGACGACCATCCCTCGGTGCTGCTGATCGTCGGCGTGAACGGCACCGGAAAGACCACCACCGTCGGCAAGCTGGCCCGGGTGCTGGTCGCAGACGGGCGGCGCGTCGTCCTGGGTGCCGCCGACACCTTCCGCGCCGCGGCGGCCGATCAGCTGCAGACCTGGGCATCGCGGGTGGGCGCGGAGGTGGTGCGCGGCGCCGAGGGCGCCGACCCGGCCTCGGTGGCGTATGACTCCGTCGACAAGGGCATCGCCACGGGCGCCGATGTGGTGCTCATCGACACCGCGGGCCGGCTGCACACCAAGGTCGGGCTGATGGACGAGCTCGACAAAGTTAAGCGGGTGGTAACACGGCGCGCGGCGGTCGACGAGGTGTTGCTGGTGCTTGACGCCACCATCGGGCAGAACGGACTGGCCCAGGCCCGGGTGTTCGCCGAGGTCGTCGAGATCACCGGTGCGGTGCTGACCAAGCTGGACGGAACGGCCAAGGGCGGCATCGTCTTTCGGGTTCAGCAGGAACTGGGCGTGCCGGTCAAGCTTGTCGGACTCGGGGAAGGCCCCGACGATCTCGCGCCGTTCGAACCGGCCGCTTTCGTCGACGCGCTGCTCGGCTGAACCTCTTACCCGGCCAGCGGGACGTTAATACCGCTGAAACATGGCGGCACCATCGCCGAAACAACGATTGCGCAATCTTCTGGTCAGGTCATCAGACGTGCGTCTGGCGGCCAATCGTGGGCCGACCGGAGGAGATTGCGAGTGACATACCCGATACTGGGCCAGCCCAATACCGGCGATACCGCCTGGATGCTGGCCAGTTCCGCGCTGGTGCTGTTGATGACGCCGGGCCTGGCGTTCTTCTACGGCGGTATGGTGCGCGCCCGAAGCGTGCTGAACATGCTCATGATGAGCATCAGCGCGATGGGTGTGGTCACCGTGCTGTGGGTGCTCTACGGCTATTCGCTCGCCTTCGGCGACGACGCCGGGGCCGGCGTCGTCGGAAAGCCGACCTCGTTCTGGGGTCTGAAAGGCCTCATCGGCGTCAACTCGGCGGCCGCCGATCCCAGCAAAGGCGTTGCGGCAACTGACATTCCGCTGGCGGGTACCCTGCCCGCGACCGTGTTCGTGGCTTTCCAGCTGATGTTCGCGATCATCACCGTAGCCCTGATCTCGGGTGCGGTGTCCGACCGGCTGAAGTTCGGCGCCTGGCTGGTGTTCGCCGGCTTGTGGGCGACGTTCGTCTATTTCCCGGTCGCCCACTGGGTTTTCGCGTTCGACGGCTTCGCCTCCGAGAAGGGCGGCTGGATCGCCAACAAGCTGCACGCGATCGACTTCGCCGGGGGGACCGCGGTTCACATCAATTCCGGTGTGGCGGGCCTGATGCTGGCGATCGTGCTGGGCAAGCGGCGCGGTTGGCCCACCACGTTGTTCCGGCCGCACAACCTGCCCTTCGTGATGCTCGGCGCCGGATTGCTGTGGTTCGGCTGGTACGGCTTCAACGCCGGATCGGCCACCAGCTCCAACGGTGTCGCCGGCTCGACCTTCATCACCACGACGGTCGCGACGGCCACCGCGATGCTGGGCTGGATGCTCACCGAGCGCATCCGCGACGGCAAGGCGACGACGCTGGGCGCGGCGTCGGGCATCGTCGCGGGCCTGGTCGCCATCACGCCGTCGTGCTCGTCGGTCAACGTGCTCGGCGCCTTGGTGGTGGGCCTGGTGGCCGGCGTCGTGTGCGCGCTGGCGGTCGGCCTGAAATTCAAGCTGGGGTTTGACGACTCACTCGACGTGGTCGGCGTGCACCTGGTCGGCGGCTTGGCCGGCACCCTGCTGGTCGGGTTGCTCGCCGCGCCGGAGAGCCCGGCCATCAACGGCGTCACGGGGGTGTCCAAGGGCCTGTTCTACGGCGGCGGCTGGGCGCAGCTCGAGCGGCAGGCGGTCGGCGCGTTCAGCGTACTCATCTACTCTGGGGTGGTTACGCTGATCCTGGCCTTGATCCTGAAGTACACCATCGGGCTTCGTCTCAACCCGGAGGCGGAAGCCGCGGGTATCGACGAGGCCGAACACGCCGAGAGCGGTTACGATTTCGCCGTGGCTACCGGTTCGGTTCTGCCGCCCCGGGCCCCTGTGGTGGATACCCGCAACGGCCTGGAGGAGGAGCGAGTGGGCGACAAAGTGGAGGCAGAGCAGTCATGAAGCTGATCACCGCGATCGTAAAGCCGTTCACGCTCGATGACGTGAAGACCAGTCTGGAGGACGCGGGCGTCCTGGGGATGACGGTCAGCGAAATCCAGGGCTACGGACGGCAGAAGGGTCACACCGAGGTCTACCGGGGTGCCGAATATTCGGTCGACTTCGTGCCCAAGGTGCGCATCGAGGTCGTCGTCGACGATTCCATTGTCGACAAGGTCGTGGACAGCATCGTCCGCGCGGCGCGCACCGGCAAGATCGGTGACGGCAAAGTGTGGGTGAGCCCCGTGGAAACCATTGTGCGGGTGCGCACCGGCGAGCGCGGAACCGATGCGCTATGACATCCGCTGTCAATTGCTGATGCGACCCGGGCGGGCCGGGAGGGCATGACCCTGAACGACCCCGACTCGTCCGGGCACCTAGCGGGGGCAGAAAGCGCCTGCGGGGCAGTCGATTTGGCGGCCTCGCGGCGCCAACTGCTGTCCGAGGGCAGCAAGCTGCACGCCGCCGAACTGCGGCACGCCTGGCTGGACCTGCACGAGTCCTGGTTGATGGCCAAGGCGGCCGAGATCGGGATCACCGACGACAGCGGCTTCGCGATCGTCGGCATCGGTGGACTGGGCCGCCACGAGTTGTTGCCGCATTCCGACCTGGACCTGATGTTATTGCACGGCAACAAGTCCGACGACATGCTGGGCACGGTGGCCGACAAGTTGTGGTACCCGTTGTGGGACGCCAACGTTCGGCTCGACCACAGTGTGCGAACCGTCTCCGGGGCCCTCGGGGTGGCCAACGCCGACATGATCGCGGCGCTGGGCATGCTCGACGCGCGCCACATCGCCGGCGACGCCCGGCTCTCCGACGAACTGATCGCCGGTGCTCGACGGCAGTGGCGCAGCGCAATTCGCTCCCGCATGAACGAGCTCATCGAAATGACACAGGCCCGCTGGGACCGGTGCGGACGGATAGCGCAGCGGGCCGAGCCGGACCTGAAGTCGGGCCGCGGCGGCCTTCGCGATGTGCAACTGCTCGACGCGCTGGGCGTTGCCCAGCTGATCGACCGCCACGGCATGGCACGTCCGGAGTCACCCGGCGGTTCCCTCGACGATGCCCACCTGACGCTGCTCGACGTGCGCACCGAGCTGCACCGGGTATCGGGACGCGGACGCGACCAGTTGCAGGCCCAATACGCCGACGAGATCAGCGCCGCCCTGCACATCGGAGACCGGTTCGACTTGGCGCGCAAGCTATCCGATGCCGGCCGCACCATCGCCTACCATGCCGAGACCGGCATTCGGACCGCCGAGAACGCGCTGCCCCGGCGCGGGGTGACGGCGCTGGTGCGGCGGCCCAAGCGCCGCCCGCTGGACGAGGGTGTCGTCGAATATGCCGGAGAGATCGTCCTTGCCCGCGACGCGCGGCCCGATACGGACGTCGGTTTGGTGTTGCGGGTGGCCGCCGCCTCGGCCGATACGGGGTTGCCGATCGGCGCGGCCACGCTGGGCCGGCTGGCCGCCGGCGCGCCGGAGATGCCGGTGCCGTGGCCGCGAGAGTCGTTGGACGACTTGCTGGTTGTGCTGTCCGCCGGGCCGACCACGGTGGCGACGATCGAAGCGCTCGACCGCACCGGCCTGTGGGGCCGGCTGTTGCCCGAATGGGACGCCATCCGCGACTTGCCGCCCCGCGACGTCGCGCACAAATGGACGGTGGACCGCCACGTCATCGAGACGGCGGTCAACGCCGCACCGCTGTCCACCCGGGTGGCGCGACCCGATCTGCTCGCGTTGGGCGCGCTCCTGCACGACATCGGCAAGGGCCGCGGCGTCGACCACAGCGTGCTGGGCGCGGGCCTGGCGCTCGAGATCGGGCCCAGGCTGGGCATCTCGCCAGCCGAGGCCGAGTTGCTCGCGCAGCTGGTCCGCCACCACCTGCTGCTGCCGATGGTGGCCACCCGCAGCGACCTCAATGACCCCAACACCATTGAGCGCGTGGTCAAAGCGCTGAACGGGGACGCGCTGTTGCTCGAAGTCCTGCAAGCGCTGACGGAGGCTGATTCGAAGGCCACCGGGCCCGGGGTGTGGAGTGAGTGGAAGGCGTCGCTGATCGAGGACCTGGTCCGGCGCTGCCGGCTGGTGATGGCGGGGGAGCCGCTGCCAGAAGCGAAACCCGCTGCACCGCAATATCTTTCGTTGACGACCGATCGCGGCGTTCATGTGGAGATCAAGCCCAGCGGCGGCGAGCGTCTGGATGTGGTGATGGCCGCGCCGGATCAGCGGGGGCTGGTGTCGAAGGCCGCCGCGGTGTTGGCGCTGAACTCGCTGCGCATCCATTCGGCCTCGGCCAGCACCGACGAGGGATTCGCGATCGTCGAATTCGTGGTGTCGCCGCTGTTCGGTTCACCGCCGGAAGCGGGCCTGCTGCGCCAGCAGTTCACCGGCGCGCTGGCCGGCGACGTCGACGTGTTGGGGACGCTGGAAAAGCGGGACAGCGACGCCATCAGCGCGGCCACCAGCCGGGCCGGTGAGGTCCAGGTCGGGGTGCCCGTCACGCGGTCGAGCGCGCCGCCCCGCATCCTGTGGGTCGAGTCGGCCTCGCCCGATCAGTTGATCGTCGAGGTCCGCGCCATGGACCGGCTCGGGTTGCTCGCGTTGCTGACCCGCGCGCTGGAGTTGGCGGGCACCGACATCGTCTGGGCGAAGGTCAACACCTTCGGGTCGACGGCGGCCGACGTCTTCTGCGTGACGGTGCCGGCTGAAGCGGCCGACGCGGGCGCCGGCGCCGAGCACGGTGCGCGCGACGGGGTCGAGCAGAGCCTGCTGGCCGTGTTGGGCGGACCGACGGTCGAGGTGCTCGAGGAACCCGTCGGCGACTAGTGCTCGGCGTTGAGCTGCCGCACGGCGTCGATGCGCGCGCGCAGCTGTTCGCGGCTCGCCGCGGCGATCGGGGGGCCACCGCAGCGGCGGCGCAGTTCGTTGTGGATCCAGCCGTGCGGCTTGCCCGTTCGGTGATGGGCGATCGAGACGAGGGTGTTCAGCTCGCGGCGCAACTCCCGAAGCTGGCCGTGCACGGTGGCGGACGGGGCTTGCGCGCCCCCCGGCGATCCGGCCTCCTCCTGCTGCAATCGGGCGCGCCTTCGCAGCTGTTCATCCTGGCGCTGGTGCAGCAGCGCGCGCATCTGTTCGGCGTCGAGCAGCCCGGGGATGCCGAGGTAGTCCGCCTCCTCGTCGCTGCCGGCCGCGGCGGCCGTGCCGAACGACGATCCGTCGAAGATGAGCTGGTCGAGTTCCGCGTCGGCGCCCAGCGAGGTGAACCCCTTGTCGAGGTCGCTCTTCTCGTCCTGCGTCTTGGTGGCGGGATCGCCCTCGAGCGGGTCGCCCTCGGCGACGCGGTGCGGCTCGCCGAGCACGTGGTTGCGCTGAGCCTCCAGCTCGCTGGCCAGCTGCAGCAGGTTCGGCACCGACGGCACGAAGATACTGGCGATTTCCCCGGGGCGGCGCGAGCGCACGAACCGGCCGACCGCCTGCGCGAAGAACAGCGGCGTCGAGGCGCTGGTGGCGTAGATCCCCACCGACAGCCGCGGCACGTCGACGCCCTCGGAGACCATGCGCACCGCGACCAGCCAGCGGCTGGTGCTCTCGGCGAATTCGCTGATCCGCGCCGACGATCCGGGGTCGTCGGAGAGCACCAGCGTCGGCGCCTCGCCGGTCAGCTTCGCTAGCAGGGCGGCATAGGCGCGCGCCGCGGTCTGATCCGACGCGATGATCATTCCGCCGGCATCCGGTATGTGCGTGCGCAATTGGCGCAGCCGCAGATCCGCGGCGGTGATCACCGCCGGCATCCATTCGCCGGCGGGGTCTAGCGCCGTGCGCCACGCGCGCGCGGTCTGCTCGGCCGACAGGGGCTCGCCGAGGCGGGCCGCGTGCTCCTCGCCGGCGCTGTCGCGCCACCGCGCCTCCCCGGAATAGGCGAGAAACACCACCGGACGGACCACGCCGTCGGCGAGGGCATCGGTGTAGTCGTAGGTGTGGTCGGCCCGCGAACGCCGAATCCCGTCGGGGCCGGCCTCGTAGGTCACGAACGGGATGGGGCTGTCGTCGCTGCGAAAGGGCGTCCCCGTCAGCGCGAGCCGGCGGGTGGCGTCGCCGAAGGCTTCGCGGATGGCGTCGCCCCACGTCCTGGCGTCGCCGCCGTGGTGTATCTCGTCGAAGATCACCAGGGTCCTGCGTTGCTCGGTGCGCACCCGGTGCAGCGTCGGATGCGCGGCGACCTGCGCGTAGGTGACCATCACGCCGTGATACTCCGGCGCGATGCGCGGGTTGCTGTTGGAGAACCTCGCGTCCAGGGCCAGCCCGTAGCGCTGCGCGGCCTGCGCCCACTGCACCTTCAGGTGCTCGGTGGGCACCACAACGGTGACGTGCTCGACGGCGCGCTGGCCGAGCAGTTCGGCCGCCACCCGCAGGGCGAACGTCGTTTTCCCCGCGCCCGGGGTGGCCACCGCCAGGAAATCGCGTGGCCGGCCGGCGAGGTAGCGCACCAGCGCCCTGCGCTGCCAGCCGCGCAGCACGCCGCTGTCGCTGTCGCCGCTGTCGGCCCGCGCCTGGATGTCGCCGAGCGGCATCGACACAGGCCCCCCGTTCCTTGCTCGCCGACGCAGCTGACTCGATTGAGTCGCGGCTGTGAAATCTAGCACGCCAACGCTTTTCGGCGCAGTAACGACCCGACTGGCTACCGCGTCGGGCTCACGCAAATCTGCAGCCACTCATGGATGCGCCCGGCAACGTCGGCCCAGCCCGGTTCGAGCATCATGTTGTGGCCCATCGAAAAGAATTCCGGCTCGGTTCGGTACGCGCGTGCTGTGTTGCGCACCTCGCGGATGCTGACGAAGCCGTCGTGCTCGGCGCCCAGCACCAAGATCGGCGTGGTCACCCGCTTGGTTCTGACGCGGCGGACGATCGGGTCGGTCATGGCCGCGCGCACACTCTCGGCCCCCGCGCGCTGCCGGCAGGATTCGACGACGGCCTCGGGCGTGTCGGGGCAGAACAGGTATTCACGGGCCAGCGCCGGGGTGGCGAGGAACTTCAGCAGTGTGGGGTCGCTCCACGATTCCATCGTCATCGACGGCCGGCGGCGCCAGACCCGCAGCGCCAGGGTGAGCACGCCCTGCGGCGGCACCGAGCCCACCAGAACCGCGGCCGGGGCGCTGCGATCTTCGAGGTAGCGCTGGACCACGAAACCACCCAGGGAATGGCCTACCAGGACCGGCGCGCCGCCCAGGTCGTCGGCCACCGAACGGACGTCGTCGATGTAGTCGCAGATGGACACCTTCGGCAGCGGCTTGGCCGTCGGGCTGGCACCGTGCCCGCGCAGGCTCATCGCGACCGCGCGGTAGCCGGCGTCGGCGAAAAAGTCCAGAAATTGTTCCCAGCACCACGCGCCATGCCAGCCGCCGTGCACGAAGAGCAGCGGCACCGGATGCGCCTCGCTGCAGGACCCCTTGTCGATCACCTCGAGCACTCGACCATTCAAACCCGCTCGCCGTCCCCGCGGGACTGAAACTACGCACATGATTCTCGGCGTGTCGTGTGCATGGTTTCAGTGCCGCGGTCGGGGGCGGCGCCGGGCCCCTGTACTTGGCTGGGACACTGGCCAGCCCCGCTGGCCAAGACCACTAGGCTGGCGGGGTGTTTGAATCGCTGTCCGACCGATTGACCGGTGCCCTCGCGGGGCTGCGCGGCAAGGGTCGATTGACCGACGCCGATATCGAGGCCACCACCCGCGAGATCCGGCTGGCGCTGCTGGAAGCCGACGTGTCGCTGCCCGTGGTGCGCGCCTTCGTCTCCCGGATCAAGGACCGCGCCAAGGGCGCCGAGGTCTCCGGTGCCCTCAATCCGGCGCAGCAGGTCGTCAAGATCGTCAACGAAGAACTCATCGGCATCCTGGGCGGACAGACCCGCCACCTGGCGTTCGCCAAGACCCCGCCGACCGTGGTGATGCTCGCCGGTCTGCAGGGTTCGGGTAAGACGTCGCTGGCCGGGAAGTTGGCCGCCTGGCTGCGCGGCCAGGGGCACACCCCGCTGCTGGTGGCGTGTGACCTGCAGCGCCCGGCGGCGGTGAACCAGCTGCAGGTTGTCGGTGAACGCGCCGGGGTACCGGTCTTCGCGCCGCATCCCGGCGCGTCCCCCGAATCCGGGCCCGGCGATCCGGTCGCCGTCGCGGCGGCCGGACTCGCCGAGGCGCAGGCCAAGCACTTCGACGTCGTCATCGTCGACACCGCCGGCCGGCTCGGTATCGACGACGAGCTGATGGCTCAGGCCGCGGCCATCCGGGACGCGATCAATCCCGACGAAGTCCTGTTCGTGCTGGACGCGATGATCGGTCAGGACGCCGTCACCACCGCCGACGCGTTCCGCGAGGGTGTGGGCTTCACCGGTGTGGTGCTGACCAAGCTCGACGGTGACGCCCGCGGTGGCGCGGCGCTGTCGGTCCGCGAGGTGACCGGCGTCCCAATCCTTTTCGCCTCCACCGGCGAGAAGCAGGAGGACTTCGACGTCTTCCACCCCGACCGGATGTCCAGCCGCATCCTGGGCATGGGCGACGTGCTGAGCCTGATCGAGCAGGCCGAGCAGGTCTTCGACGCCGAGCAGGCCGAGGCCGCCGCGGTCAAGATCGGCACCGGCGAGCTCACGCTCGAGGACTTCCTGGAACAGATGCTGGCCATCCGCAAGATGGGCCCGATCGGCAACCTGCTGGGCATGCTGCCGGGCGCGGGGCAGATGAAGGACGCGCTGGCCCAGGTCGACGACCGGCAGCTGGACCGCCTGCAGGCCATCATCCGCGGCATGACCCCGGCGGAGCGCGCCGATCCGAAGATCATCAACGCCTCGCGGCGGCTGCGCATCGCCAACGGCTCGGGCGTCACGGTGTCCGAGGTCAACCAGCTGGTGGACCGCTTCTTCGAGGCACGCAAGATGATGTCGTCGATGCTCGGCGGCATGGGCATCCCCGGTCTGGGCCGCAAGTCGGCGACGCGAAAGTCCAAGGGAGCGAAGGGCAAGGCCGGCAAGAAGGGCAAGAAGGGCGGACGCGGCCCGACACCGCCGAAGGCCCGCAACCCGCTGGGCGCCGGCATGCCGGCCGGATTCCCCGACCTGTCGCAGATGCCCGAAGGCCTCAACGAGCTGCCGCCCGGGTTGGCCGACTTCGATCTGTCGAAGCTGAAGTTCCCGGGCAAGTGACGATCGCGAGCGCGGCGGTGCCGCGCGAAGCGGGTCGTCACCATTGGACCGGAAGCAGGTAGCCGCCCGGTGCGCATGCACGTTCGGGGCGTGGGGCTGCCCGACGAAACCGAGATCGAACTGTGGATCGTCGACGGCCGCATCAGCGCCGAACCCGTCGCCGGCGCCGACACCGTCTTCGACGGCGGCTGGATCGTGCCCGGGCTGGTCGACGCCCACTGCCACGTCGGCCTTGGTGATCACGGCGAGATCCCGCTGGACGACGCGATCACCCAGGCCGAGATCGAACGCGATGTCGGCGCGTTGCTGCTGCGGGACTGCGGGTCGCCCACCGATACCCGCAGTCTCGACGACCGCGACGACCTGCCCCGAATCATCCGTGCCGGAAAGCATCTGGCCAGACCCAAGCGGTATGCTGCGGGCTTCGCGCGCGAGCTGGAAGACGAATGGCAACTGCCGCAGGCGGTGGCCGAGGAGGCCAAGCGCGGCGACGGCTGGATCAAGCTGGTCGGCGACTGGATCGACCGCAGCGTCGGCGATCTCGCCCCGCTGTGGTCCGACGACGTGCTCAAGGCCGCGATCGAGACCGCGCACGCCCACGGTGCCCGGGTCACCGCGCACGTGTTCAGCGAGGACGCGTTGCCCGGCCTGATCAGCGCCGGCATCGACTGCATCGAGCACGGCACCGGCCTGACCGACGACACCATCGAGCTGATGGTCGAGCACCGGACGGTGCTGGTCCCGACGCTGGTCAACATCGTCGAGAACTTCCCCGGCATCGCCGAGGCCGCCTCGAAGTATCCCGCGTATGCCGCGCACATGCGTGACCTGCATGAGAGCGGGCTGTCCCGGATCGCGGCGGCCCGCGACGCGGGCGTGCCGATCTACGCCGGCAGCGACGCGGGCACCATGGTCGCGCCCGGACGCATCGCCGACGAGGTCGAGGCGCTCAAGAGGATCGGGATGAGCCCGACCGAGGCGCTGGGCGCGGCGTGCTGGGACGCGCGCCGCTGGCTTGGCCGGCCCGGGCTCGATCACGGCGCCTCGGCGGACTTGCTGTGCTACTCGACCGACCCGCGCTCGGGCGCCGCCGTGCTGAACAGTCCCGACCTGATCATGCTGCGCGGCAACATCTTCCGGTCACCGGCCTAGCCGCGGCCCGCGGGGTCGTCGGACCGGCCTGCCCCGCCGCGCCGAGGCCACCGCCATTACGACGCCGGCGCCGCTCGATGCCGCACACTGGCCATCGCCAGATATTTCGGAGGCCTGCCGGGAAAAGATTGCGAGTGCTTGCTATCTATGTTAGCTTTCCGGCAGCAACGAAAGGGAAACCATGGCCTACGACGTGATCATTCGCGACGGATTGTGGTTCGACGGCACCGGCAGCGCGCCCCTGACGCGCACGCTCGGGATCCGCGACGGCGTGGTGGCCACCGTCTGCGCGGAGCCGCTGGACGAGACGGGCTGCCCCGAGGTGATCGACGCGGCCGGCAAGTGGGTCGTGCCCGGCTTCCTCGACGTGCACACCCATTACGACGCCGAGGTGCTGCTGGATCCCGGGCTGCGCGAGTCGGTGCGCCACGGCGTCACCACGGTGTTGCTGGGCAACTGCTCGTTGTCCACGGTCTACGCCGATTCCGGGGACGCCGCCGACCTGTTCAGCCGGGTGGAGGCGGTGCCGCGCGAATACGTCTTCGGCGCATTGGACTCCAACCGAACCTGGTCGACGGCCGCGGAGTACATCAAGGCGATCGACGCCCTGCCACTGGGGCCCAATATCGGTTCACTGCTTGGTCATTCGGACCTGCGGACCGCGGTGCTGGGACTGGATCGGGCGACCGATCCCACGGTGCGGCCCACCGAGGGCGAGCTGAAGAAGATGGCCGAACTGCTGGACGAGGCCCTCGCCGCCGGTGTGCTCGGCATGTCGGGGATGGACGCGCCCATCGACAAGCTCGACGGCGAACGGTTCCGCTCACGCGCCCTGCCGTCCACCTTCGCGACCTGGCGGGAACGGCGCAGACTGATCAAGGTCCTGCGCAAGCGCGGCCGAATCCTGCAAAGCGCCCCCAACGTCGCGAAGCCGTCGACCGGCATGCTCTTCTTCCTGGCCAGCAGCCGATTATTCAACTGGGGCAAGGGCGTTCGAATGAGCATGCTGGTGTCCGCCGACGCCAAGTCGATGCCGCTGTCGGTCTACGTGTTCGGTCCGGGGACTCGTCTGCTGAACAAGCTGCTCGGCGCCAGCGTGCGATTCCAGCACCTGCCGGTGCCGTTCGAGTTGTACTCCGACGGAATCGACCTGCCGGTCTTCGAGGAGTTCGGTGCCGGGACGGCAGCCCTGCACCTGCGAGACCAGTTGGAGCGCAACGCGTTACTGGCGGACCAGGAATACCGCCGCAAGTTCCGGCGCGAATTCGACCGCGTCAAGCTCGGACCGTCGCTGTGGCACCGCGACTTTCACGACGCGGTCATCGTCGAATGCCCGGAAAAGTCGTTGATCGGCAAGAGCTTTGGCGTGATCGCCGACGAGCGCAAGCTGCATCCGCTCGACGCATTCCTGGACGTGCTCGTCGAAAACGGTGAACGCAACGTCCGGTGGACGACGGTGGTCGCCAACCATCGCCCCAAGCTGCTGGACGCGCTCGCCAACGAAGGCAGCGTGCACATGGGCTTCTCGGATGCCGGAGCGCACCTGCGCAACATGGCCTTCTACAACTTTCCGTTGCGGATGCTCAGGCGCGCCCGCGACGCCTACCGGGCCGGCGCGCCCTTCATGTCGATCGAGCGTGCGGTGCACCGGCTCACCGGTGAGTTGGCGGAATGGTTCGGCATCGACGCGGGCACGCTGCGGCAGGGCGACCGTGCGGACTTCGTGGTGATCGACCCGGCCGGACTCAACGACTCCGTCGACGGCTACCACGAGGAAGCGGTGCCGTTCTACGGCGGCCTGCGGCGCATGGTCAATCGCAACGACGACGCCGTCGTCGCCACCGGCGTGGGCGGCGTGGTCGTCTTCGGCGGAAGCCACCCCAAAGGCGAATTCCGGGACGGCTATGGGCAATCCGTGCGGTCGGGTCGGTACCTGCGGGCGGGGGAGCGTGCCCGCCGCGAGCGTGACGCGCTGGGCGTCACCGCCTGACATGGCCAGAACGCAGCAGCAGCGCCGCGAGGAGACCGTCGGGCGGCTCATAGACGCCTGCATTGCGACCATCATCGAGGTCGGCTACGCCAAGGCGTCGGCGGCGGTCATTGCCAAGCGGGCCGGGGTGTCGGTGGGTGCGCTGTTCCGGCACTTCGACACCATGGGCGATTTCATGGCCGCGACGGCCTCGGAGGTGTTGCGCCGCCAGCTGGAGTCGTTCACCAAGGGGGTCGCCGAAATACCGGCCGACCGCCCGGCGCTGCAAGCGGTGCTGGAGATCCTGCGAAACGTCACCGGCGGCCCGATCAACGCCGTGATCTACGAGCTGACGGTGGCCGCGCGCACCGACGAAAAGCTCAGGGACACTTTGCAACACGAGCTCGCGCAGTACGCCGCCAAGATCGACGATACCGCGCGGGCGCTGCCCGGCGCCGAGGGCTTCCCCCGGGAAACCGTCCCGGTCGTGGCGGCGCTGATGCGCAACGTGTTCGACGGGGCCGCCGTGATCGAGGGGGTGCTGCCGCAGCCCGAGATTGCGGCGCAACGCATTCCGGTGCTGATGGCGTTGCTGACGGCGGCACTGCAGGACGCCGACTCCTGACGAAAAGCTACAGCGAGCCGATGCCGGCCTGCGGGCTCTGCGCGAATCCCCAGTCGAACAGCGTCGCAGCCTGATCCCAGTACGTCGGGCCGCCCTGTTTGATCAGCCCGTACATCATGGCGATCACCAGCCGACGACCACCGCGTGCGGCGGCACCGACGAAGGTCTTGCGTGCGGCGTTGGTGAAGCCGGTCTTGCCGCCGATCGCGCCGGGATAGCGCTCCAACAGTTCGTCCTGGTTGGTGATCGGGTGATCGCCGTTGTCGCCGGGGAACATCGCCGACGGCTCGGCGGTGATCTGCGCGAACACCGGATTGGCCATCGCCGCGCGGAAGATGACCGCCAGGTCATGCGCCGTCGACGCGCCCGAACCACCCGGGCCGTCCAGGCCGGACGGCGTCGCCGCGTGCGTGTTGGTGGCACCCAGCGAGGCCGCCTTGGCGTTCATCTTGGCGACGGTGACGTCCGGGCCGCCGAGCATGTGCGCCAGCGTGTTGGCGGCGTCGTTACCCGAGACCAGCAGCAGGCCGTCGAGGAGTTGGCGCGCGGTGTAGGTGCGGCCGGGTTTGATGCCGACGCAGTTGCACTCCACCTGGGTGTCGGCGACGTCGGCGACGACGGTCGAGTCCAGGCTCACCGAGTCCAGGACCACCTGCGCCAACAGCGTCTTGATGGTGCTGGCCGGCGGGTGCGCCACGTTCTGGTCGCGGCCGGCCAGCACCTGACCGCTGTCCAGGTCGGCGATGATCCAGGTCTGCGCGGGGCCGTCGGGAATCGGGATCGAGCCGACCGGCTGCGTGTTGTCGGCCCACGCAGTGGGCATGGTGACGGTGGCGGCGCAGGTACCGAGCGCGAGCAGGGTAGCGGCTGTGGCCGTGAGCTTCCGCATGGCCGCAAAGTCTAACTTCCACCCCTGTTCGAGAACGATCTTCAGTACTGTCCGTTGCATGTTGAGCCTGGCCGAAATCTCCGACCGCCTCGAGATCGAGCAGCTTCTGGTGGATTACTCCACCGCCATCGACCAGCGGCGATTCGACGACCTGGACCGGGTCTTCACGCCCGACGCCTACATCGACTACACGGCGCTGGGCGGCATCGAGGGCCACTATCCCGAGGTGAAGAAGTGGCTGGCCGAGGTGCTGCCCAACTTTCCGGTGTACGCGCACATGCTGGGCAACTTCTCGGTCCGGATCGACGGGGACAAGGCCTCGTCGCGGGTGATCTGCTTCAACCCGATGGTGCTGGGCGGCGATAAGGACCAGGTGCTGTTCTGCGGACTGTGGTACGACGACGAGTTCGTGCGCACGGCCGACGGCTGGCGCATGACGCGGCGGGCGGAGACCAAGGTCTTCCAGAAAGTGCTGTGAGGCGGGGCTGGGCGAATTTCTGATCATCGCCCCCGGTCTGGCACAATGGGCGGCTGTCCGCCGAGCGATCACGCATCGCCGACCGGTCATACACGCGAGGCAAAACCGGATCCGGGCATCGGGCCCCGATCGCTGAATTGCAGCGTGACACACACAGGAGATATCGCTTAACCATGGCTGTCAAGATCAAGCTCACCCGCCTTGGCAAGATCCGCAATCCCCAGTACCGCATCTCCGTCGCCGACGCGCGCACCCGTCGCGACGGCCGCTCGATCGAGGTCATCGGCCGCTACCACCCGAAGGAAGAGCCGAGCCTGATCGAGATCGACTCCGAGCGCGCCCAGTACTGGCTGTCCGTGGGTGCCCAGCCCACCGAGCCCGTTCGCAAACTGCTGCAGATCACCGGCGACTGGCAGAAGTTCAAGGGCCTGCCCGGCGCCGAGGGCCGCCTGAAGGTCGCCCCCGCCAAGCCCAGCAAGCTGGAGCTGTTCAACGCCGCGCTGGCCGAGGCCGACGGCGGACCGAGCACCGAGGCCGCGAAGCCGAAGAAGAAGGCCCCGGCCAAGAAGGCCGCGAAGGCCGCGGAAGCCGCTGCCGAGCCCGAGGCCGCGGCCGAAAGCCCCGCGGAGGCCACCGCCGCTGAAGCCGAGGCGCCCGCCGAGCGCGGCGAGCAGGCCGAGCCGACCACCGAAAGCTGACCGCGGCGATGAGTACGGTTGTCGTTGACGCTGTTGAGCACCTGGTTCGCGGGATTGTCGACAACCCCGACGACGTTCGGGTGGACATGGTGACCAGCCGCCGGGGGCGGACGGTCGAGGTCCACGTCCATCCCGACGACTTGGGCAAGGTGATCGGTCGCGGAGGTCGCACCGCCACCGCACTGCGCACGCTGGTCGCCGGGATCGGCGGTCGCGGCATCCGCGTCGACGTGGTGGACACCGACCAGTAGGCGGGCGCTGCTCATGGAACTCCCTTGGAGTTGACCGTCGGGCGCGTGGTGAAAGCCCACGGCATCAGCGGCGAGCTGGTGGTGGAGATCCGCACCGACGATCCAGCCGCCCGGTTCTCGCCGGGTAACACATTGCGCGCCAAGCCGTCTCGCGGCGGTGCCGAACGCAGCTGTGTCATCGAGACCGTGCGTGAGCACGGCGGTCGGCTGCTGGTGCGCCTGGCCGGCGTCACCGACCGTGACGCCGCCGACGCGCTGCGCGGCGCCCTGTTCGTCGTCGATTCCGAGGACTTGCCCGACATCGACGAGGCGGATACCTACTACGACCATCAGCTCGAAGGCCTGCGGGTGCGCACCGCCGCGGGCCAGCAGGTCGGTGTCGTGGCCGAGGTGTTGCACACCGCGGGGGGTGAACTGCTGGCGGTGCGGCGCGAAGCGGGTGAGTCCGGCGATGAGCAGCGGGAAGTGTTGGTGCCGTTCGTGACTGCGATCGTCACCGCGGTGTCACTGGACGACGGAACCGTCGAGATCGACCCGCCCGAAGGCCTGTTGGACCTGTAACGGGGATCTTCGATATGAGAATCGACGTCGTCACGATATTTCCGGCCTATCTGGATCCGCTGCGGCAATCGTTGCCGGGCAAGGCAATCCAGTCCGGCCTAGTCGATCTGCAAGTGTACGACCTGCGGCGCTGGACGTATGACGCGCACCGCTCGGTCGACGATTCGCCCTACGGCGGAGGCCCCGGGATGGTGATGAAGGCGCCGGTGTGGGGTGAGGCGCTCGACGAGATCACTTCTGCGGAAACGCTTTTGGTTGTGCCCACCCCAGCCGGCCGGTTGTTCACGCAGGCGACGGCCGCGCGCTGGAGCGTCGAGACCCACCTGGTGTTCGCGTGCGGCCGTTACGAGGGCATCGACCAGCGGGTCATCGAGGATGCCGCGGGGCGGATGCGCGTCGAAGAGGTTTCGATCGGCGACTACGTGCTGCCCGGCGGGGAGTCGGCGGCCATGGTGATGATCGAGGCCGTGCTGCGCCTGCTCGACGGCGTCCTCGGCAATCCCGCGTCGCATCGCGAGGATTCGCACTCCCCGGCGCTGGACCGGCGCCTGGAGGGTCCGAGCTACACCCGACCACCGAGCTGGCGTGGGCTCGACGTGCCCGAGGTGCTGCTGTCGGGTGACCACGCGCGAATCGCGGCGTGGCGCCGGGAGATCTCGCTGCAGCGCACCCGGGAGCGCCGGCCCGAACTGCTTGAATCCGAAGGCGTTGAGCCCGAAGGCGATTCGGCCCGCTAGAGCCCGTGTCTGGGCGCGTCGATGCGTCCCTCGGGAAAGATCGTCTTCACCGCGCGGGTGATGGTGTCGCGGGCGGTGGCGTCATCTGCGGTCTGCAGGGACTGAACCACCATGATGTAGCGGCGGTCGGCCCCGACCACGCCGGTCGACAGATGCATCCAGTCGCTGCCGATGCAGCACATCCAGCCCTGCTTGACCGCGACCGGCTCGGCGTACAGGCCGTCCGGGATGCCGAATCGCTGCGGATAGCCGTCGAGCCCGTTGGGGGTGGACTGCGCCAGGTCGTTGACGATGATCTTGGCCTCATCGGCCGGCAGGCCACCCGATCCGTCCAGCAGCATCTCGTAGTAGCGGATCAGGTCGGTCACCGAGCTCATGGTGTTCCACCAGCGCCCATCGCTGGGCGGGGTGGTGGAGGACAAGCCATAGCGGACGGCCACCTCGCTGATGATGGCGGCTCCGCCGCCCTGACCCCAGAACTTCTCGGCCGCGCCGTCGTCGGATGACTGCAGCATGATGTCCAGGGCCTGGCGGTCATCGGCGCTCAGCGGCGCCTTGCCCTCGCTTTCGTGCAGCAACAGATCATCCGCGATGAACAACTTGGCCACCGACGCGGTGCCGATGACCTGGCTGTTTCCGTTGGCGACCAATTGATGGGTGCTGCGATCGAGGATGGCCACCGACAGAGCGGCGCCGCTGCCGGCGGCCTCGTCGGCGGCGTGCTGCACGCGGCCCTGCAGCTGACCGAATCCCGGGCTGGGTAGCGCCTGGGCCGGCTGCGGGGGACCGGCCGCCTCGACCATCAGCGCGGCCGACTGCGGGGGAACCGAGGTCGGTGGCGCGGACACGACCCGGACGGGCGCGGTAACCGGCAAGGTGTACACCTTAGCCTGGACCAGCGCCTCGGAACCGGCGGCAACCACCAACGTCACCGCCGCAGTGGCGGTGATCAGCGTCAGCGGATGTACCCGCATTCCTCTCCTCCGGCGTGACGTCGGCACAGTGCAACAGCGGGCCCCTCGCGCCACCTGCACCGGCCATCACGCTCCCATGCGGGCAGCGCGTTCTGGCCCCAGTCATATTTACCATTTACCAGCGCGTTTGGCGCGCCGTGAATCGCCGACTCGCGGTGATTTCCGCGGCACGCGCCCCGTCTGGCACAATTGACCAGTTGTCTCCAGCGGTTGCAGGCCGGTCGAGCCGTTTCCCGCCTGCTGCGAGATACGCCAGAAAGCCCGAAACCATCGGCTTGGCGACCGCCTCACACCTGCGTGTGGGTAGCTGCCGTCGGCCGCGACCGCAAGGAAGTGTCTCGCATGAACCGGCTGGACTTCGTCGATCAGGCGTCGCTGCGCGACGACATCCCGGTGTTCGGCCCGGGTGACACCGTCAACGTGCACGTAAAGGTCATCGAGGGCGCCAAGGAGCGTATCCAGGTGTTCAAGGGCGTGGTGATCCGTCGTCAGGGCGGTGGCATCCGCGAGACCTTCACCGTGCGCAAGGAAAGCTATGGCGTCGGCGTCGAGCGGACGTTCCCGGTGCACTCGCCCAACATCGACCACATCCAGGTGGTGACCCGCGGTGACGTCCGCCGCGCGAAGTTGTACTACCTGCGTGAGCTGCGCGGCAAGAAGGCCAAGATCAAGGAGAAGCGCTGAGCCGGGACGCCTTGGCGGCGCTGCTGATTCGTCCCATCATCGGTCCGGTGCGCCGGTTGACCGGGCCACAACGTGCGCTGGCTACGCTGATCCCGTGACCGATACCGCGGATTCATCGAAGCCCGAGCCCCACGCCGGCGAGTCAGATCCGAAGGTCTCCACCCGCAACCCGGAGACGCGCCCGGACGAGGCCGAGGCCACGGCCGGCTCGATCCCCGAACCGGCGCCGGTGGCGGACACCCCCGACGACGGCGAGCCGGCGGACTCCACGCGATCGACGTTGCGCGAGTTCGCGCTCCTGGCGGTGATCGCCGTCGTCCTCTACTACGTCATGTTGACCTTCGTGGCGCGGCCCTATCTGATCCCGTCGGAATCCATGGAGCCGACACTGCACGGGTGCACGGGCTGCGTCGGTGACCGGATCATGGTCGACAAGGTCAGCTACCGTTTCAGCGCTCCGCGCCCCGGCGACGTCATCGTCTTCAAGGGCCCGCCGCCGTGGAACCTCGGCTACAAATCGATTCGGTCCAGCAACACCGTGCTGCGCTGGGTGCAAAACGCGCTGTCGTTCGTCGGCTTCGTGCCGCCCGACGAAAACGACCTGGTCAAGCGGGTCATCGCGGTCGGCGGGCAGACGGTGCAGTGCCGCGCGGACACCGGGTTGACGGTCGATGGCAAGCCGCTCAAAGAGCCGTACCTGGACCGCACCACCATGGCCGCCGACCCGTCGGTGTACCCCTGCCTGGGCAGCGAGTTCGGGCCGGTCGCCGTCCCGGCCGGGCGGCTGTGGGTGATGGGCGACAACCGCACACACTCGGCGGATTCGCGGGCGCACTGCACCAGCGTGCCGGCCGAAGCACTCAAGGGCGTCTTGTGCACCGGCGACCCGACGTCGGGAACCGTGCCGGTGGCCAACGTGATCGGAAAAGCAAGGTTCATCGTGTGGCCGCCGTCCCGGTGGGGCGGCGTGGGATCGGTGAACCCGCAGCAGAATCGGTAGCCGTGGCCACGACGTGGCCGCCACGGACGGTGATCCGTAAGTCGTCGGGGTTGCGCACCCTGGAATCCGCGCTGTACCGCAGCGGTTTGGGGCCGGTGGCCGGCGTCGACGAGGTCGGCCGCGGCGCCTGTGCCGGACCGCTGGTGGTGGCGGCCTGCGTGCTCGGACCGGGGCGAATGGAAAGCCTTGCCGCGCTTGATGATTCCAAAAAGTTGACCGAGGCCGCCCGCGAAAAGCTGTTCCCGCTGATTCGCCGCTATGCGCTGGCCTATCACGTGGTGTTCATCTCGCCGGCCGAGGTGGACCGGCGCGGCGTGCATGTCGCCAACATCGAGGGGATGCGCCGCGCCGTGGCCGGGTTGTCGGTGCGGCCCGGCTACGTGCTGAGCGACGGGTTCCGGGTGCCGGGGCTGGCCGTCCCATCGCTGCCCGTCATCGGTGGCGATGCGGTCGCGGCGTGTATCGCGGCGGCCAGCGTGCTGGCCAAGGTCAGCCGGGACCGGTTGATGGTCGCGATGGAGGCCGACCATCCCGGCTACGGCTTCGCCCTGCACAAGGGTTACAGCACGCCGGCACACAGCACGGCGCTAACCCGGCTGGGCCCGTGCCCCGAGCATCGTTATTCGTTCATCAACGTCCGGCGCGTGGCCACCCGGAATGGCAGCCGGGTGGTGGCCGACTGCCAACCGGACCCACCGCTGCAGCGCGACGGATATCGGTGAGGAAAGATGAGATCAGGATTCCCACCCCGGCTAACGGCAGCCAGCGCCGGGAACCCCCGGGAAAACGGTCTGGGAGAAGGACGTCGGAGCAGATGAGTGCAGAAGATCTCGAAAAGTACGAAACCGAGATGGAGCTCTCGCTGTACCGCGAATACAAGGACATCGTCGGCCAGTTCAGCTACGTGGTGGAAACCGAACGGCGGTTCTACCTGGCCAACAGCGTGGAGATGACGCCGCGCAACGCCGACGGTGAGGTCTACTTCGAGCTGCGACTGTCCGACGCCTGGGTGTGGGACATGTACCGGCCGGCGCGGTTCGTCAAGCAGGTGCGGGTGGTCACCTTCAAGGACGTCAACATCGAAGAGGTCGAGAAGCCCGAGCTGCGGCTCCCCGAGTAGCTGGCGCTAGTTGTTCGACGGAAGCTGATTTTCGATCTCCGGTGGCAGCTGACCGCGATTCTCGATGACCGCGCGCGCCACCTCGGCCAGCTTGATGTTCAGCGCCTGGGAGTGGCGTCGCAGCAGATCGAACGCCGCGTCCTCGCTCATGTCGTGCAACAGCATCAACATGCCGACGGCCTTGCCGATCTCGCGGTTGCTGAGCAACCCGCGGCGCAGGCTAGCCGCATCCTCGCCCTTACTGACCGCGTTGATGGCGACGCTGGCGAATGCGGCCAGCACGGCCGCCCGCCCGGCGGATTCGGAGTCGAACATGTTGGGGGTGTCACTGAACAAGTTGAGCGCGGCCCCTTTGCGCTTGTCGACCAGAAGCCGAAAACCCATCGCGCCGCGCACCGGGGTCTCTGCGACCAGGATTTTCGCCAGGCTGGGCCACAGCGAGGGGGTCGTCAGATCGGTGTCGATCTGCGGCGTCTCCTCTTCGATGGCGTCGATGCAGGGGCCGTCACCGGCCCGCCTCTCGATGTCGTCGATGTGCTTCGCGAGCCAGTCACTGGCACCGACGGTGAGGTATTTGTCGTTCTCGCGGACCAACAGGCTGGCGTGGTCACAGCCGCGGACGGTCAGGGTGGCGGCCACGCAGATGGCCGCATACATCTGGTTGACGTCGGAGCCCTGGTAGATGATCTCGGCGAGAGCGGCGAAAACCGTCGCGGGGTCGGCCTTCTCTCCGCCCGTAGCGGGCGCGTGTGCGCGGGTCTTCGATTGGTCCGCCATGTCATGCCTCATTCCTGCGGTGTCGGCGGTGTTATCCGCGTTTGATCGCCGTAGATTATCCGCCGCCGGTACCAGCCTTACACGCAGTTTCGTGCGGTTGCGGCCGATCCTGGCATCTTGGCCGGTCATCGTTGACCGCAAAGCCCTCGCTGACGATGTGCAGTGCCCGAACGTCCAACCGCTCGAGAGTCGCGAGAGCTGGAAAGATGGTTCTACCACGAGCCGGGACTTGCCGATGTCCGCCCGCGGGGTTTCGGTTGGCCGCGGCAGGGAAGGACGTTCTGATGGGAGTGACCGTCGCGGTGACCGGACCAACCGGGGAGATCGGCGTCTCCGCGGTGACGGCGCTTGAGCGCGAACCCGCCGTCGACGCGATCATCGGGATGGCTCGCCGGCCGTTTGACCCGTCGTCGCGCGGCTGGCTGAAGACCAGCTATCAGCAGGGCGACATCCTGGACCGCGCGGCCGTCGACGCCTTGGTCGCGCAGGCCGATGTGGTGATCCACCTGGCGTTCATCATCATGGGTTCGCGCGACGAGAGCGCCCGGGTGAATCTCGAAGGCACCCGCAACGTGTTCGAGGCGACGGCGGCCGCCGACCGGCCCCGGCGCCTGGTGTACACCTCGTCGGTGGCGGCATACGGCTACCACTCCGACAATCCCGTCCCGCTGACCGAGGACGTGGCGGCCCGGGGGTCCGCAGAGCACTATTACTCCGAGCAGAAGGCGGCGTGCGAGGCGCTGCTCGCCGACATCACTAAGGACTCGCCGCTCGAGGTCTATGTGCTGCGGCCCTGCGTGGTGGCCGGGCCCAACGCCACCGCCCTGGCCGACGCCATGCCCTGGAACCAATTGCCCGGCCCGGTGCGTGCGGTGGTCAAAGCCGTCCCGGTCCTCAAGCCGGTGGTGCCCGATCCGGGGTACCCGCTGCAACTTGTGCACCACGACGACGTGGCGACGGCGATCGCGCTGGCGGCCACCGCCCCGGCGCCCCCGGGGGTGTACAACATCGCCGGCGACGGGGTGGTGACCGTGACCGACGTGGCCAGGGCGCTGGGCGGGCGCCCGGTGCGGGTCCCCGCGGTCGCGGCGACGGCGGCGTCGGCGGCGATCTCGCGGGTGCCGCGGGTGCCGTCCATGCTGGAATGGCTGCACACCGCGCGGACCTCGATGGTGATGGACACCACCAAGGCCAAGACCCAACTGGGCTGGCGTCCGCTGCACTCTTCGGCCGAGACGCTGGCAGCGCTTGCCGCGGGAGCGTGAGAACGCAACGGGCGATCCGGTTTTCGTCGGACCGGTCACCTAGCCGCACCCAGGTGCCGCCGCCCGGCTGTGGATGGGCGACGCACTGGGGATAACCGGCCGGCGCGGGCGGCCGTGGGTCGCGATGATGGCCCGTCTCGTCGGGGGCGTGGGGCACCTTGGCCCCCATGACGACCGAAACGACGATGACGCGGATCCAGCTGGGGGCGATGGGCGAGGCGCTCGCCGTGGATCATCTGATGCGGATGGGGCTGCGGATCCTGCAGCGCAACTGGCGCTGCCGCTACGGCGAACTCGACATCATCGCCCGCGACGACGCCACGTCGACGGTGGTGTTCGTCGAGGTGAAGACCCGCACCGGGGACGGATACGGGGGATTGGCGCATGCGGTCACCCCGCGCAAGGTGCTGCGGTTGCGCAGGCTGGCCGGGCTGTGGCTGGCCGGCCAGGGCCAGCGCAGCGCGGGGATCCGCATCGACGTGATCGGCGTGCGGGTCGGGCGCCGCCGCATCCCCGAGATCACCCACCTGCAAGGGATCGGCTGATGGCGCTGGGACGCGCGTTCTCCGTCGCGGTGCGCGGCGTTGACGGGCAGATCGTGGAGATCGAAGCCGACATCACGTCCGGGCTGCCGGGCGTGCACCTGGTGGGACTGCCCGACGCCGCCCTGCAGGAGTCGCGCGACCGGGTACGGGCGGCCGTCACCAACTGCGGCAACACGTGGCCCGCGGCGCGGCTGACGCTGGCGCTGTCACCTGCGACGCTGCCCAAAATGGGGTCGGTCTACGACATCGCCCTGGCCGTCGCGGTGTTGTCCGCGCAGCGCAGGAACCCCTGGGACCGGCTGGAGAAAACGGTGCTGCTCGGTGAGCTGTCCCTGGACGGGCGGGTCCGGCCGGTGCGCGGGGTGCTGCCCGCCGTGCTGGCCGCCAAACGCGACGGTTGGCCGGCCGTGGTGGTTCCGGTGGACAACCTCGCCGAGGCCAGCCTGGTCGACGGCATCGACGTGTGGGGCGTGCGCACCCTGCGGCAGCTGCAGAAGTGGCTCAGCGGCAGCGGCGCCCTGGACGGCAGGATCGACGCGCAGCCGACGGACGGCGGGCCCGAGGCGGATCTGGTCGACGTCGTCGGGCAGACGCAGGCGCGGTTCGCGGTCGAGGTGGCCGCCGCCGGGGCGCACCACCTCATGCTCACCGGGCCGCCGGGGTGGGCAAAACCATGCTCGCACAGCGCCTTCCGGGGTTGCTGCCGCCGCTGACCGAGGCCGAGTCCCTGGAAGTCACGGCGATTCACTCGGTGGCCGGCCTACTGTCGGGCGACACACCGTTGATCACCAGACCGCCATTTGTGGCGCCACACCACAGTTCCAGCGTCGCCGCGCTCGTCGGCGGGGGGTCCGGGATGGCCCGACCGGGCGCCGTAAGCCGCGCGCATCGCGGGGTGCTCTTCCTCGACGAGTGCGCCGAGATCCGGGTCAGCGCGCTGGAAGCCCTGCGAACACCGTTGGAGGACGGCGAGATTCGCCTTGCCCGCCGCGACGGGGTGGCCTGTTATCCCGCGCGATTTCAGCTGGTGCTGGCCGCCAACCTGTGCCCGTGCGCCCCGGCCGACCCGCAGGACTGCATCTGCGCGGCGGCGGCGAAACGTCGCTACCTCGGCAAGCTGTCGGGACCGCTGCTGGACCGGGTGGACCTTCGCGTGCAGATGCATCAGGTGAAGGCGGGAGCGTTCGCAGGCGGAGACGCTGAGTCGACGGCGCAGGTCCGTCGCCGGGTGGCGCTGGCCCGCGCTGCCGCCGCCCAGCGCTGGTTGCCACACGGATTTCGCACCAACGCCGAAGTCAGCGGGGCGCTGCTGCGCCGGAAGTTCCGTCCCAGCAACGCGGCGATGGAGCCGCTGCAAAGGGCGCTGGATCGCGGACTGCTCAGCATCCGCGGACTCGACCGCACATTGCGCGTCGCGTGGAGCCTGGCCGACCTGGCCGGCCGCCCATCTCCCGGGATAGACGAAGTCGCCGCCGCACTCAGCTTCCGCCAGCCAGGGGCCCAGCGATGACGGTGGCGCACGACGCTCCCACGCTGCGCGCGTGGGCCTATCTGTCCCGGGTGGTCGAGCCGCCCTGCGCCGAACTTGCCGCCCTGGTGCAGCACGTCGGCCCGGTGGAGGCCGCCGAGCGGATCCGGCGTGGCCTGGTCGAGGACAGCCTGGCCCGGCGTACCGAGGCCCGGCGCGAGATCGACCGCAGCGCGGCAGATCTCGAAATGCTGGCCCGGCGTGGCGGACGGTTGATCACGCCGGACGACGACGAGTGGCCGCTGCTGGCGTTCGCCGCATTCCGCGGTGCCGCACCGCGCACCGGCGGAGGTGCACCGATGGTTTCGCCAATGGTGTTGTGGGCGCTGGGGCCCGTGCGGCTCGACGAGGCGGCCCATCGGGCCGCGGCCGTGGTCGGGACGCGCGCTTCGACCACGTACGGCGAGCACGTTGCCGGCGAACTGGCGGCCGGATTGACGCAGCGCGACGTCGCGGTGGTCTCAGGCGGCGCATACGGCATCGACGGCGCGGCGCACCGCGCCGTCCTGGACGGCGACGGCGTCACCGTGGCCGTCCTGGCCGGCGGGCTCGACGTTCCGTACCCGAGCGGTCACACCGCCCTGCTGCACCGGATCGGCCAGCAGGGGCTGTTGTTCACCGAGTACGCGCCCGGCATCCGCCCGGCCCGCCACCGGTTCTTGACCCGCAATCGTCTGGTTGCCGCCGTGGCCGGGGCCGCCGTGGTGGTGGAAGCCGGTCTGCGCAGCGGCGCGGCCAATACCGCCGCCTGGGCGCGGGCCTTAGGCCGGGTGGTTGCGGCGGTGCCCGGGCCTGTCACGTCGTCGGCGTCGGCGGGCTGCCATGCCCTGCTGCGCAACGGTGCCGAGCTGGTCACCCGCGCCGACCATGTCGTCGAGCTGGTCGGCCACATCGGCGAACTGGCCCGCGACGAGCCGCATCCGACGACGCCACTCGACGGCCTCAGCGATGCCGAGCGCCGGGTCTACGAGGCGTTGCCGGGCCGCGGCGCGGCCACGGTCGACGAGATTGCGGTCGCATCGGGAATGGTGCCCGAGCTCGCGCTGGGCCCGCTGGCGATGCTCGAGCTCGCCGGCTTGGTGCAGCGCGAGGACGGGCGGTGGCGAATCGTCCGGGTCGCCGCAGCTCAGACCGCATCAACGACGCGGCTCGTATAGTCGAGCGGGGGTTGGGGTTTGGACAGGAGGACAAGTGGCGGGTCGACCACTGCAACGTTTCGAAGTTGTCGTTACCGAACAACTCACACCGCACATGGTGCGGATAGTGCTCGAAAGCAAGGATTTTGACACTTTCGTGCCGAGTAAGTTCACCGACTCCTACGTCAAGCTGGTGTTCGTCGCCGACGACGTCGACATGGCCGGCTTGCCCGAGCCGCTGACCCTCGACAGCTTCGCGGACCTGCCGCCGGAGAAAAAGCCCTCGGTGCGGACGCTGACCGTCCGCCACGTCGACATCGAAAAGCGCCGCATCACACTCGACATCGTGGTGCACGGGGAGCACGGCATGGCGGGTCAGTGGGCGTCCACGGCTCAGCCCGGCCAGCCAATCTACCTGATGGGCCCCGGCGGGGCGTATACACCGGACCCGGCCGCCGACTGGCACCTGCTGGCCGGCGACGAATCGGCGCTGCCGGCCATCGCCGCGGCGCTGGAAGCGTTGCCGCCCAGCGCGGTTGGCAAGGCGTTCATCGAGGTTGCGGGCCAAGAGGACGAGATTCCGCTGAGCGCACCCGAAGGCGTCGAAGTGCACTGGGTTTATCGCGGCGGCCGTGCCGACCTGGTTCCCGAGGACCGGGCCGGTGACCACGCGCCGCTGATCGAGGCCGTCACCAGCGCCCCCTGGCTGCCCGGGCAGGTGCATGTTTTCATCCACGGCGAGGCCCAGGCCGTCATGCACAATCTGCGCCCCTACATCCGCAAGGAGCGCGGTGTGGACGCCAAATGGGCGTCCTCGATCTCGGGATATTGGCGCCGCGGCCGCACCGAAGAGACCTTCCGCCAGTGGAAGAAGGAACTGGCGCAGGCGGAGTCGGCGAACTCGTCAGCCTGACGCCCGCCTGGCATTGTCTATCCCATGGCATTCGGCGACTACCAGAACGAGATCTACTTCAAGGGCCTCGGCGGGGTGGCGCCCGCGCTGCCGATGGCGTTCGCCGAGCTGGAGGCCCGGGCCGAGCGGGCCATGCCGCCGTCGGTCTGGTCTTACGTCACCGGCGGCGCCGGTGACGAGCGCACGCAGCGGGCCAACCGGGAGGCGTTCGATCACTGGGGCTTGATACCGCGCATGTTCGTCGGCGCGGCGGCTCGCGACCTGTCGGTGCAGATGTTCGGCCTGACCCTGCCGTCGCCGGTGTTCATGGCGCCGATCGGGGTCATCGGTATCTGTGC
This sequence comes from Mycobacterium sp. 852002-51971_SCH5477799-a, assembly GCF_001667145.1. Classification (GTDB taxonomy): domain Bacteria; phylum Actinomycetota; class Actinomycetes; order Mycobacteriales; family Mycobacteriaceae; genus Mycobacterium. The sequence goes on from NZ_LZIF01000111.1 coordinate 27,425, forward strand.
CCAAGACGGCCATGGTGACCTCGCCACCGCACGCGCGGCGGCCACCACTGGCGTCCCGATGGTCGTTTCCACCCTGACCGCCGACCCGATGGAAGACGTCGCCGCACAGTTCGGGGAGACCCCCGGCTTCTTCCAGCTGTATACGCCCAAGGACCGCGACCTGGCCGCGAGCCTCGTCCAGCGCGCCGAAGCCGCCGGCTACCAGGGCATCATCGTCACTCTCGACACCTGGATTCCGGGGTGGCGCCCGCGCGACCTCACCACGGCCAATTTCCCGCAGCTGCGGGGGCTCTGCCTGAGCAACTACACGAGCGACCCGGTCTTCCGCGCCAGCCTGCAGCGCCCGCCGGAAGAGGACCCGCAAGGCACCGTGCTGCAGTGGGTAACGACCTTCGGAAACCCTCTGACCTGGGACGACCTAGCCTGGCTGCGGTCGCTGACCAACCTGCCGCTGATCATCAAGGGCATCTGTCACCCCGATGACGCGCGGCGCGCGAGGGACGGTGGCGTCGACGGCATCTACTGCTCCACCCACGGCGGCCGCCAGGCCAACGGCGGCCTGCCCGCCCTCGCGTGCCTGCCCGGGGTCGTCGAGGCTGCCGACGGGTTGCCCGTCCTGTTCGATTCGGGGATCCGCAGCGGTGCCGACGTCGTGAAGGCGCTCGCGCTGGGGGCCACGGCCGTGGGCATTGGCCGCCCGTACGCGTACGGCCTGGCGCTCGGGGGGGTGGACGGCATCGTGCACGTGCTGCGCTCGATCCTGGGCGAGGCCGACCTCATCATGGCAGTCGACGGCTATCCCACGCTCAAAGATCTCACCCCGGATACGCTTCGGCGCGTCGACTAGAGCGCCACGGTCGCCGCCTGCGACCGTGGGGGAGTGCAGGCGATTCTCGACGAATTCGACGAGTACCTGGAACTGCAGTGCGGCCGCTCGGCGCACACCCGCCGCGCCTACCTCGGCGACCTGCGCTCGCTGCTCGCCTTCATCGAGGACCGCGGCGCGCGTCTGGACGGGCTGAGTCTGCCCCTGCTGCGCTCCTGGCTGTCCGTCGCGGCGGCGGGCGGTGTCGCCCGCACGACGTTGGCCCGCCGCACCTCGGCGGTCAAGGCCTTCACCGCGTGGGCCGTGCGGCGCGGCCTGCTGGCCGCGGATCCGGCCGCTCGACTGCAGGTCCCCAAAGCGCACCGCACCCTGCCCTCGGTGCTGCGCCAAGACCAGGCCGCCGACGCCATGGCCGCCGCCAAATCCGGTGCGCAGCAAGGCGATCCGCTGGCGCTGCGGGACCGGCTGATCGTCGAGATGTTGTATGCCACCGGGATCCGGGTCAGCGAGCTGTGCGGCCTGGACATCGACGACGTCGACACCCATCACCGGCTCGTCAAAGTGCTCGGCAAGGGCAACAAGCAGCGCAGCGTGCCGTTCGGCAGGCCCGCCGCCGAGGCGCTCGACGCGTGGCTGGCCGACGGCCGCCCGGCGCTGGCGACCGCGAAGTCGGGCCCGGCGCTGCTGTTGGGCGCGCGCGGCCGCCGGCTCGACGTTCGCCAGGCGCGCACGGTGGTGCACCAAACCGTCTCCGCGGTGGACGGTGCGCCGGACATGGGGCCGCACGGCCTGCGGCACAGCGCGGCCACACATCTGCTCGAAGGCGGGGCCGACCTGCGCGTCGTCCAGGAGTTGCTCGGCCATTCGAGCCTGGCGACCACCCAGCTGTACACCCACGTCGCGGTGTCGCGGCTGCGCGCGGTGCACGATCAGGCCCACCCTCGCGCGTGAGCCGGCTCACCGCTGCAGCGGTTTGAGCCGGATCGGCGTGGACTTGAGCAGGCCCAACGGATCGACATAGCGGGCGCCCGACGCCGGACCCCAGATCGCGCCCCAGTGCAAACACGCCGCGACCGGGCACCCGGCATGCCCGGCCACCAGGTCGCCGATCACGGTCGCCGCCGTCACCGACTGGCCGACCCGCACGGCCGCCCGGACCGGCTCGTAGCTGGTGTGCAACCCGCCGGGGTGGGCCAGCGACACCACCGGTCGTCCGGCCAGCAGCCCGGCGAACACCACCGTCGCGGCGCCCGCGGCGTACACCGGCTGACCCGGGGCACCGGCCAGGTCCACGCCCCGGTGCCCGGGATGCCAGTCCTGGGCCGGGGCGTCGAACCCCCGGGCGACGGCCGGGGGCGGGCGCAGCGGCCAGTCCAGGCGATCCTCGGCGGCGACCGCCGGCACCGCGCTGACCAGGCCCGCACATAGCAGCAACGCTTTCCACCGCATCCGGGCAGTTCAGCGCCCCTCTGCCGGCGCTGCCACCCGGCCACGCCGGCGTTGTGAATGAGCGGCCCGGTTGGGGAAGCGTGGCAAAACCACCTGCTGAGTCGGTGTAAACTGCTGGTCGCAGCTCGTTCGCGGGCTGACTTCGCGCGTCTGCCTCGCGTCTCTGGTTCCACTAGGAGTTCGCAATCGCATGCCGGGCGGTCCCTTAACCGGGTCCGGCATCGCAGCAGCCGCCAGGGCCCGGCCTCACCCGATGCCAGGCGACAACCGACACAAGTAAGGCACAACCATGGCCGTCGTAACCATGAAGCAGCTGCTTGACAGCGGCACCCACTTCGGGCACCAGACCCGTCGGTGGAATCCCAAAATGAAGCGGTTCATCTTCACCGACCGCAACGGCATCTACATCATCGACTTGCAGCAGACGCTGACCTTCATCGACCAGGCGTACGAATTCGTCAAAGAGACCGTCGCCCACGGCGGCAGCGTCCTGTTTGTCGGCACCAAGAAGCAGGCGCAGGAGTCCGTCGCCGCCGAGGCGACCCGCGTGGGCATGCCGTACGTGAACCAGCGCTGGCTGGGCGGCATGCTGACCAACTTCTCCACCGTGCACAAGCGCCTGCAGCGCCTCAAGGAGCTCGAGGCGATGGAGCAGACCGGTGGCTTCGAGGGCCGCACCAAGAAGGAAATCTTGATGCTGACCCGCGAGAAGAACAAGCTCGAGCGCAGCCTCGGCGGTATCCGCGACATGGCCAAGGTGCCGTCGGCCATCTGGGTCGTTGACACCAACAAGGAGCACCTCGCGGTTGCGGAGGCTCGCAAGCTGAACATCCCGATCATCGCGATCCTGGACACCAACTGCGACCCCGACGAGGTCGACTACCCGATCCCGGGCAACGACGATGCGATCCGTTCGGCGGCGCTGCTGACCAAGGTGATCGCCTCCGCGGTCGCCGAAGGGCTGCAGGCCCGCGCGGGCGTCGGCCGCGGCGACGGCAAGCCCGAGGCCGAGGCCGCCGAGCCGCTCGCCGAATGGGAGCAGGAGCTGTTGGCCTCCGCCACCGCCACCGCCCCCACCGACGCCGCTGCGGGCACCCCCGAACCAACCACTGACCCCTCATAGGAAGGCTGACCATTGGCGAACTTCACCGCTGCCGACGTCAAGCGGCTTCGGGAACTCACCGGTGCCGGCATGCTCGACTGCAAGAACGCGCTGGCCGAGAACGACGGTGACTTCGACAAGGCCGTCGAGGCGCTGCGCATCAAGGGCGCCAAGGATGTCGGCAAGCGCGCCGAGCGTGCGACGGCCGAAGGTCTGGTCGCGGCCCAGGGTGGCGCGCTGATCGAGCTGAACAGCGAGACCGACTTCGTCGCCAAGAACGCGGAGTTCCAGGCGCTGGCCGACCAGATCGTCGCCGCGGCCGTGTCGTCGAAGGCCAAGGACGTCGACGAGCTCAAGGCCGCCGCCGTCGCTGACAAGACCGTCGAGCAGGCAATCGCGGAGCTGTCGGCCAAGATCGGCGAGAAGTTGGAGTTGCGCCGCGTCGCGAACTTCGACGGCACCGTCGAGACCTACCTGCACCGGCGGGCGGCCGACCTGCCCCCCGCGGTCGGTGTGCTGGTCGAGTACGAAGGCTCGGACGCTGGATCCGCCGCTGAGGCGGCTCACGCCGTGGCACTGCAGATCGCGGCGCTCAAGGCCCGCTACCTGTCCCGCGACGACGTGCCCGAGGACGTGGTCTCCAGCGAGCGCCGCATCGCCGAGGAAACCGCCAAGGCGGAGGGCAAGCCGGAGCAGGCCCTGCCCAAGATCGTCGAAGGCCGGCTGAACGGCTTCTTCAAGGACGCGGTGCTGCTCGAGCAGACGTCGGTGTCCGACAGCAAGAAGACCGTCAAGGCACTCCTCGACGACGCCGGTGTCACGGTGACGCGGTTCGTCCGCTTCGAGGTGGGCCAGGCCTGACTTCAGGCTTGACCACTTGACCCGGCCCGGACACAAGCCGGGAAACCTCCCGGGGGCACGGGCGCGCGGGCTAGCGTCAGTGTCATGCGACACGTGCACGCGTTCGGTGATGATGCCCTCGGCGATCTGGACACGGTCGGCCTGGCCGATGCCCTGAAATCCGGCCGGGTCGGCAGGGCCGAGGTGGTCGAGGCCGCGATCGCCCGCACCGAGGCCGTCGACCCGCTGCTAAATGGGTTGGTGTACGCGGCTTTTGACCAAGCGCGGGCGGCCGCGTCGGGTCCGGCAGGCGGTTACTTCGGCGGCGTGCCGACGTTCATCAAAGACAACGTCGATGTCGCCGGGCAGCCCAGCATGCACGGCACCGATGCGTGGACGAGCCGAAATGCCGTCGCGGACAGCGTCTTCACCCGGCTGTTCCTGGCCACCGGCTTGACCTCGGTGGGCAAGACGCAGTTGTCCGAATTCGGGTTCAGCGCCTCGGCGGAGCACCCGAGGCTGGGCCCGGTCCGCAATCCGTGGGACACCGAATACACCGCCGGCGCGTCGTCGTCGGGTTCGGGTGCGTTCGTCGCCGCCGGTGTCGTGCCCATCGCGCACGCCAACGACGGCGGTGGCTCGATCCGAATTCCGGCCGCTTGCAACGGCTTGGTCGGACTCAAACCGTCGCGTGGCCGGCTGCCGCTGGACGCGACGCTGCGCCGGATGCCGGTCGGTGTGGTCGTCAACGGCGTGGTGACCCGTTCGGTCCGGGACACCGCGGCGTTCTACCGCGAGGCCGAGCGAATCTGGCGTAACCCCAAGCTGGCACCGGTCGGGGACGTCACCGCACCCGGCCGGCAACGGTTGCGGATCGCGGTGCTGACCCGATCGGTACAGCGCGAGTGCAGTCCGCAGGTGCGAGAGCTGACGTTGAAGTCCGCCGGTCTGCTCGAGGAGCTGGGCCACCGTGTCGAACACGTCGACGAACCCCCGGTCGCGCGCAGTTTCGTCGACGACTTCGTCATGTACTGGGGATTTTTATCGCTGGCCCAGGTAAGCGGCGGGCGGCACCTGTTCGGCGAGACGTTCGATCGCAGCAAGCTGGACAGCCTGACACTGGGTCTTCTCCGCCACACCAGCCGCAACATCCACCGCCTTCCGACGGCCATCGTGCGGCTGCGCCGGGCGCGCAGACGCACCGCACAGTTCTTCCGCACTTACGACGCGGTGCTCACACCCACCCTCGCCGACGAGACACCCCGCATCGGATTCCTGGCGCCCACCGATTACCGGCAGGTCATCAGCCGGCTGATCGACTGGGTCTCGTTCACCCCGCTGCACAACGTCACCGGCGAACCCGCGATCTCGCTGCCGCTGGCGCAGTCCGCCGACGGGATGCCGGTTGGCATGATGCTGTCGGCCGATATGGGGCAGGAATCTCTGCTGCTCGAATTGGCCTATGAGCTCGAAGAGGCGCGGCCGTGGGCGCGCATTGACGCTACCGGCTGATCAGGACGGCGGCGACGCGATCGCCGCGCGGGCGCGCTTCGTGATCACCGTTAGTCGGAGCCGAGCTTCTCGAGCATCCTCTTGAACTCACGTTGCTGAGTTTCGGTGAGCCTGGCCAAGATGCGTGCGTCCGCGCCGCGGACCGCTCCTTCGGCGCGCTTGAGCAGGGTGCGGCCCTGCCCGGTCAAGTTCGCCGGCAGCGCGCGTCCCGAGGGCACCGACGACGGCCGCGACACGGCGCCGACCTCTTCCAGCTTGCGCAGCACGGTGTTCATCGCCTGCGGGGTGACGTTGGTGTGACGGGACAATTCGGCGCTCGACATTCCCGGGAACATCGAAAGTATGCGCAGGCAAACGAATTCGGGCAGGGTCAGGCCCAGCGGACCCAACGCGGTGGCGACCTCTGGTCGCAGTACCGCCCCGACCCGGTAGAGGAGGTAACCCAGCGGAGCATCGTCGGCCTGAATCATGTCAACGATATTGACATATTTCGACCGGCCCGATGCGCACATTGTCCAGACCTTGATTGTCGGCGTGCCGGCCGGGGTAACCGACCGGTTACCCGCAGCGCTTGCGGCAGCCGAGGAGGTTCGATGCCGAAGACGACGAAGGCCGGCGCGGCCAAGAAGAGCGAATTGCCCAGCACGCTGCAACGTTCCAGCGCCAAGGCCCAACGCACATTCGCGAAAACTCACGACGCGGCCGCCGAGCAGTACGGCAGCGAGGGGCGCGCCCACCGGGTGGCGTACGCCGCTGTCAAGCACAGTTTCGAAAAGGTCGGCGATCACTGGGAACCTAAGGACGAGAAGGGCCCGTCCGATGAGCGGGCCGAGAGCGGTGGCCTGCGGCCGACCGGGCAGTCCGCCGAGGGCGTCGATGCCAACGCCAGCAAAAAGCACCTGCTCGAGCTGGCCCGCCGTCTCGACATCGCCGGCCGGTCCACGATGAACAAGTCGCAATTGATCGACGCGATCAAGAAGTACAACCGCAGGGTTCGGGGCGGCTGAGCGCGGATAGGCAGCAGCGCGCTGGCCTTCTCGTCCCGCGCTGTCGTCCGTCGTGGTGTTGATGAGCACCACCGGCGGCGAGGTCTCGGGTTCGGGGCGCTCTCTCGGACCGCTTGCCACGCAGCCGAATTGGCCTCCCCGCACTGGCCGGTGACACCGACTGGATGGGTAACCGGAATCGCGGTGCCCCGAGCCCGTTTGCCGTTGGAGAGCGCGGGTATGCACCCGCCATGGCTCCGTGCTCGGTGCGCGTCGAGTCGTTGGTTGGCGCGCGTCGCGCACAGACGACACCAAGGAGTGCTGATAATGAGCGAGCCAAAACCCGTCATCCAAGAGCTTCGCGGCGTCCTCGACAAAGAACAGGGCCTGGGCGATCGGCTTGAGCGGTCCCTGCAGGAGGCCCGGCAACGGGCCGAAGCCGAACTGAACCAGGACCTGTACGCCGCGCTCGAGTGGCCGCGCGACATCGACGAGTACGAGGCCTACCTGAAGCGCTTTATCAGATGGGTGCCACACGAGTCGGATGCCGATGCCTGGAAGAACGAAAAGCGGCAGGCTCAAGAGGTCAGTGATCGCATGTCGCACTTCTACTTCCTGGTCGACCAGGGGGACGAGTCGCCGCAGGGCTCCGGCGTCTTTCGGGAATGGATGACCGAGTTCGCCCGGCAGTGGGGGGATTTCCTGGACTCGCCGGAATCGTTCAGCCCGGAGGCCCTGCAGTCGTTCATCGACAATGCGCCCGAGTACCGCATCCATGAGTCCTTGATCGATGGGGTGCCCAATGCGCCCAGCGGATGGTTGACCGCCAACCAGTTCATCGCGCGGGAAGTCAACGGCGGGCTGCGCCCGATCGCCGAGCCGACCACCAATCTGGTGGTCACCTCACCGGCCGACTGCAAATACCAGCACTCCTACGACATCGCTGCCGACTCGAGCATTCCGGCCACCACGGTCAAAAACGAAAAATACGGCAACATCAAGCAACTCATCGAAGGCAGCCAGTACAGCGAAAGCTTTGCGGGCGGCACCTTCGTCCATTACATGCTGCCGGTGCACGCCTACCACCGCTACCACGTGCCGGTCGCCGGACTGGTCAAGGAGTCCTTCCGGATCGAGGGCAAAGTTTTCATGCGCGTGGGCCTGGAAGAACACGAGTTCGCCGCCAGCGACAGCGCCAGCAGCGGATACGAGTTCTCCCAGACCCGCGGGGTGGTCACCATCGACACCTCGCAATCGGATTGCGGCGATATCGGCATCGTGGCGGTCATCCCGGTGGGCATGGCCCACGTGTCGTCGGTGGTGCTCACCGCGGTGCCCGGCCGCCACATGGCCAAGGGAGAAGAGTTCGGGTACTTCCAGTTCGGCGGCTCGGACATCATCGTCCTCTTCCAGGAAGGCGTCGATCCGCAGCTCGACAAGAATGAGGAATTTCGGCTTGTCGGCTCGCCGGTTGCGCGCTGCCGCCGTCCAGCCACCTGACGCGGTGGCGGCGCACAGCACTTTCGGTTTGGCTACCGACGGCTCGCGCGGAAAGCGTTTAAAGTGCTTTCCCATCGGGAAGCCTGCGGCAGGGTTAATCCGCCATGCCTTTGGCCGCTGCGAGTGCGCACCGGAAAAAGGCGGCTATCGCGTTAAACGAGCAGCGCCGAGTCGGGGGATGGCTGCGCCGTAGCGCGATGACTCGGAATCCGTGTATCCGCCGGCTCGCAAGCCGCGCGGCCATCACTCGATGAAAACAGCGTCGTTCATTGCACCGTTGTAGCGGTGTTTGCGACGGATTCCGAGAGAAAGGACACGGGGAGACATGAGCGGCCCGCTCGGTTTGTCGATCGGGACGGCCAACCTGGTGGCCGCGCGCGCCGGTAGCGCCCCGGTGACCCGCGCGTCGGTCTTGACGATGTACGGTCACCGGCCCGCGGAGGTGGGCACACCGACCGAGAATCCTCGCTTGGACGAATCCGGCCTGCTTCTAAGCGGATTCGTCGAGCGGGTCGGAGGCGATCAACCGTTACTGGCCGCCGACGGATCGCGTTATCCCGCCGCGGCGCTCACCGCCGCCGCGCTCGACGGGATGGCGCGCTGCGTCGGTGGGGCACCGGCCGCCATCGCGGTGCCCGGGCATTGGCACGAGCGTCAGGTCGCCGCCCTGCGGGCGGCGTTGCGTGATTATCCCGCCCTCGCACCCGGGGCGCCGCCGGCTTTCATTTGCGACGGCACGGCCGCGTTGGCCGCGTTGTACGCGCAACCCGGATTTCCCAGTGACGGTTGCGTGGTGCTGTGCGACTTCGGAGCGAGCGGCAGCAGCATCACGCTGACCGATGCCGCCGCCAATTTCCGTCAGATCGCTCCGACGTTGCGCTACACCGGCTTCTCCGGCACTCAGCTCGACCAGATAATCACGCGACACGTCGCATCGAACGCCGGTGCCGATGCCGCCAACACGGCGCCGCTGGCGCCGCTGGGTCGTCGCCTCGAACAATGCCGGAGCGCAAAGGAACAGCTTTCATCGGCGACGGTCGCCGTCATCCCGGCTGATCTTCCCGGCGTCGGAGCGGACGTCCGGTTGACCCGCGGCGAGTTCGAGGAACTTATCTACGAACATCTGCAGCGTTTCATCGACTGCGTCGTAGATGTGTTGCAACGCAATCAGATTCCGGCGCATCGGCTCGCCGCAGTCGCCACGGTCGGCGGCGGTGCATGTATCCCGCTGATCACCAACCAGTTGTCTGAGCGCCTGCAGGCGCCGGTTGTCACGACATCGCAACCTTCGTTGAGTGCGGCTATGGGCGCAGCGGTCCTGGCCCAACTGCGTTCTTCGGCCGGCACGCCGGGCCCGTCCCCTGCCGTCGGCGCCGCGGCAACTGTCGCAGGTCAGGCGCCGGCCGCCCTGACGGAAGGCGTCCCAGCCACCGACGCAGGTCCGACGGCCTGGGCAGCCGGGACTGCCCACAGCGCGGCGGGGCAAGCGGCCGCCGACGGCGATCAGTCGGCGACGTACCGCGCCCTGGCGTGGTCCCAGGAAGCCTCTTCCGGCGAGCTGCCCATACCTGCCCGCGATGACGATCTTGTAGACGATGAGGCGCCCGGCGCCATCCCGCCGAGCGCCGAGGTCTCCCGCGGCGATCCAGAGGTGGCAGCCAGGCCGCGGCGAAGGCCATGGCTACGGCGCTCGGCAGTGCTCGTCAGCACCGCCGGCGCGGCCGCGTTCGTGCTGCTCGTGGCCGCCGGGTTGGCCGTGCGGCTGGGCGGCGTCGGGAACAAACCGACCGACAACGTGCGCAACGTAACCCCGCCGGTCGAGTCTTCGCGGCTAGCACCGCCTGTGCCGGTGACTACCACCGCCGTCCCCGTCTCTCCGAATTCCGAGTCGAACGAATCGCCGTCACCGCGGTCGACGACGGTCACAACCACGCAGCCACCGGCGACAACGACGTCGCCGATCACCACCTACCCGACTTCTACCCGCCCGACCACCTCCTCTCCGACGACCCCGTATCCGGTGACCACCTCTCCGATGACTCCTTATCCGGTGACCACCTATCCGACGACTCCTTATCCACTGGCCCCGTATCCGACGGTGAGCACGAGCGTGGCGCCGGCGTACCCGACGATGCCCCCGCCATAAGGCACTGATCTCCAGATCCGTTGTGGCCCTTACCGACTCACGCGCATTCAATCGCAACCTGTGAAGACGCTGAAAGCTTTCCGACGACGAGTTTGTCGGCCGGTCAGGTGGGTAGTCAGCGATAATGGTCGGGCTGCTCGCACGCCTGTGGCTCAAAGCGTGGCACAAGGTTTTCTCCTCGCCCCTCCTCACGCTCAACGGCTATGTCGCCTTTGATCTGCCGCGCACGGTGACGGGCTTGGGCGCATCGCTGCTGATGGGTCTGGTGGCGGTACATGCCTATCTGCTGGCCACCCGTCCGGGTCTGCCGCTGTATTTTTTGGTGTACGTTGCCATGCTGATCGCCGCCTGCCTTGCCGCCGCCGCTGCGATGGCGTTTCCGGTCAATCCTGTTGTGCCGCAGGCTGGCTGGTTTGCCGGCAGTCTGGTCAGCGCGGCATTCCTGGTGATCTATGTGGTCAGCCGGTTTGCCGGCCTGCCCGGGCTGGTGGCGTTGACCGGCCGGTGGGACCTGGCGCCCGGGACGCTTGCCATGGCGCTCGCCGGGGGCTTCATCGCCGTGCACACCACCGTCCTGTCCGGCATCAACGTGGCGTATCCGCAACGGCAGAACTGGCGCGACTGAACGGTGATGACATGACAGTCCTTGACTACCCGGCGTGGCTGCGTATCGACCACTGGCTCAACGTGTTGTTCTTGACTTTGGTGATCCGCAGCGGCGTCGAGATCCTGTCCACCCACCCGAAGTTGTACTGGCATGACGACAGCAAGCCGGGCAGCGAGTGGGCGCGCTTCACGGTCAAGGAAATGCCGATCAACAAGCTCTACGACACCCTCGATGAGGAGGAGGATTACAGCTCGCTGTTCTCGTTGCCCGGCCACAAGAAACTGGGCATGGGCCGGCACTGGCATTTCTTTTCGGTGATCGGCTGGATCCTCGTCGGGTTGTCGTACTACATCCTGCTGTTCGCCACCGGCCAGTGGCACCGTTATTGGCCGGCCTCATGGTCGATCTTCCCCGAGGCGTGGAACGACATCGTCACCTACATGAGTTTCAACTTGCCGCCACTGCTGCCCGGAGAACCCCTGGATGCCATCCAGAAGCTGACCTACGCCGGCGTCATCTTCTTGTTGGCACCGTTTCAGATCCTGACCGGCGCTGCGCAATCCCCGGCGATCGAGGCGGCGTTCCCGTGGTACGTGCGCATGTGGGGCGGTCGGCAATGGGCGCGAAGCCTGCACTTCCTCGGTCTAATCGCATTCCTGGTCTTCATCGTCATCCACCTGTCGATGATCTTCTTCTGGAGTTGGGGCCAGCTCACCGCCGCAATGATCTTCGGCTCGGTCCGCAACGTCGGCTGGGCCACCGTCTTGTCACTGGTGATCATCGCGGCCATCGTTGCCGTGCACATCGCGGCGACGGTGTGGAGTCTGCGCCGACCCGTTCAGGTTCGCCGCGTGCTGGGCGCCGTGGTCACCCGCGCCCGCAAAATCCTACTGCGGCCGCTGAATTCGAAGCAGAACTACCCCGAGCGGATGACCTCCAAGGAACACCGGGTGAACGGCAAGCCGCCGACGAGCGCCGAGTACAAGGTGATGGCCGTGCACAACTTCGTCGATTGGCGCGTGCGAGTAGGAGGCCTGGTGGAGAACCCCGTGACGCTGGACCTGGACGAGTTGCGTTGCCTCGCTGATCGACAGTCGCAGCGCGTGATGCACAACTGCGTGCAGGGCTGGACCAGCATCGGCCAGTGGAGCGGCGTGCCACTGGCCCAACTCGCCGACCACGTGCGTCCCCTGCCGCAGGCGAAATACATCTGCTTTCTGACCATGCAAGACACCGGCCGCGACGAGCCAAGCGCGGAGGGGGAGGGCCAGTTCTACGAGGTGATCGATCTCGAACTCGCCTACAAGCCGCAAACTTTGCTGGCCTACGAGATGAACGGAAAGCCGCTACCCATCAAGCACGGGGCACCGCTGCGATTACGTGTCGAGACCCAGGTCGGCTTCAAGATGGCGAAGTGGATCAACCAGATTGAGTTCATCGACGACTACTCCGGCATCGGCCGCGGACTGGGCGGCTGGCGCGAGGACAACGTCCACTACGACAAGGACGTGGAGATCTGAGATGACCGACATGAGTGTGCGGCCCGAGCTGATCGACCTGCAAAGCGTTGAGCGCGAACGCGTCCTAGAGCTGGTGGCCGTCAAGGGCGGTCACTGCGCCGGATGTGGCGCCAAGGATTTCTCCGTAGGACACGCGCTGTATCTCGGTTTCCTGTTCCTCGACGAGGACGACGACGCCTTCATGGTGGCGTTGACTTGCCGCAACGGCGGCTGCCCCGCGCCACGTACTGGAATCGTGTTGGCGGCCAACGAGTTTCTGTCCGATTACCGAGAGATATCCGATGTCGAGGACATCGCGAGCCGCGCCAGGGCGAGGCAAGCTAGCGTAACGTGGGGTGGCTCGGGGTATCGCTGAATCGGGGCCTGGCGAGACCGTACCTCTCGATCAGATCCGACACGGAACGCAGGTCGTCACATAGGGATTGGAACCGGCGCTCGGCGGCGTCGTCGAGCAGGCCAAGACAGCTGTAGTGCACCAGCCGCCTGAACCGTCCGGCAAGCGCTGCCCCCCAACGGATTCCGAAATCATAGATCTGGCCTTCGGGCACGTCGTCGCGGCGCGCGAGCTCTTTGAGAGCAGCGACCTGGTCGGCGAGCAGCTCGAAGTCGTCATCGGTCCCGATCGGCTCGGGCTTCTGCGCTGTTGTGCTCATCTGCACTCCCTTTACCGGCCACGCGCTGGTCACGTCGGTGCCCTCGTGCCCCGCCTGCCCGTTCGGGCTGTACCCCGGTGAGCACACCGTTACACCTGCCCGATGAACCCGAAGCCTCGCCGCCTACAGAATCGGTCGTCCGCCGGTCACCGCCACCCGCGCCCCGGAGATGTAACTCGCGTCATCGGAGGCCAGCAGCACGTAGATCGGGGCGAGTTCGGCGGGCTGCCCGGCGCGTCCCAGCGGCACGTTGTCGCCGAACGATTCCACACTGTCCGGCGGCATGGTCGACGGGATCAAGGGTGTCCATATCGGTCCGGGAGCCACACTGTTGACCCGAATGCCCTTGTCGCCCAACAGCTGGGCGAGGCTGGCCGAAAAGTTGGCGATGGCCGCCTTCGTCGCCGCATAGGGCGCCAGGGTGGGATTGGGTGTGTCGGAATTGACCGACGAGCTGCCGATGATCGACGAGCCGGGGCTCATGTGCGGCACAGCCGCCTTGACGAGGTAGAAATACGCACCGATGTTGAGCCGGAAGGTGTACTCCCACTCCTCGTCGCTGATCTCGTCGAGACTCTTGCGCATCATCTGATAGGCCGAGTTGTTGACGAGGATGTCCACGCCGCCCAATTCCTGCACCGCCCGGTCTACGACGGTGCGACAGTGCGCGGCGTCGGAGAGGTCGCCGGGCACCAGTACGCAGTTGCGGCCGGCATTGGTGACGTAACGGGCGACTTCGCGCGCGTCGTCATCCTCGTTGAGGTAGGCGATCAGCACGTCGGCGCCTTCGCGCGCGAACGCGATCGCGACCGCGCGTCCGATGCCGCTGTCGCCGCCGGTGATGATCGCCCTTTTGCCGAGCAGTTTTCCCGATCCCTGGTAACTGTTTTCACCACAATCGGGAATCGGGTCCATTTGCGACTGCACACCGGGGACGGATTGTTGTTGCGCTACAAAGCCCATGCGATTTCCTTTACCGATTCAACGTGATTTGTGATGCACAATCCGACCCGCCAGAGTCTTCGGCTCTACGGTCCAGCGTTCGACGAGCCACCGCCCCCGCCGCCGGAACATCCGGGTCGTCATCGACACCGATTACCCTTCGGCGCGCGGCCTAATCGAGGCGGTCGAGTGTGAGTAATGATGCATTTGTTATCACCTGATGCGAAAGATACTGCTTCACAATGCCACGTAAATTCCGCGGCTAACCGCCCGGTATCAATGCCGATGTTTAAGACGCCGGCCGCCCGGCTATTTGCTGGCTATACCTCTATGCCCTTCAGGGGGGCAATTGTTCGATACGAAAGGAATGAACAATGAAGGTCACCAAGACTGCCGTTGCGACAGCTGCCGCCGCCGGGGGGATAGCGGTGGCGACCATTTTCGCGACGCCCGCTTCTGGCGCGCCCAACATTCAGGGGTTCGGCACCAGCGAGCAACTCGTCGACGGGCCGCTGATCACCAATTACACGGTGAGCAACCTGCAGCCCAGCAACGTCACCATCCCCGGCTACACGCCGAAAGGCACGCTGTATCAGGCCGACGTCACCGCCAGATCCGATGGCGGGCTGGTAACTCCCATGGTCAACGATTTCATCGCCCGCGGGCCCAACGGCCAAAACTACCGGGTGATCGACAAGGTTGGGGCTCCTAACGGGCTCAACCCGGCACCGATCTCCCAGGGCAACGAGTCGACCGGCACGCTGTACTTCGACGTGACCGGCGCGCCTCCGAACGGCGTCGTCTACAACGACGGGATGCAGGACATCCTGATGTGGACGTCGAACGTGCAGGGTGGCTCGGAGCCTGGCGCACCGAACAGCCCGGCACCGGGTGCCCCGCCTGCGCCGGCGCCGCACACCACCTAAACCGATTGCGAATCCTCCCCGCGCCATGTCGAGTGGCGCGGGGAGATTTGCATTTGGGGGAATCGTGGGCGCCCGAATCGGGTACTCGGTACGGCATGAGTAACCCGGATCACAGGTCGGCGCCGGTACGCGCCCAAGCGAGGCGGCAGGCCGACGACGCCCGCGCCGCGATGGAAGAACGGCGCAGCAACCAAGCCGGCGGGCTGAGCGGCTGGGTGGCCGAGCGAGCCGCGCGATGGGACCTTTCGGGCCAGGACGAGACCGCCCTGCAGCGACAGAAATATCTGTGGAATGTGCTGGTGGACTACTGGTTTCGGATGGAGATCGACGGCTGGGAAAACATTCCGGAGAAGCCGCCGGCGCTTCTGGTGGGGATTCACTCCGGGGCCCCGTTCGTCTGGGACGCCTGGACCGTCGGCCTGCAATGGTGGCGGCGGTTCGGGCAGGAGCGCACCCTGCACGGCACCGCCCACGATGCGTTGATGGCAATTCCCTTGTTCGGGCGATACTTTCGGTCGATGGGAGTGTTGCCGGCTGCCCCGGACGCGATTGCCACCGCATTGGCGGAAGGGCGCGACGTGGCACTGTGGCCCGGCGGCGAAGTGGACTCACTGCGCCCGTGGACCGAGCGCGATCAGGCCAACCTGGCGGGACGGACCGGCTTCGTCAAGATGGCGATACGCGCGGGCGTGCCGATCGTACCGATCGCGACCGTCGGCGGTGCCGACGCGATGCCTGTGCTGATTCGCGGCGACCGGTTGTCGAAAGCTCTGCGCCTGGACCGTCTCTTGCGGCTCAAGGTATTTCCGTTGGCCGTCTCGTTGCCGTGGGGGATCGCACCGGCGGCGCTTCCGCAGCTGCCCTTGCCGGCCAAGATCAGAACCAGGTTCATGCCCGCCGTGGAACTGGACAACGATCCCGCGCGGGCCGACGACGACCGATACGTCGACCGCAAGTACCACGAAGTGCAAGACGCGATCCAGGATGGGATGAATGCGCTGGCGCGCAAGCGCGCCTTCCCGTTGTTCGGTTGATAGGCGACAAAAGCGTTCTGGCCTAGAGCTCTGACGCTTCCGGGTTCAGCGGGCCGGGCGCGGGCGTCGTGGTCGAGGTCCAGATCGGTGTCAGCCTCGAGCCGGCGAGCCATTCCGGTTGCGGCGGCGTTGCGGCCCGGTAGCCGACTCCCCGGACGGTGTCGACCATGAATTGGTGCCGGGTGCCCAGCTTCGCGCGCAGTCGCCGAATGTGTACGTCGACCGTGCGCACCTTGCCGGTGCTGTCGTAGCCCCAAGCCTCTTGCATCAGCCGGGTTCGGGTGAATGCCTGACCGGCATGCTGCACAAGAAAATTCAGCAATTTGAACTCGGTGAGTGTCAAACCGAGGTCGCTGCCGTCCAGCGACGCGGTGAAGCTGGCCGGATGCAGCAGGAGGTCGCCGAACTTCAGGGTGCCGTCGACCGCGCTGCGCCGGCGGCTGATCGCAAGGCGCAACCGGGCCTGTAACTCTTCGGCACCGGTGCCGGGCAGCATCACGTCATCGAAGTTGCAGCTGTCGACGTCGACGGCGGCACAGTCCGCCGCCGCCACCAGGGCCACCACCGCGGTGCCGGGGTTGTCGGTCGTCAGTCGAGAGCTGATGTCCTGGGCCATCGCCATGTTCGTGCGCGCGTCGATGATGGCGATGTCGGCCATGGCGCACTGTCCGTCGCTGTCCGCCGCCAGGCTGGCGCGGCGCATCGGCCGCGCGAACGTCGACAACAAGGGGAGGGCGGATTCGAAGTCATCCTCATCGGTGAGCACCACCACGTCCAACGGCATCTCCTTACCTCGTCACGTCCCGGTTCCCCCCCGGTCCGTAGGCACCTCTGCGGAGACGTCGTACAGAGCTAGGCGTGGGTACCCGCCCAGCCGGAAACTATGCAAAAGCTATGTGAAAGTCAGACTTGACGATGCTGTGAACAAGCCGATGGGCCCGGCCCGCTTCCGCG
This sequence comes from Mycobacterium sp. 852002-51971_SCH5477799-a, assembly GCF_001667145.1. Taxonomy (GTDB): domain Bacteria; phylum Actinomycetota; class Actinomycetes; order Mycobacteriales; family Mycobacteriaceae; genus Mycobacterium. The sequence continues at coordinate 44,422 of NZ_LZIF01000111.1, forward strand.
GACCGGGCCCATCGGCTACGACGTGCTACTGGTTGTCTTTCTGGCGCTCCTCGGCCGCCTTGGCGCCACCGCGCGCGGCGTCCGCTTCGGCTTCCTTCTTCGCCGCGTCACGCTGCGCTTCGGCCTTGTCCTGCTGCGCCTGGCCCTCGCGGGTGAGGTCATCACGACCGGCCACCGCGCCTACGGCCTCCTTGGCCTTGCCCTTGACGTCCTCGACGACGCCTTTCACCGCTTCGGCAGGTCCCGACTTGTTTTCTTCAGCCATGGAAATGCTTCCTCCTCGTTGGCGTACTGTGAGCGATCCATTGCTCAACGGCGATCGCGAGCGATCGACCCGGTCATACGGCGAGGCCGGTCCTCGTTGCTTAAGACCGCATAAATCTGCCGCGTTGATCCGGATTCCCATGCCAACCGCGGCTCAAACGCGAGCCCGAAGAAAGCGCATCGGCGCCGGGCTATTCCGGTACCGGCAGACTCGAAAATTGGTCCGGCGCGCCAACTGTGCCCATAATGCACCCCGTCGACGCCGCATTGTGCTGCGATGAGGCAGGATGTGAAATGCCGTTCCGGATGTAAATCACCCGGGATGGCACTCTCATGCGAGGAGTCTGATGACGGAGTCCAGGGAGCCTCGAGTCGCCGGCTCGGCGGCTGCAAGGCGGGAGCCGGCAACCCCCAGCAATGGCGTATCGACATCCGAACCGGACACTGGACTGGGTTCGGGCGAGCCGCCGAGCCGGGCCAGGTATTCGCGGGTGTTGCTCAAGCTCGGCGGTGAGATGTTCGGCGGCGGCCAGGTCGGCCTGGATCCCGATGTCGTGGCCCAGGTGGCGCGACAGATCGCCGAGGTGGTTCGCGGCGGTGCCCAGGTCGCCGTCGTGATCGGCGGTGGCAACTTCTTCCGGGGTGCGCAGCTTCAGCAGCGCGGCATGGAACGCACCCGTTCGGACTACATGGGCATGTTGGGCACCGTCATGAACAGCCTGGCGCTGCAGGACTTCCTGGAGAAGGAAGGCATTGTCACACGGGTTCAGACCGCGATCACCATGGGCCAGGTCGCGGAGCCCTATCTACCCCTGCGCGCCGTGCGGCACCTGGAGAAGGGGCGGGTGGTGATCTTCGGAGCCGGCATGGGACTGCCGTACTTCTCCACCGACACCACGGCCGCACAGCGCGCCCTGGAGATCGGCGCCGAGGTGGTCCTGATGGCCAAAGCCGTCGACGGCGTGTTCGACGCGGATCCGCGGCAGCATCCCGATGCCGAATTGATCGCCGCGATCAGTCATCGTGAGGTCATCGACCGCGGGCTACGAGTGGCCGATGCAACCGCGTTCAGCCTGTGCATGGACAATGGCATGCCGATCCTGGTGTTCAACCTGCTGACCAATGGCAATATCGCCCGAGCGGTCGCTGGTGAGAAGATCGGGACTCTGGTCACCACCTGAACCGAAGACGCGATGACGTGCGCGTGCCAGGATGCGCAGCGCAGCAATGATGGAGGAGCGGCGCACATGATTGACGAGGCTCTCTTCGACGCGGAAGAGAAAATGGAAAAAGCTGTAGCCGTTGCCCGCGACGATTTGTCGACCATCCGGACCGGGCGCGCCAACCCCGGCATGTTCTCGCGGATCGTTATCGACTATTACGGCGCGGCCACGCCCATCACGCAACTGGCCAGTATCAACGTGCCCGAGGCGCGCCTCGTCGTCATCAAGCCCTACGAAGCCAGCCAGGTGGGCGCGATCGAGACGGCGATTCGCAATTCCGACCTCGGCGTCAACCCCACCAACGACGGCACCCTGATCCGGGTGGCGGTGCCGCAACTCACCGAAGAACGCCGGCGAGAATTGGTCAAACAGGCCAAGGGCAAGGGGGAGGACGCCAAGGTCTCGGTGCGCAACATCCGCCGCAAGGCGATGGAGGAGCTGCACCGCATCCGCAAGGACGGGGAGGCCGGCGAGGACGAGGTCGGCCGGGCCGAAAAAGACTTGGACAAGACCACCCACCAGTACGTCACCCAGATCGAAGAGCTGGTCAAGCACAAAGAAGGCGAACTGCTGGAGGTCTAGCGACCGGCCAGCAGCTAAGTTCATCCACGCCAGTGGCTACTCCAGAACCCGGCGCAGTCGACCCGCCCGACGATCCGGCGCGCGCCGGCAAGGACACGGTTCAGCAGCCGGCCGAGAAAGCATCTCGGGCCGGACGTGACCTGCGTGCCGCGATCGCCGTCGGCGCCGGTATCGGCGGCGTTCTGGTCGTGACGCTGGTGTTCGCGCCACACTTCTGGGTTCCCATCGTCGCCTTGGCCATCGTCGTGGCCACCCACGAAGTGGTTCGGCGATTGCGCGAAGCCGGCTACGTCATACCCGTGATCCCGCTGCTGGCCGGGGGCCAGCTCACGGTCTGGCTGACCTGGCCGTTCCACGCCGCGGGCGCGTTGGCCGGCTTCGGCGTCACCGTGGTGGTCTGCAACGTGTGGCGGCTGTTCATGCAGGACAACCGCAGACGGCCCGAGCCGTTCGACGGCTCGCCGTCGGCTAATTACCTCAGGGACGCCTCGGCCACCGTGTTCCTGGCCGCCTGGGTGCCGCTGTTCGCGTCCTTCGGCGTGCTGCTGGTCTACCCGCACGACGGGGCAGGGCGAGTGTTCTGCCTGATGATCACCGTCGTCGCCTCCGACACCGGCGGATATGCCGTGGGAGCGCTATTCGGCAAGCACCCGATGGTTCCGGCGATCAGCCCCAAGAAGTCCTGGGAGGGATTGGCCGGTTCCCTGGTGTTCGGCATCACCGCGGCGACGCTGACGGCGACCTTCCTGGCCGGCAAACCGTGGTGGATCGGCGCGCTGCTGGGTGTCGTCCTCGTGCTGACCTGCACGCTTGGCGATTTGGTGGAGTCGCAGGTGAAGCGCGACCTTGGCATCAAGGACATGGGTCGGCTGCTGCCCGGCCACGGCGGCCTGATGGATCGGCTCGATGGCGTGCTGCCGTCGGCGGTCGCGGCCTGGACGGTGCTGACACTCGTTCCCTAAGTCGGCCCGAACGTGACCGATACTGGACAGGTCATGGTTGCACAATTGGTTTTCTCCGAGCCGCGCCCGGCCAAGCCGCCGCGGCACCTGGCCGATCTCGACGAGGACGGGCGCGCGTCCGCCGTCGCGGAGCTGGGCCTGCCGGCGTTTCGCGCCAAGCAGCTGGCGCACCAGTACTACGGTCGGCTGATCGCCGATCCGCGGGAGATGACCGACCTTCCGGCGGGATTGCGCGATGCCATCGCCGAGACGATGTTCCCCATCCTGCTCACCGCGGCCTCCGACGTGACCTGCGATGCCGGCCAGACGCGAAAGACGTTGTGGCGGGCCCTCGATGGGGTCACCATCGAGTCGGTGCTGATGCGCTACCCGCAACGCAACACGGTATGCATTTCGTCGCAGGCCGGCTGCGGCATGGCGTGTCCGTTCTGCGCGACGGGTCAGGGCGGGTTGACCCGCAACCTCTCGACGGCCGAGATCCTCGAGCAGGTGCGCGCCGGCGCCGCGGCCCTGCGCGACGACTTCGGGGACCGGCTGTCCAACGTGGTGTTCATGGGCATGGGGGAGCCGCTGGCCAACTACGCCCGCGTGGTCGCCGCGGTGCGGCGCATCATCGACGCACCGCCACAGGGATTCGGCATCTCGGCCCGTTCGGTGACCGTGTCCACGGTGGGCTTGGCCCCCGCGATCCGCAAACTCGCCGACGAACGCCTCGGCGTCACGCTGGCGCTGTCGCTGCATGCGCCCGATGACGAACTGCGCGACACGCTGGTGCCGGTCAACAACCGGTGGAAGATCACCGAAGCCCTCGACGCCGCACGGTATTACGCCGACGTCACCGGACGGCGGGTGTCGGTGGAGTACGCGTTGATCCGCGACGTCAACGACCAGCCTTGGCGCGCAGACCTTTTGGGGCAGCGGCTGCATCGTGCGCTCGGGCCGCTGGTGCACGTGAATTTGATTCCGCTGAACCCGACCCCGGGAAGTGAGTGGGACGCCAGCCCGAAAGCCGTCGAGCGGGAGTTCGTTCGGCGGGTCCGCGCCAAGGGGGTCTCCTGCACCGTGCGCGACACTCGCGGGCGCGAGATCAGCGCCGCCTGTGGACAGCTGGCCGCCGAGGGCGGGTAGCTGGAGCGCAGGCGATTCAGCGTGGGCCTGCGGGCAGCTGGCCGCCGAGGGCAGGTAGCTGGATGAACCGGGAGGGCGACGCGCACGTCTTTAAGGCATAACGCCAGCAACCGGGGGTGCGCCTTGATTCGCTTGTTTTCTCCACTCAAACTGTTTGCCGCTGCCGTTTTCGCCGCTGCACTGATATTGGTACTGGGCGGTGCGCCGCGAGCGGCGGCCGCCGACGACCGACTGCAATTCGCCGGGACGACCCTCAGCGGTGCACCGTTCAATGGGGCCAGTTTGCAGGGCAAGCCCGCGGTGCTGTGGTTCTGGGCGCCGTTCTGCCCGTTCTGCAATGCCGAAGCTCCCGGCGTCAGCCAGGTTGCGGCCGCCAATCCCGGTGTCACCTTCGTCGGCATCGCCGGGCACTCGGATGTCGGCGCGGAACAGAACTTCGTCTCCAAGTACGGCCTGCACTTCACCAACCTCAACGACGCCGACGGATCCCTCTGGGCCCGCTACAACGTCCCCTGGCAGCCCGCCTACGTGTTCTACCGCGCGGACGGCAGCTCGACGTTCGTCAACAACCCGACCTCGGCCATGTCGCAGCAGGAGCTCTCCGATCGGGTCTTTGGCCTGAGGTCCTGACTCGGTGGACCGGGGTCTGGTCGGCTTGGCCTTCGCGGCCGGACTGGTGGCCGCGCTGAACCCGTGTGGGTTTGCCATGCTGCCCGCCTACCTACTGCTGGTGGTGCGCGGCCAGCGTCCCGGCGAACGCTCGGGCGTGGCCGCCGCCGGGCGTGCCCTGGCGGCCACTGTGGGGATGGCGCTGGGCTTCCTGACGGTGTTCGGCGTGTTCGGCGCGCTGACCGTATCGGCGGGCACAACCGTGCAGCGGTTTTTGCCCTATGCCACCGTGGTGGTCGGCGTGGTGCTGGTCGTGCTCGGGGTCTGGCTGCTGTCGGGCCGAGCGCTGTCGGCCCTGACCCCGCGTCCGCTGGGCCCGCGGTGGGCCCCCACCGCTCGGCTGGGCTCCATGTACGGCTACGGCATCAGCTACGCGATCGCCTCGCTGTCGTGCACCATCGGGCCGTTTCTGGCCGCCACCGCTGCCGGCCTGCGCGGCGGATCGCTCGTCACCGACCTGGCGATCTACCTCGCCTACAGCGCGGGGCTGACCCTCGTCGTGGGTGTGCTCGCGGTCGCGGCGGCGACGGCGAGCTCGGCGATGGTGGACGTGGACCGGTTGCGCCGGCTCCTGCCGTTCGTCAACCGGGTCGGTGGCGCGCTGCTGGTGCTGGTCGGGCTGTACGTGGCCTATTACGGCGGCTACGAGGTGCGCCTGTTCGGCGCGAACGGCAACCCGCAGGACGCGGTGATCACCGCGGCGGGGCGCCTGCAGGGCGCGGTGGCCGGCTGGGTGCATGAACAGGGCATATGGCCGTGGGTGATGGCCGTGCTCGCGATGGTGGTCGTCGTGCTAGGTGGTGCCTGGCGTCGCCGGACGCAACGCTAGGGCGCTCCGAACCGGGCTAGGTGCTACCTGATCCAGCCGCGGCGGCGGCCCCACAGGTCGCGGATCAACACCACGAGGGTCAGCGTCGCAAACCCAATCAGGAACCAGTTTTCGATGTGGCCGACGTGGTTGCCGCGCAGCATCGCCAGCAGGAACCCGAAGCCGAACAGACCGGTGATGTGCCAGGTCCGGTGGTTGATCCTGCTCCAACCCCACGCTGCCGACGGCACCTCGACGGCGTCGACGCCGGTGAAGTGCTCCACCTCGGTACTGGCCACGGTGAATCCCCTTCGGATCGGATTGGCTTGTCCTTCAGAATTCTGGCACATCCCTGAGCGGGGTCGGGCGGCATGGCCCGGTAGATGGCCCCGGTCGGTGCCGGGCGGCACAATGAATGGGTGACCAACCCGACGACCGACGGGCAAACGCGGGACAGGCTGCGCGTGCTGGTGCTGGGCAGCACCGGCTCCATCGGCACCCAGGCGCTGGACGTCATCGCCGCCAACCCGGACCGCTTCGAGGTGGTCGGCCTGGCGGCGGGAGGCGCCAACCTGGACACCCTGCTGCGGCAGCGCGCCGAGACCGGTGTGACCAACATCGCGGTCGCCGACGAAGCGGCGGCGCAGCGGGCCGGCGACATCCCCTTTGCCGGGTCCGAAGCGGCCACCCGGCTGGTCCAGGAGACCGAGGCGGACGTCGTCCTCAACGCGCTGGTGGGGGCGTTGGGACTGCGGCCGACGCTGGCCGCACTGGAGTCGGGCGCGCGGCTGGCGCTGGCCAACAAGGAATCGCTGATCGCCGGCGGTCCGCTGGTGCTCCGGGCCGCCAAGCCGGGGCAGATCGTGCCGGTCGACTCCGAGCATTCCGCGCTGGCCCAATGCCTGCGCGGCGGCACCGCCGACGAAGTCGCCAAGCTGGTGCTGACCGCCTCCGGCGGCCCGTTCCGCGGCTGGACGACCGCCCAGCTCGAGGACGTCACCCCGGAACAGGCGGGCGCCCATCCGACGTGGTCGATGGGCCCGATGAACACGCTGAACTCTGCCTCGCTGGTCAACAAGGGGCTCGAGGTCATCGAGACCCACCTGCTGTTCGGCATTCCCTACGACCGCATCGAAGTGGTCGTGCACCCCCAGTCGATTGTTCATTCGATGGTCACCTTCGTCGACGGCTCGACGCTGGCCCAGGCCAGCCCCCCGGATATGAAGCTGCCGATTTCGCTGGCCCTGGGCTGGCCGCAGCGGGTCCCCGGCGCGGCCGCCAGCTGCGACTTCAGCACGGCCTCTAGCTGGGATTTCGAGCCGCTGGACGATGAGGTGTTCCCCGCCGTCGAGCTGGCCCGGTACGCCGGGCAGACCGGTGGCTGCATGACCGCCGTCTACAACGCGGCCAACGAGGAGGCGGCGGAGGCCTTCCTCGCGGGCCGGGTCGGGTTTCCCGCGATCGTCAAAACCGTCGCCGACGTGCTGCACGCCGCCGACCAGTGGGCGGTTTTACCCGCTAACGTGGATGAGGTACTCGACGCGCAGCGCTGGGCACGTGAGCGGGCGCAGCGTGCCGTCGCACGAGCCCAGCCCGCCAAGGTGTCGGCAAAAGCTTCCGGAGTGGTGTGAGAAAGGTCCTCGCAGCGGAGATGATGTTCGTTATCGGCATTGTGTTGTTCGCACTGGCCATCCTGGTCTCGGTGGCCCTGCACGAGTGTGGGCACATGTGGGTTGCGCGCGCGACCGGCATGAAGGTGCGGCGCTACTTCGTCGGCTTCGGACCCACCGTGTGGTCGACCCGGCGCGGTGAAACCGAGTACGGCCTCAAAGCGGTTCCGCTGGGCGGCTTCTGTGACATCGCCGGCATGACCTCGGTGGAGGAGCTCGCTCCCGACGAGACCGACCGCGCGATGTTCAAGCAAGCGGTCTGGAAGCGGGTGGCGGTGCTGTTCGCCGGTCCCGCCGCGAACTTCGTCATCGCCCTGGTGCTGCTCTATGGCATCGCGCTGATTTGGGGGCTGCCGAACCTGCATCCGCCGACCCGGGCGGTGGTCGGCGAAACCGCTTGCGTGGCACCGGAAGTCGCGCCGGGCAAGGTCGCGGACTGCACCGGGCCGGGTCCCGCGGCGCTCGCCGGAATCCGGCCGGGCGACGTCATCGTCAAGGTGGGCAACACCCCGGTGTCGACCTTCGAGGACATGGCCGCCGCCATCCGCAAGCTGCACGGCAACGTCCCGATCGTCGCCGAACGCAACGGCACCACGGTCACCGCCTACGTCGACGTCACCGCCACCCAGCGCTACCTGACCACCGGGTCCAAGCAGGGCGGTCAGCAGCAGCCCTCGACGGTCGGCGCCATCGGCGTCGGCGCCGTCAAAGTCGCGCCCACGCACTACGGGCCGTTGACGGCGATCCCGGCCACCATCGCCTTCACCGGTGACCTCACCCGCGAGGTGGGCAAGGCGCTCGTCGCAATCCCGACGAAGGTGGGTGCGCTGGTGCACGCCATCGGCGGCGGGCAGCGCGACCCGGAGACGCCGATGAGCGTCGTCGGGGCCAGCATCGTCGGCGGCGACACCGTCGACCACGGGTTGTGGGTGGCGTTCTGGTTCTTCCTGGCCCAGCTGAACCTCATCCTGGGCGCGATCAACCTGGTGCCGCTGCTGCCCTTCGACGGAGGTCACATCGCCATCGCGGTGTTCGAGAAGATCCGCAACCTGATCCGCTCGGCCCGTGGCATGGTCGCGGCCGCGCCGGTGAACTACCTCAAACTGATGCCCGCGACGTACGTCGTGCTGGTGTTCGTGGTCGGTTACATGCTGCTGACCGTGACCGCCGATCTGGTCAACCCGATCAGGCTCTTCCAATGACCAAACCGAAGGAATCAACACAGTGACCATTGGCCTGGGCATGCCGCAGACACCGGCGCCCACGCTTGCTCCCCGGCGTACCACGCGCCAACTGATGGTCCGTGACGTCGGGGTCGGCAGCGACCATCCGATTTCCGTGCAGTCGATGTGCACCACCAAGACGCACGACGTCAACACGACGCTGCAGCAGATCGCCGAATTGACCGCCGCCGGCTGCGACATCGTCCGGGTGGCCTGCCCGCGTCAAGAGGATGCCGACGCGCTGGCCGAGATCGCCCGGCACAGCCAGATCCCGGTCATCGCCGACATCCACTTCCAGCCCAAGTACATCTTCGCCGCCATCGACGCTGGATGCGCCGCGGTGCGGGTAAACCCCGGCAACATCAAGGAATTCGACGGCCGCGTGGGCGAGGTCGCCAAGGCCGCCCGTGCGGCCGGCATCCCGATCCGCATCGGCGTCAACGCGGGCTCGCTGGACAAGCGGTTCATGGAGAAGTACGGCAAGGCAACCCCCGAGGCGCTGGTCGAGTCGGCGCTGTGGGAGGCGTCGCTGTTCGAGGAGCACGGCTTCGGCGACATCAAGATCAGCGTCAAGCACAACGACCCGGTGGTGATGGTCGCCGCCTACGAGCAGCTCGCCGAGCAATGTGACTACCCGCTGCACCTCGGGGTCACCGAGGCCGGCCCCGCCTTCCAGGGCACCATCAAGTCCGCGGTCGCTTTCGGCGCACTGCTGTCGCGCGGCATCGGCGACACCATCCGAGTGTCGCTGTCGGCGCCGCCGGTCGAGGAAGTCAAGGTCGGCATCCAGATACTCGAATCGCTGAACCTACGGCCGCGGGGTCTGGAGATCGTGTCGTGCCCGTCGTGCGGGCGCGCGCAGGTCGACGTCTACACCCTGGCCAACGAGGTCAGCGCCGGCCTGGACGGTTTGGACGTGCCGCTACGCGTCGCCGTGATGGGGTGCGTCGTCAACGGCCCGGGGGAGGCCCGCGAGGCCGACCTTGGCGTCGCATCGGGAAATGGCAAGGGGCAGATCTTCGTTCGTGGCGAGGTGATCAAGACCGTGCCCGAAGCCCAGATCGTCGAGACGCTGATCGAAGAGGCAATGCGAATCGCCGCGGAAATGGGCACCGACGTGAACACCGATGGCGGGCCGGATGCAACATCGAGCGGTTCACCTGTTGTCACCGTAAGCTGATAACCGCCAGCGCCCGGTCGAAGAGTTCGCACCACAGAGAGTTCGCCAGATGTCGGCTCCGCCCCTGTTCCGCCTTGTCGGTGAGCGACGGGTGTCCGTGGTGCGCGACGCGGCCGCCGTCTGGCGGGTGCTCGACGATGACCCGGTCGCGTCGTGCATGGTCGCGGCGCGGGTGGCCGACCACGGCATCGATCCCAATTCCATCGGCGGCGAACTGTGGACGTTGCGCGGTGCCGCCGAATCGCTGTGCTTCGCCGGTGCCAACCTGATCCCGCTGCGCGGCGCGCCGGCCGATTTGAGCGCGTTCGCCGACGAGGCCATGCGCGGGACGCGACGCTGCTCGTCGCTGGTCGGCAGGGCCGAGCTGGTGATGCCGATGTGGGAGCGGCTCGAGGCGGCCTGGGGCCCGGCCCGCGACGTGCGCGACCACCAGCCGCTGCTGGCGTTGTCCACTCACCCCAGCTGCGACCTCGACCCCGGGGTGCGGCAGGTCCGGCCCGAAGAGCTGGACGCCTATCTGGTGGCCGCCGTCGACATGTTCATCGGCGAGGTGGGCGTCGACCCGCGGCTCGGCGACGGCGGCCGCGGTTACCGGCGACGGCTGGCCAGCCTGATCACGGCCGGGCGTGCCTGGGCGCGGTTCGAGCACGGCCAGGTCGTCTTCAAGGCCGAGGTCGGCTCGCAGTCCCCGGGCGTGGGCCAGATCCAGGGGGTGTGGGTGCATCCGGAGTGGCGCGGGCTGGGCCTGGGCACCGCCGGCACCGCCACGGTCGCCGCGGTGATCGTCGGCACCGGGCGAACCGCCAGCCTCTACGTCAACGGCTTCAACACGGTGGCGCGCGCCGCGTACGCGCGAGTGGGCTTCAATCAGATCGGCACCTTCGCCACGGTGCTGCTCGACTAGCCTCCGCCTTTCGAGACCACCCCTGAGCGAGCGTGCGGCTGGCCGCACGCTCGGCACCGAATGTGCGGCTGTCCGCAGATTCGCGCAGAGGGGCCGCGGCCAATCCACGCATCACAGGTCGGTCTCGGTGTGTCGGCGCCGCCGTTCAGGCCAATGTTCTTAACATTTGCATCGATGGCAACTAAAACAACAATGGCCTCATCCGTTTCAGGCTTGCTGCTCGTCGCGGTCGTCGCCTTGTCCGGATGCACGCCCCGGCCCGACGGCCCGGGCCCGGCGGCGGAGAAGTTCTTCCGCGCCCTGGCCATCGGCGACACCGCCACCGCCGCGCAGCTCAGCGACAGCCCCAACGACGCCCGCGAGGCGCTCAACGCGGCCTGGTCAGGCCTGCAGGCGTCCCACCTCGACGCGCAGCTCCTCAACGCCAAATACGCCGAGGACAGCGGCACCGTCGGCTATCGCTTCACCTGGCACCTGCCCAAGAACCGGACCTGGACCTACGACGGCCAGCTGAAGATGGCCCGCGACGAGGGGCACTGGGCGGTGCGGTGGACCACCACCGCGCTGCACCCCAAGCTGGGCGAGCACCAGACATTCGCGTTGCGCGCCGACCGGCCGCACCGCGCCTCGGTGAATGAGGTCGGCGGCAGCGACGTGCTGGTGCCGGGCTACCTGTACCACTACACGCTGGACGCCACGCAGGCCGGACCGGCCCTTTCCGGCACGGCACACGCGATCGTCGATGTGCTGCACCCCTTCAACGGGGCCCTCAACGACCCGCAGCTGCTCGCCGAGCAAGCCACCTCCACGCCCCACCCGGTGGATCTTGGAGTGACGCTGCACCCCGACGACAACGACAAGGTCTCCCCGCTGGTCGGGCACCTGCCCGGCGTCATTGTCACCCCCCAGCCCGAAATGCTGCCCACCGACCCGCATTTCGCACCCGCGGTGATCTCCGCGGTGAAGAAGGCCGTGGTCGACCAACTCGACGGCCAGGCGGGCTGGCGGGTGGTCAGCGTCAACCAGAACGGCGTCGAGGTCGAAGTGCTGCACGAGGTCGAGGGGTCGCCTGCGCCGTCGGTGTCGATCACCCTGGACCGGGTGGTGCAGAACGCCGCCCAGCGCGCGGTCGACAACAAGGGCGGCAAGGCGATGATCGTCGTGATCAAGCCGTCGACCGGGGAGATCCTCGCGATCGCGCAGAACGGCGGCGCCGACGCCGACGGTTTACCCGCCACCAACGGCCTGTTCCCGCCGGGGTCGACGTTCAAGATGATCACCGCGGGCGCGGCCGTCGATCGCGACATGGCCACGCCCAATTCGATGCTCGGCTGCCCGGGCCACCTCGACATCGGTCACCGCACCGTGCCCAACTACGGGGGCTTCGATCTCGGCGTGGTGTCGCTGTCGCGCGCCTTCGCCAGCTCGTGTAACACCACGTTCGCGGAGTTGGGCAGCCGCATGCCGCCGCGCGGTCTGACCCAGACGGCCGCCCAGTATGGGATGGGCCTCGACTACACGGTGGACGGCGTCACCACCGTGACGGGGTCGGTGCCACCGACGGTGGACCTGGCCGAACGCACGGAGGACGGTTTCGGCCAGGGCAAGGTGCTGGCCAGCCCGTTCGGGATGGCCCTGGTGGCGGCCACCGTCGCCGCCGGCAAGACACCCGTGCCGCAACTGATCGCGGGCCGCCAGACGGCGGTCCAGGGCGACGCCACGCCGATCAGCCCGAAGATGATCGACGCGCTGCGGCCCATGATGCGGCTGGTGGTGACCAACGGCACCGCCAAGGAGATCGCCGGCTGCGGCGAGATCTACGGAAAGACCGGTGAGGCCGAGTTCCCGGGCGGATCGCACTCCTGGTTCGCCGGATACCGCGGCGACCTGGCCTTCGCCTCGCTGATCGTGGGGGGCGGCAGCTCGGAGTGGGCGGTTCGGATGACCAAGTTCATGTTCGAAGCGCTGCCGCCGAACTTCCTCGCCTAGCCACCCCGGGCCGCTTGAGCGGTAAATTGCGAACATGACGGATACCGGCGGCGACATGGTGGCGTTGCGCGTCTCCGACGCCGACCGCAACGGGACGATGCGGCGACTGCACAACGCGGTCGCGCTTGGGCTGATCGACATCGACGAGTTCGAGCAGCGCTCGTCGCAGGTGTCCTACGCGCGCACCCGCGGCGAATTGGACGGCCTGGTCGGCGACCTGCCGGGACCCGGCGCCATCGTCACCTCCGCCGCCGACCGGGTGGAACTGCGCGGCTGGGCCGGTTCGCTGAAGCGCCACGGCGAATGGACGGTGCCCAGCCGTCTGGCCCTGGTCCGCCGCCTGGGCTCGGTGGAACTCGACCTCACCAAGGCCCGGTTCGCGGGACCGGTGGTGGTCGTCGAACTCGACATGAGATTCGGTTCGGTGGAGATTCGATTGCCCGACGGGGCAAGCGCCTCGATCGACGACGTCGAGGTGTACGTGGGCAGCGCCAGCGACCGGCGCAAAGACCCGCCCGGTGAGGGCAGGCCGCACGTGGTGCTGACCGGGCGGGTGGTGTGCGGCTCGGTGATCATCCGGGGACCGCGCCGCTCGCTGCTGCGCCGCCAGCGGCTCTGATCGCCCGGTCGGGTCGCGCGGCCTGCGATTAAGCTGGCGCCATGCCCGCTCGCACCGCACTCGCTCCCGGAGAGTTGTCCCCGACTCTGCCGGTGCCCAGCAGCATCCCACGCCCCGAGTACGCCTGGAAGCCAACGGCCCAAGAGGGCAGCGAGCCGTGGGTACAGACCCCCGAGGTGATCGAGAAGATGCGCGTCGCCGGCCGGATCGCGGCCGGCGCGTTGGTGGAGGCGGGCAAAGCCGTCGCACCCGGGGTGACCACCGACGAACTGGACCGGATCGCCCACGAGTACATGGTCGACCACGGCGCCTACCCGTCGACGTTGGGTTACAAGGGCTACCCGAAGTCGTGCTGCACGTCGCTCAACGAGGTCATCTGCCACGGGATCCCGGACTCGACGGTGATCGCCGACGGCGACATCGTCAACATCGACGTCACGGCCTACATCGACGGGGTGCACGGCGACACCAACGCGACCTTCCTGGCCGGCGATGTCTCCGAAGAACACCGGCTGCTGGTGGAGCGAACCCGGGAGGCGACGATGCGCGCCATCAACGCCGTCAAGCCCGGTCGTGCGCTCTCTGTCGTCGGCCGCGTCATCGAGTCGTACGCAAATCGGTTCGGCTACAACGTTGTTCGTGACTTCACCGGTCACGGCATCGGCACCACGTTTCACAACGGCCTGGTCGTCCTGCACTACGACCAGCCGTCGGTGTCAACGATCATTCAACCCGGGATGACGTTCACCATCGAACCGATGATCAACCTCGGCGGTCTGGACTACGAGATCTGGGACGATGGCTGGACGGTGGTCACCAGGGATCGCAAGTGGACCGCGCAGTTCGAACACACCCTGCTGGTCACCGACACCGGCGTCGAAATCCTCACCTTGCCATGACGTTTGCCGGATGACCGGAGCGTTGCTGGTCGCGGGCACCAGCTCCGACGCCGGGAAATCGGTGGTGGTGGCGGGCCTGTGCCGGTTGTTGGCCCGCCGCGGGGTCCGCGTCGCCCCCTTCAAGGCGCAGAACATGTCCAACAACTCGGTGGTGACCATCGAAGGCGGTGAGATCGGCCGCGCCCAGGCGATCCAGGCGCGCGCGGCGGGGCTGGAACCCAGCGTGCGATTCAACCCGATCCTGCTCAAGCCGGGCGGCGACCGCACCTCGCAGCTGGTGATCAAGGGTCAGGTCGCCGACTCGGTCAGCGCGAAAAGCTATGTGCGGCATCGTGATCGGCTGGCGTCCGTCGTATTCGACGAATTGTCCTGCTTGCGCGAAGAATTCGATGCGGTGATCTGCGAGGGGGCCGGCTCGCCGGCCGAGATCAATCTGCGCGCCACCGATCTGGCCAACATGGGGCTGGCCCGGGCCGCGAATTTACCGGTAGTCCTGGTCGGGGACATCGATCGGGGCGGCCTGTTGGCGCATCTGTTCGGGACGGTGGCGGTGCTCGAACCCGACGACCAAGCCCTGATCGCCGGCTTCATCGTCAACAAGTTCCGCGGTGACCCCGCGCTGCTCGAACCCGGGTTGCGTCAGCTGCATGACATGACGGGCCGCCCGACCTACGGCGTGCTGCCGTTCGCCGACGAGCTGTGGTTGGACGCCGAAGACTCGCTGTCGGTAGTCGCGCACCGCGTCATCGGCAGGCCCGCGCCCCCGCGCGGTGACCAGTGGCTGCGGGTAGCCGCCGTTCGGCTGCCCCGCATTTCCAACTCCACCGACGTCGAGGCGCTGGCCTGCGAGCCGGGTGTGCTGGTTCGCTGGGTCGCCGACCCCGCCGACCTCACCGACACCGACCTGATCGTCATCCCCGGCACCAAGGCCACGGTTTCCGACCTGTCTTGGCTGCGCGATCACGGCCTTGCCGATGCGATCACCGCGCATGCTCGTGCCGGCAAGCCGGTGCTGGGCATCTGTGGTGGCTTTCAGATGCTGTGCAGTCGCCTAGACGATCCGGTGGAATCCGGGACCACGGGCGTGCCCGGCCTGGGACTGCTGGACATCGACATCGCCTTTCATCCCGACAAGACGTTGCGTCGCTGGCAGCGACCGCTCACCGGCTACGAGATCCATCACGGCCGGGTCGCGCGCTGCGCCGAACAGAGCTGGTTCGCGGCCGGTGCGGATCCGGATACGCAGGGCGTGGTGCGCGGCGCGGTTTTCGGGACTCATTGGCACGGCTTGCTCGATAACGACGAGTTCCGGCGCGTTTGGCTCGACCGGGTTGCCGACGCCGCCGGCCGCAGTGGCTTCGTGGTCGCCGGCGTCAACGTCGTCGACCGCCGCGATGCCCAGCTCGACCTCGCCGCCGATCTGCTGGCCTGCCATCTC
Source organism: Mycobacterium sp. 852002-51971_SCH5477799-a (assembly GCF_001667145.1). Taxonomy (GTDB): domain Bacteria; phylum Actinomycetota; class Actinomycetes; order Mycobacteriales; family Mycobacteriaceae; genus Mycobacterium. The sequence goes on from NZ_LZIF01000111.1 coordinate 59,980, forward strand.
GACATCGACGGTATTCTCAGGTTGCTTGACGGTCCGCCGCCACAGCGGCCTCATCTCGCAAGTCGCTTGCGGCCGTGAGTTATTCGCCGTTTTGGCGGCTCGAACGTCGCCGTTGACGACGCGGTCAAAGAGTTAAGGCGCTGTATTAAATGCCCAGAATCGTCGCGCTCGCATGCCGTTTGGCTGTAGCGTGCTGGGGTGTCCTCGATGATGACCACTCTGGACGGGTTTCCCGTACCGGTGGTTGTGGCCGGCCCGGAGACCGGCGTCGTCGTCGTTATCTTGGGCGACGAGGACCGCATCCCGGCGGCGTATGACGCCGTCTGCGAGCGACTGCACACCGCGTCGCTTCGGACGGTCGTGATCGGCTTCGACCCGCGCCTGACGCCCAAGTCGGTGATCGGCATCCTCGACGCGCTGAGCATCGGGTGGGCCGTGGTGATGGGTGACCGCGCCGGCGGAGAACTCGCCTGGGAACTGACGGCAACCCGGCTGGGCCGGTTTGTCGGACTGGTGGTGATCGATCGCGGCCATCCGCGGGCCGCCGACTACGAAGGCGTCGTCACCGACGGCCACTGCCCGCCCGTTGAGATCGGCACCACCGTGTTGGTCAGCTCGCCGGCCGCGCGAGCGGTGGCACAGGCCAGCCAGCGCTTCGTCTACGCCGAATACCGGGTGGTGCACCTGGGGCGGCGCAGCGTGCAGGAGTCGACGGCGCAGCTGGCCGCCGAGATCATTTTGCGCACCAGTACCTGGTAGCGCCTGGTTGACTACGGTCATGGCCAGTGAAGAAAGTGCTGTGACCGAGCCGAACGCCGCGATGTTGTCGTTGACCGCGCTGCAGCGGCTCGTGAGCACCGGCGAGGTGGACACCGTCATCGTGGCGTTCGCCGACATGCAGGGCCGGCTGGTCGGGAAGCGGGTCGACGCACGGTTGTTCGCCGACGAGGTGGCCGCCCACGGCGCCGAGTGCTGCGGCTATCTGCTCGCCGTCGACGTCGACATGAACACCGTCGGCGGCTATGCGATCTCGAGCTGGGAAACCGGTTACGGGGACACCGTGGCCAGGCCCGACCTGTCCACCCTGCGGCGCGTCCCGTGGCTGCCGGGTACGGCGTTGGTGATCGCCGACGTCGGCTGGGCCGACGGCAGCCCCGTCACCGTGGCGCCGCGGGCGATCCTGCGCCGCCAGCTCGACCGGCTGGCCGAACGCGGCTGGGCCGCCGACGTCGCAACCGAACTGGAATTCATCGTGTTCGACGAGTCCTACCGTCAGGCGTGGGCCATCGGGTACCGCGGGCTGACCCCGGCCAGCGACTACAACATCGACTACGCGATCTCGGCGTCGTCGCGAATGGAGCCGCTGCTACGCGACATCCGGCTGGGGATGATCGGCGCCGGCCTGCGCTTCGAAGCCGTCAAGGGCGAATGCCACAAGGGGCAGCAGGAAATCGGTTTCCGCTACGCCGACGCCCTGGTCACCTGTGACAACCACGTCATCTACAAGAACGGCGCCAAGGAGATCGCCGACCAGCACGGCAAAAGCCTGACGTTCATGGCGAAATACGATGAGCGAGAGGGGAACAGCTGCCACGTTCACCTCTCGCTGCGTGACTCGCAGGGCGGTGCGGTGTTCGCCGATCCCAGCCACCCGCACGGCATGTCATCGGCATTCTGCAGTTTTCTGGCCGGCCTGCTGGCCACCCTGGGTGACCTCACACTGTTTTTTGCGCCGAATATCAACTCCTACAAGCGATTCGCCGACGGTAGTTTCGCGCCCACCGCCCTGGCGTGGGGACTGGACAATCGCACCTGCGCGCTGCGGGTGGTCGGTCGTGGGCCCAACACCCGAGTCGAGTGCCGGGTCCCCGGAGGCGACGTCAACCCGTATCTGGCGGTGGCGGCGATCGTCGCCGGGGGGCTGTACGGTGTTGAACGGGGCCTGGCGTTACCGGCTCCCTGCGCCGGCAACGCGTACCAGGCTCCCGGCGTCGAGCGGCTGCCCGTCACGCTGGCCGAGGCGGCCTCGGCGTTCGAACGCTCGACGTTCGCTCGGGACGTGTTCGGCGACGACGTTGTCGCCCACTACCTGAACAGCGCCCGCGTGGAGTTGGCGGCGTTCAACGCGGCGGTCACCGACTGGGAGAGGACGCGTGGGTTTGAACGGCTCTAGATCAGACGGTGGCGACCCGCGCCGCCCGGTGGTCGGCCTGACGACATATCTGGAGCAGGTGCAGACCGGCATCTGGGATATCCGCGCCGGCTTCCTGCCCGCCGACTATTTCGAAGGCGTCATCCTGGCCGGCGGGATCGCGGTGTTGCTGCCGCCGCAGCCGGTGGGCGCCGAGGTCGTCGACGCCGTACTGGACGGCCTGCATGCGCTGGTGATCACCGGGGGATATGACCTGGACCCCGCCAGCTACGGCCAGCAACCGCACCCGACCACCGATCAACCCCGCACCGAACGCGACGCGTGGGAGTTCGCGTTGTTGCAGGGCGCGCTGCGGCGCGGCCTGCCGGTGCTGGGAATCTGCCGCGGCGCACAGGTGCTCAACGTCGCGCTGGGCGGCACCCTGCATCAGCACCTGCCCGACGTGCTCGGGCACAGCGGGCATCGGGCGGGCAACGGGGTGTTCGCCAGGCTGCCGGTGCGCACCGTGGCGGGCACCCGGCTGGCCGCGCTGATCGGGGAATCCACCGACGCGCCGAGCTATCACCACCAGGCCGTCGACCGGGTGGGCGACGGCTTGGCGGTCAGCGCACGGGACGCCGACGGCGTCGTCGAGGCGCTGGAGCTGCCCGGGGACAGGTTTGTGCTTGCGGTGCAATGGCATCCGGAACAGTCGCTGGACGACCTGCGGTTGTTCGCCGCGATCGTCGACGCCGCCCGGTCGTACGCGGGGCGCGTGAGCTGAGTTGACCGCCGCGCAGCTGATCAATCCGGCAACCGAGGAGGTGCTGCGCTCGGTCGAGCACGCCGACGCCGCCGCGGTCGACGACGCGGTCGGGCGGGCGCGCGCGGCCCAGCGGCGATGGGCGCGGTCGGCCCCGGCCGAGCGGGCCGCCGCATTGCGGGCCTTCGCCGCCGCCGTCGACACCCATCTCGGCGAGCTGGCCGCACTCGAAGTCGCCAATTCGGGACACCCCATCGCGGCAGCCGAATGGGAAGCCGGTCACGTCCGCGACGTGTTGAACTTCTACGCCCCTAGCCCGGAAAGCTTGTCCGGCAAGCAAATTCCCGTAGCCGGTGGCCTGGACGTCACGTTCAACGAACCGATGGGCGTGGTCGGCGTGATCACCCCGTGGAACTTTCCGATGCCCATCGCATCATGGGGTTTCGCACCCGCCCTGGCCGCGGGCAACGCCGTGCTGATCAAACCCGCCGAGGCGACGCCGCTGACCACGATCCGGCTCGGTGAGCTGGCGGCGCAAGCCGGACTCGACGCGGACCTGCTCCAGGTGCTGCCGGGGCGGGGCCCGGTGGTCGGGAAGCGGTTCGTGACCCACCCCGACATCCGCAAGATCGTGTTCACCGGGTCCACCGACGTCGGCAAATTGGTGATGGCCGGTGCGGCCGCTCAGGTGAAGCGGGTGACCCTGGAATTGGGCGGCAAGAGCGCCAACATCGTTTTCGCCGACTGCGACCTCGAGCGCGCCGCGGCGACCGCACCGGCCGGGGTGTTCGACAATGCGGGACAGGATTGCTGCGCTCGCAGCCGAATCCTGGTGCAGCGCAGCGTCTACGACCGATTCATGGAGTTGCTCGAACCGGCCGTCACCAGTGTCGTGGTCGGCGACCCGGCCTCCCGTGACACCGAGATGGGCCCGCTGGTGTCGGCCGCCCATCGGGACAAGGTGGCGTCGTATGTGCCCGACGACGCCCCCGTCGCGTTCCGCGGTAATGCGCCGGCTGGTCGTGGATTCTGGTTCCCGCCAACCGTTTTGACACCGCAGCGCACCGACCGTTGCGTCACCGATGAGATCTTCGGCCCGGTCGTCACGGTGCTGGCCTTCGACGACGAGCACGACGCCATCGCCATCGCCAACGACACCAGCTACGGACTGTCCGGATCGATCTGGACCGACGACCTGTCCCGTGCGCTGCGCGTCTCCCGGGCGATCGAATCCGGGAATCTGTCGGTGAATTCGCACTCGTCCGTTCGGTACAACACGCCGTTCGGCGGGTTCAAGCAGTCGGGGCTGGGTCGCGAACTCGGCCCGGATGCGCCGCTGCACTTCACCGAGACCAAGAACGTGTTCATCGCGATCGAAGAGGAGTAGATGGGTGGCGGTGGATCTCACGCAACGACTGGCGGGCCGCGTGGCCGTCGTCACTGGCGCCGGCGGCGGCATCGGGCTGGCCGCGGCACGGCGGATGCACGCCGAGGGCGCCACGATCGTGGTCGCCGACATCGACGGCGACGCGGGCGGCGCGGCGGCCGCCGAACTGTCCGGCTTGTTCGTGTCCACCGATGTGTCCGACGAGGCCGCGGTCAACGCGCTGTTCGATGCCGCGGCGCGGGTCCACGGTCGCATCGACATCGCGTTCAACAACGCCGGCATCTCACCGCCCGACGACGACCTCATCGAGAACACCGATTTGCCGGCGTGGCAACGCGTCCAAGACGTCAACCTGAAGTCGGTGTACCTGTGCTGCCGAGCGGCATTGCGGCACATGGTTCCCGCGCGGAAAGGCTCGATCATCAACACGGCGTCGTTCGTGGCCGTCCTGGGGTCGGCGACGTCGCAGATCTCTTACACCGCCGCCAAGGGCGGCGTGCTTGCGATGTCGCGCGAGTTGGGCGTGCAGTTCGCCCGGCACGGCATCCGGGTGAACGCGCTGTGCCCCGGCCCGGTCAATACCCCGCTGCTGCAGGAGCTTTTCGCCAAGGACCCCGAGCGGGCCGCCCGCCGGCTGGTGCACGTCCCGGTCGGCCGTTTCGCCGACCCCGACGAAATCGCCTCGGCGGTGGCGTTTTTGGCCAGCGATGACGCGTCCTTCATCACCGCGTCGACGTTCATGGTCGACGGCGGCATCAGCGCGGCCTATGTCACCCCGCTTTAACCGCCGTACTGGTCGGCCGCTTGGGTGCCGGGCGGCTCGCTGACCAGGTGGATGTGCTCGCCGGCCCAGGCCCCGCGCAGCGGCTCTCTCGCGGGGGCGGCGGCTGTCCAGGTGGGCGGCACCGACAGTGCACCGACGGGTGCCCCGCGGCCCAGGGCCGCCCTGACCTCGTCGGTGACAGCCGGCTTTGGGAACAGTGAGTGCAGCGCCGCCGTTTTGTTCATCGCATTCAGGTATCCGATCGCGAAGTCCGACGGAGCGGTCACCGAATTGAGTTTCGACAGCGTCGGGGTGACCGCGGACAGCGTCGCCTCGAACGTCGTCAGCGGCGACGACGACAGGCGTCGCAACGCTTCGGGTATCACCGACATCACTTCGCGGCCGGTCGATATCACGTCCGGCGCCGAGCGAAGGGCCCAATTGCGTTTCGTCACAGCGGGATTGCCGGGTGGAGCGGGGAAGGGAGCCAGTGTCAGGACACCGGCCGCGGACTCGGCGTATGCGCGCATGGCGTCGGCGTTCTGCGCCCACATCGCGTCATACTCGGCATCGACGTTCGCGATCGCCGCGCTCTGCTGGCCCAGACAATTCGCTGACACCAGCGACATCCGTCGCGTGCGGTTGCCGGCGATCGCCGGTGGTGGCACCGTTGCCGTGAAGGCCGACCGGTACGCCAGGGTTGCCGCCTTGAGCCGGGTGGCCGCGTGCTCACTTCGGGCTGCGACGGCCTCGAGCCAGTCCGCGTAGCGAGTCGCGGCTTCGGTGAGCGCCGGGTGCTCGGCGCCGGTCCCCAGCTGTGCGGTCATTGCCCGGTAGTCGGCCGCCGCGGTGAAAAGCCGCGCTGCCAACGTTTCCCACGCCACGGCGGCCCGCATCATCGATCCCGCGCCGGGACCGGAATACATCAGCCCGGAGTTGGTCTCCGGAGGTAGCGTCGCGAAATTCATTACGGCCTGCGCCTGCTTGTGGCGGTGTCGGTGGCGCCCAAAAACATGAGGGTCTTCTTTCACGAGATACACACGGGGGTTACAAGCCGCGGGGCGCGGGCGCGACGGTCAGCGGCGGGCGATGCAGATCTCGGTCAGGATGTCTCGGTCAGACGCAATGGCCGCGGGTGCGCGCGATCGGGCGCCGCCAGGGGTAGACACGATCGGGGTGAACGACAACGGCGCCGGCGTCAGCACGGAGTGCGCTGACAAGCGGTTCCAGATCAGGGGTCGTTCTTTCGTCATCCACGCGCGGTGGATCGGCTTCTTGTTAGGGGGCGTCGAAGGCAGCGAAACGGTCGAGGCGGCTCGGCCGAGGGCGGCGGGACGGCCGGGCATCGGTGCGGTGTGCGCAGTGGCGGCTGGCGCCGACCAAGCCGCCGGCGGCGGTGTCTCCGGCGCGAAACTTTGTCGCAGCCCCGACCCGGTGGCCAGGGCGATGAACACCCCTAGAGCTGCGGCAACCGCGGTGACATGCTGCCATCGCCGAGTTTTGCCAACGCCCCGCAAAAACACAGTGCACCGAATGTACCGCGCCGAAATCGGTGCGCGGTTCCGGCGAGCTGTGAACTCGATCCGAGTCCGTTGTGTGTTCGGGCAGCTACGGCCGGAAAACGATGAGCGGAATCGCCATTTCCGCTGCCGTGCCTCCGCCGTGAAAGCCGATTAGGCGAGCCGTTTCCGGTGGCTCGTGTGCGCTGGCCAGCACCGCGGTGTCGCCGGAACAGACGACGACCACGTCGCCGAGCCGCTCGGCGTGTCGGGCGGTGACCGGCCCGAACATGCCGGTGGCTACCGCCTGCTCGCGGCTGTACACGGCGGCGCGGCCGTCCAGCAGCCCGCTCCACACGGCCTGCACGTCGCCCGCGGCGCCCGGCGCGGTGTGCAGATACCGCACCCGCGGCTCGCCGGCCACCACCCGGATTCCCTCGGCCAGCCGGCGGTCGGTGTCGAGATCGATGCGTGCCTCGGGTGAGACGTTGATTCCGCCGTGATCGGCGGTCACCAGCATCGCCGCGTTCGCGGGCAGCGCGTCGAGTAGGCGGGCCAGCAGCCCATCGACGTTCGCCGCCGCGGCGTGCCACTGGTCGGAGCCGATACCGAAGATATGGGCGGCGGTGTCGAGGTCAGCGGTGTAGCCGTACACCAGCCCGGGCGCCGCCCGCAGCTCGTCGGCCAGCAGCCGCGCGTAGTCGTCGGTCGGGTCGGCCGGATGGAGTTCGGCGCCGCGATACGCGGCTTCGGTCAGTCCGCTGCCGATGAACACCGCCGGCAGCACCGCGCGGGCGCTCACGCCGGCGTTTTTGAGCCGTTCGAACCAGGTCGGCACCGGCTGCCACAGAGCGGGTGGCGGGTCATCACGCCACCGGACGTGACTGAGCACCCGGTCGGTGCCGGGCACCCTGAGCGTGAAGCCCAGGACGCCGTGCTCACCCGGCAGCGCACCGGTGCCCAGCGACACCAGGCTGGTCGGGGTGGTTGACGGGAAGGTGCAGTCCAGCTGGGTCAGCCGCCCGGTGGCGCCGCCCAGCACGGACGCCAGCAGCGGCGCGCTGCCGGCCAGCTGCGGAAGCAGGTGCCAGCCCAGCCCATCGACCAGCACGACCAGCACCCGCTCGATGCGGTCTTCGCCAACCCACTGCGCCACCGCCAGGTTGTCGACGGCATCCTCGATCTCGAGCAGGGCGGCCGCGGCGGGCAACACGTCGCACAGAGAACCGGGCACCGGGCCAGTCTGGCGGCGAAGTCAGACGCGCGCCAGTCGTTGGCCGGTCACCAGCAGCTGCCGATCCGTGCTGTCGGTCAGCGCGCGAAGCTGCGCCGGCGACAGCCGGCCGCACAATCGGCCCCAGTGCATCGCCACCACATCGCCGGCTGCCACGTCGGGCACCGCGCTGTACCCGTCCGCCCACACGTCGAGCACGCGCGCCGACGGCGTCGACAGCGTCAGGGCCCGCCCGTCCCACGCCAGCCTTCGGCACAACACCTCGACGCGGTCGCCGTCGCGGGAAAGCACTGTCCCGGAGGTGATTCGGCAGTTGTCGAGCACGGTCAGCGGCTGCTCGTCGGTGCCTCGGCCTAAGAATCGCGTCCACGGATACACCCCGAACACGTGAAAGCAGTGGTTGCCGGCGGCCTCGCAGGCCAGATCCGTGGTGAGATGCGACCAGTAGTGGCCCGCCTGCGGGCCGATGATCGCGAGCAGCGCGTCAAAGAATTCCCGTGGGTCCAGGTCGGCGGCGACGCCGCCGCCGAGCCAGTACGACTCGACCAGCCGGTAATCCAGCGGGTCGGCGATGCCGGTCACTTTCGACAGCACCCGCAGATACGGCCACGCGCCGGAGAATTTCGTCGCCGCCCTGCGCACCTCGGCGACCGAACCGTCGCGCAGGGTGGCTCCCAACGGCGGACCGCAATAGCCGAGCGCGTTGGGCGCATAGGCGTAGCGGGCGAACATCTCTGCGCCCTTGTCAGGGGTCAAGTGCGCCCCACCAGCTTGACGGCGTCCCGGTGCATGCGGCCGAAGTTGTAGTACGCGGCGCAGGCCCCCTCCGGTGAGACCATGCACGTCCCAATCGGGGTCTCCGGTGTGCATGCCGTGCCGAAAACCTTGCACTCCCAAGGCTTGAGCACCCCCTTGAGCACCTCACCGCACTGGCAGGCCTTCGGGTCGGCGACCCGCACGCCGGGCATCGCGAACCGCAGCTCGGCGTCGAACTCGGCGAAATCGTCGTGCAGCCGCAGCGCGCTTTGCGAGATGAAGCCAAGCCCGCGCCATTCGAAGTGCGGACGCAGCGCGAACACCTTGCCCATCAGCGCCAGCGCCGCCGGGTTGCCGCGCTCGGGAACCACGCGCTTGTACTGGTTCTCCACCTCGCAGCGTCCCTCGCGGATCTGACGCAGCAGCATCGCGACCGAGGCCAGGATGTCCAGCGGCTCGAAACCGGCCACCACCAACGGCTTTCGATACACGTCGGGGACGAATCGGTAGGGCCGGTTGCCGACCACGGTGGACACGTGCCCGGGTCCGATGAACCCCGACAGCCGCAGGTCCGGCGACTCCAGGATGGCCCTGATCGGCGGCACGATCGTGACGTGGTTGCAGAAGACGCTGAAATTGGGCAGGCCCAACTCGCGCGCCCGTACCAGCGTCACCGCGGTCGACGGCGCGGTGGTCTCGAAACCGATGGCGAAGAACACGACTTGCTTGTCGGGATGTTCGACCGCGATCTTCAACGCGTCCAGCGGCGAGTAGACGAATCGCACGTCGGCCCCGCGGGCCTTGGCATCCAGCAGGCTGCCGTGCGAGCCGGGCACCCGCATCATGTCCCCGAAGCAGGTGAAAATCACGTCGGGTTGTCCGGCCAGCCACATCGCGTCATCGATGCGCCCCATCGGGATCACGCAGACCGGGCAGCCGGGGCCGTGCACCAGTTCGACGTTGTCGGGCAGCAGGTGTTCGATGCCGTGCCGGTAGATGGTGTGCGTGTGCCCGCCGCACACCTCCATGAACTTGAAGTCCTCACCCCCCGTCCCGGCCAGGTGCTCGATGGCCGTCAGCAGCTTGCGCGCCGCTGCCGGGTCGCGGAATTCGTCAACGAATTTCATTGCCGCTCCTCGTCAAACGATGGCCGACGAATCGAAGGCCTGCATTTCGGTCGTGTAGGTGTCGCCGAGCTTCTTGATGGCGGCCAGCGTCAACAGCGCCTCGGTCTCGTCGATCTTGGCCATCGCGAACCCGACGTGCACCAGCACCCAGTCGTCGGGTGCGGGCATGTCGTTCTCCAGCAGCCGGACACTGATCGCCCGCTGCACGCCGCTGACGTCAACCTTGGCCAAGCAGTTGGCGGGATCGGTGATCTCCACGATCCGGCCCGGAATTCCTAGGCACATGTCGGCCTATCTCCTTTCTGATCAACAGATCCGGGGCAGCGGGTCGCCGACCAGCATGTCGACGATCCGGGTCCCGCCGAATCCGGTGCGCAGCACCACGCTTTCGGCGGGTTCGGTGACGATTTCCCCGACCTCGGCCGCCTGCGCGCCCAGGGGGTGCGACCGTAATGCGTCAAGTCCGGCCTCGGCCTCCTGCGGCGGTACGACGGCGACGAATTTGCCCTCGTTGGCGACGTAGAGCGGATCGATGCCGAGCAACTCGCAGGCGCCATTGACCATGGGCGCCACCGGAAGTCGCTCCTCCTCGAGCAGCACCCCGAGGCCGCAGGCCTGGGCCAGCTCGTTGCACACCGTTCCCACGCCGCCGCGCGTCGCGTCACGCATCCATCGGGTGGACGGGGCGGCCGCCAGCAACGACTCCACCAACGGGCTGACCGACGCGGTGTCGGAGGCGATGTCGGCTTCGATGGCAAGGTCACCCCGGGCCAGCATCACCGCCATGCCGTGATCGCCCATCGACCCCGACAGCAGCACCTTGTCTCCGGCGCGCACCGACTGCGCCGACAGCGTGCGGCCCACGGGGATCACACCGGTTCCGGCGGTGGTGATGAACAGTCCATCCGCCGCGCCCTTGGGTACCACCTTGGTGTCCCCGGTGACGACCTGCACGCCGGCCGCCGCGGCCGCGGCGGCCATGTCGGCGACGATCGCCCGCAATTCCGCGATGGGGAAACCCTCTTCGAGCACGAACGCCGCGGAGATCCAGGACGGCACGGCGCCGGCCACCGCCAGGTCGTTGCAGGTGCCGTTGATGGCCAGTTCGCCGATGGACCCGCCGGGAAACCGGCGGGGCTGCACCACAAACGAATCCGTCGACATCGCCAGCCGCTCCCCACTGGGCAGGGCCAAAACGGCGCCGTCGCCCAGCGATTCGAGCAACGGGTTGCGAAACGCCTCCACGAACACCGCGTCCACCAGCGCCGCGGATGCCTTGCCGCCCGCCCCGTGCGCCAGCGTCACATGGTCGTCGAGGAGTCGGGGGCGACGCCGCCGGAACGACTCGATCCGCTCGATCACGTCGCCTTCGCCGAACCGCGGTCCCGACGACAGGTAGTCACCCGCCGGCTTGTTCATCATGCCGCCCCCAAACCTTGGTCGCCGCCGAGACATTCGTGTACTGCCAGCCACAACTGATAACCCAGCAGCGCCTGCGATTCCTGAATCCGGTGCACGCTCTGCGAACGAACGACGAAGCAGGCGTCCACGTTCGGGTTGTCCACGAACGCGCCACCGTCGTAGCCGCCGAACCCGATGGTGTACAGGCCGCGGTTGCGCGCCTCGGCCAACGCGGTCAGCAGGTTGGGCGAATTGCCACTGGTCGAAAGCGCGATCGCAATGTCGCCGTCCCTCGCGCGGGCGATCAGCTGGCGCGCGAACACCAGCTCGAAACCGACGTCGTTGCCCAGTGCGGTCAGGATTGCCTGATCGGCGGTCAACGACCACGCCGGAAGCGGCTTGCCGAGCGGTGGCCGCGCGAACAATCGCGCCAGCGTGGTGCAGTCGGTGCAACTGCCGCCATTGCCGAAGGTGAACATCCGTCCGCCGGCGGCGAACCGGCGCGCCAACTCAGCGGCGGCCGCGTCCAGCAGGCCGGCGTTGGCCTCCAGCGTGGCGCGCCGCAGCGCCAGGCTTTCGGACGCCTTGGCCTGCGCGGACGCGGCCAGATCGGCGAGCAGCGCGGAGGCGTCGTCCTCTTCGGCGTCGATGAACGGGTAGAGGAAGTTGGTGGGTTCGTCGGTGGGGCTCATGAAACGTCCTCCTCATCGATGCGGCTGATCGCGGTGCCGGCGTGCACCAGCACCAGATCACCGGGCGCGACGGGTTCGACGAGTGTGGTGACCACGTCCTCGATTCCCCGCGCGGTGCGCACCCTTGCCTGACCGTCGACCGACGCGCTCATCACCTCGCCCGGGCGGCCTTCGTCGCTGCACGTGACGCATACCCCGTTGTCGTCGTCGCACGTGGGCTTGAGCAATCCCGAATGCTCGAAACACACGTGGGTCAACTCCCACAACAGGTGGTAGAACAAAACGAAGCCACCGGTGGCGGGCACGCGCGGGTCGGGATCATCCAGCCACAGCACGTGATCGGCCGCCGCCGCCGCGGGTGGCGCGCCGCTGCCGATCCAGATCGTGGTGGCGCCCCAGGCCGGGCCGCGTCGCATCACCGAGCGGACGTCCGCATTGTCCACACCGGAGATCGCGACCACGATGTCGCCGGGCCGAACCGATACGCGCACCAGGTCCACCAGTTCGGGTCCGGTCAGCGCGACGGCCGGCAGGGCCCGCTTGCCCATGATGACCGGATGGACGAATTCGACCGCGATGTGCAGCGCGTGGGGTTCCCACGATGGCGCGATGGACCACATCGTGGCACCCGCGGCGAATCGCTTGGCCAGCGTCAGAGCGGTGGCGGCAAGGTCTTCGGCCAATTCGGCGCTCAGCCCGCGGTCGATGGCGGTGGTGATCATCGCGTCGACGCCTCCTCCTTCGCGATCAGCGCCGCGACCGCGGCCTGGCCCAGGGCCAGCCCCCCGTCGTTCGGCGGCACGGTGTGATGGGTGAGAACCTCAAACCCGTTCTGCCGCAGCAGCGAACGGCACGCGCCCAGCAACAGGACGTTCTGGAACACCCCGCCAGTGAGACCCACCAGCGTGGTGCCGCCCGCCACCTGGGTGACGACTTCGGCGACGGCGGCGGCCACGGCGCGGTGAAACGCAGCGGCGAGCACCGGCGGTGGGGTCCCGTCGTGCAGGGCCGCGACCATGGCCCGCACCGTCGGGGCCGGATCGATGACCCCGTCGGGGCGCACCGGCAGCGGCAACGCCGGCTGGGTGCCGGTCTGACCGGCCGCCAGCGCCTCGAGCTCAATCGCGGCTTGCCCCTCGTAGTCGATGCGGTGCCGCACCCCGAGCAGGGAGGCGACCGCGTCGAACAGGCGGCCCACGCTCGAACACGGCACGCAACCCGCTCCGGTCTCCAATTGCGAACGGACCAACTGCAATTCGGCAGCGGTGGCGGCGGTCACCGGTGCCAGGTCGGGGGTCCACTCGATGCCGGCCACCCACAACTGGGACAGCGCCGTCCGCCAGGGGTTACGCACCGCCGCGTCCCCGCCCGGCAGCGGCACCGCCGCCAGGTGCCCGGCCCGAACGAAACGATGGCTTCGGGTGTCGAGGGTGAGAATCTCACCGCCCCAGATCGTTTCGTCGCAGCCGTATCCGGTGCCGTCGAAGGAGACCCCGACGATGGGTTCGCCGAGACGCCCGTGTTCGGCCAGCAGCGACACCACGTGGGCGTGGTGGTGCTGGACCAGATTCAGCGGGCGTTCGTCCGCATGTCGCTCGGCCCAGCTTCGGGTGTGATAGCCCGGATGCAGGTCGGCGGCCAGCCGCACTGGCCGGCCGCGGATTTCGCTGAGCTGGCTCACCGCCCGCTCGAAGGCGCGCAGCGTCTCCCAGGTGGCCATGTCGCCGATGTGGCCGGACAGGTAGGCCCGGTGGCCGTCGGTGAGGCAGAAGGTGTTCTTCAGTTCGCCGCCCACGGCCAGCACGGCGGGGGACCCGACCTTCAAGTCGATCGGCAGCGGCGCGTAGCCGCGGGACCGGCGGATCGGCAGTTCGTGGGCTGCGCCCTCATCGTGGACGACGCGCACCACCGAGTCGTCGCACGGCACGTGAATAGGTCGGTCATGATCGAGTACGGCGTCACACAGCGCGGAAAGCCGTTGCCTTGCATCACTATTAGTGAAGCAGATGGGCTCATCAGAGCGGTTGGCACTGGTCAGCACCAGCGCGTCGGGCCCAGGCCCAGAGGCTCCGGGCACCGGCGCGAGTAGCAGGTGATGGATGGGGGAGTACGGCAGCATCAACCCCAGCAGCGGGCTGCCGGGCGCGACCGCCGCGGCGACCGGAGCGCCGGCACGCCGCCGCAGTAACACGATCGGGCGGGCCGGACTGGACAGCACCGCGGCCTCGGCGTCGTCGACGTGCGCGTAGCGGCGCGCGACGTCTAGATCCCGCACCAGCATGGCAAACGGCTTGGTGCCACGCGCTTTCCGCGCGCGTAACGCGTCGACCGCCGTCGCGTCGTCGACCGCGCCGGCCAGGTGATAGCCGCCGACGCCCTTGATGGCCACCACCGCGCCGGATGCCAACGCGACCTGCGCCGCGTTCAGCGCCGCGTCCGAGCCACTCACGCGGCCGGCCGGCGATGCGAACCACAGGCTCGGCCCGCAGTCGGGGCAGGCGATCGGCTGCGCGTGGAATCGGCGATCCGCCGGATCGTGGTATTCGGTGGCGCAGCGCGCGCACATGGCGAACCCCGACATCGTGGTGGCCGGCCGGTCGTACGGGAGGTGTCTGATGATGGTGAACCGGGGCCCGCAGTTGGTGCACGTCACAAACGGATGGCGGTAGCGCCGGTCGAGCGGATCGAACAGTTCGGCGATGCAGTCGTCGCACACCGCGATGTCGGGCGGGATCGGGGTGGTCGTGCCGGTGGCCGATTGGCTTGCCACGATCTTGAATTCGGGTGGGCACGCGGGGTCGACGGCGACGCCGGCGACCCGCACGTCGGCGATCCGTGCCAGGGGCGGCGCCTGCGCGCGCAGCCGGCGACCGAATTCCGCCACCGAGGCGGGCCCGCCCTGCACCTCGAGAAAGACCGCACCCGAGTCGTTACCGACGAATCCGGCCAGACCCAGTTCTGTCGCGATCCGGTGCACGAACGGACGGAAGCCGACCCCCTGCACCACGCCGGTCACCGTGACGCGCTGCCGCACTTGGGTGTCAGGGCGGCCGGGTCGCAACAGCAGTGGGGTATCGGTCATCTCAACCCGCCTCCGGGTGCGGTGCCAGGTCCGTGCGGCCCCGGCCCATCAGCTCGAGGCCGGCCATCGCCTGTTCGGCCCCGGCCTGATCCGTCTTCTCCACGACGAAGCCCATGTGGATGATCACCCAGTCGCCGGGCGCGAACGTCTGTTCCGGCAACATACCAACGTTGACCTTGCGTTGTTCACCGGTGACGTTGACGAGTGCGAGCTGTCCCTCGAAACCGTCCAGCATTTCGATGACCTGTCCGGGTATCCCCAAACACATGGCTCAGCACCCCTTTTCGGCCGCGGACGGCGCGGCCTGCAACGCCGCGACGATCTCTTCCACCGCCCGCGCCGCCCGGGGGACGGCCTGTGCGACCGGTGCGGTCAGGCCGATACCCTCCTGGACGCTGCCCGCCTCGCAGCCCACCACCACGGTGTAGGGCGGTTGGCCACCCAGCGCCCGCAGGCTGGCGAAGACCGCGGCGGGGTCCATGCTGTGCCCGTCGAGGCCGTCGGGCCCGGACGACGACTCGTGGTCGGCCTGAAAGACGTGCAACGTGCCGGGATGTCCCCGGCTCGGCACGGCGTCGACCAAAACCAGCGTGTCCCACTCTTCGAGCAGGTCATACGCCAGGTGCATGCCCCGGATTCCGTAGTCGATGACCTGGACCGTCGGATCATCCTGGGGCAGTTCGGCGTTGCGAACCACTTCCGAGCCGAACCCGTCGTCGCCCAGGAAGATGTTTCCGATCCCCGCTACCAGGATGCGCGTCGTCATGGTGGCACCCGCGTCGGCTACATCCGCCTCAACTTGAGATAGCGTCGGGCATCCGGCACCGATATCGCGCCGAGCGCCAGCCCGATCGCTGCCACCAGCGCGACGATGGCGATGAAGATCCAACCTAGGACTTCCATAGTGAACTCCTTTCAGGGGTTTGTGCTGTGCTGCGACTGCAGCGGTTCGACTTCGTCGGGGGAGAAGTACAGGTAGCGGCCGTACCAGTCGTGCAGGTCCGCCGCCGGGTCCTCGTCGACGACGACGCCGACGTGCTTGTTGCCTTCGACGTCCTCATGCACCGACGTGACGCGGGCGATCTTGCCCGCGACGAAGATGTCCTGGGCGTCGGCGTTGCGCCGTGGGCGCAACCGGACCCTGCTGCCCCGCGCTATCCGGATCCCGTTCACCAGCACCGCGTCGATCTCGGGTCGAACGGCGTTGTCGGCCAGTGGATCCCACCAATCCACTCCTTCGGGGATCTCGGGTACCAGGCCAACGGGGACGTTGAGCGCGTGCGGATCGCGCAGCACGCCGTGCAGTCGCGCCATGGCCTCGGGCGACATGGCGTCGCATTCGTCGATGATGCGCGCGGCCCGCGGGTCGGTCGCCCGGGCCTGCGCCTTCTCGTCATCGGTCATGGTCATCACGCGCAGGGTGAGGATCTCGTCGATCTCGGTGCAGTCGTAGAGGGCGGTGTCGCTCTGTTCGGCGACCTCCGGGTGGTCGTAGAGGATGATCGGTGAGATCAGCAGCATGTCGTCGGCGCCCGGCGGACCCGCGAGTACCGGGAAACAGCGATGCCGGCCGCACCGGGACACCGCATCGGCCGCGGACGGTGGCGACTCGAGCAGCGAGATGAAGCGCCCGCCAACCACTTCGGCGATGAGGTGCGTCCCGATCATGGATCGCGCGATCACTGAATCTTTATCGTCATGTGCGTTGACGGGCGCGCCGATGTTGGCGACCCGCACCGAGACCCGCCGCAGGTTGCCGTCGGGCTCGCTGGTGACGGTCAGGACGCCGCGTATCTCGTGGCGTTCGCGCACCAGTCGGCCGCCGTCCAGTATTTCGATGTCCGTTGCCGCCTCGGCGGTCACCGGCAGCGACCAGGGTTCGTCCCCGAATGCGAGGGGGCCGAAGGCGGTCTCGCATTCCACCGCTTCGTCCCAGGTCAACCACGAACCGGCCGGGGTTCGCAGTTCGTCGACGGGTGCGTAATCGCCGGCATCGGTGGCTTGTTCGGCGCGCCGGTGCTGCAGTTGCAGGAACCGCACCACCAGCGTCAGGGCCCGGGCGTCGGCGACCAGGAAATCCGCGGCAATGGCGTCGTCTTCGCCCAGGCCGGATTCGGCCGCTCCCGGGGTCCCCAAAACGCCGAATTGCCAGCGAGATTGATTCTTGCTCGATGTCCCTCGGTAAGGGTAGAGCAGATAGCCTTCGTAGAGCACCGCGTCGGCGACGGCGCGGGCGCGATCCCAGCTCGATGTCATCGCGTCACCTCGCGATCGGTGACGTCAAGCAACGAGGTGATCGCGTGGTCGAAGTCAAGCATTCCGTGGGCGGACTTGTAACCGGCCAGTTGCTCGATGGTCTCGTGGCTCAGCCGAATCCATCCGCTGTTGGGATAGTGCTGTGCGACCAGGTCACGCCAGACCGTGACCGGCATCGCGTAGTTGTCCTCGCAGTCCCACGACACCTGCTGAACCGAGAATCCGCGCTCGGAGTTGACGAAAATCGTTCCGCTGAACAGGAACTGCAGCGGAACCGCGCCGTCGCGCAGCGCGTGCAGGTACTTGGCGGCGGCCACCTCGAAGTCGTAGGTGCATTCCAGGGGCAGGGTCGCGATCGTGTGACCGGTGAACCCCGGCACCATTGCGGCGCAATGCTGCCAGAGGAAGGTGCGTTGGGTGCTGGCCCAGCGTTCGCGGCCGCCGAACAGATCCAGCAGCCCGGCCGCTTCGTCGTCGGAGTAGGAACGGCGCAGCGGTTCGATCCGGACCTGGCAGCGCAGGGCGATGGCGTGCACCGGGTCGTCGCCGCTGGCGGTGACACCGACGCGGGCGGTGAGGACCGGGCTGACGGTATAAGGCTCGGCGGTCACGTCCAGGACCGCGAAGCTCACGTTCATCGGCGCGTTCATCGCGGTGTCCTCGTGGCACGGGTGGCGAGCCGGTCGAAGAAGCCGTCGATGAATTCGCGGGCCTGCTGGCCGCCGTCGAAGCCGCGCCATACCAGGCGCAGTCGTCCAACGAATTCGTAGCAGGCATCGATGGGCACCAGATACGTTTGGGGTTGCGATAATTCGCCATCCTGGGCGCTGTCGGACACCCGGACCAGCAGCGCCTCCACGTCGTCGGCCAGCAGACTCACCCGCGGGTCGGCGCCGCGGATGGTGTCCCAGACCTCCATGTCCAGCTCGGATTCGCATGCACCGGCCGGCCCCGGGTAAAAGGCGACGGTGTGCCCAAGGGCGGAGTTGGTGAAGAAGAACGCGACCCCGACCGGGATCTGCAGTGCCTCCCACACCAGGCGATCGAGTGCGAAGTCGGGAAACGACAGATAGCGATCCGGCACCGCGCGGTAACGCAGGTCGGCTTCGGTGTCGGTGAACAGCAGATAGCAGGCGCGGCAGACGCACATCAGTTGTCGGCCTGCCACATTGACCACGTGCTGGTGCTCGTCGGCGATCGACTCCGCGCACATCTCGCAACGTTCGCCCGGCGGCTCGGGAGCGCGCCGGTCGTTCCGGACGCGGGCCAGGACCTCGAACGGGGTGCTCATGCCGGTGCGCCCAACGCGGCGGTCCGCAACGCTACGGACAGCAGTCCGTCGCGGGTCAGCAGCGGAATGGGGTCCAGGTGGCCGGCCGAGTCACGGGCCGCGGCGGCTCCCGCACCGACCACGTCGAAATCCGTTTCACAGCCCGCACAGCGCAGCATCCGGCCGTGCAGTTGCGAACCGGCCAGCGAGTCGTCACACACCGGGCAGCGATCCCGGTAAGCGAAGGTCTGGTCACCGACACGGCAGCCCAGCACGGTTACCCCGTCGATCACGAATCCCGCCACTTCGCCGGATGCCAACTCGGCGAGTTCGGGCGCCGGGTGCCAGGCGGTCGGCCCATGGCCGTTGGAATGCAGCCGCGTCAGCAGGGATTCGGCGGGAATGACATTCGCCGGAGCGGTCTCGGCGGTCACCACCTCGATCGAGGAGATCTCCGGTGCGGCCGCGCGGACCGCGTCCTGCACGGCCAGCTCCAGAGTCACCGCCGACGACGGGCAGCTCTTGCAGCTGCCCTTGAAGGCCAGCCGCACGACGTCGCCGCCGACGACCTCGAGCAGGTCGACGTCGCCGCCGTGCGAACCCAGGTAGGGCCGCACCCGGTCCAGCGCGTCGGACACCCTGCGGTACACGTCGTGCGGATGCAGACCGTGCACCAGGAGCAGGCTGGCCACCAGGTCGTCGGTGGCCAGCCGCTCGACCAGTCCCCCTTCCGGCCCGGGATCGCCGGCTAGCCGCACGATCCGTTCCAGCCCGGCGCCGTACAGCCCGACTACCTCGCGAACCAGTTGCTGCGCACGGTCATACGCGGCGGCCCCACCTGCCGCGCAGGAATCGAGCAGTGTCTGGATCCGATCGCCCGCTTCACGCCACTGCGCGTCGTTCGCGGACTTCTCCGGGCGATCCGCCATGCGTCACTCCTCGACGGGTGACTGGGTTGGCGTGTGCAGTCTGTCCAGGGTCTTGCCCTTACCCAGGTACATGTGCACGCCACACGGCAGGCATGGATCGAAGCTGCGGACCGTGCGCATGACGTCGATTCCCTTGAAGTTGTCGCGGCCGTTCTCCTCGAAGATCGGCTGCCCCTGCACCGCATCCTCGTACGGACCCGGTGTGCCATAACTGTCGCGCGGGTTGGCATTCCACGGTGTGGGCGGGTACGGGTGATAGTTGGCGATCTTGCCGTCCCGGATCACCATGTGGTGGCTGAGCACACCGCGCACCGCCTCGGTGAAGCCGCAGCCGATGGCCTCGTCGGGCACCTCGAACTTCTCCCACGTCTTGGTGCGCCCGGCGCGAATCTCCTCGAGCGCCTTCTCGGCGAAGTGCAGCGCGCACGCCGCCGCGTAGGCCTGGAAGTAGGTGCGCGCCCGGTCGCGTTCGATCGTGTTGCTGCCGTACTTGGGGATCTTCCACTCCAGTTCGACGGGCCCCTTCAGGGCCGTCTTGGGCAGGTTGATCTTGACGCTGCTGCCGGTCGCCTGCACGTAACCGATGTTTACCAGGCCGGCCAGCGCCGTCGCCCACAGCCGGGCCAGTGGTCCGCCGCCGGTGTCCAGCGCGAGGTGGTCCTTGCCGTCGAACCAGCGCGGTGACATCACCCAGCTGTATTTGCCGCCCTCTAAGTCCCGCTTTTGCGGGTGCGGGTTGGTGTGTTGGTTCCACGGGTGGCGCCGGTCCACCGGGTTGCCCAGCGGGTCGGTCTTGACGAACATCTCCTGGTCGGTCCAGTCATCGTAATATGAACTGCCCAACAGGATTCGGATGCCGAGGTTGATGTCCACCAGCGAGTGGGTGACCAGCTTGCCGTCGACCACCACGCCCGGGGTGACGAACATCGCGTTACCCCAGCGCTCCATGTCCTTGTATTCGAAGTTGCACACCTCGGGATCCTGGAAGGAACCCCAGCAGCCGAGCAGGGTGCGGCGCAGCCCGACGTTCTCGTAACCGGGCAGGGCCTCATAGAAGAAGTCGAACAGGTCGTCGTGCATGGGCACGACCTTCTTCATGAACTCGACATAGCGCATCAGCCGCGTCATGTAGTCGGTCATCAGCTGAACGGTCGCGACGGTGCCGACCCCACCGGGGTACAGCGTGGACGGGTGCACGTGGCGACCCTCCATGAGGCAGAACATCTCTCGTGTCCAGCGGCTGACCACGAGCGCCTCGCGGTAGAACTCGCCGCTGAACGGGTTGAGCGAGCGCATGATGTCGGCGATCGTCTTGTACCCGTGCGCGTCGGCGTGCGGTGCCGGGGTTTTCTCTGCCAGGGAAAGCACGCTCGGGTTGGTCTCGGAGACCATCTTCTCGCAGAAGTCCACGCCCACCAGGTTCTCCTGGAAGATGTTGTGGTCGAACATGTATTCCGCGGCCTCGCCGAGGTTGACGATCCATTCACCCAGATGCGGCGGCTTGACGCCGTAAGCCATGTTCTGCGTGTAGCACGAACAGGTGGCGTGGTTGTCCCCGCAGATGCCGCAGATGCGGCTGGTGATGAAGTGGGCGTCGCGGGGATCCTTGCCCTTCATGAAGATCGAGTAGCCGCGGAAGATCGACGAAGTGCTGTGGCACTCGACGACTTCTTTGTTCTCGAAGTCGATCTTGGTGTAGATGCCCAGGCTGCCCACGATCCTGGTGATGGGGTCCCAGGCCATGTCGACCAGTTGGCCGGGCTCCCGCTTGGCGTGGGTGGGGTCAGGAATGATGGTTGTCATCGCGCTACTTCTTCCCGCTTTGGCTGTCGTCAGCGTTGGCTGATGTGGCGACGGCTCTTCGGCTACGAGTGGAGAAGAGCGCGCCGACCGGGTAGGTGACCTACCAGGTGCGGCGCGCTCCAGTGGTGAGCTGGTCACCGTTGTGGCGCCACCGCGGCTCTTTGTCGACGGTGCGTTCCGTGATACCCCTCAGACTGCGAATCACGGTTCCGTACAGACCCGATGCGGTGCTCGAGATTTTGCCGCCCGGTGGCTCGTCCATGAACGGCATGAACTTGTCCGGGAAGCCCGGCATCGTGCAACCGATGCAGATTCCACCGACGTTGGGGCAGCCCCCGACGCCGTTGATCCACCCGCGCTTGGGCACATTGCATTTGACAACCGGCCCCCAACAGCCAAGCTTCACAATGCATTTCGGTGATCCATACTCGGTGGCGAAGTCGCCCTGCTCGTAGTAGCCGGCCCGATCACACCCCTCGTGCACGGTCTTGCCGAACAGCCATTGTGGGCGAAGCGCGTCGTCGAGCGGGATCATCGGCGCCTGACCGGTCGCCATGTAGAGCAGGTAGGTCAGCGTCTCCGACAGGTTGTCGGGATGGATCGGGCAGCCGGGCACGCACACGATCGGAATGCCCGCCTTGCTCTTCCAGTCCCAGCCGAGGTAATCCGGCACGCCCATCGCTCCGGTCGGGTTGCCGGCCATCGCGTGGATTCCCCCGTAGGTGGCGCAGGTCCCGACCGCCACGATGGCGGTGGCCTTGGGGGCCAACCGGTCGAGCCACTCGCTGGTGGTGATCGGCTGCCCGGTGGCCGGGTCGTTGCCGAAGCCGCACCAGTAGCCTTCGTCCTTGATCTTCTCGTTCGGGATGGATCCTTCGACGACGAGCACAAAGGGCTCCAACTCGCCGCGGTCGCCCTTGAAGAACCACTCCAGGAAGTCGTCCGCACCTCCGTTGGGTCCGCATTCGAAGTCGATGAGGGGCCAGTGCACGGCGACTTGGGGGAGTCCTGGCAGGGCCCCCAATGCGATTTCCTCGACGCTCGGTTGGGTGGCAGCAGTCAACGCCACCGAATCACCGTCACAACTGAGGCCCGCATTGATCCATAGAACATGGATCAATGTTTGTTCTGCCTTGACTGCTGCTTCTGTTGGCATGCTGCAGCTTTCCGGAGCCGGGCTGGGGCTCCTGCGCCACCGGAGTCGACCGTCGGCCCACTTGCGCAGCGCTATTTTTTGGGTCTACTCCCGCTATCGAGCGTTGTCAACGGTCCGACTTGAGGGACTAATAGTCATGTGTTGTATAGCGTCGAAAGGCGTTGCGCGCCTAGGTGATCCGTCGATTGTGGCCAGCCAACACGGGCCCGGTCGTCCTGCGAATGGTTCGCAGGAGCGGCGCTCCCCCGGTGGGCGTCGCGCGCGCGGTTTAGGGCGCGTCGGTGGCGAAGCGCCGCAGCCAGCCGAACCAGGCGCCCATGCCAGCGCCCGTGCGGGCGCTGACGGGCAGAATTGTCGCTGCCGCATTCACTTCGCGAACATGGGCGATGTACGTGTCGACATCCACGTCGAGGTGGGGCACCAAGTCGATCTTGTTGAGCAGTACCACGTCCACGGACCGGAACATCACTGGGTACTTCAGCGGCTTGTCCTCGCCCTCGGTCACCGAATAGACCATTGCCTTGGCGTGCTCGCCGACATCGAACTCCGCCGGACAGACCAGATTTCCGACGTTCTCGATGATCACCAGGTCCAGCGCGGCGAGGTCGAGGCCGGGCAGCGCGCGGTTGATCATGGGCGCATCGAGGTGGCATTCGCCGCCAAATCCGTTGCTGGTATTGAGCAGTGACACCTGGGCGCCGCGGCCGCTGAGCTTTGCCGCATCCAGATCGGTGGCGATATCGCCCTCGATCACCCCGAGCGCCAGTTCGCCGGCGAGTTCGTCGAGCGTTGCCTGCAGGATGGTGGTTTTGCCCGATCCCGGAGAGCTCATCAGGTTCAGGGTGCGCACCCCGTTGCTCTCGAAGGCCGCCCGGTTCGCGTCGGCGAGCACGTCGTTCTCGGCGAAGATCGCCTCCAGCACGTCGATGCGCTGACTGCCGGTCTGATAGCTGCTGTGATCGCCATGATCGTGATCGTGCGGAACGTGATCGTGTTCGTGGGTGTGCACGGTTCCATCGTCGTGCCGATGAAATCTACCCATCGTCAACGCCTTTCACGAGACATCTAACGACGTCACCAAGAATTCGTTGCCGCGCAGCACCTCGACGTCGGAACTGTCACACCGGGGGCACCAGATCGACCACGGCGAGGTGATCTCGGATTGCCCGCCGCACGCACGGCACTCGACTTCGGCGCCGACGCACTCGAGTTCCAGTTCGGCGTCCGGCATGTCCTCGGCGTCGCGGACCAGCGTCCAGCAGAATGACAGCGACTCCGGCACCACCTGCCGAAGGGCGCCCACCCGCACCCGCACCACGTCGACGTGGCGACCGTCGGCGTGATTCTTGACGACACCGGCGATCGCCTCGCACAGCGACAGCTCGTGCACCGCCGGTCACCGCCGATCCGCGAGCTGGGCGCAGGCCAACGAGCCCATGAGCACCGTTCTACACCCGAACGGCGATCTGTGGTCGGCCTTGGCTCGTTCGGTTCAGGCGGTCCACTTCTCTTCGATGCGCCCGTAGCGCCAGATGAGCAGAGCCACCGCCCACGTGACGACGAACATGCCGACGATGAAGTCGCCGATCGTGTTGAGGTCCAGCCCCCCGATCCAGCTCCAGAAGGGCCCGCGCCAACCGAACTGGTCGGCGAACAGGATGAGGAGTTCGATGCTGCCGATCACCCACGCGATCGCCACCGACAGCGCCGTGATGGTGATGTTGTAGTAGATCTTGCGCACGGGGTTGGAAAAGGCCCATCCGTAGGCGAAATTCATGAACGAGCCGTCGATGGTGTCCAGCAGACACATGCCCGCGGTGAACAGCACCGGCAGACACATGATGGCGTACCAGGGCAGCCCGGCGGCTGCGCTGGTACCGGCCAGCACCAAGAGCGCGATCTCGGTGGCGGTGTCGAACCCGAGCCCGAACAACAAGCCGACCGGATAGCAGTGCCAGGACCTGGTGATCGACTTGGTGAAGCGGCCGAGCAACCGGTTCATCACCCCACGGTTGTCCAGATGCCGCTCCAGTTCGGCCGCGTCGGTCTCGGGATCGAATTCGCCCCGGCGTAGCCGCGCGAAGACGCGCAGTATGCCGACCAGGACGATGACGTTGAGAAGCGCGATTGCGTACAGGAACACGCCCGAGACGCTCGTGCCGATCAGCCCGGTGTAGTGATGCAGCGTCGAGGAGTCGTCGCTGACCGGTCCGACGACCGTCCGCACTCCACACGCCAGCAGCACCGCCAGCCCGAACACCACGGTGGAGTGGCCCAGCGAAAAGAAGAAGCCGACGGCCAGCGGGCGTTGCCCGTCGTTCATCAGCTTGCGGGTGGTGTTGTCGATGGCGGCGATATGGTCGGCGTCAAAGGCGTGACGCATGCCCAGGGTGTAGGCCGTTAAGCCGATACCGACGCCAAAAGCCTTGCCGCCCAGGCTGTATTGGGCCGGCGCCACGAAGAACATCATGGTGAACCAGCCGAGCATGTGCAGCGCGACGATCACCGCCAGCATCGATGCCAGTCGCCACCACTGCGCCGGCGTCAGGGCGCCGAGAAGCCTGGTCGTCCGTGACGGCCGCCAGTCGATCTCGGTACTGGCCACTGGGGTCCTTCCGGCGCGTCCTTGCGGTATCGGCTGAGAACAACCGGCACGACTGTAAGTTCCACGGCTTCCCAGATGCAAGTGAGTTGCAGGAATCGCGGAGCCTGGATCTCGTCGAAGACTGGCGATCCGCCCGCTTGGGCGCGACACTGAAGCGGTGGCGCCCAAGCCCTCGGCACTGGATGCGTCGGTCACCGAGAGGATCGGCGATTTCCTGCGCGCCCGGGGGCTGCGACGAATGGCCTCGCGCATCCAGGTGCTGGCGGTGCTCGAGCCCGTCAACGGTCACCTGCCCGTCGGCGAGATCTACAAGCGGATGCGGGAATGCCTGCCGTCCGGGACACACGCGCCCGACGTGGCGACCGTCTACCGCACCGTGACCACGCTCGTCGACCAGGGCGTGCTGCACGCGTTGACGCTCGACGGCGGCGTGACGACCTATGGGTTGGCCACCGCGCCGCACCATCACGCCGTATGCACCAACTGCGGCACCATCATCGAGGTGCCCGCCCGCCAGCTGAGTTCGGCACTCGAACACGCGATGGCGGGCAGTTCCTTCGCGCTGTCGGACGCCGCGGGTCTGACGCTGCACGGCCTGTGTCCGCAATGCCAGGACGACGACAAGCCCGCCGCGCGACCGCGCCGGGGTTAAGCCAGACCCAGTAGAGCGTTCTCCACCACTTCGGGAAGCGCCGGGTGGATCCAGTATTGCCCCCGGGCCATCTGCGCCGCGGTCAGCCCGAAGCTCATGGCCTGGACCAACGGCTGAATGATCGATGAGGCCTGCTGGCCCATGATGTGCGCGCCCAGCAGGCGCCCGGTGCCGCGCTCGGCGACGAGCTTGACGATCCCGGTGGTGTCCTCCGACGCCCACCCGTAGGCGACGTCGCCGTAGTCCTGGATCTTCGCCGAGACTTTGAAACCCTTTGCGATGGCTTCGTTTTCGGTCAGCCCGACGCTGGCGACCTGCGGATCGGTGAACACCGCCGAGGGCACGTAGCGATGGTCGGTGACGGCCATCGCCCCGGTGTCGTCCCAGTCGCAGAACAGGTTGTGCTGCACCACGCGCGCCTCGTGATTGGCCACGTGTTTGAGCTCATAGGGCGACGAGACGTCGCCGAGCGCGAAAACCCCACGCGCCGTGGTCCGCTGGTACTGATCGACGGCCACCAGGCCGTCCTCGACAGCGACTCCGGCCTGCTCGAGGTCGAGTCGATCGGCGTTGGACACCCGGCCCGTCGCCACCAGCAGCGCGTCGGCGTGCACGGTGCGACCGTCATCGAGTTCCACCGCGACGCCCGGACCGTGGTTTTCGGCGCCCACGACGTTGCGGTGGGTGTGCAGTTCCCATTTGCTCGACGCGATACGGGTGAAGCGCTCGCTGACGACATCGTCGAGATGGCGCAGCAGTGTGGAGCCCCGGACCACCAGGGTGACGCGTGAGCCCAGCGAGGAGAAGATGTGGGCGAATTCGGCCGCGACGAAACCGCCTCCGACGATCATCAGATGTTCTGGCAGTTCGGGGATTCGCATGATCGTGTCGCTGGTGTGGTACCGGGCGCCGCACTCGAGGATCGCCGGGGGCACCACCGCTCGCGCGCCGGCGGCGATCACCACCTGGTCGGCCGTGAATTCGTCGCCGGCATCGGTGCGCAACAGGTAGCGCCCGTCGGACTGGACCGGCCCGAAGCGGGTGTGCTGCTTGTACACATCGACGTTGGGTGCCGAACAGCGATAGTCCTCACCGCCGACCCCGATCGGATCGATGCGCCCGAAGACGCGCGACACGATATCGTCCCAGCGCACCCGGTCGATGCGCGCGTCGATGCCGAAGCGCGCCGCATCCCGGACAGTCTGGGCCACCTCGGCGGCGTAGACGAACATCTTGGTCGGGATGCACCCGACGTTCAGACATGTGCCACCGAAGGTGCCCTCTTCGCAGATCGCCACCCGCTTATCGTCGAATCGGTCATCGAGAATGCTGTTGCCAGAACCGGTTCCGATGATCGCGACGTCGTAGGTCTCCAAGCCGTCACCCCTTTCGCAGCGACGCCGGGGCATCGTTGACAGTGCGCAGGTAGCCGTCCAGCCACAGATCCAGTTCCCGATAGGCGACTGCGCGCGGCTCGGGCAACGACAAAAACACGTCGTGCTTGGCGTCGGCCACCGGGACCACTGCGGTGCGGTTGCCGACGCAGCCCGCCCAGCGGGCGATCTGGGTGACGTCGAGAACCGCATCGCCGCACTGCATGGACGCGGAATCGGTGCCTTCGTGCACGCTGCGATCGGATCGCAGGATCAGATTGGGCACGCCGACGTCGAGGCCACGGTGCAGCCGGGCCTGGCCGCGTCGGATGGCGTGCAGCCAGCCAAAGGTGATGGGGAAGCCGCCCACGGGTTTCCACTGCAGGTTGTAATCGAAATCGCCGCCATAGTCGCGGTGCAGGGTGGTGCCGTAGCCGCCGTCACCGGGCGACCGGGCCACGCCCTTGGACCGCACGCGGGACAAGCCGGCGATCAGCGCCACCGTCATGGAATGCCGCAGGATGGGCGGGCCGGGCAGGTCCAAGAACGGGCTGTTGAGCACCAGGCCGCCGACGCGGGCGTGCGCGGCCGGGTCTCGCCGGCGTAACCGGTCCAGCCACAGCGACACGATGAGTCCGCCCGCGGAATGCGCGTACAGCAGGACCCGGTCGTGCTCCGCGACGCCGGCCAGCGCCTGATCGAGTTCGGCCTCGTAGTTGGTGAGGTCGGTGATGAAGTGCGGCGTTTGGCCGTCGCGCCACGACCGGCCGCACTTGTGCAGGTCCAGCGCGTAGAAGGCGAAGCCGCGGGCCGCGAAATGATCGGCCAGCTCGGTATGGAAGAAGTAGTCGGTGTAGCCGTGCACCGCCAACACCGCGTGCGCGGCGGGGATTGTCCCGCGGCCCGCGTGCTGCGGTTCGGATCCGCGGCGTATCAGGGTCGCGACGATGTCGCCCTCACCGGCCGGATCGGACCCGAGCGCGAGGGTGCGCTGCTGGTAACCGGAAAGAACGTCGGGCACCCAACCGGTCACTTCGCGGGCCACCCTGCCAGTCACGAGGCCAGCTTAGAGCTTTTGCTGAGGGCGGGGCGGCGCACGTGGTTCGCGGCCCAATTGCCTCGGGATAACCTGAGGATCGGCCCAGTCGAGGGAAGGACCAGCACGCCGGTGTCAGCGCTAGCCACAACCACGTCCACAGACGTCGTGCTGGTAGGCGCGGGCATCATGAGCGCGACGCTGGGGGCGTTGCTGCGCCGGCTGCAGCCGGATTGGTCGATGACCTTCGTGGAGCGCCTGGATGCCGTCGCCGGCGAAAGCAGCAGCCCGTGGAACAACGCGGGCACCGGGCATTCGGCGCTGTGCGAGCTGAACTACACCCCGCAGCGCGCCAACGGCTCCATCGACATCGGCAAAGCCGTGCGCATCAACGAGCAATTCCAGGTGACCCGGCAGTTCTGGGCCTACGCTGTCGAGAACGGGATCCTGACCGATAGACGCTTCCTCACCGCGATCCCGCACGCGAGCTTCGTGCGCGGCGCGCAGCGCGTCGACTATCTACGGCGCCGGCAGCGGGCCTTGGCGTCCAACCCGCTGTTCGCGGGTGTCGAATTGATCGACGACCCGGCCGAGTTCGCCCGCCGGTTGCCGTTGATGGCGGCCGGACGCGACTTCTCCGAACCCACGGCGCTCAACTGGGCGCCCAACGGCACCGACGTCGACTTCGGCGCTCTGTCACGACAACTCGTCGGCTTCTGTGTGCGCAGCGGCGCGACCGCGCTGTTCGGTCACGAGGTCCGCGCCCTGTCCCGCCAGTCCGACGGCACGTGGACGCTGTCGATCCGCAACCGGCGCACCGGCGAAAAGCACCGTCATAACGCTAAATTCGTCTTCGTCGGGGCCGGCGGTGCGGCGCTGCCGCTGTTGCAGAAATCCGGCATCCACGAGGTCCGGGGTTTCGCCGGGTTCCCGATCGGCGGCCGATTCCTGCGCGCCGGCAATCCGGCGCTCACCGCCGCGCACCGGGCCAAGGTGTACGGCGTGCCCGCACCGGGCGCCCCGCCGCTGGGCGCGCTGCATCTAGACCTGCGCTACGTCAACGGCAAGCCGTGGCTGGTGTTCGGCCCATACGCCGGCTGGTCACCGAAGTTCTTGAAGCACGGACACTTCACCGATCTGTCCCGCTCGGTGAAGCCGGACAACCTGGCCTCGCTGGTCGGTGTCGGAATCGGTCAGCTGACGCTGGTCAGATATTTGATCGGGCAGCTGCGGCTGTCCGGACCGGATCGGCTTCGCGCGCTGCGCGAGTTCGCCCCCACCGCAGTCGCTTCGGACTGGGAGCCGACGGTGGCCGGCCAGCGGGTGCAGGTGATCCGGCGCGACAAGCGCAAGGGCGGTGTGCTCGACTTCGACACCACCGTGGTGGGCGCCGCCGACGGAAGCATCGCTGGGTTGCTCGGCGGTTCCCCGGGAGCGTCGACGGCGGTGCCGATCATGCTCGGCGTGCTGGAACGCTGCTTCGCCAACCGCTTTCAATCGTGGTTACCCGCGCTCAAGGAGATGGTTCCGTCGCTGGGGGCGAAGCTGTCGGATGAGCCGGCGCTGTACGACGAGGTTTTTTCCTGGGGAACGAAGGTGCTGGGGTTGGGCGATGAGGAGCGGAGCCGGTGACAGAAGCGCTGCGACGTACTTGGGCCAAAGACCTTGACGCCCAGACACTTTACGAGCTGCTCAAGCTCAGGGTGGAGGTGTTCGTGGTCGAACAGGCGATCCCATACCCGGAGCTGGACGGGCGTGACCTGCTCGCCGAGACCCGGCACTTCTGGCTGGAAACGCCGGACGGCGAGGTGATCTCCACGCTACGGCTGATGGAGGAGCACGCCGGGGGCGAGAAGGTGTTTCGGATCGGGCGGCTGTGCACCAAGCGCAATGCGCGCGGTCAGGGGCATACCACCCGGCTGCTGCGCGCGGCGCTGGCCGAGGTGGGTGACTACCCGTGCCGGATCAATGCGCAGGCCTACCTGACGGACATGTACGCCCAACACGGATTCGTCCGCGACGGCGACGATTTCCTCGACGACGGCGTTCCGCACGTCCCCATGTTGCGGCCCGGCTCGGGTTTGGCGGTGAAGCCGTGAAGCCCTACCCGTTCAGCGCGATCGTCGGGCACGACCAGCTGCGCCTGGCCCTGCTGCTGTGCGCCGTCCGCCCGGAGATCGGTGGCGCGCTCATCCGCGGCGAGAAGGGCACCGCCAAGTCGACGGCCGTGCGCGGCCTTGCGGCGTTGCTGTCCGAGGCCACCGGAAGCGACGCCGGCCTGGTCGAAATGCCGCTCGGGGCAACCGAAGACCGGGTGATCGGCTCGCTGGACCTGCAGCGGGTGCTGCGCGACGGCGAGCACGCGTTCTCACCCGGCCTGCTCGCCCGCGCGCACGGCGGCGTGCTCTATGTCGACGAGGTCAACCTGCTGCACGATCATCTGGTCGATGTGCTGCTCGACGCCGCAGCGATGGGGCGGGTGCACATCGAACGCGACGGCGTCTCCCATTCACACGAGTCCCGGTTCGTGTTGATCGGCACCATGAATCCCGAAGAGGGAGAACTGCGTCCACAGCTGCTGGACCGATTCGGGCTCACCGTCGACGTCCACGCCTCGCGCGACGTCGACGTGCGGGTACAGGTCATCCGGCAGCGGATGGCCTACGAGGCCGACCCGGACGGCTTCGCCGAGCGATATACCGACGCCGATGCCGAACTGGCCCGGCGGATCGCAACGGCGCGCGTGTTGGTCGACGATGTGGTGTTGCCCGACAAAGAGTTACGGCGCATCGCGGCGCTGTGCGCGGCGTTCGACGTCGACGGCATGCGCGCCGACCTGGTGGTGGCCCGCACCGCCGTCGCGCACGCGGCCTGGCGCGGCGCGCACGCCGTCGAGGGAGAAGACATCCGGGTGGCCGCCGAGCTGGCGCTGCCGCATCGGCGCCGCCGCGATCCGTTCGACGATCCGGGCATCGACCGCGATCAGCTGGACGAGGCCCTGGCGCGAGCCGGTTCCGAGCCGGACCCCGATCCCGACCCGCCCGGCGGCGGCCAGTCCACCCAAACCGAACAGGATGCGCCGCAACAGAATTCACCAGAAAACGCCAATCCCCAGCAACCGAAGACCAGGCCCAGCGCGCCGCCGTCGAAGACGTTCCGCACCCGCGCGCTGCGAGTTCCGGGTGTCGGGGAGGGGGCGCCCGGACGACGGTCGCGGGCCCGGAACGCCAGTGGCAGCGTCATCGCCGCCGCCGGCGCCGACGACACGAGTTGCGCGGGGCATGGACTGCACCTGTTCGCCACCCTGCTCTCGGCCGCCGAGCGCGCCGGTGCCGGTCCGCTACGGCCGCGGCCGGACGATGTGCGCCGCGCCGTACGCGAGGGACGCGAAGGCAATCTGGTGATTTTCGTCGTGGACGCGTCGGGTTCGATGGCCGCGCGCGATCGCATGGCGGCGGTCAGCGGTGCCACGCTGTCGCTGCTGCGGGACGCCTATCAGCGGCGCGACAAGGTCGCCGTAATCACCTTCCGCGAGCACCAAGCGCGGCTGTTGTTGCCGCCGACCTCATCGGCGCACATCGCCGGGCGGCGACTGGCCCGGTTCGACACCGGCGGCAAGACCCCACTGGCCGAAGGGCTGCTGGCCGCGCGTGAACTCATCCTGCGGGAGAAGGCGCGTGACCGGGCGCGGCGTTCGCTCATAGTGGTGCTGACCGATGGCCGGGCCACCGCCGGTCCGGATCCCTTGGGCCGCACCCGAACCGCGGCTGCCCGGCTGGCGGCCGAGGGTGCCGCAGCGGTGGTCGTGGACTGCGAGACATCTTTCGTGCGGCTGGGCCTGGCCGAGCAACTGGCCCGCCAACTCGGCGCGCCGGCCATCCGGCTCGAGCAGTTGCATGCGGATTCGTTGACGCGTGCGGTGCGCGACGCCGCCTGAACGGAAAGGATAAGCGCCGATGCCGCAAGGCGTTCCACTCCAAGTTCCCGATGACGGCCTCACTACGCGGGCGCGCCGTCACACGCCCGTGCTGGCCGTGCACACCGGCGCCGGCAAGGGAAAGTCCACGGCGGCATTCGGAATGGCGTTGCGGGCATGGAATGCCGGGTTGTCCGTGGCGGTGTTCCAGTTCGTCAAGAGCGCCAAGTGGAAGGTGGGCGAGGAGGCGGTCTTCGCCCGGCTGGCCCAGCTGCACGACGAGCATCGGATCGGCGCTCCCGTCGAATGGCACAAGATGGGTGCGGGCTGGTCCTGGACCCGCAAGGCGGGCAGCGACGTCGACCACGCGGCGGCGGCTGCCGACGGCTGGGCGGAGATCGCGCGGCGGCTGGCCGATCAGCACCACGACTTCTACGTCCTGGACGAGTTCACCTACCCGCTCAAGTGGGGGTGGGTGGATGTCGACGAGGTGGTGGAGCTGCTGGCGGCCCGGCCGGGGTATCAGCACGTGGTCATCACCGGACGCGACGCCCCGCCGCGCCTGATCGACGCGGCCGATTTGGTGACCGAGATGGCCAAGGTCAAGCATCCGATGGACGCCGGGCGTAAGGGGCAGAAGGGCATTGAGTGGTGAGTGTTCCCGCCGTCGTCGTCGCCGCTCCAGCCTCGGGTAGTGGAAAGACTACGGTGGCAACTGGTTTGGTCGGCGCGCTGCGGCGCGCGGGCCACACCGTGGCGCCGTTCAAGGTCGGCCCGGACTTCATCGACCCCGGCTATCACGGCCTCGCCGCCGGCCGGCCCGGCCGCAACCTCGACCCGGTCCTGGTGGGGGAGCACCTGATTGGCCCGCTGTACGCCCACGGCGCAACAGGCGCGGACATCGCCGTGATCGAAGGGGTGATGGGGCTGTTCGACGGACGCATCGGGCCCGCCGCCATGAGCCCCGCGTCGGGATCGACGGCACACGTCGCCGGACTGCTGGGCGCGCCCGTCGTCCTGGTCGTCGATGCGCGCGGGCAGAGCCAGAGCATCGCCGCTTTGCTGCACGGCTTTTCGACATACGACACCGCGACCCGCGTCGCCGGTGTGATCCTGAACCGGGTCGGATCGGCGCGGCACGAGCAGGTGCTTCGGCAGGCCTGCGAGGAGGCCGGGGTCCCGGTGCTGGGCGCCATCCCCCGGGTGGCCGAATTGGAGTTGCCGACAAGGTATTTGGGCCTTGTCACCGCCGTGGAGTACGGGCAGCGGGCACGGTTGGCGGTGGATGCGATGACCGCCCTGGTCACCCGCCACGTCGATCTGTCGGCCATCGCCGCGGTCGCCGGAGGCCGGGTCGTGCATTCGCCGTGGGATCCCGCTGCGGCGGTAGGGGAGACGCCCGCGGGGCGCGCTCGCGTCGCGGTAGCGGCCGGAAAGGCCTTCAGTTTCGGCTACGCCGAACACACGGAGCTGCTGAAGGCCGCCGGCGCCGAGGTCGCCGAATTCGATCCCCTCGTCGATGCGTTGCCCGACGGCACCGACGCGGTGTTGCTGCCCGGGGGTTTTCCCGAACAGTTCACCGCGGAGCTCTCGGCCAATGAGCTGGTGCGCCGTCAGATCAACGAACTGGCCGCCGCCGGGGCGCCGATACACGCCGAGTGTGCCGGACTGATCTATCTGGTCTCCGAGTTAGACGGCCATCCGATGTGCGGTGTGCTGGCGGGGCAGGCGCAATTCACCTCGCACCTGTCCCTGGCGTATCGCGATGCCGTCGCCGTCGCGGATTCGTCGTTGTACGCCGCCGGCCAGCGTGCGGTGGGGCATGAATTCCACCGGACCACAGTCACATTCACCGACGACTATCAACCCGCCTGGATGTATCGGGCCCACGGCGCCGAACGGCAGGGCGGTCCCGTGCGCGACGGTGTCGTGCACGGCGGGGTCCACGCGTCATATTTGCACACCCATCCGGCCGCGGCGCCGGAGTCGGTGGCGCGCTTCGTCGCACACGCGAGCGCCCGGCTTCGCCGCGCTCGCGATCGCCACTAGATCGATGGTGGCGACCCGCAGCGCCCGGCTTCGCCGCGCTCGCGATCGCCACTAGATCGATGGTGGCGACCCGCAGCGCCCGGCTTCGCCGCGCTCGCGATCGCCACTAGATCGATGGTGGCGACCCGCAGCGCCCGGCTTCGCCGCGCTCGCGATCGCCACTAGATCGATGGTGGCGACCCGCAGCGCCCGGCTTCGCCGCGCTCGCGATCGCCACTAGATCGATGGTGGCGACCCGCAGCGCCCGGCTTCGCCGCGCTCGCGATCGCCACTAGGCTTGCCGGGTGACCGAGAGCGCCTACCTCGCTGGGCTGCGGCTGAACGGCAAAAAGGTCGTCGTGGTCGGCGGCGGCACCGTTGCCCAACGCCGGCTGCCCTTGCTCATCGCCAGCGGCGCCGACGTTCACGTCATCTCCCGCAGCGCCACCAGGTCCGTCGAGGCGATGACCGGAATCACCCTGGCACTGCGCGAATACCGAGACGGCGACCTCGACGGAGCCTGGTACGCGATCGCGGCCACCGACGACGCGCGAGTGAACGAGGCGGTGGTCGCCGAGGCCGAAAGCCGTCGCATTTTCTGCGTCCGGGCCGACATCGCCGTCGAGGGAACCGCAGTAACCCCAGCGTCTTTCGACTACGCCGGACTGTCCGTCGGAGTGCTGGCCGGCGGGGACCACCGCCGGTCGGCGGCGATCCGCTCGGCTATTCGCGAGGCGCTGCAGACCGGGCTCATCACGCCCGACAGCCCGGTGAGCTCCGACGTCGTCAAGGGCGGCGTCGCGCTGGTCGGCGGCGGGCCCGGCGATCCCGAACTGATCACCGTGCGCGGCCGGCGTCTGCTGGCCCAGGCCGACGTCGTGGTCGCCGACCGTCTCGCGCCACCGGAGCTGCTGGCCGAGCTGCCCCCACACGTCGAAGTCATCGACGCCGCCAAGATCCCGTACGGGCGGGCCATGGCCCAGGACGCCATCAACGACGTCATGATCGAACGCGCCCGCTCCGGCAGCTTCGTGGTGCGCCTCAAAGGTGGCGACCCCTTCGTGTTCGCGCGCGGATATGAAGAAGTGCTGGCGTGCATCGAGGCCGGGATTCCGGTGACGGTGGTGCCAGGTGTGACAAGTGCCATAGGAGTCCCCGCTTTGGCGGGCGTTCCGGTCACTCATCGGGCGATAAATCACGAGTTTGTGGTGGTCAGCGGACATCTGCCGCCCGGCCACCCCGAATCGTTAGTGAATTGGGACGCACTGGCCGCAATGTCAGGCACGATCGTTTTGCTGATGGCGGTCGAACGCATCGAACTCTTCGCCGACGCCCTGCTCAAAGGCGGACGACCTGCGGATACGCCAGTACTGGTGGTTCAGCATGGAACGACCGCCGCCCAACACACTTTGCGGGCTACCCTGGCCGACACGCCCGAGAAGGTCCGCGCCGAGGGTATTCGACCTCCCGCGATCATCGTGATCGGCGCCGTGGCGGCCTTCGGGCTTTAAACGATTCTTAAGATTACTGTAAGGTAACCCTTTATGACGGCTCTCAACGATGCAGAGCGCGCGATGCAACAGCTTGCCTCGGCGCGCCCCGATCGTCCGGCCCCGGCGAGCACTGCGCTCCCGGCGGAGACCGCCTCCAATCCCCCGGCGGAGACCGCCCTCAAGCGCATCAGCAAGTACTACCCGGCATGGCTGCCCTCTCGGCGCTTCATTGCGGCCGTCATCGCCATCGGCGGTATGCAGCTGCTCGCCACGATGGACAGCACCGTCGCCATCGTCGCGCTCCCCAAGATCCAGAACGACCTCAGCCTGTCCGACGCCGGCCGCAGCTGGGTGATCACCGCCTACGTGCTGACCTTCGGTGGGCTGATGCTGCTGGGTGGCCGCCTCGGCGACACCATCGGGCGCAAGCGCACCTTCATCGTCGGTGTCGCACTGTTCACCATCTCATCCGTGCTGTGCGCGGTCGCCTGGGACGAGGCCACCATGGTCGTCGCGCGGCTGTCGCAGGGGGTGGGCCCGGCCATCGCCTCGCCGACCGGTCTGGCCCTGGTGGCGACGACCTTCCCCAAGGGCCCGGCCCGTAACTTCGCGACCGCGGTGTTCGCCGCGATGACGGCGATCGGTTCGGTGATGGGCCTGGTGGTCGGCGGCGCGCTCACCGAGGTGTCGTGGCGGCTGGCGTTCCTGGTGAACGTGCCGATCGGCCTGCTGATGATCTACCTGGCGCGCACCGCGCTGCGCGAGACCAACCGCGAGCGGATGAAGCTCGACGCCACCGGCGCCATGCTGGCCACCCTGACGTGCACCGCGGCCGTGTTCGCCTTCTCGATGGGTCCGGAAAAGGGCTGGGTGTCGATCACCACCATCGGGTCGGGCGTCGTGGCGCTCGGTGCCGCCCTCGCCTTCGTCATCGTCGAACGCACGGCGGAAAATCCCGTCGTCCCGTTCAACCTGTTCCGTGACCGCAACCGGCTGGTCACCTTCATCGCCATCTTCCTGGCCGGCGGGCTCATGTTCAGCCTGACCGTGTGCATCGGCCTGTACGTGCAGGACATCCTCGGTTACAGCGCGCTGCGCGCCGGCATCGGCTTCATCCCGTTCGTCATCGCGATGGGAATCGGCCTCGGCGTCTCCTCGCAGCTGGTGTCGCGGTTCTCGCCGCGGGTGCTGACCATCGGCGGCGGGATCCTGCTCTTCTGGGCGATGCTGTACGGCTGGGCGTTCATGCACCGCGGCGTCGCCTACTTCCCCAACCTGGTGCTGCCCATCGTGGTCGGCGGGATCGGCATCGGCATGGCCGTCGTCCCGCTGACACTGTCGGCCATCGCCGGCGTGGGCTTTGACCAGATCGGCCCGGTCTCGGCGGTCACGCTGATGCTGCAAAGCCTGGGCGGGCCGCTGGTGCTGGCCGTCATCCAGGCGGTAATCACCTCGCGCACGCTGTATCTGGGCGGCACCACCGGACCGGTGAAGTTCATGAGCGACGCGCAGTTGTCCGCGCTGGACCACGGCTACACCTACGGGCTGCTGTGGGTGGCCGGCGTCGCCGTGATCGTCGGCGGTGCGGCGCTGCTGATCGGCTACACCCCCGACCAGGTTGCGCACGCACAAGAGGTCAAGGAAGCGATGGACGCCGGGGAGCTGTAGCTCACCGGCGCGGACGCTCTTCACAATCACCGCTGTGCTCGATGGCGGTGACCTGCCGCGCCCAACTTCGTTGCGCTCTGCCTGATTGCCCGGTTCCTCAGCGGGCCGACGCGGCCCGCATCGTCGCCGAGCGCCAAGTCACCGCTAGGCTGGCCCGCTGTGATCACCCGGATGTCCCAGCTGTTTTTGCGCACCCTGCGCGACGATCCCGCCGACGCCGAAGTCGCCAGCCACAAGCTGTTGATCCGGGCCGGCTACGTCCGGCCCATCGCGCCCGGGCTGTACAGCTGGCTGCCGCTGGGACTGCGGGTGCTGCGCCGAATCGAGCGCATCGTCCGCGACGAGATGAACGCCATTGGCGGGCAAGAGATCTTGTTCCCCGCCCTGCTGCCGCGCGCACCGTATGAAACGACGAACCGGTGGACCGAGTACGGCGACTCGGTGTTTCGGCTGCAGGACCGCCGCGGCAACGACTACCTGCTGGGCCCCACCCATGAAGAACTGTTCACGCTGACCGTCAAGGGCGAATACAGCTCCTACAAAGACTTTCCGGTCCTGCTGTATCAGATCCAGAACAAATATCGTGACGAGGCGCGACCGCGGGCCGGCATCCTGCGGGTGCGCGAGTTCCTGATGAAGGACTCCTACTCGTTCGACATCGACGACGCCGGACTCAAGGCCGCCTACCACGCGCATCGCGAGGCCTATCAGCGCATCTTCTCGCGCCTGCAGGTGCGCTACGTCATCGTCTCCGCCGTCTCGGGCGCCATGGGCGGCAGCGCCTCGGAGGAATTCCTTGCCGAGAGCGCGGTCGGTGAGGACACCTTCGTGCGGTGCCTGGAATCCGGTTATGCGGCCAACGTCGAGGCCGTCGTCACCGCCCGCCCAGAGGCGCAGCCGATCGATGGGCTGCCCGAGGCGGTAGTCCACGACACCGGCGACACCCCCACCATCGCCACCCTGGTGGACTGGGCCAACCAGGCGGACCTGGGCCGCCCCGTCACCGCGGCCGACACGTTGAAGAACGTCCTGCTCAAGGTCCGCCAGCCCGGCGGGGAGTGGGAGCTGCTGGCCATCGGGGTGCCGGGGGACCGCGAGGTCGACGACAAGAGGCTGGGCGCGGCGCTGGAACCGGCCGAATACGCGCTGCTCGACGACGCCGACTTCGCCAAATACCCCTTCCTGGTGAAGGGCTACATCGGACCGAAAGCGTTGCAGGGCAACGGTGTTCGTTATCTCGTCGACCCGCGGGTGGTGGACGGCACCAGCTGGATCACCGGGGCCGACGAGCCCGGACGGCACGTCGTCGGACTGGTCGCCGGCCGGGACTTCACCGCCGACGGCACCATCGAGGCCGCCGAGGTGCGCGACGGCGACCCCTCCCCGGACGGCGGGGGCCCGCTGGTCTCCGCACGCGGTATCGAGGTCGCCCACATCTTTCAGCTCGGCCGCAAGTACACCGACGCGTTCACCGCCGACGTGCTCGGTGAGGACGGCAAGCCGGTGCGCCTGACCATGGGCTCCTACGGCCTCGGGGTGTCGCGGATGGTCGCCGTCATCGCCGAGCAACACCACGACGAGCTGGGCCTGCGCTGGCCGGCGGCGGTCGCGCCCTTCGACGTCCATCTGGTGATCGCCAACAAGGACGCGCAGGCCCGCACCGGAGCCACCAACCTGGCCGACGAGCTGGACCGGCTGGGCGTCGAAGTGCTGCTCGATGACCGTCAGGCCTCGCCCGGGGTGAAGTTCAAGGACGCCGAACTGCTCGGCGTGCCGTGGATCGTCGTGGTGGGGCGGGGCTGGGCGGACGGCGTGGTGGAACTGCGCGACCGCTTCGGCGGCCAAACCCGCGAACTCGCGGCCGGCCCCTCGCTGGCCAGCGACATCGCGGCGGCGCTGAGCCGCTAGTCGTTTCCGCCGGGAAAGCTCGTCGTGATGGGCCAGGCGCCCAGCACGCGGCTCCACCGCGCGCCCATCACCGCGCTCTGGACCAGGGCGGTCGCCGCGAACGCGCGATCCGCGCCGGTCTCCGCGTGCTCGGCGACCACGCGCCACGCGCCCGCGCCGTCGTTCTCCATCCGTGCCGCCAGCCGCGCGGCGTCGGCCGGACCGCCGACCACCATCGGCAGCTGGTAGCCGGCCGCCGCGACCGGAGCGGTCACCTTGCGGGCGTTCAGTATGGCGATGACGTCGTCGCGGCGCTGGCGGTGCTGCGCGAGCGCCTCCACCACCATGTCGTTCACGCTCGGCGGCGACAGCGCGGACACGATGCCGTAGCCGTAGATCGTCGAATGCTCGATGGCCAGCGCGTCGCACAGCGCCGTGTTGTCGGCGTCCTTGCCGGAGGTCATATCGACGGACCCCCGGGGACCAGCGCAACCGTGTACGACGCCGTGCAAGAGGCGGCGATCGAGGCGAGCAGTCCGGCCCGGTAGCCGGATTCGGTGCCCACCAGGCGACTCGCACTGTCGGCCGAGGCGCGCAACGCGTCGATCACGTCGGACACCGGCGGCGGGGGAGGGGGCGGCCCGGGCGGCGCGGCCTGGCTCGGGCTGGGCGTTTCGCTCGAGGACGATGTGGCCAGCTTGCCGGCCACGCGCGAGATCTCCGCCGACAACGCGCGGGCATGTGCGCCGCGCTGGCTGGCCACCACCCCCAGCGCGGCGGCGACCTGTGGCGGGTTCCCGACGGCCGCGGCGGCGGCACCCGCCAGCGCGCTGTCGTGCCGGGCCTGATCGAGCGGCCCCAGCAGTTGCTCGACGGGCGGGGGCTTGGGAGCGGGCTTGCCGCACGCGCTCACCACCGCCCCGAGCGCAGCCAACGCCGCACCGCCGGCGAGGACATCTCGTCTGTTGAGGAACGGAACTGCGCTAGGCACAAGGACATCCTGCCATCGGGGCGAAGGCGGGCAAGATGCCAGGACGCGATCCCGCCGTCAACCTCGAATCCTGGCGTATCGTGGATAGCTGGTTCTCGCAGAGGGCAGCCACTGACAGCAACGTCGGCATGGATGCTCCGCCGCGGGGACGCCGGAAGTCGCCTGCGAAGCCATCGGGGCGCCGACATCCGCCAGATGACCGGACAACTCAAGATGAGGAGCTCGCCGTGACCACCGGGCTACCGTCGCAGACGCAGGTGATCGAGCTACTCGATGGAGAGTTTGCGCGCGCCGGCTTCGACATCGAAGACGTGGTCATCGACACCCGCACCCGCCCACCGCGAATCATGGTGATCGCCGACAGCGACGACGGCCTCGATCTGGACACGGCAGCCACGCTGTCCCGCTCGGCATCGGCACTGCTCGACGGCCTGGACACCATTTCCGGCCACTACGTGCTCGAGGTCTCCTCGCCCGGCGTGGACCGCCCGCTGACCAGCGAAAAACACTTCCGTCGGGCCCGCGGCCGCAAGGTCGACGTCGTCCTGGCGGACGGATCGACGCTGACCGGCCGCGTCGGTGCGACAACCGACGGCGCGGTCGCACTGGTAATCCGCGCCGGCCGGGACTGGACGGTGCGCGAGATCCCGCTCGGCGATATCGCGAAAGCTGTTGTCCAGGTGGAGTTTTCGCCTCCTCACCAAGCGGAGCTGGAACTGGCGAGTATGGGTCAGGCCCGCAGGACGGAGACCGGAGCATGAACATCGACATGGCCGCGCTGCACGCCATCGAGGTGGATCGGGGCATCTCGGTCAACGAGCTGCTCGAGACGATCAAGTCGGCGCTGCTCACCGCCTACCGGCACACCGAAGGCCACCAGAACGACGCGCGGATCGAAATCGACCGCAAGACCGGTGTCGTCCGGGTGATGGCCCGGGAGACCGACGAAGACGGCAACGTCATCAGTGAGTGGGACGACACCCCCGAGGGTTTCGGGCGCATCGCCGCCACCACCGCCCGCCAGGTCATGCTCCAGCGCTTCCGCGACGCCGAAAACGAGCGGACCTACGGCGAGTTCTCCACCCGGGAGGGGGAGATCGTCGCGGGCGTCATCCAGCGTGACAGCCGGGCCAACGCCCGCGGCCTGGTCGTGGTCCGGATGGGCACCGAGACGAAGGCCTCCGAGGGCGTGATCCCGGCGGCCGAGCAGGTTCCCGGCGAAAGCTACGAGCACGGCAACCGCGTGCGGTGCTACGTGATCGGGGTGACCCGCGGGGCCCGGGAGCCGATGATCACCCTGTCGCGGACCCACCCGAACCTGGTCCGCAAGTTGTTCTCGCTGGAAGTCCCCGAGATCGCCGACGAATCGGTGGAGATCGTCGCCGTGGCGCGGGAGGCCGGCCATCGCTCCAAGATCGCGGTGAAGTCCAACCTTCCCGGCCTGAACGCCAAAGGCGCCTGCATCGGCCCGATGGGGCAGCGGGTCCGCAACGTGATGAGCGAACTGTCCGGCGAGAAGATCGACATCATCGACTACGACGACGATCCGGCGCGCTTCGTCGCCAACGCGCTGTCGCCGGCGAAGGTGGTGTCGGTGTCGATCATCGACCAGGCTGCCCGCGCCGCCCGCGTGGTGGTACCCGATTTTCAGCTGTCGCTGGCCATCGGCAAGGAGGGCCAGAACGCGCGCCTGGCGGCCCGGCTGACCGGCTGGCGCATCGACATACGCGGGGACTCGCCCGGCGGTTCCGGAGGTCATTCGGAGAGCCAGTCCGAACACGGCGCCACCCACGGAATGGCCCACGACCGCTAGCGGCCCGGCGGGCCGCGGCCGCGCACCCTCGGGCGGTTCTGACCATCGATTCGGTGACGCTAGACTGAGCCGTGATCCAGCGCGAACCTTCGGCCTTGGCGCACCGTCATGCGGGTGGACCCGTACGGACGTGTGTCGGGTGCCGAAAGCGAGAGCTGGCCGTCGAGCTGCTTCGAGTGGTGGCTGTGCCGAACGGGAACGGTGACTTCGCCGTGATCGTTGACACAGGCAAGAGCCTGCCGGGGCGGGGTGCATGGCTGCATCCCGAGCCGCAGTGCGCGCAACAGGCGATCCGGCGGCGGGCTTTCACCAAAGCGCTGCGCATCACCGGTTCACCGGATACATCCGCGGTGGTCGAGCACATAGAGTTCCTCTGTGCGCCCGATCGCCCGGCAACAGAACAGGTAGCAAAGAACATGAGCACACCGTGAAGTCCCGATGACTCGCATTCCTATGCGTTACAGCTAATTCCCGAGGCGCGGCCCCACGACTGTCGCCTCATAGACAGGAGATGTAGTGGCAGGTAAGGCCCGCGTACACGAGTTGGCTAAGGAACTCGGTGTCACCAGCAAGGAAGTCCTCGCCCGACTGAATGATCAGGGCGAATTCGTTAAATCCGCATCGTCGACGGTAGAAGCCCCGGTGGCTCGCCGGCTGCGCGAATCCTTCGGCGGCGGCAAGGCCGCCGAGAAGGCCCCCGCGAAAGCCTCCGCACAAGGGGCGGCCAAGGCGGCCGCCGCCAAGGCGCCCGACAACTCGCTCGACAAGGCCCTCGACAACGCCATCGGCAGCGCGGTCGGCAACGGCGAAGCGACGGCGACGCCCGCCGCCCCTTCGGCCTCGGCCGGGGCGCCCGCCGAGGCACCGGCCCGACCGGGCCCGGCTCCCGTCCGGCCGTCCGCGCCGTCTCCGGGGCAGCCGAAACCGCCCGCGCCCGGGCAGCCACCCGGCCAGGCGCCGCGCCCGGGTATGACGCCGAGTCCGCGACCGGGCCCGATGCCCAAGCCCCGCGCCCCGCGCGTCGGCAACAACCCGTTCTCGTCGGCGCAACCCGTCGACCGGCCCATCCCGCGCCCGCAGGCGCCCCGTCCAGGAGCGCCCCGGCCGGGCGCGCCGCGGCCCGGCGGCGCTTCCCCGGGCAACATGCCGCCCCGCCCCGCCGGTGCTGGCGG
>NZ_LZIF01000112.1 GCF_001667145.1 Mycobacterium sp. 852002-51971_SCH5477799-a
GCGGCGTTGTTCGTGCTCGATGGGTCGTTGCGTCGGGTGCCCGTCGGTGTGGTCGGTGAGTTGTATGTGGCCGGCGATGGGATCGCGGTGGGTTACCTGCGCCGGCCGGGGTTGACGGGGTCGCGGTTTGTGGCGTGTCCGTTTGGTGGTGCGGGTGCGCGGATGTATCGCACCGGGGATTTGGTGCGCTGGCGCGCCGATGGGCAGTTGGATTACCTGGGGCGGGCCGATGAGCAGGTCAAGATCCGCGGGTATCGCATCGAACTGGGCGAAATCCACACGGCGCTGATGGGTGTGGGCGGGGTGGAGCAGGCGGCGGTGATCGCGCGTGAAGACCGCCCCGGCGACAAGCGCCTGGTCGGCTATGTCACCGGCGCCACGGATCCGGCCCAGATACGAGCCGCGCTGGCCCAGCGGTTACCGGCCTACATGGTGCCCGCCGCGGTGGTGGTGCTGGAGGCGCTGCCGCGGACGGCCAGCGGCAAGCTTGATGCTCGGGCGTTGCCGGCACCGGATTATGCCGATGGGGATCGTTATCGCGCACCGGGTGATGCCGTCGAGGAGATCCTGGCGGGCATCTATGCCGAGGTGCTGGGGCTGGAGCGGGTCGGGGTCGATGATTCGTTCTTCGAGCTTGGCGGCGACAGCATTTTGTCGATGCAGGTGGTGGCGCGGGCGCGGGCGGCCGGGCTGGTGTGCAAGCCGCGCGATGTTTTCGTCGAGCAGACGGTGGCCCGGTTGGCCCGGGTGGCTGGGGTGGCCGAAGGTGGCGGCGGTCCAGTCGATGAGGGCATCGGTGCGGTGCTGGGCACGCCGATCATGCGGTGGCTGGCCGAGGTGGAGGGGCCGGTCGATCAGTTCAACCAGACGGTGGTGGTGCAGGCTCCCCACGGGGTGACCGAGGCCGACGTGGTGGTGCTGGTGCAGGCCCTGCTGGATCGGCATGCCATGCTGCGACTGCGCCTCGAGGACGACGGCGCCGGCGCGTGGTCGATGCAGGTCCTCGAGGCCGGCTCAGTGGACGCCCGCTCCTGCCTGCAGCGGGTGGAGGCGCTGTCCGA
>NZ_LZIF01000113.1 GCF_001667145.1 Mycobacterium sp. 852002-51971_SCH5477799-a
ACCGGGGGCGGTACCTCGACCGGTGGGGGCGGTGCGCCCGCGGCCGGCGGCGGACCGGCCGGCGGAGGGAATGCCGGAGTGGCGGGCATCGGCCGCGGCATCGGCAAAATCCCTTGCGGCGCAGCGCCGATGATCGAGCTGACAATCGTGCCGTGGGCGTCGCAGTCCGACAAGCCGTCCTCGCCCATGATGTAATCGCCACCGGGAACCACCGGTAGCCGCGGGTTCGGCGACACCCCCGTGTCGATGACCGCCACGGACACACCGTTGCCGGTGCTGTATTGCCACGCCTT
This sequence comes from Mycobacterium sp. 852002-51971_SCH5477799-a, assembly GCF_001667145.1. Lineage (GTDB taxonomy): Bacteria > Actinomycetota > Actinomycetes > Mycobacteriales > Mycobacteriaceae > Mycobacterium. The sequence goes on from NZ_LZIF01000113.1 coordinate 294, forward strand.
CGTGATGTTCAGCAAGTTGAAGCCCGGGGCCATCTGCGCCACGTCGGGGTTTCGCACGGTGATGGGGGTCGAGCAGCTGTTGGCGCGGCGCATCGGCTGGTCGGGTTTCGGTGGCCCGTCCGGCGGAACCATCCCCGGGTCCACCGAGGGTGGTGTAATGGCAAATGCGGCAGGGATATTGGCTGACATCGCGACCAGGGCGACGGCGCCGGCGACCGCGGCGGCCCTTTTCAGTGGCGAATCCACGTGAAGAGCCCTCCCAAGGCCGCCGCTGCTGGTAGCAAGACAATGAATGCGAGCACTTCCACCCATTCCACCGTCAACCGGATGAATGGCCGAAACCGCATGGCCGGCACCAAAAGTGCTGCGGCCAAACCCAACCCGGCGAAGATCGTCACAATCACCACCGGCCACATCAGCCCGGTCACGGCGTCTTTCGGCGCGGCGACGGCGTACTTGACCACACCCGCGCACACCGCGGCTGATGCCCCGCACACGAGCGCGACGGCCTGATATTTGGCGGCGAATCCGCGCCCCTGGGTGACGAAGATGCCCACCACCAGCCCGGCGACCACCAGCGCCAACCACGCCCACTGGCGTCCCGGCGCCAACACGCCCCACACCGCGACGGGCAACACAATCGACACCCCTGCACACAGGCCCACCTGGACGGCATTGACCAACCGCGCCGAGGCGGCGATCGCGGCGCCGCGCGCGGTGATGTCGGTCAGTTCGTTGTCTTCATCTTCGGATTCGTCCTCACTGACCGGAGCCACCGTATCGACGGGCATCCCCTCGCGCCGCGCGAACAGGTCCCGGCCGGTGATCGATCCGAAATGCGGCGGTCTGACCCGCGCCACCCACAGTGCGATCAGTGGAGCCATCCGGACCAGGACCAGCAATCCGACCAACACGCAGACCGCCAGCACCTGAGCCGAAGCCGGCCGGAACATCCGGACGGCAGCGACGGCAGCCAGGATTCCGCAGACTGTCACCACTGCGGTGACCACCGCTGTCTGCCAACGGTTTCGGGCGGTCACCCCGATGGCGACGGCGCCCAGGATCACCACGACGGCGCCGATCAGCCCATGGGCGGCGCCGAGCACACCCGGGGGCGCGCACGCGCCGGCGGCAGCAAGTGACAAGACCGCCAGCCACGCGAAACCACTGAACAGGTCCCGTCGTCCCCGCCACCCCCTTCGCACCACCAACGTGGCAACCACCAGCAAGGCGCCGACCGCCGCGCACACCGCGGCCGGGATGGGGCCGTCGGTGAACGTCCGTGCCCGCAACGTCAGGGCCACGGCGACCCCGACGGCCATCGCGATGACGGCGACCGCGGTGTGCGCGGCCGTCAGCGGCGTCACCGGCGCGAACATCCGATCGCCACCGTCGCGGCCCAGCCATTTGCCCATCGCCGCCAACCCCGTTGACAGCGACTCGTATTGCGGTTCGAACGACTCACCGTCGACCCGCGGCACCAGCACCAGGGTGTCGCCATCCTGGACACCCAGTTCATCCAGGCTTTTATTTATATCGAGCCGGACGCCGTTGATCTTGTGGAGCTCGTAGCTGCCCGCGGGCAATGCGATGCCGTCGAAGCCTTTGCGCTTCAGGTCGGCATCGAACAGCTCGACCATTCCCTCGAAGAATCCCTCCATCGGGATTCCGGCCGGAAATACCTGCGAGCACAGATGCTTCTCGTAAGAAATGTTGACCGCACAACGCGCCGGGAAAGCGACCTTATGCGGCGCTGTCACGGCACCGACCGCTCGGCGTCAGGAATGTATTTGTCCGCCAGCCCGGCGGTGATTTCGAAGAGGCGCAGTCGCGACTTCTTTTCCAGTTCGTGAACCGTGTCGATGATGCCGCCTTTAGCGAGGTGGGGATCAAACGGCAGCACTTCGACGGTCGCCCCGACCTTGGTGAACCGCTCGGTCAAGTAAGCCAGCGCGTCCTTATCGGTGATCTGGTCGGTGTGGTTCACAATCACGGTGCTGCGCGACACCAACTCGTGGTAACCCTGCGAACGCAGGTAATCCACCGCGCGCAGCACCGGGCGTGACCTGTCCGCGGTGATGCCGGAGACGAACACGAGGGTGTCTGTATTTTCCAATACCGGCTTCATCACCTCGTGTTCGAGGTCTGGTGAGGTGTCGACGATCATCACCGTATGCGTGCGCCGCAGGCGCGAAAGCACGCCGGAGAACATCGCGGGCACCAACGGCCTGGGCTGGTCGGAAGTCCGGTTTCCAGCCAGGACGTCAAGACCAATGACGTTCTGTCCCAGATGTTCTCGAATATCCGCGTATCCCTGGACATCGGTGTCGTTGATGATCGCGGTGTAATCGCCGGGCGGGGACTCGTCGATGCGGTCGGCCAGTGTCCCGAAACCCGGGACCGCGTCGATCGCAATCACGTTCTGCGGGCGGCACTCCCGGAACACACCCCCGAGGCAGGCGGCGAGCGTCGTGACGCCCACGCCACCCTTGCCGGAGACGACCGTGATGACGTATTGCCGTCGAATATGCCGCCGGATGCGATTCTGCAAATCGCGGTAGTGCCGTTCGCGCGGGGACTCACCGGGATTTATTTTATGAAAAGATATGGAGTAAATGAATTTCCGCCAGCCCGAACCTGGTGGAATTTTCCGCGGCGCGGCCAGATCGGTAATACGCATTGTGTCGGATACCGAATCCGGGAAGTTGCTGGCCCCTGACGGATCCCCCCGTCTGAGCGCTCCTTCGTCCGACATATTCGGGTCATTCCAAGGGCTCGTCACGACGCGATGCTAACACGGTTGCCGATACCGCGTTTACCCCGTTCAGAAGCTGTCCAATGCGACAGACGTTGCTATTCCAAGACTTTGGTTATCGCAGTGACTTTCGTCAGTTCGCTTCCGCCGCGCCCCTTACGTTTTGCTTCTCGTAGCAAAGCGCAGCGTCACACAACTCGCCGATACGAGTGCCACTCGTCGCCGGCGGGCAATCGGCGGATGAGCCGTTGAATCGCTCCGCCGATGTCCGTGCGCGAGCCGGGCGAGAGAATCTGGTACTGACGCTGCCCCGAGGTGACGCTTTCGATGCAGATCCGCCCCGCGGGGGTGTCGACGATGGACACCGTCGAGTCGCCGACGGCTATTCGTGCCAACTCGTCCGGCCCGACGCCGGCCTGCAGCCCGACGATGTTCGCGTGCGCGGACCGCGCGGGATCGGCGGCCGTCAGGACCATCTGCAGCTGATCGGCGTCGAGGCGCTGTTCGAGCAGGAATTTTCGCAGGCTTGCGGTGTCGCGCACCGAGTTCAGTAACTGCTCGGTGTCCAGCGTGACCGGCTTCAGCGGTGCCGCTTCGGCCACGCCGCACAGCCTCTCGATCTGACCGACCAGCAGGTCGCTGGCCGACGCTTCATTGCCGGCCGTGCCCGCGGGATACAACCGCACCACGTCGCCGTGGCGTTCCAAGACCACCCACCACGTCGCGAAGCGGCAAATGGATGCACGCGTCGGCTCGCGGCCCGGGACCCCGATCATCACCAGCAGCCCGAGATCGCGTCGAAGCAGCACCGTCAGCCACTCACGGATCATCGGGTCGACGTTGCCGGCCTCATCGAGCGCGCCCGCGGCCAGCAACTCGGCGGCCGCGGGGTGATTCTTCGCGCGCTCCGGGGTGTCCAGGCGCGGCAGCATCGGCCGCAGCCCCAATTCAGGGCAGGTTTGCTCCACCCCGGTGACCGCCTGCAACACCCATAGGCCGTCGACCGTCGTTGTCAGCATGTCGCCTCGCCCTCACCAAGCGAGTCCGCCGACCGGTGGACGGTAGACCGAAGGTGGGGCACACACGCCCGGCGCATCTGCCCCACCTTCGCTTGGTCGCGCGAACTCAGAACAGGCCGGCGATGTGCTGGTCGGTGCTGAGCGCATTGTCCAGCACGTGGGATGTAGTCACGCCGTGCTGGCGAATGGTGTCGATGAGACCCTGCAGGCCGGACAGCATCTGCGCTTGGGCCTCGAAGAAACCCGATGCGCCGTGGCCGGCAAAAAATTCCTGCAGGGCGTGGGTGCGGTTGGAGGTGTCGTCAAAAATCGACTGCAACTGCCCGGCGCGGGAAGCGACGTCGGTGGCGAAGTCCGCGACGGCTCCGGGGTTATAGGTGATCGGGTCGGACATTGTGAAGTTCCTTTCAAAAGACCATTAATGGAATTGAGAATTTAGTGGGTGCTTAGGAGCCGTGGCCGCCGAATAGCGCGCTGAAAGCGTGCGAGGAATCCGCCTCGTGGCCTTCCATCAAGGCCGCCGCCTTCGTGAGCCCTTCCGCCAGACGGGTGCCGCCGGTCAGGACCTTATTTAAGTCGTTTTGAACTTCGATGGCCGTCGCGTGCGACGCCGTCACCGCCGAACCAGACCAGGTGGACGGGTTCATCACGTTTTCCTGATTCGCGACGTATCCCTGGCCAATCCCGATCGCGTGCTCCATGTTCGCCTGAATGGCGTTGGAAGCATCGCGAAGCATTTGCGGTGTTACTTTGATTGTCACGGAATTCTCCTTCTCCGGTGGGCCGCCCCCCGTGTGGGCATGAAGCGAAGTGTATGGCGGCTGATTGGACCTGTCGATTCACCTTTCGCCTGGGTTCACACTCGGGCGTCGACAACCCGTACGGTCGCGGGCTGGTCGGCTTTGTCACGGGAGCCGCGCTCGCCTCCCGCCCCGTGACCGACGGGCATACCGCCCATCGGGGCGCCACCCATCGTCGTGGTCTGCGGCCGCATGGCCTCGGCACCCAATGCCCCGGCCGGCCGCAGCCCTACCGGCCGGCCACTGGTGGCCGGCTCGAAGGCGCTGACCGGACGGGTGAAACTGGTCGCGGGCATGCCCGCGCCACCCAGCGACGCGCCGCCACCGGCCCCGACCTCCGCCGCGGAGAGTCCGGTCGTGGCCGACACTGCCGAGACGGCCGGTGTCGCTCCGCCCATGCCCATGGCTCCGGGATTGGCGAACATGCCCATCAGCGGCTGCATCATCTGCATCGGAGCCTGCATCATCTGCATCGGCGCCTGCATCACCTGCGGGATCGCTCCCATCAACTGCTGCGCCGGCTGCATCAGGGTGCTCGCCTGATTCATGAAGTCCTGCCCGCCCGAGGCGGCCTGACCGGTGCCCTGCACCCCCGTCTGTGCGCCCTGCATCGCGGCGCGCATGCCGTCGCCGGCCCCTTGCTCCGCCGCCGATTCGCCCACCGCCGCTGCCGCCTGCGCGGGTGCGGCCGGCGACGCACCCATGGATGCGATCGGCGGAGGGATGGTGAGACTTTGGGACAAGGCCGTCAGGATCGTTCCGTAGCTGGCCCCGACCGCGGAGTTGTTCGGCCACATCGACCCGAAGTACTCGAGCTCCAGCGACGTGATGCGCGGGGTCAATGCGCCGAGGACCAACGGGTTGATGCCGTAGTCAGCGGCGGTCTCGGTGCGGTTGCCGATGCATTCGGGAGCGGGGCGCATCGAGCCGTAGGCCATCTGATACGCCGAGACCGCAGTCGACACCACCGCCGGCTTGACGTCGACCCAGCCGGCGAGCCCGTGCAGCGACGCGTTCAGCGCGGTCGCGTTTGCCGCCGAGGCCAACGAACCCGAGCCCGTCCAACTCGCCGACGTTGCGACGGTGTTGATCGTTGACGCAATGCTGGAGCCGTGATGGGTGGCCGCCAAGGCGGTCCAGGCGGCCTGGTTCGCCAGGTGAGTGATGACGCCGGCCCCCGCCTTGAGCAGCATGTCGTTTTCCTCAGGCGTACGCGCAGCCCATCCCGGATCGGCCATGCGTACTTCCCCCCTTTGCTACGTCGCTGGGATCTAAGCCCCGATAGCCATCGTCAAGCTGCGCATGAGCTCCGTGACGACGTAGGTGTTCGAAGCGATGCTCTGCGCGCCGGCGAACAGGCCACGCTGGGTTGCGTGCTCAGACACTACGCCCAGGTAGCTACCGCCGCAGGCGTTGAGCGCCGCAGCGAACATGGCCGAATCCGGATCGCCGCCCATCGGCAGCACACCAAGCAGAACGGGCGCGGCCGCAGAAGCCGCCGCCTCAGTCTCCGCGCTGATCGCCGACTCGGCGCCGGCCGACGCCAGCACCGCCTCTGACTGCACCGACGTGATAGGACCCATCATTTCCCTCCGAACGCTCAATCCGAATCCAGGTGCTTGGGGCCATAGTGTAGTGGGATTTTGCCGATCGTGTTATTCACTCCGGTCGGGACGGCCCTGAGCCCCGGAATTTGGTTAAATAACGCCGGTCCAAGCGTGAAAGTACTGGATTACCAAAGGGAGTCGGCGATAACCTCAGCCGCCTCTCAGGACTCGGCTGTCACAAAAACACCTTGGTTACCTGGTGCGCATTCCATTAAGGCCGATTATCTAGTCCCGGTCGTGATGGCACACGGCCTCGAGTTTGATGCCGAACGGGTCGTACCAAAAGGTGGCGTAATAATGGCCGGGATATTGCGGGAAATGGCGCGGCGGGTGGATGACGGTGCCTCCGGCCCGGACGACTTGATCGTGAACCGCACGCACCGACGACCTCCGCCGCACGATGAATGCCAGATGCTGCAGCCCTGCTTGCTGCGACGCGTACTCATGCGGCTCAACCGCCGGATAGAAGAACAAGTAGGTGCCCGGCTTGTTTTCGGCGGGCCGATAGGAAAACTCGTCGTCGGTATGAAAGAACGGCTCGAAGTCGACAAGGGGCATCAGCGCGTCGTAATACCGTTTTGCGGCTGACAAATCGGGGACGTTGATCCCTAGGTGGCCGAGCATGGCATCAGCTTTCGCCAAAGCGCGCGCGACGTGCGCCGGTGTCGTCCCCCGAGACGATCAGGTCGTAAACGTAAGCCCGGTCGCCCTTGGCGCTGACCCACATGCCCTCCGGAGGCAGCTCACCCCACCCGGGGTCAGAAAACGGTCGCGCGAGCACATAGTCGGCTTCGGTACAGATCGCCCACCCGAAATCGGGCAGACGACGACACCACAGCGCGATGTCATCGCTGCGCCGATAGGCGGGGTAGCCGTAGGCCGGCCCGGCCGGAACGAAGCGATAGACGGTGTCATCGGCTCGCCGCCGTAAGCATAGGTCCGTCAACGCCGGGCGGTTCATGAGATCGCTTGGCTATCAGTGGATTTCGTTGCCGCACACAGGGTTTCGGCGACCACACGGCCCGTGTCTTGAAGCGGACGGGTGCACCGTTGCACCCGCGCGAGCATGATCGCTCCCTCCAGGCTGGCTACCGCGAACGTCGCCAGTCGGCGGGATTGGGCGGCCGAGACGCCGGCGCCGATCAGCTCGGCGGCCACCCGTGCTTGCCAGGAGTCGAAGACGGCCTGGCTCGCTTCGCGCAAGGCTTCGTTGCTGCTGGCGATCTCACAAGCCACGGTGCCGATCGGGCACCCGTCAGCGAAGTCGGTGTCTTCCAGGGCACGCGCAGCCCAGTCGAACCATGTGACAGCGGCCTGACCGACGTCGACGGACTCGGAGAACACCCTGTCAAGCAGTTGTTGGTAACGCGCGGCGGTCTGGGAGATCGCCTGCACGGCCAGGTCTTGCTTGCCGCCGGGGAAGAAGTGATACAGCGAACCCAGGGGGGCCCGGCTCTCGGCGACGATCTGCTTGAGGCCGGTGCCCGAATACCCCTGGCGGCGAAACAGGCCGATCGCGGCGGTCAAGAAGCGATCACGGGTGGGCGTGGTCATAAGGACCGCGCGTTGGCCGTACCGCCGGCCGCGGAGCCCAGCGGGAGGCGGTCCAAGATTCGCTGGGCACGTTGGTGATCCATGGAGTAGGCGCTCAGCGCCTCACGCTCGAGTTGATCGTCCAGTGGACGCCCGAGGACGTCCAGCACCGTCTCTTTGGCCGATCGAACTGCGGATTGTTCGTGCCCGGCAATGCGACCGGCAAGGGCATAGGCGGCACTCATCAAATCGTCGTGCGGGACGACGCGGGTGACGAGATTTACCTGCAGCGCACGTTGTGCGTCGATCGGTTCACCACTGAGCTCCAGATCCAGAGCCACCGCCGGACCGCAGGCATCGACAAGCCGAGAAATTCCGCCGTCACCGTGATGAAACCCCAAGCCCACCAAGGGCGCACCGAACATCGCCCGGTCGGAGGCGATGCGGATATTGAGCGCGGACCCTCACAGATTATATAGATCGCTCTACTAAGACAAGGCCTGGACCTTGACCTCCTCAACGCGACATAACAAAGCGGCCCGCCGCTACGCCGGGCCACGCCCATCGCCGGCCAGCCGCAACAGCAACCGGATGCCACCGAGCGGACTGGTATGCAATGCCGCTGTGCCGCCATGCAATTCGGCCTGTTGGGCGACCAGCGCCAAGCCCAGCCCCGAACCCGACCGTGAAGCCGTCGAGCCTCGGGTGAAACGTTCGAAGACGGTGGCGCGTTCGGATTCCGGGACCCCGGTGCCATCGTCGTCGATTGTGATCTCTACGCCCTCGCTGGAGCTGCCAACGGCCAGCAGGATTTTGCGGGCGTTGCCGTGCTTGACGGCGTTGGCGATCGCGTTGTCGATCACCAGCCGCAGCCCGGTGGGCAGTCCGATCATCAGCACGGTCGGCGAGGGCACCAGCGACACGTCCACATCCGGGTAGATCCGCAGCGCGTCGTGCGCGGCTCGGTCCAATAACTCGGTGATGTCGAACGGGACGAAATCGTCGACGGTCGTCAGCTCGCCCTGGGCCAGCCGCTCGAGCGCCGTCAGTGTCGCCTCGATGCGGCTCTGGGTGCGAATGACGTCGCCGATGACCTCGTGACGCTGATCGAGCGGCAGGTCCAGGGTGGACAGCACCTCCAGGTTGGTGCGCATCGCCGTCAGCGGCGTGCGCAGCTCGTGCGAGGCGACCGCGGCGAAGTCGCGCGCCGACTCGAGCGCGGCCTTGGTGCGCTGCTGCTCCTTGCCGATGCGGGCCAGCATTCCCTCGACCGCTTCCGCGATCTCCACGGCCTCGCGCACGCCGCGAACCTGTACCTCGTCGGGGCTCGACTGGGCGTTGATCGCCCGGGCCTGTTGGGCCAGCAGTAGGAACGGATTGACCATGATCAACGAGATCACCCAGCCCACGACGACGGTGCCGCCGATCACGCTGGCGCAGATCAGCAGCACCCGCAGGTGCAATTCGTTGATCCGATGCTGAGCTTCGGCCAGCGGCGCGGCCAGCGCGATGGAGGCGGGGCCCGCCGTGAAGGTGCGAACGCGGTACTGCACGCCGTTGATGGTGGTGCTGGCGTAGCCGTCGGGAAGCCTCGGCAACACGATGCTGTTGGGCACCGACACGGTCACCCCGCCGATGCGAGCGGTGCGCACCAGGTTGCCGTCCGGCGCGGGGCGGTCCGGGCTGGTGTGCTCGGCGTTGTTGAGCAGGCTGCTGATATCGCCCAGGCTGCTGACCGAATCGAGCCGCCGGTCGAGCTGGCTGTACTGATCGTTGGTCACGCCCACCCATACCCAGGTACCGAGCAGGACAACCAGGGTCATCACCGAGATGGCGGCGACGATGACGATGGTGCGCAGCGACAGCACCCGCATGGGCAGCTGTACGCGCGGTAGGACGCGAATGTCGGGCTCCTTCAGTGGGTGCTGATCCTTTGTCGACCAGCCTGAGTACAACCCTCACAGCAGTACCGGTCCGGCGCGATCAAACGCGGTGGCGTTTCGTAAGAATTTAACGCTAGCCGCGTCGCCGCCTCCTCCGTCACGTGCCGCAGCCGGACCGATTTGGTCCTACCAGGGTGAGTGAGTACTCTCTCACCATGCTCGCGTCGGGACGTGATCGGCTGCTGTCGGCAGCGCTGCGGCTCTTTGCCGCCAAGGGCTACGCGGCGACGTCGGTGGCCGACATCCAGCGGGAATCGGGCCTGGCGCCCGGCTCGGGCGCGCTCTACAAGCACTTCGGCTCCAAGCGCGAGCTGCTCGAAGCGGCGGTGGCGCACCGGATCGACAGCATTGTTGCCGCGCGAGAGGAATACGACGCTGGGCAACCGGGCAGTGTTGAGCGGGCGGTACGCATCGCCGGCCAACTGATCTGGAGCAATCTCAAACAGAGCGAGGATCTGCTCAAGGTCATGCTGCGTGAACCGGACGAGCTCGGTGATCTCGACGAAAAGACGTGGCAGGTGATCACCGATAACGCCTACCAACGCTTCGCCGACGAACTCTCGGCGTCGAACCGGTCGGGCCGCACCAGCATTCCCGATCCCGAGGCGGCCGCGGCCGTCGCGATCGGGTCGCTGTCCTATGCCGCGACTCTGCAGGCGCTGACCGGTCGCCTGCCCGGCAACACCGACGAAGAACGGTACTTCGAGGCGTGGGTCAAGCAAACGGTCAGCGTCCTCAACCAATACAGAAACCGTTGATAGACAACCTATTTCAGGAGCACAACCGTGACATTTTCACTGCAACTCAGCGACGACGTGATCGAGGTGCGCGATTGGGTGCACAAGTTCGCGGCCGACATCATCCGTCCGGCCGCGGCCGAATGGGACGAACGGGAGGAAACTCCGTGGCCGGTGATCCAGGAAGCCGCAAAGGTCGGCCTGTATTCCCCCGACTTCTTCGCGCAGCAGGCGGCCGAGCCCACCGGCCTCGGCATGCTGACCGCGTTCGAGGAGATGTTCTGGGGTGACGCCGGCATCGCGCTGTCCATCATGGGCACCGGTCTGGCCGCGGCGGCCTTGGCGGGCAACGGAACTCCCGAACAACTGGGGCGTTGGCTGCCCGAAATGTTCGGCACGTCCGACGAGCCCAAGCTCGGCGCCTTCTGCTCGTCGGAGCCCGATGCGGGTTCTGACGTCGGCGGCATCCGCACCCGGGCTCGCTTCGACGAGGCGACCAATGAGTGGGTGCTCAACGGCACCAAGACCTGGGCCACCAACGGCGGCATCGCCAACGTGCACATCGTGGTGGCCTCGGTCCATCCCGAACTCGGCACCCGCGGGCAGGCCAGCTTCGTCATCGGGCCGGACACCAAAGGTCTTGCGCAGGGCCAGAAGTTCAAAAAGCACGGCATCCGGGCGTCGCACACCGCCGAGGTGGTGCTCGACAACGTCCGCCTGCCCGAGGACGCCATCCTCGGCGGCCGGGAGAAGTTCGAGGCGCGGATCGCCCGGGTCAAGTCGGGTGCCTCCACGGGTGGCCAAGCGGCCATGAAGACGTTCGAGCGCACCCGGCCCACGGTCGGGGCGATGGCCGTCGGCGTGGCGCGGGCCGCCTATGAGTACGCGCTCGACTATGCCTGCCAGCGTGAGCAATTCGGCCGCAAGATCGGTGAATTTCAAGCGGTGGCGTTCAAGCTGGCGGACATGAAGAGCCGCGTCGACGCGGCCCGCCTGCTGGTGTGGCGAGCCGGCTGGATGGCGCGCAACAACCAGAACTTCGACTCGGCGGAGGGCTCGATGGCCAAGCTCGTCGCGAGCGAGGCCGCGGTCTACGTCACCGACGAGGCCATCCAGATCCTCGGCGGCAACGGCTACACCCGCGATTACCCCGTGGAGCGCATGCACCGCGACGCGAAGATCTTCACCATCTTCGAGGGCACCAGCGAGATCCAGCGGTTGGTGATTTCGCGGGCGGTGACCGGGCTGCCGATCCGTTAGCGGGCGCGCAATTCGGGTGACCCCACGCGCAGGGCACGACATGATGGCCGAATGACCACCGAGATCCGGGCCCTGGACACCGACGACGACCTTGTCGCCGCAGCTCAACTGTTCCGCACCGCGATGGTGGGCCTGCCGCCCGTGCAGAACCTCCCACCCGGCCAGATCACCAAGCTGTTCGAGCCCGGCCGCACCGTCGGCGCATTCATCGACGGACAACTCGTCGGCACCGCGGATGCCGTGACGAGCGCCCTTACACTTCCCGGCGGAGCCACCGTGGGCCACGCCGCCGTGACCCACATCGGAGTGTTGCCATCGTTCACCCGACGGGGCGTCGCCACCGAATTGATCCATCACCAGCTCCGCGACGTCGCGGCGCGTGGTGAGGTCGTCGCGTCGCTGCGGGCGTCGGAGGCCACCATCTATGAGCGGTACGGCTACGGGGTGGCGAGTTGCTTCCAGAGCGTGGAGGTTACGACCGCGCGGGCGGCGTTTCGCCCCGAGGTGGGCTCGGGCGGACCGGTGCGATTACTCGGCGCGGCCGAAGTCTGGGACGTTTTGCCCCGTGTCTATAACGCCAATCGCCCGTCCCGTCCCGGAACCATCGACCGCCCCGGGTCGTGGTGGGAGAGCGCGCGCCGCCGCGCCGAATCCTCGTCGGGGCCTTGGTATGTAGCCGCGCATGGCGAACCGGGCACCGAGACGGGTTTCGCCCGCTACCGGCCGATCGGCATAGAGAATTGGTTCGTCAGCGACCAGCGCTCCGTCGTGGTCGAGGATTTCTTCGCACCGACCGCCGACGCCTATTTCGGGTTGCTGCGTTTTCTGCTCAGCCTGGATCTTGTTGACCGAGTGCTGTTTTGGATGCTGCCCATCGACGACGCGCTACCCTGGCTGTTTGTCGATCGCCGGGCGGCGAAGGTCACCGCGGTGTACGACGAAACCTGGCTGCGTGTCATCGACGCCCAGCGTGCCCTGACCGCGCGGTCCTACCGTGGCGGCGGGACCGTCACAATTGCGGTGAGTGACCCTCTGCTGTCGGGGAATTCGGCGAGCTTCACGATCGCCGGCGCCGGCGCCGAATCGACAACCCGCCGCGCCGACGTCCGCGTCGGCATCGAGGGGCTTGGTGCCGCGCTGCTCGGCGGGACGAGCTGGCGCAGCCTTGCCGCGGCCGGGCTGGCCCGTGCTGACGATCCGGTGGCACTGGACGTGGCCGACGAACTGTTCGCGGTGCCCGAAGCACCGCACGCCGGAACGTTTTTCTGAACCGGAGCGTGCCCACGGCTCGTCGGATCACCGCGTCGGTTCCGACCTTTGCATCACCAGACGTACACCGGCCACCACCAAGTCGGGCTGGTGGATCTGGATGAAGTGGTCGCTGCCGGTCGCGATCATGTGCGGCGTCTGCGGCCGCAGCGCAATCAGATCCGCCGAGGCCTCTCGCCACGCCTGCTCCAGTTTCCCGCTCTGCTCGGGCGTGACGGTGCCCGGAACCGCAAACGGTTCGGTCCTGGTCAGCACAACTGTGGGGACGGGCGGGAAGGCAGGGGCAGCGCCGACCTGGGCGACGCTCTTGTCGATGTCGATCTCCTCAAACGACGGCACATTCGCGAACTGGGGCAACGGCCGGTCCAACGCCTGGCGATAGGTCGGCCAGTCCGGTCCCATCAGGTCCGGTATCTCGACCGGAAAGGCGTCGACGAACGCCAGGGCCCGCACCTGGTCGGGATAGGTCTGGGCGTACAGCCGAATGAACAGCCCGCCCAGCGAGTGCCCGACCAGGACGTACGGGCCCGGAAGACGGGCGGCGGCGAGTAGCGCATGCAGATCCTGAACGACGTCTTGAGCGCTGCGTGGCATGGCCACCGGCGAACTGCGGTCGGTGATGCTGGGCGGATCGGGATAGCGCAGGGTGCCGGGCCGGTCGTAGGCGCAGACGCGATGGTCCGCGGCGAGGGACGGCAGCACCGCCGGACCCGTCGCCGGCGCAGCGGCGTCGGACTGACCCCACGGATCCGAAGAGTTGTGATATCCGGACTCCAAAATTATTGTGGGACTGCCCTTTCCGTGGCACTCGAGGTACAGGTGCCGGCCGCTGCCGATGTCGATCGGGCCCGCGAACTCGCCGCCCGCCGCCGGTGTGCCCCGGTTGTGCGCCGGTCCGCCGCATGCCACGAGCGCGACCAACAGCGCGACAGTCGACAGACATCGACGGACACCCGCAGCGACGCGCGACGGATGGGCCGCGATTCTCAAGGTCTCCCGCACTGCACGCATCGCGTTATTGTGCGGGCAACCCTGCCCCACGTGAAAGCATGGCGGCAAGACGGGGGCACGGGCGGTACTTCGTCCGGCCCCGCCAGAAAGGAGCGACCTAACTTGGCCGGCAGGCGCGGAGCGGCCCTGTGGGCCGTGGCGGCCGTTGGTTACCTGGTCCTCGAGGCGGTCGCCGCGGCGGGCTTCGAGCCCGCCTACAGCTATGCCCGCGACTACATCAGCGATATCGGCCTGCCCAGCGGCAGGCTGGTTCGCGGCCGGACGGTCCACTCACCGCGGGGGTGTTTGATCCATGCGGCGTTCTATTTGCAGGGCATTCTGTTCCTGCTCGGGGCGTCACTGATCGTGGGTCTGCCCGACAACCGAAGGGCCAGGGTGTTTTTGGGTGCCGTCGCCGGGAATGCGGTCGGCAACGTCGTGATCGGAACAGTGCACAGCGGCACGGTGCACGTCGACGGCGCCGTCCTGGCGATCGTCGGAGGCAACGCCGCGATCTTGACCGGGCCCGACGCGATCGGGGAACTCGCCGAGTGGCGTTGTTATCGCTTAGCTTCCAAAGTGCTTGCGGCCCTGGGCTTTTCCTCGATCGCTATGCTGATGGCCAATTCGGCGACGGCGAAGACGGTCCTGCTGCCCGACGGCGCATGGGAGCGCGGAAGCGTGTACTCGATCATCGCGTGGCAATTGCTCACCGCCGCTTGCCTGCTGACGCGGCCTACCCGCGCCGACGTCCGATCCGGTTCTCCACGGCGCCCAGGGCCCCGTCGCTGAGCTTGCCCAAACCGGCCAACAGCACGATGGCCACCAGCATCACGTCGGTGCGACCGGTGTTCTGACTGTCGAGGAGCAGGAAGCCAAGCCCCTTCGAGGAGGCGATCAGCTCGGCAGCGACCACGAAAAGCCAGGCGTCCACGTCGTGCGTGACCAATACGGCGGTGGTGCCCGCCTCTTGCTGCACCGCGTCGAGCAGCCCTGCATCTGCAGCCGGGTCAGCGCGTCGAGGGCGGCCAGCGGCTCGTCGAGCAGCAGAACGCTGGGGCGCCGGGCCAGGGCACGGGCCAGACCCGCGCGTTGCGCCATACCACCGGACACCTGCCGCGGGTAGTGATCGCCGAAGTTGGTCAATCCGACGACGTTCAGCCAATGCCGCACTGCCGCCGAGCCTTTCGTCCGTCCGGTGCCCGGGGTCAGGCCGAATTCGACGTTGGCCGACAACGACCGCCAGGGCAGCAGGCGAGGTTCCTGAAACACCACGGCGCAGCGCGGGTCGATCCCCCGGACGGCCTCACCGTCGATCTCGACGCGGCCGCCGGTGGGGCGGTCCAGACCGGCGATCAGGCGAAGCAGCGTCGACTTGCCGCTACCCGACGACCCCAGCAGCGCGACGACCTCGCCCGGCTCGATTTCGATGCCGACATCGCGTAGCACGGTATGCGTGCCGAATGTGCGGGTGACACCACGCAGGGACACACGTGCCGGCGCAGGGTTGGTCGACGTCACCCGCGCAGCCTAGGAAGCTCCTGCCGGGTCCGGAAGGTTTCACGTGACCATGATTCGAAAGCCGGCCCACTGACCTCGGGCCAGCTGCCGATTCACGCTCGCAGTGGCCACCATCACGCCGGTGGTCCCGAAATCCCGCCAAGCACTTCGTGATTGCGTGCAACCGGTCCCTTTCGAGACCGGCTGCGCGCAGCCGCGTCAGCCGTGCGGCGCCTCGGAGATCTTGGTGTCAGGCTTGCCGAGTGTCTGGCAGTACGTCATCGCCGAGAGCCGCGTTGCGGAGATCTCCACATTGCTCGGGTCGGATCCGTTCTTGTCCTTGAGCATCTTGCTGACTTCGTCGTTCTGCTTCTTCTCGTCTTGCGTGGTGAAATCTTTGCACTTGGTGTCGCCGCCGGTGTTGAGGACCTGTGAGGCCGAACACGCGCTGGACAGCAAGACGGAGATCGCGATCGTGGCTGCCGCAATGTACTTCATCATTTGCCTTCCTGGGTGCGAGTAGTGGTATCAGTTCACCAAATCGCCTGATTTCAAACCACGGAGGGTGCTTCTAGCCGGTGATCGCGGTGTTTGCAGGTGGGCACCGAACCGGTGAGGTGACACCGACGCGGCGGCGCGATTCCCCCGGGCGGGAATAACCGTCCGGGTGGCATCGCGTTCTACCATCGTCGGTCGGACACGCGCACCGTGGATTTGGGAGGGGAGGATCTCCGTGACCTCATCGAATGTGCGCACCGACGACGATGACACGAAGTGGTCGCGGCGCGAGCCGGCGGGAACCCAGGCGCTGTTTGTCAGCGTCTTGGCGCTGCTGCTGGCCACGGGATGGGTCGCCAATCACTTCGTCGGGTTGATGCCGGTGATCAGTGACAGCGAACACCTCAGCACTGCCACGCTCGACGGGATCTTCGGCATCTACGCGGTCGGGCTGCTGCCCGGGTTACTCGTCGGCGGACGCGTGTCGGACGCGCTCGGGCGTCGGTCGGTGGCGCTGACGGGTTCGGCCGCCGCGCTGGCCGGGACGGCGGTGATGCTGGCGTCCCAGCATACGGGGGCTTTGTTGCTGGGTCGGCTCATCGTCGGGATCGGCGTGGGCCTTGCCATCAGCTCGGGCACCGCGTGGGCATCAGATTTGAGAGGCCCCGCGGGTGCCGCGACCGCCGGAGCGGTGCTGACGGCCGGTTTCGCCCTTGGCCCATTCGCCGGGGGGTTC
Organism: Mycobacterium sp. 852002-51971_SCH5477799-a; assembly: GCF_001667145.1. GTDB lineage: Bacteria > Actinomycetota > Actinomycetes > Mycobacteriales > Mycobacteriaceae > Mycobacterium. The sequence continues at coordinate 16,941 of NZ_LZIF01000113.1, forward strand.
ATCGTGCTGGCCGGAGGATCCGGTATCCGGGTCTCCTTCGGTGTCGCCGCCGCCATTGTCGTGCTCGCGACGTTCGCCGTCGTCGGCGCGGCCCGACGCACCGAAGTGACCGGGCATGCTGCGGACTACGACTCGGGACAGGACGCACCGGCCGCAGTGGCGGCGCCGGCATTCAGCCGGGCCTTGAGCTGGGCCATGCCACTTGCACCGTGGGTATACGCCTCGGCGACATTGGGATTCGTCACCATCCCCACCCGGCTACACACCGCACTCGCGGCTGCGATGGCAGCGGGCACGGCCACCCTGATCGTCAACGGTGTCAGCGGCGTGGTTCAGGTACTTGCCCGCGTGTTCAGTTGGGGTCCGCGGGCCGGGACCGCGGGCGCGGCCCTGGCCGCGCTCGGCTACGCGCTGGCCGCGCTGGCGCCGCCCGCCCTGAGCCCGGCGTTGGGCTTCCCGCTCTTGCTTGTCCTGGGCTGCGCCTCCGGTCTGTGCCTGCGTGAAGGATTGATCGACCTGGAGGCCGCCGCCCCGCCACACCTGCGCGGCGCCCTGACCGGGGTGTTCTATGTCGCCACCTACGTCGGCTTCGCGCTTCCGCTGGTCCTGGCGACCGTCGGGTCCGCGACTTCAGTGGTGATCCTTTCCGTGATGGCGGTGCTTGCCTCGGCGGTGGCGGTCAGCAGAGCCGTGCGGCTACGGCGGGATGGTCACCGGCAACACTGAATTGGTGTCTTCCCGATCAAACGAGTTCGCGCAGCGTCTCGATCAGCTTGACCCGCTCACCCGTCGTGGATGCGATGGGCGCCACGTTGAGGGTGGTCACGCCTGCCTCACGGAACGCCGCCAATCGTTCCCTGACGAACTCGCGGGTACCGATCAGGTTGACGTCTCGCACCAGATCATCGGGCACGACCTTGGCGGCGCCGTCTTTGTCACCGGCCAGGTAGAGCTCTTGAATCCGGTCGGCCTGGGGACCGTAGCCGTATTTGGTGGCCAGGGCGTGGTAGAAGTTCTTACCCTTGGCGCCCATTCCGCCGATGTAGAGCGCCAGGTGCGGCTTGACGAATTCCCTTAGCGGCTCGACGTTTTCGCCGATGGCCAGGACGGGTCCGGCGTAGATGTCGAGGTCACCCAGGTCGGGATCGCGTTTGGCCCGGCCGGCGGCCAGGGCATCCCCCCACACCTCGTGCGCCTTCTCGGGCAGGTAGAAGATGGGTTGCCAACCCTCGGCGATCTCGGCCGCCAGTTCGACGTTCTTGGGTCCCAGCGCGGCAACCAGTATCGGAATGCGCTCGCGGACAGGCTGATTGATCAGCTTGAGCGGCTTGCCGAGCCCGGTTCCCTGGTCGGCAGGCAGCGGAATCGTGTAGTGCTTGCCCTGGTGTTGCACGGTCTCGCGCCGCCACACCTGGCGGCAGATGTCGATGACCTCGCGGGTCCGCCCGATCGGGGCGTCGTACGGAACACCGTGAAAGCCCTCGATGACCTGTGGGCCGGAAGCGCCCAAGCCTAGGGTGAACCGGCCGTCGGAGACGTAGTCCAGGCCGGCGGCGGTCATCGCGGTCAGGGTGGGGGTGCGGGTGTAGAGCTGCAGAATGCCCGAGGCCAGCCCGACCCGTTCGGTGCTCGCGGCCAGGTAGCCCAGCGCGCTCACCGCGTCGAACGAATACGCCTCGGGGACAAAGACAATGTCCAATCCGGCGCTTTCCAGGTCGGCGACTTCGGCGGCCACGTCCTTGAAACCGCCCGCATAGTTGACGCTCAGTCCAATCCGCATGGTCATTACTTCTACGCGGTACCGGATTGATTGGCCAATTCGAGCGCCTCCTGCTGGATGCGCTCGAATTGCGCGCCCATCGCCTCGGACAGTGCCGTCGCGCCCGACAACGGCCGCACCATAACCATGAAGTCATCGATGAGACCGTCGTCGTCGAAGTGCAGGAAGTCACAACCGGTGATCTTCACCCCCGGCGCCCCGGCGATCCCGGTCTCGAACACGAAGGCGTGATCGCGACCGCCGGGGTCGTGGATCTCGCGGATGTAGCGGAAGTCTTCGAAGATTCGCAACACACCGCGCAGGATCGCGGCGGTGATCGGCTTGCCGACATACGGCTTGAACGCCACCGGGCTGGTGAAGACCACGCCGTCGGCCAACATCGCTTGGATGCCCTCCTCGTCGCGGTCTTCGACGGCTTTGCGGAACGGGTGCATCGCGTCCTCACATAGTCAACTAGTTGAGTAGGTGGGTTAGACGCTAGGTCGCGCGCACTCTGATGTCCAGAGTGGGATTGATCACTTTATTGAATAATCGCATGTTGTAGTATCGGCCGATGTCGCTGCGTGACGCGGTGTTGGCCGCCCTCCTCGAGGGCGAATCGTCCGGATACGACCTGGCCAAAGACTTCGACGCCTCGGTCGCCAACTTCTGGCCGGCCACGCCGCAGCAGCTGTATCGCGAGCTCGACCGGCTGGCCGAGCAAGGCCTCATCCAGGCCCGGATCGTGCAGCAAGAACGCCGGCCTAACAAGCGCGTGTTCTCGCTGACCGAGGCAGGGCGTGCCGCGATCCGGCAGTTCACGGCCAAGGCGCCGAAGCCGTCGGTCATCCGCGATGAATTACTGGTCAAGGTGCAGGCCTCCGACGCCGGAGACCTCGAGGCCGTTCGTGGATTCATTCGTGAACGGCTGGAATGGTCGGTCGCCAAAATGCAACGCTACGAACGGATGCGGGCACGGATGCTGGACGGGCGCAGCGAGGACGAGTACCTGGCCGAGTCCGAACGAGTCGGCCCCTACCTGACGTTGATGCGCGGAATCTCGTTCGAAGAGGAGAACATTCGATGGGCCGGACGCGCGCTGAACATCGTCGAACGTCGCCTGTCGGCCGGCGTTGCACGGCGGTCACCGCGCCGGGTCGCTGTCCGGCGGTAAGTTATGGAAAAGATCCAACGTTCGCAAGCCGCGGTGAAGAATCTGGCGTGCATGCGCCGCCGAGCGCGAAGTTAGCCTGAGGAATGACCGAATACCGATCGCCCTCGACCGGCCGCGCAATACGTGCCGTCTTGTTCGATACCTTCGGAACGGTCGTCGACTGGCGTTCCGGGATCGCCGCCTCAGTCAGCGATTTCGCGCAGCGCCACCACCTCAGCGTCGAACCCGGGGAGTTCGCGCTGGAATGGCGCAGCCGGTACCTGCCGTCGATGTCCGAGGTTCTAACGGGTCATCGCGAGTTCGTGTCGCTGGACGTTCTTCACAGAGAAAACCTACTTGCTGCGTTCGAGAAGTTCGGCGTCGCGGCCGAAGCGTTGCCCGGCGACGAGGTCGAAGCGCTGGCCCGGGCGTGGCGCTGGCTGCCGCCGTGGCCGGATAGCGTCGACGGCATCGCCGCCATGAAGCGACACGTCATCGTCGGGCCGCTGTCCAACGGCAACACCGGACTGCTGGTCGATATGGCGAAGTACGCCGGCCTGCCGTGGGATGTGGTGCTCGGTTCCGACGTCGGCAAAACCTATAAGCCCGACGCGCGTGCGTATCAAACGCCCGCACGCCTGCTCGGTCTGGAACCCGGGGAAGTGATGCTGGTGGCGGCGCACCCCACCGACCTCGAGGCGGCCAGGAGTAGCGGCCTGGCCACGGGGTTCGTCTCGCGGCCGCAGGAATACGGGCCCGGTCACGATCCATACCCCGAACCCGCGGGCGTGTTCGACGTCTCGGGCACATCGCTGGTCGAATTGGCCACCTTGCTGTTCGGTGCGCAGGGTCGACACTGAGCTCAGCGATGAAACCTGACCGCCTTCCCCAGCGGGAGACGTTGTGCGACAGCTACTTCCACGCAAAAACCGGCTGTTCCAACTGGTCGACCGGATCGGCTCGCCCTTCCAGACACAGCCAACGCAGCTGTAGCAGCACCGCGCCGGTCGGTGCGTGGATGAGGTCGTTGCCCAGCGGGATCTGCACGACCGGGCGCGGGCTCTCCGGGATGGTGATGAACCGTGGCGAGTCGCCCCGCTGCAGTTGGTGCAGCCCGACCCGGTAAACGGCCACGACCTCGTCGGGAGCGGGGTGAAGGTCCAGCCGCCCTCCTCCCCACAGCACTACGGGGGTGATCACGTACCCGGATCGGGTGGGGTAGTCGTCGAGCAAACCCAGCACGGTCGAATCGGACAGCTCGACGCCGAGCTCCTCACGCAGTTCCCGCAGCGCCGCGTCGACCGCTGTCTCGCCCGGATCGAGGCGGCCGCCGGGCAAGGCCCACTGCGCCGCATGCGAACTCAGGCGAGACGCCCTGCGGCACAGCAAGAAAGCGGCGCCGCCGGACACGTCGACCATGCGGCCGTCCAAATGGGCTGCGGGGATCGGACGTCCGACATTCCACTCGTCCACCGAGACCGGATCGACCCGGTCCTCCCCCAGCTCCGAAGCGACCAGCACCACCGCGACGGCCGCGTGCCGCTTCGTCGGATCGGTGACCACGCGGCGGTGGTGGTCGGCCAGATGGTTTCGAATCCGCTCCCGCAGCGGCTGGTCATAGGGGATGGTCACTACTCGAGCCTAAGCTGAGCGCTTTTCCTCCAAGCAGGTCCGTACTTGGTCACGGTCAGCGCCGGTGGTTAACTGCGAGCATGCGACGACAACCGGTGCTGGCCCGACGTCTTTTCGATCGCTACGAACCGGTGCATGCGGTGACCTACTTCGCACCGGAGGCGCGGGCCGCGCTGGACGCACTGGGTTACCGAGGCTTCTGGATGGGCTATTTCGCGGCGCGGTCGGCGCCGCTGGGTGCGGTGCCCCGGGAGGTGGTCACCGCGGTCTTCTACAACTTCGCACCCGAACGGGTCGCCAAGGCGCTGCCGGCGGCCTGGGAGGTCGCGGGTCCGCAGGAGGCGTTGCGGGCTCGGCATGAGTCCGCGGTGGCGGCGCTACGCCGCTATGGCCTGGGATCAGACGACGAAAACGTCCGCGTTGCAGCCGAACTGGCCGGCCGGGCGGCCCGCGACGCGCCCCTCGATGCGCGGCCGCTGTTCGCCGCGAATGTGGCGCTGCCATGGCCAGACGATCCGCTGTCCGCCCTGTGGCACGCCACCACGCTGCTGCGCGAACAACGCGGAGACGCGCATGTAGCGGTGCTGGCCGCGGCCGGCGTCTCCGGCCGAGAGTCCAACGTCTTACATGCCGCGGCGGGCAACGTCGCTCGCGACTACATCGCCCGCACCCGCGATTACGACGAGACGTCTTGGCGTCAACACGAACACGCGCTCGCCGAGCGAGGGTTGCTCGACGACGACGGAACACTGACCGCAGCCGGACGGCAATTGAAGGACCACATCGAGTCGATGACCGACACGCTGGCCCTGTCCGCACTCGTCGGGCTCAGCGACGACGAGGTGGAGACGCTGTTCCGGGCGCTCACCCCGATCACCCGCGCCGTCGTCGCGGGCGGCGACGTTCCGGCGCTCACCCCAATGACTCTGCGCCGCGACGAATTACACGACGACAGCGCGCATCTGGCGGCGCGATGAGCGGCCAGCGGGTTCCCGACGGCGTCGTGCACAAGTTGCCGGCGGATCTGCGCGAGTCGCTCATCGGCAACGCCACCGCGCTGGCCGCCTGGAAGGACATCACGCCACTGGCACGAAACGAATTCATCTGTTGGGTCGAGGATGCCAAGCAGCCGGCGACCCGGGAGCGCCGCATCCGTCGGACCCAAGAGGAGTTGGAGGAGGGCAAGCGACGGCCTTGCTGCTGGCCGGGCTGCAAACACCGTGAGCGGACCGGAAAGTAAACCCGCAGCGGCTCTTTCGAATAACCTATCCGCCAGTGTCCACACGAGTGGCCGTAGCCGACCGCGATTTTCCGAGTTGTAGCTCAGGCGGCGCCGGTTGGAACCGCTTGGCCGTCAACGTAATCCATCGGCGGAGCCTCGCCATGCCCTGCGCCCCGGTAGGCCACCGCGGTCGCCAGCGCTGTTCCACCCTCGATCGTCCCAACCACAACGACCTTGTCATTGACCGTGAAATGCGGTGCGGCGGTGATGGATTGACGCGCACCACGGGTGACGACGGTGGTGTCAGGGGTGAACCGATAGGTCTGGACATGCCCGTCCGCGCCGCGCATGGTCACCGAGTCCGCGGACACCGCCACCACGGTACCTTCCTGACTCACGGGCTGGGAAGTGGCCGGCGGTTCGAGATCGGCGGCGACAGCGCGCTTCTCGGGCGGGGCTCCATTGAACACCAGCGCCATCACGCAGGCGGCCCCCAACAGCGAAGCGGAGACGATTTCGCATACCGAGGCGGCGCCGGACAGCCCGCGCCGACGACCACGGTGGGGCGTCGTCGGCGTGTGTTCCGGTGAATCCGGCATGCGGTGTTTGGCGCTCACGGTCAGTCCTTCCAGCGGCGTTACACCGAAGTACACCGGCGCGCACCGAATCAGATCGTTGCCGTGAAATTACCCGCAGAATTGGACCGGTAAACCGCACTCCGGCCAACCGGGGAGCCCGATGGGCCGGGTTTCTGCCGTCAGCCCTTGGTCAGGGTGAACTGCGCGACGTCGGTATAGCCCTCACGGAATAGGTCGGCGCATCCCGTCAGGTACTTCATGTACCGGTCGTAAACCTCTTCGGACTGAATGGCGATGGCCTCGTCCCGGTGCGCCTCGAGCGCGGCCGACCAGGTGTCGAGGGTGCGGGCGTAGTGCAGGCGCAGCGGCTGGATCAACTTCACACCGAAGCCCGCGCGTTCCGCGTGCTCCACGACGCCCTTGGCCTGTGGGAGGTCTCCACCCGGGAAGATCTCGTCCATGATGAACTTCATGAAGCGCAGCTTGGTCATGGTAATGGGCAGCCCGCGCTCGGCGAACTCCTCGTCGCTCGGCTTGATAATGGTGTGCAGCATCATGACGCCGTCGGCCGGTAGCGCCTCATAGGCCTTCTTGAAGAATTCGTTGTAGCGGTCGCGGCCGAAGTGCTCGAAGGCGCCGATCGACACGATCCGGTCGACCTTCTCGTCGAACTGCTCCCAGCCCTGCAGCAGCACCCGCTTGGACCGCTGCGACGGATGGCTGTCAAGACGGCGCTGCACGTGTGTTTGCTGATTGCGGCTGAGCGTGAGGCCGATCACGTTGACGTCGTAGTTCTCGAGGCCGCGGACGATGGTGGTGCCCCACCCGCACCCGATGTCGAGCAATGTCATGCCCGGTTGCAGCCCTAGCTTGCCCAGGGAGAGGTCGACCTTGGCGTACTGCGCCTCTTCCAGGGTCATATCGTCGCGCTCGAAATAGGCGCAGCTATAGGTCCGCGTCGGGTCTAGAAAGAGCGCGAAGAACTCGTCGGACAGGTCATAGTGCGCTTGTACGTCCTCGAAATGCGGTTGCAAGCTGACGGCATCGCCGGGTTTTTCGGACAAGGCACAACCTCTGACTGATTCTTATTTGATTCGGGTGCGATCAAAGCTGATCGCCTGACTGACGCACCAGTGTATCCGCCCGGATAACCGCGCCCTCCCGGCGAGTTCCGGTTCAGGGCCGCAGCGCCACCGAAAGCGGCATCGGCGGCAGTGTGCGCAGCGCACGGCCACCAGACGACTTACGCCAGCGTCAAGCGGGTAAATCGTCTGCGGTGCACAACGATTCGAGCAAGGATCGGAAATCAGTGGCGCACGCGGTTGACGGAACCCGCTTCGAGTTGTTACCTCAGCTGATAAACCGGGCAAGCCCGGCCGACCGGCGTTAAGAGAGACGGGACTCCCCGATGGCAGACATCACGAGGCTGATCCTTGCCGACCACGAGTGGTTTCGGGAACAGTTCGCACGACTGGACGAGGTGCAGGCCCACCGCCCCGGCGACCAGGCCGCCCTCAGACAAGTGTGGCGCCCGCTCGCCGACAAGCTGGACGTGCACGCCTACATCGAAGAAAAAATCTTCTACCCCCAGCTGCTCAAGCGCGGGGGTGACGACGCCGAAGGCGAGACCCTCGACGCGATCGGCGATCACAACGACATCCGCGACGGCGTCCGCGACGCCGACGCCGCCGCACTCGGCAGTGACGAGTGGTGGGCAGCCGTCGGGCGGACCCGGGTGGCCAACGACGATCACATGGGTGAGGAGGAACGAGAGGGGCTGTCGGATTTTCGACGCAACGCGCCTATCGGGCTTCGCGAAGCCCTCGGGCGTCAATACAGCGAGTTCATGGCCGAGCATCCCACCACCGAGGGGCTCTCGATCACGGATCGTGACCCACAGCGCTACGTCGAACACTTCGAGGAGCCGACGCGTGCCAAACCCGCCGATTTCTCGCTGCGCATCGGGAGCCTGAAAGGCCAATGAGCCACGCCCGGCAGAGCTGACGTGACGCGAATAACCAATCTTGGCTCGGGCTGGCCAGTGATGCCGCCGACGGCGTCGCCGCCGAGGCGCGCTTAGCTGGCATTTTCCCGATGCAACGGCATCCGCCCACGGGCTCGACCCATCATCGCGGCGGCCTGCGGGTGACCCGTCGAAGCGGGTGATCACCCGACCCCGCCGGTTCGTCCCGGGAATGTTTCGGGTAAGCCATCATTCGATGGGTACTCCACGCCGCCGCCGGAGGAAATGGGCACGTAAAGACATCAGGGTCGCCGATCCGGCTATGCGCCAAACCATCATGGGCACCGCGATCGGCAACTTCATGGAGTGGTACGACTTCGGGGTCTACGGCTATATCGCCACCACGATCGCCCAGGTGTTTTACCCCGGCAAGAGCGTCAGCGGCGTTCACCTCATCGCGACCTTCGGCACGCTGGCGGCGGCGTTCGTAGTGCGCCCGCTCGGCGGATTCATTTTCGGCCCGCTGGGCGACCGGATCGGACGGCACCGAGTGCTGGTGGTCACCATCCTCATGATGACGGTGAGCACCACGATGACCGGCCTGCTGCCCACCTACAGCACCATCGGCATCTGGGCGCCGATCCTGCTCGTCGTCGCACGAATCTTTCAGGGCCTATCCACCGGTGGCGAGTACGTCGGCGCGATGACCTATCTCGTCGAGCAGGCCCCGGACCACAAACGCGGCATGATGGTCGGGTTCTTGCCGATGGGCAACCTGGTCGGATTTGTCCTTGCCGGATTGCTGGTGACCGGATTGCAGACCTGGCTGCCTGATGACGCCATGCTGACGTACGGCTGGCGGATCCCTTTGTTGTTGGGCTTTCCGTTCGGTCTGGTCGCCCTGTACTTGCGGCTTCGGCTCAAGGAGTCCTCCGCCTACCAGAGCGCGAACGACGCCACGCCCGCGACCGGCGGCCAAGGCGGGCAGCAGATTTTGCGCACGGTCTCGGCCCAGTGGCGTCCGATGCTGATCTGCGCGGCGCTGGTACTGACCTCCCAGGTCGCCGACTTCATGCTCACCGGATACCTGCCGACCTACCTCAGGCTCTTCGTCCGTGTCGGGCACACCGCAGGACTTGTCATGATCGTGTCGACGCTGGCGATCCTGATGGTCACCGTGGTGCTCGTCGCCGGCTTGTCCGACCGCATCGGCGTCAAACCCATCATGTGGACGGGTTGCGGGCTGCTGATCGCGGCCTCGGTCCCGGCATTCCTGCTCATCCGCTTCGGTGGCTGGTATCCGGTGATCTTCATCGGCGTGCTGTTGATCGGCCTGATGGAACTGTGCTTCGACAGCACCGGGCCGGCCATGTTGCCGGCGTTGTTTCCCACCAACGTGCGCTACGGGGCGCTGGCGATTTCGTACAACATCTCGATCTCGCTCGTCGGCGGCATCACCCCGCTGATCGCCCAAGCGCTGGTATCCGCCACCGGCAACGTGATGGTGCCGGCATACATGCTGATCTTCGCTGGTGTGGTGGGAGCCATCACGCTGTTGTTCACCCCGGAAGTCGCCCGTAAGCCGTTGCCGGGCTCCGGGCCTGCCGTCGAAACCGAGCGAGAGGCCCGCGCGCTTGCCGAGGGCATCGGCTAGCGGGCAACCCGGGCCCGACTCGGCCGTTGCGCGCGGGGTTTATCTGGCGCTGACGGGCTAATCCCTTGAAGGTGAGGACCGCTTTCCACCAGCAGCTGGACATGCTGACCGACCAGCTCGCCGATATGTGCGCGATGGCCGCCGACGCGATCGGGCAGGCGAGCCAAGCGCTGCTGGAAACCGACCTGACGACGGCCGAACGCGTCATCGCCGGCCACCGGGACATCGTCGCTCGCGACGCTCACGTCGAGGAAACCGCATTCGCGTTGTTGGCGTTGCAGGCGCCGGTGGCCACGGACCTGCGCGCGGTCGTCAGCGCCATGCGGATCGCCGCGGACGCGCGGCGGATGGTCGAGCTGGCCGTGCACATCGCCGAGATCGCCCGCCGCCGTCACCCCTATCCGGCCGTTTCGGTCGAGGTGCGGCCCTACGTCGCCGCCATGGGCGATGCGGCCGAGGCACTGGCCCTTGGGGCACGGCAAGTGCTGGTGTCGCAAGACCCGCGCGGCGCCGCCCAGATTCGCCACGACGACGACGCGATGGACGAGCTACACCACCAGCTGCTGGCGGTGCTGGTGGATCCGGCCTGGACCCAAGGAGTCGCCGCCGCCGTGGACGCCACCCTGTTGGGCCGCTTCTACGAACGCTTCGCCGACCATGCGGTCGGGATCGCGCGGCGGGTGATCTTCCAGGCCACGGGACGCTAGCCCGGGCTCTCCGGCGCCGGCATCGTCACCCTCTTGAGCGTCAATACCCAAACGAATGCCCCCGCAAGCCCTCTTACCCGTCGCGGCTCCGAACGCTGATGGGGATTAGCAAGTGCTTCCTGCGGCTAATACGACAGGGGCGTGCGCTGGGCGCGCGGCACAGCTGAGGGAATGGGAACCACTATGGAACCGATATCACCGATGGACGCGTTGTTCCTCATCGGCGAGTCACGCGAACATCCGATGCACGTCGGCTCGTTGCAGCTCTTCGAGCCCCCGGAGGATGCCGGCCCCCATTTCGTGCGCGAGGCGTACCAGGCGATGCTCGAATGCACCGATGTACAGCCGTCCTTTCGTAAGCATCCCGCCTTCTTCGGCGGCATCACGAATGTCGCGTGGGCCTTCGACAAGGACGTGGAGCTCGACTACCACCTGCGCCGGTCCGCTCTGCCCGAACCCGGGCGAGTCCGGGACTTGCTCGAGCTGGCGTCCCGTCTCCACGGCAGCCTGCTCGACCGCCACCGTCCGATGTGGGAGGCACATCTCGTCGAAGGACTGCACGACGGGCGCTATGCGGTCTACACGAAGTACCACCACTCCCTCATGGATGGCGTTTCGGCGCTACGCCTGATGCAGCGCGCCTTCACGTCGGATCCGCACGACGACGAGGTGCGCGTGCCGTGGAGTCTCGGTCCGCGCAAGCGCAGCGGGCGGCGACACCAACCGTCCGTCCTTGACCGGGTCGGCCGTACCGCGGGGTCGGCGCTCGCCATGGCGCCGTCCACGCTCAAGCTCGCGCGCGCGGCGCTGCTCGAACAACAACTGACCCTGCCGTTTCGGGCGCCGCGCTCGATGTTCAACGTGCGGATCGGCGGGGCCCGGCGAGTGGCGGCCCAGTCCTACTCACTGGAGCGCATTAAGGCGGTCAAGTCGGCTACCGGTGCGACGATCAACGACGTTGTGCTCGCGATGTCCGCTGGGGCCCTGCGCGCCTACCTCATCGATCAGAACGCCCTCCCAGACGCGCCGCTGACCGCCATGGTCCCCGTCAATCTGCGCAAGGACGACGACGACCGCGGTGGCAACAACGTCGGGACGTTCCTGTGCAATCTCGCGACCGACGTCGACGACCCGGCCAAGCGGCTCGAGACGATCAGCGCGTCCATCCGCGAGACCAAAGAAGTCTTCTGGCAGCTACCGCCGGTTCAGCAGCTGGCGCTGTCCGCCTTCAACATCGGGGGGCTGTTTTTCGGACTGATCCCCGGCTACCTGTCCGCGGCATCGCCGCCGTTCAACATCGTCATTTCGAACGTATCGACCGGTAACCGCGACCAATTGTATTGGCGTGGAGCGCGATTGGACGGCAACTATCCTTTGTCGATCCCACTCGACGGCCAGGCGGTGAACATCACCGTCACCAACAACGCAGACAACCTCGACTTCGGTCTGGTCGGATGCCGGCGCAGCGTCCCACACCTACAGCGGATGCTCGGCCACCTCGAGGCGGCGCTGAAGGATTTGGAACTCAGCGCAGGCATCTGAGATGCGTTGCATCGCTTGCCGTGCCAGGGGTTTGTGAGGGCCGCCAGGCACGCGGCGCGCGCTTGCTGCGACGGGTTGAAACCCGTTGTGGGGAATACCACAGTTCCTACTGTAAGGTCCACGGTAATCGATCGCAGGCGGGAAGGGTGGACCGTGCCAGGCACTACCGATACGCGCAACCAGCTACGCCCCGACGTGGATCTGACCGACGGCGCCTTCTATGCAGGCGACTCCCGGCCGGTCTATCAGTGGATGCGCGAGAACCAAGCGGTCTTCCGGGACCGCAACGGGCTGGCGGCCGCGGCGACCTACCAGGCGGTGATCGACGCCGAGCGGGCGCCCGAGTTGTTCTCCAACGCCGGCGGTATCCGGCCGGACCAGGACGCGCCACCGATGATGATCGCGATGGATGACCCTGCGCATCTGCTGCGGCGCAAGCTCGTCAACGCGGGCTTTACCCGCAAACGTGTCAAGGACAGGGAGCACTCGATCGGCGAGCTCTGCGATGCGCTGATCGACAACGTCTGCGAACGGGGCGAGTGTGACTTCGTCTGGGACCTCGCGGCTCCGCTTCCGATGGCGGTGATTGGCGACATGCTCGGGGTGCTTCCGGAGGAACGTCAGATGTTTCTCCGCTGGTCCGACGACATGGTCACCCTGCTCAGCAGCACGACCGCGCAAGAGGATTTTCAGGTCTCGGTGGACGCGTTTGCCGCCTACACCGAGTACATGACGGGCATGATCGCGGCGCGCAAGGCGGAGCCGACCGATGACCTGGTCAGCGTGCTGGTACACGCGGAGGTGGACGGCGAGAAGCTGGCCGACCACGAGATCGTCACCGAGGTGTTGTTGCTATTGATCGGCGGCGACGAGACCACCCGGCACACACTTTCCGGTGGTACCGCGCAGATTCTGCGGCACCCGCAACAGCACCAACGGCTGGTCGACGACGTGGCGCTGCTTCCCAATGCGATCGAGGAAATGCTGCGCTGGACCGCCCCGGTCAAGAACATGGCCCGCACCATGACCACCGACCTGGAATTTCACGGCGCCCAGCTCAAGCGGGGCGAGAAGATCATCCTGCTCTTTGAATCGGCGAACTTCGACGAGACGGTGTTCGGCGATCCGCAAAACTTCCGCATCGACCGCTATCCCAACAACCACTTGGCGTTCGGGTTCGGCACCCACTTTTGTTTGGGCAATCAGCTGGCCCGCCTGGAGCTGTCGATAATGCTTGAGCGGCTGTTGAAGCGTCTTCCCGATATGCGGCTGGCGTCCGATGAGCCGCTGCCGCTGCGCCCGGCGAACTTCGTCAGCGGTCTGGAGAAGATGCCGGTCAAGTTCACGCCGTCGGGAAGGTCGGGCGCCTGATCTCGGCCGGACCGGAGATTCAACGGTTTTGGTGAGCGGCAAGGTCCGCATCGGTCGCGTAATCCAAATACACGCTGGTGCCATTGGGGCGAGCATGGATGGTGCAGTGATCGGCGAGGCCGTGCATCAGCATGATGCCGCGCGACGCGCGAGGGTCGTTGGGGTGCCTGGACGAGGGCTTGCGCCAGATTCCACGGTCACTGACGCAGACCCTGATCGACGCGGCTTCGGGGTCGTAGCTGGCCTGCAGTTTCATAGCGCCCACGTGGTGATGCGAGCGATACGCGTGCTCAACACAATTCGCCAGCGCCTCATTCACGCCCAAAACGACGTCCTCACGGATCTTCTCCGGCACGTGCACCTCATGCTGCAGCCACCGTTGCAGCGCACGACGCCACTCAGCCGCCGTATCGGGGCGGGCTGGGCCGGCCAGCGTCAGCCGCACCGGCGTGGCAGTCTCCGGCTGTAGTGGACTCATGAAAGCCGCATACCCACATGCGGTTGGACCAATAACCTTCTGCGAGTATCGCTTCGGCCACAGCCGAATAGCCATCCAGAATCAGCAGGTCGTGGCTATGGACGCGTTGTCGCGGGTTCTAACGGCGCGGCGATAGGACAGGTGTGACCAATTCGCCGGTTTTGAGGTAGCTGTCGAGGTTTCGGATCGCCAGCAGTGCCATGGCCCGCCGAGTCCGCGCGGTGGCGCTGCCGATATGCGGAAGCAGGACCACGTTGTCCAGGTCAAACAACTCCGCCGGTACCCGCGGCTCGTCGGCGAAGACGTCCAGCCCCGCGCCCGCCAGTTGCCCGGCGGTCAGCAGTTCCACCAATGCGTCCTCGTCGACGACGCTGCCCCGCGCGACGTTGATCAGATAACCCTCGTGGCCCAAGGCTTGCAGCACGGCACGGTCGACCAGCTTGCGGGTGTTGGGGTCGCCCGTCGTGGCGACGACCAGCACGTCGACCGATTCTGCGAGTTCCACGGGAGACTTGGCGTAGCGAAATGGCGATTCCGCGATGCGGTGGCGGTTGTGATAGGCGATGGCGCAGTCGAATCCGATGAGCCTGGCCGCGATTGCCGAACCGATCCGACCTAGGCCCAATATGCCGACCTGTAGGCCGCTGACATCTCTGGCATAGGGAAAAGCGCCTTCGCGAACCCACCGGCCGGCCCGCACGTAGCGATCGGCGGCACCGAAACGGCGCAGCGTCATCAAGATCAGGCCCACTGCCGTATCGGCGACTGTGTCCGACAACACGTCGGGAGTGTTGCTCACGCCGATGCCGCGGCGCTTCGCCGCGCCCAAATCGATCAGGTCCACCCCGGCCCCGTTGTTGACGATCACCTCAAGGTTGGGCAGCGCCGCGATGATGGCGGCATCGGCGCCGGGCGATCCTGAGGTCACCAGCACGCGGACATCCGCGCCGTGCTCGGCGAGAAACTCAGTCCGCGCTGTTCCGTCGGGAAGCTGCGGAATCGCGTAGCGCGCGGCCAACTCGTGTTCGAAAGTCGACTCCATCTCGCCGACCCTTAGCACCCCAATAACCTTCTTTGCCGTCACGTTTACATCATGCTTGAAGCCGTATCCCGCCACTGCCGGGCAGTGGAATATCCCGCCGGCCATCGGCACCGCCCCAATTCTTGCTGGTGCGCCGCGTCTTTCGGGCGCGGGAAGGAAACCTGGTGCGGCGTGGTTGGATAGCGAATGCGCATCGGAGTCGTCTTCCCACAAACCGAGCTCGGCTCGGACCCGGCCGTCCTTCGCGCCTACGGTCAGCGTGTCGAGGAGCTCGGGTTTACCCACATCCTCGCCTATGACCACGTCGTCGGCGCCGACCCGACGGTGCATCACGGATTCAAGGGCCCCTACGACATCGACTCCACGTTTCATGAGCCGTTTGTCATGTTCGGCTACCTGGCCGCGGTCACGTCACTGGAATTGGTCACCGGGGTCATCATCTTGCCGCAACGCCAATCGGTGTTGGTGGCCAAACAGGCCGCCGAGGTCGATGTGCTCACCGAGGGCCGCTTTCGGCTCGGGATCGGATTGGGCTGGAACGCCGTTGAATACGAGGCGCTCGGAGAGTCGTTCACCAACCGCGGGAGACGCTCCGAGGAACAGGTCGAGGTCATGCGCAAGCTCTGGACCGAACGGTCGGTGACCTACACCGGCAGGTACCACACAGTGACCGCGGCCGGCTTGGCCCCGTTGCCCACCCAGCGACCCATTCCGGTGTGGTTCGGTGCGGCCTCCGATCGCGCATACGAACGCGCCGGCCGGCTCGGCGACGGCTGGTTTCCGATGGTGGAGCCCGGCCCCAAACTCGACCGTGCGCTCGAACAGGTGAACCGCGGCGCCCAGTCGGCGGGTCGTGACCCGAAGAGCCTCGGGATGGAAGGCCGGGTCAGCTGGACCGAAGACCGTGACAAGCTCGCCGCTACCATCGGCGCATGGAAAGCCGCCGGCGCCAGCCATCTGTCGGTGAACACCATGAAGGCCGGCTTCGCGAATCTCGACGAGCACCTCGCAGCCTTGGAGCAGGTCGCCACCGACCTAGTGGCACCGGCGTGATCGTCTGCCTCACTTGGAGGCGGACGCGGACAACTCCTCGACCAGGCTCAGGTGCACATTGCGGCGGGAGGCCTTCGATGACTTGTCGCCGTTGCCAATGGATTCCATCAGCCCACTCGCCGCCAGGGTGTCGGCCGTGTCACGAACGTGGACCTGCCCGCCGGTAGCGCAGTGCCGTCGTTGCCAGTCGCTGATCGCCTGGTGCGCTGCGTGATCGAGATAGTTCGTCAGCAGGTGGATGGTGACCGAAGTGCGTTCGGGCACGGACGCCAGGACGCCGGTCAGGCGAGGCAGTGCGAGGAAAGTACACGCGCCCTCGACCACGACGTGCCATCCGTCACCAACGGGCTTGGCCTCGATCCTGGCCCTCACCACCCGCCATCCGGTCATAGCGACGGCCAAGGCGAGCCCGATCATCACGCCGTGCAGCAGATTGAGGAAGACGACGCTGAGTACGGTCACCAGGTAGACGACGAGATCACCGTTGCGCAAGGCGGTTTCGATGTGTGCGGGCTTCAGCAGCTCGATGCCGATCACGATGAGAAGCCCGGCAAGTGCCGCGGTGGGGATCTTTTCGACGAGTCCCGCGAACGGCACGGCGAAGAGCAGGATCCAGACGCCATGCATGATCGTTGAGGCGCGCGTTTTTGCGCCGGCATTCACGTTGGCCGCGCTGCGCACGATGACACCCGCGATGGGTAGCCCACCGACTGCGCCCGATGCGATATTCGCCGCACCTTGCCCGATCAGCTCACGGTTGAAGTCGGTTCGCGGGCCCGTGTGCATCCGGTCGATCGAGACCGCGGTCAGTAGACTCTGGACGCTCGTGATCAGCGTGACGGTGATGACGGCGACGACGACGGCTCCCCAGTTCCCGTGCGGCAGCGACGGCAGGCGCAGCGCCTCGAGGACAGAGCCGTTCAGAACTATCCGGGAAACATTGAACGGAAAGACCACCGAAACAGCGGTGACCACGACGATCGCGACGAGTGGGCCCGGAACCTTGGCCACCCGGGCCGGCACCCAGCGCCAGGCAACGAGAATGGCTATCACCAGCAGGCCCAGGACAAGCCCCGGCCGATGGGCACCGAGAATCTGGGCGGGCAGGCCGGTGACATTGCTCCAGGCCGAGCTCTTCGAAGCGCCACCCAGCAATACGTGCACCTGCTGCAGGGCGATCGTGATTCCAATGCCGGCCAGCATGGCGTGCACCACAACGGGCGCGATTGCCAAAGCCGCACGCGCAATCCGGCTGAACCCCAACAGGACCTGAAGCATCCCCGCGATAACTGTGATGAAACATGTTATCGCCCAGCCAAACTGAGAGATCACGTCGGCGACAACGACGGTCAGTCCCGCGGCGGGTCCGCTCACCTGCAGCGGTGAGCCCCCGATCCATCCGGCAACCACTCCGCCGACGATCGCCGCGATCAAACCGGCGAGAACCGGTGCGTCCGAAGCGATCGCGATGCCGAGCGACAACGGAAGCGCCACCAGGAAGACCACCAACGAGGCCGGAAAGTCATACGGAAGCGTCTCGCGCATCCGGTCGAGTCGGGAGGGGGCTGCCTTCTCCACGCCCTGGCGAACTGGCTGTTCCACGTGTTGCACCGACCTTCCCCCGAATTGGTCACTAGCGGTGAGCGTTTCGATATCCACCCGGTCACGGCAGGTAGGAAATATGTAAAGCCGTGCAGCGCAGGCGGTTAGAGCTACCATGAACGTCATTGTTCGGCGGACATGCCTGGCCTATGCGTTCGAAGGTATGTGGGGCGGGCAGGAAGGGTCAACCGGACGGGCCGAGCGCATATCGAATGCAAATTTTTCGATTCCCATCGGCGGCAACTAGACCACAGGATGGAAAGCGGTTACTCCAGAACGAAAACCGGGATCTGACGTGCCGTCTTCGCCTTGTATTCCGCATAGGGCGGAAAAGCCTCAACGGCCCGCTGCCACCACTGTTCGCGCTCGGCACCGTCGAGCTCGCGAGCCGTCAACGTGACAATCGTGTCACCATCCTGCAGCGTCACCCTCGGATTCGCCTTCAGGTTGAAGTACCAGACCGGATGTTCCGGGGCGCCGCCATGCGATGCGACAATTACGTAGCGGCCATCCTTCTCGACCCGCATCAACGGTACGTAGCGCTGTTTGCCCGACTTGGCTCCGGTGACGGTCAGCAGAACGATGGGCCGGTCGAAGACCTCGACTCCGTCGGTCGTGCCTTGACTCAAGATCTGTTCGGTCTGGTCGCGCACCCAGCCCCTGGGGCTCAGTTCGATTGGGTCAGCCATACCTACAGCGAACACCCGGCCACCGCTGCCGGATTCCCGGGCCTCGGCCGCGCCGCCGTTGCCGCTCGAACCGGAGGTCCCGGCGCGCAGGCGTACAGTTGAGTTGTCGATTAGATAGGCTAGCTAATTTCACGCAGGCCGCAGAGAGGAGTCGGGCGTGAGCCGCACCGAGAACGACACATGGGATTTGGCGTCCAGCGTCGGAGCCACCGCGACGGCGGTCGCCGCACAGCGGGCGATCGCGTCCCAGGGCCCGGACGCTCTGCTGAACGACCCTTGGGCCGATCCGCTCGTCCGAGCGGTGGGCATCGACGTCTTCATCAAGCTTCTCGGCAACCAGCTCGACCGCAGCGATGACCCGCTGCTGAACCGCCAGGCCGTGCGGGAGCAGATCACGGTGCGCACCCGATTCTTCGACGACTTCTTCGTGCAAGCGACCGAATCGGGCATCCAGCAAGCGGTCATTCTGGCGTCCGGCTTGGACACCAGGGCTTACCGGCTGCCCTGGCCGGCAGGCACGGTCGTCTACGAGATCGACCAGCCCGAGGTGATCGAATTCAAGACGCGAACTCTGGCCGAACTTGGCGCCACCCCCAGTGCCGAGCGCCGCACCGTGTCGATCGACCTGCGCGACGACTGGCCGTCGGCGCTCGTGGCGGCCGGGTTCGACGCTCACAAGCCGACCGCGTGGAGCGCCGAAGGGCTACTCGTCTACCTTCCGCCTGAGGCGCAAGACCGTTTGTTCGACAACATCGCCGCCGCTTCGGTGCCGGGCAGCCGGATCGCCACCGAACACATGGATCTGCGCGACATCCCCTCGGACTGGGCGAAGAAGTTGACTGAGCGGTCTCAGCGGATTGGCTCCAACATCAATCTGGCCGAGCTGTTCTACACCGGTGAGCGCAACACTGCCGCCGAATACCTGGCCGCGCGTGGTTGGCGGATCGAGATACGGACCACCGAGCAGGCTTTTGGCGCACACGGCTTCGCGGTACCGAACGACGAGCTGGCCTCGTTCGGCGACGCATCCGGTTATTTGACGGCAACGCTTGCGAAGTAGAGTATCAGCTTCGTTGACATATATCAGCTTTCTTGATATAAAGGTGGCATGACGCAACCGACCCAAGAGATGTTCGAATCCGCTTATCGGGGCGAGGCTCCCGAGATGGGCGAGGGCAGTCGGCCGCCGTGGAGCATCGGTGAGCCGCAGCCCGAGATCGCGGCCCTGATCGACAACGGCAAGTTCCACGGCGACGTGCTCGACGCTGGTTGCGGCGAGGCGGCGGTGTCGCTGTACCTCGCCGAACGCGGCTTCACCACGGTAGGCCTGGACCAGTCGCCCACCGCGATCGCGTTGGCAACCGAGAAAGCCGCCCGACGAGGCCTGACGAGCGCCACCTTCGATGTCGCGGACATCAGCGCCTTCACCGGCTACGACGGCCGCTTCGGGACCATCGTCGACAGCACCCTTTTCCACTCGATGCCCGTGGAACTGCGCGAGGGCTATCAGCAGTCGATCGTGCGGGCCGCCGCACCGGGAGCCTCGTACTTCGTGCTCGTCTTCGACCGCGCCGCGATGCCTGCCGATGGCCCCGTCAACGCGGTCACCGAAACCGAGCTGCGCGATGTCGTCTCGAAGTACTGGGTGATCGACGAGATCCGGCCCGCCCGCATCCACGCCAACGTGCCCGAGCACTTCCTCGCGGGCTTTGAGGCATTCGCAGGCGCCGACATTCGCGACGAGGACAACGGTCGCAAGTCCGTGGGCGCCTGGCTACTGTCCGCGCACCTCGGCTGACGGCACCCGGGGCGGGCGGCCTACGGGACGTCCCAGCTCTCCGGCAGCATCGGCATGCGGGCGCCATCACCGGTTTCGTTGCCCCCCAACGTGCTCAGGCCTGCCGCGCGCACGTCAGGCTTGGGCAGCGTTCCGGTGAAGCCCTTTATCGTCCCTCCGGAGTCCGTGGCCCGATAGCGGTCGGGCGACGTCGACGCGAGCGCGGCGGCATCCTCGTCGGTCTCGATGAATTCGTAGCGGTATCCCGGGTCGACGATCGACCGCGGACGCTTGCCGCAGCGTCCCTGATCCTGCTCTGCCTGCGCTACGCCCGCCGCCGATGCCGCGGTGTGCCCGGCTGGTCGCGCACTTCTCGCCTGGGTCTGCGCCTTCGATCCCATGCCGAGCCCGACGCTGCCCACCATGTAGCCGAAGCCCTCGGCTCCGGTCACGGGTGCCGGGGGTACCGGCGGTGGCGCCGGCGGCGTGACCGCGGAGGTTACGGGCGCAGGAGTCGACACCACCGACGTCGCTGGTGCCACCGGGCTGGTCGGGGCCATCGGAGCCATCGCGGGAGCGGCCGAGACCACCGGTGGTTGGTTGCCGACCACAGCGGGCTCTGGCATTGCAGCGGGAGCGGGAGCGCCTGCCGGGGCGCCCACCGCGGCCACCCCCGACAAACCCGCCAGGCCTGCCAGGCTGCCCAGGTTGGCGATTGACAGGCTCAGACCGACCTGCAGCAGCAGCGGCAACTCTTGGAGGATGAAGCGCAGCGTCCGGAGCGTCCAGTTGACGATCCGGTAGGTCTGCCATGCAATGAAATACTGCATTAGCGCCGGGAACTGGGACGGGTTGAGCAGACCTGAAAGGTTCTGCTGGAGCCAGGCCACCGCCTGAGCGTTGCCGTCGAAGAAGTTTCCTAGATTCTGCAGGTACTGCGACGGGCTCCAGTTGGGCTGGCCCTGACCGGGGATCTGCTCGCCGTCGGGCCCGAAGAGCATTTCCCAGATCTCGTCGGGGGTGGGCAGCTGGAAGGAACCCGTACCTCCTCCTCCGCCCGCACCGGTCCCACCGCCGGTGCCGCTTCCTGCTCCCGTCCCAGTGCCCGCTCCGGTACCAGTGCCCGCCCCAGTTCCAGTCCCCGCGCCAGCGCCGCTCCCAGTTCCCGTGCCCGCTCCGCTGGTCATTTGCACGGCTTCGGTCGTCGCCTGGTAGGTGGTCATGGTCGTCGCCGCCTGGGTCCACATCCGCGCGTAGTCGGCCTCGTTCACCGCAATCGGAATCGTGTTGATTCCAAAGAAATTCGTCGCCACCAATGCCGCGTGCGTCGCATGGTTGGCGGCCAATTCCGGCAGGGTCGGCATCGCGGCCAGGGCGGCCGTGTAGGCGGTGGCCACCCCCTGATGTTGGGCGGCCGCCTCGGCGCTCAGCGCACCGGCCAGCTGCAGCCACGCCAGATACGGCATGTGCGCGGCGACGTACCTGTCGGCGGTCGGGCCATCCCAGACCGGGGCGGATCCGCTCAAGGCGACCGTCAATTCGGTAGCCGCCGAATCGTATTGGGCGCTCAGGGCGGTCCAGGTCGCTGCGGCCGCCAGCAACGGGCCCGGCCCGGGACCGCTGCTCAGCAGCGTCGAGTGCACTTCTGGCGGAAGGGCCATCCACACCGGCGCGGTCATTCGTCAGCCCGCGGCCAGGTAGGTCGACGCACCCGCCGCATCGCCGGCGGCGTAACCGACGCCCGCCAGACTGACCCCCAACCCGGCACGGCCCAACACCTCGACGCCCTTGGCCGCCGCGGCCGAATGTTGGCTGCCGCGCTCGCTGAACACGGCGGCGGCCGCCAGCGATACGGGATCGGCCGCCGGTGGAGCCACCACCGAGACCACCGGTGCCGCCGCCGCGTGCGCTGCCGCCAGTTGAGCGGTGATCGCATCGACCGCCGCGCTGGTCGCCGCCAGGCCCTCGGGAATAACTCGCAGTGTCATAGCGGCCCCTCCTTGTATCGCCTTCCGTCAATGAGTGCGCCGGCTTCCCCCGTCGGGGGGTGACCCAGACAAAGTGCCACCACCGAGGCGAGCAGACCGGCTACGAAGCCAAAAATTAGATGCCAACCGGCCCGGGCGAGCATCCCGTTCGATGCCCACGCCGAGACAGCAGCTGCTGTGTGCCACGAGAAGACCGGACTGGCAAGCGCGACCAGGTGAATGGGCGCAGCGGCGACGGCGAGCAGCCATCGGCGCGCGCGAACCGCCGAAAGGGAGCCGACGGCATACAGCAACACCGCCGCGGCCACATAACGGCTGCTCCACAGCGGATCGCTCATCCCATGCATCGGCAACGTCGCGATCGATGACACCGCCCCGACCGCTAGCACCGCCGCACGCCGCGCGGTCACCAGCGCAACCGCCACCAGCATGGTCAACCAGATCAATCCGCGGTGTCCTGGTAGGCCCAAAGGAATGCGGATATCGGTCGAGGCGACAATGATCGCGACCGCAAGCAGGGGGAACGCCACCTCCCGGACGGCCAGGAGTCCCGTCGTCGGTCGCTGCATCACCGTCATGCGTGGATCATAAATCGCAAGGACCTACACTAATCCTCATTTACGGCGAATTCACAGGAGGGAATCCGTAAATGCGCAGCAATGGCGGTCTGAGCCGTGTGGTTGCGGTTCTCGCCATGAGTGCCGCGCTCGTCGCGTGCGGCGCTTCGCAGCCCGACCTCCAACTCATCGTGCAGGAGAACCATCGGGTGCTCGACCGCTTCACCGTTTCGCAGCTCCAGCGGCTCCCTCAGGTCGAGGTCGCGACGCCGCAATCACACGGCGCGCAGGTCCAGAAGGGACCCAGCGTGCGCTCGATCCTCGACGCCGCGGGCGCGACCGACGTCGTCAAGGTGCGCGTGGAAGGCCGCGACCCGGCTCAGACCCTGACGGCCGCCGAGCTCGACGACCAGCTGATCCTCGGCTTCACCAAACGCGACACACTCAAGCTCACTGGCGCCAAGCTCACCCGCAATCAATGGGTTCGTGATGTCACCGATTTGGTGGTCAATCCATGACCGGCCGTACCGCGCTGGCCGGTGTGGACTTGCTCATCGGCATCGATGACACCGACAATCCGTATACGCTCGGCACGGGCCGGCGAGCCCGCGCCCTGCTTCACGAACTACAAGCGGCGGGCCTCGGCTCTCCCGCGGGCGCCACTCGTCATCAGCTGCTCGTCGACGACCGGATCCCTTATACCTCCCATAACTCAAGCGCATGCCTGGCCTGGCGGAGTCCCGACGACGATCCGCAGGCGGTGCTAACCGAGATCATCGAAGTCGCCGGACAATTCTTGGAACGGGTATGCCCACCCGATGCCGACCCCGGGCTCGCCGTCGTCGTCCCGGGCCAGCTCGCCGGCGCGGCGCCACGACTGATCGCGTTCGGCCATCGCGCCAAGCGAGAAGTGTTGCACCCCAGCGAGGCTCACGAGCTCGCCGCCGCGCTCGGCATGCATCTGTCCGGACACGGCGGTACCCGGGAAGGGACGACCGGCGCTCTCGCGGCAGTTGGCCTGCACCTGTCCGGTAACGACGGGCTGTTCATCACTCTGCCTGGAATCCGCAAGCTGCCCGTCCAGGCCAGCATCGAGGCGGTTTTCGCCCTGGCACCCATCGACCTGGTTCGCGACGGCATGCACCGCCAGCCCAGACCCGGCGAGGTGATCGAGCTGGGCGACTGGGTCCGTCCGGTGTTGCTCGACGGGCTGGCCGTGTTGCTTCTCGAGCCAGCTTGCCAGCAGGACGACGGAAGCAGAATCTGGCGAACGGCGCCGCGTGCGGTGGTCAAGCGGTATTGATCGCGCGGCGCCGTGAGCAGCGCAATCGGCACCGACGGATTGGGCCGGGTTTCGACGCCGGTCATTCGGGAGACCCTGACTAGAGGCAGTGCAGACGTTCAGAGGAGATCTCGGTGGACCAGCAAGTCAACTTCGACCCGCCAGCGGCGCCCGAGGACGCCCGCAAGGCGACCGAGGAGCAACGCAAGTTGCAGGAACAGCTCGAGCACCAGGACGAGGATCCGGAGGGTCCGGGATTGCACCAGTCTCGGCACGACCTCCCAGACGAGAGCACACGATAGCCCCGGTCCGGCGGTCTTCCGGTCGGCGAATGTTGGCTCTCAGCACGCTATTTCGTCTTGGCGAGATGCCGTGTTGCCCCACCGTGGTGATTGCGTCCCGCGCGCCGGCGGCGTTGGCCGCCGGTGGTCGTGGACGACCGCCGCCACAGCCTGCCATGTCAGCGTCACGCCGCCCAGGGCCGCCGTCGGGATTGCCCATAACCGCCGGACCATCAGCGCGCTGTTGCATTGGTCGACATAGTTGCGCGCTTTGCCGGCCGCCGTTGCGGCCTGGGTCAGTTCACTCGCAAACCCGTTGCCGCACTTGACTTGCCAGCCGAACTGATCGAAGGCGTCGATGAATACCGGGAAGTACAGCGCCAAGAGCCCCCCGGCCAGGAGCACCACGGCGGTGAAGACGATCAACGGCACGCGGTTGGTCATGCGAGCCTCCTAGGTCATGCACACGTTGGCGAAAAGCAGCACTGGCCACGACACGATCGAGCCGAGGAATGACACCACCAAGTCGGCGCCGTGCATGTCGTGCAGATGCTGGGTATGGGTGCTCGACCAGATCACGCCAACGATCAGGTACGGCGTCCCCAGCAGGATCGCCAGGCCCAGCAGTTCAGCGATGGTCAGTTGATACTCCAGGAGTGTGCGAATCCTGCTCAGCATGGGCATGCCTTTCGCGCGAGCGCTGCCGAGCTTGACGGTGGCCCACCAACACGATGGGAACTGCGGCGCACCCGGCATGCGGACTAGATCCGTCTATGTTAATGCGGATTCGGACGATTTGATAGCCCGATGGGTCCGTTCACGGCGCTCAGGCCCGGCCAACGAAAACAGGAGATACGCTGCCGGAAGCGGGCGTTCAGCTCGCCCGGATGCACCGGCGCGGTAAATCACCGACTAGCAAGTGGGTAGTGATTCTTCGGATACGGGCATCTGCAAAGACCTGTCAACGACGTTGTCGGCTGCCGTGCGGCGCACTGTGGGGGGAGGCGGGTCGTCCCAGCACCGTGACCTCCATCAGGCGACGCACGGTGAGGCTGGCGGCCGCACCGGCATCGGGAAAGACCAGGTGCCCGACGTCCACCGCAAGCGCGAAAGCGGCATGGACGGCGTATCGGGCGCGGCCCAGGGTGAGTTCCGGGCTGGCCGCGACGGCGAGGCTGGCCCAGGATTCGACGGTGGAGCGCTGAATGTTGTAGAGCAGCACCGCGTCGGTGTCGGGCAGGTTGTGACGCTCGGTGTAGTACACGCACGCCAGTTCGGGGTTGGCGAACGACCGGGTGACGTAGGCCTCGATGAGTTGCGTGAGCGCCCGTTCCGGGTCGGCATTGGTGGCCAGGATGCTGGACAGGTCACCCGAAAGTTGGTCGGCGGCGCGCCGGTAGTAGACCGCCAAGATGGCGGCCTTCCCCGGAAAGTATTGGTAGATAGTGGCAACCGGTATGCCGACCGCTGCGGCGATGTCTTCCATCCCGGTTTCGCGATAGCCGCGCTCGTTGAACAGCCGGATCGATTCGTGCAAGAGAAGTTCGTAACTTCCGGCGGCGCTGGTCAGGGTGGCGGGGCGCGGCTGGTCGGATCCGCGACCACGCGAGCTCGGCAACTCGGCCCGCAACACCGCGGTCGCGATATCGGTGAGCGCCGTGCGGATCTCGGCATTGCCCAACCGGGACCGATGGTCGGTGATGCTGCCAATCACGCTCAGTGTGGCCGCCGACAGGATCCAGCGTTGCCGCGATGTCAGTTTCGGCCGCAACCTCATCAGCGGACGCTGCAGGCGACGGTTGATCAGTTTGATCTGTTCGGCCAGAGCGCGCTGATCGTCGCCACGCAGGTAGCGGCCCTCCCACCGATACAGTCCGCCGGCGGTCCTGTTGACGATCGTGGTGTCGATCAGCGCATCGATGAGCGCGCTGAGTTGCTCCTCGGGATCGCCGTCGGCGGATAAAGTATCCGCAAATGCCGTGGCGTCGACCAGTTGCTGTCCCAGCGCCAGGAAGACCTCACGGAACAGGTCGTATTTGCCCTGCGAGTGGCGGTACAACGCGGCAGCGGAGATGCCCACCCGCGCCGCGATGTTTTCCATGCTGACCGCGTGATAGCCCAACTCGCTGAATGCATCGGTAGCGGCGCGCGCGATCTGGATCTTGCGGTCCTTCGGGCGCCGCTTCACCTCATCTGCGGACGAGCGGCTAGCCGACGGCATACAGATCACCGTAGCCGCAGCGGCGCCCGTCCGGGCGATCAGTAGACCACCGTGATTGCCGAACCGGCGAGCTGACAAGCACGGTCGGGCCCAGGGTTGTACCCGAGGTCATCAGACGCCGTGCCCCGTTACGCTCCGCCGAATTCCGGACGCAAGACTGAGCTGAGTGCGCTGAGCGGAATGTGGGGCTCGACGGCGCCTCCGTCCATCGACCATTGCTCCGCCTGCCCGTACTGGACGGGAGAATCATGGCCGACCGGATAGTCCGGCATGTACAAGATCAGCTCATCGGCCGTGAGCGCCCATGCCTTGTAGCCGCCGGAGAAGACCTTGTCCGGTGTCCACCGATCGACGGTGAAGGGATACGTCCCCGGATTGTGCTGCCATGCGGCACGGTCGAGAGCACCTTGGATGAAGGGTTCGGCCAACGGCGGGATGGCTGTCAACGGGTCGACACCCGGTTTGGTGATGTCGACCAGCTGCAACCGCTTGCCGTCCGCCATATCGAAAGTGAACGTGCGATAGGCGTTGTTGAACGCCGGACCGTCGGCGTGATAATCCTCGTGGAAGGCCACACTGAGCGCGCGCCCATGGGTGAACACCTGAAAGTTCTCCTCGCCCCAGCTGTCTTGGACCATTGAGGCGCCTTTGGTGCGCCAATTGTTCATCAGGTTGCGCAGGTATTCGCGGACGGGCGGCCCGCTGGTGGTGTTCTCGACAAGGTCCCCGGGTAGCGCCATCTTGATGTCGCGGACGGCCTTTCGCTCGGATACCACCGAGGTACGGCAATATTGCCCGTCCCAATCGCCGCCGAGATCGCCGCAAAACGACTGCGCCGACGCCGATGCCGCGGGTGCGCTGAGCGCCGCGACCGTCACCACTGTCACAGTGACCGAGGGCCGGATCATCCGCATCATCGAAGCGTCCTAAGGTAATTCGACTTTGCCGGCCAGCCAGCGGCCACCCACGTTTTCCATCGTGATCTTCATGCGGCTTCGGTCAACCCGCCCGTCGGGACGCACCGCGTTACTGACGGTCTGGTCGACCATCAACAACACGACCACCTTGTTCTTCGTTTGTGATTGGATCGCGGAGTCCACCACGGTGCCATGTGCCGCGGCCTTGTTGTCGATCAGCAATTGCCTAAGCTGCGCACTGGCTTTGGTGTAGGTGTCCTTGAATTCCCCTGTTGCGCCGCCAAGTACGGCAGAAAAATTCTGGTCGACCTGGTTGGAATCGATGCTCGTCAGCACCTGGGCATAGTCGACCGCGGTCCGCTGCGCTGCCTGCCCGGCCTGGTCCACCGCGTGCTCGTCCCACAGCTTCCAGCCCAGCCCGCCGGTGAGGCCGAAAGCGCCGGCGTAGACGGTGGCGACGAGCGTGATGCGGGCGTAGCGCTTCCACGGTCGGGCGCCGCGTTGCGCGTCCTGCTCGCCGGCGCCGGCCGCCTCGTCGTCAGGCGGCCTCTCGATGTCTTCGCTTGTGCTGCAATCCTGATCGGCGGTGATCGTCACGGTGGTGCCTCCTTGCGGTTTTAATGCCCGTGGGCTCAGTGGGGCGGCTCTATCGGCAGCACCGGACCGCCGTACGGCGTGGGAATAGTGAAGCGCCCCTTGGGCGTTGGATCGGTGGTTTGCCCGAGGTTGGCGCCCGGAGGTGGCCCCGCCGTGTCGTCGCCGCCCGGTCGGGGCGCATTCTTGGCGCCGCGGATCAATACCTGGGGGTCATCGTCTCGGCAGTAGGTGTACAGGAAGGGTTCGGGGTAGTCCGCCGACGACGACGGCCGCCGCGGGGTGCCGTAGTCGCAGGTGTAGCGCGGGTAGATGTCGGCGGTCGCCCACAGTCCATGCTCGTGCATGGTCGTCATCAGGGCCTCGAGTGTGGAGCCGCGATAGTCGGGGAAGACCGCATTCAACGCCGGCACACGGAGGTAGATGATCCGTGCGGTGGTCACCAGGTTGGCCAGCAGGCCCACCATCGTGTCGGAATTGTCGCGGAACAGGTTGTCGACCGAGGACAGGGAGTGTGGCGTCTGATCAACGAATCTGCGGTATCCGCGATCCATCTTGTTCACGCCGGTCATGAAGTCACCGACATTGCGAGACGCCGCACCGAGTCCGGCGTTCTTGTCGGACAGGGTGGTCAGCACCACCCGGCTGGTCTTGAGCATGCTCGCCGTCTGCGGCAGCACCGGGTCGATCGTCGACAGCAGGAACGTGGAGCCGTCGATGATGTCGGTGAGCTTCTGCGGGCCCTCCTTGCTCAAACTCAGTTCGCGCTTGACGATTTCGAGCTTCTTCGGGTCGGTTTGGGCCAGCAGCCCGTCGGCGTCGGCGAGCACCTGTGACAGGGGGATGGGTGTGGTGGTGTGCTGTGGGCCGATCACGCTGCCGTTCGACAGGAACGGGCCGGTGTTGGACGCGGGCTCGAAATCGATGTACTGCTCGCCGGCCGGAGACAGCCCGGACACTCGTACCGGGCTGGCGGCGGGGATCTTAATATTGGCATTGATCTTCGCGATCACCTCGACACCGGCGGGTGTGGGCCGCAACGACTTGATCCGCCCGACCCGGATCCCGCGGACTGATACGTCCTGGTTGGCCAGCAGCCCACCGGATTCGGGCAGCCGGATCGTGACCTGGTACGTCGAGTCCAGCGGACTGATTCGTAACGCCCCGATCGCCAGGTAGGTCACGCCGATCACCAGGGTGAGTACCAGCGCGAGGCCGGATAGCCAGGCGCGGCGACGGTGGCCGGCTCTGACCATGCCGACGACGAATCCGCCGATGGTCTCGATCATCGCGGCGGCTCCGGGATCATTGGATCCGGCGGCGCCTCCCCGGCGGGCGCGGGCGGAAGCGGCGGACCGACCGGCGTCCAAGGGCTTTGGCCCATCGGCGTTTGCGGACCGCGGCCCACGACCCGTTCTTGCAGACGCCACAGAACGTATTTGATCGAGCCGATCATGTAGTTCCAGTCGCGGCGCATGGGCCCGTGGAACGCCGGATCCCCCTTGAACCCCCCGGTTTCGGCCCCGGTACCCGGCCGCGATCCCATGACCAGCCGATCAAAGCTGCCGCGCACCGAAATCGCGTCGCTCGGAGTGGCTTTCACGAACGGCGGGATCAGGCGATTGAGGCCGGCGAGGCTGGTATCGGGACTCAGCACCACGTCGTTCCAGGCGGCGGCGATGGTGTTGGCGTCCTTGATGACGCTGCGACCCGTCTTGTCGGTGCCGGCGATCGACGGGAATCTGGACAGCTGATGCGTCGTGGCGCCGAGCTCGCCGACCACGTCGGCTATTTCGTCGGCGTTGCTGGACAACACCTTCGTCGCCGGACCGATGGCCCGCAGAACCTCAGTGATCGCCTGGTTCTTCTGGCCAAGTCGGTCGGCGAGCCCCGCCGTTTCGGTCACCGCCGCGTCGATCTGATCCGAGCGGGAATTGAGTTTGCCCAGAAGTAGATTGGTGCGGTTGATCAGGTCGCCGAACGCCCGTCCCTGGTCGCCGGTCGCCTTGCCGGCACCGTTGACGATAGTGGTGAAGTTGCGGACCGACCCGCCGTTGACGAGCAGCGCCGCGGAGCTCAACACGCTCTCCACCGTCGCGGCGGCGCGGGTGGCCGGCAGCCCTATGGTGTCGCCGCTCTTCAGCAGCGGCGCGACAGGGTCCATCGGGGCCGGGGGCTTGATCGCGACGAACACGTCGCCAAGCGGTGTCGCCGACCGCAACTCGGCGGTGCTGCCGGCGGGGATGCGGACACCGTCCATGATTCGCAGGGTGGTGACCGCGGTGTAATTGCGCGCGACCATCGATTCGAGCTGTCCGACATCGGCGCCGGCGAGTTTGACCTTCGCGTGCGCCGGCAGGTTCAGCGCGTTGGAGAAGACGGCGGTGAGCAGGTATCCGCCGTTGCCGATGCCCGGTGCCGGCAGCGGCAGGCTGGACAGCCCGTTGGTGGCGCAACCGGAGCTGACCATGACCGCGCTGAGCGCAACCGCCAACGCCTTGAGCTTAGCCGCATTCATCATCACTGCCCCATCGCCGAGAGACCGTCGAGGATGTAGGTCAGGCCGAAATCGGGACCATAGTCCTGCAGAGTGCCTGTGCTGCAGCCGAGTTGGCGCAGGTGCATGAGATTGCAGAGCTCCTTGGCCGACTGGCTGTCGGTCAGGGCCTTGTCGAGCAGTCCGTGCACCCGTATCGCGCCGTTGTTCTGGTCGACGGTGTTGTACAGGTTCTCCAACGTCATCGGGAGCACGTCGAGCATTTCGGATACCCCCCGCTGATCCTCGACGATCGTCTTGGCGGCGGTGTCGCCGTTGCGCACCGCCTGTTTGAGGTTGTCCCGGTTTTGCTCGAGCAGAGTGGTGACTTCTTCGAGGATTCTGTTGATGGTGCGTCCCGTGGTACCGGCGCCGAACTTCTCGTCGGCGAGCATCTGGCTGAGTTGGCGTGTCGTCGAACCGAATTGACGGACCTTGGTGTCGTTGCGGGCGGCGGCCTCGGTTATCGAACTGAGATCGGTGATGATCGTGGTCAACTGCTCGCGGGTGGTCCCGCCCCGCTCGGAGCTGAGCCGCAGGGCGTTGGAGAGCTCGTCGAGGGCGGACAGGATCTTCTTTCCGTTACTGTCGGTGATGGCGACCGCGGAGTCGGTCAGGTCGGCGATGGGTCCGCCGCCCTTTCCGTCGCCCTTGAGCGATTTGGACACCTTGTCGAGCATGTCGAGTACGCGGTCGAAGGCCACGGGCGTCTTGGTTCGGGTGAGTCCGATCGTGTCATGGTTCTTCAGCACTGGGCCGCTCCGGTAGGGCGGGGTCAGTTCGACCTGCCGGTCGGTGAGGATGGAGGTAGTGATGGTGACCGCGCGGGCGGCGGCCGGGATCTTCACCTTCTTGTCCATGGTCAGCTCGGCCTCGACGTAGCTGCCCTTGGACGTGACCTTGCTGACCTTGCCGACCGGCATGCCGAGGACCGCGACGACGTTGCCTTCGTAAAGGCCGGCGGCGCTGTCGAATTGCGCGGTCACCGTCATGGTGTTCAGCCGTGACTTGACGTAGTGGCCGGCCACCCCGATGGCGACGACGGCCACCGCCGCAACCGCGGCGCCCACGGCGATGAGTTTGCGCCTGCCGGAGATCATTTGCAGTCCTTGAAGTACTGGATCATCTTGAATTCCTTGGCCCTACCGCTGATGGCACACATCCATGAATCGATCGCGAGCCCGTTGGGCAGGTTGAACTCGACGACCGGGCCGTAGCCGGTGGCGTTGGTCAGGCCGCGCAGCGCCACCGGCGCGGCCTGCAAAAGATTGCGCAGCAAGTCGACGTGCTGGCCAACCATGTTCGTCAGCTGGTGCAAGTTGGCGAACAGCTCGTCGAGCATCGGCCGGTTGTTGACCACGATCTTGTCGAGCTGGTCGACAAGGTCCGTCAGGCCCGCGAACATGGCGTGGAAGGTGGCCTCGCGCGCGACCAGGTGTCCGAGCAGGTCCTGTCCCTGATCCATCAGGTGTCCGATATTGGTCTGCTGACGCCGTAGGGTATTGACCACTCGCTCAGTGCTTTTCAGCAGCGTGCCGAGCTGGCCCCGCCGGTCGGCGGTGATCGTCGACAGCGTCTGTAGATTCGCGACGGCCTGCGGAATCAACGGCGGCACGCCGCCGAGCTGCTTGCCGAGCACCCCGAGCGACTGGGCGAACTGGTCGGAATCGACCTGCTCGAAGGTGGTGGTCGCGTCCTCGAGCAGCGACTGCAGGTCGTAGGGCACCTCCGTGTGGGTGAGGCCGATCGTCTTGCCCGGCAACGATCCTGGGCCGTCGGGCACCAGCTCGAGATAGCGCGAACCGAGGATCGTCATCACCTTGATCACCGCGCGGGTGTCCTTGCCCAGCGCGACGTTGTCACGCACGCTCAATCCGGCTTCGACGTGATCGCCGTCGAGCTTCATGCTGGTGACTTGTCCGACTTCGATGCCGGCGATGGTGACGGGGTTTCCGGGTCGCAGCGTGGCGGCTTGCAGGAATTCGGCGGTGTAGTGGGTGTAACCCACACCGAACAGCTTGATACCCAGTGCCGCCGCGACGAGAACGGCGACCACTACCAGTCCGGCCAGCCCGAGCCAGGTCCTGTTGTACGACTCGAGCGGGCGGCGCCGCGCCCATCGGGCCTTCAGTGATTCAGCCATTGGCCATGTTCCTGCATCGCGGGGTGTGCCACCCCATGTTCTTGGTGGTGATCGGATAGGCGTTGCCCGGTGTGGCCGCGTTGACGATGAAGGTGGTGATGTCGTTGAGGCCGGGGAAGAAGCCGGTGGCGTTCAGGTCGCACGCGTAGGCGTTGCCGTAGGAGCCCTCGCTGACGGCTCGTGCGAAACCCTTGAGCAGCAGCGGCAGGTTGTCCCCGGTGAAGGCCAGTTGCGGTTCGATGCCGGCCATGTGCTTGCTGAATCCCGGCTCTCGTGTGATGAGCTCGTTCAGCGATGGATCCACGTCGTCGGCGATCGCCGAGAGCCGCCGGGTTACCTTGGCGATTGATCCCACCGAGTCCTGCAACGATGCGCGGCGGTCATCGAAATTGGCTACGGCATCACGCGTTTGGTCGAGTGCGTGATCGAGGTCGTCGTCTTGCCGGGCAACGGTGTCTGTGACCTTCGTGAGGCTGCTGATGAGGTCGCCCAGCGATTGATCGCGTGCGGACAAGGTTCGGGTGATCGTCG
Source organism: Mycobacterium sp. 852002-51971_SCH5477799-a (assembly GCF_001667145.1). GTDB lineage: Bacteria > Actinomycetota > Actinomycetes > Mycobacteriales > Mycobacteriaceae > Mycobacterium. The sequence continues at coordinate 50,213 of NZ_LZIF01000113.1, forward strand.
ACGTCTGCTCCACCAGTAACGGGATGGACGCCTGATCGCCCTGCAACGACTGCAACACCCCCTTGGTCAGATCGTCGGCGTCCTTGGCATTGAGCAAGGTGAACAGCGGCTCGAAACCGTTGAGCAACCTCCCGACATCGAAGGAAGGGTCCGTCTGCTGCACGGGTATCACGCTTTTAGCGGGCAGTAGCCCGCGGTTGCCGATTTCGCCCAGCGACAACCCCAGATATCGCTGACCGATGATGTTCTGATAGGTCACCGATGCGACGGTGTTGCCATACAAATGCTGATCGTTTTCGACGATGAACGAGACCTTCGCAAGTTTGCCGGCGAGTTCGACGTTTTCGACGCGCCCGACCCGCACGCCGGCCATCCGGACGTCGTCGCCGATCCGCAACCCGTAAACGTCGGTGAACATCGCCGCGTACGGGGTGGTCGGCCCGGCCACGTCGCGCCGAAGGGTCGCGTACACCATCCACGTCACGGCGATCGCGAGCGCCATGAACATCGACAGACCGATCAGCGGGCCACGCACTTTCATTTCGGTCCACCCGCCGGCCGCTGTGGCTGCGGCTCCGGCCGGGGCTTGAGCGAGACCGCCGTACCGCGGGCTACCGGACCGAGCAACAACTGGGTCGCCACCGACGCCGGCCTTCCCTGGCCGGTGATCAACCCCAGCTGGTCGCGCTCGTGTTGGCTGCCAACGGGACCGACGTTGCCGCCGTACCCCGATGGTGCTACCGCGCCGGACGGACCGGGGCTTGGTGCCGGCGGTGGCGGCGGGGCGTCGTCGGGGTCGGCAGTGCCCGGGACGCGGGGAGCGGGGCCGACAGGCCAGGGCCACCACGGCAAGGGTGGATTGGGGTCCTGCAGGTTCGGATTGGGGTTGTACAGCGGTGGACCGACCGCGACGAGGTTGCCGTCGGGCCCGATTTGGGTGCCCGGGGGCGGCGCCAGATCCGCGGGCGGGTGGTAGTTCTGCGGCAACAGCACCTCGGGCAGGTCGGGGCGGACCGCGATCGTCGGGGCGGTATAGCAGCTCGGTCCGAGTAGCTGGCCGTAGCGCGGACAATCGGCCCGGGTGTAGGTGTAGCTGGGTGTCAGCGCGAGATTGACCCGCATGTTTCCCGTGTCGAGTTCAGGATCCCATACCTCTTGAAAGAACTTGTCGGACAACCGGTTCAACCTGGTGAAGATCGGCACGAACTTGTCGCTGTGCAGTGCCAACACACCCAGGGCGGGTGTGAGGTTTTGGGTCATGTCGATGAGCTGATCGGTGTGGTTGTCGAAAGCTTGTCGGCCGACCCCGAACGTGTGGTGCGAACCGGTGACCAAAGACCGGAACTGCTCACGCTTTTCGGCCAAGGTCTGCATCGGTTTGACCGCATCGTGCAAGACGTCGACGAGGTCGGGCGCTGTCGACTGCAGGCCCCGAGTGGCATCCAGCAGCGCGGACACTGTGGATGGTCCGGGGTCGGTGGTGACAATGCCGTTGAGCTCATCGAGCACGCGAGTCATTTGCGCGCCCGCGGTGAGCAGCGCGCCGCGCCGGTTGTTGGTAGCGGCCGCGACGGCGGCCAGAATGCCCACACTGTGGTCTTCGCGGCCCCTGCCGGTCGCGGCGAGGATGTCGCGCAGCTTGCTGATCGTGGTCTGGAAGATCACGGTCGAAAGCTGAAGGTCTTCGGGGATGCGTGCACCGCTGCGGATGCTCGAGCTCGGACCGCCGTCGACGAGTTGTACCGACGACACCGCGAACACATTGCTCGGCACCACCCGCGCGGTCACCGCGCCTGGGATGTCCTTGCCGTATTCGGGTTTGAGGTTGATGTGCACGTAGTTCGGTTTGCCGTAGGTCGCCGGGACGACATTGTCGACGGCGCCGACGAGCAGCCCGTGATACTTCACATCCGAGCGGGCGGGTAATCCGTCGCCCACGTTCGTCAGCTCGGCGACCACCCGGATGTAGTCGTTGAGCCGCCCGGTGGATTTCATCAGCAGGCTGCCCGTGATCAGTCCGGCTATCAGCAGCACGGCGACACCCATGCCGAGCAGTTGTTGGTCGGAAGGGCCCCGCCCGTCAAAATCCAGTGAATTGGGCATTCAGCCACCGAATCTCGCGCCGGCGTCGATGCTCCATAACGCCATCGTGAGCAGCATGTTGACCATGATCACGACGGTGATGCTCGCCCGCATGGCATGTCCGGCGGCTACGCCCACGCCCTCGGGGCCACCGGCGGCATAGAATCCGTAGTAGCACTGCACAGTGGACGAAAGCCAGACGAAGACAACACACTTGAGCACCGAATAGGCGATATCCTTGGCGCTCAGCATCATCGTGAAGTAGTGCAGGTACGGGCCGACGGATCCACCGCTGATCACCTCGGCGACCACTTGGCACGTCAGGTAGGTCACCGCCAGGCAGGCGATGTAGAGCGGGATCACCGCGATGACGGAGGCCATCAGCCGCGTCGTGACCAGGAACGGAATGGGGCGGATGGCCAGCGATTCCAGGGCATCGATCTCTTCGGCGATGCGCATGGCGCCCAATTGGGCGGTGAACCGGCAGCCGGCCTGCATCGCGAACGCCAGCGAGGCCATGATCGGTGCCAATTCGCGGGTGTTGACCAGCGATGAGATGATGCCTGTCGCTGGGCCCAAGCCCAGAAGATTGAGGAAGTTGTAACCCTCCACGGCCACCAGGGCGCCCGCGGTGAAACCGAGTACCACCGCGACGCCCGCGGTGCCGCCTCCGACGACGATCGAGCCGTTGCCCCAGGCGATATTCGACAACAGTCGCAGGAACTCCGTGCGGTATTGACGCAATACGGATGGCACCGCAAGGACAGCCCTTACGAAGAACAGCAGCATGTGCCCCAACCGCATGGTGGGGGCTGCCGCCGCCCGATAGGCACCCACAATCGGCCGGGCCAGGGTGGGGACGTAGGGGGAGGCCGTCATGTCACAGTCCCGTCCTGGGGAACAGCGCGTTGTAGAGCTCACTGATCCCGACGTTGACGAGCATCAGCACCAGAATCGATTCCACCACCGCCGCGTTCACCGAGTTCGCGACGCCAGCCGGCCCGCCTTTGGTGAATAACCCTTTTTGACAGGCGATTACCGCCACAATCGCGCCGTAGATAACGGCTTTGAGCAACGCGACGACCATGTCCTCCGTGGTGGCGAAGGACGAAAATGTCGCCACGAAACTTCCTGGCGCGCCGTGCTGAAAATAGACATTGAACAGGTAGCTGGCCAAAAACCCTACGAAGCAGGTGATTCCAGTCAGCGCGACCCCGACCATGATGGCCGCGGCGAAGCGGGGAACGACCAAGCGGCGAATTGCCGAGACGCCCATGACCTCCATGGCGTCGGTTTCCTCGCGCATAGTGCGCGAGCCGAGATCGGCGGTGATGGCGGACCCGACGGCGGATGCCATGAGTACCGCGGCCACCAGTGACGCGGCCTGGCGGATCACCGCAAGCCCGCTGGCCGCTCCGGCGAGCGAGGTCGCGCCGACTTGGTTGGCCAGCAGGGCGAACTGGATGGAAAGGGTCACCCCGATCGGCAACGCGACCAACACCGTCGGCAGCACCGCCGTGGCAGCCATGAATGCGCCTTGGCGGATGAATTCGGCCCATTGGAAGCGACCGGTGAACAGGTCGACGATGCAGTACTCGATGGTGCGTATCGCGAGGATGTACTGCTCGCCGAGGGTGTTGAGCGAGGCCAGGGGGTGCCGTACCACGTAACCCGCGGACCACTCTTGGATGGTGGCCACGCTGTCGGGCGCTCGGTCGACGGTGAGCGAGCGGTCGTCCTGGGCCGTCATTGCCGGATGTGCCCCGAGGTGTATGCGCGGTGTGCCCCCACGGGCGGCTATGTTAACGGCTACTCAGCTAATACGGAAGGTTTGACTTTGAGCGTTGGGCCGGTCTTATGGTTCAGAATACGCCGGAATGCACGTAATGACCTGTGGTCATTCGCGGTGTGGGCCTGATAGCAGCCCCTTGACGCCTTGCCGACTTCGCGCGAAGATTCCCTACCAACGGGCCGAAGTTAATCGGCATTTGGCCTAAAAAATTGCAGTTCGGTATTCGGCGACCGCGGGATATCGTATTGCTTGGGGAAGAGCGGATGGATCTGACGAGGTTGCGACTGGCACGCAGCGACCTAGCGTGCGCCGGGTCGGCACTCGCGGCCGCCATCGCGCTCTGCGGCCAGGCCGCCGCCGATCCGGGCCAGCCTCCGCCGCCGTTGCCGGTGTTCACCCCGGCACCCAGCGATTGGTCACCGAACTTCACCATCTGGCCGTACAACACGTTCACGGCGCGGGTGACACCGGAGATGATCGGCGGAATGTCAGACTCGTGCCAATGGTTCAAGGCGCAATTCGATCCGCTGATGGGCCAGATCAACGACTTCAACCGGTACCTCGGCGATCAGCATGACGACTACTCGGTCGGTAGTGTGCAGGGGAACGCTCACACCGTGGTCGCCAATATCGACAAGTCGACGGCTTTTCTGGCACCACGCGTCAAGCCGCTGATCATCACCAACCAGCCCGATAATTTCGGGCCGTATTCGCCGGTGTATGGCGGCGAATCGATGACCCACTTGGCATTTCAACTATCGCGGATCAGCGACAGCATCAAGAGAAAGGATCCGTCAGGAGTCACACACGCGAACATCGTCGCGGCCACCGGCTGGGCGAACGCGCTGCGCGACTCTGGCGCATGCGACTGATGAACCATCGCCCAACGTTACGAACAATCGCCAACCCGGGAACCTGGTTGGTGAGTCGCTTCCGCGTCGCCGCGGAGGGGATCGGCAATGAAGAAACGCATCCGGCCGCCAGCGCAGCGCCCGAAACCGATGAGGCCGGCGACGATACGACGCCGGCCGACGCCTCGCCCGATACCGACAGCGGCGACGCGGATACCGCCGAGCCCGACGATGCGCCCGGCCACGACGAGGATGCCGCTGACGGTGCGGACCCGGCTCGCCGAAAAGACCGCCTCGTCAACGTCGTTCGCCGGGCTGCTGCCGGCGTGCTGGCCATCGTCCTGGCGGGGGCGGGCTACGAGGGTTGGCTAGTGTTTCAGCACCACCAGAAAGACGTTGCCGCCGCAGCGGCACTCGATGCGGCCAAGAGGTATATCGTGACGTTGACCAGTGTGGACACCAATGCGATTGACAAGAACTTCAGCGATGTTCTCGACGGATCAACCGGTGAATTCAAAGACATGTACACCAAATCCAGCGCCCAGCTGCGACAGACGCTCATCGACAACAAGGCGGCGGCGCATGGGAATGTCGTCGACGCCGCGGTTCAGTCCGCCTCCGAGGACAAGGTGGACGTCGTGCTGTTCGTCGATCAGTCGGTGAGCAATGGGGCGGTGCCGGCACCGCAGCTGGACCGCAGCCGAGTCAAGATGACCATGGAGAAGGTGGACGGCCGCTGGCTGGCCAGCAAGGTTGACCTACCGTAAACCGTTGTTGCGCAGGCGGTGCGATCAGGAGAGCTGGGTCCTTCCCTGGTCCGCTATAAGGTGCATACCGCGAGTGCGGCGTCGAGGGCCTGATCGGACAGCTGGGACCACGGCAGCGGCTCGGGCGGGGCGGGGGGTGGGTCGACCAGCCGGCGATGCCACCAGCCGACATCCCACCATGTGTCGTGCTTGAAGCCCACGCCGTGAAAAACCCCTACTGGTGTGAAGCCCAGCGCTTCGTGCAGCCCTACGCTGGCGGGATTGGGTAGCGCAATACCCGCGTAGGCATTGATGTAACCCTGCGCGACAAGCACATTGAACAGTGCGGTGTTGAGCCGGCGGCCCTGTCCCTGACGGTGAACCGATTCGTTCAGGTATATCGACACATCGACAGACCAGCGGTAGGCCTCGCGCACTCGATGTGGGCTGGCATGGGCAAACCCCGTGACGCGCTCGTCATCGGTGACGACCAACCAGGGTACGCGCGCGAGCGTCGTGGTGATCCTCGACCGCATCTCGCCGGCCTCTGGGGCCATCGTCTCGAAGGAGATCGCCGTGTCGCGCACATAGGGCCGATAGATTTCCGCCACCGCATCGGCATCCTCCGCTGTCGCCATTCGTGCCCTCATGACCAAACAACGCTAGTCGGGTGGCATGGTCAGGAAAACCATTTAGCCATAAGTGCTTCAGCGACCCGCCGGTGTGTCGTGTTCTGCGAGGCGGCGAGCTGCCAGCGGCCGCCCGTCCGTACGGCGACACTGATGTTCACGCGGGTGCCGCGCCGATTAGGCCGCCGCGCCCTTTTGACTACCGATGCGTTCGCGCGGACCAGCGCGACATCGGGTGTGACAAAACGGATCTCGGCGATGTCTATGAGCAGCCGTGTTCCCTTGAGGAGCCGTCGGAATAGCGGAGCATACGATGACGCGATCGCTTCGCGCCCCACGTAATGGCTGCCCAGAAAGGTGATGTAATCAGCGTCCGTGGTGAAGACGCCAGCATAGGCCGCTGGATCGCCTGCAGCCCAACCTTTTACCTGCTGATCGATGAGCGCACGAATGGCGTCTTCATCGGCTCGCTGGTCACCACTTGTCAAGATGCCTCCCCCAGTTGCGTCATTATGTCGCCCCGCTACGCGATGTCGGGACTGATCATCGGCGCGAGCGCGCTGCGCGGCACCGACACTTGTGTGGCCTCCATTGCCGGCTGCAGCGCGTTCTGGTCGAAGAAGAACACGATCGCGTCACTGGTGATCGCGAAACTCTGGTAGTTCGAGGGCGCTAGACCGGTGGCCGGCGGAATTGACACCCTCGCCCGATACCGGTCGGCCAGGGTCTTCTGCACGATTGGCAAGATGGCCTGCATCGGTTGAGTTCCCGGTTGGAACAAGGTGTCGAAGGTGATCGGCTGCTGATTGGCCAGGTTGTAGTTGAACGATTTGTACCAGACCAACGGGTGAGCGGCGCCGAGGTTCTGATAGATCTCGGTGACTACCGACTGGGTGCCCGTCGCCTGGGAGCCCGAGCTGTATCGAATACCGTTAACCTTCAGCGCAGTCGGCGATTTCAACGTGTTCAGCGGTCCGCGGGCGTTGCGAAAATCGTCATCGGTCTTGGTCAGATAGCTGATCATCGTCTGCTCGTCGGGATAGTTGGCCGGAAACACCATGCTGATGTCCGACAACGGGCCTGAGGCAGCAAAATGGCACATTTGATTCGCATCGACGCTCGACGGGTTGCACAATTGCGCCTCGGCGCCGGCCGTGGCGGGGCCGGTCAATGGGGCCGCCGATAGAAGGATTGCCATCGCCGTGATTACCTGCCGTGATCTGTCACGCCGCCCACTGTCGAAGTTCACCCACGCCTCCGTCGAATATTCCGCAGGGTGCATTGTCACAGATGCGCTGCGGCGGATGGGCGAAAGGTGGACAAGCCAGGAGCTCCGCTGGGCGGGCAGCACACCGGCCGGCCGACCTCCGTCAGCCGTCTCGATGGCGCAGCAGCTCGAACCAGTTATGCGGCACCCGCCCGCGCGGGCCGGGGACCGACTGATCTTCGGGACGGCACTGGGGCGGTGCCAGCCGGGGGCCTTCGTAGTAGTCGTTGGTCTCGTAGTTCCAAAACCAGTCTTCGCCCGGCTCGAACGACCGGATTATCGGGTGCCCGGTCTGCTGCCAGTGCTTGGTCGCATGACGAGAGAACGAGTCGTCGCAGCAACCTATGTGTCCGCAAGCGGCGCAACGCCGAAGGTGCACCCACCAACCACCGGCCTCATCGCACTCGACGCAGCCCATACCGCTCGGCGGCGCCGAAGGGTCGACAGCAGCAGTCATCAGCGCCCTCTTCCTCGTTCACGGGAACGGCCAGAACATCTGGCGCCCCGGATGCTACCTCCATGTCCATCGGGCCGGCATCCCGTTGATTTGCCGCGGTCAACAACTCGCGAATTTGCTGCGATACTTTCCCTGTGGGTCCGAACAAACTCGGCCGCCTCCTGATGCGAGCCGCGCCCGTTTTCAACGCGCCGATAGCCGCTCTGGCCAACTCCCGTCGCTTTGGCGGGCTTATCAATCGCAACATCACGATGCTGACCTACACGGGCCGACGCTCTGGGCGCACCTACAGCATCCCGGTGTCCTACCGACGTTCCGGCAGCGACATCGTGATCAGTGTCGGCATGCCCGAAGCGAAGACGTGGTGGCGCAACTTCCTCAACACCGGCGGGCCCCTGACCCTGCGGCTGGACGAGACCGAACGCGCCGGACACGCCGTCGCCACGCAGGACGAAAAGGGCGCTGTCACCGTCACTGTGCGGCTGGCCGAGGCGAATTCTTGAGTTCCGCAATTGCTCCCCAGGCAAACCGCGATTGGCTGCTTCCGAGCGAAAGCCATTTTAAGGCAACGCGTTTGAGCCTCGCATACGGAGGTCGATAAACTGTTCGCCCGTTCGCGCCAGATGCCGATCACACCATCGTGGTTCACCACGGCGCTCGACCACAAGCCAGAGCACTGCGACGTGGACGTCGGCGGTTGCCGTATACACCTGCGCGTTTGGGGCGCCGCTGACCAGCCTCCGGTAGTCCTCGTCCACGGCGGCGGAGCACATTCGGGCTGGTGGGATCACATCGCCCCGTTCTTTGCCCGCACTCATCGGGTGATCGCGCCGGATCTGTCCGGGCATGGTGACAGCGAATCGCGCGGCAGGTACGACCTGCGAACCTGGGCAAGCGAAGTGATGGCGGCCGCGGCAACCGCGGGCCCCGCCGGACGGCCGACGATCGTCGGCCACAGCATGGGCGGTTGGGTCGTGTCCACCGCGGCGATGCACTACAGCCAGCAGATCAACAGCATGCTGGTGATCGACTCGCCGCTGTGGGAGCCTGCGCCCGAGGAAGGGCGACTGCGCAGGCGCAAACACACTCGTTACCAGACGAGGGACGAGATCCTGGCCCGCTTCACGGCCGTGCCTTCGCAGGAGTTGATCCTGCCCTTCGTTCGGCAACACATAGCGGGCGAGTCGATCCGCAAAACCGACGGTGGGTGGGTCTGGAAGTTCGACCCGGCCATCTTCGCTGGTGAGTTTCTCGAGCCGACGCCCGCCGACGAGGAGTCGTTGGAGACCATGCTGGCCGCGATGCGTTGCCGCGTAGGCTATTTGCGCTGCGAGGCCGGTTTGGTGCCGCCGGATATGGCCGAACGGATCCGATCCCTGCTTCAGCTGCGTGGCCCCTTCGTGGAGTTGGCCCTGGCTGGTCACCATCCCATGCTGGACCAACCGCTGCCCCTGGTCGCGACGCTACGGACCCTGCTGGAATTTTGGTCGATCACCTAGGCTTCAAAGTGTTTACAGGCCGTTATGCCCTCGCGCGGCGAGCCAGTTTCGCGGGTTCGTCGATGATGAGGGCCTTGCCTTGCTGGCGGATCCATCCGCGTTGCGCGAAGTCGGATAGCGCTTTGTTGACCGTTTCACGCGAGGACCCCACGAGTTGCGCGAGTTCCTTCTGCGTGAGGTGGTGCTCGACTAGCACCGAGCCCCCGTTGCTGGTGCCGAATCGCATTGCCAGGTCGAGGATTTGCTTTGCCACCCGCGCGGGGACATCAGTGAAGATCAGGTCGCTCAACGCGTTGTTGGTATGGCGGAGTCGGCGGGCCAGCACCCGGAGCAGCTGTTCTGCGATTTCGGGCCGTTCGACGATCCATATCCGCAGGGCGTGACGGTCCATCCTGACGGCCTTCACCTCGGTCAGGGTGATCACCGTGGAGGTTCGCGGGCCGGGGTCGAACAGCGCCAGCTCACCGAACACGTCCCCGGGGCCCAGCACCGCGAAGACGGTTTCGCGACCGTCTGCCATCTGGTGGCGAATCTTGACCGTGCCCGACAAGATGACGAAGAGGTCGTCACCAAGCTCGCCTTCGACGAAGACGGTTCGCCGGCGCGGGAAGGCTACGTGCTGCAGGTGGTGGGCCAAGGCATCGACCGCATCAGGGGCGATCCCCTGGAATATGCCGGCTCGCGCCAATACTTCGTTCACGCCGCCCCTTTCAACGCGTTTCGCACGGCGTTGCGCGCACTAGGCGCTGCTCCGGTGTGGGGGCGTCTTGGCTCGCGGTCCAGACCTTACACCAGGACGAAGATCCGTAACGTAGCAGGTCGTAACCGCCGTCTCGGCGTGGAAGGGTGGTCGAGCGTCGCTCAGGCGGCCGGCGTGGTGACCCTCGACGCGATGGTCACCTCCGAGTACAGGTTCCCGCACGCATCGCAGTGCACCTGATACTCGAGCTTGGCGTCATTACGTTCAAGAAACCGGTACTGCGCCCACGCCATGCACCGTGGGCACCGTGCACGACCGTGCTCGATTGCCATTCGCCATCCCCCTAAAAACTTGCCGCAGACACACTGGAGGTACCCGGTGTCAAGCCCCGCTAACCATCGCGGTTCGGCTGCCCACGGCGCCGGCGTTCGGTGGCGTTCGGCGGTTAGAAATTCAGCCCCGAATACATGACCCGCCCCGGATCGTATTTCTGCCGTACGGCGCTCAGCTGTGAGAGGTTCGGGCCGAAGTAACGAGAGGGCGGCTGGTTGGCCTCGATGTAATTCACATAGCCGCCCACCGAATATGGTTGCACCGCTTGATGTGCCGTGCTGAGCCAATTGGTAGCGGCCGCCGGATCGCCGGTCTCCACATACCACTGCACCAGCGCCGACTGACGTCGCCAGGGAAAGGCGGTGGCGCCTGGCGCCACCGTGGCGAGGGCGCCGTCCAGTGCGTGCATGATGGCCAACATGCGGCCGGCTCCGCGGGGAAAGGCATTGACCGCCGAGGCGATCCCCTGTGCCACTCCCGCGTTGACGGTGGCGAACACGTCGGATCCGCCGACATACCCGAGCGGAGACGGGTTGAGGTTCCCGACGGCCAGATAGTTCACCAAATCCATGTAGTTGAACGTGTGGTTTTCGGTACCCGACGGCTGCAAGCCCACCGCTTGAGTAATCGCGGCCGCGGCGCTGCTCCCCGACCCGGCGGGGCAGGTCGCCAGGATTCGGCAATGCATGCCCATCGCGTCGACGGTGGCGTCCGCCAATGCCCAACTGTTGCGGTCGGCGGTTCGTAGCCAGTTCTGCCAACCGACGAGGACCTGCGCGAACGACTGTGGCGGGAAGTTGAGGTTGACGACGTCGACGTCCTTGGTGGGAAACGTGGAGAACGTGAGCGAGGTCGTCACCCCGAAGTTCCCGCCACCGCCGCCGCGCAGCGCCCAGAACAGGTCGGGGTTGCTGGCGGCGGACGCTGTCACCACCTGACCGCTGGGCAGCACCACCGACGCCGACGTCAACTGGTCGCAAAGCAGGCCCGCATGCCGGGACTGGGACCCCATGCCGCCGCCCAGCGCGTGTCCCGCGGCACCGACCGATGGACAAGTGCCGGTTGGCACGCCGCGGCCGGCCGCGGCCAACGTCCGGTGCATCGTGTACAGACTCGTGGCCGGCGTCACCGTCACCTGGCCTGTGGCAGCGTCGTAGTTGGCTTCCCCGGGCAGTTGACGCAGGTCGAGCACCATGGCGCCGTTGGCGGTCGACGCGCCGATGTAGGAGTGCCCGCCGCTGCGTGGGGCGACCTTGAGATTGTGGGCGGCCGCGAATGCCATCGCCTTCTGCACGTCGGCCGCCGAGGTCGGGGTGACGACCGCCGCCGGCGTCAACCCGTTGTAGTTGGTATTGAAAACCTGTTTGGCCCCGGCGAATTGGGGGCTATCCGGAAGCAGCACCTTGCCGCCGAGGGCGGTGGATAGGCCCTCCCATCCGGTAGGTCTCGGATCGGCGGCCACCCGGGGCGCGCCCAGGACAGCGCCGGCGGCCAACGCCCCGGCGGCGCCCCGCAGAAACGCCTGCCGCGAGATTTCACGCGCCATCGTCGGACTCCCGCGATTGCGTCATGCCCCGAATTGTCAACCACGAGAGCCGTGGTGCCGCATGACGTGTCGCGGGGTGACCGAAACGTCCCCAAACCGTTACAGCAGTCGGGCGCGAACACCAGTCGTCGACACCCCCGATGGCGGTTGGATCAAATACCCCGTAGGGGTACGGTGGCGCCATGGACGAACGCAGCTCCGTGGCTGCACGGTTGCGGCACGGCAGGCGGCGTTCGTGAGGTCACGATGTTGCATGCCATGATCGGCGACCCGGCGCTGCGCTGGGTCGTCACCGTCCTATTCGGCGTGAGCGTCGCGATGTACGCGTATGTCGCTGTTGCACAACGCGATCAATGGATGGGGAAAGTCAACCACCTGATACACCTGACGATGTCGCTGGCGATGGTTTTGATGGTGTGGCGCGTTGGGCTCGGCCTCCCGGCGACAGGGCCGATTCTGTTTTTTCTCCTCGCCGGGGTCTGGTTCTTGTGCGCTGCCGTGTGGGCCAAACCGGTATCCCGTCAGCGACTGAAAACGTGCTACTACGCGGCGATGATGGGGGCGATGGCCTGGATGTACGCGCTGATGAGTGGAGTCGTGCCGGGCGTTCCCACACACCTTCACCCACGGCCTGACATGGCGGGCATGAAGCTGCCCCCACACGACATGCCTTCGGTAACGATCGGACTCTCTTGGGTAGCGGCGGCGAACTGGATCCTGATGGCCGGGTTTGCCGCGGTTGCACTGTATTGGTCGTACCGCTTCCTCGGCGAACGCCGGATGACCCTGGTGCCGACCACCCCGCGGCCGTTTCGATGGGAACCGCTCTACCAGGCGTCCACCGCCGCCGGCACAGCGCTCATGTTCGACGCGCTGCTCTGGTAGCCAACGCTTACCCGGCGCCTTTGCCGTTGTCGACCCGATAGACAGCGCCGTGGATCGCGGCCGCGCCGTCGCTGGCGAGGAAGGCGATCACGTTCGCGACCTCGAGGGGTTGCATCATGCCCCGCGGTGAGGCCGTGCGCAGGATCAGGTCGTAGTTGGGATCGTCGGGCGCGCTGAATTGTTCGATCTGCGGAGTGAGCATGCCGCCGGGACATACGGCGTTGACGCGCAACCGATCCGCGGTGTACTCCACGGCCAAGGCACGGGTCAGGCCGATCAGCCCATGCTTAGCGGCGCAGTAACCGGCCGAATACGCCTGTCCCTCGACGCCGGCGATGGAGCTGACGTTGACGATGTTGCCGCCGCGTTTCAGAAGGTGAGACAGCGCCGCTCGGCAGAGGTAGAACGGCCCGTTGAGGTTGACCGCAAGGTCTTGTTCCCAGTCGTCATCGGTCATCGATTCCGTGCGGCGCATTTGGTGTCGCCCGGCGACGTTGACAAGGACATCGAGTCCACCGAAATCACGGACACACTGCTCGACCGCGTCTTGGCAGGCCCGCGCCGATCCGACGTCCACCGAGGCGAATCCGCCGCGTTCGACGGCGGAGAACACGGCGGCCAAGCGATCCGCGTCGCGACCGATACCGAAAACCGTTGCGCCCTCGCGTGAAAACAGCTGTGCCGTTTCGGCGCCCAGGCCCGACGATGCTCCGGTCACCAAAGCGACTTTGCCCTGCAGTGCAGCCATACCAGTGCACCCTAGTAGGTCCGCAACCGCGCCGCGCCGCCGTGTCGAACGTGAAGCGGCGCAATAGCTCTGAACCTAAATTTGGCGCTCATGCCGGAGCGGACACGCTCGGGCTGGAACCGCTGCTGGATCCGGCGGGCCGTGATCATCGCGAGCAGGTTGAAGGCTTGCCTGCCCAGCGCGATCCGACTCGTTCGCTTCTTCCAACTCGGCGGCGTCGACGCCGCGCGCCGCCCGAGGTAATAGCCGATGCAGGCTGCCATCGTGAGCGCGGCGATGGCCGCGAATATCGTCACGTGTTGAGCGTCCTGCGTCGCCGTCGCGGGAAGGTCACGCAGGGGCTACACCTCGGCCAACAACTTTGGCGCCGGCTCACGCTCAGCGGCGAAAGACCAGCCACCTCATCGCGCTGTACAAGTACACCGCGGTACGGCCTTCGCTCACCCGTGGCCGTTGATCTAGCCCCTACGATCTGGGTTGTGGACGAGATGCCCCAGTACACGGGCCCGATAGACCCCCGCAACCGCAATATCTTTGGGGCATGCCTGTCACTGGTTGGGCTGGCGGCGATGATGCTCGCGCTTGCTCTGTTGCTGATTGCCGAGAGCGATCGCGCTCTGGAGTTCAAAGTTCAAGCCGGGTTCTTCCCACCGCTGTCCGAAGCCGCAGTGCAGTCAGCGCGCACCGAAGTCGTGATCGCGGCCGTGTTGATGGTGCTGGCGACCGCTTCGGCGGTGACGGCGATGACATTCCGCTCGACCATTACGTGGCGGATCATCGGTGGCGTCACCCTGCTGGCGTTGATACTGGTCGGCCCGCTGCTCTGGGTGTGCTACGACATGGCCTTTTGAAACTTGCGCAGCTCCTCGCCTCCGACAACGCCGGATTCATCACCGGCGTAGAACTGCTCGTTGACGGTGGAATGCTCATCGTGAACGATATTCCCGCTTCGGCCAGGCCACCACCGAAGGCGCCGCATCACCCTGGCGCGCGCCTCGTCGAAATCGGCCAACACGGCGACGATGTCGCCATCAATGACACAGCCGCACCGGCATCAGTAATCGCCAACGCCGACTCACGGCCAGTCCCGCTGAGTTGTTGAACCGGTAGACGCGCATCGTGGCGTTCCTTCCTGTCACGGGTCAGCGCAAGGTGAGTTTGTGGTGGTGCTGGTTGTAGGGGATCAGCTCTTGCTGGCGTCCGGCGCGGATCTTGTCGACGAAATCGGGGTTGGCCAACGCGGCGCGTCCGACGGCGGCGATGTCGAATTCGCCGCGTTCGTACTGGTCGACTAGGGTGTCCAGCGAGACGATATCGGCGTGGCCGTCAGCGGTGTCGCCTTGGCCCTCAATGGTTTTGGTCAGGCCAATCGATCCGACCGTAATCGTCGGTTGCGCGGTGATCTTCTTGGTCCATCCGGCTAGGCTCAGTTCGGCGTCGGTGCCGTTGAGTTCGGGGAATGCGGGTTCGTTGTGGCGGCGGGTGGAGGGGTGAAAGACGTCGACCCCGGCCGACGCCAGCGGCCCCAGCAGCGTTTCCAGTTCTTGCGGGCTGTCGGCGATGCGGGCGTCATACAGGTCAGCTTTCCATTGGGAGAACCGGAGGCTGATCGGTGTTTGGGGGCCTAGTTCACTGCGCAGGGCGCTGATCAGTTCGACGGCAAACCGCGTTCTGTCGGCCAGGTCGCCGCCGTAGGAATCGGCGCGCCGGTTTGTGCGGTCCCAGAGGAACAGATCGGGCAGATAGCCGTGGGCGCCGTGCACTTCGATGCCATCAAACCCCGCACTGCGGGCATCCCGCGCTGCTGCCACATAGTTGCCGATGATCCGGTCAATGTCGTTGGCGCTCAGCGCTTGTCCGATTGGGCTACCGTAGAAGTCGATGCCTGAGGGGCTTGCTGTCGGGACGTCGGGGAAAACCGTGGGGCTGGGTCCGCGGTACACGCCGGCGTGCAGTAGTTGGGAGAAGATCGCCGCGCCTTCCTCGTGGACGGCTTTCGACTACCGCTTTCCACCCTGCCGCCGCCTCGCGGCGGAAGTAGGTGACCATGTCAAGGTCCATCGCGGTACTGGGATCGGGGATCAGGGCCGACTCGGTGATCAACAGCCCATGCCTCCGGCGGCGCGGCGCCGAAAGTATCCCAGATACTCGGTGGTGGGAATCCCGTCCGGTGTCGCGTATCGGGTCATCGGCGCCAACGCGAAACGGTTGGGTAGGCGCAGCGAGTTCACCCATATCGGCGTTAGCAGACCGGAGATGTCGACAGCTTGCTCGGCATCAGATGTGGTAGCGGTGACGGCCTTGCATGCCATTTCGCTCTCCTCTCCACGTCATTGAGCGATGCGCAACGGCGCGGATGCGCGCTGCAGATGCGTTACCAGGTCAGGACGAGTCGGCCTCGGAGTCCGCCGGCTTCCAGGCGGCGGTGAGCCTCAGCTGCCTGTTCGGCGGGCAGGGTGCCGGCAACCCGCAGGGTCAGTACGCCGGCTTCGGCGAGATCACGCACCGTGGTGAGCACGTCGGTGCGGGTGGTGTGCTGATCGACTGAGACCACATGCCATCTGATCGCGCGTTCATTGGAGCCGACGTGTTGGCGGGCCGAGGTGACCGCACCGCCGTCGCGGATCGCGGCAACCACGTCATTGGTGTACAGCGCGGCATCAACGACCCCGTCGACCCCGGCAGGAAACGCATCGCGGACGCGCTCGGCCAGACCTTCGCCGCGTCCGACGACTACATCGGCCCCCAACTCATGGACGAGTTCGCGATCCGCGTCGGCGGCATCGGCAATCACCTGCAGCCCATGATGTTTGGCGAGTTGGACGGCGTACCCGCCCAGAGCGCCGGCCGCGCCGGTGACAGCGACGGTGCCGCCAGCGGGAATGGCCAGTGCTTCGAGCATGGCGTAAGCGGTGACCGCGTTCATCAGAAGTGTCGACGCCTCCACCGCAGCGGCGTTGCTCGGTGCCCTCACGACCGAACGCACATCGGTCACAACGTATTGTGCGTAGGCGCCGACGCTACCCATCGGGCTGAGCGCAAGCCCGATCACCTTCTCGCCCAACCGAACCGAGATACCGTCGGGGGCTTCGTCGACAACGCCGCAAAAGTCCCACCCCGGCACGTATGGCGGTTCGGGGTAGCTGCCCCCCGGCAGAGTTTGCGGTGCATAGTTGTGTTTCATCCACCCCGATCGAGCCGCCGTGTCGGCAGGACTGACCGCTGCCGCCTGCACATGGACCCGAACCTGCCCAGGCCCGGCATGAGGTTCCGGGAGCTCCAAAACATGCAAGACTTCTGGACCGCCGAACTCGGTATAACCGATCGCTTTCACGTGTGCACCAACCCAATCCCGACGTCTGTCATTCCCGTGAGCCGCGCCAAAATTAACGGCCCAGGACGCGAAACAATGCCAGCGGCTGCATGCCGCTGCCCGGCGGCATCCACTTCTCCAACAGCGCCTCAAGCCCCGGCTCGTACGGCGGCCCCAAAGGCGCTATGCGTGCGACCTGCTCAACCATCGGCTACGCTCCTGCTTCGGAATACGAAGCGTAACGTTAGCGCTTCGGAAAGAGAAGCACAATTGGTCGCAGACAAGACGGACGTCCCTCGTCCCAACCACCCCGTGCGCGGCTCTACCAGCGGTGAGCCGATCATGGCCCTGCTCGACCTGCTAGGGCGACGGTGGGCCCTGCGCATCATCTGGGAACTGCGCGTTGACGCGATCACCTTCCGCGAGCTTCAGCTGCGCTGCGGGCGCATCAGCTCATCGGTACTTAACGACCGCCTCCAAGAGCTGCGCGCCGCCGGCATCATCGAACAAAGCCACGGCGGCTACGCCATGACCGACGAGGGACGCCGCCTGCTCGACCTATACCCGCCGGTGCAAGCCTGGGCCGAACGCTGGGCACAACGCGACGCCCAAACTGCTGCCGCCGCTTCGACGCTCCCTCGACGGGAACACCCGGACGCCTGAAGCTTCCGGCTATCCGACGGCCGGCCCGAGTCGGTCACGTCCCAAAAGGTCGTGTACGTCGTGTCATGTCCAGTCATGCTCTCAATTGCGAAGAGCCACATTAAGGCGCGGTCGAATAGAGACACCGAGACCGCCTGAGTCCCTTGGCTGCTGAGCGTTGCGGCTTTGGCGGATGTGCGGGCCAATGCTGATACCGTGTGTCCCGCACCGACCAGGACGGGCACCGCGTAGCGGCCAATGGCGCCGGTGGCGCCGGTCACGAAGATCCGCATCGCCCACTTTTCCCTTATTTGTGGTCGCGACCTCGCGTGCTGGTGAAGATCAGGGGAACGCTCACAGGGCCGCGGATCGCTGCCGTATCCCGCCAATGCACCGGTCCGGCCAGAACGGGCTGTCGGTCAAGGATTTTGGGTATTGCGGTAGAGAGTTCGAGTTGCGCGACGGCCGCGCCCAGGCAGTAGTGCGCCCCGTAACCGAACGACAGCGGGGCGGGCCCGTGCCGGTCGAGCCGAAACTGGTCGGGCTGGTCGAACACTACAGGGTCGCGGTTTGCGGCCGCGATCACGGCAAGCACAGTGTCACCGGCGGCGACCCGGGTTCCGGCGATCGTGTGGTCGGTGGTGGCGGTGCGCACCGTCGACTGCACCGGGCCGTGCAGTCGAAGCAGCTCGGTCACCAATGCGGGCTCGGCGGGGTCAAGCCGGTCGAGGATGCGGCTGCCATCCTCGGCGGGGGTAAGTAGCGTAATGATCCCGGCGCCAAGCATATTGGCTGTGGTTTCGTGTCCGGCGACGGCGATGAGCATCGCGGTCGCGACGACCTCATCGAGTGAGATGTCGGGGCCGGCGGCGATGAAGCTGAGCAGGTCGTCGCCAGGGTGGGTGCGCCGGTCAGCGGCCATGGGAAGGAATTCGGCCATCAGCGCGGCCCCAGCTGCCGCGCCGGTAGCGATCTCGTCGGGATCGGCCAATGCGCCGAGCATGCGGATGATTACCGGCGACAGCTCCCGCAACAACCTGGCAGTGGCGGGTTCGATGTCCAGCCAGCCGCCGATGACCGCGATTGGTAGGGGCAGCGCGATGTCAGTCATGAAATCAAACGGCACACCGGCTTCGGGCTCGTCGATCAGTGCGGCGGTGATCGCCTCGACACCTGCGCGCAGGTTGGCGGTGAACGATCGGGTGAACACGTCGCGCACCGTGGCGCGTAGCCGCGTGTGCCGGGCGCCGTCGGCGAACAACATGGAACCCGTGAAGAAGTCTGCGCTGAGCGGATCAATCGCAGCTCGAGCTAGCGGGTTTGCCAGCGGGTCACTCGTCCAGCCAGATCCGCCGAGGACCTCGCGCACGGCGGCATAGCTCAGCACGAGCCACGCCCGGGCGGTGTCATCCCACACCACCTCCCCCTCGCTGCGCCGCGTCTCGTAGAACGGATAGGGGTCGGCGGCGTCCCAGGGCAGCCGAATGCTGGCGACGTCAGGGCTGGTCATGGTTGTCAACTCCCAACGGCAGACCCCGCCGCCGGACCCAGGCGAGGTGTTGGCGGCCCAGCTCGGTAACCGGCGATGCGACGCCATCCATATCGTCGAGCAGGCCTCGGTTGTAGATGCAGGCGCGCAGCGCGGAGAACACGGCGTTCATGGACAGGTTTATCCGGGAGAAGAACACCAGGTCGGGTGGGATGGACATCTGGCGCATCGGGTGATCAGGGGCGCGGACATCAAGCAGAAACTGGATGGCACGCGCTGAGGCGTGTTCGGTGTAGGTCGCCGGCTGGCTGTCCATCGTTTCGTACAGGATGCCCTGCCACCACTGATAGGTGTCCTCGGCGGTGAGTGCGGAATCGGCGGTAAAGAAGCCGCTGTCGATCATGATCTCGCGCAGGTCGTCCTTGCGGCCGTCGACGGCAGCGCGCACGACTTTGACGATGCGTTGGCGTTGTGGCTCGGTCAGGTGTTTGACGCATCCGAAGTCGACGAACCCGACGGTGCCGTCGGCTCCAAAGCGGTAATTGCCCGGGTGTGGGTCGGCGTGGAATAGGTTGGCGTGCCGATAGGAGCCGAACACGAATCGGGCGATCACTTCCGCCCAAGTGTTTTTGAGATCCTGATCGGCGTGTTGTGCTGCAGCCCAGTCCATCCCGTCGAGGTAGGTCATGGTCAGCACCTGATCCGAGCATGCCTCGGCAATGACCTCGGGTACCCGGATGAAGGGATGCCCACGGTACAGCTCGGCGAAAACAGTGATGTTGGCGGCTTCGCGCCGGTAGTCGACCTCTTCGGAGATGCGGTCGGCAATTTCGGCTGAGGCACTGTCGATGTCGGGCATCGCCGCGCCAAATGCACCGGCAGTGAGCCGAAATAGAGTGCTCAGTAGTTCGGTGTTGGCAAGGTCGTCCTGAATGGCTTGTGCCACACCAGGATATTGGATCTTGACGGCAACCTGGCGGCCGTCCAGCAGCACACCGCGATGGACCTGACCAATCGAGGCCGCGGCCATGGGTTCGGCGGTGAAGTCAGCGAACACCGCGTCCACCGGCTGGCCCAGCTGAGCCTGCAGGACCTCCAGGGCCAGCGCGGAGTCCATCGGCGGGGCGTCAGCCTGGAGCCGTGTCAGCGCCTGTTGATACGGGGACAATTCACCGGCGCCCAGCGCGCCGGCGTCGACCATGGAGAGCATCTGGCCGGCCTTCATCAGCACACCCTTGGAGTGGCCAAGCAGCTCGACGTAGCGCTCGGCGGTGCGCTCGTGGAATCGCTGCACCGCTCCGGCGTCGCCGGCTTTTTCCCTTAGCCCGGCCAGCATCCGTCCGCCGGCGGCGCGGGCTGTGAACCCGGCCATCGGCATCGTGCGGCTCAGACGGCCGCGCGGTACCGGCGCCCCGGTCTCGGTCATCGCGGCCTCCTCCCAGCGCCCCAGCGCTTGATATAGTAACCTAATACCGAATATAAGCGACTACTTATAAGGCGGTCAAGGGTGGAGACCACGACAAAGGAACGGCTGGTCACTGAGGCGATGCGGCTCTTCGGTCAACAGGGCTACCGCGCGACCAGCGTCAACCAGATCGAGAAAGCAGCCGGCCTGGTACCCGGGTGCGGAGCGCTCTACAACCACTTCAAGTCCAAACAGGAACTCCTAACTGCGGTGATCGACCGCCAACTCGATCGACGCCGCGCCATGCACGACATCAGCGCACTGTTCGCCGGCCGCGGCGACCTGCGCACTGAATTGTCGCTGCTGTGCCGGTATCTGATGAGCGTGCTCGACCAAGAGACCGAATTCCTGAAAGTCGTTGCCCGCACCCCGGCCGAGGAATCACCGCGCCTCAACGACGCCTATGCCGCGCTGATCGACGGCCTCTACAGCGAACTCGGCGACTGGATCAATACCTGCGCATCCAGCCTGGACAGCACCGAGGCCGGGAGGATCGCCATAATTGGCGTCGATGCCCTGGTCGGCAGAAGCACCTCCCGAATCATGTTGCACTCCAACCACATCGACACCACCGACGAGGAATATGTCACCGAGTGGACCGAGATGATAGCCGGCCGGATCCAACAGTAAGCCGATCGGCGAAGTTGCCCGCCGCAGACATTCTCCCGGTCCCCTACCGGCCGAAGATCCACTATGTCACCACGGGCCCGCGGTAGGAATATGCACGGAACGAATATGCAGGGTTACCGGTAAGCATCGCCCTATTCGTTACCTTGTTGGATACCAAGCTATTTCGCTCCGCGCGTACGCCGATAATTCGGCGCGACAGTCCCGTGTCCGGTCAGTGCAGCGAATCGTGGGCGAGGCGCGCGACTCGCGATTGCCACGCCATCACCGCTGGAATGCCGACTAACTCCAGCACGATCGCCGCGATGAAAACTGCATGCGGACGGCCTGTCGTCCGCCACGAGAGCAAGCGCGCCAGGCCGCCGGCGAAGACCACCGCGGTCAGACGACGGACGAGGCTGGTGCGTTGTTCGATGTGAGGGATGGCTGACCAGATGACCGGCGCGGTGGCGAGCCAGAATGCGCTTAAGAATCGGTACTCACTGTCGGCGGTGGGATTCAACGGACCCGTCATGCCCGGTAATACTTTCGGGCCCGCCAGCATCCCGGCCAAACCCGATAGGAACGGGATGACCGAGAGCAGCCCGAGCGTTATCTGCAGCCTCCGGCGGCCACCGCCGCGGCGCACCAGCGGCCGGAGCGACATGGTGAAAGCGTCGTTGCTCATGCTCTCAGTGAAGCACTACTACACGTCGTAGTCGATGGGTAACCGAGAATTATCTGCGGCGAACCGTACCGTCAGAGCCACCGGACGCGCACATCGATGCTCGGTGTCGCGCTGAGCACGGCGGCTATCCTCACACCAGGGGTTGAGCCCCTGACCCAAACGTTC
Organism: Mycobacterium sp. 852002-51971_SCH5477799-a; assembly: GCF_001667145.1. Classification (GTDB taxonomy): domain Bacteria; phylum Actinomycetota; class Actinomycetes; order Mycobacteriales; family Mycobacteriaceae; genus Mycobacterium. The sequence continues at coordinate 72,116 of NZ_LZIF01000113.1, forward strand.
CCGGACAGGACGGTCCCATGGACGCGGTGGTTTGGCAGGCGCTGCTTTGGGCTGCCGTCATCGCGGCCGCCCTGGCCGGTATGAGCGTGTTGCTGATGTACAGCTGCTGGCGCGCTTCGCGCGGGTCGGTTGCACTTGCTGAGCCCAATGGATACGGGTGGCGGGGCCACGGCATTAAGACGCCCTCGACTATGCGCAGTGAGCGAGCGTGGCTGGCGGGCAATCACGCTGCGGCGCGCACGGCGCCGCTGTATGTGCTGTTCAACGCCGCCGTTGCGGCGGCCCTGTTCGCCGCCGCCTGGCACGGATGGCGGCTCGTCGTCGCATTCATCGGCGGCGGCGGGCTTTTCGCGTGGATAGGTCTAGTCATCTGGACTTCGGTCCTAGCCAGCAGGGCCGCCCGAGCCGTCCCCGATGACCGTTCTGATCACCGCCGCGCCGTGCGCGAGAGCCTCGAGGCCCGCGACTTTAATGCGCCATTTTCTGGCCGCGGCATGACGATGGTGGGCTGGGTCTGTGCTGTCGGCGCGTGCGGAGTCACGGTGTTGCTGTTAAGCACCATCGTCGATGGCTACGTCTTAGCGATTCATCACCAGCTGCAACCCAATTCGACCTTCGGGTTTCGTGACGAGGATGCGTTCTCCTGTCTGCCGCGCTGGTATGCCTCGCAAACGGCAGGCTTTACCTGGATGCTGTTCGGTTATGGCTCGGTGCAAGTGGTGAGCCTGCTTCTGTGTGCCGGCGCGGCGATTCAGCGGCGCTCGCCTTGGGACATCTGCCTTTTGGTGCTGGGAACGGTGTTTGTCGCGGCCATCTTCCTGGTCGCCGCAGGGATCCACGCCAACAGCGTGGCCCGCGCGATCAGCTGTTGACGCGCCGACCGAACCGCCACCGAGCACACGACGGCAAGCGCGTGCCGCTCCCCGCTGTGCGCGCACACCCTGACGACGCCACGACCTGACAGGTGTCAGGAGCGGTACCTTCCGGCCGCCAGTGATCGGCGAGTGGTTGGCGAGCTGGCGTTCGGCGCCGCTCCCCCGGTGGGGGACTGCTGCACTCATGCCCGCCAGGCCGTCTGAGCCACCCGGACAAAGTTGCCGCCTAGGACCGCGTGGATGTCGGTGTCGGTCCAGCCCCTCCTGTTGAGGTGTGCTCCGAGGGTGAGCAGGGTTTCGGACGGCATCCAACCGCGGGAGGATGGGGTCACGCCAACGGGTGAGACCCAAGCTTAGTGCTATAACCTGCTTCCGACCTTCGTGGCCGATCCGCCACTTTTACGTCATCAAGTTTGGAATTCCGCCACTCAGAACTGGAACCTACAAGACTACTCAGAGGTCACCGCGCCATGTTGGTGAACCGTGACAGGTGCAGCTGGTGTGCAACCGTCACCGTCTTGGTGGGGCCGTTGCGGTGTTTGGCGAGAATGAAATCCGCCTCTCCCCCGCGTGGATCGTCGCGCTCGAACGCGTCCGGGCGGTTCAGCAGGATCACCATGTCGGCATCCTGCTCCAAGGATCCCGATTCGCGAAGGTCGGACAGCATGGGCTTCTTGTCAGTACGCTGCTCGGGGCCGCGGTTCAGCTGGCTGATCGCGACGACGGGCACCTCCAGCTCCTTGGCCAGAAGCTTGAGTTGGCGCGAGAATTCGGACACCTCGAGCTGCCGTGACTCGACTTTCTTTCCCGACGACATCAGCTGCAGATAATCGACCACCACCAGACGCAGATCGGATTTCTGGCGTAGCCGGCGTGCCTTGGCACGGATCTCCATCATGGTCAGGTTGGGCGAGTCGTCGATATACAGTGGCGCCTCGCTGATTTCGCTCATCCGCCGCGCCAGCCGCGTCCAGTCTTCGTCGCTCATGCGACCGGACCGCATGTCGGCGAGTTTGATTTTCGCTTCCGCCGACAGCAGCCGCATGACGATCTCGGACTTGCTCATCTCCAGCGAGAAGATGACGCTGGCCATGCGGTGCTTGATCGAGCATGACCGCAGGAAGTCGAGCCCCAGCGTGGAGTTATGCGTGGGGACCATTGCCTTGCCCGCAAGGTACATGTGGCTGTCGTTGTCCACCTCGACGCAACGCACAGCAACTGTCTCGATCGGGCGAACGTCCACAATGAAGCGCGACCCGGAACGAACGTTGCCGGCCGCAGCTCGGCGCTCCTTGTGCGCCATGGCCTTTCGCCGCAGCGCGAACACCGCGTCGTCAGTGGAAAAGGTCAGCGTGTAGGCGATGCTGGACGACTCGCAGCGACACGGGACGCGCTTCGTCGAGGTCTGGCAGCGATAGCCAAGGCTGACGACCAACTCAGCGACATCGGATGCCAACCGTTGGCTGGTGACTGAAAATTGGACAGACCCACCTGCCGTCACGGTTCCATCGGTGTCGAGCAAGCCGGCGAGCAGGGCACGCCGCTGCGCCTCCGACCCCCGCAGGTACTCCACCGGGATGTGCTTGTTATCAAGAACTCCCAGTGTGCGGAATCGGGCCTGCAAGGTCCCTACGGCCGTGTGGCAGTTCTGGCACAGCCGCAGCCCGCACGACGGACCCCCGCAGCGAACACAGGTGGGTGCTGGCACCGGAGTCGAGACAAACCGTGCCCGGCCACCGCATGAACGTCCGCAGGTGCGCACCTGACTGGTGTGAGGAATGAAGTCCGTGCCGCATACCACACACTGACGAGGAGCTGGCTCGGCGTCGGCCGGTAGGCGCAGCTGATAGCGGTACAGAGCGGAAGACGAGGGAACCGCGACGAACCCGTCGGCTTCGATTCGCATGATGATTTCGGGATCGGCGGTGGTGATTTGGGCGGCGGCACTGGTGCCATCCCCAAGCCAGGCGCCGAGCGTGTACGGCGGCACCAGGAACTCGCGATCCGGTAGGTCAAGTGCACGCGCGTTGACCACGCTGTGGTTCAGTCGGCGGTCCGGAGCGGCGCAGCGCAGAGTTGCGGCAATCTCCGCCGTCGTTCGCACCGCCGCAAAGGTGCGCTGATTCTTGTGCCGGTTGTAGCCGACCGCCGCAGCCTGCGCTGATTTTCGCGATGCGCGTGTTTCGGTCAACCACTGATGGGCTGCGTCGGCGACGAGCACTGTGCCGTCAGAGAACTCCACCTCGTAGCACGGCCGGTCGAACATGACGTCAGTGGCAGCCACGACCCGCGTCGGCCGCCCGTCGGCGCCGAGCAACTCATCACCGACCGCGACATCGCCCATCGTCGTCCAGCCTGTTGGCGTGGGCAGCGGCGTGTCCAACGCGAGCGCCTTCCCGACTCCAGGCCTGGCCGCCACGATGATCATCTGCCCGGCATGCAGACCGTTGGTCACCTCGTCGAGCTCGGTGAAGCCGGTCGGGACACCGCGCGCGACACCGCCGTTCGAGGCGATGGCGTCGATCTCGTCCATGGTCGGCTGCAGCAGATCCTCGAGAGGAACGAAATCCTCCGACGTCCGGCGCTCGGCCACCTCGTAGATCTCGGCCTGCGCGCGGTCGACCACCTCGGCCACGTCGGCGCCCTCGGCGCCCGCGTAGCCGTACTGCACGACCCGGGTGCCGGCCTCCACGAGGCGCCGCAGGAGCGCCTTTTCGGCCACGATGGTCGCGTAGTAGCTCGCGTTGGCCGCGGTCGGCACCGTCGAAATCAACGTGTGCAGATACGGCGCCCCGCCGATGCGGCGCAGCAGGTTGCGGCGGTCCAGTTCCGCGGCGACCGTCACCGCGTCCGCCGGTTCGCCACGCCCGTAGAGGTCCAGGATCGCGTCGTAAACGTTCTGGTGGGCGGGCCGGTAGAAGTCGCCGGGCCGCAGCCGTTCGAGGACGTCGGCGATGGCGTCCTTGCTGAGCAGCATGCCGCCCAGCACCGCCTGCTCAGCCGCCATGTCCTGCGGCGGCTGGCGTCCGAAGTCCTCGCTTGGCGGCGAAGAATCCATGCCCGACGTCAAGTCATCGACGACCGCCACGGATTCCCTCCTGCCCTGATCCACGAATCCGAACATACATTCGATAGCCGACGTCGAGCGTAAGTCAAGATCCTGACAACCTGTGCCGCACAGCACCCGTACGCCCGGCGCCGGGACGACGTTAAACGTTGCTGGCTAGTACGCAAAGGGGGTGCTGTTTATGAAGCTGTGCATCGTGTGTGCATATCCGTCGACACCTGTGTTGAGCGGGGTGTGGAGAACCTGTGGATTAATGCAAAGGGCTAGGACATCGCTGCAGATACCGGCCATACAACGCCATGGAATCCGTGTGGACAAGAATCTCTACGGCGTGTCGGGCCAGGTTACTGCGCCGGGCGTGTTGGCTTTACGCCGTGTTTTCCCAGCGTTACGGGCCGGTAAAGCGCCCCCGGGTAATACACCACAGAAATTGTTCGCCAGGGGGTACACCCGCGATCCGCAGCGGCGGAGTGCGCCCGCGTGCCCGCAGCGCAACGAAGCCCGGCGGCAGCCGATCGAGGCCACCGCCGGGAACGAGCAAATATTGGGCGCTTAGCTCTGCGCAACGACCTCGAGCGCGACCTCGACGTCGACCTCCGGGTGCAGGTGCACGGCCACCGGGTGCGTCCCGACGGCCTTGATGTGCGACTTGGGCAACCGCACGATCCGCTTGTCCAAGTTGGGGCCGCCGGCCTTCTTGATCGCGGCGACGACATCGCTGGCGGTCACCGAGCCGAACAGCTTCCCGGAATCGGCCGCGGTCTTGACCGGCAGCGAGACCGGTCCGAGCGCCTCGATCGCCGTCTTGAGTTCGTTGGCATGCCCGAGGTCGCGCACCGCCTTGGTTTCGCGGGCCCGGCGAATATCGTCGGCCTGCCTCTGCGCGCCGCGGGAGGCCACGATCGCCAAACCGCGAGGGAGCAGGAAGTTGCGACCGTAACCGTCCTTGACCTCGACAGTGTCGCCGACGGTACCAAGGTGGTCGACGTCAGCCGTCAGAATCAGCTTCATCGTTTCGTACTTTCGGTAGGCCTGCGGCGACTATCGCGCCGAGGAGGTAAAGGGCAGCAGCGCCACCTCGCGGGCGTTCTTCACCGCGATGGCGATGTCACGCTGGTGCTGCACGCAATTGCCGGTCACGCGACGCGCACGGATCTTGCCGCGCTCGCTGATGTAGGTACGCAGCAGCGTGGTGTCCTTGTAGTCGATCGTTTGATCCTTCTTGGCGCAGAAGACACATTTGCGTACCTTGACCGGCTTTTCCGGAGCCGGCCGCCGCTTGTTGGACTTGGCCATGTCTGTCTTTCTTTCCGTTCTCTATTGCTGAAGTTTTTTCAAATCAGAAAGGCGGTTCGTCGTCCCCGCCGCCGAACGAGCCCGACGCGGGCGCACTGCCCCATGGGTCGTCCGCGGGCCCGCTGCTCGCCGGCGCCGACTGCTGGCGGGATCCACCGCCACCGCCACCGAAACCGCCGCCACCACCACCGCCGCCGCTGCGGCTGGCCTTGTTGACCTTGGCCGTGGCATACCGCAGCGAGGGGCCGATCTCGTCGACCTCGACCTCGAAGACGGTGCGCTTCTCACCTTCACGGGTCTCAAAAGAGCGCTGCTTGAGCCGGCCCGTGACGATCACCCGGGCACCACGCGTCAGGCTTTCCGCGACATTCTCGGCGGCTTCTCGCCAGATGTTGCACCGCAGGAACAGCGCCTCACCGTCTTTCCATTCCCCGCTCTGGCGGTCATAGATTCGCGGTGTCGACGCCACGGTGAAGTTTGCGACCGCGGCCCCCGACGGGGTGAACCGCAGCTCGGGGTCGGCGGTCAGGTTTCCGACAACGGTGATAGTGGTGTCACCAGCCACAGTTTCCTCCTCGTTCCGCCCTGTTCCTCGCCGTTCGGGTGGTGGGTGTCATGAGCGTACTTTCGCTGAGCTCTCCACAGCCTAGGCAGGTGCGTCGACGAGAAGCACGCGACGCAGCCAAGGCTGTTAGTGCTTGTCGGTCCGCATCACCTTGGTGCGCAGTACCGACTCGTTGAGGCTCAGCTGACGGTCGAGCTCGGATACCGTCGCCGGCTCGGCTTTCAGGTCGACGACGACGTAGATGCCTTCGGCGTGCTTGGCGATCTCGTAGGCCAGACGGCGCCGGCCCCAGATGTCGACCTTGTCGACGGATCCACCATCCTTGCGGACGACGTTGAGGAACGTCTCCAAGGACGGGGCAACGGTGCGCTCGTCGAGCGTGGGGTCAAGAATGACCATGATTTCGTAGGGACGCATGGAAACCTCACCACCTCCTCTGGTCTCAAGCGGCCACGGTCGTTCCGTGGCAGGAGGGTCGCCTGCGTCGGCAACCGCATCAGGCTACCGGATAGCGGGCTGAGCAGAGAAATCCGGCCGAAGGCGCAACCTCGCTATTGCCGGGCACTCAGGTATTCGTCGGCCCTCGCCACCGTCGCGGGACCGGCCTTGGCGAGGGCGCCCGAGTCGAATGGCGGCTGCGGGTCGTATTCGATGAGCAGCTGCGCCGCCTGTGCGGCCTCGCGGTCGACGAGCAGTTCCACCAGACGCAGAGCCATGTCGATGCCGCTGGACACCCCGGCGGCGGTGATGATTCGCTCCGGCAGGTGTTCGACGACTCGCTGCGGCACGTAGCGGGCGCCCAGGTCATTGAGGAGGTCGGCGGCCCGCCAGTGGGTCGTGGCAGTGAGCCCGTCAAGCAATCCGGCCGCAGCCAGCAGCAGGGCACCGGTGCACACGGAGGTGGTGAACGTTGTGGTGGGGTGTACCGCGTGCAGCCACACCCGGATGGCCTCGTCGTGGATCAGCTGCCTGGTGCCGATGCCGCCGGGGAACACCACCACGTCGGGGGCGCCCACCTCGTCGAAGGTGGCGTCACAGCTGACGCCGAGCATTCCGTTCTCGGTCCGGACCTCACCGCGGTGGTGACCGACGAACACGACGTCGATCGACGGAATGCGTTGCAGCACCTCGTACGGACCGACGGCGTCGAGTGCGGTGAATCGGGGAAAGATCGGAATGGCAACCTGAGTCATGGCCTGGCGCCGCTTGCCACTGTGGGTTGCTCGTCGGCGTCCTCGGATGCCGGGGCGCTCGAGCGGCGCGACCCAGCCGGTCGCAGCCAGTCCGGCAACCAGCCGGGCGGGGCGTCAGCTGCGCGGTCGAAAGGTCCGCCCGCCGGATCGTCCACCCGTGCGCCCCATCGCACCAAATCCTCGCCGGGGCGGTATATCTGGCGAATCACCAACGCGCACAGGATGATAACCGCGAGGTCGCGCAGCAGCACCGTGGTGGTGAAGAACTGTTCGGGCAGAGAGCGGTTGGGGTTGCCGTACAGGTAATACATCCGTGGCACCCACACCAGCGCGTCGATGCTCATCCATGCCAGCAGTACCCGCCGGTGCGGCAGGGCCAGCACCGCCAGCGGCACCAGCCACAGCGAGAACTGCGGGCTCCACACCTTGTTGGTCAGCAGGAAAGCGGCGACCACCAAGAACACCAGCTGCGCCACCCGCGGGCGTTGGGGCGCGGTCAACACGATGAAAGCGATTGCGGCACAACACGCCACGAACAACACCGCGACAACGATGTTGAGCACCGTCGGAGGCTGCCAGAACCCGAGCTTGGAATCGAATCCCCGCCAACCCGTGAACGACTTGATGACGTTGTACACCGAGTCCATGTCGTCGCCGCGACGCGTGTTGAGCCGGAAGAACTCCGACCAGCCGCGCGGAAAAAACACCAGCACGGGCAGGTTCACCGACAGCCAGGTCATCCCGGCAGCCACCGTTGTCCGGGCCCACGCGCGGAACTGACCCGTCCGGATTCCCAGCAGCAGCATCGGGCCCAAGAACAGCAACGGATACAGCTTCGCCGCGGCACCCAAGCCGATCAGCACGCCGGCCAGCACCGGTTTTCGTCGCGCCCAGGCCAACAGGCCGGCCATCGCGAAAGCCGTTGCCAGCGCGTCGAAGTTGGTGAATATCTGAAAGATCAATATCGGCGAGCCGGCCACCAGGGCGGCGTCCCAGATCCGCTGTCCGGACAGGCCCGCACTCGCCCAGACGGTGGCAAGCCAGGCCAGCGCCAGCCCGAATGCCGCGATATCAAAGAACATCACCACCTCGGCGACCACCGGAAGGGGGGCGAGCTTGCTCAGCGCGGTGTAGGTCTTGGCCAGCGCCATCGACACGTACTGGTAGATCCCCGTCAGCACCGGATACTCCATGTAGCGCACCGCGGGCTGGCCGTCGTAACGGATCTGCTGGGCGCCGGTCGAATCGGTCTCGACCCAGCTCGACTTGTAGGGAAACTTGCCTTGGCTCAACAACTCTGCGCTGTAGAGCGGCACGGTGTCGGAGTAGCACAACTCGTAGTAAGCGCGTTGGTTGTCCCAGTTGGCCACCCGCTGATCGCCGGTCCCGGTGCCGGTGCTTTGCAGACAGGCCGCCTTCGTCGACCAGCCCAGCGCCAGGAAGACCAGGCCGATCAAGAACATCACCCGCAGCGGGGTCATCAGCCGAGAGCGTCCGATCAGGGCGTGCCGCCCCACCGGCCCCCCGACGACATCGGCGAGCGCGGCGCCCAGAAAGTCGTTGCGGCTCGGGCAATCTCGGTTGTCGGCGCTGCGCAGATCCGCGGCCAGCGGCTGCGGTGAAGCGGTCGCGCCGTGCTCCGCGGCGTCGGTCACGGTGGCGGTGGCGGCGCTTGGGGCCCACCCGGCGGGACGCCACCGCCCGGGGGGCCACCAAATGGGGGGCCACCACCCGGGACGCCACCGAACGGGCCGCCCGGCTCCGGGCCACCCGGCGGGCCGCCGGGCGCCGGTGGCGCCGCGGTGATCGTCGTGGGCGGACCGACCGGAATGGTGATGCCCGGCGCGACTTCGATCGTGGGCTGGATGACAGTCTCCGACGGCGGAGGGGGTGGCGGGGGCGCCACGGGCACACCCGCGTAACCGCCGATCTCCGTCGGCTTGGGGAAGGATTCGTTGGACGTGCCCTTGAGCGCCCCGTCCATCGTGGACTTCCAGATATCCGACGGCAGCCCCGACCCGTAAACCGGTCCGCCCGAAGCGGTTACCAGCGGGCTATCACCTTTGGCCGTGCCCACCCACACCGCCGTCGATAGCGACGGTGTGTAACCCACCATCCAGGCGTCCTTGTTCGAAGTGGTGTCCCCGAGCTGGGTGGTGCCGGTCTTGGCGGCCGACGGCCTACCGCCGGCCAGCGCGTGGCCGCGCGAGTAGGCGGCGATCGGCACCATGGCCGCGGTGGTGTTGTCGGCGACGGCCTTGGGGACGCGTTGCTCGCTCTTGTTGTCGGAGTTGGCGGCGTCGAAGAGGACCTGGCCGTCGGAGTTGACCACCTTCTGCACGAAGTGCGGTTGGTGATAGACGCCGGAGGCCGCCAGCGTGGCGTAAGCGGAGGCCATGTCGAGCACCCGGGTTTGATACTGGCCGAGCACGATTCCGTTGTTCGGCGGGCCGCCCTTGCCGTCCTCGGAAAGCGTGTGGTCCACACCGGGGAAGCTGGTCGCCACCCCGGCTTGGTGCGCGGCGTCGGCGACGGCCTGCGGGCCCCCCTTGAGCTTGAGCATCAGCCGGTAGTAGGAGGTGTTCAGCGACATCTTGAGCGCCTGGGCGAGGTTACAGGTCCCGCAGCTCTCGCCCTCGACGTTGGTGATCTTGATGCCATCGACCGTCAGCGGCGAGCTGTCGACCTGATAACCCAGCCCAATGCCTTGTTCCAGGGCGGCCACCAGCGCGAACACCTTGAACGACGACCCGGTCTGCAGCCCGGCCTGGGCGAAGTCAAACCCGTTGGCGTCGGTGCCGCCGAAGTATGCGCGTATTGCGCCGTCGTGCGGATCGACCGAGACCGCGGCCGAACGCATGTCGGGGTCTTGGCCGTCGAGGTATTTCGACACCGCCTTCTCCGCCGCTTGCTGGGCCTTCGGATCGATCGTGGTGGTGACCTGCAGTCCCTGGGTGTTCAGGGTGCGCTCGTCGATGTTGAACAGCTCCATCAACTCTCTGGTCACCTGACGCTCGATCAGCCCGTTGGGCCCGGTCGTCTGGTTCTGCGCGCGCGCCTGATCAGGCGGCACGGTGGGCGGGAACTGCTGCGCGGAACGGTCACTCGATGACAGCGCCTTCGTCTCCACCATGCCGTCGAGCACCCACGCCCAACGGGCCCGGGCGCCCTGCGGATCGACCGCCGGGTCGAGCGTGGACGGGCGCCGGATGAGCGCGGCCAGCAGCGCACCCTCAGAGACCGTGAGCTGCTCGACGGGTTTGTTGAAGTAGGCCTTGGTGGCGGCCGAAATCCCGTAGGCGCCCCGTCCGAAGTAGATGATGTTCAGATAGGCCTGCAGCACATCGTCTTTCGACCACTCCCCCGACATCTTGGTGGCGATCACCAGTTCCTTGGCCTTGCGCATCAGGCCGCTGACCCCATGCTGGGCCGAACCCACCAGCGCGTTCTTCACGTACTGCTGCGTGATCGTCGAACCACCCTGCAGGTCGCCGCTGCCGAAGAGGTTGTTGTTCACCGCGCGCACGAAACCGCTGAAATCGAACCCGGGGTTCGAGTAGAAATTGCGGTCTTCGGCGGCGATCACCGCCTGGCGCACGTGCACGGGAACTTGGTTGATGTTGACGTCGACCCGATTGCCTTCCGGCGGGATGATCTTGGCGATCTCCGAGCCGTCGCTGGCCAGGATTGTCGAAACCTGGTTGGTGCGAAGGTCGCCCGGCTTGGGAATGTCGACGATGAAGTACGCCATCGCGAACGTGACGATCGGCAGCAGCACCAGCACCGCCGCGCTGATGTAGGCCGCTCGCCGGACCCACAGCCAGTTGATCTGCTCGGTCCAGGCCCAGTCGCGCCACGGTGGCGCGGGCCGGCCACCGGGACCGCCGGGTCCTCCCGGACCTCCGGGGCGCCGCGGCGGAGGGGGCGGCCCGCCGGGAGGACCACCGCCGAGGCTGGCCCGCTCCTGCCGGCCGGACGCCGGCCCCCGGCCATCCAGTGCGGCCTTGACCTCGTCGAGCGCGTCGCGCCGCAAGGGCGTCGAAGGGGGCCCGGCCAGCGCGGCCTTGACTTCCTCGATGGGATCGGAGCGCCGGGGCGCCCGCTCGTCTCTGACCGGCGGCAGGATCGTCGTCATCCGGTCATCGGGCGGCCCCTGACGGCGCCGATTGATCGTCGGCGGCGCCTCCCGGTGTTCGGGGTTCCGCCGATCGGCGTCCGGGCGGTCTGGCCCCGGACGCTCATCAGAACTCTGATTGCCTACACGCTCAGTCGCTGGCCCACGCTGGTCACCGGACGACTGACTGTGGCGTCCATCGTTATTCAATGGCCGTGCGGGCGTTGTTGCGCGCCGTCCGCGTGCGTCCGGTTCCCCTGGGCGGAGGTGCGGTGCGCGCCGCACCGAGCACATACGACTTGACGAGATGGTTCCAGCTGCAGGTCCGGCACACCTCCACCACGTGGACGGCGAACTCCTCGAAGCGGGTTGCCAGCATCACCAATTCTTCGGCCGTGCGCGCTGAGCCCGACACCGCACCAAGGTGTTCCCCGAACACCCATGACACCAGCGTCAACTGCTCCTTGCGGCAGATCGGGCACATGACCTGACTCGGTTTGCCGTGAAACTTGGCGGCGCGCAGCAGATACGGGTTCGCGTCACAAACCTCGGAGACACCGGTGCGGCCGGAGTACACCTCGGCCAGCAGTGAGCGCCGCCGGAGCGCGTAGTCCACCACCTGTCGCTGCAGTCGCACGCCCACCAGAGTACGTCGCCATCCCGAGCAGGGATACGCAACCGAACCGTCGCGGTCCTTCCCGGCGAATCAACGGTGGTTTCTGCGCCAAACCGGGACCGGACTTCTACGATCATCCCCGTGGTGAAACGGCTCACTGCCCGCCCTCGACTCGCACCCGAAGGTCGCGCGAGTCGGCGGCTGGGGCGATCCGACAAGTTCGGCCAAAAGTTCCTGTGACGAACTCCGAACCAACGTTTGGTGGTGTTGTGGCTAATATATCGAGACGATACGATTGCGCGAGGCGTCGAACCGTCGTAACCAGCCACGCAAATCCTTCAGGGAGGTGATTCGATTGCTGGAGCTTGCCATCCTGGGTCTCCTCATCGAGTCGCCCATGCACGGCTACGAGTTGCGCAAACGGCTGACCGGCCTACTCGGCGCGTTCCGGGCGTTTTCGTACGGATCGCTCTACCCGGCCCTGCGGCGCATGCAGGGCGAGGGGTTGATTGCCGAGAACGCCGCCCCGGCCGGGACGCCGGTTCGGCGGGCCCGCCGTGTCTACCAGCTGACCGACGAGGGCCGCCGGCGCTTCGGGGAACTGGTGTCCGACACCGGTCCCCACAACTACACCGACGACGGCTTCGGGGTACACCTGGCTTTCTTCAACCGGACTCCGGCAGAGGCGCGGATGCGCATTCTGGAAGGCCGCCGCCGTCAGGTCGAGGAAAGGCGGGAAGGTCTGCGCGAAGCAGTTGCGCGGGCCAGTAGCTCGTTCGATCGCTACACCCGTCAGCTTCATCAACTGGGGCTCGAGTCCAGTGAGCGCGAAGTCAAGTGGCTCAACGAGCTCATCGCTGCGGAGCGGGCTATGCCCGGCCTCTCCGAGCAAACGTAAACCCCTGCACGAATCCAGCATCCCAGTCAGTGGTTAGAGGTTAGGAGAACGCCCATATGAGTGAGCAGAACGCGCCGCAGGCGTCGACGGAGGTACGAGTCGCCATTGTCGGCGTCGGTAACTGCGCGTCTTCGCTGGTTCAGGGCGTGCAGTACTACTACGACGCCGACGCGAACAGCACCGTGCCCGGTTTGATGCACGTGAAGTTCGGCCAATACCACGTTCGCGACGTGAAGTTCGTCGCCGCGTTCGACGTGGACGCCAAGAAGGTGGGCTTCGACCTGTCCGAGGCGATCTTCGCGTCGGAGAACAACACCATCAAGATCGCCGACGTGCCGCCCACCAACGTGACGGTGCAGCGCGGCCCGACGCTGGACGGCATCGGCAAGTACTACGCCGACACCATCGAGGTGTCCGACGTCGAGCCCGTCGACGTGGTCCAGGCGCTGCGCGAGGCCAACGTCGACGTGCTGGTCTCGTACCTGCCGGTGGGCTCCGAAGAGGCCGACAAGTTCTACGCGCAGTGCGCAATCGACGCGGGCGTGGCATTCGTCAACGCGTTGCCGGTGTTCATCGCCTCCGACCCCGTGTGGGCCAAGAAGTTCGCCGACGCCGGGGTGCCGATCGTCGGTGACGACATTAAGAGCCAGGTCGGCGCGACCATCACCCACCGCGTGATGGCCAAGCTGTTCGAAGACCGCGGCGTCCAGCTGGACCGCACCATGCAGCTCAACGTCGGCGGCAACATGGACTTCCTCAACATGCTCGAGCGCGAGCGCCTCGAGTCCAAGAAGATCTCCAAGACGCAGGCCGTCACGTCTAACCTGCAGCGCGAGTTCAAAACCAAGGACGTGCACATCGGCCCGTCCGACCATGTCGGCTGGCTCGACGACCGCAAGTGGGCCTATGTGCGGCTCGAGGGCCGCGCCTTTGGTGACGTGCCGCTGAACCTGGAGTACAAGCTCGAGGTCTGGGACTCGCCGAACTCCGCGGGCGTCATCATCGACGCGGTGCGCGCCGCCAAGATCGCCAAGGACCGCGGCATCGGCGGCCCGGTGATCCCGGCGTCGGCCTACCTGATGAAGAGCCCGCCGCAGCAGCTGCCGGACGACATCGCGCGCGCCCAGCTCGAAGAGTTCATCATCGGCGCAGACTAGTCATCGTCTGCTCGACCGAACTGGCCCGTCACCTCGAAGGTGGCGGGCCAGTTCGGTTGCGGGCGGCGAAATCATCGACACGATGCTGTGCAGGTGCTTAGCATCAGTCTCGATGACCGTTCAGCCCGCAGCGTTTCTGCGCACCACGCTCCCCCTCGACCTGTCCGGGCTCGCCGGGCTCGACAGCGGTCGCTACCACTCGATCTGGCTGCCCGATCACATGGTCAGCTTCTGGCCGGACTCGATCTGGACATCCGAATTCACCGACCTGGCCACCGCCTCCCCGTCGCCGCACCGCCACCTGGACGGACTGACGGTGGCGGCCGCGGCGGCCGTGCTGACCGAGCGGGTTCCTCTGGTCAGCGCCGTGGTCGACACCGTGCGCCGCCACCCCGCGATGCTCGCGCAGACGGCCCTGACCATCGATCACCTCGCCAAGGGGCGTTTCATCCTCGGGCTGGGCAGCGGCGAGAGCGAAAACACGGTGCCCTACGGCTTCGACTTCGCGCGCTCGGTCAGCCGTTTCGAGGAAGCGCTGGCGGTGATCCAGTTGCTGTGGCGTAGCGACGGCCCGGTCGACTTCGCCGGCCAGTTCTATGCACTGCACCACGCCCGTTTGGACACCGAACCCTACGAGGGCCGGCTACCGCCGATCTGGATCGGCGCCAGCGGTCCACGGATGCTCGACATCGCGGGCCGGTACGCCGACGGGTGGTGGCCGGCGGGCGCCTGGACACCGGAGCACTACGCCCAGATGCTCTCTGCCGTGCGGTCATCCGCCGAACGCGCCGGCCGCGACCCGATGGCGATCACCCCCTGCTTCATCCAGGTCTGCCTGATCGGTGCGGACGACGCCGCCCTCGCCGAGATCCTGCAGGCGCCCCTGGTCAAGGCCTTCCTTCTGCAGGTTTCCGCAAAGACGTTGAGCGGCTTCGGTTTTGAACATCCGATGGGTGAAAACTGGCGCGGATTTCAGGACATCGACCCGGCCGTCCTCACCCGGGAGCGAATCGTGGAGTTTCTCGACAACGTGCACCCCGATATGGTCCTCGCCGTCGTGCCCCATGGCACACCGAACGAGGTCGCCAAGATCGTCAAGACGTACGTCGACGCTGGCCTGCGCGTACCCAAGATCCTCGACTATGGCGCGATGGCCGGCTTGGAATACGCACAGGCTTCGGCAGCGAATGTCCGCGCCGCCGAGGACGAACTGGTACGACTCTGCGGGGACCTGCCGTGACAACACGTTTGGACGCCGCGGAGATGCTCGCCGCCGCCGAGGCGGAAACCGGGCTGCGCGACTACGGCGATCCCACTCTGCCCGAACGCTTCGCCGTCGCCGTCGACCACCTGAATGATCTGGGCATGGGCGCCGATGGTCGCTTCGAGGCCGCGCAGGTGTGTCGTTGGCTGCTGACGTCGCGCCTGGAGTTCATCGAGGACCGCAACCGCTACCCGATCGGCGCCGAAGTGATCGAGTCCCCGATGTTCGTCACCGGCGAACCGCGTTCGGGGACAACGCTTATGCACGCCCTGATGTCGGTCGACCCGCACGCCCGGGCGCTGCGGTTCTGGGAGGTGATGTACCCCTCCCCGCCACCGGGGCTGGCCGCACCCGATGACCACCGCCGGACGCGTGCGGACGCCGACTGGCGCGAGATCAACGCCAAAATGCCCAAGTGGCTGCACAGCCATCCCTACAACGACATGCTCGGCGACGGCCTTCCCGAAGACGAACGCACCTGGGCGTTCGACTTCCGGGTGATGACCCCGACGGCCTGGTGGCGGGTGCCGATGCAGTCACTGGTCGGCGGTCTGGCGACCGACCCGGCCGCGCAATATCGGCTGCACAAGGCCATGCTGCAGCAGCTGCAATACCAGCGATCACGAAAATACTGGGTGCTGAAGGGTTTTCACGGCTTCCGGCTCAAAGAGATGTTCAACGCCTATCCCGACGCCACGCTGGTGTGGCTGCACCGCGATCCGGTTCAGGTCGCCGCCTCACGCACGAGGATGATGGCCGACATCGCCGAAGGTATGGTCGGTTCCGTCGACCTTCACGCCCTTGCCAAGCTGCACCTGGAGCTGACACGCGCCGGAGTCGCCAACACGATGAGCAATCCCATGGTGGACGATCCGCGCATTCTGCACATCCGCTACGCCGATTTCGTCGCCGACCAGGTGGGCACGGTGCAGCGTTATTATGCGTTCGCCGGCCGCGAGGTCACGCCCGAAGCCGAATCCGCCATGCGCGACTATTTGGCCAACAATCGCGGCGACCGGTATGGCAAGTTCCGCTACTCCACCCAGTTGCTCGTCGATATCGGTGAAGACCTCGATGCGCTGCACGCCGAATTCCGGCCGTTCCGTGAACGATTCGGCGTCGAAATCGAAACCCGTGCCTGACGTGACGACACCTCACAAACGTCTGTCGGTCCACGACGTAACCTTCTTCGGCGCTTCGTTGGCTGAGCTGGAACAGCATTGGGCGGACCTCGGTGTGTCGCGATTAAGCGTCTTGGACACCGAACTGCTCGACCCGCGATTCCCAAAGCTATTGCAGCGCAACAACTACACCGTCGAGGCGGTGTGCCACATCTTCGGTCGTGGACGGCTGGGCGTCGGCGCGCACGCGGCACGGGACGCGCTGTTGCCAGTGATCGATGCCGCGGCCGAGGTGGGTGCGCGCGTGGTCTACATGCTGACCGGCGGTCGGGGCGCACTGACCTGGCCCCAGGCCGCCGACCGCTTCAGCGCCATGATTGCCCCCTGCGTCGAGCACGCGAAGCAGGCCGGCGTGGCGCTCGCGATCGAGAACGCCTCCAGCCTGTACGCCGACATTCATCTCGCCCACACCCTGCGCGACACCGTCGCGCTGGCCGAGATGAGCGGGCTCGGCATCTGCATCGAGTTGTTCCACTGCTGGGCGGAGGGCGATTTCGAAGCGATGGTGCAGCGGGCTCTGCCACGAACCGAGCTCATTCAGCTCAGCGATTACGTGCTGGGTGACCGTGCACTTCCGGGTCGTGCGGTGCCCGGCGACGGCGCGATCCCGCTCGAGACGTTCATCGCCCAAGCCCTGGGCGGCGGTTACGCGCACGGATTCGACCTGGAACTGATCGGGCCCCGCATCAACGCGGAGGGCCGCCTGCAATCCGCGCGACGCGCCTGTGAGATCGTCGGCGCGATGCTGAACAGATTGGGTGCCTGACAATGGCTTTCGGCGACGGCGACGACGACGCGGCACTGCACTCGGCGTGGACCGAATTCTGTGCCCGGCTGCAACGCGCAGGCGAACAAGTCTTCAAAGACGTCAACCCGCCCGCCGGAGTGCAGCGCGTTGACGCCTACCGGTTTCTCACCCAGAACCTCGGGCAGGCCTTCGATTTGGCGCTCGAGACACGCGACACCGGCTACCCGGTGCTGCACACCTTCTGCGGCCCGACGCGCAAGCTCGGCGGGGACTGCGCCGACTTCACCTACCAGCAAGCCTGGATCGACGGACACTCGGCCTATCGGCTCACCGGCACCCGCGGCACCGCGCGCTTCTTCAACGTCACCGTGCAGGGACGACGCACGCCCGGCCCGGGCGTCCTGCACGAACCGTTCGGTGACACACCGCAAGCCAACCTGCTGGGCCACCAACTGGATATCGGTGACGACGGACAATTCGAGCTGTACATCGGCGGGCCCGAGCGGGGGCCGAACTGGCTGCCGACCACGCCGGAGTCACGAAAGCTGTTCATTCGCCAGGGGTTTGATCGCTGGGACGAATCGCCGGCGCAGATGCACATCGAACGCATCGACATGGCCTCCCCCAAGCCGTTGCCCTCCCCCGCCGACATGGTCGACGCGATGCGCTGGGCCGGTGATTTCGTCACGGGCCTGATGTCCGATTGGCCCGAATTCCCCTTCGCCTACGGCGGCGTCGACGCCGCGCACCCGAACACGTTTCCGCGCGTCGGCACTACTGACGCCGACAACAAGCGCGGCCGCGCCGCCGCCAACATGTATTGGGAGCTCACACCCGACGAGGCACTGATCGTCGAGTTCGAAGCCCATGCCGGGCTGTGGATGTTCACCAACATGGGTGTCTTCTTCAACAGCATGGACTACCTGTACCGCCCGGTGAGTTACACACCGAGCCGCACCAAAGTCGACCACGACGGCCGCATCCGGCTGGTTATGGCTCACCGGGATCCGGGCGTGCACAACTGGCTGGACACCCAGGGTTTCGAGCGCGGCAACCTGACCTACCGGCACATGCTCGAGGGTGAACCCGCCGTGCTGAACGCGCGGGTAGTCAAGCACGACGACCTGCTCGCCGCCCTGCCCGCGGAAACTGCCATGGTGAGCACATCAGAGCGCGCCGCCGCGATGTGGGAACGCTTCCATGGCATTCGCCGCCGTTACCCTCTGTAGCCAGGTCTAGGGTCAAAGATCGTGACCGAGATTTCCGAAGACGAACTGGCCGAGCTGTCCGAATTCTCGCTACTCTCCGAAAACGCCGAGCAGGCCGGCGTCTCCGGGCCACTCCCCGACGCCCAGCGCGTCGAGTCCGGCATGGGCGAAAACAAGATCAGCGCGCTGCGGTGGGGCAGCACCGCCCCGCGGATCGTCTTCTTCCACGGCGGCGGGCAGAACGCGCACACCTGGGACACCATCATCGTCGGGCTTGGCGAGCCCGCGCTGGCGGTCGACCTTCCCGGCCACGGCCACTCCGCCTGGCGTGAGGACGGCGACTACTCGCCGCAGCGCAACGCCGACACCTTGCTGCCGATCCTGCGCGAACACGCCGCGTCGGCCGATCTCGTCGTTGGCATGTCACTGGGTGGATTGACCGCGATCCGGCTGGGAGCGGTGGCCCCCGAACTGGTCAACGAGCTGGTGCTGATCGACGTCACCCCGTCGGCGCTGCAACGGCATTCGGAGATGACCAAGGAGCAGCAGGGCACGGTGGCGCTGATGCACGGGGAACGCGAATTCCCCAGCTTTCAGGCCATGCTCGACTTGACGGTCGCGGCGGCGCCGCACCGCGAGGTGAAGGCACTGCGCCGCGGGGTGTTCCACAACTCGCGCAGGCTGGAAAACGGCCAGTGGACGTGGCGCTACGACACCATCCGCACCTTCCCCGACTTCGCCAGCCTGTGGGACGACGTCGACGCTTTATCCGCACCCGTGACCCTGGTGCGCGGCGGCTCATCGGGATTCGTCAATGACGAGGACACGGCCGAGCTGGGCCGGCGCGCAAGGCAATTCCGCTCTGCGCATGTCGTCGAGAATTCGGGCCACTCTGTCCAAAGCGACCAGCCGCGCGCGCTGATCGACATCCTGCGGGGAGTGCTCGACGCGCGCTGAGCCATCATGACCGACCACGAACGCCGCACCAGATCCACCGGGCGGCCGCGCGACGCCTCGATCGACGACCGCGTGCTGTCGGTGACGCGTGACCTGCTGGTGGAGGTTGGCCCTCCCCGTTGCGCCTGGGCGCCTTACCCTGAACAACCGCTTCATCAAGGCGGCGACCTTCGAGGGCGTTGGGCGGCATCAATCGGCTCGATGGAAGACTCGCTCGCCGAGGGATTCCAGTTCGTGGCGATGGCACGCGCGTTGCTCCGAGATCCCTACCTGATCAAGCGATTTCGCGAAGAGACGGCCGCAGAAGGGTTGTGCATCCACTGCATGAAATGCATGCCCACCGTCTACAGCGGAACCCACTGCGTCGTACGCCAACGGATCGAGGCGGCAACCGCGCGTTGAGGGAGCCTACGGTGGGGAGATGACTTCTGACCGTCCCGTGCGTATCGGTGTCCAGCTGCAGCCGCAACACGCGCCGCAGTACAGCCAGATCCGCGACGCCGTGCGCCGCTGTGAGGACATCGGCGTCGACATCGCCTTCAACTGGGATCATTTCTTCCCGCTCTACGGCGATCCCGACGGCGCACATTTCGAATGCTGGACGATGCTGGGAGCCTGGGCCGAGCAGACATCGCGCATCCAGATCGGTGCGCTGGTGACGTGCAACTCCTACCGCAATCCGGAGCTGCTGGCCGATATGGCCCGCACCGTCGACCACATTTCCGGTGGCCGACTCATCCTGGGCATCGGTTCGGGTTGGAAACAAAAGGACTACGACGAGTACGGCTATGAATTCGGGACCGTCGGCAGCCGCCTGGACGACCTGGCGACCGCGCTGCCCCGGATCCAAGCTCGGCTGACCAAACTGAATCCGGCTCCCACCCGCGACCTCCCAATCCTGATCGGCGGCAAAGGCCCACGAAAGACGCTGCGTATGGTCGCCGAATACGGCGATATTTGGCACGGCTTCACCACCGTCGAGACCTACCCGGCCGCGGCGGCCGTGCTGGAAGACCATTGCGCCGCCGTAGGGCGCGACCCATCCACCATTGAGAGGTCGGCCGGAGTCGAGAACACCAGCGGCGTTCGCCGCGGCGAGGGCGTCGACGGGTTGATCGCCAACGCCGAAGGCCTCGCCGCGCTGGGCGTGACGCTGCTGACCGTCGGTGTGAATGGCCCGGAATACGACCTGGCCGCCGCCGATGCGCTATGCAAGTGGCGCGATAGCGGCTAAACCGGCCGCGCGGCATTTGAGTTGATTCGCCAAACACCTAAACGCGCGCGCCAACTCGTGAGAAACTCTCACCGCTAGATGGCCGAGCCGGTGTGAAAGAGACTCAACAAAAGATGCCGAAGAAATACGGGGTCAAAGAAAAGGACCTGGTTGTTTCGCACATCCTGCACCTTTTGTTGACCGGGAAGCTGCGCACTGGGGACCGCGTCGACCGCAATGAGGTTGCGCTGGGCTTGGGAGTGAGCCGGGTCCCTATTCAAGAGGCGCTGGTCCAACTCGAACACGACGGCATTGTGTCCACGCGTTATCACCGTGGCGCCTTCGTCGAACGGTTCGATGAAGCCACCGTCGTCGAGCACCACGAGCTCGACGGGCTGCTCAATGGGATCGCATCCGCCCGCGCGGCGACCAGCCCAACTCCGCGAATTCTGGGCCAACTCGATCGGCTCTTGCGCGCGCTGCGCAGCGCCAAGGATTCACGCGCGTTCACCGACACCGCCGCCGAATACCGACGCACGGTCAACGACGAGTACGCCGGTCCGCGGCTGCATGCCACCATCCGCGCATCCCAGAACCTCATCCCCCGCCTGTTCTGGACGACCTTTCAGAGCGGGCGCGACGAGATGCTGCCGTTCTACGAGGACGAGACTGCGGCGATACAGCGCCGCGACCCCGACGCCGCGCGCGCAGCATGCGTCGGCCGCTCCTATCTGATGGCCCAAACCATGCTGGCCGAACTGTTCCGGCGGCGGGTCTTCACCCCGACCGACGACTTCAGCCGGGTCGCCTCCGGCCCGCTGCAGGTCATCCCCGACGCCGACACCGTCCGCGGCGGAGCCTCGCTGCCACTTTGAACCGACTCTGAGCGGGCCGCGTCGCCGATCAGTCGTTACGGTGACACTGATGAGTTCGCGTGTGGACCGGCACACCAAGCGCCGCGGAAGGGCATTCGGCCTGGTCGCAACAGTCTTTTTCGTATGCGGCGTCGCGTTGGGCGGACCGGTTGCGCCGGCGGCCGCCGACTCGAATCAATGCGCGCCGGCCGGCCTGGACAGCGCCCGGACGCTGCCTAAAGACTTGACCGAGAACCCGACCACCGGCGAGGACGACCGCGACACAACGGCATCGGTCGAGCCGATCGGTGCGGTCGACGTCGACGGCCTGGGCCTCGGCACGCCGGGCGTCCTGACGGTCGGCACGCTATCGGACGCCCCGCCCAACATCTGCATCAATCCCACCGGCGAATTCAGCGGCTTCGACAACCAATTGCTGCGCGCCATCGCCGACAAGCTGGGCCTGCAGGTCCGCTTCGTCAGCACCGACTTTTCCGCGCTGCTCGCCCAGGTGGCCTCCCGGCGCTTCGACGTCGGCTCGGCGGCGGTCAAGGCCACCGATGCCCGTCGGCGCACCGTCTCCTTCACCAACGGCTACGATTTCGGCTTCTATTCGCTGGTGGTGCCGCCCGGTTCGGCCATCCACAAATTCGGCGACCTCGCGGCCGGCCAACGCATCGGCGTCGTGCAAGGCACCGTCGAGGAGTCTTACGTCGTCGACGTACTGCATCTGCAACCCGTGAAGTATCCGGGCTTCGCCACCTTGTACGCCGGCCTCAAGTCCCGCCAGATCGATGCGTGGGTGGCGCCGGGAAGCCTCGCGGCGACCGTCATCCGCCCGGGTGATCCGGCGGGGGTCGCCGCGAATACTTACAGCCCAGGCAATTTCGTTGCTTATGCGGTCGCCCAGAGCAACAAGAGCCTGATCGACGCGCTCAATTCCGGGCTGGACGCCGTCATCGCCGACGGCACCTGGGCGCGCCTGTACACCCAATGGGTGCCGCGGACGATGCCGCGCGGGTGGAAGCCCGGCTCCAAAGCCGCGCCCTTCCCCAAACTGCCGGACTTCGCCGCGATCGCGAAACAACACCGCTCGGCCGCGGGCCCACCCGCCCCGAAAGCACCGCTGGCCCAGTTGGGTGAGTCGTTCTTCGACTGGGATATGTACCGACAGGCCATTCCGATCCTGTTCACCACCGGATTGCCCAATACCTTGATTCTGACCAACAGCGCCCTCGTGATCGGCTTGGCGTTAGGCATGGTGTTGGCGATCGCGGGGATCTCGCACCGGCGCTGGCTGCGCTGGCCGGCGCGGGTTTACACCGACATCTTCCGCGGCCTGCCCGAAGTGGTGATCATCTTGCTGATCGGGATGGGCGTCGGCCCGTTGGTCGGCGGGCTGACCAACAAGAATCCCTACCCGCTCGGCATTGCCGCGCTGGGATTGATGGCCGCCGCGTACATCGGCGAGATATTGCGCTCCGGAATTCAAAGCGTCGATCCCGGGCAACTGGAAGCGTCCCGGGCACTGGGCTTCAGCTATGTCACCGCGATGCGGCTGGTGGTGGTACCGCAGGGAATCCGCCGCGTGCTGCCCGCCCTGGTCAATCAAGCCATCGGACTGCTGAAGGCCTCCGCGCTGGTGTACTTCCTCGGCCTGATTGCCGATCAGCGAGAGCTGTTCCAGGTCGGACGAGACCTCAACGCGCAGACCGGGAGCCTGTCGCCGTTGGTGGCCGCCGGTCTGTTCTACCTGCTATTGACCATCCCGCTAACGCATTTGGTGAACTACATCGACACCCGTCTTCGTCGCGGCCGCCGCACCGCCGCACCAGAGGACGACGCCGACATGCTTGCGACGACCTTCGGCCAGGAAATCACGTGACCTCCGGGATACACGAGCGTGCGTCAGTCTCGCTGGCGGCCAAAAACGTTCACCAAACCCTGGGCTCGAGCAAGGTGCTGCGCGGCGTCGACATCGAGGCGCCCGCGGGCAGCACCGTGGCGATCATCGGGCCGTCCGGCTCGGGCAAGTCGACACTGCTGCGTACCTTGAACCGCTTGTATGAGCCTGACAGCGGGGACATTCTGTTGGATGGCAGATCGGTGCTGCGCGATGATCCCAACGAGCTGCGCCAGCGTATCGGCATGGTGTTCCAGCATTTCAATCTCTTCCCGCACCTCAGCGTTATCGAAAACGTTTCGATGGCTCCACGAAAGTTGCGGCGGCTGCCGGCCGACCAGGCCCGCGACCTGGCGCTGGCACAGCTGGACCGAGTTGGCCTGAAGCACAAGGCCGGTGCCCGGCCCAGCATGCTGTCCGGCGGGCAACAACAGCGGGTGGCGATCGCCCGTGCGCTGGCAATGGCGCCACAGGTGATGTTTTTCGATGAGGCCACCTCGGCGTTGGATCCCGAAATGGTCAAGGGAATACTGCAACTCATTTCCGACCTTGGCGCGGACGGCATGACAATGGTTGTGGTAACCCACGAAATGGGTTTCGCGCGGTCGGCATCCGACGACGTCGTGTTTATGGATCACGGCAAGGTCGTGGAATCGGGCCCTCCTGAGCAGATATTCGACGCCGCCGAGACCGAACGGCTGCAGCGCTTTTTATCCCAGGTGCTTTGATCTCGCCTACCTGGTGGGCGATAGCTCCCTTGTAAGCACCTCATATCGGGATAGACTCCCGATTTATGGCAGACAGCGAATCGACCCCGGCCGAGGTAGCCGAACTCGCCGAAGGTTTGCACCGCGCGTTGTCCAAATTGTTTGCCATTCTCCGTCGTGGAGACCCCAGCGGCGCTGCGGCCGGAGAGTTGACCCTCGCGCAGTTGTCGATCCTGGTCACACTGCTCGACCAGGGCCCGATCCGGATGACCGATCTCGCCGCACACGAACGGGTGCGGACTCCCACCACAACCGTGGCGATCCGACGGCTGGAGAAGGTGGGACTGGTCAAGCGGTCCCGCGACCCGTCCGACCTGCGGGCGGTGCTCGTGGACATCACCCCGCGGGGGCGGGCGGTCCACGGTGAATCGCTGGCCAATCGGCGCGCTTCGCTGGCCGCGATGCTCAGCCAGCTCCCGACATCCGACTTGAATACCCTGACGCAGGCGTTGGCGCCGCTGGAGCGTCTTGCCTCCGGTGACCCGACGTCCGGACCCGCCGGCGTGCCACCCGCACGCAAGGAAGCCTGAGAAGAACTCCGCGCCAATGCTTTTCAACTGCGCCTGAGGCATCGCCTAAACTGCGAGGCATGCCCAATGCACTCATCACCGGCGCCGGCGGCGGTATCGGATCGGCCATCGCCACGGCGCTGGCACCCACTCATACCCTGCTGCTGGCGGGCCGTCCGTCGGATCGGCTCGACGCGGTCGCGCAGCGACTGGGGGCCACCACGTTTCCGCTGGACCTCACCGACTCCGGCGATATCGAGGCCGCCTGCGAAATTGTGGACGAACTCGACGTGCTGGTGCACAACGCGGGGGTGTCCATACCCGGCAGTGTCGCCGACTCGAATGTCGATGAATGGCGTGCCACCTTCGCCGTGAACGTCTTTGGACCGGTGGAACTTACGCTGGCGCTGCTGCCTGCGCTGCGGCGGGCCCGCGGGCAGGCGGTGTTCATCAACTCGGGCTCCGGCCGCACCGCTTCGCGGAGTATGGCCTCCTACTCGTCTAGCAAGTTCGCGCTGCGCGCCTTCGCGGATTCGTTGCGCAGCGGTGAACCGGAGTTGAGAGTGACGACGGTTTATCCGGGACGGACCGATAGCGAAATGCAGCGAGAACTCGTCGAGTTCGAGGGCGGCACCTATGACCCCGCCGACTTTTTGAAGCCCGAAACGGTCGCGGCCGCGGTCGCCAATGCGGTGGCCACCCCGCGCGACGGTCACATGCACGAGGTGGTGCTGCGTCCCGCCGGGCGCTAGGCGGCGCTACACGACCAAGTTGACAAGTCGACCCGGCACCACAATCACCTTGCGCGGGTTGGCGCCCGCCAAAAACGCCTGGACCTTTTCGTCGGCGAGCGCGGCGGCCTTCAGCGCGTCCTGATCGGCATCCGCCGCAACCACCACTCGCCCGCGCACCTTGCCGTTCACCTGCACCGGGTACTCAACCGTGTCGTCAACCAGATAGGCAGGGTCGGCGACCGGGAAGGGACCGTGCGCCAGCGAGGTCTGGTGGCCCAGTCGCAGCCACAACTCCTCGGCCATATGCGGGGCCAAGGGCGCCAACATCAACACCAGCGGCTCGACGGCCGCCCGCGGCACCTCGTCGCGGTGTTCCTTGGTGAGGTGGTTGGTGTATTCGATCAACTTGGCCGCAGCGGTGTTGTTGCGCAGTGCGGCATAGTCTTCCGCGACGCCGACAATCGTCCGATTCAGTACCCGCAGCGTATCGGTCGCCAAGCCTTGTGCCGGCCCGTCGACCACGCGGGTGTCACCGGTCTGCTCGTCGATCACCAAGCGCCACACGCGTTGCAGGAAGCGGTGGGCTCCTACGACGTCCTTGGTCGCCCAGGGCCGGGAGGCCTCCAGCGGCCCCATCGACATCTCGTACACGCGCAGCGTGTCGGCGCCGTAGTCGTCGCAGATCTCGTCGGGCGAGATCGAATTCTTCAGGCTCTTACCGATTTTCCCGAACTCCTGGAAGACTTCGACCTCTCCCCCGGGCCCCGGGTAGACGAAACGGCCGTCTCGTTCGACCACTTCTTCCGCCGGGACATACGAGCCGCGCGCGTCGGTGTAGGCGAAGGCCTGGATATAGCCCTGGTTGACCAAACGGCGAAACGGCTCCCGAGAGGTCACGTGGCCCAGGTCGTAGAGGACCTTGTGCCAGAACCGCACATACAGCAGATGCAGCACCGCGTGTTCGGCGCCGCCGACATACAAGTCGACACCACCGGGATCCTGCGGCCCGTGCTCGGTCGGCCGCGGACCCATCCAGTAGGCCTCGTTCTCCTTGTCGCAGAACCTTTCCGAGTTATGCGGATCGGTGTAGCGCAGTTCATACCAGCAGCTGCCGGCCCATTGCGGCATCACGTTGGTGTCGCGGCTGTAGGGCTTGAGGCCGTCGCCCAGGTCCAGCTCGACGTGCACCCACTCCGTCGCCTTGGCCAGCGGCGGCGAGGGCTCGCTGTCGGCGTCGTCGGGGTCGAACAGCACTGGCGAGTAATCCGGCACGTCGGGCAGCTCAACCGGCAGCGCCGCTTCGCTCAGGGCGTGCGCACGCCCGTCCGCGTCGTAGACGATGGGAAACGGTTCGCCCCAGTAGCGCTGACGGGCGAAAAGCCAGTCGCGCAGCTTGAATTCGATGCGCGCCCAGCCGCGACCCTCGGCCTCCAGGCGCGCGGTGATCTTTTCCTTGGCCGCGGCCACATCCAATCCGTCGAGGTAACCGGAGTTGACCAGCACCCCGTCGCCGGCGTAGGCGGACTCTGAAATGTCGCCGCCGGCAATGACTTCCACAATCGGAAGCCCGAACTCGTGGGCGAAGTCCCAGTCGCGCTGATCGTGGCCGGGGACCGCCATGATCGCCCCCGTGCCGTATCCGGCCAGCACGTAGTCGGCGATGAAGATCGGCACCGGTTTGCCGTTGGTGGGGTTGGCTGCGTAACTGCCCAAGAAGACACCGGTCTTCGCCTTACTCTCCTGGCGTTCGAGGTCCGACTTCGATCCGATCGCCTGCCGGTAGGCGGCGACGGCCTCACGCGGTGTGGCGGCGCCGTATTTCCAACGCGCGTCGGTGCCGTCCGGCCAGGCGGCCGCCGCCAACTCGTCGACCAACTCGTGCTCGGGCGCCAGCACCAGGTAGGTGGCGCCGAACAACGTGTCAGGCCGGGTGGTGAACACCTCGATATCGACCGTCTCGCCGGCGGCGCCGGTCGCCGCGAACAGTGCCTTGGCGCCGGTGGACCGGCCGATCCAGTTGCGCTGCATCGTTTTGACCGGTTCCGGCCAGTCCAGCAGGTCGAGATCGTCGAGCAGCCGATCGGAGTACGCGGTGATCCGCATCATCCACTGCCGCAATCGTTTCCGGAACACCGGGAAGTTGCCGCGATCGCTGCGGCCGTCGGCGGTTACCTCCTCGTTGGCCAGCACCGTGCCCAACCCTGGACACCAGTTCACCATCGAGTCGGCCCGGTAGACCAGTCGGTGCTCGTCGATCACGTCGGCGCGCTCCCCCGCCGACAGCCCGGCCCAGGCGCGCCCGTCCTCGAGGCCGCGGGCACCGGAATCGAATTCGGCGATCAATTCGGCGATGGGGCGGGCCTTGTTGGCGGCTGTGTCGAACCACGCGTTGTAGATCTGCAGGAAGATCCACTGGGTCCACTTGTAGAACCCGACATCGGTGGTGGAAAAGCTGCGCCGGCTGTCGTGACCGAGGCCCAGGCGTCCCAGCTGGCGCCGGAAATTGACGACGTTGGCCTCGGTGCGGATGCGCGGATGGGTCCCGGTCTGCACCGCGTATTGCTCGGCGGGCAGCCCGAAGGCGTCAAACCCCAACGCATGCAACACGTTACGGCCGGTCATGCGGAAGTAGCGGGCGTAGACGTCCGTCGCGATGTAGCCGAGCGGGTGGCCGACGTGCAACCCCTCCCCCGACGGGTAGGGAAACATGTCCTGCACGAACAACTTGTCCTCGGGGACCGGGACGCCGTCTGCCGGGGCCAGCGAACCGACCGGGTTGGGCACGTTGAACGTTCCGAGCTTCGCCCACTTCTCCTGCCACGCGCCCTCGATACGGCCCGCCAGCGCCGCGGTGTAGCGATGCGGCGGCGCGTCCGAATCGGGCGCGGCGGCGCCAGCGCTGCTCGCCGGCGAAGCGGTCGGGGAGTCGGTCACCTGAACAGGGTATAAGGGCCGACACGGCGACTTTGCCGGCCACAGGTTGGTCTCGGTTCCGTTGCGCGCCGATCAGAGGTTCATCCCAGGTGTGTTTCGAGCCTGTTCACCCCTTTGACCTCTAGTTACAGTCAGCCACTATCGACGGCTTCTGGTACTGAGCCATTGGAAGGACCGACGCAGATGATTGAGATCGTCCCCGTCCACCGGGCACTCCTCGGCGGTGTGGTGGCTGGCATGATCGGCCTGGCGGTTGTTGCGGGCGGCACGGCATCGGCAGACCCGTTGCCTCCGGCGCCGGCACCCGTCCCCACGGTCCCCGCGACGGCACCACAGAACCTCGGGCCCGAGCTGGTGCCCCCGAGCAGATACCTCGCGGCCCCGCCGGTCGCCAACCAGACCGCGCCGCGGGCCACCGCCATCGCCCCGGGAACCACGGCGCCGGCCGGGGTCCCCCCGGCGGCCCCGGTTCCGGCGACGTCGGGAACGATTCACGAATTCCTGCAGTCGAAGGGTGTGAAGCTCGAGGCGCAAAAGCCCCAGGGCTTCAATGCACTCGACATCACCTTGCCCGTGCCCGCGCGCTGGACCCAGGTGCCTGATCCCAACGTGCCCGATGCGTTCGCGGTCATCGCCGACCGGCACGGCAGCAGCATCTATTCGTCGAACGCGCAGGTCGTGGTGTACAAATTGGTCGGCGCCTTCGATCCGAAAGAGGCCATCACCCACGGCTATGTCGACAGCCAGAAGCTGCTGGCCTGGCAGCCCACCAACGCCTCGATGGCCGATTTCGGCGGCTTCCCGTCCTCGGTGGTCGAAGGCACCTACCGCGACGGTGATTTGACGCTCAACACGTCGCGGCGCCACATCATTGCGACGTCGGGACACGACAAGTACCTGGTGTCGCTGTCGGTGACCACCGATCGCGCGGTAAGCGTCGCCGACGCACCGGCCACCGACGCCATCGTCAACGGATTCCGCGTCAGCGCCCCCGGCGGCGCCGCCCCGGCACCGGCCCAGGTTCCCGCCGCCTCTCCGGTTGGGCTGCCCGCTCAGCCTCCCGCGGCCGCACCGGTCGCGCCTGCCGCTCCGGCACCGGCCCCTGCTCCCGTCGCCCCGGCACCGGCGGCGGCTCCCGTCGCGCCTACCGCTCCGGCCCCCGGTGCGAGGCCGCTGGTCCCGCTCGCCCAGACGTCACCCGCGGCCCCGGTCGGGCTCCCCGCGCAGGCTCCGGCGGCGAATCCGCAGCGCACACCCAGCCTGTTGGCCATGCTGCCGGGGCTGCCCCCGCTACCGAACTTCTCGTTCCTCCAGCACTAAAGGACGACGACGCCGGCACCCGCACAGCCGGGTGTGCGGACTGGCGAACCGGCTCGTATTGTGAGCCCATGCTGATTGCGGGCGTGCTGTGCATGTGTGCGGCGGTGGCCTCGGCGGGGTTCGGCACCTGGTCGCTCGCGCATAACCGGACTCTCGGCGCCACCGCATTGGCGCTGCGCGCGATGGCGCCGACACAGTTGGCGGCCGCCATCATGCTCGCGGCGGGCGGCGCGGTGGCCCTGGCCGCGGTGCCGGACACCGCGCTGGTCGTGCTCGTCGTCTGTGTGGTGGGCGCGCTGGGAACGTTGGCCGCGGGCTCGTGGCAGAGCGCCCGCTTCGCGCTGCGCCAGGAAGCGGCCTCACCCGCCTGCGCCGGCAGCTGCGCGGGCTGCACGCAGTCATGCCACTGATCTGAACTGGGGGAGAGGCCCTAGTTTCGGCTGATGTCGATGGGGTGGGTGGCGAGCAGCGAAAGCGGCAGCGGCTGGCGACGCAGGACTTGGCCCCACAGGTCGGACCTCGGCCCCACCAGTACGTCGGATGGCAAGGCGGACAGCACAATCCAATCGTCGCGTTCGATCTCGCCTTCCAGCTGACCGATAGTCCAGCCCGAGTACCCCGCGAAGATCCGCACCCCCTCGACCGATGGCGCGATCTCGTCGGGGTCGGCGTCCAGATCGACCATGACCACCCTGCCGTCCACGTGCCGCAGGCCCGGCACGTCCTGGGGGTCGACGCCTACGCGCAGCGTCGCCAGACACAGCGCCGCGTCACGCTTCACCGGCCCGCCGATGAACATCGTCTTGGGCTTGGCCGACAGCTTGGTCCACTGCGGCAACACGTTGTACACCGCGGTGTCGCTGGCGCGATTCAGTACGACGCCCAGCGTCCCTCCGTCGTTGTGCTCGACGATGTAAATCACGCTGCGCCGAAACGTCGGTTCGAGAAGGTCGGTGTTGGCGAGCAGCAAAGTGCCCGCGCGCACCCGTTGCGCGGCAGGTGCGACGTAGTCCTCTGGATCCTCCGGCGGCGGCACCACACCATCATCGCATCCGGCGCATCGTGGCCCGGGGCAATCGAGACCGTGGGCCACGCAGATTTGTACTGTGGTTGGACGGCTCTGATCGCGCGAGCTCTGTCAGCCCCAATCGTGGAAGTCGGTTTCGGTGATTCCAACCCGGATGCAGTCCAGCGCACCCGTCGAAATTTGGCGGTCGGTGCGCGGCTTGCCGGATTTCTGGCGGCTGCTGCAGGTGCGCGTCGCAAGCCAGTTCGGTGACGGTTTGTTTCAGGCGGCGCTGGCCGGAGCCCTGCTGTTCAACCCCGATCGGGCCGCCGACCCTCTAGCCATAGCGCGCGCCTTCACGGTTCTGTTCTTGCCGTATTCGCTGCTCGGCCCGTTCGCCGGTGCGTTGATGGACCGTTGGGACCGGCGGCTGGTGCTCGTTGGCGCCAACGTGGGCAGGCTGATCCTCTTCGCCGCGATCGGCACGATCCTTGCGGTCCGGGCCGGCGATCTGCCGCTGCTGCTTGGCGCCCTGTTCGCGAACGGTTTGGCCCGGTTCGTCGGGTCGGGGCTGTCGGCGTCGCTGCCGCATGTGGTGCCGCGCGAGCAGGTGGTGACGATGAACTCGGTCGCTACCGCAGCCGGGGCCATCGCGGCGTTCTTCGGCGCAAACTTCATGCTGGTGCCCCGATTCATCCTGGGATCCAGCGATAAGGGCGCCTCGGCGATCGTGTTCATCACGGCGATTCCCGTGTCGATCGCGTTGTTGTTGTCCTGGCGGTTCGGTGTGCGGGCTCTGGGCCCCGACGACACCCGGCGAGCGATCCACGGCCCCGTGATCTACGCGGTGATCACCGGCTGGCTGCACGGCGCGCGCACGGTGGCGCAGCGTCCCACGGTCGCCGCCACCCTCTCCGGCTTGGCCGCCCACCGGATGGTCGCCGGTATCAACTCGCTGCTGGTCTTGTTGCTGGTTCACCACATGCCCAACCTCAAGGGCGGGGGATTCGGCACCGCCCTGATGTTCTTCGGAGCCGCGGGCCTGGGCGCCTTCTTGGCCAACGTCCTGACACCACCCACGATTCGGCGCTGGGGGCGCTACGCGACGGCGAACGGCGCGCTGGCGATGTCAGCGATCATCGAGGTCGCCGGCGCCGAGCTGCTCGTCCCGGTCATGGTCACGTGCGGTTTCTTGTTGGGCATCAGCGGGCAGATGGTCAAGCTCTGCGCCGACACCGCGATCCAAATGGACGTCGACGACGCGCTTCGAGGGCATGTGTTCGCCGTGCAGGACGCGCTGTTCTGGGTTGCGTTCATCGTCTCGATTACGGTGGCCGGCATCTTGATTCCCGACGACGGGCACGCGCCCACGTTCGCCCTGTTCGGATCCGTGCTCTACCTGATCGGCCTGGCCGTGCACAGCGTCATCGGGCGCAGCGGCGAGACAGCGAGTGATCGTTAAGGTACAGGCGTGAGTTGTTCGATAGCCGCGGCCGAGACTCCAGGGTTGTGATGACCGGTCCCGCCCCCATGGTCGACGACCTGCGTGCCGAGAGCGACGTGCTCGACGAGCTGGTCGCCCCGTTGTCGCCCGACCGCTGGGCCGACGCGACGCCGGCGCCCGGCTGGACCATCGCACACCAGATCGGCCACTTGCTGTGGACCGATCGAGTCGCTCTGATCGCGGTTGCCGACGAGGCCGGGTTCGAGAAGGTGTTGGCGGACGCGGCCTCCGACCCGGCGGGCTTCGTCGACAAGGGCGCCGAGGAGCTGGCCGCACTGGCGCCGGCCGAGCTGCTCGCCGAGTGGCGGCTCACCCGGGGGCGGCTGCACGACGCGCTGCTGACGGTGCCGTCCGGTCGCAAGCTCCCGTGGTTCGGCCCACCGATGAGTGCGGCCTCGATGGCCACCGCGCGGCTGATGGAGACTTGGGCGCACGGTCTCGATGTCGCCGACGCACTTGGCGTGACACGGCCCGCGACCGAACGCCTGCGGTCGATCGCCCACCTGGGAGTACGCACCCGCGATTTCGCCTTCGCCATCAACAACTTGGTGCCACCGGCCGAATCGTTTCTGGTGGAGTTGCGCGGCCCGGGCGGCGACACATGGACCTGGGGGCCGCCCGATGCCGAACAACGAGTCAGTGGGTCCGCGCAGGACTTCTGCTTCTTGGTCACCCAACGGCGTCCGTTGAGCGCCCTCGACATCACCGCTCGGGGCGCCGACGCCCAGCGCTGGTTGGAGATCGCTCAGGCCTTCGCCGGGCCTCCCGGCGCCGGTCGATGAGCGCGTGAAACGCGCGAAGAGAACGGGGCCCATCGGCTCAAGCGCCGGTCGATGAGCGCGTGAAACGCGTCAGTGCAGCGGCCCGCCGTAACTCGCCTGGTTCTCGGCCTCAGCCTCCTCGCGCAGGGCGGCTATCGCGAGGTTCAGCCTTTCGGCCAACTCCACGTGCCCGTATCCGGTCATCACCCCGGGATGCAAAGTCAGTTTCAGCAGCCGGCCATCGGAGTTCGCAACGGCGTGAATGTCGCCCAGATCGACGCTGTAGGTGACGGCTTCGGCCTGCGCCACAAGGGCTTCCCACTTGTCGGCCGCCTCGCTCAGTTCCCGAAGAACCGATTCGACGAGATCCTTCTCGCTGAGATTCGCGCGACTGCCCGAACCCGCCACCAGGACAGTATCGTCGACCCCTCCGACCAGCGTCAATTCATATGCGAGCAGGTTGCGATACCAACTGGCCGCACGCTCACCCGACGAGTGTTTGATACCAGGCGAGGTGGTAGTTCGCGGACACTGCGTCTCCGCTGGCGATGCCCTCGGTGGCGGCCATCAGCAGGCACTTGAGCAGGAGCACGGGATTGACGTTCGGATACTGCACCAGGAGCTGGTAGCGCGAGGTATCGAGATGGACGCGCAGTACGTCGACCTCCTGGTCGACGACAAGCGTTCCCGCGGCGGCGGCTTGCGCCAACCGCGGCACGATCTTGGGCAGATCGTCACGCCCACGAGTGGCCGCACTCAGCACGCTCGCCAGATCATCGATGGCGGGCAGCGTGCGCGGCTCCACCGACGACTTGGTCGCGGCGAAGTTGACTGAGCGGTGCAACGAATCACCGGGCGCGTAAGTGACCGCGCGCGCCGTTTCGCCGATCAGTGCGGCGACCCTGCCGGCGCGACGCTCGGGTTCCAACAGCCGCACGCCCGCCGGAAGGGTGATGCCTGACGGTATCCACCCGTGAGCGAGATCGGTGACCAGAACAGTCGTGCCGTCGGCACGATCTCCGATCGCCCAATTCAAGCGCGGCTCCTGCCGGACCACGAACTCGAGCAGCCGGTTCAGCCGCTCAGCGTCGAATCCCGTTGATGCTGAGGGCTTTTCGGTGCGCGCACGGGCGGTGGAGAAGGAGGCCCTGTCGCTATCAGCAGCGACGGGCGCGGCTGGTATGGCGTCGACAACTGGTTCCTGCGCGACCACCTGCGGCGCCGCCTCGACGGTGACCGGCTCGTCGACGACGGCGTGGTGACGTCCGGAGTCGGCCTGGTCCGGTGGCGGCTCGGGCGCACCCTGCGCGGGCCCCTCGAACACGGCCTCCGCCGATGTGACCACCGGAATGACCTGCGTCTGCTCGAGACGCGACGCGTCGGCGGTGCTCGCGAGCTCATCCTCGGTGGTGGTCGGCTCGCTAGCCACCTCCCGTTCGTCCTCACCTGCCTGCTCGACGACCGCGTGGTGACGACCGGAGTCGGCCTGGTCCGAAGCCGGCTCGGGGGCGGGCTGCGGCGGCGTCGTTGATTCGGGTTCGTCCCTGACCACCGGGATGACTTGGGTCTCGCCGAGATGCGACACATCGGCGGCGCGGCGGTCGGCATCGTCAGCAGGCTCTTCCTGCGGCCCTGGCCGCGGTGTGCCGGGGCCGGCGACCGACGCGTCCGCGGATTCTTGACGCCGCCATCTTCCCGTGCGCGGGGCTGCCTCGGGTGGTGGAAGCTGCGCGGGCGCCTCGGCGACGGGCTTGGCCTCGCGGATTATGGGCAATACCTGCGTCTTCTCCGGGTCCGCTTCGGACGGTTCGAGCCTCGGTGGGGGAATAGCGGGGGGTTGGGGTCCGCTCCGCATCGTGTGCAGATAGCGAATCGTCGATTCGACTCGGCGCACCGCACGGCCGCGGGCCTCGTCGATGACTCGCGCCTCCGCCGCCTGGCGGGAGAGGTCGGTCATTCCCGATCGCTTGAGCAGCTTCAGTTCGTCGTTGGCGGCTTGGGCGATTCGCTGCAGGTCGGCCTTGAGATGCTCAGCGAGAGTGGCGGTTTCGGGCGTGACCGGCGACAGTTCAGCAGGCCACAACCCGCCTGTCACCCACGGGGTGCAGTCGATCGGG
The DNA here is from genome assembly GCF_001667145.1 of Mycobacterium sp. 852002-51971_SCH5477799-a. Taxonomy (GTDB): domain Bacteria; phylum Actinomycetota; class Actinomycetes; order Mycobacteriales; family Mycobacteriaceae; genus Mycobacterium. The sequence goes on from NZ_LZIF01000113.1 coordinate 106,877, forward strand.
GAGCTGAAAGCCGGCGTCGCCAGTGATTCCCGGGTAGCTCTCCGGAGGCGCTGACGCGCCGACATCCGACCGAAGACCGCCACCGGCTAAGCGTACCGGGAGCCGGCCGGCGACTTGTGCGGTCGGTGAATTGTGCGGTCGGTGAATTGTGCGGTCGCACGGCCCTGGGTAGCGTGAAGACATGGCTGATTCTGCACTGCAGCAGCAACTCGACGAGGTGCGTGCGTTCCTCGCTCGCGCGCGAGAGTTGTTCGGCCCCAATCCGGTAGAGCCGCCGACGGGTATCGCTCCCGATCCCAGCGTGGCCAAGCCACGATTACGCTAGGCCGGCGGCTGGGCTGACAGCCCTCTAGATGGCGCCGTTACGGCGACGCAGTTTGTGCGCCAGCAACTTCTCGATGGCCGCATCGAGATCCCGGGCGGTCGGGACCACCGCGGAGGGAGTGTGCCCGGCTGCGACGATTTCGTCGCGAATTTCTAGCAACGCTTTCAGGCATGACACGTCGGCGGTCAGCAGGATGCCTTGCGCCAGAGTCTCAGCGTCGGTTTCCATCGCCTCTTCGCTCAGCGCGACGCTGTGCATATAGCCGCCGCGGCAAGAGCGGACGAGGATGTGTCCACTCGGGTGAACGGTGTCGAAAGCAGGATTCGCGTCGGTCATCGACCGCGGTCGACGATGTCGCCGAACTTCCCTGCCGCTTCCTGCTCGTGCTGTTCCCACATCGCCGCCGAAACCTTCAGCTTGTCGGCCAGATCGGCGTGGTCAGCGGCTTGCTGCTCATAGCACTGGCGTCGAAGTTCCAGCAGCTCACGGCCCGCGTCGCGCAGCTCGCCGAAGATCGGTCCGAGGGAATCGAGACTCTCCTGGATCGCGGCGTGCGACGACGGAACGGTTCGCAAGTACTCCGAGGTGTCCTGGTGATGCGCGGCAGCCTGACGTAGGTGCGCAGGCACTACATGAATCGAATCTGCCATCCGCTATCTCCTGTTGACGATCGCCGGTTGTTCCGGCGAGTTTGGTCAGGTGGTCGGCGTGGTCGCCGGCCGGGCAGGTGTCGGTGGGTCAGGCTTGGCCGGCGTCGTTACCGTCGCGTTCGACGCCGGCGGATGCTCCCAGCCTAGGAAGGTCGGCCCGCTCACGGTGGCGATGTGTTGAATTTGGCCATCGAGAAGCGCCTTGCCGGGGCCAAGGGCGAGCGCGTGACGATCGGTGAACATCCCGATATCGCCAGGTGCAACCTGTAGGGAATCGACGGGGCTGGGAACCGCCGTTCCCGGTGGGGGAATGGTCATTCCCTGCTGTTGGAAGGCCTCCGCTATCGGTGTGCCGCCCACGGCCGCCGTGATCGCCGCCGCCAGCTGCGGGGTAGCGGCGGTGACCGTTTCCCCGTCGGGCAACGTCACCTGCGTCGGACCGGCCGACGGCTCATCGGATTCCTCGCCAGGCGGGGCATCGGTCCCGTTGCCCGATTCGTTCGAGTCATCGCGCGAGCTCTGGTCCTGGTCGTAAGGCAGGTCCTCGTCGGCCAGCTCGTCCAGAGCCGGATCTGTCCTGTCGTCGCCCCGCAGCCCAGACAGCGGAAGTTCGCCGGGCCCTTGCCAACCGGCCGTCGATGCGGGCAGAGAACCAAGCCCCGGAAGCGATCCGCCGCCGAAGGCGGGCATGGCGGGCGCCATCGGCTGCTGCGGGATGACCGGCATCCCGGATACGCCGGCCGGATCCGGCCCTGGGCCATCGTCGGACAGTCCCTCATCGTCGGCTAACAAAGAGTCCAGCAGCGGATCCCAGTCAGTGTCGACATCGTCGGTCGCGTCGCCCGCGGCTGCCTCGTCAGCCGGTGCCGGAGCTCGCGGGCGTTCGCCCGGGGAATTCGGTTCGCCTTTGGAGGCGTCATACAGCGACGTCCAGGCGGCCATCAGCGCCGACTTCGACGTGTCATCCAGGCTGGCGCTGAGGACAACCTCGCGAATGTCTCGGAGCTTGCCGATGAGAAACCGCTGGAAGTCACGTGCCCCCGCCGGGGTGTCGAGGTCCGACCTGGTCCGTACCGCGGCTTCGGTCTCGTGCTGCAACCTGGTGAGGGCTTCGCCGCCGTCAACCGCGTGCAGGTGCGCGTTGAGGATCGCCGAGATTACCTGCAGGTCCAGCTGCGAGCTCGCCGAGTTCTGTTGTGCAAGAGCCGCTTCGGCGTGGGCAATGGCATCGGCCGCATCGCCCGTTTCGCGATCCGGCGATGCCGCGGCTTCGGCGGACGGCCGCGCCGGCGGGTTGGCCGTCGTTGCGGCGCTGAACACGCCGGCGTGCTGTTGGCGGATCTTGCGCAGGATTGCCTCGATCTGTTCGGGACGGGTGGTCGGGGTGAGCACGGCAATCACTTCGCCAGGCGCCAATCCCGTCTGCCATGCGGTCGGGTCGCCGGTGCGATCTCGTACGTCTTTGACGGCGGCAAGCAGGTCGTCGTAGGCCGACATCAGCCAAACAGGCGGCGGCGCAGCTTGCTCGAACGCTGCTGCGGGAAACGACGCGACCCCTCCATGTCCGGCGACGGTACTGCGGGGCATAGTTGCCGACAATTCACTGTGTTGCACGGTGTGGACTATTTTCGACTAGCCGCTGTCGGCGGCGTACTGGGCCCGAAGGTTCTGCAACACAGCGGCTTTCGCCTGGCCTAATTCGCGTGCTTCGGCCACGACCGACGCGATCTCGCGTTGCTTGTCCATCAGAAACTTTCGGAATTCGCGCGCGCCCATGGGGGTATCGAGGGCGAGGTCCGCCTGGTTCACGGTTGCGTGGTCGATCTGCTCGGCTATCGAATCCAGTCGCCTGACGCTCTCGCGCGCCGCATTGTGAGCGCTGGTCAGCACCTCGTTGAGCACTCGATCAGCTTCGGACGCGATGCCGTGCTGACTCGCCAGCGCCGACAGCCGCGCCTGAACGGCCTCTAGCGGGGGCTCGGGTTGTTCCGGCATCGGTTCACCCCATTCGTCGTGCCCGCATCACCGGGCGGTCTTGGCTTGTCATATCGGCCGGCGGATCGCAACGTTGTTGCCCAGTCGGCTTATTCGCACCGCGGCGCCCGAATAAGGCGCTTCGACAACGAGGTTGTTCCCGATGGCGAGCTGCACATGGCCGGCGTGCGGGAACACCAGATTGCCCGCCCGCACCTGGGAGCGCGGGACCGCGATGCCGTCGTTGATCTGCTGATACGTGGTGCGATCCAGGTGAATACCGGCTTGCGCGTAGCTCCACTGCACCAGGCCGGAACAGTCAAACTGGTCGGGGCCCGTCGCGCCCCAGACATATGGTCGGCCCAGTCGAGACAAGGCGGCGCGCACCGCCAGGCCGGCGCGATCATTCGGCAGCCCGCGCAGTCCTGACACCCCAAGCCGACGGTCGTGCCGGAGTCGATAACGCAAGGCCAGCAGTTCGGTGTAGCGGCGTCGCGCACGCGAGCGCGCCGACAGCACATGCGCCCGCTGGGCCCGCAGGCGAATCACGCGGCGGCGCATCGCCTCCCGCTGGGCCAACGGCGTCGCCGGCCTATCGGCGTCCGCGCGGGCCGCGTCCACGACGTTTCGGGTCAAGTCGCCGGCCTGTGCTCGATCGCGGTGCGCGCCGGCAATGATGTCGCTGGCCGCGGCGTCGGTGCCGGCCGCTGCGGTGAGGCGTTGCCGGCTATGGTCCACCGCGAGTCGATAACCGCCGTGCGCCGTCCTGTCGCTCATTGCCGCGGCTCGCTGCAACAGATCGCGGTAGTGCGCGGTGTCAGCGTTCACGGATGAGGGCTGGGTGCTGCCGGCGAAGAGTTGATGGGCACGGCTCAGCGCCTCGACTTCGGATTCACTCACGATGCCTCCTCGTCGTCCGGGCTTGCCTCTCGTCGGCCAGACTCGACCGCCTCGGTGAAGGCGCGGACGCGGGGGAGAGCACCCGTCGCGATCGCCCCCCGATTGCGGATGTCCCACATCTCATCGACATCCACGCCGACCAGGGCGGCAATGATCGTCTCCGGCAGGGACGACTGGGCGCATGCCCGGTCGAAACGCGCGCTCAAGCTGGCGGGCATCCGGTTCAACAGCGCCGCACGCGTCGCCTCCAAAGCTTGGAGATGCTCCATCAGCCGGCCGGTCGAGTCGGCACCGGCGTTCACGGCCACCCGCCACGAGCTGGCGGCCAGCATCTCTGCCTTCACGCATTGCGCGATCACAGACAGAATATACGTCTCATATTCGTTTGATGTTGTCGCCGGCAATCGATCGATGACGGATTTGAGAGCATCCAGCTGCGCTTCGGCGTAGCCTTCCAGCACTTCTGTGTCGCTATGACGGTCAACCACGACCGGTCCGCTGCGTCGCGCGGGCATGGGAGTCGGCGGCTGCGCGGACATCAAGCGCGCCAGCTCGGCCTCCGGGTCGGCAGCCACCAATAGTCGCGAGTAGGTGCCCGGCGGCAGGCCGAGCCCGTTCTCGATCTTCTGAACTGTGCTTTTGTGCGGCTTGCGGGCACCTCGCTCGAGGAAGCTAAGCCCCATGATGCTGACTCCGGTCGCGGCGGCGAGGTCGGCTAGTGACCAATCGCGCGATTCACGCAACGCGCGGATAGCCGCACCGGCCGATTCACGGGTCACCGCACGCTCCGGCCATGGGCCGGATATTACACAGCCCAAGACGCCGATATGCAGTTATACGTTTTTGTCACGTTTCTCTTGCGTTGGGCGGCCGCTTCTGTATACGCTTCTGCCTACGTTTCACGCTCTACAAGGAGACCGACATGGGACACCCCTGCGCAGCTAATCCGGAACTTTGGTTCGGCTACCCCGACGACGACGGCGGTGACGGCGCCGCGAAGGCGCGCGCATACGAGCGGTCGGCCACTGAGGCGCGAATCCAGTGCCTGCGCCGCTGCCCGCTGGCGCAGCAGCGCCGCTGCGCCGCGCATGCCATCGCGCACCGCGAGGAGTACGGCGTGTGGGCCGGGGTGAAGCTGCCAGGCGGCCAATACCGCAAGCGTGACCAGCTCGCTCGGGCGCACGACATCCTGCGGCGTATCGCGGCCGGTGAGGTCAATGCTCGACAGCTGCCCGAGAACGCGGCACTGCTCGCACGTCACGAACACGAGTCGGTCGCCGTGGCCGCAGTCGTGCTCCACCTGCCGCTGGCGCAAGTCAAACCCCGTTCGGCCGCCTGACATTTCGGCAAAAGCCGTGGTGGCAGTTTGCTGAGCCCATCAACGGGGTAGTCCGGGTCGGCAAGACCAGTCTGTCGACCTAGAGGCGCCCCAATGACGTTCGACCTGACCCCGACGGCGGCACAGCATGACCTTGCCCGGCGTACGCACGAGTTCGCCGAATCAGTAATACGCCCAGTAGCGCTCGACTACGACCAGCGACAGGAGTTCCCCTGGGCCGTGCTGGAAGAGGCGGCCCAACAAGGTTTCTACAGCCCGCTCTTTTACCGCGATCTGATCGGCGATCCGACCGGCATCTCGCTGCCCATGTTCATGGAGGAGCTGTTCTGGGGCTGCGCGGGCATCGGCTTGGCTATCGTCATGCCGGCGTTGGCACTGTCAGCGATCGGCCAGGCCGCCTCGCCCGAACAGATGCTGGAATGGGCGCCCGAATGTTTCGGCACGCCAGGAGATCTCAAGCTCGCCGCCCTGGCCATCTCCGAACCCGAGGGCGGCAGCGATGTGCGTAACCTGCGCACACACGCGCGCCGCGACGGTGACGACTGGATCCTCGACGGCCACAAGATGTGGATCGGCAATGGCGGCATCGCCAATGTGCACGTGGTAAACGCCGTGGTCGACGAGGAGCTCGGCCATCGCGGTCAAGCACTGTTCGTAGTCCCGGGCGGCACGCCCGGACTGAAACTGGTGCGAAAACTGGACAAACTGGGTTGCCGGGCCTCTCATACCGCCGAGTTGCTCTTCGAGGGTGTGCGCGTTCCGGGCGCCAATCTGCTTGGCGGACAGGAAAAGCTCGAGCACAAGCTCGCTAAAGCCAGGGAAGTCGTGGCGGGCGGAAAGCGGTCCGGATCGGCGACGCTGGGCACCTTCGAGCAGACCCGCCCCATGGTCGCCGCCCAAGCCATCGGCATCGCCCGGGCGGCGCTCGAATACGCGACCGCGTACGCCACCGAACGCGAGGCTTTCGGTGGGCCCATCATCGACAACCAGGGCATCGCTTTCCCGCTGGCCGAACTGGCGACCCAGATCGACGCCGCTCGGCTGCTCACCTGGCGTGCGTCGTGGATGGCGGCCAACAACGTTCCCTTCGAACGGGGCGAGGGTTCGATGTCGAAGATGGCAGCGAGCGAAGTCGCGGTCAAGGCCACCGAACGCGCGATTCAAACCATGGGCGGCTGGGGCTACATCACCGATCATCCGGTGGAGAAGTGGTATCGGGATGCCAAGCTGTACACCATCTTTGAAGGAACCAGCGAGATTCAACGGATGGTCATCTCGAACGCGCTGGGCGCCGCCGTCGGTACCCCGCCGCTGCATGTGGTGCTGGAGCCGTCCGGCGGACCGCTGAACCGGGTATTCGGGCGGGGGACTCCGCTGCGATCCCGCGTCGCCGACAACGCCCTGTCGGTGAAGGATCGGGTGCCCGAGCCCGTCATGCGGCTTGCCATGAAGGTGCTGCGGCCGCCACGCAAATAACCACGCGGGTAGCGTCGCGGATGAAGGCGACGCATGAGGGCCCGCGACGGAGGGTGGACCATGAGCAATCTTGAAGTCGCCCCTGCCGAAGTCGCCTGCGCCGCTTCGCAACACCTGGGCGCCTCGCCGACCGTGGAAGTGTTGCAACCCCGGGAGGTTCCGTTGGGCGGCCCCAGGGCGATCCGGGTGCAACGAACCCTTCCGCAACGCCGTCGTTCGCTCGTTGGGGCATGGTGTTTCATCGACCATTACGGCCCGGTCGCGGCGAGAATGGATGTCCCGCCGCACCCCCACACGGGACTACAAACTGTCAGTTGGTTGTTCAGTGGGGAAGTGGAGCACAGTGATAGCGCCGGCGTGCGAGCGGCCGTTCGACCCGGCGAGCTGAATTTGATGACCGCGGGGGCTGGCATCTGCCATTCGGAAGTCTCGGTCGATTCCGGCGCCTTACTACATGGTGTCCAGCTCTGGATCGCGTTGCCCGCATCCGATCGCGACACAGGGCGAGATTTCGCCCATTACGCGCCGGCGCCCTTGGCGCTGCTGGGTGCGAATGTCCGCGTCTTCTTAGGCCAGCTGGCCGGCAACCGATCGCCGGTGCCGACCTTTACGCCGTTGCTGGGCGCCCAAATTGACCTCGAGCCAGGGGTTACGCTGAATCTCGATGTGGACCCGGCCTTCGAGCATGGGGTGCTGTGTGATTCCGGGACCGTGCGCGTGGACGGGACGGCCCTGGCGGTCGCCGAATTGGCGTATCGAAGTCCCGGCCGGGCGCAGCTGAAAGTGCACAACGCGGGGGACGGATCCGCGCGGGTGCTGCTGCTCGGCGGTCCGCCGTTCACTGAAGAATTGGTGATGTGGTGGAACTTCGTCGGACGAAGCCACGAGGACATCGTCGACTACCGCCGACTGTGGGAGGACGGCGACGACCGATTCGGCGCCGTCCAGGGATACCGGGGAGCGCTCGCCCGGCTACCCGCCCCGCCGCTGCCGACCGCTCGGCTGCGGCCTCGACCTACACCGCAACGAAAGGGAAGCACAGATGACAACCGATAAGACCGGCGCACAAGCCACGGTCAGCCTCGACGACGGCAAGTACACGATCGCCGTCGAGGGAAAGACGGTGGGACTGGCCGATTTCGCCGATCGGGGCGATCAACGCGTCTTCTACCACACGGAAATCGATCCGGCGTATGGCGGACGCGGGCTGGCGACCATCCTCGTCGAGCAGGCGCTCAACGAGGCGCGTGATGAGGGCAAGCGCATCGTCCCGGTGTGCTCGATGATCGGTACGGTGCTCAAGAGGCATCCCGAATTCGACGATATCACCGACCCGGTCACCCCGGAGATTACGCAGTGGGTGCGCTCGTAGGTGGGCGCTGGCCTTTGTTTGCAATTGAGAATCAAACTTCACGCGGCGACAGATTGGTAGGGGAAATCTTCATCTCAATGATGAAGAATGGCGTTCGCCGCCCAACCAAACCTAAATGGCAGATATCCGGGTGTTCAAAGTCCGCCTTGCCTAGCGATTCCCAGAAGGTCGTCGAGCGACTTTAACATTATGTGGCTGAAAATAGTCGCGTCCCCCACGACTAAAGTGGCGCATTCATCAGCTAGGCAGAGCTCAACATTCCCTTTGTCCAACTCCAAAACATCAACGCCGGCGGCGTATCCCAACTTATAGAGGTCGGTCCCTAATGGGCCCGACGCCAAGCCGGAGCGAGCGAGCGTTGCCCAGTCCCACACCAGATACTTCTCTACCAGGTCGAAGCACGAAAACGTAGCTGTGTCATTACGCCTGTTGCCACGGTCGTCAACCATATCTATTGCCCAGCGGTTGGTATCATTGCGAACATGGACGGCATAATCATTCGCTTTGAATACGATTTTGCAGTCATCACACTTCAACGAGATTGACACGCCCTCCAGCCCGGCTTTGGGCGCCCATTCTGACCAAATCCCTGACAAACGCGCAAAATTTACCATTTCACCGTACCCGCAATACTACGCCAAATCGTTCCAGCTGTTCCACGGTACCATTTGTGCCATCCGGTCTGATGATTCGGTATTGCTGACCTCCACCCGGTTGATGGAACCACGGCGCTGCCTCCGATTCCTCTATATGCCAACCCGGCGGTAGCGCAGACGGATCTTGCACGACATATTGGTAGAACGGTTTGGCAGCACTTCCCGGGGGAAGGGAAAGTTCAGCAAAAGGTGTTCCCTCAGGAGCCATGTACGAGCCCCCGGGGTTGCCGAATCGGCTGAGAATGGCACCTGGGGTGAGATGGGCGTCCGGAATGACAGTCCCGGGTACTGCATAAGGTTTGGTCGCCAGCGTGTCGTCGGGATATCGCAAGCTACCGTCAGGGTGGGTGAATTCCGGGCCCGGCTCAACGGGATGGTATCCATCGAACAGAGGGTGGTCCGACGCAAGCGGCGGCGGCGGGTGATCCGGCGGCAGCGGCAACGGGCTATCGGGCGCGGGCGCGACGTGAGGTCCCGCGGGCGCGTGTTCGACGGGTGCGTCGGCCGGCGGCGTGTGCTCGACCGGGGGCGGCTCAAGCGGGTGAGTGCCGGGGACAGGCTCACCGCCACCCCAATCGCGCCGTGCGAGGGGAATTCCGCTTCGGCCAAGGCCTCCCTCAGCTGTGGGCCACTGAGGCTACTGGCCGTCAGACTCTCCGACGTCAGGCCCTCGAATGCTTCACGACTGAACAGCATTTTCGCGCCTTGTAAAAGTGCCTCCCCGCCTGCCTTCAGCCCTGGCCCCCCGACGGCCAGGGTGATGGCGGTCCATAGCGGTTCGGGCGTGGCCTGCACCTGCCCGGGGTCCGGCGTGCGCATGCCGGTCAACTTGCCGCCGTTGAAGGTGTAGTACGTACCGGTGGCTTGGTCGAAGAACTCACCCGTGCCGTTCTTGAGCTGGCCGAAAGCCTGTACGGACTGCCCGTTGACGTTGTATGTGAACATGAAATGCCCGTCGGGGGCGACGTTTATCGATGCGGGGTCGATGCCGTCGTAGTCGGGTATCTTGCGCAGGTCGTCGAGAGCCTGCTTAAGGTCGGCCTTCAGTTTCGGCAACCTGGCATTGGCGGCCTCGCCTTCCGGCGAGCCTGGACCGTGCATATAGAGGTCCGCCGCGGCTTTGTTCAGCGCGTCTCGCGCAGCGCGCACCTTGGCCAGTTGGTCCGCCACCGCCTGTTTGGTGGCTTGCCGAATGTCGGCCAGGGCCGCTTGCTGGTCGGGAGACGGCGGAGCGACCCCGTCAGCGTCGGCACCGTGGAGCGGCGCGCCGTCGTACCCTTCGGCGTGAAGGTTGGTCAGCGACTTCTGCAGGCCGTCGGAGTAGCCGTTGCGGATTGATTGCAATGCAGCGAGTGCGGCATTGGTGTCGCGCAGGGCGTCGTCTTCGCAGGTGTTGATGAAGGCATGTACCGCGTCTTTATCGGCGGCGCTGAGGCTTGGGTCGCTTAGCAGGGCCACAGCGTGGACTACCGGGTCTGAGATGTTTTTCAGCTGCGCATCTAGGGTGGCGATCCGCGCGGCGCCTGCCTTTTGTGCATCGGCCAATGCCGCAGCGATGTTTTCAAGATCTGTACCGATCTTGGGCAGTTGCAATGACTGCGCGCCCAGGGATTGCACGACCCGTTGGACTTCTGCGGAGTCGTTGATCGGATGACCGCCATCCTGGTGATTCCAGGCGACTTCAAAGCGGGTGAGGGCTTGCTGGAAAGCGCTGTCGGATTCCGCAGTGCATCGGCCAGCACGATGGAATGCCTTAGCTAGATTGGAAATTTGCAACGGGCTGCCGGCCTGCAGACTTGCATTGATCGCCCAGGGGTCGCCGCCAGCTTCAGCGATCAGCGCATTCTTATCTATATAGGGAAGTCCCATGACACCGTTGAGGGCTAGCGAGCTGTGGGCATCTCATCGCGGGCAGAAATTTCCAACCGTCTGAGCTGCCCATTACGTTACTTATCACTAGACGCGGGTCAATTCACTGTGCTCGCGGAGCCCGGTTAAACAGTTGAGCGCTCCAATGCGTACAGCGCCATCCGCCGATTCGGCATGTCATGTTCGCCGAGGAATTCGCAACCCAGGGACTCGCAGAGGCGGCGCACCGTCGTGTTGCGGTGGTCTGGATCGAACATGATCCGTTGGCACGCCGGGTCTTTGACCAGAAGGCTCGCGATGACCTTGCGAAGCATCAGGGCACCCACCCCGCGGTGCATCAACTCCTCGTCTGCGATCGCCCCATGCAGCCCCAGATCGTATGGCTGGCTGTCGTAGCACCGGGCGATGGCGTCTTTCACGGCCCGGTAGATCTCCAAGTAGCCGCGGTCCACATGATCGATGCTGAGGATGAGCGGCAGCGAATAGGCTCCGTCGACCTGTGCTCGCAAGTGGTTGCGCCAACGGGTCACCGGCCAGTCGTACTCCCAGGTGGTGGCCAAGTGCGGGCGGTTCATCCACTGCGTCACCGCGGCGACCGAAGCGCTTACCCGACCGCTCGCGCCTGCGGCCTGCGCACATCTATTGTGGCTGCCCGGCGTATTCTTTCATATCATAACGGCCGCAATGACTTTGAGATCCGCCGCATTGTCCTTGACAGTCACCATTTCCTGCGGCTTCCGAGAGTGCGGTCTGGAATGATGGTCCCGTGACAGGCCCCTGCGCCGAATGCGGTTTTGCCTATGACCTGCGGCGAGCCGCAGCCGCCGGCGACGACATTCGCGCCGGGGCCGCCGAAGTTGGCGCGCTGCTGTGTAACACCAGCGGCGACGTGTGGCTGCGTGCAAGACCCGACGTGTGGTCTCCGCTGGAGTACGGGTGCCACCTGCGCGACGTGCTGCTCGTACAACGCGAACGGGTGCTGGCGGCGCGGCGGACCAACGGCGCCGACTGCGTGCCCATGGGTCGCGAGGAGCGCGCCGAGCACGACGGCTACAACGAGCAGGACCCCGTCGTGGTTGCTCGTCAATTAGCAGACGCCGCAACGCTATTCAGTAATGTGTTGGCTCGGCTCTCGGCCGAAGACTGGGACCGCACGGTTGTCTATCACTACCCCGAGATCAGTGCACGGTCGTTGCGCTGGGTCGCGGTGCACACTGCACACGAATTGCGGCACCATCTTCTCGACATTCGCCGCCAACTATGACCCCGACCCGGCGTGCGGCGGGAAGCGTCGCTGAATCCCGGCGCTACAGTGCCGACATGGATGTCGATGCGGTCGTTTTCAGCGAACGGTGGGCGCGCAACTGGAACGCTCACGACGTCGATGCCGTTCTCGCCGACTTCCATGACGACGTCGTATTCACATCGCCGGTGGCCGCCAAGCTCTTCCCGGAAACGCAGGGCGTGGTCCGCGGCAAGGCAGCCTTGCGGGAGTACTGGACCGGGGCCGTCGCACGCATTCCGGATCTGAGGTTCTCCGTCGAAGGCGTCTACCAGGGCATCGACACGATCGTCATCGCATATCGCAACCAGAACGGCGACCCGGTCAACGAGGTCCTGACCTTCCAGGAGGGCACGATCGTCGAGGGACACGGGACCTACCGGGTGTCCGGTACGTAGCGAGGCGAAAACATCCCTACAAGCACGAAAGTCACGACCCCTTTGGGGGCCGTGACCTTTCGTAGAACCGCTCAGTGTGGGCGAAGGGGGACTTGAACCCCCACGTCCCGAAGGACACTGGCACCTGAAGCCAGCGCGTCTGCCATTCCGCCACTCGCCCGGAAAAACAACCGATGGACCATATCACTCTAATGGCCGATCCTCGAACCGGCTAAGCGGGATCCGAAGCCGCACCGCACCGACCAGCCGGCGGACCGCATCGCTCTGAGCTGGGCCGATGCAGTTCTCACGATTTCGAAAGTGCCGCAGCGACACGATGTCCCGATACGATGCGGGAGTGATCCAGCACCGGGGTGATTCGTTTGCCGTCCAACGGCAATACCTCATGGCAAGTGCACGCGAACGGTAGGACATGAGTAGCCAACGGGGGCTGGTCACGCGGATCGAGCGCAAACTCGAGGCGACGGTAGACAATGCGTTCGCCCGGGTATTCGGTGGATCGATCGTTCCGCAAGAGGTTGAAGCCCTGTTGTGCCGCGAGGCGCGTGACGGAGTCCAGAAACTTCACGGAAACCGCCTTTTGGCCCCCAACGAATACATCATTACCCTCGGTATGCACGACTTCGAGAAGGTGAGCGCCGATTCGAATCTCACGTCGGGCGGTTTCGCGAGGTACTTGACTGACTACATCCACGAACAGGGGTGGCAAACGTATGGTGAGGTGGTCGTTCGGTTCGAGCAGTCGTCGAACCTGCGCACCGGCCAGTACCGCGCCCGCGGTGCTGTCAACCCTGATGTCCAGCCCCGCCCGACGGTCGACGACCCCGTCCGGCCACAATCAAGTAACGCGTTCGGCGAAGAACGAGGAGTAGCACCAATGACTGACAATTCTGGCTACCGCGGGGCTCAGGGGCCGGGCCGATCCGGCGACGAGTACTACGACGACCGCTACGGGCGTCCGCAGGACGAGGCACGCGGTGGCCCAGACCCGCAGGGAGGACCCGACCAGCGCGGTGCGTATCCGCCCGAGCAGCAGCACGGGTACCCACCTCAACAGGGCTACCCGCCGCCCCGCCAACCCGAGCAGGGCGGCTACCCGGACCAGGGCGGCTACCCCGATCAGGGACACGGCGCCGGCTACTCACCTCAACAGGGCTACCCGGAGCAGGGCGGCTACCCGGACCAGCGCGGCTATCCCGACCAGCAGGGACAGGGCGGCTATGCCCCTCAGCAGCAGGGCTACCAAGACCAGCGCGGCTATCCCGAGCAGGGACAGGGCGGCTATCCGCAGTCGTATGAGCAGCGTCCCCCGGCGCCCGGCGGCGGCTACAGCGGCCAAGGCTACGACCAGGGGTACCGCCAGGGTGGCGGCTATGCCCCTCCCGGCGGTCAGCAGGGTGGTGGGCAGCCGGGCTACGGCGGCTACGGCGATTACGGTCGCGGTCCGGCCCGCCAGGACGAGGGCGGCTACGCGCCGCCCGAGCAACGACCCGGGTACCCCGAGCAGGGCGGCGGGTACGACCAGGGCTACCAGCAGGGCGGGGGATACGGCCGCCAGGACTATGGCTCCCCCGAGTACACCCAGTACTCCGAGCACGCGCAGAGCGGGGCGTACGGCGGTCAAGCCGGCGCCTACCCGGAGGCCGCCAGCCCCGAGTACGACTACGGCCAGCAGCCGGAGTACGGCCAGCAACCGGAATACGGTCAGCAGCCTGACTACGGCCAGTCCGCCGACTACGGGCAACAGGGTGGTTACGGCGGCTACGGCCAGGGCGGCTACGGCGCCGGTGGAACCACTATTACCCTTCAGCTCGACGACGGCAGCGGCCGCACCTATCAACTGCGCGAGGGCTCCAACATCGTGGGCCGCGGGCAAGACGCCCAATTCCGGTTGCCTGACACCGGCGTGTCGCGGCGTCACCTGGAAATCCGCTGGGACGGACAGGTCGCACTGCTGTCGGATCTGAACTCCACCAACGGGACCACGGTGAACAACGCACCTATCCAGGAGTGGCAGCTGGCCGACGGCGACGTGATCCGCCTGGGCCACTCGGAGATCATCGTCCGGATCCACTAAGCCACTGGGCTTAACGCTGCCGTGCTTCGCCCCGTGGCATCCGCCGTCCAAGTATCGTGACGTAGCCGATGTGCTCGGAGTCACGGGCGCCAGGGATGCGACGCTAGGACGGAAGGGACGCCAGATGCAGGGACTGGTACTGCAGCTGACGCGCGCCGGCTTTTTGATGTTGCTGTGGGTTTTCATCTGGTCCGTGCTGCGAATCCTTCGGACCGACATCTACGCGCCGACCGGCGCTGTCATGGTGCGTCGCGGTTTGGCGTTGCGCAGCACGCTGCTACCGTCGCGCCAGCGCCGGCATGCGGCCCGCTATCTGGTAGTCACCGAAGGCGCGTTGGCGGGCGGACGCATCACCCTCAGCGGACAGCCGGTGTTGATCGGAAGGGCTGACGACTCCACGCTGGTGCTCACCGACGACTACGCCTCGACGCGGCACGCCCGGCTGTCCCAGCGCGGCTCGGAGTGGTACGTCGAGGATCTAGGATCGACCAACGGCACTTACCTTGACAGGGCGAAGGTGACGACTGCGGTACGAGTTCCAATCGGAACGCCGATACGAATCGGCAAAACGGCGATTGAGTTGCGCCCGTGATCCGGGCCTACGGCGATGGTCCGGGCGCGGCCGGAATCGTGGGGGCATGCCCCCACAGGGTGGGGGCACCTCCCGCTAGCCGGGGAGGATGCCGCCCGTGACCTTGGTCCTGCGATATGCCGCGCGTAGTGATCGCGGCCTGGTGCGCGCCAACAACGAAGACTCCGTCTATGCCGGCGCGCGACTGCTCGCGCTCGCTGACGGCATGGGGGGTCACGCGGCCGGCGAGGTGGCATCCCAATTGGTGATTGCTGCGCTGGCCCATCTGGATGACGACGAGCCGGGCGGCGATCTGCTGGCCAAGCTCGACGATGCGGTGCGCTCCGGGAATGCGGCCATCGCCGCGCAGGTGGAGGCCGAGCCGGAGCTCGAGGGGATGGGCACCACCCTTACCGCAATCCTGTTCGCGGGCGACCGCATCGGAATGGTGCACATCGGCGACTCACGCGGCTACTTGTTGCGCGACGGGGAACTGAGCCAGATCACCAAAGACGACACGTTTGTGCAGACGTTGGTCGACGAAGGCCGGATCACCCGGGAAGAGGCGCACAGCCACCCGCAGCGGTCATTGATCATGCGGGCGCTGACGGGCCACGAGGTCGAGCCGACGTTGACCATGCGCGAGGCGCGTGCCGGTGACCGCTATCTGCTGTGCTCGGACGGGTTATCCGATCCGGTGAGCGACGAGACCATCCTCGAGGCACTGCAGATACCGGACGTCGCCGAGGCTGCCTACCGCCTCATCGAGCTGGCGCTGCGTGGCGGCGGCCCGGACAACGTGACCGTAGTGGTCGCCGACGTCGTCGACTATGACTACGGGCAGACCCAACCGATCCTCGCCGGCGCGGTGTCGGGCGACGAAGATCAAATGACCCTGCCCAACACCTCCGCCGGGCGCGCCTCAGCGATTCGGCCTCGCGATGAGTCCGCCAAACGTGTTGCGCCGCAACCGGAAACACCGCCCCGGCCGCGCTGGCCGCGGCGGAAGATGTTCTTTGCCGCCGGTGTGGCCGTGCTGTTGGTGTTAGCGGGCCTCGGCGTCGGATGGTGGGTCATCCAACGCAACTACTACATCGCCGATTACAACGGCCGGGTCTCCATCGTCCGCGGAATCCAGGGCACCCTGCTGGGCATCCCGTTGCAGCAGCCCTATCTGGTGGGCTGCCTCAACTCCCGCAACGAGCTCTCCCTGGTCAGCTACGGGCAATCCGACGGCCGGGCCAACTGCCAGCTGATGACGCTGCAAGACCTGCGCCGCCCCGGACAAGTCCAAGTTCAAACCGGCCTGCCGGGCGGCAGCCTGGACCAGGCCGAGTCGCAGCTGCGGCAGCTGCTGGCCGAATACCTACTGCCCATCTGTCCGCCTCCGCGCGCCACGTCTCCGCCCGGCTCACCGGGCACCCGCGGCGAACCACCAGAATCCGGCACCACAGCATCACCAGCACCACCGAACACCAGCTCTCCGAGCGCCAGCCCATCGCCGGGCACGAGCGCCAACGGCCCCGCGAACTCCCCGCAAGCAGGTCCGACGACCACGTCGCAGACAGTGACCGCGCTTCCCGGGCCGCCACCTCAACCAGGCATCGATTGCCGGACGGTGGCATGACGACACAACTCCAGCCGCCGGTCGCGGTCACGCCCCCGTTGCCTACCCGGCGAAATGCCGAGTTGTTGCTCCTGGGCTTCGCCGCGCTGATCACCGTTGCCGCGCTGCTGATAGTCGAGGCCAACCAAGAGCGCGATCTGCACTGGACCGCGATCAGTTACGGGGTGGTGTTCCTTGTCGTGTTCGGGTCGGCGCACATGGCCATCAGGCGCTTCGCGCCCTACACCGATCCGCTACTACTGCCGATCGTGGCACTACTCAACGGCCTTGGACTGGTCATGATTCACCGCTTGGATCTGGTCACCAATCAGCTCAGCGGCCGCCACCACCCCAGCGCGACCCAGCAGATGCTGTGGACCCTGATCGGCGTCGTGACTTTTTCCCTGGTGGTCACATTTTTGAAGGACCATCGGCAGCTTGCGCGCTACGGCTACATCTGCGGACTAGTCGGTCTGATCTTTTTGGTGATTCCCGCCCTGTTGCCGGCATCGCTGTCCGAACAGAACGGCGCCAAGATTTGGATTCGCTTGCCCGGCTTCTCAATTCAGCCTGCCGAGTTCTCCAAGATTCTGCTGCTGATCTTTTTCTCCGCTGTGCTGATCGCCAAACGCGGCCTGTTCACCAGCGTGGGCAAGCACTTCATGGGTCTGACGCTGCCCCGGCCCCGCGACCTCGCACCCCTACTGGCGGCGTGGGTGATCTCGGTCGGCGTGATGGCCTTCGAAAAGGACCTTGGCACTTCGCTATTGCTGTACACGTCGTTTCTGGTGGTGGTATACCTCGCCACCCAACGCTTCAGTTGGGTGGGTATCGGGCTGGTCCTGTTCGCCGCGGGAAGTGTTGTCGCGTATTACATTTTCGGCCACGTCCGCGTGCGGGTGCAGATGTGGTGGGACCCGTTTTCCGACCCTGACGGCAGCGGCTACCAGATCGTCCAGTCGCTCTTCAGTTTTGCCACCGGCGGGATCTTCGGGACCGGCCTGGGTAACGGTCAGCCCGATACGGTGCCCGCCGCCTCAACCGATTTCATCATCGCCGCGTTCGGCGAAGAGCTGGGGTTGGTGGGCCTGGCCAGCATCTTGATGCTCTACACCATCGTCATCGTGCGGGGTCTGCGCACGGCAATCGCCACCCGCGACAGCTTCGGCAAGCTGCTTGCCGCGGGTTTGGCGTCGACGCTGGCCCTTCAGCTGTTCATCGTCGTCGGCGGGGTAACTCAGCTCATTCCGCTGACGGGGCTGACGACTCCGTGGATGTCCTACGGTGGCTCGTCCTTGCTGGCGAACTATGTGCTGCTGGCCATACTGGCGCGCATTTCGCACAGCGCCCGTCGTCCCCTGCGCACCCGCGCCCGCAAGCCGCCGATCGCGGCGGCCAGCACCGAGGTGATCGAGACAGTATGAACGCCTCGCTGCGCCGGATCTCGGTGACCGTGATGGCGTTGATCGTGTTGCTGTTGATCAACGCCACGATGACGCAGGTCTTCGCCGCGGACTCGCTGCGTGGCGATCCGCGCAACCAGCGGGTCCTGCTCGACGAGTATTCACGCCAGCGCGGCCAGATTGTGGCGGGCGGGCAGCTGTTGGCGTATTCGGTCGCCACCGACAACCGCTACCGCTTCCTGCGGGTGTATCCGAACCCGACCGAATACGCGCCCGTGACCGGCTTCTATTCGTTGCGCTATTCGAGCACCGGTCTGGAACGCGCCGAGGATCCGCTGTTGAACGGCTCCGACGAGCGGCTGTTCGGCCGCCGGCTGGCCGACTTCTTCACCGGTCGCGACCCGCGGGGCGCGAACGTCGACACCACGATCAAACCGCGGGTCCAGCGGGCCGCCTGGGATGCGATGCAGCAGGACTGCGGCGGTCCGCCGTGCAAGGGCGCCGTCGTCGCCCTCGAACCCGCGACCGGCAAGATTCTGGCGATGGTGTCATCGCCCTCCTATGACGCCAACCTCCTGTCCTCGCACGATCCAGAAGTTCAGGCGCAGGCGTGGCAGAAGCTGCGTGACGACCCCAATAACCCACTGACCAATCGCGCGATCTCCGAGACATACCCGCCCGGGTCGACTTTCAAGGTGATCACCACGGCGGCCGCGCTGCAGGCCGGCGCCTCCGACACCGAACAGCTGACCGCCGCCCCTTCCATTCCGTTGCCCAACAGCACCGCAACTCTGGAGAACTACGGTGGGGAGCCGTGCGGGAACGAGCCGACGGTGTCTTTGCGGCAGGCGTTCGCCCTGTCGTGCAACACCGCATTCGTCCAACTCGGCCTCCTCACCGGCTCCGATGCGCTGCGCAACATGGCGAACTCGTTTGGGCTGGACAGCACGCCAAGCGTCATCCCGCTGCAGGTCGCGGAGTCGACCGTGGGGATCATTCCGGACGCCGCAGCGCTGGGAATGTCTAGCATCGGCCAGAAGGACGTCGCTCTGACGCCCCTGCAGAACGCCGAGATCGCCGCGACCATCGCGAACGCTGGGGTAACGATGCAGCCCTATCTGATCGACAGCCTCAAGGGGCCCGACCTGACCACGATCAGCACCACAGCACCGTATGAGCAGCGGCGCGCCGTGTCGCCGCAGGTCGCCGCTAAGCTGACAGAGCTGATGGTCGGCGCCGAGAAGGTCGCACAGCAGAAAGGGGCCATTCCCGGCGTGCAGATCGCATCGAAGACTGGTACCGCGGAGCATGGCAGCGACCCGCGGCATACACCGCCGCACGCTTGGTACATCGCTTTCGCGCCCGCACAGACCCCGAAGGTCGCTGTGGCGGTGTTGGTGGAGAATGGCGCCGACCGCCTGTCTGCGACGGGAGGTGCACTCGCCGCGCCGATCGGACGGGCTGTGATCCAGGCCGCGCTACAGGGAGGACCATGAGCCCGCGAGTTGGTGTGACGCTGTCCGGCAGATACCGTCTGCAGCGCCTGATCGCCACCGGCGGCATGGGTCAGGTGTGGGAGGCGGTAGACAGCCGGCTGGGCCGGCGCGTCGCGGTCAAGGTGCTCAAGCAGGAGTTCTCCCAGGACCCCGAGTTCATTGAGCGGTTCCGCGCCGAAGCGCGTACCACCGCGATGCTCAACCATCCCGGCATCGCGGCCGTTCACGACTACGGCGAAAGCCAGCTGGACGGGGAGGGCCGGACTGCCTACCTGGTGATGGAGCTGGTCAACGGTGAGCCGCTGAACTCGGTGCTCAAGCGGACCGGCCGACTGTCGCTGCGGCACGCACTGGACATGCTCGAGCAGACCGGTCGTGCGCTGCAGGTGGCGCATGCCGCCGGGCTGGTGCACCGCGACGTCAAACCAGGCAACATCTTGATCACCCCGACGGGCCAGGTGAAGATCACCGACTTCGGTATCGCCAAGGCCGTCGACGCCGCTCCGGTGACCCAGACGGGGATGGTGATGGGCACCGCCCAATACATCGCACCCGAGCAGGCCCTGGGCCATGACGCCACCCCGTCGAGCGACGTGTACTCGCTGGGAGTCGTCGGGTACGAGGTGGTATCGGGCAAGCGGCCGTTCACCGGTGACGGCGCCCTGACGGTGGCGATGAAGCACATCAAGGAACCGCCGCCCCCGCTTCCCGCGGAGCTGCCGCCCAACGTGCGCGAACTCATCGAGATCACGCTGGTGAAGAACCCGGCGATGCGGTACCGCAGCGGCGGACCGTTCGCCGACGCGGTGTCCGCGGTGCGCGCCGGCCGCCGTCCGCCGCGGCCCAGCCAGTCACCGCCGCCGGGCCGCGCGTCCCCGGCAGCCATTCCGTCCAGCCCGACGACCCGCGCCGCCGCGGTGTCTCCGAGCCGAAGCGCCGCGCCCCGTCGGTCGCGGCCGACTACCGGCGGCCACCGCACGCCCCCCGCCCGTCGCACCTTCTCTTCGGGTCAGCGAGCGCTCCTGTGGGCCGCCGGTGTGCTCGGCGCCCTGGCGATCATCATCGCGGTGCTGATCGTCATCAATTCGCGGGCGGACCAGCAGCAACAGCCGCCGACGGTGACCGACACCGGGACCCCGCCCGCCTCGGGGCCGGCGCCGACCAAGACTCCGAGCGGTGCCGGGGCCCGGCCCGAAATGCGGCTTAGTTGGCCGGATACGGGGACAATAGGGACCTCCGGCTTTCATAACGTGCCGGCCCGACACGGAACACCGCAATGACCACGCCGCAGCATCTGTCCGACCGCTACGAACTGGGCGAAATCCTCGGTTTCGGGGGTATGTCCGAGGTTCATCTGGCCCGTGATGTCCGATTGCACCGCGACGTCGCGGTCAAGGTGCTGCGCGCGGATCTGGCCCGCGACCCTAGCTTTTACCTTCGCTTCCGGCGCGAGGCGCAAAACGCCGCCGCGCTGAATCACCCGTCCATCGTTGCCGTCTACGACACCGGCGAGGCCGAGACGCCCACCGGGCCGCTGCCCTACATCGTCATGGAGTACGTCGACGGCGTCACCCTGCGCGACGTCGTGCACACCGACGGCCCCCTGCCGCCGCGCCGGGCCATCGAGATCATCGCCGACGCATGCCAGGCGCTGAACTTCAGCCATCAGAACGGCATCATCCATCGCGACGTCAAGCCGGCCAACATCATGATCAGCAACACGAATGCGGTCAAGGTGATGGACTTCGGCATCGCCCGCGCGATCGCGGACAGCGGCAACAGCGTCACCCAGACCGCCGCGGTGATCGGAACCGCGCAGTACCTCTCTCCCGAGCAGGCTCGCGGTGACGCCGTCGATGCTCGTTCCGATGTATATTCATTGGGCTGCGTTCTCTACGAAATCCTTACGGGCGAACCACCTTTCACCGGCGACTCGCCGGTGGCCGTTGCCTATCAACATGTTCGGGAAGACCCGGTGGCGCCATCGCAGCGGCACGAAGGCATCTCCGCCGACCTCGACGCCGTGGTGCTCAAGGCGTTGGCCAAGAATCCCGACAACCGTTATCAGACCGCGGCGGAGATGCGTGCAGACCTGATTCGGGTGCACAACGGGGACAGGCCCGAGGCGCCCAAGGTACTCACCGACGCCGACCGGAGCTCGCTCCTGTCGGCCAATGTGGGGAACTCCGGGCCGTCACGGACCGACCCGCTGCCCCGTCAGGTCCTCGCCGACGCGGGCGAGGACCGCAGCGTCGGTTCGGTCGGCCGCTGGATAGTCGCCGTGGCGGCGCTCGCGGTGCTGACGATCGTTGTCGTCATTGCTTTCAACACCTTTGGCGGCAATGCCCGTGATGTGCAGGTGCCCGACGTGCGCGGACAGGTGTCCGCCGATGCCATCGCGGCGCTGCAGAATCGCGGCTTCAAGACCCGCACTCTGCAGAAGCCGGATTCGACGATCCCGCCCGACCATGTCATCGGTACCGATCCGGGCGCTAACGCGTCGGTCAATGCGGGCGATGAGATCACCATCAACGTTTCCACCGGGCCCGAACAGCGTGAGGTGCCCGACGTTTCGTCGCTGAGTTATTCCGACGCGGTCAGCAAGCTGAAAGCCGCCGGCTTCAGCAAGTTCAAGCAGGCCAACTCCCCGTCGACCCCCGAACTGCTGGGCAAGGTGATCGGGACCAACCCGCCGGCCAATCAGACGTCGGCGATCACCAACGTCGTCACCCTCATCGTCGGCTCCGGGCCGGAGACCAAGCAGGTTCCCGATATCGCGGGCCAAACCGTCGACATCGCGCAGAAGAACCTAGCCGTCTACGGCTTCAGCAAGGTCACCCAGGTGCAGGTGGACAGCACCCGCCCGGCCGGTGAGGTGATCGGGACCAATCCGCCCAAGGGGCAGATGGTTCCGGTGGACTCGGTGATCGAGTTGCAGGTGTCCAAGGGCAATCAGTTCATCATGCCCGACCTGTCCGGCATGTTCTGGACCGACGCCGAACCGCGGCTACGCGCGTTGGGCTGGACGGGCATCCTGGACAAGGGCGCCGACGTCGACGCGGGCGGCGCCCAATCCCATCGGGTGGTCTATCAGAACCCGCCCGTCGGCTCCGGGGTCAACCGCGACGGCATCATCACGCTGAAGTTCGGTCAGTAACCGTCGGGTCGGCCGGAAAATACGGCCGCACCGCGGCGTGCACGTCATTCTCGAGCCGGCGCACCAACGTGTCGTTGCGCTCCCACCCGCAATCGGCGAGCCAGTTCGCCAGCATTCGATGGCCGCCCTCGGTCAGGATGGACTCCGGGTGGAACTGGACGCCGTGAATCGGGAGTTCGGTGTGGCGCACGCCCATGATCACACCACTTCGGGTTTGGGCGGTGACCTGAAGCACCGGCGGCAGCGACTCGGGCAGAATGGTCAGCGAATGATAGCGAGTCGCGGTGAAGGGGTCTGGAAGTCCTTGCAGCACACCGGTATTGCTGTGGTGGACGCTGCTGGTCTTGCCGTGCAGCAATTCGGGGGCGCGGTCGACGGTCGCACCGAATGCGACACCGATGGCCTGGTGGCCCAGGCAGACCCCGAGCAGCGGAGTCCGCTCGGCGGCGCACGCCCGGACCATCGGAATGGACGCGCCCGCGCGCTCCGGGGTACCCGGCCCCGGACTGAGCAGCACGCCGTCGAACTGACGGGCCACTGCGGCCTCGTCGGACAGGCGGGTGTCGTCATTGCGCCAGACTTCAGCGTCCACACCCAGCTGGCCGAGGTACTGCACCAGGTTGAACACGAAGCTGTCGTAGTTGTCGACGACCAGGATTCGCATCGTGCCAGGTTACCGTCCGACGGCCGTGGCGATGCCGGTCAGTAGGCGTCAGTAAGCGATCGGGCCGTTGGCCTGCGCGAAATGCAGCCGCTCGGGTTCGGAATGGCCGACGACCTGCACGTCGGACTTGACCTCTTCTTGGTAGCCCAGGCCGAAGCGGACGACGTACTGCTTGTACAGGACCACCAAGGGAGCGGCGGCGAGGGCGGCTTGCATGGCGTTGGCGTTGCCGATCGCGGTGATCGAGTACGGCGGGCTGTAGGTGCGGCCGTTGAGCAGCAGGGTGTTGCCGACGCAGCGCGGGACCGACGTCGCGATGATCCGCTGATCCTGCATCTGGATCGCCTCAGCGCCGGCGCTCCACAACGCATTGAGCACCGCTTGAATGTCTTGCTGATGCACCACCAGGTCGTCGGGGGATGCGTCGCGCGGGAACCTGCCGTTGGCGTCGCGCTGCGCATCCGCGAGAGTGACCACCAGGCCCGGCCCGTGGACCGGGCTCATCCCCGCCTCGCCGGCCAGCTGGGCGGAGCGCCGCAGCATCGCGGCGAGCGCGGCATCCGAGGACCGCCCGTGCGCGGCGTCGATCTTGCCCGCCAGCGCCTCGCGCTGGGCGTTCAGCCGATTCACCGAAGACTGGGTTTCGCGGACCAGGTCCACCAGCCGCGGGGCGTCGCTGCGGCGGATTTCGGCGCCGCCGGAGACTCCGTGGGTAGCGGCGAGCAGCAGCCCGGCCAGCAGACAGACGACCGGGACGCCAAAGCGCCATGGCGACCGGCGCGTCTGAGTCATCGCGTCTCCATTCCTGGTCACCGTGCCGGGTGAGTTAGTCTCGTAGCCAAGCCATGGGTGCAGTTGCACTGCTCATCGTTGCACCCCGTACCGCTCACCGTGTCGTTGAGTTGATCCGCGAGGTAATCATGCCCAAGTCCAAGGTCCGCAAGAAGAACGACTTCGCCGTCAGCGCGGTCAGCCGCACCCCCGTGAAAGTCAAGGTCGGACCATCGAGCGTCTGGTTCGTCGCGCTGTTCATCGGCCTCATGTTGATCGGTCTGGTTTGGTTGATGGTGTTCCAGTTGGCCGCGGTCGGGAGCAACGCGCCGACGGCCCTGAACTGGATGGCGCAATTGGGCCCGTGGAACTACGCCATCGCGTTCGCTTTCATGATCACCGGCTTGTTGCTCACGATGCGCTGGCACTGACCAGGACTGTCGGCGTAATGAATTCATTTTTGGTCTGATTGACCACTGCGTCAGCAACTTTCCAGCCACCCAATCACACGCGTGTGATTTATCCCCACTGTTGATAGCTGATGTGGATAACTGCATAGGCCGTGGTGGGAGGGGTTGAGGAGCGCATGCAGCAAACACGATGGGAGCCGCACGCGGCCGGAATCGCTGGTTGTGGAGCCGCGGGCGTTTTGATGGCTATCGCCGCTGTGACCGTGGTCACAGATCCGCCCGGGCGGATTCTCGCGGGCGTTGCCGCGGCGGGCCTGATCTTGTTTGCCGGCGTGTCTTGGCACGCGCGCCCCAAGCTGGCAATCACGCCCGGCGGCCTGATGCTGCGCGGTTGGTTTCGGACGCAGGTATTGCAGCATTCAGACATCAAGATCATCCGCGTCATCGAGTTCCGCCGCTATGGACGAAAGGTGCGGTTACTCGAGGTCGAGACGGCCGACGGCGACCTGGTGCTGTTCTCCCGCTGGGACCTGGGGACAGAGCCGGTAGGGGTGCTCGACGCGCTCACCGCAGCCGGCTACGCGGGCCGCCCGCCGGGCTGAGGCGCCCAGACCGACCGGACGGACTCAGGAAATGGTGATCGACTCGATGACGACCGCCTCAGTGGGGCGGTCGTTGCCGTCGGTGCCGGTCGTCGCGATCGCATCGACGACCTTCTGCGACTCGGGGTCGGTCACTTCACCGAAGATCGTGTGGCGCCGGTTCAGGTGCGGGGTTTGGCCCACCGTGATGAAGAACTGCGAGCCGTTGGTGCCCGGGCCGGCGTTCGCCATCGCGAGCAAGTAGGGCTTGTCGAATTGCAGTTCGGGGTGGAACTCATCGGCGAACTTGTAGCCCGGGCCGCCGCGACCGGTTCCGGTCGGGTCGCCGCCCTGAATCATGAACCCCCGGATCACCCTGTGGAAGACCGCGCCGTCGTAAAAGGGCCCGGAGGAGCCTCCCGATGCATTCTGCGTCGAGTACTCCTTGGTGCCCTGCGCCAGGCCGACGAAGTTGGCGACGGTCTTGGGCGCGTGGTTTCCGAAGAGGGCGACCTTGATGTCGCCGCGGTTGGTGTGGAGCGTGGCGGTAGCAGTCTGAAAGGGGCTGTTGGTCACGGCATGAGAGTCTGCCACTACGGGCGGGCCTCGCCGCAGGCGGTGTCACCCAAGGGCGAGCACGCGCAAAACGCGGTCAGCGCACACCGCGGACGCCTACGTCCCTATGCTGGCAGTCTGTTCGGATACTTTCCCGGACCGGCTTCCAGCAGGCTCCATCAGCGGGACAGAAAGGCGACAGATGACGGCGAAGATGGATTCGCGGCTGACACCGCGGCAGCGACTGGCCCGCGGCCTGACCTACTCGGCGCAGGGACCGGTTGACGTCACCCGCGGAGTTGTCGGCCTGAGCGTTCAGTCCGCGCAGTCGGCCGCCTCGCAGTTGCGTCGCCGCTACCAAGAGGGGCGGCTGGCCCGTGACCTCGCCGCGGCCCAAGAGATCCTGGCCCAAGAGCTGGCCGCCGCGCAGGAAGTGGTCACGAGCCTGCCCCAAGCGCTGCAGGAGGCACGCCGCGCGCAGCGTCGCGGCAAGCGTCCGTTGGTCTTAGCGGGGGTCGCCGCCGCGGTCCTCGTCGGGGGCGCCGCGGCGTTCAGCCTCGTCCGGCGCTCCGTGCGGGCGAAGCCTCAAGAGCCGCAATCGCGGCCGCCCAGCGTCGACGTGCAGCCGCGTCCCTAGGTCACCGCACGAGCAACCGCACCCGTTCGCGGCGCCGGACCAGAATGCTCGGCAGCCATTGTCCGACGTCCGCCGCGTCGATCCATGTAGTGCGCTCGAGCAGCATGCGTAACACGATGCTGGCTTCCAACCGGGCCAGTGCGGCCCCAACGCAGAAGTGCACGCCCTTGCCGAAACTCACGTGACTCTTGGCGGCGGTGCGGTTGAGCCGAAATTCGTTGGGAGCCTCGAAGTGCGCGGGGTCGCGGTTGGCCGCTCCCCACATCAGCAGCAGGTGAGAGTTGGCCGGCACCTCGACCCCACCTAGCGTGGTGTCACGCCATACGTGGCGGTAATGACCGCGAAACGGCGGCTCGAAGCGCAGCGTCTCCTCGATGAAACTACTTAGTAACTCCGGGTTTTCGCGAAGCTGCTGCTGGATCGCGGGCCGATCGGTGAGGATCCAGGCCGCGCTGCCCAGCAGCGACGCCGTCGATTCTCCCGCGGCACTGAAGAGGGTGAGCATGATCTCGAGCGCCGGCAGCTGTGCGAGGTCACCCGAGGCGCAGCGAGCCGCCAAATCGGCGATCAGACCGTCTTCACCGTTGTCGCTTGCCTTTTCGAAGTGCTCGAGGACATAGCCGGAGAGTTCCATTGCCGCGGCTCCGGCCGCGGCGAGCTGGTCGGGTGTGACGATCCCGTCCAGCAGCGTGATGGTGGCGTAGCCGAGCCGAATGAGCCTGTCGACGTCGTCGTCGGGCAGACCCAGCAGCTTGCAGACCACCATCATCGGCAGCCGGTTGGCGATGGTGCTCATCCATTCGATGTGACCGTCGCGGAGGTTCTCTTCCCAGAGACGGTCCGCGGTCTGGGCGGCGAATTCTTCAATGATCCGAACACGTTTGGCCGACAAGTGGGGTAGCAGGAGCTTCCGGTGCATCGTATGGACCGGATCGTCCGCCGTGGCCAACGCGTGGGCAGGGCCTCCCGGTGGCCTCATGTCGAGCGGGGTGACGGAGCCGTCGTCGTGGAAGACCACGGTGGCGGTGAGATTCGAGGAGAAATCTTCGACGCGGTCGACTGCCTCGAGTACGGCGTCCCAACCGCATACCGCGTAGAACATGGAATCGCCGATGCGGTGCACCGGTGCCTCGGCACGCATGCGGTCAAACAGCGGGTAGGGATCCTGGACCGCCTGGCTGTTGAAGAATTCGATCGCACTGTCCAAGACCGCCATGCGTTTCAGGCTCGGTGCAGCTTCCCCGCGGGTCAATGGAATGCGGGAAAGTTGAGGAGCGGTCGTGATCGACGTCAAGTGCGAATTACCGCGCGGACCGGCCACCAGCAGGCGGTATGGGTGAGAAAAATCGTCATAGATTTTTCATGCTGCGAGAAGTGCTTCTGTGTGCCGCAATGTGGTGAAGCATGGGTGCATGGCGCGTGACGACTGGTTGGTGGGCCGCGACCGCCGTAGCGAAGCCGCCGAACGGATCTACACCGCGGCTACCGACATCATCGCTCGCCACGGATACGAAGGGTTCACGATCGAGGCGCTGGCAGCCCGGGTGCACTGCTCGCCCGCAACGATCTACCGGCATGCCGGCGGCAAGGCGACGATCCGCGATGCCGTCGTCGGTATTCAGGCGGCTCGCATTGTCGACGTCACACGGGAAGCCATCCAGGACCTTCGGGGCCCCGAGCGGGTCGTGACCGCCACGATCATGGCCTTGGAACGCCTGCGCTCCGATCCGCTGGCTCAACTCATGCGGTCGATCCACGCGGCCCCGGTCAGCGATTGGGTCATCAGCTCACCCACGGTGACCACCCTGGCCGCCGAGATGCTGGGACCCGACAACGACGACCCGCTGGCGGCGCAGTGGCTGATCCACGTCTTCCTGGCGCTGTGGAGCTGGCCGCTCAAAGATCCGGCCGCTGAACGCGCCCTGGTGGAGCGCTTTCTTGCCTCGTCCTACACGAAGCAGCGAGGCTAGAGGCGCGTGTTCGAGCCACTGCCTCTATGGCATCTCCTCGCTCCACTCGATATGCCCCTCGAAGCCAAAGGCTTTCGCCAAGTCGCGGTATCGATCCCTGAAGCGCGTGTAAGCCTCGACATCTCCTTGGGCGCGCGCCAGCGCGGCCCGCATCCGCTGCAGCCATGTCTCACGCATCGCCAGGCCCTCATCGGCGGGAACAGTCGCCAACCGCTCGATTGCGGCCTCGGCTTCGGTGACGTCACTGTCGGTCCCGCGGTCGAGCAGCGTGTCCACGAAGATGCCGGTCGTCAAAGTGCCCCACGATAGCCCTTGTCCCTCGAGCATGAGATGGTCGACCGCGGCGCGCATGAGCGGGATCGCCTGGTCGCAATCGCCCCGGCGCGCCTGCTCGCGGGCCACGTACACGTCGAGCATCGGTATGTCGCACAAGAAGTGGCCCCCGCTCCGGAACACTTCGCGGACCTCGGCTAGAAGCTGCTGTCCGCGATCACGCTCGTCGTCCGCCCGGCGGTGCACCAGCGCAAGCCCCAAGGTCAGCCAGGCGACGCCCAATTGGAGGTTGTCGCCGGATGGCTGGGCGATCACCAGCGCATCCTCGATCTCGCGC
Source organism: Mycobacterium sp. 852002-51971_SCH5477799-a (assembly GCF_001667145.1). Classification (GTDB taxonomy): domain Bacteria; phylum Actinomycetota; class Actinomycetes; order Mycobacteriales; family Mycobacteriaceae; genus Mycobacterium. The sequence goes on from NZ_LZIF01000113.1 coordinate 135,626, forward strand.
ACCGTGGCATCGTCGGGCCGAAGCGCGCCGGCCGGTATGCCCGTGGTGTACACGTAGCTGACGACCGTGACGTAGGACAGGGAGTCGGCGCCGTGCGCCATGGCTACGCCGCGCCGCAAGTCTTCTCGCCATCCGGGACGACCCAGGGCCCATCGGGCGGTGCCCCGCTGGGCGAATGCGAGCGCCAGGGGAGACCCGAAGAGGAAGTTACCCTTTGCGGGGTCACCGTCGGCCAGGTCAATGACCCTCTGCGACAAGCGATGCATCTCGGCCCACTCGCCGGTGGCTATTTTGGCGCGAATCGGAGTGAAGGACAGTCCCACCGTCATGTTGGGGTCGCCGATGGACTCGATGAGGGCGATGGCCTCGGACGCCAGCCGCGACGCCTCACGCACCCTGTCCTGGAATGCGTGATCCATCACCAGCCCCGCCATCGCAATGGCCAGTGACGCCTTATCCCCTGCGGCGCTGCACAACTTTCGCAGCTCATCGAACCGGTCCGCGATGTTGTTCACATGCACCCGCCAGGCAATCCCGCACAACATGGTGCGCGGGGCGATGCACATGGCCGCCCGGTCCGGGTCATCGATGGCCATTGCGTCGGCGATCCGGGTAGCACTTTCCCAACTCAACCGCGCTGCGGCGATGTCGCGGTATCTCGCCCACGTCGCGGCGCGCATGTGCCAACCGAAGGCGTCCCGCCAGTCACCCGCCGCTTCGAGATGTTCGGCGATCAATGCCGCATTCTGGTCGGCGGATTCCGGTTCACGCGCCTCGATGGCGCCGGCGAGCCGCCGGTGCATCTTCGCGCGATCGGACAGTAGTTGTGATTCATAGGCCACGCTGCGGATCAGCGGGTGTCGGAAGGCGAACTCAGCGCTGGGCGTGAAACGGACCTGGTCGATCAGGGCGGCCCTGACGAGCGCGTCGAGGACGGGTTCATTGCCCACCGCGGCGAGTATTTCGGGCGTGAAGCGCGAGCCGATCACCGCCGCCGCGTTCAACGTCTGCTTGGCATCAGGATTCAGACGGTCGATGCGCGCGGCGATGGTGGCCTGCAGCGTCGCCGGAACGGTCACCTCGGCCAGATCTGTGCGACACGTGAAACGACCGCGATCGCCTTCGAGCACGGCGCGCTCGGCCAGCTCGCGCACCATCTCCTGCGCGAAGAACGGGTTCCCGCCGGCCCGTTCGGCAACGAGCGCTTTGATCCCGGCAACTGACGGATCGGGGCCCAACAACTCGTCGAGCAGCGCCGAGGCTTCCAATTCACTCAAGGGGGAGAGCGAGATCGTCTGCGCTCCAGGCACATTCGCGAGCAGGCCGCTGTACTCGGGCCGGTAGGTGATCAGCACCATCGACGGGGTCCGGGGAATGACGGCGAGGAAATCGGCCACGAGCGAGTCGCTGACCTCATCGATCCAATGCGCATCCTCGATTACGTAGAGGACCGGTTGAGTGCGGGCCAGCGACATCGAGTTGATCAGAGCGGTCAACCGTCGGCGCCGGGCGTCCGCATGGATCGTCGGAGGGGGTGTGTCGGGGTCGCGAATGCCCATCAGGTCATAGAGCAGCAGCGCATCCTCATCGGGGACGTCGGGAATCCTGGCACGCACCTGTGCCCGCGCCGCCTCATCGTCGAGTTCGGTTATTCGGAGCCCCGCGCGCAGCAGGGCCGCCGCCGCGACAAAGGGGACATCGCTGGTGTGTGACTCACAGAAAGCTGAAACCACCTCGACGCCGTTGCGAAGTGCGAGCGCGACGGCCTCGTCAGCGAGTCGCGTCTTGCCGATGCCCGCCGGCCCGGCGACACAAACCACACACCCGCGCCCGTTCGTCGATCGTTCCAGGAGGCCGGCGATCGTCGTCACTTCCAGCTCTCGCCCGACCAACGCGCCTTGCAAGTCGTCGCTTCGCTGCGGCCCCCCGGTCAGGCTGAGTAGACGACGGGCCGCGACCGGGACATCGCTGCCCTTGATGTGCACCTGCTCGGCGTCGGCCAACACGGCGGCATGCGCAACGAGTCGGGCGGTGGATTCGCTGAGCATCACTCCACCCGGCGGCGCCACAGATTCCATTCGCTGCGCCATCCCGACGTGCTCGCCGATGGCGGTGTAGCCCAATGCTTTCGAACCGATCTCGCCCGCGATCACCTGACCGGAGTTGAGTCCCACCCGCAGTTGAAGGTCCACCCCGTCGCGGTCTCGAACTTCGACGGCAAGCGGCTTGATCTCCTCCTGAAGACCCAAGGCCGCTAGACACGCCCGAAAGGCGTGGTCCTCCATCGTTACCGGTGCGCCGAACACCGCCATGACCCCGTCGCCGGTGAACTTGTCTACCGTCCCGCCGTAGCGGTGAACCACCTTGGTGCAGCGGTGAACCAGTGCGGCCATGATTTCTCGCAGCCGTTCGGCGCCGACGGCCGCGGCGATATCCATGGAATGCACGACGTCGGCGAACAGCACCGAGACTTGCTTGTACTCCGCATGTGCGGCGGGTCCGGCGACCGCCGCGCCGCAGCCGTGGCAGAAGCGCGCATTGTCGAGGAGTTCGGTGCCGCACGCCGGGCACGCTCCTACGGCCGCCATCCGACCCTCCGCCGATTCTGCCCCCGCGTTTGCTGGCTCTTCAAAGGATAGGCCGTTGGGCACCGCAAGAGGGAGGGGTATCTTCCTACTCGATTTTCTGCGGCACAAAGTTTTGGTGACGCACGCCTCAATCCTTCGCGAAGCAAAACAGCCGATAGGAGGCCTCGCCATTGCCCAGCCGGCGATAGATCAGGGAGCCTGGGCCGCCTGCGTAGTCATTTGCGATGCCGCGCAACAGCGTGCTATTCGGTAGGCGACGAGTGATCTGGTCGACGAACCGATTCTTCTCCAGCCCGCGCATGACCTCCGCGTTGATGACCCGTTCCGACAGCAGCCGCATGGGGATGTTGGCCAGGTCCGCCTCCCAGGCGGCGATCTCGTCGGCGTAGCGGATATCGGCGTACACGAACCGCCCCCCGGGGCGCAGCACGCGTTCAACCTCCGCGAAGAACCTCGGAACATCCTGGTAGTTGACCGCGGCTTCGACATTGACCACGGCGTCGAAGGACCGGTCGGGGAAGGGCAGGCTTTCGGCATTGCCCTGCACGAAGTTCAGGCCGGACAGGGGGTGCCTCTTTCGGCAGAATTCTATGCCGACCGTGTTCAGGTCCAGGCCCGTGTAGGTGGCCGGGTGCAGAGTCCGCATCACATACGAAGCGCCGCCGCCGTGGCCGCAGCTCACCTCCAGCACGTCCTTGCCGGCGAGGTCCACCTGGGTGGCCGTGCGGTGGTAGAGCTGAATGGGGAACCGGTCGGGCTCATCGGCCGCCGGCAGCGGCAACAACATTGGCGGGTCCTCCTCGTATCCGTAATTCAGAAACAACACGTCGTCCCTTATGAGGAGGCGGCTAAGAAACCGGTAGCCGTATTTGAAGCGCAAATTCAAAAGCTTCAGCGAGACCGGGTTGCGATTCAGCCGGTCGATGACGGTTTCGATCGGTGTGCGTTGGAGCCGCCCATCGTCTTTGCTGCAAAACCGGCGTGGTGATAACGGCCGAGGTAACCTGACGCCCATGCTCAAGTCTCCCATTTCGACCCTGCTGCGCGAACGCGCCAGTCTGGCTCCGAATCGGACGGCGTTCACGTTTATGAATTATGAACAGGACCGGGCCGGCATTGAGGAGAGTTTGACCTGGGCGCAGTTGTATCGACGAACGCTGAACCTTGCGCAAGAACTTCGGCGTGACGGGTCAACCGGTGACCGTGCCCTGATATTGGCACCCCAGGGGCTGGACTACGTGACCGGGTTTCTCGGCGCGATACAGGCCGGCTTCATCGCGGTTCCGTTAGGTGCCGACAGTGACGAACGGGTCGGTTCGGTACTGCGCGACGCGTCGCCCTCTGCGGTTCTCACGACGTCGTCCGTCGCAGGCGAGATCGCCGGCTATCTCGGGTCGAAGTCCGGCGCAGCGGCGCCATCGCTTATCGAACTTGATCTGCTGGAACTCGATTCGAAGAAGGCGCCCGCTGCGAGGATCGAGAGTTCAACGGACACGGTGTATTTGCAATACACGTCGGGATCGACGCGCACCCCCGCCGGGGTGATGGTCTCGCACAAAAACATCCTGGCCAATTTCGAGCACATGAATGCCGCCTTCTTCGGGGACCACGGAGGAATCGCCCCGCCGGACAGCACAATGGTGTCCTGGTTGCCGCTCTATCACGACATGGGTTTGCAACTAGGAGTCATTTTCTCGGTTCTTACGGGATTTCGCAGTGTGCTCACGAGTCCGGTTTCGTTTCTGCAGCGGCCAGCCCGGTGGATGCAATTGCTGGCACAGAACAGTCGGGCTCATTCGGCAGCGCCTAATTTCGCCTTCGAATTGGCGGTTCGAAAGACCTCGGACGACGACCTCGCCGGACTCGACCTTGGCAACGTGTCGTGCGTCTTCAACGGTGGCGAGCGGGTACAGCCCGCCACGCTGCAGCGCTTCGCCGAGCGGTTCGCCCGCTTCAACCTTCCGGCCAAGGTGTTACGGCCATCGTATGGATTGGCAGAAGCCACGTTGTACGTCTCGACCCGCGAAGCCGGTCAACCACCGCGGATCGTTCACTTCGACTCCGAAGAACTGACCGCGGGCCACGCGAGACGTCGGGCAGACAATGGCGGCACGGCGCTGGTCAGTTACGGCGTGCCGCGGTCGCCGATGGTGCGCATCGTGGATCCCGAAAGCCGTATCGAGTGTCCGGAAGGAACGACCGGTGAGATCTGGGTGCACGGAGGCAATGTCGCTATCGGATATTGGCGGAATCCCAGCGAGACTGAGCATACGTTCGGCGCAACGCTTGTCGCTCCGTCGGTCGGGACCCCCGAAGCGCCGTGGTTGAGAACTGGCGACCTTGGCTTCATCTCCGGCGGAGAGCTGTTCATGATCGGCCGTACCAAAGATCTTTTGATCGTGTATGGGCGTAACCACTGTCCCGATGACCTCGAGGGGACGATCCAGAGCATCGCACCGGGACGGTGCGCGGCCATCGCGGTTCCGGACCAGGGGACCGAAAAGCTCGTCGCCATCATCGAGCTCAAGAATCGGGGCGGCTCCAAGGAGGCGGCGGGGGACGGATTCGACGTCGTCAAACGTAAAGTCACGTCTGCGATCTCCGACGTGCACGGGGTGAGCGTCGCGGATCTCGTTGTGGTGGCGCCAGGTTCGATTCCGATTACCACCAGCGGCAAGGTCAGAAGAGCTGCCTGCGTCGAACGTTATCGCCAGAATCAGTTCGCCCGCTTGGACGCTTAGTGCTAAGCCCACCGGCGGTCGCGGAGTTCACGTACTGGTATCAGTACTCGTTGCGGGAAAACGGGCCGGGACTCACGCCCCCACATGTTCGGTGGCGCTTACCGCTTCGCGGGCGTTATCAGTCATTCGTCGAGGGCAAATATGGTGTCGAGATCGGCGGTCCGAGTTTGCTTTTCAAGACCGTGCTTCCCCTCTATCAATGGGCCCGCGGGCTGGATGGTGTCAACTTCTCTGCGGATACCATCTGGGAGGGACGTATCGAAGCGGGTGCCGGTTACCGCTACCACCGGAACAAACGCGGTCATCAATTCATTGCCGAAGCGACTGACCTGCCCGAGCTCGCGACCGCCCGATACGATTTCCTACTGTCCTCGAACTGCTTGGAGCACACCGCGAACCCCTTGAGGGCTCTGGTGGAATGGAAAAGGGTCATCAAGGCCGGCGGAGCATTGGTACTCGTGGTCCCCAACAAAGAGAACAACTTCGACCACCGGCGCCCGGTCACGAAGTTCGAACACTTGCTGGATGATTTCACCGGTGATGTCGGTGAGGACGACCTGACTCATCTCGATGAGATCTTGACCCTGCACGACTTACGCAGAGACTGGCCGGCGGGCGGACGTCAACGGTTCAGGAAACGCAGCCTGAAGAACTTTCAGCACCGTGCCCTTCACCATCACGTGTTCGACGTCGCATTGATCGAAGTGATGCTGGAGCGCGTCGGATTCGGGATCGTGGACGTGACGACCACCCGGACCGATTTTTTCGCGCTCGCGAGGAAAACCGGCGCGGCGGCGAGACTGCCGGCTCAGCGTGCACGGGATGTCATCGAGGCGCCGTGAGATTGTCGAACGTGCTGGGGGCGGAGTCCGAGCGCGCCATCGCTGCCATTCGATACCGGTTGAGTGCTAACGCTTTACGGTTCATTTGCGAAAGCCACCTGGAGCTTCCACCGCGGCCGCCTTCAGGTCGCAGGACCCTCCTGCTGTTCGCACACTTCGATGTCCAAGGCGTCGTCGATCCTTGCGTCACCTACTACCTGAAGGCGCTGCACCGGCTCGGGGCGACCATTGTTTTCGTATCCGCCTCACCCATCCTCTCGGCGGAATCGATCGCTCCAATCCGCCCCTTCTGTGCGGGCATTTACACGCGTCGCACGCTTTCCTTCGACTTCGGCTCGTGGCACCTCGCGTGGTGCATCCTCAGACAGCGCGGCTGGACGCTCGATCAGTTCGACCGCTTCGTCATCGCCAACGACAGTGTCTTCGGTCCCCTCTTTCCCCTCGAGGAGATGTGGGGCTCCTTCCACGGTGCTGACATGTACGGCGCCATCGAAAACACCCAGATGTTCTCCCACCTCCAGTCCTTTTTCCTGGCTTGGGATCTCAATCCGCGCACCCGCCCCTTCCTCAACGATCTGTGGGACGAGTTCCACTACGCCGTGCACAAAAGCACCGTCATCTGGCGATACGAGGTCGGCCTGTCCAGGCGCGCGCGTAGAGCCGGGCTCAGCGTCAAACCCTTCGTCACCGCCGCCGCCATCAGAGCCGCCGGTGGGCACCACCCGCGGCTGTGGGACACCAAACGGTCCGGGCGAAACAACGGGACCCTTTACTTCTGGGACGGCCTCATCACAGACTTCCGGTTCCCTTTCCTCAAGGCGACCGTGGTGCGCGACAAGCGCTTGCACCAGTCCATGACCCACCTGCGCGGCGTCATCGAGGAGCACACTGCCTATCCCTATCGACTCATCCAATCGAACGTCGAAAGGCTCGGCCCGCGAAGCTATGTCCTCGGGTAGGCAGGGCTCAGACGGTGCCCAGGCCGGCGACGATCAAGACGACCCCCGCCACTGCGGGCACGGCGATCAGAATCCGCCGACGGTGTGCTAGGGCAAGCCGCTGCAACTGCAGCACGGCCGCCTGCGTTTTTCCCGGCATGACCAGATAGCCGACGAGCGGGATCTCAACAAGAGCAAGCACCACAAGGGTGAACATCACGACTGCGCTGAGCTGGGTGCCGAATGCGGCTCCCGAGGAGACGATGACGATAAGGACGGCCAGGTAATCGACGGGCGGCATTGTCGACACCAGGCCGATCCCAAAAGCGAGCCACGGATTGCCGCCGTGCAACGCGCGACCGGCACGGCCCCTTATCCGTGCGATTGCGGTTGACGCGCTCAGTGGGCGATCTGGGCCTGGCGGAATGCCGCCGTCCGTTGGCACTTCGGCACGCTGGCGCACCCGAAACCTCGCCGACAGCAGTGCGGCGATCAGCAGGGCGAAAACGCCGATGGCGATTTGGAAATACCCGCCCGTGAATCCCGAGACCGCGGACCTCCAATCCTGCATGGCCAGCGGTGCCGAATTGCGCGTCACCAGCATTAGGCCGACAACCCCGATTCCGGGGGCGATGCCGGCCGCCGCGCCGCCCAACCAGTATGCGATCAGGGTGCGCTTGGGACGCGCGCGCGACATCAGGGTCACGACGACGACCAAACGCGTCGGATCCGTTGCCACCCATAGCGCAAGTACCAGCACCGTGGCCCACATCAGGCAACGCGGTTCCGGTGAGCGACACCTTCTATGAGATCGGCCGCCGCGGTGACGCTTTCGGCCGGATCGGTCATTCGGCTTGCGACTTCGCCAGCGCGGGCGACGTATTGCCGCGCGCGGATTCGGCGTAGATGTGCCACCAACGATTTTCGGGAGATCGTCGACAAGCGTTGAGCACGTCCGACTTTCATCCGGATGGCGGCCGCCGCCCATAGCGGCTGATCGGCTACGTCCCAAAGGATCAGCATCGGGATTCCGGCTCGAAGAGCCGCGGCCGTGGTGCCCGCGCCACCGTGGTGGACGGCTGCGCGACAGAGCGGAAGGGTGGCCGCAAAGTTCACCGGACCCACAAGTTTCACGTCGTCGGAGCGTTGGATCCCGGCGGAACCGCGCGCATCGCAATAGATCAGGGCCCGGTCGCCCGACTCCGCGCAGGCCGCGACGATCATGGCGATGGTGTCGGCGGGGGATCGGACCGGTGTGCTGCCGAAGCCGAAGTAGATAGGCGGCGTACCCGCTCCGACCCACTTCGCGACCTCGGCGTCGGCATCCGTCGGCAACTGCAACGTCAGCGCGCCGACGAAGGGTCGCCGACCGTTCCATTCGGCTGCGAGGTGGGGAAAGCAAGCCTGGTCGTAGGCCTGGATTTCGAGCGATCCACGTTTCGCCATTCGCTTGGCCGCGGGGGCCGCTGTCCGCCGTAAGCCCAGTTCGCGTCGTTGCGTGTCGTCGGCGTGCTTGGTAATGCGCCAATACAGCGACCACGCTGCCCTCAGCGTGGAGCGGACCAAAGGTGTCGGCGACGGTATGGAAGGCAAGGCAAGCTGACCGTTGACGCAGATCGGCATGTGGTGGATCGACGCGAGCGGAATGTCGTAGTACTCAGCGACGTTGGCGGCGACGCCATGGTACGTCTGGCCGGTTACGAGCATGTCGGCTCCGTCGGCCAGTGCGGCCAACGTCCGGCTCATCTGCGCCCAGCCCGCGACGAAGAGGTCTCTGCCCGAGCGCACGAAGTTGATGGGATTCTGCGGCTTGAAGGCGCGGTGAACGAAGTCGGCGGCCGCGCTGACCTGCTCCTGCGAATCCGGCCCGTAGCCAACGGCGCTGAGGCCGGCCGACTCGACGAAGCCGATGAGGTTGGGTGGAGCCGCTATGCGCACTTCGTGCCCTCTGTGCATCAGTTCCAAACCGACTGCGGCGCAGGGTTCGACGTCACCGCGAGTTCCATGGGCGGCCAGGACGATTCTCATCGGCGAGACCCGGGATCAGGGGCTTTGACACCGATATCCATCAGGACACCTGAACCGCTGTTCCCGTATAACGTCCGTCCGCCACACGCTTCAACACGGATTTCATCGCGCTCACGTAACGGGTGACGGAGTCTCTTGCGATCGGATTCTTGGGTAGGTTCACCCACATCGACACCTCGTCGAAGAGGCGGACCACCGAGAAGTAGAGGTGCGCCGGATCCCTCGGGTCGCAGTAGATGCTCACATTCGCGTCCTTCATGTGGGAGGTGACGGTGGCGGAGAAGGGAGGAAGGCCTGCATCCATGTAGTTGACCATCGTGCAGTTGGGGCCCCATGCCCGCAGCCAGGGTGCCAGCTTCAATATGTCGTTGAATGACACGTTGGCGAGGTCCATGTTCGAATCGAAGGACGCCTGCGCGGCACGGGCGGTTTCTTCGAAGGATGTCGGGTTTACCGGCACGGTGAAGGGAACCACGCCGGTGAACCAGCCCATCGTCGAAAATTCGGCGATGGACCTGCGCTTATCGGTCGGCGCCAGCCCATAATACGTTGTGGTGCCGGTTATTTCATGGTTCGCCAGAGCTATGCAAGCGAACAAACCGCCGCTGACGCGGGCCCCCGCGGCGATGCAGCGGGATTCGAAGTTCGCCGTCTGTTTTTGATCCATCAGCCGATCGAGTACCACGTCGCCGCCCGTGGATTGCGATAGATCGCCAAGCGGCAGCGGGAAGTCCGGCAGGGTTCCGCCGTTGTTCTCGGCGAATTCGATCCATTTGCGGACCTCGGCGGACTCCAAGGTCAGAGACGCTACGTGTCGCTGTTCGCGGATGCAGAAGTCGTCATGACTGGCCGGGGGCGGCGCCTGAACGAGCGCCCGTCCGGCCACCAGAAGGCGGTAGTTCATCACGATTTCCGTGTATAAGCCGGCGATGATCGTTGGGTCGCAGTGGAGGTGATCGACGATCGCGAAAATGGTGAAGTGGTCGTCGCGCTGCATGATGCCGAACTTGAAGCAATCCCACTGAAACGGGTCCGGCGTGGACAGCACATACCGGTGCCACTCGCGTGGCGTCATGTTGTCCTGCCGGAGCGGGACGAACTCGATGTCGGCCGGGTCAACGATCGTGTGCCGCACAATGTTTTGCGCGTCGCCGTACTCGAACCAACTGTGATAGGTCTTATGCCGGCGCAGGTGAGAGTTGATGACGTAGCTCATGGCTCGGACATCGCATCGGCCGGGTTCGTCTCCGGAACCGATCACCAGTCGCGCATAGTCGAGCCCGCGTTCCGCGTAGCGAGAATAGCCACGCAGGTGCGCTTCTTGCATCGCGCTGAGTGGCACTTCGCTCACCGGAGCTTGTCGGGCTTTGGCCAGCGAGGCCGTCGATGCCTGCCAAGACACGATCCTGCCCGCCTCGGGTGCCCAGTCGTAGACCGTTCCCACGAACAGCCCGCGCGCTGGCCCTGCGCCTATGAACACCCACGCCTCCTTCAGTCCACTTGCGGCTCGGCCGACGCTTCGACAGGCTGGCTTACCTCGGCGGTGCCGAGACCGCCTGCGGGAGCTAGCCTTTCGCACAGGAGTCCGGCCAGGCCCTGGATGGTCGTGATGTCATTGGTGGTGACCCGGATCCCCGTTTCGGCCTCGATGCGGGTGCGCAGCTCGAGGTTGCCCATGGAGTCGAGGCCATACTCGGAGAGTGGATGATCGGGATCGATGGTACGGCGCAGGATCAGGCTGACCGCCTCGGAGATCATGCGGCGCAGCCGAACTGGCCACTCCTCCGAGGGCAGCCTGTACAACTCGTCGAGCAGTTCGCCCGCGTCCGAGGCGCTTTGGTCGTCGGACCGGAACAGCTCGGCGAACCGGCTGCGTTGCGCGTAGGCGGCGAACCACGGCGTCCCCGTCAATGTTGCATACCCGGAGTAGGGGCGGTCGTGGCGCAGCAGAGCCTCAAACGCATAGGCGCCCTCATCTGCGGTGAAAGCAGTGTCACGCCAGTGTGCGATGGCGGTGCCTTCGCCGTCGCGGCCGGGTGTCGTTTCTGCCCCGGGCTCGGCTCGGACTTCGGCGGCGCGACCCACCTCGGCCCACAAGGCCCATCCGATGGTCGTGGCGGGCAGGCCTTGAGTTCGCCGCCAGCGTGCGAATGCATCCAGCCAGCCGTTGGCTGCGGCGTACGCCCCTTGCCCGGGCGAGCCCACCAGACCTACGGCCGAAGAGAACAAACAGAACCAATCCAGGGGGAGGGCAGACGTCGCCTGGTGTAAGTTCCACGCGCCGTGCACCTTTGGAGCCCAGTTGCGGCTGATGAGTTCGTCGGTCATATTGGCCAGCATCGCGTTTTCGAAGACCGCGGCGGCGTGCAGAACCCCGCACAACGGAAGCCCGGTGACGGTCGCGGCGCTCACCAGCCGCGGCGCTGTGTCGAATTCGGTGATGTCGCCGCATTCCACGGCGATGTCCGTGCCCATCGCCCGAATGAGCTCGATCGTCTCCAGCGCCTTGGCATTGGGTTCCGAACGGGAGCTGAGCACGATGCGGCCGCAACCGCCCTCGGCCATTTTCTCGGCGAGGAAGAGTCCTATGCCACCCAGACCGCCGGTGACGATGTAGGAGCCGTCGTGCCGGAAGGGCCGGGCCTGCTCGGGCGGTACCACGACGCTGGTGTGTCCGGCCTGGGGTACGCCGAGGACGACCTTGCCCGTCTGCTCTGCCGCGCTGATCGCCCGGACAACGGTGGCCGCATCGTTGAGCGGATAGTGAGTGATGCTCGGTAGTGGCAACTCGCCGTCTGCGACGAGCCGGTAGACCGTGCTCAGCAGGTCACCGACTCGGTCTGGATGACTCTGCGACATCAGTGCCAGGTCGACGTATTGGAAGGTGAGATTGCGACGGAACGGGGATAGGCCCAGCCGGGTGTTGGCGTAGACGTCGCGCTTGCTGATCTCCACAAATCGTCCACCGATGGACAGCACTTCGAGGCCGACGCGCTGCGCCGCGCCGGGCCGGGAGTTGAGCACGATGTCAACCCCGGCGCCGTCGGTCTCTCGGCGGATCTGCTCGGCGAAGTCGGTGCTACGCGAGTCGTAAATGTGCTTAATACCCATGTCGCGCAATAGTTCTTGGCGTGCCTCGCTGCCGGCGGTGGCGAAGATCTCGGCTCCGGCGGCGCGCGCGATCGCGATCGCCGCCCGCCCCACGCTGCCAGTGGCGGAGTGGATCAACACACGGTCACCGGTCGTGATCCTGGCCTGATCGCGCAGCGCGTACCACGCGATGGCATGCGGGGTACTCACCGCTGCCGCGTGAGCCTCGCTGAGTCCCGGCGGCAGCGTCACGGCCAGGCGGGCGTCACAGGTGACGAACGTGGCCCAGCAACCGTTCGTGGAGAAACCGCCGACGTGGTCGCCCGGACGATGGGTTGTGACCCCGGAACCGACCGCGGTCACCATGCCCGCAAAATCCGTTCCGAGCCGGGGTGCATCCCCATCGCCGCCGGAATACCGGCCGCAGGCCAACAGGACATCCGCGAAATTGATGCCGGATGCGTTCACCCTGACTTCGATCTCGCCTGGCCCCGGCGGAAAGCGTTGAAACGCAGCCAGTTCCATCGTTTCCAGGTCGCCGGGCGTGCGAATCTGCATGCGCAGGCCGTCGTGTTGATTATTCGCCGCGGCGGTTCGCCGCTCCTCGGGGCGTAGCGGTGCGGGGCTAAGACGCGCCGTATACCACCGGCCGTTTCGCCAGGCTGTCTCGTCCTCCTCGGAATTCGCCAGCAGTTGCCGTGCCAGCCGCTCGGCGTCGCTGTCCTCGTCCATGTCGATCTGGGTGGCGCGCAAATGCGGATATTCGGTGCCGATCGCGCGCATCAGGCCGCGGATACCGGCCTGCTCGAGGTTCACCGCGTCGCCTGGCAGCACGTACTGTGCATTCCGCGTAACGACGTAAAGGCGGGGCGGCTCTGCGCCAATGTGCGTGATTTCCCGGGTGATTCGCACCAGGTGACAAACTTGGTCCTCGCCGAGCGGGCCGCACTCATCCTCCGGGCTGCCGTTCTTGGGGCCGGTGAGTATGACGACTCCGCTGAGTTGGTCGGCAAGATGGATGCCGAGCGCCTCGGTGTTCGCCCGGTGATTGGCATGCCGGGGCCACGTCATGGTCGCGCACCGGGCGCCTTCGACCTTCAATGCGTCGGTCAGCCTTGTCGCCATGACGTCGGCCGTGGCGGAAGTGCTGATGAGCAAGCACGTTCCCAGGCCGAGGTTTTCCCCAGCCGGCAGCGTTCGGTGCTTCCACTCGACGTTCAGCAGCCGCTCGTTCAGCACGCGATCGCGGTGCGCGCTCTCGGAGGCGCCGGTACCCAGTTGCAATCCGCGGACGGCCAGCAGGACCATCCCGTGCTCGTCGAGCACATCGAGGTCCGCCTCCAACCCCGCCAGGTCGGCTCGTGTCACCCTCGTATAGCAGTAACGCGCGGTGCGGGCGGAAGCGTAGGCCCGCATTCGGCGCACGCCCAGCGGCAGTAGCAGACCGGCGTTGCCTGCGACCTGGGCCCCGGGATGGGCCGCCACCGACTGGAAACAGGCATCCAGCAATGCGGGGTGCACTGCGTAGGGCCCGTGTTGCGAGCGGATGGCGCCGGGTAGCACCACCTCACCCAGCACCGTGTCGATCGTCTCGTCTGAGTGGTGCACCGCGGCCAGTCCGGCGAATGCCGGTCCATATTGCAGACCGTGCCGGTCGAGCTTCTTCCGCAGGTCGGCGGCGTCGACCCGGCGTGGATGGGCCTTGGTCAGGGAGGCCATGTCGTACGCCGGTGGGTGGCCTTCGTCCACCGCATGCAGCATCGCGGCCGCGCGCCGCATCTGTGTTCCGTCCTGGTAGGTCTCCACCGCGAAGTCGATCGAGCCCGTCGGGGTCACCGACGCAACCGCCGATATCGGTGTCTCGCCGTCTAGCAACAGCATCGCCTCGAAGCGGATGTCGCGAACTTCGGATGTCTCACCAAAGGCCGTGCGCGCCGCGGCCAACGCCATCTCACAGTAGGCCGCGCCCGGAAGCGTGGACACATTGTGTATCCGGTGATCCCCCAGCCAGGGCTGCGCCGCGGTGCCGACGTCGCCCTGCCAGACGTGGCGCTCCGGCTCCTCGTGCAGCCGGACATGCGCCCCCATCAACGGGTGCACCGCAACCGCGCTGCCGCCGTGTGCCCGCAGATCCGGACTCTTGCGGGTCAGCAGCAGCGGGCGGTGGCTCCAGGCCGGCAGCGGTGCATCCACCAGCTGGCCACTCGGGAAGATCGCCGAAAAGTCGATTGCCGCACCGGCACTGAACAGCTCCGCCAAGAAGCCGCGTAGTCCGTGCGGCAGGCCTTGCTCTCGGCGCATCGCGGCGATTGCGGCCACCGGCATGCCGACGCTCCCGGCAGTCTGCTCGACGGCATGGGTGAGTAGGGGGTGCGGGGCCAACTCCGCGAATACCCGGAAGCCGTCTTCCAACGCCGCCTGAACCGCCGCGGCGAAGCGCACCATGTGGCGCAGATTGTCCGACCAGTACCAGGCATCGCACACGGGCAGCTCCCGCGGGTCGAACGCGGTCGCGGAGTAGAACGCCAACTCCGGTGTCCTGGGTTCGATCTCGGCCAGCATGTCGACCAGTTCGTCGAGGATCGGATCGACCTGCGGAGAGTGCGAGGCGACGTCGACCGCGATCTCGCGTGCCAACACGTCCCGCTGCTCCCATGCGGCGACCAGATCGCGCACCGTCGGTGTGGCGCCGCCGATCACCGACGAATGTGGCGAGGCCACCACCGCAAGGACGACATCGTCGACACCGCGCGCCATCAGTTCCAAAAGCACTTGCTCGGCCGGCAGTTCCACCGACGCCATCGCTCCGGCGCCGGCGATGGTGGACATCAGCCGCGATCGGCGGCAGATCACGCGGACACCGTCTTCCAGCGTGAGCGCTCCCGCTACCACCGCGGCCGCGGCTTCGCCCATCGAATGGCCGATCACCGCCCCCGGCTGGACACCGTATGCCCTCATCGTGGCCGCCAGTGCGACCTGCATGGTGAACAGCGCGGGCTGAATCCGATCAATCCCGCTCACCGTCTCGGAGGACGAAATCGCCTCGGTGACAGAGAATCCCGACTCTTTGGCGATCAGCGGCTCTACCTTGGCCACAGTCGCCGCGAACACCGGCTCCGCGGCGAGCAGCTCACCGCCCATCGCCGCCCACTGCGAACCCTGACCGGAGAACAGCCATACCGGGCCTCGGTCGTCCTGTCCGGCCGCGGGCCGATAGGGAAAGTCGCCACCAGCGATCTCGCGCAGACCCTCGGCCAGCTCCTCGATGCTGTGTGCGATGACCGCCGTGCGCCCCGGCCGGGGCGCCCGGCGGCGCCCCTTGCCCCCCCCCCGGCGTCCCCGCGGCGCACCCCCCCCGCTAACCCCCCCAGACCGGCCGCCCCCCGCCGGTCCTGGGCGGCGGGGTGCATCCCGGGGGGGCGCCCGGCGCCGCGCACACCCACGTC
>NZ_LZIF01000114.1 GCF_001667145.1 Mycobacterium sp. 852002-51971_SCH5477799-a
TGGCTACCCCCCGCCGAACTGGGAAGGCCCGCCCCCGTCTGGTGGCTGGAATGGGCCGCCGCCTGCCGGCGGCTGGAACCAGCCCTGGCAAGGGACGCCGGTTGACGCATCCTACGGACAGAACTATTACGCGCCCTTCAGCTACAACAACTTCACCGTCCTTCCGGTCTTCAACGCGGACTACGGCGGCTTTGGTTACTGGTTCTTCGGCACCTGGATACCGCTGTACTGACGGCGGCGACCGCTGAACCGGGGGCATCCATTCGGGCTGCCCCCGGGGCTCGGAAATGTTCGTAGCGCATTCAAAGCCGTGCAAAAACTTGTTTGGGTGCCGCTTCTCGAAATAAATGGCGCCGACGAGCGCAATCCGTTATTCGGGCAGTTGTGGTGTTACCTTGCGCGCGAGGTCCATGGCAGCCGAATCGGATTGATCGGCCGACAATTTCAGGACGGCAAATGGATGTCCCTACACTTTCGCAAGGCGGTAGGGAAAACCCTGATGCCGACGATTGCCGGCGTCGATATCCTCAGAAACAAATGGCGACCGCGGGCCCTCAACCACAACGGTTCCTCGTCGAGTGGTACGGACCACGAACATCCGCCCACTCGATAGGCGATATCGTCGATCGGCTGAATGGCCGTGCTGAATTGATGACGACTCGTGGAGCTCCGGTGCAGCTTCTGACGGCGATGACGGTGCCAGACGACGATTACGCGTTCGGTGTCTTTGCTGCCGAGTCGGCCGAGCTGGTCGCGCAGGTATGCGCCGACGTCGGCACCCCCGCGGGACGGATCAGCAGTGGCGTCGGTTGGACGCGGCCCCTGGATGGCTGACGGGGTCGGCTCGATGGCGGCGACCACGTCTTTCCGCGGGCTGACCGGCTTCGCCGAGCAAAGTTTCCCGGCCGTGCACCCATAGTTGCCGATCATTTATGTTTCAGAAATCGAGCCGTCTCAGCGAAGTTCTGCGAGAATCTCTGCAGTAGCCACCGGCCGGGCCGGACTCCACGTCTGGCAAACGAAGGAGCCGGTGTCGGGGCCGTTATCGCGACAGTCGCTGCCGTGGTGGGCCCCCGCCGTGTGATGGTGTGAAGGGTTGATGTGACGGAGCGATTGGTCGGCCGGCAGGCCGAAGAGCGCGCCGTCAGCGACCTTCTTGATTCTTTGCCACATCGATCGTGCGCACTCGTCATCGAGGGCGAGGCGGGCATCGGCAAAACGGCCGTGTGGGTGGACGCGGTCCGCCGGGCTGGCGAATGCGGATATCGCGTGCTGAGCTGCCGCGCCGCCGCGGCCGAGTCGGTGCTGGCATATACGGTGCTGGCCGACCTGCTGGACGACGTCGACGACTCGGTCTGGGCTGATCTGCCGGCTCCGCAGCAGCAGGCCTTGGGCGGTGCGCTGCTAAGAGACGTCGTAGAGGTTTCCGAGATCGATCCCAGGGCGGTGGCGGCGGCGTTTGTGGCAATCATCGGCCGACTCGCCGCCGTGCGGCCTGTCTTGATCGCCATCGACGATCTTCAGTGGTCGGACGCGTCGAGCGCCAGTGTGGTGGCGTACGCAGCACGTCGCCTTCGCGCCGGCGCGGCCCTGCTGTGCACGACGCGTACCGAAGAGGCCGCTGCGCGGTTGCAGCTGCCCGACCCCGACGACATGCGTCGCATCCGAATGCAGCCGTTGACCGTTGGCGAGTTGCATCAGGTTCTGCTGCTGCGGCTGGGACATTCCGTGGCGCGTCCTACGCTGCTACGCATTCACGAGATCGCCGCGGGCAACCCGTTTTTCGCGCTGGAATTGACTCGAGAACTGGGCGTCGAAGGACGCGCTTTCGAAACGAGTCTGCCGGGCAGCCTCAATGAATTGGTCCGCGCGAGGATCAGTCGGGTCGGCGCCGAAGACGTTCTGCTTGCCATCGCCAGCCTGCCTGATCCGACGGTGTCGATGGTGGCGCGGGCCACCGATTGCCCGCCGGATCAGGTGGTGCGATCGCTGCGGGAAGCCGAGAACCAAGCGGTGGTGGCTATCGACGGGAGCCGGCTCCGGTTTACCCACCCCCTCCTGGCGCACGGCGTCTACAGCGCAGCGGCGCCCGGTCGTCGCCGTGAAATGCACCGCCGGCTCGCCGAACTCACCGCTCAACCCGAGTTGCACGCCCGCCACCTCGCGCTCGCCGACACGTCCGGGAAGCCGGAGACCGTGGCCGCGCTGGACAGGGCCGCCGAGATTGCCCGCTGCAGGGGCGCACCCGCCGCCGCCGCCGAGCTGGTTGATCTTGCCGTCGGCCTGGCCGGTGACAACGATCCGCGGCGCAAGATACGTTGTGCGACAGACTATTTCGTGGCAGGTGACCCGGCCCGGGCCCGGCGAATCCTCGACGCGGTCATCGCGGCGCTGCCGCCCTGCCCGACCCGCGCCGAAGCATTGCACCAGCTGGGGCTGATCGTCCTCTCCGACGACAGCTTCCTGGAAGCGGCGGACGTGCTCGAGGAGGCTGTAGACGAAAGCGGTGCCGACGCCGCCTTACGCGTGCGCATCCTGATCAGCCTGGCGTTCGCTTTGCTCAACGCGGGCCGACACGAGCATGCCTATGCGCGAGTTGAGCGGGCCGTAGCCGATGCCGAGGGTCTCGGCGCCGCCGCACTGCTCGGGCCGGCGCTGGGCATGCGGGTGATGATCGACTTCATGTGCGGCAAGGGCTTTGACGAGCCCGCGATGCAACTCGCAGTCGGGATGGAAGGCCCGGGCGCGCCAGTCCCGTTGCCGTTGCGGCCTCGTGCACAGATGAGCCTGCTGCGCGCTTGGACGGGTGAATTGTCGAGTGCCCGTGAAGAACTGGCTGAAATGGAACGGTACTGTCTCGCTCTCGGCGAGGAAGCCGAGCTGATCTTCATCGGTTTCCATCTCACCCTCATCGACATCTGGCTCGGCAACCTCGCCAGTGCGGCGGTCATCGCCGACGCGACGATGGAACGGGCAACTCTGCTAGGCGGTGACTTCCCGATGTTCATCGGGTTCACCCTGCGGGCCGCGGTCGCCGCACACGTCGGCCGCCTCGGTGATGCTCGAAGCGATCTACGCCAGGCGATAGCGGCCGCCCAGCGTTGCGGCTCAAGGCGTTTGGCCGAGTGGCCGGCCACGATAGCCGGATTTGTCGAGGTCTCCTCAGGGGATTATCAAGCGGCCATGAACGCGCTCGAGCCGCTGTTGCCCATGGTGGAACTCTTCCCGGAGGCGAGTGAGATCATCTCGTCGTCTTTCGTCCCCGAGGCCGTTGAGGCCATGGTCGGTCTCGGTCGATTGGACGATGCCGAGCCGCTGGTGCAAGCCTTGGAGCGCAACGGCCGCCGGCTTGACCGCGCCTGGACCCTCGCGGTCGGTATGCGCTGTCGCGCCATGCTGCAGGCTGCGCGAGGCGATGTTCCAGGCGCGATCACAAGCGTCGAGCTGGCATTGGCCGAGCACCAACGCCTCGCAATGCCGTTTGAACGCGCCCGCACTCAGCTGTTGTCCGGCCAGCTGCAGCGCCGGCGGCGCCATCGCGACGCGGCCGGTGCAGCGCTGCGAGAGGCGCGGGACACCTTTGTGCGACTCGGCACGACGGTGTGGGCCGGCCGCGCCGAATCCGAACTGGCGCGCGGCCTCTCGATCCGAGGCCGCGAGCCGGGATTGACCGTCACCGAGGAACGCGTCGCCGACCTGGCCGTCTCGGGATTGACCAATCGCGACATCGCGGCCGCCCTGTTCGTGAGCCCCAAGACCGTGGAGGTCAACCTCAGCCGCGTCTACCGCAAACTGAGCATCCGATCGCGCGCCGAGCTTCACCGGGCGCTGCAAGCCCTGAAGGAAAACTCGTGATCTGATCCGCTGTGACGTCCGGCGTTTCAGGAGAACGTGGTGACCGCGCAGGTGCTCGGGGACGTGATGTTGACCCCGGAGTAGACCACCTGGATGTGGGTGCAGGCGATGACGTTGTTGTCGGTCTTGGGCTGGCCCGTCTGCCAGTCGGTGGAGTCGATGCGCCCGTGCGTCTGATACTTGTCCGGCGGGCCCTCACCCATGTAGATGGTGGTGATCTCGTCGGAACCCATCGACTTGTGCACCCGCTCGTACTGGCCGTCGGCATGCGCGTCGAGATAGGCCAGCCGGTTGGAGGACCGGATCTCGGTGGTTTGCCGCGCCCACAGGCCGGGCGGGAACCCGGTGACCCCGTCGGGCGTGAGCATGTCCGCGCCGGCCGTGAAGTCGCAGTGGCCATCGGCTTTGAAGCAATTCAGGATGGCGCGCGTCTCCAGCTGATTGGGCCCGTCCAGCGGGAACAGCGTGGTGGCGGTGTTGCTCGCCGCCGCGCACACCCCGGCCGGCAGAAACATCGGCATCAGCGCGACGACTGCGAATCCCGATACCAGCCGCATCATCGATGCTTCCCTTCCCTGTGACCCAAGGGTGAACTTAACCCGGCGACTACTCGTCGTAGGTGACTTCTACCGAATCAGATTCAGGGTGGGATTGACAGGCCAGGATCAAGCCCTCGTCCAGATCCTGCTGCTCGAGTACGTCGTTGACCTCCATGCTGATGTTGCCGCTGCGCAGCGTGCACGCACACGCGCCGCAATGGCCCTCGCGGCAGGAGAAGGGCGCATCGAGGCCCTTGGCCAGCAGCACGTCGAGCAACTTGGCGTTGCGTGGCCACGACACGGTGTGGGTTTCGCCGTCCAGCTCGACCACTGCCGTCGCCGGCGGCTCGTCACCTTCGGCGGTGTCCTCGATGCGCACCGCCGCGAACGGATCCGAGTCCAGCGACTTGAAGATCTCGATATGTATCTGCGCCGCAGGCACTTTCAGCCCTTCCAGGGCCTGTCTCGCCGAATCCATGAAGGCGCCCGGGCCGCAGATGAATACCGGCCGATCCGTGTAGGGGGCGGCCAGCCTGGCCAGCGCGGCCACGCTGGGCAGGCCCTGCAGCGATTCCAGCCAGTGCAGAACCGTGAGCCGGTCGGGATATTTGGCCGACAGCTCGCGCAGGGCGTCGGAGAAGATCACCGAACGGTCGTCGCGGTTGGCGTAGACCAGCGTCACCTGCCCGCTGCCCTCGGCCAGGGCCGACTTGCAGATCGACATGATCGGGGTGATGCCGCTGCCCGCGGCCATCAGCAGGAAGTCATCGCCCAGCGTTTTGGGAACGAAGTTGCCCGACGGGGCCAACACGTGAATCCGCATGCCCTTGTGCGCGTGGTCGCACAACCAGTTGGACGCGTAGCCGTCCGCGGTTCGTTTGACCGTGACCGTCAGGGCGTCGTCGGTGAACGGCGAGCTGCACAACGAATAGCAACGCGCCACCGACCCGGTGCGCTCACTGGGAATGCGCAGCGTCAAGAACTGGCCCGGCGCGTACCGCAGCCGCTCGGGCGGCACGTCGGGGTCGCCCGCCTCGTCCGGCACCGCGAACACCAACGACCGCGCATCGTCGGTCTCGGCGATGACCTCGGCGACCTGCAGTTCAAGGACGTGGTCACCCAGTGGCTCGTCGGGTGCTTGGTCCAGATCCGCCTCGGTCAAGGCCCGTCCCTTCCTTTCGTTGCAACTAGAACATGTTACAGAAAAGCGGATTCGTATCGCTACCAGCCGCAGGAATACCCTGCTCGACACAAATCGGAACGTGTTCTAGTCTCTGGTGTAAGTCCGCTGAGTAAGTCTGGCGCAGGAGGCAAACGTAAGTGACGTCCATTCAACAGCGTGATGCGCAGTCGGTTTTGGCTGGCATCGATGATCTGCTCCCGCAGATACGCGAACGCGCTCAGGCGACGGAGGACCTGCGGCGGCTGCCCGACGAGACCGTCCAGGATCTGCAGGACGTGGGCTTCTTCACCCTGTTGCAACCCGAGCAGTGGGGCGGGTTGCAGTGCGACCCGACGCTGTTCTACGAGGCGGTGCGGCGGCTGGCCAGCGCGTGTGGTTCCACCGGCTGGGTGAGCTCGATCATCGGCGTGCACAACTGGCACCTGGCGCTGTTCGACCAGGACGCGCAGGTGGAGGTCTGGGGCGAGGACCCAAAGACCCGGGTCTCGTCGTCGTATGCGCCGATGGGCGCGGGCGTGGTGACCGACGGCGGCTACCTGGTCAAC
This sequence comes from Mycobacterium sp. 852002-51971_SCH5477799-a, assembly GCF_001667145.1. Taxonomy (GTDB): domain Bacteria; phylum Actinomycetota; class Actinomycetes; order Mycobacteriales; family Mycobacteriaceae; genus Mycobacterium. The sequence goes on from NZ_LZIF01000114.1 coordinate 6,123, forward strand.
GGCGCGTGGAACTGGTCCTCGGGTTGTGACCACGCCACGTGGGCGTTCCTCGGCGGTCCGGTGATCAAGGACGGCCGTCCGGTCGACTTCGGCTCTTTCCTGATCCCGCGCAGCGAGTACCGCATCGACGACGTGTGGCATGTCGTCGGCCTGCGCGGCACGGGCAGCAACACCGTGGTCGTCAAGGACGTCTTCGTGCCGCGGCACCGGTTCCTGTCCTACAAGGCGATGAACGACGGCACCGCGGGCGGGTATGAGACCAACTCCGCCCCGGTCTACAAGATGCCTTGGGGCACAATGCACCCCACCACGATCTCGGCACCGATCGTCGGCATGGCCTACGGGGCGTACGACGCGCACGTCGAGCACCAGGGCAAGCGGGTGCGCGCGGCGTTCGCCGGTGAGAAGGCCAAGGACGACCCGTTCGCCAAGGTCCGCATCGCCGAAGCGGCCAGCGACATCGACGCGGCGTGGCGCCAGCTGAGCGGCAACGTTGCCGACGAGTACGCGCTGCTGTCGGCCGGCAAGGAGATCCCCTTCGAGCTGCGTGCCCGCGCGCGCCGCGACCAGGTGCGCGCCACCGGCCGCGCGATCGCCTCCATCGACCGGCTGTTCGAGGCTTCCGGCGCCACGGCCCTGGGCAATGACCAACCGGTGCAACGGTTTTGGCGTGACGCACATGCCGGCCGGGTGCACGCGGCCAACGACCCCGAGCGGGCCTACCAGATCTTCGGGAACAACGAGTTCGGGTTGCCGCCCGGCGACACCATGGTCTGATGACCTCGGCAACCGAAGAAATCACCTTCGAGTCCACTTCGCGCTTCGCGGAGGTCGACGTCGACGGTCCGCTGAAACTGCACTACCACGAGGCCGGAGTCGGCAACGAGCAGACGGTGGTGCTGCTGCACGGCGGCGGCCCGGGCGCGGCGAGCTGGACGAACTTCTCCCGCAACATCGGAGTGCTGGCGAAGCAGTTTCACGTGCTGGCGGTCGACCAGCCCGGGTACGGCCACTCCGACAAGCGCGCCGAGCACGGGCAGTTCAACCACTACGCGGCACGGGCGCTGGCGGGTCTGTTCGACCAGCTGGGTCTGGGACGCGTTCCGCTGGTGGGGAATTCACTCGGCGGCGGCACCGCGGTGCGCTTCGCGCTGGACTACCCGGACCGGGCCGGACGCCTGGTGCTGATGGGGCCGGGTGGGGTGAGCGTGAACCTGTTTGCGCCCGACCCGACCGAGGGCGTCAAACGGCTGGGCAAGTTCTCCGCCGAGCCCACCCGCGAAAACCTCGAGGCGTTCCTGCGGGTGATGGTCTACGACCAGAAACTGATCACCCCGGAGTTGATCGACCAGCGTTTCGAGTTGGCCAGCACGCCTGAATCGCTGACGGCGACCCGCGCGATGGGAATGTCGTTCGCCGGAGCGGATTTCGAGCTCGGCATGATGTGGCGCGAGGTGCATCGGCTGCGTCAGCCGGTGCTGCTGATCTGGGGCCGCGAGGATCGGGTCAACCCGCTCGACGGCGCACTGGTCGCATTGAAAACCATTCCGCGTGCACAGCTTCACGTTTTCGGGCAATGTGGGCACTGGGCGCAGGTGGAGAAGTTCGACGAGTTCAACAAGCTCACCATCGATTTCCTGGGAGGTGCGCGATGAGCATCCGCTCTCTGGGCTATCTGCGTATCGAGGCCACCGACATGGCGGCCTGGCGCGACTACGGTCTGAAGGTCCTCGGCATGGTCGAGGGCAAGGGCGCGACCGAAGATGCGCTGTATCTGCGGATGGACGACTTTCCAGCCCGGCTGGTGATCGTGCCCGGGCAGCAGGACCGGCTCATCGAGGCCGGCTGGGAATGCGCGAATGCCGCGGGCCTGCAAGAGATCCGGAGCCGGCTCGACGTCGAGGGCACTCCGTACAAGGAGGCCACCGCGGCCGAACTGGCCGATCGCCGGGTCGACGAGATGATCCGGTTCTCCGATCCGTCCGGCAACTGCCTGGAGGTCTTTCACGGCGCCGCCCTCGAACACCGCCGGGTGGTCAGCCCGTACGGGCACAAGTTCGTCACCGCCGAGCAGGGCCTGGGCCACGTGGTGCTGACCACTCGCGACGACGAAGAGACCCTGCACTTCTACCGCGACGTGCTGGACTTCAAGCTGCGGGACTCGATGCGGTTACCGCCGCAGGTGGTCGGCCGACCGGCCGATGGCCCGCCGGCCTGGCTGCGCTTCCTGGGCTGCAACCCGCGTCACCACAGCCTGGCCTTCATGCCCGGGCAGACCCCGAGCGGCATCGTGCACCTGATGGTCGAGGTCGAACAGGCCGACGACGTGGGCCTGTGCCTGGATCGGGCACTACGCCGCAAGGTGCCGATGTCGGCGACGCTGGGCCGCCACGTCAACGACCTGATGCTGTCCTTCTACATGAAGACGCCCAGCGGGTTCGACATCGAATTCGGCTGCGAGGGAAGGCAAGTCGAAGACAGCGATTGGATCGCCCGGGAGAGCACCGCGATCAGCCTGTGGGGCCACGACTTCAGCGTCGGCTTCAAGGGCTGAATCCCAGGCCATGACTGCCGCGCCGATCGACCCGCGCACGTTCCGCAGCGTGCTCGGCCAGTTCTGCACCGGGATCACCATCATCACCACCGTGCACGACGACGTCCCGGTCGGCTTCGCCTGTCAGTCCTTCGCGGCGCTATCGCTGGATCCGCCGCTGGTGCTGTTCTGCCCCACCAAGGTGTCGCGTTCGTGGAGGGCCATCGAGGCCAGCGGCCGGTTCTGCGTCAACATGCTGACCGAGCAGCAGAAGCACGTCTCGGCCCGCTTCGGCTCCAAGGAGCCGGACAAGTTCGCCGGGATCGACTGGCACCCTTCCGAACTCGGTTCCCCGATCATCGACAATTCGCTGGCCTACATCGACTGCACGGTTGCCTCCGCGCACGACGGGGGCGATCACTTCGTTGTTTTCGGTGCCGTGCAATCACTTTCGGAGGCGCCTAAGATCAAGCCGCGGCCGCTGCTGTTCTACCGCGGCGAATACACCGGCATCGAGCCGGACAAGACGACGCCGGCACAATGGCGCGATGACCTGGAGGCGTTCCTGACCACCACCACCCAAGACACTTGGTTGTAGTAGTTCTCAGGTGGGCCCACCGCGATGGCTTCCGGCGTCGCGCTCGGTGCCCGAGAGGTTCACTGTGGGGGAGTTGTCGGGGATCGGCTGCTCCTGGCTCCACGCGGCGTCGCGGTCGTCTTCGCCCTTGTCGGTAGCGGAGTCCTTTTCGGTCTTCACTTTCGGATCCAGGCTGTCGGCCCGCTGCCATTGCTCGTTCAGCTGTTCGCGCGAGGACGCCACTTCGGTCTGATGCGCTGACGCCCGGTCCTGCAGCCGCGCGGCTTCGGCCGCTTTGGCCTCGGCTTCGGCCTGCGCGGCGCGCGCTTTCGCGGAGGTTTCCGCGGCCAGTGCCTCGCGGCGCTCGACCTTGGCGGTCTCCACTCGGGCCTGTTCGCGAATCCCCTCGGCCTGCCGCTCGCGGCGGCGCATGCTCGCTCTTCGGGCAAGCATGACCAGAACGATGATGATGAAAACGGCCACGACCGCGGCGATAGCGATCCAAACGATGTTGCTGCTGTTCATGATGGACTCCGTTGTCAGTGTTGGGAAGCGCTGAGGTCCCTTTTCGCGGGTTGCCGTATTCGACACGAATGAAACAACCGATGGCGACGTCCGCGGTCCCGGCCGGACGGCCGCGGGCCAGAATGGTGTCATGACGCTGGATCTGGGCGCGTATTTCGACCGCATCAACTACGGCGGTCCCGCCGAGCCGACCCTCGATGTGCTGCAGGACCTGATGACCGCGCACACCGGCTCGATTCCGTTCGAGAATCTCGATCCGCTGATGGGCGTGCCGGTCGACGACCTGAGCCCGGAAGCGTTGACCGACAAGCTGGTCTGCCGGCGCCGCGGGGGTTACTGCTACGAGCAGAACGGGCTGATGGGGTACGCGCTGACCGAAATCGGGTTTCGGGTGCGGCGGTTGGCCGGGCGGGTGGTCTGGATACTGCCTCCCGACGCGCCGCTGGGCGCCCAGACCCACACGGTGCTGGCGGTGACATTTCCCGGCTCGCAGGGTTCCTTCCTGGTCGACGTCGGCTTCGGCGGCCAGACCCTGACCTCTCCCATCCGGTTGCAGACCGGCAACGCCCAGCAGACCACGCACGAGCCGTACCGGCTGAACGACCACGGTGACGGCCTGGTCCTGCAGGCTCTGATCCGCGACGAGTGGCAGCCGCTGTACACATTCGGCACCCAGACCGTGCCGCAGATCGACCTGACGGTGGGCAGCTGGTACGTGTCCACGCACCCGTCGTCGATCTTCGTGACCGGCTTGACGGTCGCGCTGACCACCGAGGATGCCCGCTACAACCTGGCCGGCAGGAACCTGACCATCCACCGCGGCGACGGCAGCGAGAAGATCCGCCTCGACGACGCCGCGGCGGTCCTCGACACGATCGGCGGGCGGTTCGGCATCGACCTGGCGGGTGTCGGCGATCGGGGTGCGCTCGAGACGCGCATCGCGCAGGTGCTCGGCGCCTAGGCGCCTCGCCGGCCTTCCCTAGCGGGCCGAAAGCCAGGGACCGAGCCGTCGCAGCGCTTCGTCGATGTCGTTCGTCGGCCCCGCAAACGACAGCCGCACGAACGAATCGCCCCGCGCGGTGTCGAAGTCGATCCCGGGCGCGATCGCGACGCCGGTGTCTTCCAACAGCTTCGAACAAAACTCGAGCGAGTCGTCGGTGAATTCCGATACGTCGGCGTAGATGTAGAAGGCGCCGTCGGTCGGGGCAAGACGCTCGATGCCGATGCCGCGTAGCCCGTCGAGCACCAACGAACGATTGGCCGCATAGTGCTGCAGGTGGCCGTCGGCCTCGGCGGTGGCCTCCGGGGTGAAGGCCGCGACCGCGGCGAGTTGTGACAGCACTGGCGGGCAGATGGTGAAGTTGCCGGTGAGGCGATCCACCGCGCGGCGCAACTCGGACGGCACCAACAGCCAGCCCAGCCGCCAGCCCGTCATCGCGTAGTACTTCGAAAAGCTGTTGACCACGACGGCATTTCGCGATGTCTGCCACGCGCAGCTGGTCTGCGGTGCCCCTTGGTATACCAGACCGTGGTAGACCTCGTCGCTGATGAGTCGCGCTCCCGTCGCATCGCACCACGATGCGATAGCGGCCAGTTCCGTCGGCTCGATGACCGTGCCGGTGGGGTTGGCCGGGCTTGCGATGACCACACCTTGCACCGGCGGGTCGAGTTCGGCGAGCATCCGCGCGGTCGGCTGGAAGCGGGTCTGCGGTCCGCAGGGGATTTCCACAACCTCACATCCCAAGGCCGACAGGATGTTTCGGTAGCACGGATAGCCAGGGCTGGCCAGCGCCACCCGGTCGCCCGCGTCGAAGCAGGCCAGGAAGGTGAGCAGGAAACCGCCCGAGGAACCCGTCGTGATCACCACCGCGTCGGGTTCCACGTCGAGCCCGTGCTGGCGCTGATAGTCGGCGGCGATCGCGGCTCGCAGCTCGGGAATGCCCAATGCCACCGAGTAACCCAGTTCGTTGGAGTGCACGGCGGCGGCCGCGGCCGCTCGCACCGGCTCGGGGGCCCCCACGCTGGGCTGGCCCGCCGACAGGTTGACCAAGTCGCCGTGGCTGCGCTGGCGTTCCGCGGCCGCCAGCCAGACGTCCATCACGTAAAACGGTGGGATGCCGGATCGTAGCGAGACGCGGTCGGTCACGGCGCCGTGAGTACCTCGGATTCCAGTCGCTTGAGTAGTTCGTGCGACGATTCCAGCAGATGCGCGCTGCCGTGGGCACGTTTGAAGTACAGGTGCATGTCGTGTTCCCAGGTGATCGCGATGCCGCCGTGCAGCTGGATGCCCTCGGCGGCCACCGTGTTCAGTGCCTCGGTGGCGGCCAGCCGGGCGGTGGCGGCGCTGGTGGGAGCGGGGTCATCGCACGCATCGGTGACGACGGCCTTGGCCGCGGCGACAGTGACATACAGATCGGCCATTCGGTGCTTGAGGGCCTGGAAGCTGCCGATCGGCCGGCCGAATTGCACGCGGTCCTTGGCGTATTCGACGGTCAGTTCCAAACAGCGTTCGGCGGCGCCGATCTGCTCGGCGGCCAGCAGGACGGCCGCCTTGTCCGCCAGCCCCGGGTCGGTGCCGATCGGCACGGTCTCCTCGGCTTTCACCCGCGCCAGTCGCCGGGTCGGATCCATGGTGGTGACGGGCTGCGCGCCGAACCGGGTCCACCTGTTCAGCCGGCCGTCCTCGACGGCAACCACGACGTCGGCGATATCGCCGTTGATCACATAGTCGGCATCGAGCACCAGCGCGCCGATCGAGCCGCCCTCGGCAAGGCTTTCCAGCGTCGCGGCATCTGGCTCGGTCGCGCTCAGCAGCGCCAGCTCGGCCAGCGTGGTACCCAGCAGTGGGGAGGGCACCAGCGCGCGGCCGAGTTCCTGCAAAACGGCTGCGGCGTCGGCCAATTCGCCGCCCGCGCCGCCCAACTCCTCGGGCACCACCAGGGCCGCGGCGCCGACCTGCTCGCACAGCAGTTGCCACAGCGATTCGTCGTAGCCGCGGTCGGACTCCATGGCCGCGCGCACGGCCGCCGGGCCGGCGTGCTTGGCCACCAGGGCGGCGACGGTCTCGGCCAGCATCTGCCGTTCTTCAGTTGTGCTCATAGCGCCTCCAGCACGCGCCGCCGATGTTCCTCCGGCGTACCCCACGCGGACCGCAACGCCTGCACGCGCAGCAGCAACAGCGACAAGTCGTGTTCCTGGGTGAAACCGATCGCGCCGTGGGTCTGCAACGCCGACCGAGCCGCAAGCAGCCCCGCCTCGGACGCCGCCGCCTTGGCGGCGCTGACGTCGCGCGGATCCATGGTCAGGGCCGCGCCGTATACCAGCGGACGGGCCAGTTCGATGGCGATGTGCACGTCGGCGAGCTTGTGCTTGATCGCCTGATAGGAGCCGATCACCCGGCCGAACTGGGTGCGTTGCTTGGCGTAGTCGACCGCGCCGTCGCGCAGCGCCTCGGCCGCGCCGATCAGCTGGGCCGCGGTGGCCAGCGCGCCGAACTCGTAGGCGCGCTTGGCATCCGCCCGCCACGACGACCCGGTCCCCGTCACGTCATACAGCCGCCGGCTCGGGTCGACGGATTCGTGGAGGTCGCCCGGTGTCGCCTCGGTGACGCCGTCCTCGCCGGCCAACAGCACCAGGCCGGCGACGTCGGCGTCGACGGCACGCGGTGTCTGCGGCGGCATGGCGACTGTGGCGATCAATTCCCCGGATGCCAATTCGGCGCACCGGTCGGCGTGATCACCAGAGGCGAGCAATACCGGTGCCACAGCGATGGATTCGGCCACCGGGCCGGGCACGCACCAACGTCCCAGACGCTCGATGGCCACGACGAGGTCGACCGGATGGGCCTCGATGCCGTCGAACTTTTCCGGGACTGCCAGGGCGGTGACGCCCAGGTTGGCCAGCTGCTCCCACACCTTGCGGCCCGGTGCGGTGTCGCCCGCGGACCACGCGCGCACCGCGCCGGGCAGGTCGGCCGCGCCGAGCGCGGCGTCGATGCTGGCCGCGAAGTCGCGCTGCTGTTCGTCTAGCGCAAATTTCACTTCTTGCCCCCGGCCTTCTCGCGCGGCAGCCCCAGCAACCGCTCGGAGATGATGTTGCGCTGAATCTCGTTGGTGCCGGCGTAGATCGGGCCGCCCAACGCGAACAGCAGCCCCTCGGTCCACCGGCTCACGAGCTCCCCGTCGGCGCCGAGCAGGTCGAGCGCGGTCTGGTGCAATTCGACGTCGAGATCAGACCAGAACACCTTGGTTACCGACGACTCGGCGCCCAGCTCCCCGCCGAGGGCCAACCGCGTCACGGTGCCGAAGGTCTGCAGCCGGTAGGCCTGCGCCTTGATCCAGCCGTCGGCGACCCGGTCGGCGAATGCGGCGGGTGAGCCACTGTCCTTCCACAGCTGCACCAACCGCTCGGCGGTCGCCAGGAAGCGGGCCGGGCTGCGCAAGGACATGCCGCGTTCGTTGCTCGACGTGCTCATGGCCGCCCGCCAGCCCTCGTGCGGGGTGCCGATCACGTCCTCGTCGGGAACGAAGACGTCGTCGAGGAAGATCTCGCCGAATCCGGTGTCGCCACCGAGCTGGACGATGGGCCGCACGGTGACGCCCTTGGCCTTCAGGTCGAACATGAAGTACGTCAGCCCGTTGTGCCGCTCGGCGCCGGGATCGGAACGAAACAGCCCAAAACCCCGCTCGGCGAACGGTGCCCGCGAGCTCCAGATCTTCTGCCCGTTGAGCAGCCAGCCGCCGTCGGTCTGGGTGGCGGTGGAGCGCAGTGACGCCAGGTCGCTGCCAGACTCGGGCTCCGACCACGCCTGGGCCCAGATCTCCTCTCCGCTGGCCATTTTCGGCAGGATCCGGTCGCGTTGCTCTTCGGTGCCATGCGCGAACAGCGTCGGCGCCAGCATCGAGGTGCCGTTGGCGCTGGCCCGCCCCGGCGCGCCGGCCCGGAAGTACTCCTCCTCGAACACCACCCAGTGCAACAGCGGCGCGTCGCGGCCGCCGTACTTCTTCGGCCAGGTGATCACCGACAAGCCGGCATCGAACAGCACGCGATCCCAATGCCGGTGCTGGTCAAAGCCTTCGGCGTTGTCATATGACTTCGTCGGGATCGAATCGGCGTTGGCCGACAAGAATTCCCGCACCTCGGCCTGGAAGGCCAAGGCGTCTTCGTCGAGTTCCAGATCCATTAGCCCTGCTCTCGCAGTTGTGGTTTGAGCACCTTGCCGGCCGCGTTGCGTGGCAGCGCGTCGACGAACCGCACCGACCGCGGCGCCTTGAAGTTCGCCAGATGCTCTCGGGTGTAAGCGATCACGGATTGTTCGTCGAGCCGGGCGTCGGGCCGGGTCACCAGGTAGGCCCGGCCCACTTCGCCGAGCCGCTCGTCGGGGACTCCGATCACGGCGGCGTCGGCCACGCCCTCCATCCGGGCCAGCACCTGCTCGACCTCGGCCGGGTAGACGTTGAATCCACCGCAGATGTACATGTCCTTGAGCCGATCGGTGATGCGCAGGTTGCCGGCCGCGTCGACGGCACCGATGTCACCGGTGTGCAGCCACCCGTGGGCGTCGATGGCGGCCGCGGTGGCCTCCGGGTCTTCGAGGTAACCCAGCATCACGTTGGGTCCCCGCAGCAACACCTCTCCCGCCTCACCGGCAGTCGTTGTGTCGATGCGCATTTCGAAGTCGGCGAACGGGCGCCCGCAGGTGGTGGCCACGGTGACCGCGTCGTCGTCGGCGCGGCACATGGTTCCCATGCCGTTGGCCTCGGTCAGCCCGTAGGCGGTCAGCACGATGTCGATGTCGAGTTCGGATTGCATGCGCTCGACCAGCACGACCGGCACGGTCGCGGCGCCCGTCACCGCGAACCGCAGTGAGCTCAGGTCGTAGTCGTCGCGTGCGGGGTGGTCCAGCAGGGTTTGGTAGATGGTGGGCGGCCCGGGCAGCACGGTGATGCGGTGTCGCTCGATGGCTTGCAGCGCGCGCAGCGGGTCGAAGGTCAGGTGGGGGATCAGCGTCGCGCCCGTCTGCAGACAGGCCAGGATGCCGGCCTTGTAGCCGAAGTTGTGAAAGAACGGGTTGATGCACAGGTAGCGGTCGTCACTGGTGATCTTGCCGTTGGCCGCCCAGGACGCCGAGGCCGATAGCGACTGCCGGTGCGCGCACAGCACGCCTTTGCTGCGGCCGGTGGTACCGGACGTGAAGAGGATGTCGCTGACGTCGTCGGGCGCGACGCCGGACGCACGAGTGGCGACCGCGTCCAGGTCGGTGCCGCGGGCGACGAATTCGTCCCAGCTTCCGGCCCCGGTCTCCGCGGCCTCGATCGGTATCCGCACGATGTGGCGCAGCGCCGGAAGCGCCGCCCGGTCCAGGTCGGCGATGCGATCGTTACCCAGAAATCGGCCCATCCCGAACAACACCGGCGCGCCGGTGCGGGCCAGGATGTCGCCGGCCTCGGCGGCGGTGTAGCGGGTGTTCAGCGGCACCATCGCCGCGCCGGCGTGGTGGATCGCCAGGCAGGCCACCACCCAATGCCAGGTGTTCGGCGACCAGATGGCCACCCGGTCGCCCGCCTGGACGCCGACGTCGATGAGGGCGGCGGCGGCTCGGTGCACTTCGTCGCGCAGCGCGGCGGCGCTGAAGGACCGTTCGTCGGTGATCAACGCGTCGTGATCGGGCAGCCGGTCCGCGAAACGATCCAGCGCCGCGGGCACCGTGCGCGGATCGTTGGTCATCGAAAGCTCCTGTAGCGACGCTGGCGCGATGTGAGCGCTCGATTTCTCCTCACGCCGCTCCGCGGCGCGCATCGTCACCGAGCTACAAAGCAAGTGCTTGGTAGGTTAGCCTACAGGGCATGCAGGATGTCGAGGAGTTCCGGGCCGAGGTCCGTCAGTGGCTCGCCGACAATCTGGTCGGCGAATTCGCGGCTCTCAAGGGTCTCGGCGGGCCCGGACGCGAGCACGAGGCGTTCGAAGAGCGCCGGGCATGGAATCAACATCTGGCCAAGGCCGGGATGACCTGCCTGGGCTGGCCGGTCGAGCACGGCGGCCGGGGCCTGTCCACCGCGCACCGGGTGGCCTTCTACGAGGAGTACGCCAAGGCCGACGCCCCGGACAAGGTCAATCACTTCGGCGAGGAGCTGCTCGGCCCCACGCTGATCGCGTTCGGGACGCCCGAGCAGCAGCAGCGTTTCTTGCCGAAGATCCTGGACGTGACCGAGCTGTGGTGCCAGGGCTATTCGGAGCCCGGCGCCGGCAGCGACCTGGCCAACGTGGCGACCACCGCCGAGCTCGACGGAGACGAGTGGGTGATCAACGGCCAGAAGGTGTGGACGTCGCTGGCGCACGTGTCGCAATGGTGCTTCGTGGTCGCGCGCACCGAGAAGGGCTCCAAGCGCCACGCCGGCCTGTCGTATCTGCTGGTGCCGCTGGATCAGCCGGGTGTGGAGGTCCGTCCGATCGTCCAGATCACCGGCACCGCGGAGTTCAACGAGGTGTTCTTCGACGACGCCCGCACCGAGGCTGCTCTGGTGGTCGGCGAGCCCGGCGACGGCTGGCGGGTCGCGATGGGCACGCTGACCTTTGAGCGGGGCGTGTCCACGCTCGGGCAGCAAATTCGTTACGCCCGTGAGCTTTCCAACCTGGCCGAGCTCGCCCAGCGCACCGGCGCCGCCGACGACCCGTTCATCCGTGAGCGGCTCACCCGGGCGTGGGCCGGCCTTCGCGCCATGCGCAGCTACGCGTTGGCCACCATGGACGTCGAGCAGCCTGGACAGGACAACGTGTCGAAGTTGTTGTGGGCCAACTGGCATCGCGATCTGGGCGAGCTCGCCATGGACGTCATCGGCAAGCCCGGACTGACGCTGGCTGACGGCGAATTCGACGAATGGCAGCGGCTGTTCCTGTTCACCCGCGCCGACACCATCTACGGCGGGTCCAACGAGATCCAGCGCAACATCATCGCCGAGCGGGTGCTCGGCCTACCTCGAGAAGTTCGTGGATGAGCGCTTGCGCGAAGACACAGGAGGAAGCATGAGTCTGTCCGAAGCTCCGAAAGAGATTGCCGGACACGGACTTCTGCAAGGCAAGGTGGTGGTCGTGACCGCGGCCGCGGGCACCGGCATCGGCGCGTCGACGGCACGACGGGCACTGGCCGAGGGGGCCGACGTGGTGATCTCGGACCACCACGAACGGCGGTTGGGGGAGACCGCTAACGAGCTCGCCGCGCTGGGACAGGGCCGGGTCGAAAGCGTGCTGTGCGACGTGACGTCCACCGCGCAGATCGATGCGCTGTTCGCCTCGGCCACCGCCCGGATGGGGCGCATCGACGTCCTGGTCAACAACGCCGGCCTGGGCGGACAGACCCCGGTGGTCGAGATGACCGACGAAGAGTGGGACCGCGTCCTGGATGTGACCCTGACGTCGGTGTTTCGCGCCACCCGCGCGGCGCTGCGGTACTTCCGCGACGCGCCGCACGGCGGGGTGATCGTGAACAACGCCAGCGTCCTCGGTTGGCGCGCGCAGCACTCGCAGTCGCACTATGCCGCCGCCAAGGCCGGCGTGATGGCGCTGACGCGTTGCAGCGCAATCGAAGCCGCCGAGTACGACGTGCGGATCAATGCGGTATCGCCGAGCATCGCGCGGCACAAGTTCCTGGAGAAGACGTCGTCGTCGGAGCTGCTCGACCGGCTGTCGGCCGGCGAGGCCTTCGGGCGTGCCGCCGAGCCGTGGGAGGTGGCTGCCACCATCGCGTTCCTCGCCAGCGACTACTCGAGCTATCTCACCGGCGAGGTCATCTCGGTATCCAGCCAGCATCCGTGAGCTGCGATATCGCTGACTGGCGCGCCCGCGACGTGTTTAGAATGGTCGACCAACGCGGTTGATGCAGGTGGGAGGGTGTTGTGAGCGAAGGGCCGGGTCACCGACCGTGGGGTGAGAACCCGACTCCTGCAAACACACCCGGCCAGCCCCCGGGGGCCCCTTGGCAATCCGACGCCGGGTGGCCGCAACAGTGGGGTCAGGGTGGCCAGGCAGCCCCATTCGGGCAACCCGCATACGGGTCGTGGTCCTCGCCACCGCCGGTCACCGTCGCCAACTTCAACGGCCCGCACGGAAGCCCCGGTCACCGCAATCGCAAGCCGTTGATCATCGGGCTCAGCGTGGCCGCCGTCGTGCTCGTCGTGATCGTCATCACCGTGATCGCCGTCAGCAGCGGCGGCGGATCGGCCACCGCCGGCGATGCGGCCAAGGGCTACCTTGAAGCGCTCGCCCGCGGGGACGCGCAAGCCGCGCTGACGTACAGCACCGACCAGCCCGCGTCGAAAGACTTTCTGACCGACGACATCCTCAAACGGCAGATCGCGCGGTGGCCGATCACCGACATCAAGATCCTCGACGACAATTCCGGCCGCGGCTTCGGCTTCGGCCAGGTGCATGTTTCGGCGAAATTCGGCGAGAACACGTCGGACGTGACCATGTCGATCAAAAAGGCCGGCGGCGACTGGAAGCTCGACCACGCCGCGATCAAGGTGGACACCCTCCACGCGGGCGTCGACCAGGCCGCCGTCAAGACCGCGACGTTCTTCGACAAGCCAGTCGGCACCGCACCGGTGTACGTCTTTCCCGGTTGGGTGGACGTCGCCAGCACCAATCCGAACCTGGCCGTGAACTTGAAAAAGCCCTTCCTGCTCGACAGTCTGACGACGTCGGGTGCGTACTTCAACGACTTGGAGTTCAAACTCAGCGACAAGGGCTTGTCGGCGACCAGCGCCGCGATATCGGCCGCGCTGGCGAATTGTGCGAACTCGAACCAACTGCGACCGCCTGACTGCCCCCAGCACGCCTTCGACTACGACCTGGTGGATGGGACCGCGGCCTGGGGCAAGCCGGACATCGGTGGACTCAAGGTCAACCTGTTCGACCCCTTCCGTCTCGAGGCGACCTTCTCCGGGTCCGTGAACTTCCCGCTGACCGCCCAGACCCGATCGGGCGGCACCAAAACGAGCGTGGTCAACGCGTTCGTGTCCGGCAACGCCGACGAGTCGCAGACCCCGCCGGCGGTCTCGTTGCGCTGACCCCGGCAACGGCCGGCGGGGCTGGAAACTGTACCTCGGTGGCCAAGCAAGCGCTTGGTTGATACTCTGATCGAGTGGACCGAGCGCCCGGTCAGGCCAACAGCCGTCGAGACGAGCTACTAGAGCTCGCCGCGACCATGTTCGCCGAGCGTGGACTGCGTGCCACCACCGTCCGCGACATCGCCGACAGCGCCGGCATTCTGTCGGGCAGTCTGTACCACCACTTCTCCTCCAAAGAGGAGATGGTCGACGAGCTCTTGCGGAGTTTCCTGGACTGGTTGTTCGCGCGCTATCGCGAGATCGTGGACAGCGAGGCCAACCCCCTGGAGCGGCTCAAGGGGCTGTTCATGGCGTCGTTTGAGGCAATCGAGCACCGGCACGCGCAGGTCGTGATCTACCAGGACGAGGCCCAGCGGCTGTTGTCTCAGCCGCGGTTCGCCTACATCGCGGACATGAACCGGCAACAGCGCAAAATGTGGCTCGAGTTGCTCAATCAGGGCGTTGAACAAGGCTACTTTCGGCCCGACCTCGACGTCGACCTGATCTATCGCTTCATCCGGGACACCACTTGGGTGTCGGTGCGCTGGTATCAGCCGGGCGGGCCGCTTACCGCGGAGCAAGTCGGTCAGCAATACCTCGCCATCGTTCTCGGCGGAATCACTGCGGGATCAACCAAGATCGAACAAGGAGTCTGAAATGCCAGAGGCGTACGTCATCGACGCTGTGCGTACCGCGGTCGGCAAGCGCGGCGGATCGCTGGCCGGGATTCACCCGGTGGACCTGGGCGCCCTGGGCTGGCGCGGGCTGCTCGACCGGGTCGACGTCGACCCTGCCGCGGTTGACGACGTGATCGCCGGCTGTGTCGATGCCATCGGGGCCCAGGCGGGCAACATCGCCCGGCTCTCGTGGCTGGCCGCCGGATATCCCGAAGAGGTTCCCGGCGTCACCGTCGATCGGCAGTGCGGTTCCAGCCAGCAGGCGATTTCCTTTGGCGCACAGGCGGTTCTGTCCGGAACAGCGGATCTGATCGTCGCCGGCGGCGTGCAGAACATGAGTCAGATCCCGATCTCGTCGGCCATGACCGTGGGCGAGCAATTCGGATTCACCTCGCCGACAAACGAATCCAAGCAGTGGCTGCACCGGTATGGTGACCAGGAGATCTCGCAGTTTCGCGGGTCGGAGTTGATCGCCGAGAAGTGGAACCTGTCGCGCGAGGAGATGGAACGCTACGCGCTGGCCAGTCACGAGCGTGCGTTCGCGGCCATCCGTGGCGGCCACTTCGACAACGAAATCGTCACCGTCGAAACCGAATCCGGGCCGTTCCGGGTCGACGAGGGCCCGCGTGAGTCGTCGCTGGAGAAGATGGCCGGGCTCAAGCCGCTGGTCGAGGGTGGCCGGCTTACCGCGGCCATGGCCAGCCAGATTTCCGACGGTGCCAGTGCCGTGCTGCTGGCGTCCGAAAAGGCGGTCAAGGAGCACAATCTGACGCCGCGAGCCCGCATCCATCACATCAGCGCCCGCGCCGCCGACCCGGTCTTCATGCTGACCGGGCCCATCCCGGCGACGCGTTACGCACTGGACAAGGCCGGGCTGTCCATCGATGACATCGACACCGTCGAGATCAACGAGGCTTTCGCGCCGGTGGTGTTGGCTTGGCTCAAGGAGATCAAGGCGGACCCGGAGAAGGTCAACCCCAACGGCGGCGCGATCGCCCTCGGCCACCCGCTGGGTGCTACCGGCGCCAAGCTGTTCACCACCATGCTCAACGAGCTCGAGCGCATCGGCGGTCGCTACGGCCTGCAGACGATGTGCGAAGGCGGCGGCACGGCGAACGTCACGATCATCGAGCGCCTCTAGCCGTCTGGAACGGGCGAGCGATCAGCCCCGGGTCGGATCGAACTCGAGTACTTGGGTGAGCCGAATGTTGTTGCCGGACGGGTCACGGAAGGAAGTGTCGATACCGTACGCCTGCCGGGTGGGAGGATCGTTGAATGTAACGCCGCGAGCGGACAATTCGTCGTAACGAGCCTGGCAATCGTCGGTCTCCAAAAACAAGGTTCCGCCTGCCCCCTTGGCCACCAGTTCGGCCAGTTGCGTGCTGGACCCGGCGTCGAGCATCGGTGCTTTTGGAACGGGCATCAGCACCAGCCCGACGTCGTCTTGCCCGACGGGTCCGACGCACAGCCACCGGAAGTTCCACGCCTCCATCGTCACATCCGCTCGGATCTCCCAGCCGAGCGTCTTGGTGTAGAACTCCAGCGCTGCGTCTTGGTCATGCACCCAGAATTGGGCGTTAGCGATCTTGAGCATCGGTTCTCCTGACTTTGGTCTGTTGTTTTGAAGCTACGGAGGTCGCGGGCTCGGAGTCTTCTCGAAACGTGCGGTTTTGGGGACGCCCGTAGGCCAGCACGACACAGCGTGGAATTCGCACGTGGCGGTCGGCTGGCGGGAACTTGTTTCGGTACGCCCGCGGCGTGCCGCCGAACATGCGGCGAAAGCTGGTGGTGAACGAGCCGACGCTTTCCCAACCGACGGCGAAGCAAATGGCGGCGACCGTCCAGTCGGTTGTGCGCAGCAATGCTGCGGCTCGTTCGAGCCGCCGCGTCAGTAGGTACTGGTGCGGCGACTCGCCGAACGTCTGCTTGAAGCGTCGGCTGAAGTGGGCTGGTGATAGGCCTGCGGCCGCTGCCATGTCGGCGACGGAGAGCGGCTCGTGGTAACGCGCGTCGACCAGGTCCTTGGCGCGGAGAAGATGCCGGGCTGCTGGTGCAGCTGCCACTTTCATAGTGTGCCGGACCTTCCACAGCTCTTCACGCGAATTGTGAGCGCCCCAACGCGGTTTCCATACGCGATCTCACGCACGGGCGGCCCCTTACCGGGTTGCCACGACCAGACCGATGCTGCCCAGGGCGAGCAGCCAACTCGTGAAGCTGCCGACCAGGAAGTACTCGGTCACCTCGTCGATGCCGACGCCGCCGTTCCGGTTTTTTTGAGCGTTCAATTCGGGAAACCGGATGATGCCCTTGGCGGCCACGACGGCGCTGGCCGCGGCCACCTGTCCGCCGACGCCGAGGCTCAGGATCAGCAGGCGCTCCATCGGTCCCAACAGCCTGCCGCCCTTGAGCCGGTCCGACGGCTGCGGCTCACCGGCCGGGCGCACCGCGCCCACCGAGCCAAGCACCAAGCGCACCAACTGATTTGCGGTGGCGAACTGGACCAGGACCACGCCGACGAGCATCAGCAGCCGGGTGGGCGCGACATGGTCGAGCGGCAGGTGAACCCAGGCCGACCACCGCGCGACGGCGCCGTTGGCCCGCGAGGACCAGCCGGACAACACCGCCAGCAGCGCCAGCGCGGAGCCGAAGACGGCCAACGGTGCGCCTTGCGCGGTGCCGCTGCGCTCGCTTCGCGCGCACAGCCATTCCCAGGCGATGACCGCCGCGGCCGCCGACACCAGCAATGCGATGTCGCCGGCATGCCACAGGGCCCCCAGCGCCGCACACGCCAGCACCACCACCGGCCCGATCAACAGCGGCGGCCAGAGGACACGGGTCGCCCGCCGGCCGAGGTCGGCGACGCCCAATGCGATGAGAAAGACCGCGATGGCGCTCACGGCAGGCTCCGAAGGTATTGGCTGGCAAGCACAACCAGATCCAAGCCATCGCGACTGGCGCGCTGGGACACCGCCGACGGGCTGATGCCCTCGTCGGCGGCGAGCTCCTTTTTGGTCTGGCCTGCCATCAATCCCGTCACAATCCGCAACGACCTCTCATCGAGCGATCCAAGCAGATGGTCCCGACAAATCAGGGCCGCGTTGACCGCGGCGACGTCGTCGCGTGTGTCGCTATCCGCCCGGAACGTCGTGCGCACCAGCTGGAAGCCCGGCTGCCGCTGGGCCGCTGCGGTCTGCTGTATGGCCTCTCGCGCGGTCCACCAGCCCGGCCCGTCCTGGATTCCCGCGTCGGCATCCAAAACGGTGACCGCGCCCCAGCCGATGCCGAATCGGACGTCGATTTCGGGGCCGACGGCCAGCCGCAGCGACAGGGCGGCATCGATCGCGGCACCCGCTGTCGGGTAGCTGCCCTGAAACTCGTCGCCGACGGTGAACGCCGGCGGGTCGATGGCGTTGCCGGCGACGTGCCGCAGTGCGCTCGCCAGGGCCCGGTGCAGCTTCGAGCGGTCGGTGGCGCGCCGGGAGCCGACGACATCGCCGATGAGGGTCGCTTGCGGTGAAGAATATTGCTTCATCCAGACCATATGAAGATTATAGCTTCATAAGTAGGAACTTTAGCTATACGCTTCAATACCGACCGGGCCGGTTACGGTCCCTCCACCAGCCCGGATGCCGCTTGCAGGTGTTTGACCGCGTCGCGCACGATCGATTCGATCAGTTCGGCGCACGACGGCAGGTCCTCGAGAATGCCGGCCACCTGTCCGGACGCCAGCACGCCGGCATCGGTGTTTCCCTCAACCAGGCCGGCTTTTAACAGCATCGGGGTGTTGGCCGCCATCACCACCTGCGACCAGGTCAGTTCCTTGCCTTGGCGCATCGCCAGGCCGTCGCTGATCATCGACCGCCAGGTCATCTGCGACATGTGCTTGAACTTGGCGGCGTTGCGCACCGCGGCGGTCAGGCCCCTGATCGGCGTGCCGCTTTCCAGCTTCTCGACCAGGCCGGTGCGCAGCACCCGGTGGGGCATGCCGTCAACGCGCGTGGTGACCACGGTGCCGTCCAGCGCCGACTCCAGATAGCGGCGCTTGACCGCTTCGGGCACAGTCGAATCCGTGGTCAGCAGGAAGCGAGTGCCCATCGCGACACCCGCGGCGCCGTAGCTCAGCGCCGCCGCCAGCCCGCGCCCGTCGAAGAAGCCGCCCGCCGCGATCACCGGGATGCCGGTGCCCTGCACGGCATCCAGCACCGACGGCAACAGCAGCGTGGTGGCGACGGGCCCGGTGTGCCCACCGCCCTCGCCGCCTTGCACGATCATCGCGTCGGCACCCCAGCTCGCCACCTTGCGCGCGTGCTTGGCCGCACCGATCGACGGGATAACCACGACCCCAGCCTCTTTCAGCCGGGCGATCAGCTCCTGCTTGGGCGCCAGCGCGAAGGACGCCACCTTCACGCCCT
Organism: Mycobacterium sp. 852002-51971_SCH5477799-a; assembly: GCF_001667145.1. Taxonomy (GTDB): domain Bacteria; phylum Actinomycetota; class Actinomycetes; order Mycobacteriales; family Mycobacteriaceae; genus Mycobacterium. The sequence continues at coordinate 24,950 of NZ_LZIF01000114.1, forward strand.
CGCGGATCATCAGCTCAACGCGGTCGCCGGCGTCGGCGGCGTCGGCACGCATGTTCACGCCGAACGGCTTGTCGGTGGCGGCCTTGACCTTGCGGATGGCCGTCGCCAACTCGTCCAGCGTCATAGTGGCCGACGCCAGGATGCCCAACCCTCCGGCGTTGGCCGTCGCCGATACCAGCCGGGCGCCGGCCACCCAGCCCATCCCGGTTTGCACCACCGGGTGCTCGACACCGACCAGCTCGGTCAGCGGCGTGCGCAGCTTCATACCCACCGCCGACGATAAACGGAGCAGTGCGATCGAAAATAGGCAGGAGGAGGCGGAATAGTCATCAACGGATCTCTCTGTCGCGCAGGGCCTTCGGGTCGATCGTTTCGCGAATCAGAGTCAGCTCGTCGTCGGTCGGCAGCCGCGTCTCCTCGGCGCCGTCCAGGCCGTGGATCTCAAACGACGTGTTCTCCCGCACCTCGTCGGCCGCAACGCCGGGATGCAGCGACACCGCCCGCATCGTGCGGTCCGGCCCGCCGAAGTCGAACACACCGAGGTTCGACACCACCCGATAGGTGTTGGCGAAACGAAACGCCGGGTTGCCGGCGTCGACGTTGTCCCAGCCGATTCCGCAGACGATGTCGACTTTCTCGCAGAACACCCGCTTGGAGTGATTGCCCACCCAATAGCTGGTGGCGTGGTTGATGGCATTGCCGGGCGCACCGCGGACACCGAACATCTGGCGTTTGGGCTGCTGCAGCGGGCCAATCGCCGAGATGTTCTGATTGCCGAAGCGGTCAACCTGATTGGCGCCCATCACCACGTGGCGCCGGCCCCAGGCCAGGGTTTCGAAGACCCGGCCGAACGGCATCCAGCCCTCAATCTTGTTTGGGGCTCCGGCGCCCCCTAGGGCGGGGGTCTCGGCCAGCAGCTGCGCCTCGCCGTCGGTCAGCAGGATGTCGGGCGAAAAGGTCAACCGGGCCAGTCGGGCCCCGACCGAGGCCATGTTCGTCATCGGGCTGACCATGATTTCACCGGCGTCCCGGAACAATTCGGCGCAGGCGACCGCGCAGACCTCGGGGCGGGTGATCGCGTCGCCGCTCATGACGGGGGCTCCTCTTTGAAAGCGCGGACGGCCGCCTGGTAATCCTCTTCGCTGCCCGACAGGTAGGTCTGCACGAACTGCTGCCAACCCTCGCCCGTCGAAGCCGCTTCGGCGTAGTGCCGCTGGAATTTCTCGTCGCGGCCGTAATCCGGTGCGGCGGTGGTGAAGTGGGCGCCGCCCGGCGCTTCGACCACGCCGTCGACCATCATGCGGTTCACCAGCAGTGCCTGCGGGGGGACCGCCTTGACCAGCTCTTGGGTGGACACCAGCCGCTCTACCGACAGGAAGCGCTTCTCGGCGGCCATCAGGAACAGGTCGTCGAAATACGGGTCTATCCCGGTGTAGGCCGCATTGCCCTGCGCGTCACCGAGATTGAGGTGCGCGAACGTGGCGTCCAGGCGCAGCGCCGGCATCGCGATCAGGGTCTCGTGTCCGCCGCCGGGCGCCGGATACGGGCTCGTCACCGTCTGCAGTTCGCCCTCCCAGAAGTCGAGCACCGAGCTGCCCAGCCCGGCGCGGATCGGCAGGAACGGCAGGCGTTGTGCGGCGGCCTGCAGCCCGCAACGCAGCATGCCCTCGTCCATCTCCCGGGCCTCGATTGAGCCGTTGGCGCGGGCCTTGGCGAACCAGGGGTCGTAAAAGGGCGGGGAGTCGAGCGAAACGAATCCGTAGTAAGCCCGCTTCACCTTGCCCGCCGAGCACAGCAGGCCCAGGTCCGGCCCGCCGTAGGTGACCACGGTCAGGTCGGTGATGTCGGTGCGCAGCAGCGCACGGACGAACGCCATCGGCTTGCGCCGCGATCCCCAGCCGCCGATACCGATCGTCATGCCGCTGCGTAATTGCGCGACGGCCTCGTCAAGGGTGGTTGTCTTGTCGCTCAAAACTTCTCACCCTTCGTCGTGCCGGCGAACGCGTCGCGGTGCTCGTCGGCCACCCCGGCGAGGTTGAGCTCGAACGTAAAGCCTTGCTCCATGCGGTAACTCGAGTTGACTCGTTGCACGTCGATCAGGTTCAGCGCTTCCTTGGCCGCGCGGATGACGCGGGTGTCCTTGGCGGCGATGTCGCGCGCGACCCGCAGGGCCGCTTCGTCGAGCTCGTCGCGCGGCACCATCTCGTGCACCGAACCGAAGTGGTGCAGGGTGGCGGCGTCGACGGTGGCGGCGGTGAAGAACAGTCGCCGCATCATGTGCTGTGGAACCAGTCGCGACAGGTGCGTCGCCGCGCCGAGCGCGCCGCGTTCCACCTCCGGCAGCCCGAAGGTGGCGTCGTCGGAGGCCACGATGACGTCGGAGTTGCCGACCAGCCCGATGCCGCCACCGACGCAGAACCCGTTGACGGCGGCGACGACGGGCACCGCGCACTCGTAGACCGCGCGGAACGCGGCAAAGCAGCCGCGGTTGGCGTCGATCAGCGCGGTGAATCCCTCGGTGCGCTGCATCTCCTTGATGTCGACCCCGGCGTTGAAGCCGCGGCCTTCGGCGCGCAGGATCACCACGCGGGTGTTGAGATCTTGGCCGGCCGCGGTGATGGTGTCGGCAAGCTCGAACCAGCCCCGCGACGGGATGGCGTTGACGGGCGGGAAGTCGACGGTGACCGCGACGATGCCCGGTTCGGTGGTTGTGGATGTGATGGGCAAGGTGCCACTTCCTTGTGGGGGTAACTACCTAAGCAAGCACTTGCTTGGTACGCTAGCACAGTGACTCGCGCCGAAGCATGCCCCCCTTGTGACGCCATCAACTTGGGGCTGGCCGGGCGGGTGGTTCTCGTCACCGGCGGTGTTCGCGGGGTGGGTGCAGGCATCAGCTCCGTTTTCGCCGAGCAGGGCGCCACCGTCGTCACCTGCGCGCGACGGGCGGTCGAGGGATTGCCCTACGAATTCCACTCGTGCGACGTCCGCGACGACGATGCCGTCAAGGGCATGATCGACACCATCGTGGACCGGCACGGCCGGCTCGACATCGTCGTCAACAACGCCGGGGGATCACCCTACGTGCTGACCGCAGAGTCCAGCGCGAAGTTCAACCGCAAGATCATCGAACTCAATCTGATTGGTGCGCTGTCGGTTTCGCAGCACGCGAACGCTCACATGCAAAACCGGCAGGGCGGGTCGATCATCAATATCTGCAGCCTATCCGGCCGCCGGCCGTCGCCCGGAACGGGCGCCTATGGGGCGGCCAAGGCCGGCCTGGAAAGCCTGACGCAGACCCTGGCGGTGGAATGGGGCCCGAAGGTCCGGGTGAACGCCTGCGTGGTCGGCATGGTGGAGACCGAGCAATCCGAACTGTTCTACGGCGATGCCGACTCCATCGCCGCGATCTCGAAGAATGTGCCACTCGGCCGGCTGGCCGAGCCCGCCGATATCGGTTGGGCCACAGCATTTCTGGCCTCCGACGTAGCGTCCTACATCAGCGGGGCCTCGTTGGAGGTGCACGGCGGAGGCGAGCCGCCGCACTATCTGGCCACCACGACCGCGAGCGCGGTCAAGTAGAGGAGACAAAAGCATGGGAGTGGTTGACGGCCGCGTCGTCATCGTCACCGGAGCGGGCGGCGGTATCGGTCGCGCGCATGCGCTGGCCTTCGCCGAAGAAGGCGCGCGGGTGGTGGTCAACGACATCGGGGTGGGCCTGGACGGTTCGCCGGCCGGCGGTGGTAGCGCCGCCCAGAGCGTCGTCGACGAAATCACCGCCGCCGGTGGCGAGGCCGTCGCCGACGGCTCCAACATCGCGGATTGGGGCCAGGCGGCGAGCCTGATCCAGACCGCCGTCGAAACCTACGGCGGCCTGGACGTTTTGGTGAACAACGCCGGCATCGTGCGCGACAGGATGATGGCCAACACCAGCGAAGAGGAGTTCGACGCCGTCATCGCCGTGCACCTCAAGGGGCACTTCGCCACGATGCGCCACGCCGCGTCGTACTGGCGTGGGCTGTCCAAAGAGGGCAAACCCGTTGACGCCCGGATCATCAACACCAGCTCGGGCGCCGGCCTGCAGGGCAGCGTCGGCCAGGGCAACTACAGCGCCGCCAAGGCGGGCATCGCGGCGTTGACGTTGGTCGCCGCGGCCGAGATGGGGCGCTACGGCGTCACCGTCAACGCCATCGCGCCCTCGGCCCGCACCCGCATGACCGAGACGGTATTCGCCGAGATGATGGCGACGCAGGACCAGGATTTCGACGCGATGGCCCCGGAAAACATTTCACCGCTGGTCGTTTGGCTGGGCAGCGCCGAATCGCGGGACGTCACCGGCAAGGTGTTCGAGGTCGAGGGCGGCAAAATCCGGGTCGCCGAGGGTTGGGCGCACGGGCCGGAGATCGACAAGGGCGCGAGGTGGGATCCCGCGGAACTGGGGCGCGTCGTCGCCGACCTGCTCGCCAAGGCGCGCCGGCCGGTCCCCGTCTACGGCGCCTAGCCCGGTTCGCACACCACCAGCGGGATGACCCGGTTGGCGGTCTCTCGGTACTTGCGATACGGCGGGTACATCCGTGTCAATCGTGGCCAATACCGTTCGCGCTCAGCGTCGGTGGCGTCGCGGGCGACCAGGTCCAGGCGCTGAGCCCGGATCTGCACCCGCACGTCGGGATTCTCTTTGAGGTTCAGATACCACAGCGGATCTTGGTCGCGCCCGCCGAAGGAGGCGGGCAAGATCACCCGGTCGCCGTCGCGCAGGTACAGCGTCGCGGTGGTTCGCGGCTCGCTGGACTTGCGTCCGGTGGTGGTCAGCAGGGCAGCGGGGAATCGCAGCAGCTGAGCCCCGACCTTGCCGTCGGTCCTTCGGTATACCCAGATATGGGCGCGCGCGAAGTACTTGAGCAGCAGCGCAATCGGGCGTGAGTTGCGAATCCAGTGGCGGTCGGACATGGTGCCGAGATGATTCCCCGCCGGGACGCGAGGGAAACGTTCAGGGGTCGCAGATCACGACCGGGATGACGCGGTCGGTCCAGGCCCGGTAGTCGTCGAACGAGGGATACATGGCGTCCAACTTGGGCCAGTACTCGGCGCGCTCCGCCTCGGTGGCGTCGCGGGCCTGCAGCCGCAGCACCTCGTCCTTGATCTGCACGGAGACTTTGGGATCGGCCTTGAGGTTCAGATACCACTGCGGATGTTTGTCGCCGCCGCCCTTCGAGGCGACCAGGATGACCCGGTTCCCCTCGCGCAGGTAGAGCAGCGGGCTCACCCGCGGCTCACCGCTCTTGCGGCCCGTGGTGGTGAGCAGCGCCACCGGAGCCTTCTGGAACGTGTTGCCGAACTTGCCGTTGCTGCGCTTGTAGATCCACGTGTTGCCCTTGGCCATCCACTTGATGATGAAGTCGACCCAGGGTGAGTTCAGTGCGCGTGGCTTCGGTTTCGGCACGGGGGTTCCTTAGCGCTGGATGTATGGCTGGAAGCGAACTTTGATGTGGTGGATTTCGGCTGCCCCGCTTGAAGTTTCGGCGGGGATCACGAAGGTCTCGTTGACGCGCGCGGCCAGACGCCGCCCGCCGAACGCCGCCTTGGTCCGCACGTCGTACTCGGCGTGCACCTCATCGCCGTCGATCCGGTAGTCCGGCGGCGTCGTTTCGGCGAGCAATCGGTACTGGAGACCCCGATTGAGGCTGCGCCGCAGATGGTTTCCGGAGAACCCGTTCTTGATGCCCTGCTCGACGCGGGTACACCGGGCGGCGAATGGAACCGAGTTGCCATCATGGCTGACGAGCGCGTCGATGTAGGACTGCGCCGCGGCGACGCGGCTCTCCTTCGAGACGACCACTACGAGTTAGATGCGCTCGATGATGGTGCCGGTCGACAGGGCGCCGCCCGCGCACATGGTGATCAGGGCGGTGGTCTGGTCGGTGCGTTCGAGCTCGTGCAGTGCTGTGGTGATCAGCCGGCTGCCGGTGCTGCCCACCGGGTGACCCAGCGCGATGGCCCCGCCGTTGACGTTGACCTTGGCCATGTCCGGGTCGTGCACCCGTGCCCACGACAGCACCACCGAGGCGAACGCCTCGTTGATCTCGGTGATGTCGATGTCGCCCATCTTCATTCCGGCCTTCTCCAGCACCTTCGCCGTCGACTGCACCGGGCCGTCCAGGTGGTAGTAGGGCTCGGCACCGACCAGCGCCTGGCTGACGATGCGGGCGCGCGGCTTGAGGCCCAGGGCCTTGGCCTTGTCTTCGTCCATCCAGAGCACGGCGGCCGCGCCGTCGGAGATCTGCGATGACGTGCCCGCGGTGTGGATGCCTCCCTCGAGCACCGGCTTCAGCGCGGAGAGGCCCGACAAGGTGGTGTCGCGCAGGCCCTGGTCGCGGCCGATGGTGACGCGCTCGGACGTCGGTTGCTTGTTCTCGTCGAGCGCTGGGGCCTCGATCGGGGAGATCTCGCGATCAAAACGGCCTTCTTCCCAGGCCTGCTTGGCTTTGGTCTGGGACGCCAGGCCGAACTCGTCGATCTCCTCACGAGTGATGCCGCGCCGCTTGGCGATCCGCTCGGCCGCGGTGAACTGGTCGGGAAGGTCGATGTCCCACGACGACGGACGCAGGATGGTGCGGTCGGGACCCGCGTTCGCCCCGAGCCCGACACGGCTCATCGCCTCGATTCCGCACGCGATGCCGATGTCGATGGCGCCCGCTGCGATGAGACCGGCGACCAGGCCGTTGGCCTGCTGGCCGCTGCCGCACTGGCAGTCCACGGTCATCGCACCGACGTGCTCGGGCAGGCCCGCGACGAGCCAGCTGACGCGCGTGATGTTGTTGGACTGCTCGCCGAACTGCGTGACGCAGCCGCCGACGATCTGCTCGACGTCGCCTGCGTCGATACCGGCCTTCTCCACAAGGGCCTTCTGCGTTGCCCCCAGCAACTCGGTGGCGTGCAGGCCCGACAGCCACCCGTTCCGTTTTCCGATGGGGCTGCGAGTGGCTTCGACGATGACAGGGTTACCCATTCCGTCAGGCTAGAACACGTTTCATTACTCTGACAAGCGAGGATGGTGACCTGCCTTTTATCTGCGCAGGAGGCGTGTTTTACTGGCACTAGAACACGTTGCAATTAGTGTTGTAAAAGGAGCGCACCCTACATGGCACCCCCCAACATTCCCGCCGACTTCGACTTTCTCGACCCCGACGTCAACCTCGCCGGGCTGCCCGTCGAGGAACTCGCCCAGCTTCGCAAGGCGGAGCCGGTCCACTGGGTTGACATCCCGGATGGCGCGGGCGGGTTCGAGGACCACGGCTACTGGCTCGTCACCAAGCACGCCGACGTCAAGGAGGTGTCCAAGCGCAGCGACATCTTCTCGAGCTGGATGAACGGCGCCATTCCGACCTGGCCGCCGGAGATGAAGCGCGAGCAGGTCGAGCTGCAGCGCAGCGTCATGCTCAACATGGACGCTCCGCACCACACCCGGCTGCGCAAGATCATCTCCCGCGGGTTCACCCCACGGGCCATCGGGCGGCTGGAAGCCGAACTGGCCCAGCGTGCCCAGAACATCGCCGCGACCGCCGCGAAAGGGGGCAGCGGCGACTTCGTCGAACAGGTCTCGTGCGAGCTGCCGCTGCAGGCCATCGCCGGTCTGCTCGGCGTTCCCCAGGAGGATCGCGACAAGCTATTCCGCTGGTCCAATGAGATGACCGGTGGCACCGACCCCGAGTACGCCCACGTCGACCCCGCGCAATCGTCGCTGGAACTGATCACCTACGCCATGGCGATGGCGGCGGAGCGCAGTCAGAACCCGACCGACGACATCGTCACCACGCTGATCGAGGCCGACATCGACGGCGAGAAGCTCTCCGATGACGAGTTCGGTTTCTTCGTGGTCATGCTGGCGGTGGCGGGCAACGAGACGACCCGGAACTCGATCACCCACGGCATGATCGCGTTGGCGAACAACCCCGATCAGTGGGAGCTGTTCAAGAAGGAGCGCCCGGCGACCGCGGCCGACGAGATCATCCGGTGGGCCACTCCGGTTTCGGCCTTCCAGCGCACCGCCAACGAGGACACGGAACTGTCCGGCGTGCAGATCAAGAAGGGTCAGCGGGTGGTGATGTCGTACCGGTCGGCCAACTTCGACGAAGAGGTCTTCGAAGACCCGCACACCTTCAACATCCTGCGCGACCCGAACCCGCACGTCGGCTTCGGCGGCACCGGCGCCCACTACTGCATCGGCGCGAACCTCGCCCGCATGACGATCAACCTGATCTTCAACGCGGTCGCCGATCACATGCCGGGTCTCAAGCCGATCGGTGAGCCCGAGCGGTTGCGGTCGGGCTGGCTCAACGGCATCAAGCACTGGCAGGTCGACTACGCCGGCAATGCCGCGGTGACGTCCTGATGGACTTCGACCTCACCGCGACGCAACAGGCCGTCGCCGACGTGGTGACGTCGGTTTCCGAGCGCGAATTGAGTTGGGACGCATTGGTCAACGGAGGTGTGATGGCATTACCGGTGCCCGAACGCCTCGGCGGCGACGGCGTCGGTCTGCCCGAGGTCGCCACCGTGCTGACCGAGATCGGTCGCCACGGCGCTATCACGCCGGCCCTGGCCACGCTGGGTTTCGGCGTGCTGCCGCTGCTCGACCAGGCCTCCGACGAACAGCAGGATCGGTTCTTGGCCGGCTTGGTGAAAGGGGCCAAGGGCGCCGTGTTGACCGCCGCCCTCAACGAGCCGGGAACCGCGCTGCCGGACCGGCCGTCGACCACGTTCGCCAACGGACGCCTGTCGGGCACCAAGGTCGGCGTCGGCTATGCGGGACAAGCGGATTGGATCATCGTGACCGCCGACAGTGCGGTCGTCGTCGTGTCGCCGAAGGCCGACGGCGTCGAGGTGGTCCAAACCCCCACGTCCAACGACTCCGAGGAGTACACGGTCACCCTCGCCGACGTCGCGGTCGAAGAAGCCGACGTGCTGGCCGGCGCGACGGCTTCCCGGGTCAACCAGTTGGTGCTGGCCGCCGTCGGCGCCTACGCCGACGGGCTGGTGGCCGGGGCGCTGCGCCTGACCGCCGACTATGTGGCCAACCGCAAGCAGTTCGGCAAGCCGCTCTCGACGTTCCAGACCGTGGCGGCCCAGCTCGCCGAGGTCTACATTGCCTCGCGCACAATCGATCTCGTGGCGAAGTCGGTTGCGTGGCGGTTGTCGGAGGGCCGGGACGCCGACGATGACCTGGACGTCCTGGGCTACTGGATCACCTCGCAGGCGCCGCCGGTGATGCAGCTCTGCCATCACCTGCACGGCGGGATGGGGATGGACATCACCTATCCGATGCATCGGTACTACTCCACGATCAAGGACCTGTCCCGGCTGCTGGGCGGGCCTTCTCATCGCCTCGATCTGGTGGGAGCGCAATGTTCATAGACCTGACTCCGGAGCAGCGCCAGCTGCAAGCCGAGCTAAGGGAATACTTTTCGAACCTGATCTCGTCCGACGAGATGAAGGCGATGGAGCAGGACCGGCACAACGAGGCCTACCGCGCGGTCATCCGGCGGATGGGGCGCGACGGCAAGCTCGGCGTCGGATGGCCAAAGGAGTACGGCGGCTTGGGTTTCGGCCCCATCGAGCAGTCGATCTTCGTCAACGAGGCGCATCGGGCCGACGTGCCGCTGCCCGCGGTGACGCTGCAGACGGTCGGCCCGGTGCTGCAGCAGTTCGGCAGCGAGGAGCAGAAGAAGAAGTTCCTGCCCGCCATCCTGGCCGGCGAGGTTCACTTCGCGATCGGCTACACCGAGCCCGAGGCCGGCACCGACCTGGCCTCCCTGCGCACCACCGCGGTTCGCCAGGGCGACGAGTACATCGTCAACGGGCAGAAGATCTTCACCACCGGCGCCCACGACGCCGACTACATCTGGCTGGCCTGCCGCACCGACCCGGAAGCCGTGAAGCACAAGGGTATTTCGATCCTGATCGTCGACACGAAGGATCCCGGCTACTCCTGGACGCCGATCATCCTGTCCGACGGTGCCCACCACACCAACGCCACCTACTACAACGACGTGCGCGTGCCGGCCGACATGCTGGTCGGCGAGGAGAACGGCGGGTGGCGGCTGATCACCACCCAGCTCAACAACGAGCGCGTCATGCTCGGCCCGGCGGGCCGCACCGCCGGCATCTACGATCGGGTGCACGCCTGGGCGTCCAAGCCGGGCAGCGACGGCGTCACGCCGATCGATCACCAGGACGTCAAGCGGGCGCTCGGTGAGATCCATGCCATGTGGCGGATCAACGAGCTGCTGAACTGGCAGGTGGCCGCCGCCGGTGAGGACATCAACGTGGCCGATGCCGCATCGACGAAAGTCTTTGGTACCGAGAAGATTCAATACATCGGCCGGCTCGCCGAGGAGATCGTCGGCAAGTACGGCAACCCCGCCGATTCGGACACCGGCGACCTGCTGAGGTGGCTTGACTCGCAGACCAAGCGCAACCTCGTCATCACCTTCGGCGGCGGCGTGAACGAGGTGATGCGCGAGATGATCGCCGCGGCCGGACTCAAAGTGCCGAGGGTGCCTCGATGACCGACATCAAGGAAGCGGTTGCGGAAATCACCGCCACCGTCGTCGCCGCACCGCGCGAGGCCCGGGATCCGGTGAACCAGCCGACGATCAACAACTGGGTCGAGGCGATCGGCGACCGCAACCCGATCTACGTCGACGAGGCCGCCGCGAAGGTCGCCGGGCATCCCGGAATCGTGGCCCCGCCGGCCATGATTCAGGTGTGGACGATGTTCGGCCTGGGTGGCGAACGCCCGACCGACGACCCCATGGGCCCGATCATGCAGCTGTTCGACGAGGCCGGCTACATCGGGGTGGTCGCCACCAACTGCGAGCAGACCTACCACCGGTACCTGCGTCCGGGAGAGCAGGTCACCGTCGCCTCCGAGATGCGCGACGTGGTGGGTCCCAAGCAGACGGGGCTCGGTGAGGGCTGGTTCATCAACCAGCACATCACCTGGCGGGTCGGTGACGAGGATGTCGCCGAGATGGCCTGGCGCATACTCAAATTCAGGCCTCGCGAGGATTCCGGCCCGACCGCGTCGGTCCCGCAGGACCTGGATGCCGACGCCATGATGCGACCGGCGGTGTCACGCGACACCGCCTTCTTCTGGGAGGGCGTCAAGGCGCACGAACTGCGCATCCAGCGCCTCACCGATGGCACCCTGCAGCACCCGCCGGTGCCGGCGGTGTGGCAGGACAAAGCGGAGCCGATCGACTTCGCGGTGGCCAGCGGCCGCGGCACCGTGTTCAGCTACGTGGTCCACCACGCGCCTAAGGTGCCCGGTCGCACGCTGCCGTTCGTGATCGCACTGGTCGAACTGGAAGAGGGCGTCCGCATGCTCGGCGAGTTACGCAACGTCGATCATGCGGAGGTCAAGATCGGAATGCCGGTCCGCGCAACCTATATCGACTTCCCGGCCGGTGAATCCGGCCCGGAGTGGAGCCTCTACGCCTGGGAGCCGGTGGGAGACGAAGCATGAGCGCACCCGTTGTTGAAGTCGGCACGACCCTGCCCGAACTAAAGCTGCACGGTTCGCCCACATTCATCATCTCAACGGCCCTGGCCACCAGGGACTTTCAGGATGTGCATCACGACCGGGACCTGGCTCAGGCGAAGGGGTCCAAGGACATCTTCGTCAACATCCTCACAGACACCGGACTGGTGCAGCGCTACGTCACCGACTGGGCGGGTCCGACGGCGCTGATCAAATCGATCGGGCTGCGGCTCGGTGTGCCGTGGTACGCCTACGACACCGTCACCTTCTCCGGTGAGGTGACCGCTGTCGACGACGGTCTGATCACGCTGAAGGTGTTCGGCCGCAACAGCCTTGGCGACCACGTCATCGCCAACGTGACGCTGACGATCGGGGGCGCATGATGTTGTCGGGCAAGGCCGCGATCGTCGGTATCGGCGCCACGGACTTCTCCAAAAACTCCGGCCGCAGCGAGCTGCGGCTGGCCGCCGAGGCGGTCCTGGATGCGCTGGACGACGCCGGGCTGAGCCCGTCCGACGTCGACGGGCTGACCACCTTCACGATGGACACCAACAACGAGACCGCCGTCGCGCGTGCGGTCGGAATCGGTGACCTGAAGTTCTTCTCGCAGATCGGGTACGGCGGCGGCGCCGCGTGCGCGACCGTGCAGCAGGCGGCGATGGCCGTTGCCACCGGGGTGGCCGATGTCGTCGTCGCGTACCGGGCGTTCAACGAGCGGTCGGGCATGCGGTTCGGCCAGGTGCAGACCCGGTTGGTGGGAAACGCTGGGGTGCAGGCTGATTCGACGGCGGCGGACAATTCGTTCTCGTACCCGCACGGGCTGTCGACGCCGGCCGCGCAGGTGGCGATGATCGCTCAGCGCTACATGCATCTGTCCGGTGCGAGCAGTCGGGACTTCGGCGCGATTTCGGTGGCCGATCGCAAGCACGCGGCCAAGAACCCGAAGGCGTACTTCTACGAGAAGCCGATAACCATTGAGGATCATCAGAATTCGCGGTGGATCGCCGAGCCGCTGCGGCTGCTGGACTGCTGTCAGGAGACCGACGGAGCGGTCGCGATCGTAGTGACGTCGCCCGAGCGCGCGAAGGATCTCAAGCAGCGACCGGCGATCATCGAGGCGGCGGCGCAGGGCTCCAGCCCCGACCAGTACACCATGGTCAGCTACTACCGGACCGAGCTCGGCCTGCCCGAGATGGGGGTCGTTGGCCAGCAACTCTGGTCGCAGTCGGGCCTCCAGCCGACCGACATCCAGACCGCGGTGCTCTACGACCACTTCACCCCGTTCACGCTGATTCAGTTGGAGGAGTTGGGATTCTGCGGCAAGGGGGAGGCGAAGGACTTCATCGCCGGCGGTGCGATCGAGGTCGGGGGGCGGCTGCCCATCAACACCCACGGTGGTCAGCTCGGTGAGGCCTACATCCATGGCATGAACGGCATCGCCGAGGGAGTGCGGCAATTGCGAGGCACCTCGGTGAACCCGGTGCCCGACGTCGAGCACGTACTCGTCACCGCAGGAACCGGCGTGCCGACCTCGGGGCTGATACTCGGCTAGGGTTTCTGGGTTTCTGGCGCCGAGTCCGTCGGCTTCGCTCCTTGCGCGAATGTGCGGCGAGCCGCACATTCGCGTCTGAGTGTGCGGCGAGCCGCATACTCGGCGACTGTGGATAGCTGAACTGACGAGGTAGGCGGTCTCTGCGACGCTGCCGTTATGCGGGAGCCATTCATCGGCAGCGAAGCCATAGCTGCGGGGGTTTTGACCAAGGCCCAACTGGCTACGCGATGCCGCCGACTATTTGCCGACGTCTATGCGGACCGTCATGTCGTCGTCGATGTTGAGTTGCGGGCGAAGGCGGGGTGGCTGTGGACCCGCCGCCGAGGTGTCGTCGCGGGGTTTGCGGCAGCGGCACTGCATGGCAGCCAATGGGCCAGCGACATCCAGGTTGTGGAGTTGATTCACGATAATCCGCGGAATCCACCCGGGATTCAAACACATCGAGACCGGATCGAGGAGGACGAGATCGCGATGCTCACCGCCATGCCGGTTACTTCGCCCGCCAGGACGGCTCTGGACTTGGGCTGCTGGTACCCAACCACGACCGCCGTGGCAGCTATCGACGCGCTTGCTCGCGCTACCAATGTCAAAGCGGCCGACGTCTATCTCCTGGCACGTAGGTATGCCGGACGCCGTGGGATCACGCGGGCGCGTCAAGCTATAAACCTTTTCGATTCCGGTGCGCAATCACCGAAAGAATCCTGGCTACGTGTGGTCCTGATACAAGCTGGTTTGCCCAGGCCGCAAACACAGATCCCGGTGAACGACGAATTCGGCAGTGCCATTGCGTATTTGGACATGGGATGGGAGGACGTCAAAGTAGCGGTCGAGTATGACGGGGAGCAGCACCGCAGCGATCGACACCAGTACACGTGGGATCTCCGCAGGTCAGAAATGCTGCAGCGGCGCGGGTGGCTCGTCGTCCGCGTGGTCGCGGGCGATCGGCCGGCCGAGGTCGTCAGTCGTGTTCGTGACGCGTTGGCCCGGCGGATGTGCGGCTAGCCGCACATCCGAAACCGAGTGTGCGGCTAGCCGCACACTCGGCGCAAGGAGACTACGCAGGCAGCAGTTCGACGCCGGACAGCACGACGGCGTTGTCGCGCGAGGGTGCGACAACGCTGGCCAGGAAGCGGCCGTTGTCCTTCCAGATGCCGACCTTGAGCGTTTCGCCGGGGAACGCCACCCCGGCGAAACGCGCGCCGTAGGCCGCCACCGCGCCGGCATCACCGTCGAGCAGCGCATCCGTGATCGCCTTGCAGGTCATGCCGTACGTGCACAGCCCGTGCAGAATGGGCTGGGAAAACCCTGCGGCAGCGGCGAATTCGGGGTCGGAGTGCAGCGGGTTGCGGTCGCCGCACAGCCGGTAGAGCAGCGCCTGTTGCGGCAGAATCGGCACGTCGATCTCGAGATCGGGAGCACGGTCCGGCGCGTCGTCCGATGTCGACGCACCACGCTCGCCGCCGAATCCGCCTTCGCCCCGGGCGAAGATGGACCGGCGCTGCGTCCACAGCAGCGTGCCATCGGGCGCGGTCACCGTCGTCTCGCTCCAGATCACCGCGGCCTTGCCCTTGTCCCAGATGTCGGTGAACCGGGTGACGGCCTTGGCCGAGCCGGACGGCGGCAGCGGAGCGGGCGCCTCGACGCGCTCGCTGGCGTGCAGCACCTTGCCCAACTCGATGTCGATGCCGGGGAACTTGACCGTCGGCGGTTTCGTGACGTGGAAGGTGGCGGCCACGTTGCCGAACGTCGGCAGCACCTGCGGGGTGTCGTCGATCAGGTAGCGCAGCTCGCGGGGGTCCATCGGATCGGCGCCCGCGCCCAGCCCGAGGTGATAGAGCTGAACATCGCTACTGGCCCAAGAGAATTCGATGGGATCCAACTCAGCATTCAGCGCGACTTCTACGTCGATTGGCACTTCAGCACTCCTCCGCGATGTGCAACGCCGCCAAGTAACCGAACGTCATGGCCGGGCCGATGGTGCCTCCCGGACCGGGGTAGGTGTGGCCCATCACCGGCGCGCTGACATTACCTGCGGCGTAAAGACCTTCGATGACACTGCCGTCGTCGCGCAGCGCCCGGCCGTGGACATCCGTGCGGATGCCGCCCTTGGTGCCCAGGTCGCCGGGCACCATCTTGGCGGCGTAGTACGGCCCGTGGCTGATCTCGCCGAGGTTGGGGTTCGGCTTGTTGGTCGGGTCGCCGTAGTACCTGTCGTAGGCGCTCTCGCCGCGCTGGTAGTCCTCGTCGACACCGGAGCGGGCGAAACCGTTGAAACGTTCGACGGTCGCGGTGAATTCACTCACCGGAAGACCGGCCTTCTGCGCCAGCTCCGCCAGGGTGTCGGCCTGGACGATGACCCCGGACTCCAGCCACTTGCGCGGAATGCGTTGTCCGGGCTGCAAACCCGCGAAGATGTAGCGGTCCCGGTACTGCTGGTCGAACACCAGCCACGCGGGAATGTTCTCGCCCGGACCGGGTCCCTGACCGTATTGGCCGCCATACATGTGATGGCAGGCTTCGACGTAGGGCATCGATTCGTTCATAAACCGCTTGCCCGACATGTTGACGATGATCGACCCCGGCGAGTTGCGCTCGGACAACGCGAACCAGGGCGCCCCCACCAGCGGGACGGTCGGCCCCCACCACGCGTCCTCCATGATGTCCAACGCGGCGCCGAGCTTTTCGCCCGCCAAGATTCCGTCGCCGGTGTTGGCCACCGCGCCGACGGTCCACTCGGTGGTGATCGGTGCGCGCTGATATTTCACCCGCATCTGCTCGTTGTGCTCGAACCCACCCGACGCCAGGATCACACCGCGCCGAGCCCGGATGAGTTGGGGCTCATTGGATTCGGCATCGCCGGCGCCGCGCGCGTAGACGCCGCGCACGACACCGTCTTCGACGTAGAGGTCGGTGAGCGCGGTGTTGAGCACCACCGGCACCCCGGCCCGCTGCAATCCGATGCGCAGCGGCCCGATCAACGCCCGGCCCATGCCGACGAGGTTCTTGCCGGTCGCCTTGGCCCACATGGTGCGCGCCCCGACCTTCAGGCTGCGCAGCACGCCGCGCGGGTGCCGTTTGAGTTGGTTCAGCCGCACGTAATCCTGTTGCATCACCACGACGTTCAGCGGGACCTTGCCGTACGCCGGCTCCAGGCCGGATTCGTCGGCGCCGAGCTTGCGGGCGTTGAACGGCTTCGGCTCGATCGATCGGCCCTCGGCGCGGCCGCCCGGCGACTCGGGGTAGTAGTCGGAGTACCGCGGCACCCAGCACATCTTCAGCGGGGTGTTCTTGAGGACGAACGACAGCATCTCGGGTCCGCGCTCGAGGTAGGTGTCGATGCGTTCGGGTTCGACGACGTCGCCGACGATCCCGTGTAGATAAGTGCGGGCGGCCTCGGCGGTATCGCGGACGCCGTCACGCTTGAGCACTTCGTTATTTGGGATCCAAACGCCGCCGCCCGAGCGCGCGGTGGAGCCGCCGAAGTGAGGGGCCTTCTCGATGACTATGGTGGAAAGACCCCGGTGAGCGGCGGTAAGGGCGGCCACCATGCCGGCTCCGCCGCTTCCGACCACGACGACGTCGTACTCCTGCGCTGACATGTAGAACACGTTATAGAATTGCCCGGGGCGGCCGCTACTGGCCCGGTCGACCGTACGAGGAGACGTGGAAGATGCTCAGTGTTGCCGAGCGCGACGAGCTGGCCGCCGACCTGGCGCAAGCCGAGCGGAGCGGCGAGCCGATCACCCCGCTGACGGCCGCCTATCCGGACATCGACGTGGTCGACGCCTATGAAATTCAGCTGATCAACATCCGTCAGCGGGTCGCCGAGGGCGCCCGCGTGCTTGGGCACAAGGTCGGTCTGTCCAGCAAGGCGATGCAGCAGATGATGGGCGTCGACGAGCCGGACTACGGCCATCTGCTCGACGAGATGCAGTTGTTCGAGGACACCCCGGTCAAGACGAACCGCTACCTGTACCCACGGGTGGAGGTCGAGGTCGGGTTCATCCTGTCCGCAGACCTGCCGGGCGCCGGGTGCACCGAGGACGACGTGCTGGCCGCCACCGAAGCCCTGGTGCCGTCGATCGAGTTGATCGACACGCGGATCACCGACTGGAAGATCGGCCTGTGCGACACCATCGCCGACAACGCCTCGTCGGCGGGTTACGTGCTGGGTCAGGCCCGCGTGTCGCCCGCCGGCCTTGACGTCACAACGATCGACGCGGTGCTGACCCGCAACGGCGAGGTGATCGCCGAGGGTCGCAGCGACGCCGTGTTGGGAAATCCGGTGACAGCCGTGGCGTGGCTGGCGCGCAAGGTGGAGAGCTTCGGCGTCCGGTTGCGCAAGGGTGATGTGGTGCTGCCCGGGTCGTGCACCCGGGCGATCGACGTACACCCGGGTGACGACTTCGTCGCCGATTTCGCGGACCTCGGTTCAGTCCGCTTGTCGTTCGAATAGGCTCAATTAAATCGTCTAACTTAAATCTCAAAGCTCGAGGAGCATCATGCCGACTAAGGCGACTGTGGCCATTGTCGGGTCGGGGAACATCAGCACTGACCTGCTCTACAAGCTGCTGCGATCGGACTGGCTGGAACCCCGCTGGATGGTCGGTATCGACCCGGAGAGCGAGGGCTTGGCCCGGGCCCGCAAGCTGGGTTTGGAGACCACCCACGAGGGTGTGGACTGGTTGTTGGCGCAGCCGGAGAAGCCCGACCTGGTGTTCGAGGCGACCAGCGCCTACGTGCACCGCGACGCCGCCCCCAAGTACGAGGCGGCCGGGATCCGCGCCATCGATCTGACGCCCGCCGCGGTGGGCCCCGCGGTGATCCCGCCGGCCAATCTGCGCCAGCACCTGGACGCACCGAACGTCAACATGATCACCTGCGGCGGGCAGGCGACCATCCCGATCGTCTACGCCGTGTCGCGTGCCGTCGCCGACACCGGCGGGGTGCCCTACGCCGAGATCGTCGCCTCGGTCGCCTCACTGTCGGCCGGTCCCGGCACCCGCGCCAACATCGACGAATTCACCAAGACCACCAGCAGGGGCGTGGAGACCATCGGCGGCGCCCGGCGCGGCAAGGCGATCATCATCCTGAACCCGGCCGATCCGCCGATGATCATGCGCGACACCATCTTCTGCGCCATCCCGGAGGATGCCGACCGAGACGCCATCGCCAAGTCGATTCAAGACGTGGTGGCCGAGGTGCAGACCTACGTGCCGGGTTACCGGCTGCTCAACGAGCCTCAATTCGACGACCCGTCGATCAACTCCGGCGGCCAGGCGCTGGTCACCACGTTCGTCGAAGTGGAGGGTGCGGGCGACTATCTGCCGCCTTACGCTGGAAATCTCGACATCATGACCGCCGCGGCCACGAAGGTCGGCGAGGAGATCGCCAAGGAGTCCTTGAGCGCGACGGCCGGAGGAGCGCAATCATGAGCACCCGCGAGATTTTCTTCAACCCGATCTGGGACGTCCGGATGACCGACACGTCGCTGCGCGACGGCTCCCACCACAAGCGTCACCAGTTCACCACCGACGAGGTCGGCGCCATCGTGGCCGCCCTGGATACCGCGGGAGTTCCGGTCATCGAGGTCACGCACGGCGACGGCCTGGGCGGCTCGAGCTTCAACTACGGGTTCTCCAAGACCCCCGAGCAGGAGCTGATCAAGCTCGCCGCCCAGACCGCCAAAGAGGCCAAGATCGCCTTCTTGATGCTGCCCGGTGTGGGCACCAAGGAAGACATCAAAGAGGCCCAGAACAACGGCGGCTCGATCTGCCGGATCGCCACGCACTGCACCGAGGCCGACGTGTCGATCCAGCACTTCGGCCTGGCCCGCGAGCTCGGCCTGGAAACCGTCGGGTTCCTGATGATGAGCCACACCATTGCGCCCGAGAAGCTGGCCGCCCAGGCACGCATCATGGCCGACGCCGGCTGCCAGTGCGTCTACGTGGTCGATTCGGCCGGCGCGCTGGTCCTCGAGGGCGTGCGGGACCGGGTCGCGGCGCTGGTCGCCGAGCTCGGCGATGACGCCCAGGTCGGTTTCCACGGACACGAAAACCTGGGCCTGGGGGTGGCCAATAGCGTGGAGGCCGTCCGGGCCGGCGCCAAACAGATCGACGGCTCCTGCCGCCGGTTCGGCGCCGGGGCCGGCAACGCGCCCGTCGAGGCGCTGATCGGGGTGTTCGACAAGATCGGCGTCAAGACCGGGATCGACTTCTTCGACATCGCCGACGCCGCCGAAGAGGTGGTCGCCCCGGCGATGCCGGCCGAGTGCCTGCTCGACCGCAACGCCCTGATCATGGGGTACTCCGGGGTGTACTCGAGCTTCC
This sequence comes from Mycobacterium sp. 852002-51971_SCH5477799-a, assembly GCF_001667145.1. GTDB lineage: Bacteria > Actinomycetota > Actinomycetes > Mycobacteriales > Mycobacteriaceae > Mycobacterium. The sequence goes on from NZ_LZIF01000114.1 coordinate 44,370, forward strand.
TCAAGCACGCCATCCGCCAGTCCGAGCGCTACGGTGTGCCGGCCCACCAGCTGCTGCACCGCGCCGGCCAGCGCAAACTCATCGGTGGCCAGGAGGACCAGCTCATCGACATCGCGCTCGAGATCAAGCGCGAGCAAGGGGCACCTCCCGCTCGCGGGGGAGAGAGCGGCGCCGCGGCCCCCCGCTGATCCGCCGCCCAGCCGACGGCACGCACAGGCCACGCAAAGGTGCCGCGAGTAACCTGGTGCGCATGAGCAAATCCAACACAGTCGGCGCCCGGCGTCGTGGGCTGTACGGCCTGCTCGCCGGGGGATTGATGACCGCTGCCGCCGCTACGGTGATCGCGGTGCCCTTGGCCGGCACGGCCAACGCGCAGTGCAACCAGGACGTGGGTGCATCCATCGATGCGTACCTCCAGAAGCACCCGGACCTCCACCAGCAATTGCAGCAGCGGTCGGAGGCCGAAGGCGGCAACGGCAACGTCATCGACTACCTCAATCGGCATCCCGACGTACGCCAGCACCTGATCGACCTTTCCCACTCCTGCCCGCCCTAGTGAGTCCGCGTCGTCCGTGAACGCCGCGGCCGACGCGCGGGAACGTTCGCCATTGACGAAAAAGTAGAACACGTTCTAGCGTCTAGGCGTGTTCTCTGATTCCCTCATCGAAGCCATCGCCGAGTCCGAAAAGCTGGTGGCCGCGGCGCCCCACATCGAGACCGAAGCCGACCTGCTGGAAGGGCTGCAGTACCTGGCCGGCTGCATCGCCGGCTGTATGCACCTATCGTTCGACTACGACCGCGACCATCCCTTCCTGCAGTCGGGCACCGGGCCGTTCACCAAGATGGGCCTGGACAACCCCGACACGCTCTACTTCGGCACGCGGGTGCACGCCAATCATGATTACGTCGTCACCGGCCGCCGCGGGACCACCACCGACCTGAGTTTCCAGCTGCTGGGCGGCGAGTACACCGACGACAACGTCCCGGTCAGCCAGGCCGCGTTCGACGACCGGGAACTGCAGATCGCACCCGACGGCAGCTTCGAGTGGCGGGTGCGGCCGACGAACCCCGGGCAACTGGTCATCCGCGAGGTATACGGCGACTGGGCGGCGCAACGCGGCACGCTTTCCATCTCCCGGCTGGACACCGCGGGCACCGCGCCTCCGCCGTTGACCCGCGAGCTCATCGAAAAACGTTATGCCACAGCCGGAAAGCAACTGGTGAACCGGGTCAAGACTTGGCTGCAGTTCCCGCAGTGGTTCTACTTCAACATCCCGGTCAACACGATGGTCGCGCCCCGGCTGACGCCGGGCGGACTGGCGACCCAGTACTCGTCGGTGGGGCACTACGAACTGCGGCCCGACCAGGCGCTGGTGATCACCATCCCGGTCACCGACGCGCCCTACCTGGGTTTCCAATTGGGCAGCCTGTGGTACATCTCGCTGGACTACATCAACCACCAGACTTCGCTGAATAACACTCAGGCACAGGCGGATCCAGACGGAAAGGTGCGCATCGTCGTCGCCGACCAGAACCCGGGCGTGACCAACTGGGTCGAAACCCTCGGTCATCGCAAGGGCATCCTGCAGTTCCGCTGGCAGCGGGTGTCGCGTCAACTCACCGAAGCCGATGGCCCCTCCGTCGAGCTGATCGACGTCGACGCCATACCGACCACGCTGCCCTACTTCGAGCACAACAAGATTTCCGAGGACGAATGGCGCGCGCGAATCACGCTGCGCCAACAACAAATTGCGGCAAGGATGCTTGGATGACGATGTCAGGGATGCTCAACGACAAGGTAGTGATCATCAGCGGCGTCGGCCCGGGGCTCGGCACGACGCTGGCACACCGGTGCGCCGACAACGGTGCCGATCTGGTGCTGGCGGCCCGTACCGTCGAACGGCTGGACGAGGTTGCCAAGCGGGTCAACGACTCCGGCCGCAAAGCCCTGGCGGTGCGCACCGACATCACCGACGACGACGAGGTCGCCTACCTGGTCGAGACGACCATGGCCACCTACGGCAAGGCCGACGTGCTGATCAACAACGCCTTTCGGGTGCCGTCGATGAAGCCGTTAGCCGGCACCAGCTTTCAGCACATCCGCGACGCGATCGAACTCAGTGCGCTGGGCGCGCTGCGGCTGATCCAGGCCTTCACGCCGGCGCTGGAGGCGACGCACGGCTCGATCGTCAACGTCAACTCCATGGTGCTGCGCCACTCGCAGGCGAAATACGGCGCCTACAAGATGGCCAAGTCCGCACTGCTTTCCATGTCCCAATCGCTGGCCACCGAGCTCGGTGACAAGGGCATCCGGGTCAATTCCGTTGCGCCGGGGTATATCTGGGGCGATACCTTGCAGGCCTACTTCGAGCACCAGGCGGGCAAGTACGGCACCACCGTCGACGAGATCTATGCGGCCACCGCGGCGAACTCCGACCTCAAGCGCTTGCCCACCGAGGACGAAGTGGCGTCGGCCATCCTGTTCCTGGCCAGCGACCTGTCCAGCGGCATCACCGGGCAGACCCTGGACGTCAACTGCGGGGAGTATCACGTCTGATGTCCGATCGCACCGATATCGGGACCGTCGACGAGCTGCACGCATCGGCCACCAAGCTGACCGGACTCGACGACTTCGGCGTAGACGACGACAACTACCGCGAAGCGCTGCGAGTGCTGCTGGACTCCTACCGGACCGAAGCCGGGCTTACGGTGTTGGGCAGCAAGATGAATCGCTTCTTCCTGCGCGGTGCGCTGGTGGCGCGGCTGCTGTCCGAATCCGCGTGGAAGCAGTACCCGCAGTACGCCGACGTCGCCATCGAACGGCCCATCTTCGTCACCGGTCTGGTGCGCACCGGAACCACGGCGCTGCACCGGCTTTTGGGCGCCGACCCCGCGCATCAGGGCCTGCACATGTGGCTGGCCGAATTCCCGCAACCGCGCCCGCCGCGCGAGACCTGGGAATCACACCCGCTGTATCGCCAGCTCGACGCGCAGTTCACCCAGCACCATCAGGAAAACCCCGGCTATACCGGGCTACATTTCATGGCCGCCTATGAACTCGAGGAGTGCTGGCAGCTCCTGCGGCAGTCGCTGCATTCGGTGTCCTACGAAACGCTGGCGCACCTGCCGAGTTACGCCCAGTGGCTCTCAGAGCAGGACTGGACGCCGTCATATCGACGGCACCGCCGCAACCTTCAGCTGATCGGGCTGAACGACGCCGACAAGCGGTGGGTGCTGAAGAATCCCAGCCACCTGTTCGCGTTGGACGCATTGATGGCGACCTATCCCGACGCGTTAGTGATCCAGACTCATCGCCCGGTCGAAACGATCATGGCCTCGATGTGCTCGCTGGCGCAGCACACCGCCGAGGGGTGGTCGACGTCGTTCACCGGGGCCCAAATCGGCGCTGACGCAATGGAAACGTGGTCGCGGGGTCTGGAGCGGTTCAACGCCGCGCGGGCCAAATACAGTCCGTCGCAGTTCTATGACGTCGACTACAAGGAGCTGATCGCCGACCCGATGGGCACCGTGGCCGACATCTACCGGCACTTCGGGCTGACGCTGACCGACGAGGCCAGGGCGGCCATTGAAAAAACTCACGCGGACAGCCAGTCCGGCGAACGCGCGCCCAAGCACGCCTACTCGCTGGCCGACTATGGACTGAGTACCGAGGCCGTCAAGGAGCGCTTCGCGGGCCTGTAAATCACAGGCGCCACAATAGTTTCTGGATTTGTGGATGTTCTTTTGCCCGCCTCACAGCGACAACTTCGCGAATCGCTCTGGCGTGCCCGCGTTGTCGCTCGAAGGCGGGCAAAACATCAATGCCTTGCGGAGCGGCAAGGACCGGCCGGGGCCGATCGGCTCGGCGCGCGCAATCAGTCTTCGTCTGAAACGTCGTCGAGGTAGCCCTCGGCGACGGCATGCTCAATGCTGTCACCGAGTTTGGGGCACGACCTGGTGCGCGCGGTGTCGCCCCCGGACGCACGCACCTCGGCGAAATGCGCACAGCGCTGCCACGCCTCGGTATTCCATTGCACCGCGGTGTGTCCTGGCCCGAGCCGGCGAACGGTGACCCGCACGTGGCAGAACCGGCAGTCAACCGGCAACAGACCCGAATTCAGGTAGCGCTCGCGGTCGGCACGGCTGGCTTCAGCGACCGCAGCGGCGCGCTGCGGGTCGTTGGCGAAATCCCTTGACTTCGACCAGGATCGAGACCCGCCGTCGCCGGCGGGCTTCTCGTCGTGGTCGTGATGATCGCCGTGCAGCAACAACATCGATCGCGCAAGCTGATCGACGTCAGGTACCGCCGGCTGATCGTCGCCCATGAGCCTAGTGTTGCTTGGCCGGCACGTCGTCGGAAGCGGGCTCGTCCGCCTCGGAGTCCTTGGCCTTGAGGTTCTGCTCGACCTCGGCGTTCCAGTACTCGTTGGCTCGGGTGGTGTCGACCTCGATCTCGAAGCGCTCCACCATCTCTGGCTCGATGTCGGCGACGTCGACATAGAACTGCTGGTACCAGCGACGCAACTGATAGACGGCGCCGTCCTCTTCGACAAGCAGCGGATTGTCGATGCGGGTCTTGTGCTTCCAGATCTCGACGTCCTGCAGGAAGCCCTTGCTGACGCCCTCGGTGAACACCTTCGACAGCTTGTCGGTCATCTTTTCGTCCATGCCCTTGGGCTTTTCGACGATGACACCCCACTGCAGCATGAAGGAGTTCTGGGTCACCGGGTAGTGGCAGTTGATCAGGATCGATTCGGCCTTGTAACCGCCGTAACTGTTGTGCAGCCAGTTGATCATGAACGACGGCCCGAAGTAGGACGCCTCGGAATCCAAATGCGCCTCCCCGTAAGACGTGCCGAGGTCGTTGACGTCGGGCCTGCCCACGTTGTGCAGGAACTGCGAGGCGATGTGGCCCTCGAAAACGTTCTTGAAGTACGTCGGCAACCCGAAATGGATGTAGAAGAAGTGCGCCATGTCGGTGACGTTGTCGATGATGTCGCGGCAGTTGGAGCCCTCGATGAGGATGCTGTTCCATCGCCACTCGGTCCACTCGTCGCTGTGGGATTCCGGGATGTCCGGGATGCGCACGGCGGGGTCCGGCGGATTGTTCTCGTGGTCGTGCCAGACGAACAGCAGGCCGCCGCGCACGTCGGTTGTCCACGACCGGGTGCGCGCCGTCTTGGGTGTGCGCTTGGCGTAGGGGACCAGCTTGCAGCGGCCGTCGCCGCCCCAACGCCAGTCATGGAAGGGGCACGCGACCTCGTCGCCCTTGATGGTGCCCTCCGACAGGTCGCCGCCCATGTGGCGGCAGTACCCGTCGAGGACCTTGATTTCGCCCTGCGAGTCGGCGAACACCACCAGCTTGGTGCCGAACGCCTCGATCGGGTGCGGCTTGCCGTCCTGGAAGTCCTTTGCAACGCCCAGGCAGTGCCAGCCGCGCGCGTATCTGGTCGGCAAGGCGCCGGGATCGATCTCCCGGATGCCGACCGCCTTGGTGTCGGTACTCACCTGTTACCTCCAACTCACTGGGCCTCTAACTAGAACACGTTACAGTTTTGCAGCGGGGACGCGCAACGACGGCGAGCCTGGCCACGGCATATGCGCGCTGCGGTATATCTAAACGATGCCGCTGTTTGCGTTCGAGGGCCGTGCGCCACGGGTCGATCCCACCGCTTTCGTGGCCCCGACGGCCACTCTGATCGGCGATGTCGTCGTGGAGGCGGGAGCCTCGGTGTGGTTCAACGCCGTGTTGCGCGGTGACTACGGGCCCATCGTGGTGCGCGAGGGCGCCAACGTCCAAGACGGGTCGGTTTTGCACGCGCCTCCCGGTATCCCGGTCGACATCGGTCCCGGTGCGACGGTCGCGCACATGTGCGTCATTCACGGGGTGCACGTTGGGCAGGAGGCGCTGATCGCGAACCACGCCACCGTTCTGGACGGCGCGGTGATCGGGGCGCGCAGCCTGGTCGCCGCGCATTCACTGGTGACGGCCGGCACCCAGATCCCGGCCGGGATGCTGGCCGTCGGAGCGCCGGCGCAGATCAAGGGCCCGGTCGCCGGGACCGGCGCGGAGATGTGGGTCAAGGTCAACCCGCAGGCCTACCGCGACCTCGCCCAGCGGCATCGGGCCGGGCTGGAGCCGCTCTAGAGCTTCCGCGTGTTGGCTGCCGCGCGTTCCATCTCCCAGTAGGCGCGCAGAGCCACCATCTGGCCCTCGGCGTTGACCCGGTAGGTGAAGACCCCCTCGGCGGTGGTCTGGTACTCACCCGTCGTGATGAGGATGTGCCCGACGTTGGCTTCCTCGTTGCCGCACTGATAGGTGTCGCGGAAGACGAACTCGATCTTCGTGGTGGGGGCGATCGCCCTGTCCCAGAAGGCCGCAATGGCATCGCGGCCCCGGTGCCCCAGACCTTCGGGGTCGAACACCGAGGGCCCGATAGGGTCCTCGACGATGGCGTCGTCGGCGAATACCGCCAGCCACGCGTCCTTGTCCCTGGCCGCCACCGCCTCGCGGGAGCGGCGGCCGGCCTCGTGTGCGGGATGTCCGCTCACGAGACCTTCTGGGCCGCGGGCTTGTCAGCACCCACCACCCACATCGAGTAGTACTGGGAGCCACCGCCGTAGGCGTGTCCCAAGGCCTTTCGCGCGTTTGGCACCTGGTGGTCGCCGCCCTTGCCCATCACTTGAATGGCCGCTTCGGCGAAGCGAATCAGGCCCGAGGCGCCAATCGGGTTCGATGACAGCACACCCCCGGACGGATTCACCGGCAGCCGACCGCCGATCTTGGTTTCGCCGGCTTCGGTCAGCTTCCAGCCTTCGCCTTCGGCGGCAAACCCGAGGTTTTCCAACCACATCGGTTCGAACCAGGAGAACGGGACGTAGATCTCCGCGGCATCGATCTCGTCGATCGGGCTCTCGATACCGGCGGCCTTCCACAGCGCCGCGGCGGCGTCACGGCCGGCCTGCGGGCTGACCTGGTCGCGTCCGGCGAACTGCAGCGGCTCGGTGCGCAACGCGGTGGCGTGAATCCACGCCACCGGATGTCCTTGCGCCAGGCGGGCTTCGGCGGCCTCCTCGTTACCGATCACGACGGCGGCGGCACCGTCGGACGACGGGCAGGTCTCGTCGTATCGGATCGGATCCCAGAGCATGGGCGAGGCCATCACCTTCTCGACGGTGATGTCGGGTTGGTGCAGGTGTGCCAGCGGGTTCTTGTTGCCGTTGAGCCGGTCCTTGACCGCGACTATGGCGCCGATGTTCGTCGGCGCGCCGGACCGGCGGATGTAGGAGCGCACGTGCGGGGCGAAATAGCCGCCCGCGCCGGCGCCCACCGGCTTGATGAACGGGATGGGAATCGACAACGCCCACATGGCGTTTGATTCCGACTGCTTCTCCCAGGCCATCGCGAGCACGCGCCGGTACTTGCCGGACTGGACCAGGCTGGCGGCAACCACGCCGGTGGAACCGCCGACCGATCCGGCGGTGTGCACCCGGATCAGCGGCTTACCCGTGGCGCCCATGGCATCGGCCATGAACAGCTCGGGCATCATGACGCCCTCGAAGAAGTCCGGCGCCTTGCCGACCACGACGGCATCGATGTCGTCGAAGGTGCTCCCGGAGTCGGCCAGCGCCCGGTCGATCGCCTCGCGCACCAGGCCGTTCATCGAAACGTCCTGGCGTTTGGCGACGTACTTCGTTTGTCCGGTACCTAGTACCGCAGCAACGTTTGGCCCTGCACCGGCCATCAGTTCTTTCCTTCCATCACCGCGACCAGGTTCTGTTGGAGCGCAGGCCCGCTGGTGGCATGCGCCAGCACCCGTTCCGCTGAACCGTTCCAGATGTGTTGTGCCGCAAAGCCGATGCGTTCGAGACCGGCGACGAACATGGGGTTGGCCGTCAGCGCGCCGCCGGACGGGTTGACCTTGGTCGGTCCCGGTATCCGAATGGCTTCCTCGATGATCAGGTGTTGGTGGGTGAACGGCGCGCAGATCTCGGCCACGTCGAGGTTGTCGGTCCGCCCGCCGGTGGCCACGTGCGCCGCGGCCTTGGTCGACGGGGACTCGGTGAGGTCCCGCGCGCCCAGCACCGGCGTTTCGATGCGATGCTCGATTCCGGTGATCCAGGCCGGGTTTTCGCGCAGCTCGCGCGCCCGGTCGCCGGCCGCGAGCACGATCGCCGCGGCGCCGTCGGTGATCGGCGCAATGTCGTGACGGCGCAGCGGGTCGGCGAAGAACGGCCGCTCGAGCAGTTCGGCCACGCTGATCGACCCCTCCACGTTGTCCACCCGGCGCGCGTTGGCGAAGGAGTCGAAGGCCACGCGGGCCATCTGCTCCTCGGTCCACTTGCCGGTGTCGAGCCCGATGCGCGCCTGCAGCCCGGCCATCGAGATCGAATCGGGCCACAACGGCGCGACGGTGTAGGGGTCGGTCTGGCGCGTCAGGATCTGACGCAGGATGCCGGCCGAGGACTTACCGAAGCCGTACACCAGGGCGGTGTCGACCTCGCCGGTCAGGATCTTGATGTAGGCCTCGTAAAGCGCCCAGGCCGCGTCCATTTCGACGTGTGATTCGTTGATCGGCGGAACGGCGCCGATCGAGTCGATCGCCGAGATGAACGAAAACGCCCGTCCGGCAAGGTAATCGGATGATCCGGAACACCAGAAGCCGATGTCGGTCCTGCTGATGCCCAGCTCTTCGTACAGCTGGGCGAAGCACGGGATCAACATCTCGACACCGTTGGTGGTGCCGTCGGTGCGGCGGACGTGCGGTGCGTGGGCAAAGCCGACTACCGCGACGTTGCGAGCGCTCATGTGTTCTTAAGCCCTTTACAGGTGGTGCTTGTAAGTGTCGTAGTCGGCGTCGGGTTCCCCGGTCGGCCGGAAGTACTCGATGTTGTCGATGCCAAATCCCCACTCCTCGCGGGGTTTCCACACCGCCTCGACCCGCATACCCATCCGCACCTCGTGGGCGTCAATGTCGGCGACCAGATGCAGGAACGGGATGTCGGCCCCGTCGAGCAGCACGTAGGCCGCCACATACGGCGGCTTGATGCGCTGACCCTGGAACGGGATGTTGATGATCGCGAACGTTGTGACGGTGCCCTTGTCCGGCAACTCCACGAACTCGGTAGTCGGCTGGCCGGTAGCCGGGTCGGCGCCGTGTGGCGGGAAATAGACCTTGCCGTTCTCGCCCGTCTTCGCGCCGAGCAGCTTGCCCTGCGCGATGGCCCGCAGGTAGGCGCTCTCCTCGTGCGAGGCGCTGTGCTGAATGGTCAGCGAGACCGGGGTGACGACCATGGTCACCGGGTCTTTGTCGCCGTCGGACTGCTCCGTCACGGCCTCGGCATCCTCACCGAGCTCGAAATACGCGATGTCGGTGATGGCGCCCACCGGCTCGTCGACCCAGTGCACATGCACCCGGGTGCCGGTCTTGATGGCGTTCGGCTCGCCCGCGTCCACGGCGTGGATCATCGGGGTGTCGGCGCCGTCCAGCTTGATCAGCGCCCAGGCGAAGGGCCGGTCCAGTGGCTGGCCCTCCATGGGCTCGGGCTGCCACGTCCACGAGACCACGGTGCCGACACTGGACACCGGTACCATCTCGCCCAGCGGCTCATAGGTGACCGGGTCATATTCCGCCGGCGGCACATGCACCCGGCCATCCGATCCGCGCACACCCAGCACGTGGCGGTCACGCAGTGCGGTGAAGAACTTGCCCAGCGTGGGGCCGACCGAACGGGTGTAGTCGAAGGACAACGTCAGTGGCGCGGCGAGCGGTGGCTCAGGGTGATCCATCAGGGGCGGGCTACTCGAGCTGGCTGTCACGCCATCGAGTAGAACAGGTTCTAAGAACGGATTCAACATCGGGTCTGCTACCGGAAGGCGAAGACGATGAAGCTGGGACTGCAGCTGGGATATTGGGGCGCTCAGCCGCCACAGAACCACGGTGAGCTCGTCGCCGCGGCCGAGGAGGCCGGGTACGACGCCGTCTTCACCGCCGAGGCGTGGGGTTCGGACGCCTACACCCCACTGGCCTGGCTGGGTTCCTCGACGTCCCGGGTGCGGCTGGGCACGTCGGTGGTTCAGCTGTCCGCGCGCACCCCGACGGCCTGCGCGATGGCCGCCTTGACGCTCGACCATCTGTCCGGCGGCCGCCACGTCCTGGGCCTCGGCGTCTCAGGCCCGCAGGTGGTCGAGGGCTGGTACGGCCAGTCGTTCCCCAAGCCGCTGGCCCGCACCCGTGAGTACATCGACATCATTCGGCAGGTGTGGGCGCGCGAGGCGCCGGTGACCAGCGCCGGCCCGCACTACCCGCTGCCGCTGACCGGTGAGCGCGCAACGGGTCTGGGCAAGCCGCTCAAGCCCATCACCCATCCGCTGCGGGCCGACATCCCGATCATGCTGGGCGCCGAGGGACCCAAAAACGTTGCGCTGGCGGCCGAGATCTGCGACGGCTGGCTGCCGATCTTCTACACGCCGCGCATGGCCGACACCTACAACGAGTGGCTGGACGAGGGATTCGCCCGCCCGGGCGCACGCCGCAGCCGCGAGAACTTCGAGATCTGCGCGACGGCCAACATCGTCATCACCGAGGACCGCAGCGCCGCCTTCGCCGCCATGAAGCCCTACATCGCGCTCTACATGGGCGGGATGGGTGCCGAAGACACCAACTTCCACGCCGACGTCTACCGGCGGATGGGCTACGCCGACGTGGTCGACGACGTGACGAAGCTGTTCCGCAGCAACCAGAAGGACAAGGCCGCCGAAATCATCCCCGACGAGGTGATCGATGACGCGGCGATCGTCGGCGACGTCGACTACGTGCGTAAGCAGATCAATGCCTGGGAGGCCGCCGGCGTCACCATGATGGTGGTGTCGGGGCGCAGTACAGAGCAGGTCCGCGAGCTGTCGACCCTGATCTGACGGCCGCTCGCGCCAAACTAGAACACGTTCTAACTTTCTTGCCAGAGGCTTAGAACGCGTTCTAGATTGTCCGGATGATCGAATCCGGCCCGTCAGCCCAGCGGGTGGGCGTCGCCGAAAGTCATCTCGACATGGCCGACGGATCCGGAGACCATTGCCCGCTTCGGCAGCCCCAGCGACGCCAGCTCCGTGGCGTAGGCGTGATTGCCCAGCCGCAATGTCGCCCCGCCGAGCTGGCCGCGCAGCCCGCGGACCCGCATCTCCCACGGCACTTCCCGGGTGGTGCCGTCGGCGAAGGTGTAGGTCTTGAGCACCTGCGGCCGCGACACGAACATCGAGGGCACCGGCAATCCACGAGCGAAGTCGATGCCGGCGATGTGCGCGCCGTCGGCGCTGACGTCGAATCCGAATCGGCCCTGCTCGCGAACGGTGAACTCCGCCATGATCTTCGGGAATCCCCAGATCGAGCGCCCCGCTTCCAGGGTGAAACTCTGGTCGACGGGCAGATGGTGGATGAACGCGGCCGCATCGCCCAGTGCCCGCCAGCCTCGCCCGGTCGAGCCGGGCGGGTTGACCATGACGGCGGTGCCGAATTCGTGGTATTGCCCCAGATCGCCGTCGATGTAGCGCGCCAGCATGAGGTTCACCACCGCCCGGCCGGGGCGGTGCTGGCAGACTTGCAGCCCGCTGTAATCGATAAGGCGTTGCGCCGCTTGCGCATCCACCGAGAACATTGCGGTGTGCACGTCCGCTTTTCGTATCCGCACCGGCATGGTGAGGACTGTCCCCGCAACGACGTGTTGTGACTCAGGCATGCCGGTAACTGTAATCCGCTCGTCAATATTTGGAGGCTGTAAATGACTTCGACCATCCCGGAAGCAATCTCGAACATCGATCTGACCGACGGCAACTTCTACGCCGACCGTCACACGTCGCGGAAGGCCTATCGCTGGATGCGGGCCAACCAGCCGGTGTTTCGTGATCGCAATGGGTTGGCCGGTGCCACCACGTATCAAGCCATCCTCGACGCCGAGCGCAACCCGGAACTGTTCTCCAGCACGGGCGGCATCCGTCCCGATCAGCCGGGCATGCCCTACATGATCGACATGGACGACCCCGCACATCTGTTGCGGCGCAAGCTCGTCAACGCCGGCTTTACCCGCAAGCGGGTGAAGGAGAAGGAACCGTCGATCGCCAGGTTGTGCGACACCCTGATCGACGCGGTGTGTGAGCGCGGCGAGTGTGACTTCGTCCGCGACATCGCCGCCCCGCTGCCGATGGCGGTGATCGGCGACATGCTGGGCGTGCTGCCCCAGGAGCGCGGCATGCTGCTGAAATGGTCCGACGACCTGGTCTGCGGGCTGAGCTCGCACATCGACCCCGCGTCGGAGACAGCCCAGGCGGTGATGGCCGCGTTCGCCGCATACACCGAATTCACTCTTGCCATCATCACGAAGCGGCGAGCCGAACCCAACGACGACCTCTTCTCCATCTTGGTGAACGCCGAAGTGGAGGGTCAGCGGATGTCCGACGACGAGATCGTCATGGAGACATTGCTCATCCTCATCGGCGGCGACGAAACCACTCGCCACACGCTGAGTGGAGGGACAGAGCAGCTGGTGCGCCACCGCGACCAGTGGGATGCCCTGGTGCGTGACCCCTCGCTGCTTCCCGGCGCCATCGAGGAGATGCTGCGCTGGACATCGCCGGTGAAGAACATGTGCCGAACGCTGACAGCCGACACCGAATTCCACGGCACTTCGCTGCTTGAGGGCGAAAAGATCATGCTGCTGTTCGAGTCGGGCAACTTCGATGAGTCGGTTTTCGACGACCCGGACAGCTTCGACATGAGCCGTAACCCGAACAGCCACATGGCCTTCGGCTTCGGCACGCACTTCTGCCTGGGGAACCAGCTGGCCCGTCTCGAGCTGTCGATGATGACCGAGCGGGTGCTCAAGCGGCTGCCGGATCTCACGCTGGCCGATGACGACTCGACCCTGCCGCTGCGGCCGGCGAACTTCGTCAGCGGGCTGGAAGCGATGCCGGTGGTGTTCACCCCAACCGCCCCGCTGCTGAGCTGATGCGGGTTTGTCCCGTTTGCGCCGAGCGTGCACTCAGGGCGAGATTCCGGCGGCGGATTTCCCGCCCTTAGTTCACGTTCGGCGCTCCCACGCGTCTGAAACCCGCGCGATGACACCGCCCGGCGTGTCTTCGGCCGTCACGCGGACGACCGCCCAACCCAGCTCCGCGAGGGACTCCGCACGGCGGATGTCTTTGTTGAACTGCCGTCGGTCGGACCGGTGGTGATCGCCCTCGTACTCGACGGCCAATTTGAGTTCTTCCCAACCCATATCGAGACAGGCGATCAGCTCGCCGTAGCCGCCGTAGACGGGAATTTGTGTTCTCGGACGCGGGTAGCCGGCATCGATGAGCAGCAGTCGCAACCACGTTTCCCGCGGTGACTCCGCCCCCGCGTCGACCAGCGCCAGCGCGCGCCGGGCACGGCGGACATTGCGATGTCCCTTGTAACGCTCAGCGAGCGACTCGACTTCGGCGATGTCGAGTTTCGTTGCCCGAGCGAGCGCGTCGAGACCCGCGACCGCTGTGCCAATGGTATTGCGGCAGGCGATATCGAAGGCCGTGCGCGCGGCGGAGGTCGTGGGTATGCCGCTGATCACCCGGACTTCATTGTGTGCCAATGAATCCGACCAGGTTTTGATACCGGTAGGTGGACGGCGGTGTTAGTAGAACAATTGCGCCGGTGCCCGGTGGTCAACCCATTTGGCCCCGTGCAGCGCCGAGGCGGAGCGCCCGCCGACGATGCCACGACGCCGCGACCACAGCCATGCCGCGCACGCACGTGATGTGGCGGTCAGTTCGGTGCCGGGGGCGACGTAGACGTCGGGGTGCAGCGCGATGAATCGGCTCCGCAGCCGGTGTCGGGTCAGGGAGCCGGTTGCGAGCGCCTCGCTGCCGATGAAGGGTTCGCGCACGCGAGCAGTGTGGCGCGAAGGACCGACAACGACGCCGAACGTGAACTCCGGGGCGGAAACCCGGCCCAAATACCCCCGGGGGTGGCGGTGGGGGGAGTGGCGGGCCGGCCGGGGGGGGGGGGGGGGGGGGGGTGTAACCCCCCCGGGGGGGGCGCGGG
>NZ_LZIF01000115.1 GCF_001667145.1 Mycobacterium sp. 852002-51971_SCH5477799-a
GTGACGAAGTCGCACCCGACGACGCCCGCCGTGAAGTGCCCGGCCACGGACCCGAACGTTCCCGTGAAACCGACCGACGTCCTCACCACCTGTGACATTGGGCGAACCACCGTCTACACGTTGGGTCCCGAGAACATGCAGCTCGGGCTCGTCCACGTGGACCCACCGAAGTCGCTGACCGCGGACTATTACGAACTGACCCTTGTGCTTGATCCGCCGTCGGCCGCGGCGTGGAGCGAATTCACGGGTGCGCATGTGCAAGACCACGTGGCGTTCATCCGGGACAACCTGGTCCTGGAAGCGCCGATCATCGAACAACCGGCCACGTCCGGGCGGATCGTGCTCACCACCCAAACTGCCCAGGGCGCTGCGCAACTGGCCCAATTGGTGGGTCGCCCCACATGATCGCCTCGGGGCGACCGGACCGCTGGCGTGCCGCTCGGGTGGCATCGGCGTTGTACAACACAGCTGCAATGCACGACAGTGTCGCTGCGGTGGGCGCAAAAGCGTTGTGGGGATTGGCATTACCTGACCTGCTTGAACAGGTTCGGCGTGTCGGTGAAGCTCCCCCAGGCGCCCGCGTGCTTGACATCCCGTGTGGCGGAGGCTTTGCATTCCGTGGCCTGCGCCCCGGGCAGGATTGCCGCTACGTGGCCGCTGACATTTCCCCGGACATGCTGAGGCGGGCACGCAGCCGCGCAACCCAGTTTGGCGTGGCCGATCTGATGGCGTTCACCGAGGCCGATATCACAACTTTGCCCTTCCAGGACAACATGTTTGACCTCGCATTGACGTTCAACGGCCTGCATTGTCTCCCTGACCCGCGAGCGGCGGTAGTCGAGCTCGCCCGCGTGCTCAAGCCAGGTGGGATTCTTCGCGGGAGTACGTGCGTGCGTGGTCGCGGCTGGCGCCAGGATCGTTTTGTGACCGCGCTGCGGGCGGCGGGCTTTTTCGGCGATACGCCCCAGGCCGGTGACGTGCAGCGCTGGCTCGCGGATGCGGGACTCGAAGTCCCGGTGGCACGGCACAGCGGTTCGGTCGAGCTATTCGAGGCCTTCCGTCCCGGCACGTGATCCAGGAGCGGTTTCGGCCGGCGGGCGCGCGCCAGAAGTGACGTGTCGGTCACGGTCCTCAGAGTTGAACGTCATACACCGAGACGGGGTCGAGGATCACGCCGGTTTCCTCGACGTAGCGCTCCCACAGCGTCAGCAGCTCGGCCAGCTTGTCGGGCCGTGACGTGGCCCGATCGTCGATCTCGCCGGGGTCGGTAGCCAGATCGTAGAGCTGCCAGCTCCCCGGGCCGTACGGCGCAGGCAGGTACAGCGCCTTCCAGTCGCCCTGGCGAATGGCGCGGCGGCCGAACAGCTCCCAGCCGGTACCGGTGTCGGCGTCGTGCACGGTCTCGGCGGCGCCCGTCAGGTAATCCACCAGGGACCGACCGCGCATCGCGGCCACGTCCCGGCCTTGGTAGGACGTGCCCGGGTGCGTGGTCCCGGCCAGCTCCAGGAGGGTCGGCGCGATGTCCATGACGGTGCTGAATGCGGTGCCGATCTCCCGTTGCCGGGCGAAGCCGGGCCAGGTGACGAAGCCGGTGACGCGGATTCCGCCCTGGGTGGTGAACGCCTTGTGCAGGCGCGACGGCGCGGTGGCCGCCTGCGCCCAGCGGGGGCCGTACCAGATGAACGACGTGGGCCGGCCGAGGTTGTCCAGGCTGTTGTCGCAATGCGTTTCGATCTGCGCGGCGATCTGCGGACCGCGTAGCGGCATCGCCTCCGCGATCGCGCCCTCGGCGCCGTTGTCGGACATGAAGATCACGACGGTGTTGTCGAGTTCGCGGCTGGCCGAGAGGAAGTCGATCACCCGGCCGACGTTGTAGTCCATCCGGTCGACCATCCCGGCATAGACCTCCATGCTGCGCGCCGACACCGCGCGCTGCTCGTCGGTCATGTCGGCCCATTCGGGTGCGCCGTCGGCCACCACCGGGTGTGCGACGACGTCGGGCGGACACAGGCCGAGCCGCTTGAGCGCGGTTAGGCGTTCCTCACGCAGCGCGTCCGGCCCGGCGTCGTAGCGGCCGCGATACTTCGCAATGGATTCGTCGGGCGCCTGCAGGGGCCAGTGCGGGGCCTGGAAGGGCAGATAGGCGAAGAAGGGCCGCTCGTCGTCGGGGGCGCGCTCTTCCAGATACCGCAACAGGGTGTCGGTATAGGAGTCCGAGGAATAGAAGTCCTCGCCGACGGTGACGAATCGGTCGTCTTCGGTGTAGAGCGTTGGCACCGGAGAGAATCCGCGCGCCGCCGAGCCGCCGTAATGGCTGGCGCCGGCCGGCAGCAGGGCGAACGAGCGCTCGAAACCGCGCGCCCACGGCGAGGTCTCGATCGTGGCGCCCAGGTGCCATTTGCCCGACATCAGCGTCAGATAGCCCGCGTCCCGCAGTAATTCCGGCAGCGCGGCAACCGTATCGTTCAGATAGCCCTCGTACCCGGGTGCGCCGCGAAACTCCGGCGATGCGACCTCGAGCATCGTCCCGATGCCGGCGATGTGGTGGTCGGTGCCGGTCAGCAACATCGCCCGGGTCGGAGAGCAGGCCGGGGCCGAGTGGAAATCGGTGAGCCGGATACCGGAGTAGGCCAGCCGATCGAGGTTGGGCGTCTCGATCTCGCCACCGAACGCGCCGAGATCGGAGAATCCAAGGTCGTCTGCGACGATGACGAGAAAGTTTGGGCGCGTCACGCTCAAGCATCCTGCCAGGTCCGTCGCCGGGGCGGAATGCTGCCGCACCGCCTCGACGCCGATATTGTCGAGACTGGCGAGGCCGCCGAACAGTGAAAGGACATGGAGATGTTGGCGCAGTTTGGGATGACCGTTCCGCTGGTGGCGGCTCCGATGTCGGGCGGGCCGACCACCCCGGCCATGGTGTCGGCCGCCAACCGCGCGGGCGCACTGGGCTTGCTCGCCGCCGGATACAAGACCGTCGAGGCCATCGAGGGTGAGATCAAAGCCGTTCGCGCCGAAGGAATCCCGTTCGGGGTCAACGTTTTCGCACCCAATCCGGTGCCGGTCGACCCGGAGCGGTATCGCGCCTACGCTGCGATCGTGCAGGCCGAGGCCGACCAGTTCGGGCTGACGCTGCCGCCCGAGCCCATCGAGGACAACGACAGATTCGACGATAAGATCGCGCTGTTGCTCGACGACCCTGTTCCGATGGTGTCGTTCACGTTCGGCATACCGTCGCGCGACGTGATCGCCGCGCTGCAACGCGTCAACAGCGTTGTGGTCCAGACGGTTACCACGGTTGAGGAGGCGACACAGGCACACGACGCCGGCGTCGACATGCTCGCCGTGCAGGCCGCCGCCGCCGGCGGGCATTCCGGCACCCTCTCGCCGCAGCGACCGCTGACGCAGGTCCCGATCGTCGAGTTGGTGCGGCAGGTCGTCGCGAAGGTGCCCCTGCCGGTGATGGCCACCGGCGGGCTGGCCACCCCCGCCGCGGTGGCCGAGGTGGTCCGCGCGGGTGCGACCGCGGCCGCCGTGGGCACCGTGCTGCTGCGCGCCACCGAGAGCGGCGCATCGGCCACTCATCAGGCGGCCCTGATCGATCCCGCCTACACCGAGACGGTGCTGACCCGGGCATTCACCGGCCGGCCGGCCCGCGGACTGCGCAACGCGTTCATCGACGCCCACGAAGCCGAGGCCCCGGCTGGCTATCCCGCCATCCATTACCTGACCAGCCCGCTGCGCAAGGCCGCCGCGGCGGCGGGCCAGCCGGATTACGTCCACCTTTGGGCGGGCACCGGATACCGGCACGCGACAGCGGAGCCCGCGTCCGACATTCTGTGCCGGCTGGCATCCGACCTGTGATTGGCTAATCAGTATTCGAAGCGGTTGAGTACGTCGTAGTGGCGGCCGGCCGTCATCCACATGAACTGGTAGATCAACCGCACCGCGGCCGACGGGATTCGCTTGTAGTCGGCCAGCACGGGTGTCTGCTCGATGAACCGCAATTGGGGATTCCAGGTCGCAATCTCGCGCGCGTCCCGGATGCCCCACTTGATGATTCCTCTGGTGAAGAACTTCGACATCAGCGGCGCCAGGGCCGAGAGCGTGTCGAAATGCATTTCGCCACCGGCGAATCGGTCGGTCAGGCGCTGCAGCAGGCGTCGCACTTCCTGCTCGTGTAGGTACATCAGCAGGCCCTCGGCAATGATCAGGGTCGGACGCCCGGTCGGGACCTGATCGAGCCACCGCAATTCAGTCACCGACGAGCCGATCATTCGGTAGCGCTCGGTGTCGTCGTAGAGCCGACGCCGGAGCCCGATCACGCCTGGCTGGTCGACGTCGAACCACAACACCGTCGGTGGTACGGCCAGCCGGAAGAACCGCCCGTCGAGGCCGCAACCCAGGTGCAGCACAACGGCATCCGGATGGCGGGCGAGGTAGTCGGCGCACCAGACGTCGAGCTGGCTGGCCCGCAACGTAACCAAATACTGATTGGCCGCCGGCCACGACATTCGATGGATTCTTTTGAAGTCATACGCGATCCGGTCCACCGCTTCCACGGCCGACCAATCTCCCAGAATCGGCCGCTCCGTGCGGCTTTCGTGGGCGCGCAGATACAGGGTCACGAGGTTCGTCCACTCTACCGAGCCCCAGGGCACCGAACTGAAGTCGACTTTGTCCGTCGTGGTCATGGCCGGGGTCAGAATGCCTCGGGGTTCTGTTGCACCTCGGCGGGCACCGGATGCTGATACAGGCGAGAGGCGTTCTCCCAACAGAATTTCCGGGTGACGTCAGGCGGTAGATCACCGATTTGCTCGTGAATGGCTTGTTGGGTGTGCGGCCACGTCGAGTCGCAATGCGGGTAGTCGGCTTCCAGCATGATGTTGTCGACGCCTATCCGGTCGCGCTGCACGAATGAGGACTTGTCTTCGACCGCGCAGAACCAGAAGTTGCGGGTCAGTACCTCCGCGGGGGTCAGGGGCTCACCAAGCGCCTGCCAGGTGCCGTACATCGCGTGATAACTCAGCATGTGGTCAAGGCGGTCGAGCAGCCCCGCCACCCAACCGATTCCGCCCTCGGACAGGCAAATTTTGAGATCGGGGAACCGGCTGGGCAGCCCGGAGTACAACCAGTCGACCGCGGCGGAAATGGCGTAGGCGAAAAACAGCACACCCTGCACATCCGGTGGCGCGTCCGCCGTGGTGGACGGTGACGACCCTGACGATCCGATGTGCAGGTTCACCACGGTGCCGGTCTCGGCGCAGGCCGCCATCAGCGGATCCCAGTGGTCGGTGTGAATGCTGGGCAGCCCGAGCATGGCTGGGTTCTCGCTGAACGTGACGGCGTGAAAGCCGCGCTCGGCGTTCTCGTGGATCATCTTCGCGCCGAGTTCGGGATCGAGCAGCCACGGCAGCTGGCAGGGAATGATCCGGTCGGGATACGATCCCGCCCAGACGTCGAAATGCCAATCATTCCAGGCCCGTACCGCGGCCAGCGCCAGGTCGTGGTCGCTGGTCACCTGCTGCAACCGTTGGCCGGCGAAGCCCGGCAAGAACGACGGGAAATTCAGCGAGGCGTAGATGCCGTTGAGGTCCATGTCCTTGACGCGGGCATGAATATCCCATGCGCCCCTGCGCATTTCGTCGAATCGCACCGGCTCGAAGCCATATTCGGCCACCGGCCGTCCGACCACCGCGTTGAAACCGACGTTGGGTAGTTCCTTGCCGTCATAGACCCACGTCTGTCCCCCGCCGTCGGTCTCGACGACTTTCGGCGCCCGATCCGCGAATTTGCGGGGCAGGCGGCCGGTGAAGGTGTCCGGGGGTTCGACGATGTGGTCGTCCACCGAGATCACCGTGTAGCGGCGCGAGGCCCGCGGCGGATCCGGCAGAAAGGTGACCGATCGCTCGGTGCCGGTCTTCGCCGTGGTGAAGTTCAGGTCGGTGGCCAGCTCGTCGATCGATTTCACTCGTCAATCTCCTTGCGGGGCAGCGTTTAGTGTGATGGAACGGCATTCACAGTGCGGTGGCGTCGGCGGGTGTCGGCGTGTCGCCGC
This sequence comes from Mycobacterium sp. 852002-51971_SCH5477799-a, assembly GCF_001667145.1. Classification (GTDB taxonomy): domain Bacteria; phylum Actinomycetota; class Actinomycetes; order Mycobacteriales; family Mycobacteriaceae; genus Mycobacterium. The sequence goes on from NZ_LZIF01000115.1 coordinate 6,056, forward strand.
CATGGGTACACACGACGTTCACTTGAGCACATCGGCGTCGGCCTTGATCGTCATGCGGGCCGCCCCGGCCCAGTACACGTCGGCGGCGCGTTCGATCAGCGACCGCTGCATGCCGGCCATGTCCGACCACTCCATGCTCACCGGATCCCTACCGGTGAGCATGACGTCGTAGGCCAGCTTGCACACTCGCTCGATGGATGCCGCGCGGTAGACGGCTTCGGGCAGGTTGCGGCCGGTCGCGATGACGCCGTGGTTGGCCAGGATGGTCAGGTTGGCGCCGCCGATCCGGGCGGCGAGTTCCGCGGCGCGTGCGGGGCTGTCGATTTCACCATCGTAGGTGTCGACCAGGCACAGGTCGTCGAGGAAGAGCGAACCGGTTTGGTGCACCAACTCGGGCAGCCTGCCCAGCGCGGCGAGCACGCAGACGTAGTACGGGTGGTTGTGGATCACCACGCGGGCGTCGTCGCGCACCCGGTGCAGTTCGGTGTGGATGTGGATGGCCGGGGTGACGTCCCATCGCCCGCTGACCACGCGCGCGTCGCCGTCGACCACACAGATGTCGGAGGCGGTGATCTCCTGCCACCACAGTCCCCACGGGTTGACGAACATGTCGGTCTGCCCGTCGAGCTGCCAGGTGATATGCCCAGCCATGTTCTCTGCGAACCCGATGCCGGCCAGGTGACGGAAGGCGATGGCCAGCGCCTGCCCGTGGGAGAGGTCGACGCCGACGGGGGGAACCACCGACGGCGCCCAGACTTCCAAACCGCCGCGGCGTGCATTAGGAGCGTTCATGAGCAGCCTCCGTTCTGGCTCCAATATCCTCGCGCAGCCGGCCTTTGGCTATCTTTCCGCCGGAGGATCGGGGCAGCTCGTCGACGATGATGAGTCGCTCGGGCAGCAATTCCTTGGAAATTCCCAGGGCCAGCAGGTGTTCGACGAGTCCGGACAGGTCGAGGTTGGCAGAGTCGGCGAGTTCGGCGTAGAGGCAGACCTTTTCGCCGAACACCGGGTCGGGCATGGCGATCGCCGCCGCTAGCGCGATGGCCGGATGCGTCATGGCCGCGTCTTCAACCTGGCTCGCGCTGATGTTCTTGCCGCCGCGGACGATGAAATCGGACGTGCGCCCGGTGACGCGCAGATAGCCGTCGGCGTCGATTTCACAGATGTCGCCCATGCGCATCCACCCGTCGCGGGTGAACAGTTTGTCGTGGTCGGTGCCGCCGAGGTAACCGAGGCTGGTTGCCGGACCCCGGCACGCGGGCTGGCCCCGCCCCGTCTCGGTCACTCGCGGTCTCCGTCGAACAGCCGAACGTTCATTTCGGGGACAACACGGCCGCCGGTGCGCAACCGCTGTTCGCGCGAGTCTTCGACGGTGGTCGCGCTGAGCAACCCGGTCTCGTTGGAGCCGTAGAACTGCAGGATTCTCGCACCGGTGAGGTCCTCGAACTCGGCCGCGGGCCGATACGGCAATGCCTCCCCGCCGGTGTAGACGACGCGCAGCGAACCGAGGTCATAGCCGCGGCTGGCCGGGTCCGCCATCAGCATGGTCAATTGCGTGCTGACGCAACATAATACGGTGACCTGGTGCCGGGCTATCGCCTCGCAGGTGGCTTTGGTGGTGAACCGGTCCAGGATCACCGCGGTGCCGCCGAGGTAGATCGGGGTGCTGTGACTGGTCCACAGCCCGAACCCGAACGGGGTGGGAATGACCGGCAGGAATACCTCGTCGCTCGTCAGTTGCCCGTTGACGACGGCCTTCTGGTGGAAGTAATGCCAACGGTTCTGGGTGTGCACGACGCACTTGGGCAGCCCGGTGGTTCCGGACGTCGAGTTGATCAGGAACACGTCGTCGGGGCCGAGTCCGCGGCCGGGCGCCAAGGTCGTGGGCGCTGCGTCGACATCGAGGCGTAGCGCCCCGCCGTCGCGGCTCAGCACCACCGCGGGCACCCGTAATTCGTCGGCCACTTTCGCGGCGGGCGCTGCGTGGGCCGGATCGCTGATCAGGATTCTCGGCTGGGCGCTGCCCAGGATCGCCGACGCCTCGCGGGTACCGGCGCGCGCGCCGATGCCGACGACCACCGCCCCGCAGCGTTCGATCGCCACGAACAGCACGTGAATGGCCGCGCAGTCGCCGTGCCATACCGCCACCCGCTCACCGCGGGCGATGCCAACGCCGGCCAAGATTTCAGCTAATCGCGTTGCGGCACAGTCAAATTCGCGCCAGGTGAATGCCGGCCCGCCGTAATCCAGATAGGCGCGACGACCCGGTGTTCGTTGGGCGTTGTGACGCACCGCGTCCGAGAGCGTCGAATCGCACCACCAGCCGACCGCGCGAAACCGGGCCGAGTCCTCGTCGGTGAATGCCGGCGAGCCCACGGTTTCCAGCCCACCGGCGCTCATCACCAAATGATAGGAAAACCACCGGCCGACTCGGCGCTAGGGATTCGGCGGGGCGGGCTCGGGGTGCTGATTGTTGTCGACGCTCGGGCGGCGCGGGTGCGGCGAAGGGCAGGTGATGACGTTGCGAATGCACCCGCAATTGAGCCCGATGATGCAGCCGCCTCCCCCGAGCGGTTGCACCGGCACGGCACCGCCCGGAGCCGGTGGCGGGACCGATGAACCGGCGAGGGCTGCCGGCGCGGCACCGGTCGCGAGACCGGCTGCCAAGACAAACGCGGTCACGCACCCGCACAACGCGGCTCGTGTCATGGCGTTCGCGGCGCCCATAGGTCACAACCGTAGTGGCGCGTCCGTACACGCGCCGGTCACGCGGGAGGTAGCCGTTGCCTCATCTCCGGCCGGCACGCCGGTGCCGCCGCGCCCTTAGCAGCCTCGCGGCATAGATTGCGGCGCTGACTGCGAACATCGCGGCTGTCAGGAGAAGCCATCGACCGAGAAACGGGTCCTGGGTCTGACCGGTTGCGGCCCGGTAGGTGGTGGCACCCTGCTTGACGATGCCGGGTAGGAAGACAAGTAGCGTCAGGCCCGCGCCCAACGCGGGCACCCGGAGGTGATTGAGCACCGGTGCTTCGGCGCGCGCCGAAGCAGGCCGGGCACGGGTGCGTGACAGCAGCCGGTCAACGAAGGCGTAGGCGGGAAACAACACCAGGTCATGGGCAACGATGGCAGCGGCGAACCACACGATGATCGACTGCCACCAGACGTGCGCGTTCCACAGCGTGACCGGTTTGATGACGACGATGACGTAACCCAGTAGTGCGAATCCGGCGATCATCGTCAACAGGTGTAGGGGGTGGGATCCGTACAGCCGCGCGAAGGCGCTACGCATGGCCGCCCGCCCGAAAGGCGATGGAGGCCACCCATTTCGTGTTGTGCACACCGGGTAGGGCGGGCACGATGATCCGCGCCGGGTAGCCGTGATCCGGGGACAGGTCGTCGCCGTTCACGCGCAGCGCCAACAGCGCGTCCGGGTGCAGCACCTGGTTGCGCTGCAGCGTCGCGCCGGCGAAGGCGCCGGAGCGTTCCAGCGACGACACCCGCGCGGATTCCGGTGCCGGCACGCCGGCCAGCGCAGCGAGGTAGGCCAGTCGCACGCCAGTCCATGCCTGCGTGGTCGACCAACCTTCGACACAGGAGATCGGCAGGACCGCTGTGTGCTGCGGCATCGCCAGCAGGGCCGCGCGGTCCAGCATCACCGGACGGGGGCCGCCGTTAAGGGTGAGCCGCCAGCGCTCCAGCGTGTCCCGCGCGGAGATGCCGGCCGCCGCCGCGGTCCGGTTGACCTGAAAGTCGCCGTCGCCTGGTAGGCGCCCGCGCGGCAGTAACAGGGCGGCTGGGCGGGCGTAGCCCCCGAGTGTCTGGCCTGCCGTGAGGACCGCCAAGAAGAGGGCACCGCCGCCCACCAGCGCCAGGGCACCGCGACGGCTCACCGTGGCCGGGCCGGGTTCGGCGGCGGCAAGACCGTCGGGCTGCCAGGGCTGGGCGTCGGTGTCGGCGCGCCCGCTGCGCAGCACGTCACGCAGCGACAGCGAGCGCAGGCCGGCCCACATGCGCCGGCCCTTGATAGCGACGTGCATGACGAAACCGGCGATGAACACCCACGCGCCGAAGTAGTGCGCGGTGTAGAAGCTGAAGCCGAAGATGTAGTCGTACTGGATGTTCAGCACGCCGGTCACGATCTCGAACAGGATCCCGCCGACCAACATCAGCAAGGAAACCCGTTCCAGCAGTTGGGCAATGGACCGTGCAGGCGGGAACACGAAGAGCCGGGGGATCACCGACCACAGCTTGGCCAGCACCACTGGAATGAGGATGAGTCCGAGCCCGACATGAATCCCCTGGGTCAGTCGGTACAGCCACGACGGATTGGTGGGCCAGTCGAAGGCCGGCAGCCTGAGCCAGCCGACGTCGGCGGGGATCGCCTGGCCGAATCGCGGCCCGTAGGCGATGTAGGACAGCAGGCCGGTGAGAATGACGATCGGCAGCGTGACCAACAGCACCGAGCCGAACACCGACGTCAGCCAGGGTCCCCGCAACGGGCTGCGCCACAGCCGGGCGGGAAACCCGTGACCATCGGAGTCGCCCGTCGCCTCGGGGCCTTCAACATCGGATCTGCGGACGCGGTGCACCATCGCTGATCTTCCACGACGGCGCGCCGAAAATCGTTCAGATCGGGCAATCGGCGCCGAGCGTCAGTCGTTGCCCCGCGGCGGCGGCTGCACCTCGACGCCGGTCGAGTCGTGTTCGGGACCCGCGGACGGGTGCTCCGCGGGCACCCGATCACGGAACCGGGCGCTTTCGCTCTGCCGCTCGGGATCGGGCCGATGGACCTTGCCGTGGTAGGGACCGGGCTTCGGCCGCGGCTTTCCGCCCGGGAAGGCCAGACGGAAGATGCTGCGGTGCACCGTCCCCCACTGCTTCGAGAAACGGCCGGAGTTGTACGGCAACTCGTAGCGCTCGCAGATGTCCTTGACTTGCGGCGCGATCTCCGAGTATCGACTGCTCGGCATGTCCGGGTAGAGGTGGTGCTCGACCTGATAACCGAGATTGCCGCTGATGATGTGAAACAGCGGGCTGCCGTCGATGTTCGCGGCACCGAGCAATTGGCGCACATACCAGCCGCCGCGCGTCTCGTTCTCGGTTTCTTCCTGCGTGAACGTGTAGGTCTGGTCCGGGAAGTGGCCGCAGAAGATGATCGCGTGTGCCCAGATGTTGCGGATGACATTGGCCACGGCATCGGCGACCAGCGTGCGCAGATAGGTGCTTTCCACGCCCGGTGCGGCCTTGTCGAGGAAGTTGGCCGCGGCACCGACGCGACCGCCCTTCGACACCCTGCGGAGCCTTCTGGCGACGCGGGACTGCGCCGGCTGCTCGAGCCGGCCGCGCGATGCCAGCTGGACAAGCGCGAACGCGCCGGCGCTGATCAGGGGCCAGCCGAGGTAGTCCTTGACGATCTGCGCGCGAGCCTTCACCCCGATGCCCTTAAGGTCCTTGCGCACTTCCGACCAGGGCTTCTCGCGCTTGCGGATGGCGTCGATGTCCATGTCGTGCACAGCCACGCCCCATTCGAACAGCAGCGTGAGCAGCAGGTTGTAGATCGGCTGGAACAGGAAGCGGGGGGCCCATTTCTGGTTGGGATCGATCCGCATGATCTCGTAGCCGAGATCCTTGTCCTTGCCGAGAATGTTGGTGAAGGTGTGATGGATGTAGTTGTGGGAGTGCTTCCACGACTCGGCGGTGGAGGCCGTGTCCCAGTCCCACACCGAGGAGTGGATGTCGGGATCGTTCATCCAGTCCCATTGGCCGTGCATCACGTTGTGGCCGATTTCCATGTTTTCCAAGATCTTGGCCATGGAGAGGCAGGCGGTGCCGAGCAGCCAGGCGGTCTTCGAGCGCGATGCCAGCAACAGCACCCGGCCGGCCACCACGATCTGCCGCTGTGCCGAGATGACGTTTTTGATGTAGCGCCGGTCGCGGTCGCCCAGATCGGCGAACACGTCGTCGTGGATCGCGTCGAATTCCTTCGCGAGTTTTTCGAGTTCTTGTTCCCCAAGTCGGGACAGGGGGCTCTCCCCAGCCCTTTCCACGGCAGTTGTCACAAGCCGCTCCTTTCGATCACAGTTCGAGTTCGACGTCGCCTTCGGCGGTGTTGATGCAGATCCGCACGTCCTGACCCGTGGGTTCGATCACGTCACCCGAGCGCAGGTCACGCAGCTTGCCCGACTTCAGCGTCCCCACACAGGTATGGCAGATTCCGATTCGACAGCCGAACGCGAGGTTGAGACCGGCTTCCTCGCCGGCCTCGAGAATCGATGTGCCGCCGTCACATCCGACTTCTTTGTCGCTGTCGAGGAAGCAGACGGTGCCGCCCTCGCCGGCGTTGGCGTCACCGCCGATCTTGGGCTGGAACCGCTCGAAGTGCAGGCGTTCGCAATCCCCGTTCGCTTCCCAGTGCTCAATCAGGGCGTCGAGCATCTCACCGGGACCAGAGCAGAACGCCTCGCGCTCGCGCCAGTCCGGGCACACCTGATCGAGGTCCTCAGGCGTCAAGCGCCCCCGCTCGGAGGTAAGCCGCAGATCCAGCCGCATTCCCTCGTGGCGCCCCTGTAGCTCTTCCAGGGCGGGCAGGAACATGGCCTGCTCGCGCGTGCGCGCCGAATGGATGACCACCGCGTCGCGCAATTCGTCGCGATGGTCGAGGTCGCGCAGCATGCTGATGATCGGCGTGATGCCGCTTCCGGCGCTGATGAACAGCACTTTGTCCGGCACGGGCTCGGGCAGTGTGAAAACACCTTCGATTTCGCCGAGCCGGACCAGGTCCCCCGGCTGGATCTTGTGCACGAGGTACGGCGAGACGACGCCGCCGTCGACCCTCTTCGGCGTGACGCTGATCAGCCCGTCTTCGGGCCTGGGGTCCGAGGTAAGCGAGTACGCGCGCCAGTGGTAGACACCGTCGATCACCACGCCGAGGCGTACGTACTGACCGGGCTTGTGGCCGGGCCACTCGTATCCCGGACGAATCAGCACGCTGGCCGCTTCCGAGCCCTGCGCCTCGATGCCTTCGACCTTCCCGCGCAACTCCTTGGTAGTCCAGAGCGGATTGATCATCTCGAGGTAGTCGTCCGGCTGCAGCGGGCTGAACAGCCGTCGAACCGCTCGCAGGAATAAACGGCGTCCCCGGGGGACGCGGGGCTCGGCGCCACGTTCAGCCATGAGGCCAGGGTACACAGTTGTACACCGACTCTAAACCTCATTTCGAATGTTGTTGTCGCACATGGTTAGACATGTGCTTAACGCGCAGACAGCAAGTATCAGCCGTTCACTGGCCGCTGCGCGCTCGATTGGGGCTGTTTGCGATAATGCCTGTGAGGTGCCCCGAGCGAGGCTCGCCCAAACGTTTGTTCACCTGTTCGGGGGGTCGTGCGTTGCAGCGGCCGGCGGCGCGACGCCTAGTGTCGGCGGTGTGCTGATCGGCTTCCTCCTCGCGCTGGGCTGCTCGCTTTGCTACGGGACGGCGACCGTGCTGCAAGCGGCCGGGACGCGATCGGTGGAGGCGGGCAGCGGATCGGGCGTCGATGCGGTGTTGCTGCTGCGGGCCGTCCGGCAGTGGCGCTATCTGGTCGGGGTAGGCCTCGACGTCGTCGGGTTTGCGCTGCAGGTCGCCGCGCTGCGCCTGGTCCCGATCTATGTGGTCGCGGCGGCGCTGGCCGCCTCGATCGCCGTCACCGGCGTCGTCGCCGCATGGGTGTTGTCGGCGCGCTTGTCGTCGGTTGAGTGGGCGGCGGTCGGCGTCGTCTGCGTCAGCCTGATCGCCCTCGCCCTCGCCGCCGGACCGGGCCACTTTCGGCACGCCCCGGCCGGGCTCGGCTGGGCGCTGCTGGGCGTCGTGGCCGCGATGTTCATCGGCGGCGCGGCCGCGGGCCGTCTGCCCGGCCGCGCCCGTGCGCTCGCACTGGGGCTGGGCGCCGGAACCGGATTCGGGGTGGTCGAGGTCGCCGTGCGCCTGATCGAGGCGATCGATCCCACCAGACGCTCCTTCTACACCAACCCCGCCCTGTACGCGGTCGCCGCGGGGGGCGCCGCGGGATTCCTGTTGCTCACCTCCGCGTTGCATCGCGGCTCGGTGACCACGGCCGTCGCCGGAATGGTGGTAGGCGAAACGCTGGCACCCGCGTTAGTCGGGGTGGTGTGGCTGGGCGACACCGCGCGCGACGGGCTCGGCTGGCTGGTGATCGCGGGGTTCGGCATCGCCGTGTGCGGAACTCTGGTGCTGGCGCGCTTCGGGGAAGCGCCCAACCAGAACCAGCCGAGGAAGCGGGCTGAGGCCGCCGGCTAGCTCATGATCCGGGGACCGAAGCCGCGCGGCCGCCGGCGCCCTGCCCTGCCGGCGCATAGCCGGTGCCGCGTGCGGGCCGCGTCCACAAAAGGCCGTCCTGGGCGGTGACACCCGCGGCGATCAGCGCGCGCTTGAGGATCTTGTTCGTCGCGGTCGCGGGCAGTTGGTCATTGATGCGCACGTAGCGCGGCCACGCCTTCGGCGACAGGTCGGCCTGGGCGGTCAGAAAGTTCTCGAAATCATCCGGGCTCAGGCTTGTCCCGGGCCGCAGCACCAGGGCGGCCATCACCTGGTCGCCCACTCGGTCGTCGGGGACCGCGTAGACGGCGACCTGGCTGATTTCGGGCAGCCGCGCCAGAATCCGCTCGATCGGGCCGGCCGCCAGGTTCTCCCCGTCCACCCGCATCCAGTCGGCGGTCCGTCCGGCAAGATAGATCCAGCCGTCCGTGTCGCGGTAGGCCAGGTCACCCGACCAGTACATCCCGTGCCGCATCCGCTCGGCGGTGGCGCCCGGATCGTTGTAGTAGCCGGCGAAGGGCCCCGCACCCTGGGTGTTCACCAGCTCACCGACGGCCTCGTCGAAGTTGGTCAACGCCCCATGCTCGTCGAACCGTGCGACCTCGCACTCCCGCAACGTGGTCGAGTTGTAGATGCTCACCCCCGGATACGGCTTGCCGATGGAGCCTGCCGGGGTGCCGTCCTCGCGCACCACGATGACCGCGAACTCGCTCGAGCCGAAGCTGTCGATGACCCGGCACCCGAAACGCCTTGCGAACTCGGCGATATCGCGGTCGGTGGCCTCGTTGCCGAACGCCACCCGCAAGGTGTTGTCGGCGTCGTCGGGACGCTCGGGAGTTGACAGGATCAGCGCCAGCGGCTTGCCGACATAATTCAGGTATGTCACCCGGTAGCGGCGGATGTCGTCGAGAAAACGCGACGGCGAAAACCGCGCCGGCACCATGGTGGCCCCGCAGCCGATGGCGACCGCCCATCCGGCGGCGACACCATTGGAATGGAAGAGCGGCATCGACAGGTAGCAGACGTCGTCGGCGGTGACATCGTATTGGTAGATCAGGCTGGCCCCGCACATGATCGCCATGCCATGGGCGAACCGGACCACCTTCGGGTCACCGCTGGTGCCCGAGGTGAAGATCATCATCAGGGTGTCGGCGGATGCCACCTCGCGGATGGCGACCAGTGGCGGCGCGGCGGCGACGGCGTCGGCGTAGCGCACGCCGCTCACATCGATTACCTGAATATCGTTGAGGTCCAACCCCTCCAGCAGTTCGAGATGCTCGGGGTCGACGAGCAGCATCTGGCAGTCGGAGCGCCGGATGTCGGTCAGCAAGCCGGCGCCGCGCCGCGTGGTGTTGATCCCACACAGCACGTAGCCGCCGAGCGCGGCGGCCGCCATGGACCGCAGCATCGCCGGCGAGTTACCCAGCAGCGCACCGACGTGCAGCGGTCGTGCCGTGTCCGCGAGCGCGATGAGCGCCGCGGCCTCCGCCTCCGCCTCGGCAAGGTGCTCGCGCCAGGTCCAGGTCGCCTCGCCGTAGGCGACGGCGGGGGTGTCGTCGCGGCGACGCTGGCGCAATAGCTGTTGAACCGTCTCCGGCACGCGTTCACTTCCTCTTCGACATGGTCATCGCGTGGTCAGGACCAGGCCCGCGTAGTTGTTGCGGGCCACCTCATCGCAATGACGCCGGTAGGTGCCGAAACCCCCGATGTAGGGCATGAAGACCCGCTTCTTGCCCTCGATGTTGGCGCCCAGGTACCACGAGGATGCCGCCTTGGGGAACAGCGTCCGCTCGGCCGCCTGGGCCACGTGCTGGGTCCAGGCGATCGCCGCATCGCGGCGTGGCTCGACCTCGCTCACCCCTTGCTGTCGCGCGGTCCGCACCAGTTCGATGACCCAGTCCACCTGGACCTCGGCGTGCAGCACCATGTTCGCCAGCACCGAGGGGCTGCCCGGCCCGCTGATGGTGAACAGGTTCGGCAACCCCGGCACCATCAGGCCGAGGAAGGTCACCGGGCCGTCCGCCCAGACGTCGTGGAGTCGTTGTCCCCCTGGGCCTTTCGGGTCGATTCGGGCCAATGCCCCGGTCATGGCGTCGAACCCGGTCGCGAAGACCAGCACGTCGCACGGATATGTCGTCGACCCGGTTCGTACGCCGTCGGCGGTGATCGCCTCGATAGGCTCGCGGCGCAGGTTGACCAGCCGAACGTTGTCGCGGTTGAACGTGGCGTAGTAACCGTCGTCGGTGCAGATCCGTTTGGTTCCGATCGGATGATCGACCGGGATGAGATCCGTTGCGACGACGGGATCGGCGACGATCTCCCGGATACGCTCCTCGGCGAACCTCCTGGCGACATCGTTGGCGGCCAGGTCGCTGGTCTGGTCGGGGAAGGTCTTGGCGAACAGGACGCCGCCTTCGCGCCAGCGCTTCCACAGCGCTTCGGAGCGCTCCTGATCGTCGGTGTCGAGGGCGTTCTTGTGGTAGGTGCCGTGCGGTGTGCCTGCCGGCGCGTAGGCGGAGGTCCGGCGACGCTCGGGGTACTGCTCCTGAATTTCTCGTTGTTCCTCGGCCGACCATGGCCGGTTGGGCATCGGGATGGTGTAGTTCGCCGACCGCTGGAACACCACCAGGCTTGCTGCGTTGGCGGCGATGATCGGCGCCACCTGGATGCCCGAGGATCCCGTTCCGATCAGGCCCACCCGCTTGCCGCGCAGCTCGGGATCTTCGCGTGGCCAGGCCGCCGTGAAGTACACCTGACCCGAGAAGTCTTGGACACCTCGGATATTCGTTCGATTCACCGCCGACAAACAGCCGGTGGCGCACAACAGAAACTGGGCGGCGAACGCCTCCCCGGTCGCGGTGTCGACATGCCAGCGACCCCGCTCGAACGTGGCGCCGATGGCATCGACGCCGAATCGATAGTGGCGCCGCAGATCGAAGCGGTCCGCGACGTGCCGCAGGTAGGCCAGGATCTCCGGTTGGGCGGCGAAGCGTTCGGTCCACTGCCAGCTCTGCTGGAGTTCCTCATCGAAAGAGTAGGAGTAGTCCACACTTTCGACGTCGCAGCGCGCGCCCGGGTAGCGGTTCCAGTACCAGGTGCCGCCTACGTCGGGTGCGGCCTCGATCGCGGTCACCGAGAGGCCCGCCGAGGCGGCCCGGTGCACGGCGTAGAGCCCGGCGAACCCGGCGCCGATGACGATGACGTCGCTGACTTCGGTCATCACACCGCGCTCCGGTCCGCAGGATGCAGCAGCTCGCGCAGGTCGGCGCAGACCAGTTCCTGTGCCGATGCCGCCGGCGGAAACCCTTGGATCGTCATGAAGCCGTGGAACAGCCCTGGGAAATCCCGGTGCACGACGGGCACCCCCGCCTGGCGCAACCGGCGCGCGTAGCCGCATCCCTCGCTGTGTAGGGGATCCAGCCCGGCCGTCACGATCACCGCCGGCGGCAGGCCCGCATGGGTGGCCGCGCGGGCGGGGGCAACCAGATAGGGCGGGTCGAAAGTCGTTTGCGCGCCGAGGTATTGGTGCCAGTACCACTGCATCGCGACGCGGGTGTTGAAGTACCCGGTGGCGTAGCGGTGATAACTGTCGGTGTCGAACGTCGGCTCGATCGCCGGGTAGATCAGCAGTTGCGCGGCAGGCGGTGCGACGCCGCGGTCGCGGCAGAGGATGGCGGTGACCGCGGCCAGGTTGCCGCCGGCGCTATCACCGGCAACCGCGATGCGTGCCGGGTCGATGCCCAGGTCGGCGGCGTGATCGACCGCCCAGCCGAACGCCGCGAACGCGTCGAGCGTCGCCGCCGGGGCGGAATGCTCGGGTGCCAGGCGGTAGTCGACCGAAATCACCACGGCCCGGCTGCCGCGGGCCAGGGCCCTGCAGAATCCGTCGTGAGATTCGATGTCGCAGAAGACGAATCCGCCGCCGTGGCAGAACACGATCGCGGCGCGGTCCCCCGGCGGCACGCCGTGGGGCTCATAGACCCGCACCGGCACCGGCCCGTCCGGGCCTGAAACCATGCGGTCGGTGGCGCTGCGGACGTCATCGAGGTTGCTGACCGGCATGCGTCGCTGTGCCACCGCGGCGCGCGCCTGCGGGCCGGTCATGGTCTCCACGCGCGGGAACCCGGCGTCCAACTGGTCGAGCATCTCCTGCACGATGCCGTTGACCGGGTCGTCCATGTGCACCTCCGACCTCGTCGCCAAAGGTCATGCGGGCCGATATTTCAGGAGGGTGATGCCCTCTTCAGCCAGATCGTAGAACACCGGCTGCACCCGCATGCCGATCCGGATGTCGCCCGGGTCGACGTCGACCAGCTCGGTGCTGAATTTCGGTCCGGCATCCCACTGCACCACCGCGAGCAGCTGCGGCAGCGCGTCGGCCCATGGCGGGCCGGTGGGCCGGCGTGCGATCGTGAAGGTGTACAGCGTTGCGGCGCCGTTGATTTCGCGCCATTCCAGGTCGTCGGCCAGCGTGCCCGGCGCCAGTGTGCGCGGATAGAACACGTAGCGTCGCGCCGAAGGCGAATACTGCACCACGATCCGGTGCTGCACCAGGCCGTCCCAGAACGGTCGTGAGACGGGGGTG
>NZ_LZIF01000116.1 GCF_001667145.1 Mycobacterium sp. 852002-51971_SCH5477799-a
AGCAGGCCAACGCGCACGGACAGAAGGTTCAGTCCGCGGGCAGCAACATGGCCAGCACCGACAGCGCCGTCGGGTCCTCCTGGGCCTGACCCGCAACTTCAGGCGCGGCAGCACACCACCCGTCGGTGTGCTGCCGCGTCCTGCGGTTACCGTGCAATTTGGCTTGAGGTATTAGGGACCAATTGGGGATTTGATGGACCAACAGAGCACCCGCACCGACATCACTGTCAACGTCGACGGTTTCTGGATGCTCCAGGCGCTGCTGGACATTCGCCACGTCGCGCCAGAGCTGCGGTGCCGGCCATACGTGTCGACCGACTCGAGCGACTGGCTCAACGAGCATCCCGGAATGGCGGTGATGCGCGAGCAGGGCATCGTCGAGAACGACGAGGTGAACGAGCACGTGGCCGCGCGGATGAGGGTGCTCGCGGCGCCCGACCTCGAGGTGGTCGCGCTGTTGTCCCGAGGCAAGCTGGCCTACGGCGTCCTCGACGACGAGAATCAGGCCCCGGGTTCCCGTGATATTCCCGACAACGAGTTTCGGGTGGTCCTGGCCCGCCGCGGCCAGCACTGGGTGTCAGCCGTTCGGGTGGGCGGCGAGATCACCGTCGACGATGTCGCCGTCGCGGACAGCGCCTCGATCGCCTCCCTGGTGATCGACGCCGTGGAATCCATCCACCACGCGGAGCCCGCAGCAATCAACGCGGTCAACGTGCCGCTGGAGGAAATGCTGGAAGCGACGAAGTCGTGGCAGGAGTCGGGGTTCAACGTGTTCTCCGGGGGAGACCTGCGCCGGATGGGAATCAGCGCCGCCACCGTGGCCGCCCTGGGTCAGGCGCTGTCCGACCCGGCCGCCGAGGTCGCGGTGTACGCCCGCCAGTACCAGGACGACGCCAAGGGCCCGAGTGCGTCGGTGCTGTCCCTCAAAGACGGCTCCGGCGGCCGCATCGCGCTCTACCAGCAGGCCCGCACCGCGGGTTCGGGGGAGGCGTGGCTGGCCATTTGCCCGGCGACCCCTCAGCTCGTGCAGGTGGGCGTCAAGACCGTGCTGGACACACTTCCCTACGGCGAGTGGAAAACCCACAGCAGGGTCTGACATTCGCCGCGAAACGCAGAGTTCATCAATGTCTTTGCACTCAACATGCGGTTGAGCTGCGAGCACGGCATACTTCTCTCAAAGACATCAGCAAATCCAGGTGTCGACGACAACTCTTAATCGCAAGGCGAAGCAGATGGAATTGCAGTTGGTCGGAATGCACTTTGCGGGGGGCCACATCCCCTCGACGAGTGCACCGGCGCACGCCCGCGCGCGACTGGCGCCATGGGCTCACACATTCAGCACAAGGAGTGCAAGGCGATGACTGCGGTAGTTGAAGTCCCACAGCCTGACGTAGAGGGAGTCTCCCAGCCTCAGGCAGTCGTCGTCGGCGTGATGGCCGGCGCGGGTGTTCAGGTCGGCGTCTTGCTGGACGCCAACGCCCCGGTCTCAGTGATGACCGACCCGTTGCTGAAGGTGGTCAACAGCCGGCTGCGGGAGCTCGGCGAGACTCCCCTGGAGGCGTCGGGCCGGGGTCGCTGGGCGCTGTGCCTCGTGGATGGTTCGCCGCTGCGGGCCACCCAATCGCTGAGCGAGCAGGACGTCTACGACGGCGATCGGTTGTGGATCCGGTTCATCCCGGACACCGAGCACCGCTCGCAGGTCATCGAGCACATCTCCACCGCGGTCGCTGCGGACCTCAGCAAGCGATTCGCCGCCATCGACCCGGTGATCGCGGTGCAGGTCGGTGCGTCGATGGTGGCCATCGGGGTGACGACCGCCGCCGGCCTGCTCGGCTGGTGGCGTTGGCACCACAACTCATGGCTTCCGACCGTGTACGCCGGCGTGATCGGCGCCGTGGCTTTGGGTGTTGCGCTGATGCTGTTGATGCGGGCGCACTCGCAGCAGGAACGGCGCGTCGCCGACACCATGCTCTTGAGCAGCCTCGCACCAGTGTCGATCGCGGCGGCGTCGGCGCCGCCGGGCGGCGTCGGATCGCCGCACGCGGTTTTGGGCTTCGGCGTCCTCACCGTCGGCGCGATCCTCGCCCTGCGGTTCACCGGTCGCCGGCTGGCGATCTACACCGCCATCGTCACCATCAGTCTGATCACGGCCGTGGCCGCGCTCGCACGCATGGTCGCTATGACGAGCGCCGTCACGCTGTTCACCTGCACCGTGCTGGTGTCGGTCATGATTTACCAAAGCGCACCGGCGATCTCGCGGCGGCTGGCGGGCATCCGGTTGCCCGTCTTCCCGTCGGCGACTAGCCGTTGGGTGTTCGAAGCCCGGCCCGACCTGCCCACCACCGTGGTGCGCTCCGACGGTGGTCCTCCGGTCCTGGAGGGCCCCGCCTCGGTGCGCGACGTGTTGACCCAGGCCGAACGCGCCCGCTCCTTCCTGTCGGGTTTGCTGATGGGGCTCGGCGTGCTGATGATCGTCTCC
The DNA here is from genome assembly GCF_001667145.1 of Mycobacterium sp. 852002-51971_SCH5477799-a. Lineage (GTDB taxonomy): Bacteria > Actinomycetota > Actinomycetes > Mycobacteriales > Mycobacteriaceae > Mycobacterium. The sequence continues at coordinate 2,480 of NZ_LZIF01000116.1, forward strand.
CTGACCGCGCTGTCGGACCCGCACACCGGACAGCGCTGGCTGCCGCTTTTGCTGGCCGGATTCAGCGCGGGATTCCTGATGCTGCGCGGCCGCTCCTACGTCGACCGCTGGCAGGCGATCACCCTGGCCGGAACCGCCGTGCTGATCGTCGGCGCGGTCGTGTTGCGCTACGCGCTGGTATTGCAAACCCCGCTGGCGGTGTCGATCAGCGCGGCGATCCTTGTTCTACTGCCGGCCGCGGGACTGACATCGGCGGCCGTCGTGCCGAACACCGTCTACAGTCCGCTATTCCGCAAATTCGTGGAATGGATTGAATACCTCTGCCTGATGCCGATTTTCCCGCTGGCATTGTGGTTGATGAATGTCTATGCAGCAATCCGCTATCGCTAAGGGCAAGGTGTGGGGTGGTCGGGCGTCCGCCGCGACCGTTGCCGCCACCTTGTTGGCGTCGGGCGCGTTAGCGGGCTTGCCGCCCGCCTACGCCATCTCGCCGCCGACGATCGACGCGGGCGCGGTTCCGCCGGACGGTCCGCCGGGACCCGGGGCGCCGATGAAGCAGAACTCGTACTGCACCGAGGTCGGTGTGCTGCCCGGGACGGATTTCCGGCTGCAGCCCAAGTACATGGACATGCTGAATCTGCAGGAGGCGTGGCAGTTCGGTCGGGGTGCCGGGGTGAAGGTGGCCGTGATCGACACCGGCGTGACGCCGCACCCAAGGTTTCCGCACCTGATTCCCGGCGGTGACTACATCATGGCTGGCGACGGGTTGTCCGACTGCGACGCGCACGGCACCATCGTGGCGTCCATGATCGGGGCGGCGCCGGCCAACGGGGCGGGAGTGCCGCCTGCGGCACCGCGCAAACCGGTCACCATCCCCACCACGGAGCCACCGCCCAAAGCGCCACCGCCGCAGACCGTGACCCTGTCACCGCTGCCTCAAACCGTGACGATGGTCCCGCCACCGCCGCAGTCTCAAGAACAAGCGCCGCCCCAGGGTCCCTTCGGGGCGCCGCCCGCACCGGCGGCTCCGGCCGCGCCGGCGCCCGCGGCTCCGGCCGCTCCGGCGCCCGCGGGCCCGCCCCCGGGACCATCGCAGGGTGGGCAGGGCCCCAACGCGCAAGCGCCGGCGGCCAGCCACGGCGGCGGCACGGTGACCATCCCCGGCTACGCCGGTGGCGGGCATGTGGCCAACATCGACAACCTGCGCGGCCCGCGCCCACTCGACCCACCGCCACCGCCGCCGCCACCACCGAAGGGCGGTCCAGACGCGTTCAGCGGGGTGGCTCCGGACGTCGACATCATCGCGATCCGGCAGTCCAGCCAGGCCTTCGGCCTCAAGGACGCCTACACCGGTGACGAAGACCCGCAGACCTCGGCGAAGATCGACAGCGTTCAGACGATGGCGCGGGCGATCGTGCATGCCGCCAACATGGGCGCTCAGGTCATCAACATCTCCGACGTGACCTGTATGAGCGCGCGCAACATCATCGACCAGCGGTCGCTGGGCGCGGCGGTGCGTTACGCGGCCGTCGACAAGAACGCCGTCATCGTGGCCGCCGCCGGTGACACGAGCAAGAAGGACTGCAAGCAAAACCCGCCGCATGATCCGTTGCAGCCCAACGATCCTCGCAACTGGAACGCGGTCACCACGGTCGTGACGCCGTCCTGGTTCAGCGACTACGTCCTGACCGTCGGCGCGGTGGACACCGAAGGCCGCCCGCTCAGCCAGGGCAACCAGGGCCAGGCGTCGACGAGCGTGGCCGGGCCGTGGGTCGGGATCGCCGCGCCCGGAACGGACGTCATTGGACTCTCGCCCCGCGACGACGGCCTGATCAACGCGATCGACGGACCGGACAACACGCTGCTGGTCCCGGCGGGCACCAGCTTCTCGGCGGCAATCGTGTCCGGCGTTGCGGCGCTCGTGCGGGCCAGGTACCCGCAGCTATCGGCCTATCAGGTCATCAACCGGCTGACCCGTACCGCCCGGGCGCCCGCGCGGGGCGTGGATAACCAGGTCGGTCACGGTGTCGTCGACCCCGTAGCGGCACTGACCTGGGATGTACCGGACGGTCCGGTGAAGCCGCCGCAGCAACTGTCGGCACCGCTGAACCTTCCGAAACCCGCCCCGCGCCGGGATATGGTGCCAGTGTGGGTGGCCGCCGGGGGCTTGCTAGGGGCGCTACTCATCGGCGGCGGAGTGTTCGGTACGGCGACGCTGATGAAGCGATCGCGGAAACAGCAGTAGGGGCGGAGCAGCTTTCATGAAGCGTCAGCGCAGGTTTGGGTTGTCCTTATCGTGGCCGCGGCTGACCACCGTGTTCCTGGTCGACATCGTGATCATGGTGGTGGCCAGCCACTGCCCCGAATCCTGGCAGGGCACGTATCGCATCGCGTTCTGGGTGGGTGTTGCCCTTGCCGTGCTGGTGACGCTGCTGTCGCTGGTCACCTACCACGGCCTCACGGTGACGACGGGGTTGGCGACGTGGCTGTGGGATTGGTCCGCCGACCCGGGCTCCGCACTGGCCGCCGGCCGCACCCCGGCGCTCGATCATCAGCGCAAGTACGGGCGTGACAAGGTCGGTGTGCGGCAGTACGAAGGCCAACTGGTCACGGTGATCGGCATCAGCGGCGGCGACGACGACTCGGCCTCGCGCCTTCGTCACCGGCATTCAGCGCCCACGCTGTTGGTGTCAGCCGTCGCTTCGGGCCTGCGCCAGTTCGACATCCACCTCGACAACATCGACATCGTGTCGGTGAAGCTCCGCCGGGGTGGCGATGGCACGGAGCTGTCGAGGCTGGACGACTCGGGGCCCGAGGAGCGGGAAGCAACTGACGAGGCGCCCAGCTACATTCGGCGCACCTGGCTGGTGTTGCGGATGAACCCGCAGCGCAACGTCGCCGCCGTGGCGGCCCGCGATTCGCTGGCGTCGACCCTGGTGGCGGCCACCGAGCGGCTCGCCCAGGATCTCGACGGGCTGACCTGCGCGGCCCGGCCCTTGATCGCGGAGGAGCTCGCGGACGTCGACCGCGCGGTGCTGGCCGATCTCGAACCGACCTGGAGCCGCCCCGGCTGGCGGCGTCTCAAGCACTTCAACGGGTTCGTCACCAGCCTGTGGTTGTCGCCGTCCGACATCACCACCGACAAGCTGGATGAGCTGTGGGAGGACGAAACCGTCGCTACGGTGCTGACGATCCGGCTCACCTCGCGCGGCGGCCGACCGCAGGTATCGGCATGGGTGCGCTACCACACCGAGAAGCGGTTGCGCCGCAACGTCTCCTCGGGCCTCAACCGTCTCACCGGCCGCCAGCTGGCCGCGGTCCGAGCCAGCCTGCCGGCCCCAACCGCGCGCCCCCTTCTGGTCGTGCCGAGCCGTCCGCTGCGCGCCGACGATGACGACCTCGCGCTGTCGGTCGATCGGTTGCCAGCGAGCTCGGCGGCCGTGCCTGCGGCGCAATGACGAGGCCGCAATCCACCGCTGAAGGCGCCCGTAACGCGATGGTCGCCGGGCTGTTGGCGTCCGGCGTCTCGGTCAATGGGCTGCAGCCAAGCCACAATCCGCAGGTGGCGTCGCAGATGTTCACGACGGCGACCAACCTCGATCCGGCGATGTGTGACGCCTGGCTGGCGCGGATCCTGGCGGGTGAGCAGAGCATCGATGTGCTTTCCGGTGCGTGGTCCGCGATCCGGACCTTCGGTTGGGAGACGCGCCGCCTCGGGGTGACCGAGTTGCAGTTCCGCCCAGAGGTTTCCGACGGGCTGTTCCTGCGGCTGGCGGTCACCAGCGTGGAAACGTTGGCGTGCGCGTACGCCGCGGTTCTCGCGGAGGCGAAACGCTACGAGGAAGCCGCGAAACTGATCGACGGCGTCGAGCCCCGCCAACCCGTCGACGAGGAACTGGTCAGCTACGTGCGCGGCGTGCTGTACTTCCGCACGGCCCGGTGGCCGGATGTGCTGAACCAGTTCGCCGAAGGCAAGACCTGGCGGCAGCCCGAACTGAAGGCGGCGGGCGCGGCGATGGCCACCACGGCGCTGGCATCGCTTGGTGTGTTCGAGGAGGCTTTGCGCCGGGGGCAGGAGGCCATCGAAGGCGATCGCGTGCCGGGCGCGGCCAACATCGCCCTCTACACCCAGGGCATGTGCTTGCGGCACCTGGGCCGCGAGGATGAGGCCGTCGAGCTGCTGCGGCGGGTGTACTCGCGGGACCCGAAGTTCACACCGGCCCGCGAGGCGTTGGACAACCCCAACTTCCGGCTGGTGCTGACCGATCCCGAAACGATCGAGGCCCGAACCGATCCGTGGGACCCGGGCAGCGCGCCAACCCGGGCCGAGACCGAGGCCGCTCGCCACGCCGAAGAGGCGGCCAAGTACCTGGCCGAAGGCGACGCCGAGCTCAACGCGATGCTCGGCATGGAACGCGCCAAGCGCGAGATCAAGCTCATCAAGTCGACGACCAAGGTGAATCTGGCGCGCGCCAAGATGGGCCTACCGGTGCCGGTCACGTCGCGTCACACGTTGTTGCTCGGTCCGCCCGGCACCGGAAAGACTTCGGTGGCAAGGGCTTTCAGCAAGCAGCTGTGCGGGTTGACCGTGCTTCGCAAGCCCGTGGTTGTCGAAACCAGCCGCACCAAGCTATTGGGTCGCTACATGGCCGACGCGGAGAAGAACACCGAGGAGCTCCTGGAGGGGGCGTTGGGCGGCGCGGTCTTCTTCGATGAGATGCACACGCTGCACGAGAAGGGCTACCAGCAGGGCGACCCGTACGGCAACGCGATCATCAATACGTTGCTGTTGTACATGGAGAATCATCGCGACGAGCTGGTTGTGTTCGGCGCGGGCTACGCCAAGGCCATGGACAAGATGCTCGAGGTGAATCAGGGCCTGCGACGGCGTTTTTCGACCGTCATCGAGTTCTTCAGCTACACCCCGGACGAGCTGGTCGCGCTGACCCGGCTGATGGGGCAGGAGAACGAAGACGTCATCACCGATGAATCGGCACACGCGTTGTTGCCGTCGTACACGAAGTTCTATCTCGACGAAAGCTATTCGGAGGACGGCGATCTGATCCGAGGCATCGATACGCTGGGAAATGCGGGTTTCGTGCGCAACGTGGTGGAGAAGGCGCGCGATCACCGTAGTTTCCGTCTGGACGACGAGGACCTGGACGCGGTGCTGGCCAGCGATGTGACCGAGTTTAGCGAGCGTCAACTGCTGCGTTTCAAGGAACTGACCCAGGAGGATCTGGCCGAGGGCCTCAGCGCGGCGGTCGCCGAGAAAAAGTCGGACTGACCCAACGACGGCGTTGCGCAGCAAGCCGCCACGGTCGCTCAAGCCAACGACGCGACCAATGCCAGCGACCCATCGGGGGGACTGCTTGCGTGGTTAGGACTCGCGCCCAAAACCAACGGACCCGGCCTGCCCGGGCTCGCGGGGCCCATGAACTTTTTGGATGGATCCGACGGGAACGTGTTCGGAAGCTTCCTGAACAACGCCTCGGTTGCCAACTTGTCCAACGCCTTCACCACCAGCGGGCTGCTGAACCCGACGACATTCGTTGACTCGGCGGTCAACCGGAACTCCATCAATGCATTGAACGCAGTTGACTCAAGCACGTCGGGGCTGGGGGTGCTGGCTGCCGGCCCTGGTGGTACGGCGAACCTGGCGTCGGTGACCGCGCCCGGCGCGGCAGCGGCGGGGAGCGTGGGGCAGGCGAGTCTGGTTGGCGCCCTGCCAGTTCCGCCGGCCTGGGGTGCGGCCGGAGCGGCAATCACGCCTTTGCCGGGGACGACTCAGGTCGGTTTAGGTGCTTACCATGACTTCGGTTCGGCCGCCCCGATGGTGATGGAAGAGGCTGGGGCAGTAAGCATGCCGGGTGTGCCGGTGGCGGGCATCCCCGGCGGCCATGAGGACGAATTCTCTGAGCCGATGTACGGTTTCCGCCTTCGCATCATGGGTCGCCCACCGGCCGCCGGCTAGGGATCGTGAGTTAGCGATGAGGTTCCTACCGTTTCTGGCCAGCATCGTTGTCTTAGTCGGCGTGGCAATACCGGCGCACGCGGACTCCGATGACGACGAGTTCCTCGCCGCCCTCCGAAAGTCCGGTATTACTTATCAGAACCCCGACCGCGCGATAAGGGCGGCCCAAAAGGTGTGCGATTTGGCAAACTCTGGCACCTCAGAGGCCGAGATCATCAAGGATCTGCACGAGTTCAATCCGGCATTCGCGATGGGTAAAGCCGCCCTGTTCGTCCAGGCCGTCGCCGGCGCTTACTGCCCGAACGTCTATCCACCAGCCTGGGTCCCTGAGGCGCGCACCACCACAGCGCGGTGCCATTGAACGCCTTGCAGGAAACTGCCAGTTGCTGACCAGAGCTACAGCAGACTTGCCGCGTCTACTCATGTAGGTGAACTCGAGCCGAAGGGTGTGACTGTCATTTACGTATTGGGCGATGTAGACGCCCCTGGTGCCCCGATCCGCGCCCGAGCCGCGCTTACGGAGGCTGAAGATAAGCAGTCGTTCGTGATGTGCCGCCCGTTGCCGGGCCCATGGAGCGCTGTCGCCAAGTCCAGTTACCCACCGCAGTAGTGCCGAACCGCATCGACTGAGCTCGCCGGCAGCACAATAGAGTGCGATTCCGGCAAACCGGTTGAGCACTTTCCCTGAATCGATATAGGAGGTTGCCAGGGTTTCGCGATCTGGCACAACAGCGATAAGTTCTGACGCGGTTTATCGGCGCAAAAGAATGGCGGATCGCCATCGGCATCCATTGCACCTTCGGATTGACGGAATGATTGCGTTGATCCGATATCGAATGCTGCCCACACGTGCCTTGCCGTGATTTACACCACTATTCAAACCGCCGCTACGGCTCGATCTCACACTGGTCAAGGTCGTGCGAACACATATTTTTTACAGCGATTTACCTGACAGGAACGCTCCGTGAAATAAGACTTGGGCACCATCGTCAGTGCGATAGCAGCGTTGCTTGACTAGTCGTTCGCACGCCATTTAGGCGCCGATTCAGAGCTGGGAGCAGCATGGCTTTGTTATCTGCAACACAGGGAATCCGCACATGTGATCCGTTAGCAGATTCGATGAATTCTGCGCCTATGTCGATGCCGGGGTTGCGAAGCGGTGCCTACCACGGCCGCCGAAACAGGGACCGGAGGTTTTAAATGTTGGATTTCGGGGCTTATCCGCCGGAATACAACTCGGGCCGCATGTACGTCGGAGCGGGATCGGGGCCACTGCTGGCCGCTGCGGCGGCGTGGGATGAATTGGCAGCGGAGCTGCAAAGCACTGGGGCGTCGTACAGCTCGACTATCGAAACTCTAACGACGGGTCCGTGGACGGGTCCCTCGTCCATCGCAATGGCAGCCGCGGCAGCACCGTATGTGGCGTGGATCCACGCCACCGGCACGCAAGCCGAGCAGGCGGGTACCCAGGCCAAACTCGCAGCCGGTGCTTACGAGGCCGCGTTCGCGGCGACGGTTCCGCCGCCGGTGATCGCCGCTAACCGCTCGTTGCTCGCGATGCTGGTCGCCACCAACATCCTCGGCCAGAACACCCCGGCGATCGCCGCCACCGAGGCGCACTACATGGAGATGTGGGCTCAGGATGCCGCCGCGATGTATGCGTACGCCGGGTCGTCGGCGAGTGCCTCGCAGCTCACTCCGTTCGCCGAGCCACCGCGGACCACCAACGACTCGGCCGGTCCTTCGCAAGCTGCCGCGGTCAGTCGAAGCACTGCGCAAACGAGTTCGAACAGCGCTGCTCAGGTGTCGCAGCTGAGCACCACCATGCAGCCGGCGGCACAAGCCGCAACCACAGCGGCTGATCCGACATCGGGCAGCGGACTTACCGTACCGAGTTTCATCACCAACTGGAACGAATTCTGGTCGGTGGTCACCGGGCCCTTCTCGCCCCAGTCATGGAGCACCATCCCCGGCGGTCCGTTCCTGTCGTTCGGCCAGGCGTATGCCTGGGGGCAGAACGGTCAGGGTGCGGCAGCGTATCTGGCTGGGCCGAAAGCCATTTCCGGCGCGTTGGCGCCCCTGACCAGTGGCGCCAATGCTGCCAAGCCCATGCTCAGCTCCGCGGTGGGGGCGGGGCAGGTGTCGGGGTCGATGGGCAAAGCCGCCGTCGTGGGCAGCATGTCGGTGCCGCAGGGCTGGACCGAAGCCGCCCCGGCGATCCGAACACTGTCGCAGGCGCTGCCGGCCAGCATTTCAGCGGCGCCTGCCGCGATAGCCGGTGAGGAGGGGGTGTTCAGCCAGATGGCCCTGTCCAGCCTGGCCGGACGCGCCGTCGCGGCCGCCGCGACTCGGCCGGTCGGCGGCGCCGCCTCGATGGCGGGTTCGTTGGGCGGCGTGGCCGCCGAGGCTGATCCGGCCGCGGCCACCATCATCGTGATCCCTTACGTCGAGGAGTGACGGCGATGACCAAACCGTATGGCAGCCAAGCGCTGTCGACCCAGGCAGCCAGGTAGGAGGTACCAAGGATGTTTTACGGAGCCTTTCCGCCGGAATTCAACTCGGGCCGGATGTACAGCGGTCCGGGAGCGGGATCCTTGGTGGCCGCGGCAACGGCCTGGCAGAACCTGGCCATCGAATTGCAGTCCACCGCAACGTCGTACTCATCCGTACTGTCGAGCCTGACGGCCGGGCCCTGGCTGGGCCCGTCCTCGATCGCGATGGCGAGCGCAGCCGCGCCCTACGTGGCCTGGATGCAGCAAACCGCCGCGGAGGCCGCACAGTCCGCGGCCCAGGCTATCGACGCGGCCGCCGCCTACGAGACGGCGTTCGCCGCGCACGTACCGCCTGCGGTGATCGCAGAGAATCGCGCGCTGCTCACACAGCTGGTGGCGACAAACCTGTTCGGGCAGAACACTTCCGCGATCGCCGCGAATGAGGCCCAATACAGCGAATTTTGGGCTCAGGACGCCACGGCGATGGACACCTACTTCGCCTCGTCGGCAACCGCATCCAACAAATTGATGCAATTCAGCCCGGCGCCGAAAGCCACCAATGATGCCGCCGAGGCGACGCAGGCAGCCGCGGCGAGTTCGGCGGCGAGCACCCCGGGCGCCAATGTCGCCAACGCCGCGGCATCGGCGGCCACCACCTTGCCGTACAGCGGGCCCTTTTCCGGTCCGGCTAACTTGGCCTACCTCTACCAGACGTTCATGACCGATCTGTTCAACACCGTCCCGGGTGGGGCCAGCTTCTACACGGCCATGTACAACGCCGTAAAGGTGCCGCTGGGCCTGACCACCCAATTCAACGACGTCGGATTGCTGATCAACTTTCCCTTGTCACAGTGGCTCAAGTTCGCCCCGCCCGTCGGGTATGGGGCGCTGCCGAAAGACGCGCTGGGCGCCGGGCTGGGTGCACTGGGCTTTGGCCGCGGCACGCTGTACGGCTCGGTCAGCCCGATCGCCGGCATGGGCAATGCCGGAACCCTGGTCGGCAAGCTCTCGATCCCGCCTAGCTGGGCCACGTCCACACCCGCCATCAGGACCGTCGCTGCCGCCCTGTCGGCGGCCGGATCCGAAGCCGTGCCAGCGGCCGCGTTGGGCCAGGGGAGTCTGTTCAGTTCGATGGGGCTGGCCGGGATGCTGGGCAGTGCCGTCGGCTCTGGCGGGCCCACCGTGGCGCGCGCGGGTGTGCGCAATCGGATGACTCCGATCAAAGACCTCAAAGACAAACAATCGCCGGAACAGCTGAAACGCCTTGTCGCCCAGATCTCGGACAAGCCCGAAACCGTACAGCACCACAACGTCGATCAAGAGAATCTCGACGCGCTTCTCGAGCAGCTGGCCAAGAAGCCGGGCATCCATGCGGTGCACCTGAAGAAGGGCGAGAAGTCGAGGGTCATCCCCGCCGATGCCCAGTGAGGTTGGGGGACAAGACAAATCAGCCCGGCAAAGCAATACGTTTCCGGCTCGCAACGGAAAGGGTAAAAGATGAAACGACTAGTGGCGCTACTTGTTGTGTTGGCGATGATCGGCCTCGCCGCCCCGGCACACGCCGATCCTCCGCCCGCGCCGGACGGCGACGATGGAGGCTTCGTCGCCGCCTTGCAGCAAGCGGGTTTCAGCTTCAACAGCGCGGGTTCGGCGGTCGCCGCCGGCAGGGCGGTGTGCTCCTGCCTGAACAACGGCGAGTCGGGGTTGGAGCTGGTGCATGACGTGAAAACTCACAATCCCGGGATGGACATGGAAATGGCGTCGAACTTCGCTGTGCTTTCGGCGAAGTACTACTGCCCTCAGCAGCTCTCCAAGGCGTGAGCCGCGGCGTGCGGGTGGGGATCGCGGGCACCGCTGAGCTCGAACGCCCTGCGGCTGAACACAACTGCGAAATACCAGAGGTCGGCGCGAACGACGCCGCGTCATCAGTCAGTGAGCAGCCGTGAGACTGATGCCGGCGCTCAGCGTGCTCGTTTCGGCCGCGATCGGAGTAGCCCCGCTCGCGGATGCGGACCCGGGGACGCCCGGGGCCGACGAGCCCGGTTTCCTTGCCTCGCTGCGGAGTGCGGGCATCACCTACTCGACCCCCGATGGTGCGATCAAGTTCGCCGAAGCTGTGTGCGTATCCCTGGGCAACGCCGAGTTCGGCCCTCGAATGGTTGACGAACTCAAGAGCGAGAACCCCGGGCTAACCAACGATCACGCAACATCGTTCGTGGCGATCGCGGCGAAATACTATTGCCCGCAGCGACTCAACAAGCGGTAGCGCAGGACCAGGCGGCGGTGGTCTGCTCGCGCCAGCGCGTGGCGCAGAACCGTTGCCGACGAGCGGATTTCGGTTTCACCAACAAATAGCTTGATCTTTAATTTCTGCTGCAGTCGCCAAAAGCCCTCGCCAGAAGCCGATCCTGAGCAGCTTTCAGCCGACGGACGGTGAGCAGCGCTGTCAGTAGGCACATGAAACACAAATATGTCCACCCGAGGGATCTCATGAATTTCATTTGAGCCGCAGTTCATTTGCGGGCTGGTCGCATATCCGCTCCTACCCTGGCGTCAGAGCAGGACGGAGGCAACGGGGTGGACTTCGGGGCGCTGCCACCAGAGGTCAATTCAGGACGGATGTACGTGGGTGCCGGATCGGGACCCTTGCTGGCCGCCGCCGCGGCATGGGATGCGCTGGGAGCCGAACTGCATTCGTACGCGGCGGCCTATGGCTCGACGATCTTGGGCATGACCGTGGGGTCCTGGCTAGGACCGGCAGCGACGTCGATGAGCGCCGCGGTTGCCCCGTACGTGGCGTGGGCGACCGAGTCGGCGGCGCAGGCAGAGCAGGCGGCGATGCAGGCGAAACTCGCTGCCGCAGCTTACGAGACGGCGTTCGCAGCCACTGTGCCGCCACCGGTGATCGCCGCCAACCGCAGCCTGTTGATGACCCTGATCGCCACCAACATCCTTGGCCAGAACACCGCCGCCATCGCGGCCGCCGAAGCTGAGTATGCCGAAATGTGGGCCCAGGATGCCGCAGCGATGTATGCCTACGCCGCCGCGTCGGCGGCGGCCACGCAGCTAGCACCCTTCACTGAGCCGCCCCAGACCACCGATCCGTCCGGGGTGGCAAGACAATCCGCCGCGATGGCGCAAAGTGCCGCGTCGGACAGCTCATCGCAGCTGTCCGCGCTGATCACCTCAACGCCCACGATGCTGCAAGCCCTGGCAGCGACCCCTTCGGCGGCGACGCCGGTGGCATCGATCATCGAAGCCATTTACCCCATCACGGCCGCCCTCAGGCCATTTTTCGCCGCGCTTACCGGCGCTTACAGCCCGATTGGCGCAATCATCCTGCCGGGCGGCTGGTGGCTGCTGTCTTTGCAGGCCTTGGGTCTGGCCCAGAACTCGCCGGGTGTCGCCGAACTGCTCGGCGGCGGAAAGGCCATCGCCGGCGGGCTATCGCCGCTGGCGCCGTTGCGGGGTGGCTACATCTCCGCGGTGACGCCAGAGATAGGCGGGGTGGCGGGATCGATGGGCCGCGCGACGATGGTGGGATCGCTGTCGGTCCCGCAGGGCTGGGCCACGGCCGCACCCGTGATGAAGACGGTCGCTTCGGTGCTGCCCGGGACGAGTTGGGGGGCTGTCCCGGCGATTCCGGCAACCTCGCAGGGAGCCGCGTTCGGCGAAATGGCCGCGGCGAGCCTAGCCGGACGTACTTTGGCGGGCGTCGGTGTGCGCACCGCCGGCAACGGCACGACCGGCGCCACTGCCGTGGTGGCCGATGGCGTTGCCACCACGGCCACGATCATCGTGGTTCCGGCGGATTGACGGGGCATTCGACAATGACCTCGCAAACGGCACTGATCCAACGGACCGGACAATCCACACCTTCTTGGACTGCGCAGCCGCAAACGCCACCGCCGCTCAGGGCGTTTGCCGGCACTGCGGTGACCGGGGCCCACCCGTTGCAGGCAGTCACCGGTGCGGCCGGCGCGGTGAGGGCACAGGGATGAACTTCGCGTTCCAGCCACCCGAAATCACCTCCGGCCAGATGTACCTAGGTCCGGGGGCGGGACCGATGCTGACGGCCGCCGCCGCGTGGGACGCCCTGGCGGCCGAATTGCAGTCCGCTGCGTCGTCCTACCACTCGATCGTCGAGGGTCTGGGCAACGAGGCGTGGGCCGGCCCATCGGCAGCCGCCATGGCCGCCGCGGCCGCGCCCTACGCGGCATGGCTGTCGGCGACTTCCGCACAAGCCAAGAACGCGGGCGTCCAAGCCACGGCGGCCGCGGGTGCCTACGAGACCGCCTTTGCTGCGGTGGTGCCGCCAGCCGAGATCGCGACGAACCGCATGCGGCTGGCGATGCTGTCCGCAACCAACGTTTTCGGGCAGAACACCGCCGCAATCGCGGTCACCGAGGCCGAATACGGCGAAATGTGGGCGCAGGACGCCACCGCAATGTTCGGCTACGCCACCGCGTCTGCGGCCGCGACGCGACTGGCCCCATTCGCCGAGCCGCCCCAGACCACCAATGCGACGGGAATCGCCGCTCAGTCGGCCGCGCTGGGCCAGGCCAGCGCCCTGGCCAGCTGTACCGGTGGGGCCGCGGCCGCCGCTGCCCCGACGTCCGGTGTCATCAGCGAGCTGCTCGAGGCCCTCGGCAACGCTTCCCGCGGTTACATGGAGTTCTGGGATGGAGTGCTCAATAGCCTCACGGGCTCCCCGCTGGCCGGGGCGACGTGGCAGAACACCTTCGGGATCCTCGCCGACATCGGCCGGTTCAGCACGGTCGCCAACGACAGCATGAGCCCGATCAACCTCGCCATGACCGAGTTCAAGATGTTCTACAAGCCCCCGGTCGAGGGCCTGGAGATCCCGAAGTCCGCGCTCGGCGCCGGGCTCGGCGTGCGTTCCGCCGCCGCGGGCCTGACCAGCGCGGTATCGGCCGGCCTGGGCGAGGCGAACGTGGTAGGCAAGTTATCGGTGCCGCCGACCTGGGCGTCGGCGACCCCCGCCATCCGGTTGGCCAGCAGCCTGCCCACCGCCAGTCTGGCCGCGACCCCCACGGCCGGGATCCCGGGAAACCTGCTCGGTCAGATGGCGCTGGGAAGCCTGACCGGAGGCGCCCTCGGCGCCGTCGCGCCGGAAGTCGTGAGCGGGCGGGGGGCCCGGGTCCGCGCCGGCGGTGCGACGAAGCCCGCAGAGCCCGTCAAACTCGACGACGTCATCGCGAAGCTGCAAAAGCAGCCGGAAGCAGTGCAGCACTGGAACGTCGACAAGGCCGGACTCGACGCGCTACTCGACCGATTGTCCAAAAAACCCGGCATCCATGCGGTGCATGTCTCCAGCGCAGACAAGCCCACAGTGACCTTGCCCGACGCCCACCTCGGAAAGGCGGGGACGGTATGAGGCGCCTACTTGCGCTGCTCGGCGCTTTCGCCGCCAGCGGTTTCACGGCGCTCGCGCACGCGGAGCCGGAGGGCGACGATGCGGCGTTCCTGGCCAACCTCGGCAATTCCGGCATCACCTACAGCAGTCCCGGTCAAGTCATCGCTTCCGCCAAAGCCGTGTGCGGGTTGATGGGCAGGGGCGAAACGGGTTTGCAGGTTGTCAGTGACATCAAGGATCAAAACCCCGGCATGACGATGGACGCCGCGGCCACATTCGCGGCGCTCGCATCGAGCGCGTACTGCCCCCACCACCTGACGCCCAAATCCGGTTAGCCTGGCACTCGCCGCGCGCGGGGAGACGCTTCCGGCGTCGGCGGTTCAGTCGGGCTCCACTTGCGGTTAACCCGGATTTGGTTAGCTCCCTTCGCCGTCTGGCACCAGGGGAAGGAGTGAGTCGTTGGAGACGCTGAACGCTGTCGATTTCACGCTCCGGCTGGGGGTCGGCGTGGGCTGCGGCGCGCTCATCGGCCTGGAACGGCAATGGCGGGCCCGCCGGGCCGGCCTGCGCACCAACGCACTGGTCGCCGGCGGCGCGACACTGTTCGTCCTCTATGCGGCGGCCACCTCCGATGCCAGCCCCACCCGGGTCGCGTCCTACGTCGTCTCCGGCATCGGGTTCCTCGGCGGTGGGGTGATCCTGCGGGAGGGCGTCAACGTACGGGGCCTCAACACCGCCGCAACCCTGTGGTGCTCGGCGGCGATCGGCGTGCTGGCGGCTTCCGGTCACCTGGTGTTCGCCCTGATCGGCACCGGCACCGTCATCGGCATCCATCTGCTGGGGCGCCCGCTCGGCCGGCTGATCGACCGCGACAACAGCGCCGAAGAAGACGAGAGCCTGATGCCCTACCTCGTGCAGGTGGTCTGCCGTGCCAAACACGAGAAGTACGCGCGGGCGCAGATCGTTCAGCACGCCGGCAGCAACGACATCACACTTCGCGGGATCCACACCGGCAACCCGGCCGGCGATGAGGTCACCCTGACCGCTCACCTGCTGATGAACGGCGACGCCCCGGCCCGCCTGGAGCGGTTGGTGGCCGAACTGTCGCTGCTTCCCGGTGTCCGCGCGGTGCAGTGGTATGCCGGAGACGAAGCACAGTCCGACGATCGTCGTTGAGGGCGCACTGGCCCCGGGCTCGCGTCGTAGTCTTACCGGTGTGAGTGCCCTGTCCGGCTTCCTGTCCGCGCTGCCGCCGCAGATGCGCGATCCCGTGCTGTTCGCCATCCCGTTTTTCCTGCTGCTGTTGACCCTCGAATGGACCGCGGCCCGAAAACTGGAACACCTCACGGCCGGGGCCGCCGACCCGGCGCGACCGCCGTCGGGGGCGCACTTCACCCGCGACTCGATGGCCAGCATCTCGATGGGACTGGTTTCGGTCGCGACCACCGCCGGCTGGAAGAGCCTGGCGCTGCTGGGCTATGCGGCGATCTATGCGTACCTGGCGCCGTGGCACCTGTCGGCGGCGCATTGGTACACCTGGACCATCGCGATTCTCGGTGTGGACCTGCTCTATTACGCCTATCACCGGATCGCGCACCGGGTCCGATTGATCTGGGCGACGCACCAGGCCCATCACTCCAGCGAGTACTACAACTTCGCCACCGCGCTGCGCCAGAAGTGGAACAACAGCGGAGAAGTCTTGATGTGGATTCCGTTGCCGCTGTTGGGGATTCCGCCGTGGATGGTGTTCTTCAGCTTCTCCCTGAACTTGATTTACCAGTTCTGGATACACACCGAGCGGATCGACAAGCTGCCACGGCCGTTCGAGTTCCTGTTCAACACGCCATCGCATCACCGGGTGCACCACGGGATGGACCAGGTGTATCTCGACAAAAACTACGGCGGCATTTTTATCGTCTGGGACCGGCTCTTCGGAACGTTTCAGGCCGAGCTGTTCCGGCCGCATTATGGCCTCACCAAACGCGTGGATACGTTCAACATCTGGACGTTGCAGACCCGCGAATACGTTGCGATCGCCCGCGACTGGCGATCGGCGCGGCGCCTGCGTGACCGATTGGGTTACGTGTTTGGGCCGCCCGGCTGGCTGCCGCGAGCGGCCCGTCTAACCGCTACCACCAGCCCGGCCGTGACCTCGCTGTAACATTCGCCCAGGCGGGCGCGAAAAGCTGAGCGGGGAGGACGGTTACGCCGTGACCTCGGCCTCCCGTCGGTATCGGCCCGATGGATCGGAGTTCAGGGTGCATCGTCGTCTGGCAGGGCGCGCAGTTGCGGCGTCGACAGCTGTCGCAGCGTTGGCCTCCTTGCTGCCGGGTGCGCCGGCGCACGCCGACGTCGTCGTGTATCCGGGCATGGAAATCCGCCAGGGCAACCGCGTGTGCACGCTGGGATATGTCGACCCCGCCCTGAAGATCGCGTTCACCGCGGGACACTGCCGGGGCGGCACCGGAGTGGTGACGGACCGCGGCGGCGCCGTCATCGGCCAGATGGCGGCCTTCCGGGACAACACCCCTTCCGGAACGACGGTGTCCACGACCGAGACGATCAGCGATTACGAAGCGATCGTGCTGGACAACAGCGTTACGCCGAACAACGTGCTGCCGGGCGGTCGGCCGCTGGTCTCGGACCCCGGTCTGGCGCTCGCGCCTGGTCAGCCCGTCTGCCATTTCGGCGTGATCACCGGGGAAACCTGCGGGACGGTGGAGAGCGTGAACAACGGCTGGTTCACCATGTCGCACGGCGTGCAGAGCCACAACGGCGATTCGGGGGGACCCGTCTACCTGGCGCCCAACGGCGGGCCCGGACAGCTCGTCGGCATCTTCAACAGCGTGTGGGGTGATTTCCCGGCCGCGGTGTCGTGGGGAGCCACGACGCAAGAGGCGCGCGAGGATCTCGGAGTACGCGACAACGCGCACTAGGGGCGGTCAGCCGCCGGTGCCCGCCGGGGTCAGCGCGAACACCGGAATCGAAGGTGCGGCGGCGCGAAACTGCTCGTCGGTGCTGTCCGGGGTCAACCCGGCGACGTAGCCCTTGACCTGCCAATACCACTTGGCCAGATAACGCCGCAGCAGCTCCGGCTTGGCCGCGTCGTCGATCTCGCCCGCCCGCATGCGCCGCCGCCGCCAGCGGGGACCCACCTCGACGACGGATGCGGCCCGGACATTGCGCGCCCACTGGGTATTGCCGCGCGGCGATACCAGGTAGTCCACGCCGTCGACGGTCAACAGGTTGATCACCACCGCGCGTTGCTTGCCGGATTTGCGGCCGCGGACGCGCAGCGCTCGCGTCCCGGCGATGCTGATCCCCACCTCGGCGAGCCGGCGGACGACTCCGTTCGCGGCGCGGGCGGCCCGGTTCGGTTCTTCGTATCGGGTGGGCATGATGCGGCCTCTCGGCGAATCCTGGTCGAACTTGCGAGAGCGGTGCTCTCTGAATCGAACACGCTGCCACAAGCCGCGACGGAAAGCAAGAGCGGTGTTCTCGGTTGTGCCAGACTGGCCGCGTGGGCAAACGCCAGGAATCGCGCGAGCAGATTGAGGCACGCATCATCGAGCTGGGTCGCCGTCAGCTGGTCGAGCGCGGCGCGGACGGATTGTCGGTGCGCGCTATTGCCCGCGACCTGGGAATGGTCTCCTCGGCGGTATACCGCTACGTGTCCAGCCGCGACGAACTGCTGACCTTGCTGCTGGTCGACGCCTATTCCGACCTGGCCGACACCGTGGATCGCGCCCGCGAGACGGTCGGAGACCTGTGGAGCGACGATGTCGTCGCCATCGCGCGGGCCGCCCGGGGCTGGGCCGTCGCAAACCCGGCCGGTTGGGCGCTGTTGTACGGCAGTCCCGTTCCCGGATATGACGCACCGCCAGAGCGAACGGTCGCGGTCGGCACGCGGGTTGTCGCGGTGCTGTTCGACGCGGTGGCGGCCGGGATCGCCACAGGTGATATCCGGCTGACGAATGACCTTGCCCCGCAACCGATGTCATCCGACTTCGAACGGATCCGCCACGAATTCGGGTTCCCCGGTGATGACCAGGTCCTGGCCAAGTGCTTCCTGCTGTGGGCCGCGGTGCTGGGCGCCATCAGCCTAGAGGTGTTCGGCCAATACGGCGCCGACACTCTGACCGACCCAGAATCCGTCTTCGAGGCCCAGCTGCGACTGCTGGTCGACGTCCTGAGCCGGCATTGATGGCTTGCCGGCGGCTACGGGCAAACCAGAATTAGAACGTGTTCACCCACCGATTTCTCGGCTGGGCGGACTCGCCATGGCAAAGTCGGATAGGCCCTTTCTGACGGAGCCGCGACTGGACTATTGTGCGAGACGATGACGCTTCCCGTTGGATCACCGGCGCAGATCGCCTGGGTCACCGCGGACCTCGATGCCACCGAAACGGCCCTCACCGGCTTGTTAGGCGTGCCGAAGTGGGTCCGCATACCCGACGTGCACTTTGCTCCCGATACGTGCAGCTACCGTGGCAAGCCCGCCGACTTCTTTGCCAGCATCTCGCTGAGCTACCTCGCAGACATGCAACTGGAACTGATCCAACCCCTGCGCGGTGAGAACATCTATAGTGACTTCTTGGCCGATGGCGGCCCGGGTCTGCACCACATCTGCATGGAGGTCGAAAGCCCCGAGCAACTCGAGGCAGCGGTGGCCGAGGCCGCCGGGCGGGGCGCCGCGGTCGTTCAGCGAGGCGTGATGCCCGGCGGCATCGAATTCGTCTACCTCTCAGCGCCGCAGGCAGGCGTGCCGTATGTCGAGCTTGCGTATGTTTCGCCCGAAATGAGGGCGTTTTACGACTACATCAAACAGGAGCAGCGGTGAGCCACGCCGACGACGGTGCGCGGCGCCGCGATGAGGAGGAGTGGCGCCAGTGAGCACGGAGATACCGGCAACAGTCAGTGCGGACGAGGTGACCACATGGTCGGATGACGTCGACGTCCTGGTGATCGGGTTTGGCATCGCGGGCGGCTGCGCTGCCGTCAGCGCGGCGGCCGCCGGCGCGCGCGTGCTGGTGCTCGAACGCGCGGCCGCCTCGGGCGGCACCACTTCGCTTGCCGGGGGCCACTTTTACCTCGGTGGCGGGACGGCGGTGCAGCAGGCGACCGGTCAAGACGATTCCGTCGAGGAGATGTACAAGTATCTGGTCGAGGTGTCGCGCGAACCCGAACTCGACAAGATCCGGGCCTACTGCGATGGCAGCGTCGAGCATTTCAAATGGCTGGAAGACCTGGGTTTTCAGTTCGAACGCAGCTACTACCCGGGCAAGGTCGTCGTTCCGCCGGGCACCGAGGGACTGAGCTACACCGGCAATGAAAAGGTCTGGCCCTTCTGTGAGCGGGCCAAGCCGGCACCGCGCGGACACTCGGTGCCGGTGCCCGGCGAATTGGGCGGCGCCAGCATGGTTGTCGACCTGCTACTCAAGCGCGCGGACGCGCTGGGCGTGCAAATCCGCTACGAGACCGGCGCCACCAACCTGGTCCTGAACCACGAGGGCACTGTGGTCGGCGTTGCGTGGAAGCACTTCACCGACACCGGCGCGATCAAGGCCAAATCCGTCATCATCGCGGCGGGCGGATTCGCGATGAACCCGGAAATGGTCGCCGAGCACACGCCCGCGCTGGGTCAGGAGCGGCGCACCAAGCATCACGGCGTCGTGGCCCCCTACATCCTGGGCAACCCCAACGACGACGGACTGGGCATCCGGATGGGCGTGTCGGCGGGCGGCGCGACCAAGAACATGGACGAGCTGTTCATCACCGCGGCGGCGTATCCGCCCGAGATTCTGCTCACCGGTGTGATCGTCAACAAAGAGGGCCGGCGTTTCGTCACCGAGGACTCCTACCACTCGCGCACTTCGGCTTTCGTCTTGGAGCAGCCCGACCAGACGGCATACCTTATCGTCGACGAGGCGCACACCGAGATGCCGGCCATGCCGCTGATCCGCTTCCTCGACGGATACGAAACCATTGCGGAAATGGAAGCCGCGCTTGGCATTCCGGCGGGCAACCTCGCGGCCACGCTGGATCGCTATAACACGCACGCCGCCGCGGGCGAGGACCCGGATTTCCATAAACGGCCGGAATTCCTTGCGCCACAAGACAACGGGCCTTGGGCGGTGTTCGATCTGTCGCTCGGGCGGGCGATGTATTCGGGATTCACCATCGGCGGCCTCGCGGTGACGCTCGATGGCGAGGTGCAGCGTGCCGACGGCACCGTGGTGCCTGGTTTGTATGCCGCGGGCGCGTGCGCGTCCAACCTCGCCCAGGACGGCAAGGGCTACGCGAGCGGAACGCAGCTGGGGGAGGGTTCGTTCTTCGGGCGCCGCGCCGGAGCGCACGCGGCCGCACGCGCCGGGGGAGCGTAGTCGCCGCTAGACCTGCGCGGGTTCCTTGTCGACCGGGCCCAGCTGCCACGGGCCGCCGCCGAGCAGGTGCAGCTGCTGCTCGTGGTGTTGCTCGACCGTGGGGCGGTGGCTCACGCTGACCATGACGCACTCCGGCAGCTCGCCCCGAATCAATTGATAGAGCGCGAATTCCAGGCCCTCGTCCAGCGCGGAGGTGGCCTCGTCGAGGAAGACCGCCTTTGGTTTGGTGAGCAAAATACGCGCGAAGGCGACGCGCTGCTGCTCGCCGGGCGAGAGCACCTTGGCCCAATCGTGGTCCTCGTCCAGCCGGTTGATCAGCGGCGCCAGCGCCACTTTGGTGAGCACGTCGTGCAGCTGGTCATCGGCGAAGCCGTCCGGTGAATTCGGGTAACACACCACCGTGCGCAAAGTGCCGAGCGGCACATACGGCAACTGCGACAAGAACATCGTCTCGTTGTCGCCGCCCGGTCGGCACAGCGTCCCGGAGGCGTACGGCCACAGTTCGGCAAGGCTGCGCAGCAGCGTCGTCTTGCCGGCTCCCGAGCGGCCGGTGATCACCAGGCTGTCGCCCAAATCGAGCTGGATGTCCAGCGAGTCGACCAGCTGGTCGCCTTCGGGCGTGCGCACCTCGATGCCGCGGAGCTCCACCGTGGTCTCCTCGCTGGGCTTGACCAAGATGGTGGGCAGCGCGCGGCCCTTGCTGTTGGCGTCGACGAGGCCGTGCAACCGGATGATCGCCGCCCGGAAGGCCGCGAACGCGTCATAGTTGTTGCGGAAGAACGACAGTGAGTCGTTGATGTTGCCGAAAGCCTGCGCGGTCTGGGTGACGTCGCCGAAGGCGATCTCCCCGGCGAACAGGCGCGGCGCCTGAATTGCCAACGGCAGCGGAATGATGGTCTGCGTCGCCGACCAGTTCCATCCGTTGAAGATGATGGTCCGGCGGACGAACCTGCGGTAGTTGTCGATGACCGGCGTGAAGCGTCGCCACAATTGCGTACGCTCGACGCGCTCGCCGCGGTAGAAGCCCACTGCCTCCGCGGCGTCGCGCAACCGCACCAGGGCGTAACGGAACGCGGCGTTGAGTTTCTCGTTGTTGAAGCTCAGCCAAATCAGCGGGCGCCCAAGCCAAATCGCGACCACCGTCACGATCAAGACATAGATCAGGACAGTCCAGAACATCGCACGCGGCACGGTCACGCCGAAAAGATCGAAGTCCCCGGACAAATTCCACAGGATCGCGGCGAACGAGATCACCGATGCCACCGCATTGACGGCCCCGAACAACAGGGTGTTGGTCGTCCCGTTGGACGGGATGTTCGGGGTACCGCCCACCCCGGCGGTGAAGATGTCGACGTCTTGTTGGATGCGCTGGTCGGGGTTGTCAATGGTGTTGTCGATGAACAGATCCCGGTAATAGGCCCGGCCCGCGAGCCAGTCGTCGGTGAGATGGCCCGTCAGCCACATGCGCCAGGCGATGATGAACCGCTGCGTCAGGTAGATGTCGAGGATCACCCGGGCGATGAAGATGGCCGCCAGCAGGATGAAAATCCCGAGCGAGACCCAAAAGTTGTGGATCCCGGACTGTTTGACCGCGTTGTTGTCCGTGGCGAGCCCTTTTAATGCCACCTGCAGCGCCGTGTACATGTCGTTGCTCTGGTAGCTGAACAGCACGTTGAGCCGGACCGAGAACAGCACCAGCAGCAACAGCACACCGAGCCCCAGCCATGCCTTGACGCTGGTCGGCCCGACGAAGTAGCCGCGCGTGATCCGCCAGAATTGGCGGCCCCACGGGGTCAGATACCGGGCGGCGACCAGCGCGGCCAGCAGACAGACGGCACCGATAGCCCAGGCGATGGCGAGCCACCGCAGGGAATCCTGAAATGCCGACGACCAATCGATGGACGGTTTGAACAGCTTCGAGTCCAATTTCGGCGTCTCCTTCTGCGGTCGGCACTTCCCCGCAAGCTACCCGAGCGGTTCTCGAATAGGCTGCGCAGATGAGCATCGACGCTCCGTCCAGCCAGACCGTACATGCCGGCCGACTCATCGCGCGCCGGCTCAAAGCCAGCGGAATCGACACCGTCTTCACGCTGTCCGGCGGTCACCTGTTCTCGATCTACGACGGCTGCCGCGATGAGGGCATCCGGCTGATCGATACACGCCACGAACAGACCGCGACCTTCGCCGCCGAAGGCTGGTCGAAAGTGAGGAGGTCGCCCGGCGTGGCCGCGCTGACCGCGGGGCCGGGCGTCACCAACGGGATGAGCGCGATGGCGGCGGCGCAGCAGAACCAGTCGCCGCTGGTGGTGCTGGGCGGCCGGGCCCCGGCGCAGCGCTGGGGAATGGGCTCGCTGCAGGAGATCGACCACGTGCCATTCGTGGCGCCGCTGGCCCGCTTCGCCGCCACCGCGCAGTCGGCGGACGAGGCCGGTCGGTTCGTTGACGAGGCGCTGCGCGCCGCGGTCGGTGCGCCCTCGGGCGTGAGTTTCGTCGACTTCCCGATGGATCACGTGTTTTCCATGTCCGACGATGACGGCCGGCCCGGCGCCCTCGTCGACCTGCCGCCGGGGCCCGCACCCGATGGCGACTCCCTGGGCCGGGCCGCCGCCGTGCTGTCCGCGGCGAAGCGGCCGGTGATCATGGCGGGCACCAACGTCTGGTGGGGGCACGGCGAAGCGGCCCTCCTACGCCTTGCCGAAGAACTTCAGATCCCCGTGCTGATGAACGGGATGGCCCGCGGCGCCGTTCCCGCCGATCACCCGTTGGCGTTCTCCCGGGTTCGCGGAAAAGCGTTGGGGGAGTCCGACGTTGCGCTGATCGTCGGCGTGCCCATGGATTTCCGGCTCGGCTTCGGCGCGGTGTTCGGGGCGCAGACCCAGCTCATCGTGGTGGACCGGGCCGAACCCGAACGGCGCCATCCGCGGCCGGTGCAGGCCGAGCTCTACGGCGACCTGTTGACGATTCTCGCGGCGCTGGCCCCCGCCACCAGCACCGACCATCAGGGGTGGATCGACGAATTGCGAACCGCCGAGACCGCGTCGCGCGCCGAGGAAAAGGCCGAACTCGCCGACGATCGCAGCCCACTGCATCCGATGCGGGTCTATGCGGAACTCGCACCGATGCTGGATCGCGACGCCATCGTCGTGATCGACGCCGGCGATTTCGGGTCGTACGCGGGACGTGTGATCGACAGCTATCAACCGGGTTGCTGGCTGGACAGCGGGCCCTTCGGGTGCCTGGGCTCGGGGCCCGGCTATGCACTGGCGGCGAAGCTGGCCTGCCCGGACCGTCAGGTGGTGCTGCTGCAGGGCGACGGCGCGTTCGGCTTCAGCGGGATGGAATGGGAGACCCTGGTTCGGCACAACGTGCCGGTGGTGTCTGTGATCGGCAACAACGGCATCTGGGGTCTGGAGAAACACCCCATGGAGGCCTTGTACGGCTATTCGGTGGTGGCGGAGCTGCGCGCGGGGACGCGCTACGACGAGGTGGCGCGCGCCCTGGGCGGCCACGGCGAACTGGTCGCCGCGCCCGGCGAGCTGCGGCCTGCGCTGGACCGCGCCTTCGGCAGCGGGCTGCCCGCCGTCGTCAATGTGCTCACCGACCCCGACGTCGCTTATCCACGCCGCTCCAACCTCGCCTGATGAGTCGGCTCCTCCTCACGCCGCTCGCGGCCTGCATCGTCACCGACTGGCCTGAGTCCACGCGGCGGCCCACCGCGTACCGTTGACCTGTGCCTAAGACGACTCGCGCTCAACCCGGCCGGCTGAGCAGCCGCTTTTGGAAGCTGCTCGGCGCCAGCACCGAAAAGGATCGCAGCCGCTCCCTCACCCAGGTCAACGACTCGTCGGAGTACGACGACGAGGCGGCCGGTCTTACCGACGAGCAGCTGCGCAAGGCCGCCGGGCTGCTCAATCTCGATGACCTCGCGGATTCCGAGGACGTCCCGCAGTTCCTCGCCATCGCCCGGGAGGCGGGCGAGCGGGCGAGCGGATTGCGGCCGTTCGACGTTCAGCTGTTAGGCGCCTTGCGCATGCTGGCGGGCGACGTCATCGAGATGGCCACCGGTGAGGGCAAAACGCTCGCGGGCGCGATCGCCGCGGCCGGGTACGCGCTGGCCGGGCGGCACGTGCACGTCGTGACCATCAATGATTACCTGGCCCGCCGTGACGCGGAATGGATGGGTCCCGTCATCGAGGCGATGGGCCTGACCGTCGGCTGGATCACCGCCGAGTCCACCAGCGACGAACGCCGGGCCGCCTACGGCTGCAACGTGACCTACGCGTCGGTTAACGAGATCGGCTTCGACGTGCTGCGCGATCAGCTGGTGACCGACGTCGCCGACCTGGTATCGCCCAATCCCGACGTGGCCCTGATCGATGAGGCCGACTCGGTGCTGGTCGATGAGGCGCTGGTGCCGCTCGTGCTGGCCGGGACCACCCACCGGGAGACGCCGCGACTGGAGATCATCGAGCTGGCCGGCCAGCTGGAGGCCGGCACCGATTACGACACCGACGCCGACAGCCGCAATGTCCACCTGACCGAGCTCGGCGCCCGCAAGGTGGAAAAGGCGCTCGGCGGAATCGATCTGTACTCCGAGGAACACGTCGTCACCACGCTGACCGAGATCAACGTCGCGCTGCACGCGCACGTGCTGCTGCAGCGCGACGTGCACTACATCGTCCGCGACGACGCGGTGCACCTGATCAACGCCGCGCGCGGGCGCATCGCGCAACTGCAGCGCTGGCCCGATGGCCTGCAGGCCGCCGTCGAGGCCAAGGAGGGCATCGAGACCACCGAGACGGGCGAGGTGCTGGACACCATCACCGTGCAGGCGCTGATCAACCGCTACGCCACGGTGTGCGGCATGACGGGCACCGCGCTGGCCGCCGGTGAGCAGCTGCGCCAGTTCTACAAGCTCGGTGTGTCACCAATTCCGCCGAATGAGCCCAACATTCGTGAAGACGAATCCGACCGGGTCTACATCACCGCCGCGGCCAAGAACGACGCGATCGTCGCCCACATCGCCGAGGTGAACGAGACCGGGCAACCGGTGCTGGTGGGCACCCGCGATGTGGCCGAATCCGAGGACCTGCATGAGCGGCTGCTGCGCCGCGGCGTGCCCGCGGTGGTGCTGAACGCCAAAAACGACGCCGAGGAAGCCCAGGTGATCGCCGAGGCCGGCAAGTTCGGCGTCGTCACCGTCTCGACGCAGATGGCAGGGCGCGGCACCGACATCCGCCTCGGCGGCTCCGATGAAGCCGACCACGACAGGGTTGCCGAGCTTGGCGGGCTGCACGTCGTCGGGACCGGGCGACACCACACCCAGCGTCTGGACAACCAGCTGCGCGGGCGCGCCGGGCGCCAAGGCGACCCGGGGTCGTCGGTGTTCTTCTCGAGTTGGGAAGACGACGTGGTGGCCGCCAACCTCGACCACAACAAGCTGCCGACGGAAACCGACGAGGACGGCAAGATCGTCAGCCCCAAGGCGGCGGGCCTGCTCGACCACGCACAGCGCGTGGCGGAGGGCCGCATGCTGGACGTGCACGCGAACACCTGGCGCTACAACCAGTTGATCGCCCAGCAGCGCGCCATCATCGTCGATCGCCGTAATACGTTGTTGCGCACCGCGACCGCGCGTGAGGAACTCGCCGCGCTGGCGCCCAAGCGCTACGAGGAGCTGGCCGAGACCGACGGAATCTCCGAAAAGCGCCTGGAGACGATCTGCCGCCAGATCATGCTCTATCACCTCGACCGCGGCTGGGCCGACCATCTGGCGTACCTGGCCGACATCCGGGAGAGCATCCATCTGCGGGCGCTGGGCCGGCAAAACCCGCTGGACGAATTCCACCGGTTGGCCGTCGATGCGTTCGCGTCGCTGGCCGCGGACGCGATCGAGGCGGCCCAGCAGACGTTCGAAACCGCGAACGTGCTCGAGGAAGAGCCCGGATTGGACCTGTCCAAGCTGGCGCGGCCGACGTCGACGTGGACCTACATGGTCAACGACAACCCGCTGTCGGACGACACGCTGTCCACCCTGAGCCTGCCCGGGGTGTTCCGCTAAAGCCGGCAGCTGCGCCGAATGTGCGTGCGGCCGCATGCCGACGCCCGAATTGCGGCCAGCCGCGCACGCGCCGTTGGGCTAAGGTCACGGCTCATGGAGCCGGTGCTTCCGCCCAACCGGGTGCTGACGGTGCCCAACGTGCTCAGCGCTGTCCGCCTGGCGCTGATCCCGGTCTTCGTCTACGCCCTGGTGTTCGAGCACGCCAACGGGTGGGCGGTCGCGATTCTGATGTTCAGCGGCGCCTCGGACTGGGCGGACGGCAAGATCGCGCGCCTGCTCAATCAGTCCTCGCGGCTGGGTGTGCTGCTCGACCCGGCGGTCGACAGGCTCTACATGGTCGCGGTGCCCATCGTGCTGGCCTTCGGCGGGATCGTGCCGTGGTGGTTCGTCATCGTCCTGCTCGCGCGCGACGGTCTGTTGGCAACCACCTTGCCCCTGCTGTGGAGTCGGGGGCTGTCCGCGTTGCCGGTCACCTACATCGGCAAGGCCGCGACGTTCGCGCTGATGTCCGGCTTTCCGCTGGTGCTGCTGGGCGCCTGGGAGGCGCTGTGGAGCCGCGTGATCGGGGCCTGCGGCTGGGCTTTCCTGATCTGGGGTATGTATGCGTACCTGTGGGCGTTCGTGCAGTATGCGGTGCAGATGACCCTCGTGCTGCGACGCATGCCCAAGGTCGACCGCGGTTCTCGCCCGTCGGCCGCGGCGAAGGTGGCTGACCATGGCTGACGCGGACCGCCTGCTCGGCGGTTATGACCCCCATGCCGGTCGCGGCGCGCATGTGGCGTCGCGGCCCACGCTGATCCCGGTGCCGTCGCTGTTGCGCGCCCTGCTGTCGGAGCACCTCGATCCCGGCTATGCCGCGGCGGCGGCCAAACGCGGCGCCGACGGCCGAGCGCGCAGCGGACGCCGGCGCGTCTTCGGTTGGCTCTGGCAGGCCGCGGCGGCGTTGCTGATCGCGACGGTTTTCGCCGCCGCCGTCGCGCAGGCCCGCTCGGTGGCCCCCGGCGTGCGCTCCGCCCAGCAGCTGCTGTTGGGCAATGTGCGGTCGACGGAAGGCTCCGCGGCCAAGCTGAACCAGCGCCGCAGCGAGCTGGCGACGCGCGTCGACGACGTGCGACGCCACGCCCTGGCCGAAGACGCCGAGGGACAACGGCTGCTGAAACGGCTTGACGCGCTGAGCCTGGCGGCCGCCAGCAGCGCGGTCATCGGGCCCGGCCTGAAGGTGACCGTCACCGATCCCGGTGCCGGCCCGAACCTGTCCGACGTATCCAAGCAGCGGGTCAACGGCAGCAGGCAAATCATCCTGGACCGCGATCTGCAGCTGCTGGTCAACTCGTTGTGGGCGAGCGGCGCCGAGGCCATTTCCGTCGGCGGCGTGCGGATCGGGCCGAATGTGACCATTCGGCAGGCCGGCGGCGCGATCCTGGTCGACAACAGCCCGACAAGCAGTCCGTACAGCGTCCTGGCGATCGGACCGCCGCGGGCGATGCGCGATGTCTTCGACAACAGCTCCGGCATGCAGCGGCTGAGGCTGCTACAGATCTCCTACGGTGTCGTGGTTACGGTGGACGCCGCAGACGGTCTGACGCTGCCTGCCGGATCGATACGGGATGTCAAGTTCGCCAAGCAGATTGGGCCACAGTGAGAAAAGTCCTCAACAGACACGTTCCCCTGTGTGAGATGCGACCGGAAAACCAAACATGATCGGTATCGCAGCGCTGGCGATCGGCATCGTGCTGGGCCTGGTTTTTCACCCTGCGGTGCCTGAAGTCGTCCAGCCCTACCTGCCGATCGCGGTGGTCGCGGCGATGGACGCGGTGTTCGGCGGATTACGTGCGTACCTGGAACGGATTTTCGACCCGAAGGTCTTCGTGATCTCCTTCGTGTTCAACGTCTTCGTCGCTGCCCTGATCGTCTACGTCGGCGATCAATTGGGCGTGGGCACGCAGTTGTCCACGGCCATCATCGTCGTGCTGGGTATCCGCATCTTCGGCAATGCCGCCGCCCTGCGCCGTAGGCTGTTTGGGGCGTAACGCAGTTGAGGTCAACGTGAGCCAGGATCCGCCAGACAGCACCGCCGGCCAGGGCGCCGGCGGCGGCCAAAGTGGTGACGGGCCAACCAAGCCCGGTCGCTCGGGGACCGATGCGACGGCTGAGCCGGGTGCGCCGCACGGCCGCCACGAACTGGCCGCGACAAGTCCTCGTCCCGAAATCGGCCCGGTGCACCGCACCGTGCTATCCGGCGTGGTGCGCGGCGGGCGGTCCCGGATGGCCTTCGGCACGCTGGCCGCCATGCTGTGTCTGCTTCTGGGCCTCGCCATCGTCACCCAGGTCCGCCAGACCGAGTCGGGTGACTCACTCGAGACGGCCCGTCCCGCAGACCTTCTGGTGCTGCTGGATTCGTTGCGACAGCGCGAAGGCACGCTCAACACCGAGGTGAACGAGCTACAGAACACGCTGAATTCATTGCAGGCGTCCGGAAACAACGACCAGGCCGCCATCCAATCCGCACAGACCCGGCTGGCGGCACTGTCCATTCTGGTCGGGGCGGTCGGCGCCACCGGGCCTGGCGTCACGGTCACCATCGACGACCCCGCACCCGGGGTGTCGCCCGAGGCGATGCTCGACGTGATCAACGAGTTGCGCGCCGCCGGCGCCGAGGCGATCGAAGTCAACGACGCGCACCAATCGGTGCGAGTGGGTGTCGACACGTGGGTGGTAGGTACGCCTGGGTCGCTGATCATCGACACCAAGACACTGTCTCCGTCGTATTCGATTCTGGCGATTGGCGATCCGCCTACCCTCGCCGCGGCCATGAACATTCCCGGTGGCGCGCAGGACACCGTCAAACGCGTCGGTGCGCGAATGTCCGTCCAGCAGGCCGACCGCGTGGACGTGACCACCTTGCGGCAACCAAAACCGCACCAATACGCTCAGCCCGTCAAGTGAGCGCCATCAACAGAACAGGATCACCCGTGAGCGATATCCCACCCGACCTGCGCTACACCGCCGAACATGAATGGGTTCGCCGCAGCGGGGATGACACCGTGCGAGTGGGCGTCACCGATTTTGCGCAGTCGGCGTTGGGCGATGTCGTCTTCGTTCAGTTGCCCGACGTGGGCAGCGAAGTGACCGCGGGCGAATCCTTCGGCGAGGTCGAGTCGACGAAATCGGTGTCGGACTTGTACGCCCCGGTGTCGGGCACGGTGTCGGCGGTCAACACCGATCTGGACGGCAGCCCGCAACTGGTGAACTCCGACCCGTACGGGGCCGGCTGGTTGCTGGATGTGCAGGTCTCCGAAGTCGGCGAATTGGAGTCGGCGATTGCTTCGCTACTGGACGCTGAGGCCTACCGCGGAACGCTGACCGAATGACGATTGCTAGTGTCCCTGCAGCCCCGCACAGCGCGCGAGCGGTGCGGCCGGGGTGCGGGGGAGTCGAAGTTTCGGATCGTCAGGTGGTGGGCGCATTGCAAGCCGGTGCGCGGTACCGTCGACACATCGACCTTTGAGAACCTTCGTAGATCGCTGAAAGACACGTGAAAGACACTTGCAAGTAGAAGACGGCAGTAATCGGCATACCGGGCAAAGAAACCTGGTGCGAAAGCCGGCCGAGCGGCCCGGACAGACAACGCCACAGCAGCCAGTGAGGAGCAGCGGGTGACGGACATGGACAACGACCAGAATTCGGACGAAGTCACGGTAGAGACGACTTCTGTCTTCCGTGCCGACTTCCTCAACGAGCTGGACGCTCCTGCACAAGCGGGAACCGAGAGTGCGGTATCCGGAGTCGAGGGACTCCCCGCCGGCTCGGCGTTGCTGGTCGTCAAGCGGGGACCGAACGCGGGTTCTCGCTTTTTGCTGGACCAGCCCACCACGTCCGCCGGTCGCCATCCCGACAGCGACATTTTTCTCGACGACGTAACCGTCAGTCGTCGGCACGCCGAATTCAGGTTGGAAAACAACGAATTCAGCGTGGTCGACGTTGGTAGTCTCAACGGCACTTACGTCAACCGTGAGCCCGTGGACTCGGCGGTGCTTGCCAACGGTGACGAAGTGCAGATCGGCAAGTTCCGCTTGGTGTTTCTGACCGGACCCAAGCAGGGTGAGGATGGAGGATCTTCAGGCTAGTGAGCGCACCCGATAGCTCGGCACTGGCCGGGATGTCGATTGGGGCGGTCCTGGAACTGCTGAGGCCGGACTTCCCCGATGTCACCATCTCCAAGATCCGCTTCCTGGAGGCCGAGGGTCTGGTGACGCCGCAGCGGGCTGCGTCGGGATACCGAAGGTTCACCGCATACGACTGCGCGCGGTTGCGGTTCATCCTTACCGCGCAACGTGATCACTACCTGCCACTGAAGGTCATCAGGGCGCAACTGGACGCCCAACCCGACGGCGAGCTGCCGCCCGTCCGAACGTCGTATTCCCCCCCGCGCCTGGTGTCCGTAGCGGCAACCGGGGAGGCCGCGGATTCGGGCTCGGACAGCTCTGCGGTGGCCCCGACCCACGTCCGGCTGAGCCGCGAAGAACTGCTGAATCGCGCCGGCGTCGACGACGACCTGCTCACCGCGCTCCTCAAGGCCGGAGTCATCACCACCGGACCCGCCGGTTTCTTCGACGAGCACGCCGTCGTCATCCTGCAATGCGCGCGGGCGCTGTCGGATTACGGTGTCGAGCCGCGGCATCTGCGCGCGTTCCGCTCGGCCGCCGATCGGCAGTCGGATCTGATCGCGCAAATTGCCGGTCCGATAGTCAAAGCCGGCAAGGCCGGCGCCCGCGATCGCGCCGACGATTTGGCGCGCGAAGTCGCGGCACTCGCCATCACGTTGCACACGTCGTTGGTCAAATCCGCCGTTCGCGACGTTCTGGATCGCTGAGGACTAGACTTCGGTCGACAGCTTGGTTTTCGGCAGTAGGGCGGACTTTTGACCTCGCCGTCCCTGGCGGCTACCAATGCAACCGGCGCCACTAATGCGGAGGGCAGACACAAATGGGTGAGGTTCGTGTTGTCGGCATTCGCGTCGAGCAGCCGCAAAACCAGCCGGTGCTGTTACTGCGCGAAACGAACGGTGACCGTTACCTTCCGATCTGGATCGGTCAGTCGGAGGCCGCCGCCATCGCGCTCGAGCAGCAGGGCGTCGAGCCCCCCCGCCCGTTGACGCACGATCTGATCAGGGATGTTATTGCCGCGCTTGGGCATTCGCTGAAAGAGGTGCGGATCGTCGATCTGCAAGAGGGCACTTTCTACGCCGACCTGGTTTTCGACCGCAACATCACCGTGTCGGCCCGTCCGTCCGACTCGGTGGCGATCGCCCTGCGGGTCGGCGTTCCGATCTACGTCGAAGAAGGCGTGCTCGCCCAGGCCGGGCTCTTGATCCCGGACGAGAGCGACGAGGAAGGCGGCACCGCCGTGCGCGAGGACGAGGTGGAGAAGTTCAAGGAATTCCTCGACAGCGTGTCTCCGGACGATTTCAAAGCCACCTAGCGCAAACCCGTTACGACCAGCACTTGGGACGGCGGGGCGGCTGGTCTAGCCTGGAAAGCGACATCACGGATCCGTCTCAAACCACACCTAGATGTCGACACGCTGGTTGATAGCCCGCCCACATCGCCTCGCGGCGGCCATACTTTGTTCGCGACTACAGGCGCGGCGGCTATCGGAAAGCGTAAGCTCTACTAGCACTCGGCCTGAGCAAACGTGGCTGCACAGCAGCCAGGGACGCAGCTAACGACGAGAGCGCGATCGCGGAGAGGAACCACCGTGAGCGAGCAGCCACGCCAAGAGCAGCTCAATCTAGCTGAGACCGGCAGCCCGGCGACCAGTGACCGCAGCGTCACCGTAGCCAGCGCACCCGTGCAGCCCGGACTTTTCCCGGACGACTCCGTGCCCGACGAGCTGGTCGGCTACCGCGGTCCGAGTGCCTGCCAGATCGCCGGCATCACGTATCGACAGCTGGACTACTGGGCACGCACCTCGCTGGTGGTCCCGTCGATCCGCAGCGCGGCAGGCTCCGGCAGCCAGCGGCTCTATTCGTTCAAGGACATCCTGGTCCTCAAGATCGTCAAGCGGTTGCTCGATACCGGGATTTCGTTGCACAACATCCGCGTCGCGGTCGATCATCTGCGTCAGCGTGGTGTCCAGGATCTGGCCAACATCACCCTGTTCTCCGACGGCACCACAGTTTACGAGTGCACGTCCGCCGAAGAGGTCGTCGACCTGCTGCAGGGCGGGCAGGGCGTCTTCGGCATCGCCGTGTCGGGCGCCATGCGCGAGCTGACCGGCGTCATCGCCGACTTTCCCGGCGAGCGGGCCGACGGCGGCGAGTCGATCGCCGAGCCAGAGGACGAGCTGGCGCACCGACGCAAGCACCGCGACCGCAAGATCGGCTGACGGCGCGCCCGCGCCCGCGCCTCGAGCAGCCGGGTAAGCTGGGCTGCGCATCGCATTCGAGCGGGAGAGTTTCGTGGCTGCCAGTCACGAACGCCGAAGGAGCAACACCTCTCCGTCAACCTCTCAGGCACCCGGACCGCGCGAATCTCGATGCCTCTGGAAAGCGGTGTGGGCCCTGCGGCCCGCACCCGCCGATGGGGAAAGGCGCGCAGGCAGCATCGGCGCCGAATCTCTCAGGCGCCCGGCGAACGGGTGAAGACAGAGGGAGAGGGCCGATAGTCCTCTGCCGTGATATGTCTTCGTTCGCCTACTCAGGAGCTCCAGTGTCCGATCAATTCACTTTCGCTGCTCGGCACATCGGTCCGGACAGCCACGCCGTCGCCGCCATGCTCGCCGTCATCGGTGTGGACTCGCTGGACGAGCTCGCCGCCAAGGCGGTTCCGGACGGCATCCTGGACCGGCTGACAGACGGTGGCGCCGCGCCCGGTCTCGACCGGCTGCCGCCTCCGGCCAGCGAGGCCGAGGCACTGGCCGAGCTGCGGTCGTTGGCCGAGGCCAACACGGTGGCCGTGTCGATGATCGGGCAGGGTTACTACGACACGCTCACGCCTCCGGTGTTGCTGCGCAACATCTTGGAGAACCCGGCCTGGTACACCGCCTACACGCCCTACCAGCCGGAGATCAGCCAGGGCCGGCTCGAGGCGCTGCTGAATTTCCAGACGATGGTCGCCGACCTCACCGGCCTCGAGGTCGCCAACGCCTCGATGCTCGACGAGGGCACGGCGGCGGCCGAGGCCATGACGTTGATGCACCGATCCGCGACGCGTCGCGCGTCGCAGAACAGCGCCAACCGCCTGGCGGTCGACGCTGACGTCTTCGCCCAAACCGCCGCCATCCTGGCCACCCGGGCCAAGCCGCTGGGCATCGAGATCGTCACCGCCGACCTACGCAGCGGTCTTCCCGACGGTGACTTCTTCGGCGTCATCGCCCAGTTGCCCGGGGCCAGTGGCCGGGTCACCGACTGGTCGGATCTGGTGGAGCAGGCGCACGACCGGGGCGCGCTGATCGCCATCGGCGCCGACCTGCTGGCCATGACGCTCATCACGCCACCGGGTGAGATCGGCGCCGACGTCGCCTTCGGAACTACCCAAAGATTCAGCGTGCCAATGGGATTCGGTGGGCCACACGCCGGATACCTGGCGGTGCACGCCAACCACGCCCGTCAGCTACCGGGCCGGCTGGTCGGTGTGTCGCTGGATGCCGACGGCTCGCCCGCCTACCGCCTCGCGTTGCAGACCCGCGAACAACACATCCGCCGCGACAAGGCGACCAGCAATATCTGCACCGCACAGGTGCTGCTGGCGGTGATGGCCGCGATGTACGCCAGCTACCACGGCGCGGAGGGGCTGACCGCGATGGCGCGCCGCGTGCACGGTCACGCCGAGGCAATCGCCGCCGCGCTCGGCGATGCGTTGGTCCACGACAAGTACTTCGACACCGTCCTGGCCCGGGTGCCCGGACGCGCCGACGAGGTGATCGCCGCGGCCAAGGCCAACGGCATCAACGTGTGGCGGGTCGACGCCGACCACGTGTCGGTGGCCTGCGACGAGGTCACCACCGAGGAGCATGTCGCCGCGGTGCTCGCGGCCTTCGGCGTGCAACCGGCCCAGCCCCGGCGCGCCGGCATCGTCACCCGCACATCGGAGTTCCTCACCCATCCCGCGTTCACCCAGTACCGCACCGAGACGGCGATGATGCGCTACCTGCGTGCGCTGGCCGACAAGGATATTGCCTTGGACCGCAGCATGATCCCGCTCGGATCGTGCACCATGAAGCTGAACGCGACCGCGGAGATGGAGCCAATCACCTGGCCGGAATTCGCCCGTCAGCACCCATTCGCGCCGGCGTCGGACACCGCCGGCCTGCGTCGTCTGATCGCCGACCTGGAGACCTGGCTGGTGCAGATCACCGGCTATGACGCCGTCTCGCTGCAACCCAACGCCGGCTCGCAGGGCGAGTACGCCGGGCTGCTGGCCATTCACGATTACCACGCCAGCCGTGGGGAACCGCACCGCGACATCTGCCTCATCCCGTCCAGTGCGCACGGCACCAACGCGGCGTCGGCGGCCCTGGCCGGCATGCGGGTCGTCGTGGTGGCCTGCCACACCAACGGCGACGTGGACCTCGACGACCTGCGCGCCAAAGTCGGCGAACACCGCGACCGGCTGTCGACGCTGATGATCACGTATCCGTCCACGCACGGCGTCTACGAACACGACATCGCCGAGATCTGTGCGGCCGTGCACGACGCCGGGGGGCAGGTCTACGTCGACGGCGCAAACCTCAACGCCCTGGTGGGGCTGGCGCGGCCGGGCAGGTTCGGCGGCGATGTCAGCCACCTGAACCTGCACAAGACGTTCTGCATTCCGCACGGCGGCGGCGGACCCGGCGTCGGGCCGGTGGCGGTGCGCTCGCACCTGGCGCCGTTCCTGCCGGGGCACCCGCACGCACCCGAATTGCCCCAGGGCCATCCGGTGTCGGCGGCACCGTACGGGTCGGCCTCGATCCTGCCGATCAGCTGGGCCTACATCAGGATGATGGGCGCCGAGGGCTTACGCGCGGCGTCGCTGACCGCGATCGCCTCAGCCAACTACATCGCCCGGCGCCTCGACGAGTACTTCCCGGTGCTCTACACCGGCGAGAACGGGATGGTCGCCCACGAATGCATCCTGGACCTTCGGGGGATCACAAAGTCCACCGGTGTCACCGTCGACGACGTGGCAAAGCGCTTGGCGGACTACGGTTTTCACGCTCCGACCATGAGTTTCCCGGTGGCCGGCACGCTAATGGTGGAGCCCACCGAGAGCGAGACGCTGACCGAGGTCGACGCATTCTGCGACGCCATGATTGCCATTCGCGGCGAGATCGACCGGGTGGGCGCGGGGGAGTGGCCCGTCGACGACAACCCGTTGCGGGGCGCGCCGCACACGGCCGAGTGCCTGGTGATCGGCGATTGGGACCACCCCTACAGCCGGGAGCAGGCGGCCTACCCACTGGGTAAGGAGTTTCGGCCCAAGGTGTGGCCGCCGGTGCGTCGCATCGACGGGGCATACGGCGACCGCAACCTGGTGTGCTCGTGCCCGCCGGTGGAGGCGTTCGCCTGACGATCCCGCCGGCCGAGACTCAGCCGAGCGTCGTCGCGGGCGCCTGCAGCACCAGCGGCACCAGGAAGCGGCGGGCGAAGTCACGGGCCCGGCTCGGGTTGTAGATCGGGATAACGGACTTCGGCGTGTTGATCAGCGAGATGATCAGCCGTCCGATCACCTCGCCGACCACGTCGGTGTCCAGATCGGCCGACAGTTCGCCGCGTTCCTGCCAGCGGCGAAGCCAGGTGGCGATGTAGCCGCGGGTCATGACGATCAGATTCTCATCGGTCAGGTAGGCGGAAAGCTCACCGGCGGCGGGTGATTCGCGGATGCTGCGGGTGAGCAGCTTGGGCGCGGAGGCCTCGTGAACGAAGGCCGCGAAGACTTCGGCGATCCCTTCTTCCGGTGTCGTCGCCCGGCCCGCAACCTCGGAAACCAGAATGCTCAGTCGCAGTGATTCGTCCATGATGGTCAGCCGCACCAGGTTTCGCTTGTGCCGGAAGCGGCGGTAGACCGTGGCCACACCGACGCCGGCGGTGTCGGCGATGTCCTGCATGGTGGTGTTTTGGAACCCGCGCTCGGTGAAGCAGGTGCGTGCGGCGGTGACGATGGTGCGCGCCGTCGGATCCAGGGTGACCAGACCGTCGGGCACCGCACCCAGCAGCATCGCGGGGTCTTCCATCTGGCCTACAAGTGGTCGGGCATCGCCGTGTCGCTCCCTCTGGGTCGTCATACCACGGTTGCGCCGGTGATGTGCCGCAACCGCATGTCCCACACCACCGCTCGCGCACCCAGTCGCATCAAGAACCGCGGCGTGAACAGGTCCAGCACTCCCAAGCAACGCTGCCAGCGGTCGAATCGGCGCTGCTGCGCGTCCGACCATCCGAACCCGAGCTTGTCGCGCAGTTGCACCGGCAGATAGCCCAGCGTCATGAACAGGTTCCAGCTGCCGAACATCCGCGGGATGGGAGCGGGTAAGAAGTTCAGGCGCGCGATGCCGATCAGAAAGCCGCGCATCCGCTCGTCGAAGTCGAGTCGATCGAGTTGGTCCTGCCAGTAGCGGCCGGCGGCCGCCCGGTCGGCGGGCCACATCTCCGGCGGCACCTGCAGCGTGGTCGCGAACACCGATGCCGCCCGGTGAACCGCTTCGGGGTCGCGGCGCGACCGGCCACCCCGCAGCTTGCGGGTGTCCTCGAAGACGGCGGCCATGCAGGAGGCCACCCAGAGCTGTAACTGGGGGTCGAACGCGTTGTAGCGCACCGGGCTGTGCGGACCGGAGCGCACCTGAGCGTGCGCGGCATTGACGGCGTCCCGATACACCCTGCGGTCCTGCGCATTGCCTGCGATGGCCACGGCGATATATGTGAACGTGGTGCGGGCCCGTTTAAAAGGGTGCTTGTGCAGGTTGCCGCTGTCGACTTTGCTTTCCATCACCCCATATGCCACGCCCGAATTCGCCAGTTGCATGACGACGTTCGCCGCCCCATACGCCGGGGTCAACCAGGGCGACATCTCCTCGGCCAAAAACCTGGTGTCCGCGGAATCGGTATCCGCCCGCTGGGCGCGCCGATCCGGCCGGACCGTCGCGAGTTCGGGATCGATGGGTGAAGGATGGGCCACGCCGCCGCCTTCTGATAGAAATCGACACAAATTCTATCGTCGAGTCTCGCACAATCCGAGGCCGTTGGACAGACACGACGAGGGATTCGTCCGGGCCGGTGTAACGGCCGAGGTTTCACCGGGCGACATTGGATCGGCGACGTGCGCCGGCACCGGCCGCCATCAAAAGGCCAGTGCTGCCGACGAACGCCGTCAGCTCAGAAAGGCGTTCACCGCCGCGGCGAGGTCGGGGGACGCCGACGTCGGGAGGTTCTGATAGCTGCCGCCACTGAGTTGGGAGACCGATTCCCAGGTCGCCCGGTCCGGGTCCGTTCCGAAATCGATGACGTTCACCGCGATGGGCTTGGCAGGATCAGCGCTCTTCCGGATGAAGTCCTGCAGCCCCGGCCCGTCCAACGTCTGGTCGGTGTGTGGCCCTGCGGTGATCAACAAGATCGAATTCGTTTGGCCCGCATGATAATTGGTCTGCATATCCTGGTAGAGCATCCGCAGGGTGGTGAAGGACACCGCACCGCCACCCGACGAGTACTGCTTGTCCAGGGCGGCGGCCAGCGCCGCCGCACGAGGCTGGCCGTTGACGGCATCCGACAGCGGGCCGCTCGCCACCTCCGAGCGGCCCTCGTGGCCGTCGAACGTCCACAGGCCGACCACCGCGGTGGGGGGCAGCGCCTTGATCTTGTCCTGTAGCGCCCCCACCACACTGGCCAGCCGGGACTTGCCGCCTTCCTGCGCGGGCATCGACTGGTCGAGCATGATGGTCGTCGCCTGCCCGCTCGACGGGCTCGCCATCGCCTCGGCGAGGGTGGCCCGCATCGGCTCATCGCCCACCGACAGCGCAGCGGGCAGCGCCGGGAAGGTCGTGACCGGACTACTCGGCGGTGTCACGCCGTTGACGCGGAATCCCGCCTTCGCCAGCTTGGCCAGTTGGTCCGATTTGTGCATGAAGCGCGAGAACTCGCTGGCCGCCGACGCCTGTTCTCGGCTCAGCCACGAACCGCTGAGCAGCACGGTGGGGTAGTCAGCCACCGCCGCAGACCCCGGTGGGAGCCAGAATCCCAAGGCGCCCTTGGCGTCTGGCAACGATTGACCACGCTGGAACAGCTGCTGCTCGGTGGTGACCACCGCGTGCACCGGTGCGGTCGCCGCGTCAGGGGGTCCGAGCAGCACGTCCATCGCCTCGGTCAGCGAGTTGTTCGCCAGTTTGGGTTGTGCGCTCAACAGGCTGCGCACCGCGCCGGTGCCTTGCGTCGCAGGGGCGCCAGGCGGTACCGAGGCGGCCGCAACCGCCTCTCCGGCCAGAAAAGATGCGTCCCCGTTGCCGTTCATCGGCAGCGCCAACCGCAGCGAACCCCACCCGGGTAGGTTCAACCCAGCCAACGCATTCGGGTTGGTTTGCAGGCCCGGCAGCGCCGCCCAGTTCTGGTTGGACAGGGCCGGCGCGAGTTGGGGCCGGATGGCCAGAACCACCGGCGAGGTGACCAGCGAATGGCTCTCGGTGACGGTCTTTTGGGCCGTCGCCCCGGCGAGCCGCGCGGCCGAGATCGAACTGCTCGGAATCCACAGGGCCGGCTGGCCGCCCAGCTCCGCGGGCCACTTGCCGATGAAGCCGTTCAGCACGGCATCGGAGTTGGCCGGCTTGACGCTCACCACCATGCAGTGGTCACCGACCGGCCCGGCGGATTTGTTGTAACTCTCCGCTAATTGCTGAACGGGATCGGCGATGGAGGGGTCGGCGACAACGGCCACCGTCTCCTGGCCTCCCACGCAGCGGCCGGCGGCCGTGTGCGAGCGCTTGGACAATGCGTCACCGAAGAAGCTCCACAAGATCACCGATCCCACTACGACGACGACCGCGATCAGCGCGACGATCACGCCGATGCTGACGCCGCGACGGCCGCCCTTACTGCGATGGCCGCCCAGCCGATCGGCCAGCCCACGATGCCCGCCCCTGAACAGCGACGGCGATGAGGCCGGCGGTTCCGAACTCGGCGCGGTCTCCCGCCGGGACGGGAACTCCGGGTAGTCATCGGCGGCGCCGTCGACGAATGAATCCTCAGCCGCGTAGAGACTGTCGTCGTCCGAAGCGAAGCCCTCGTCGTCGCGATGGCGACGCTCGTCGGAAAAGTGATCGTCCTGCGAGTAGTCGCCCTCGTCGGAATAGTCACCCTCATCCGAATAGAGGTCGGCTTCCTCGTCGTCGCCGGGATTCCGGTGGCGATAACCCGCCTCTTCACCTCGCGACGGCTCGTCGACGACGTCGTCGCGAGAAGGTTCGTCGAGGAAGTCGTCAGGGTCGGGCGCACTGTGCCTACCCATAGCAGTGCCCGCGGCCTTTCCGTCGATCCATCGTTGACTCGGCGCCGATTTTA
Organism: Mycobacterium sp. 852002-51971_SCH5477799-a; assembly: GCF_001667145.1. Taxonomy (GTDB): domain Bacteria; phylum Actinomycetota; class Actinomycetes; order Mycobacteriales; family Mycobacteriaceae; genus Mycobacterium. The sequence continues at coordinate 42,289 of NZ_LZIF01000116.1, forward strand.
GTCATCGCCGGCACTATGACACGTTCGCACCCGATTTGAGCGCAGGCTCAATTCGACTGCGCGGCGTGTGCCTTGGCTTCGCGCCGGCGCCGATGCAGGATCGGCTCGGTATAACCGTTGGGTTGCTGCGTCCCGGTCAGGATCAAATCCTGCGCGGCGAGGAAGGCCAGGCTGTCGTCGAAGTTCGGCGCCATCGGCAGGTACGCCGCGTCCTTAGCGTTCTGCTCGTCGACCAGTGGGGCCATCCGCTCCAGGCTGGCCCGCACATCCTCCTCGGTGATCACGCCGTGACGCAGCCAGTTGGCCAATAGCTGGCTCGAAATGCGCAGCGTGGCACGGTCTTCCATCAGTGCCACGTCGTGGATGTCGGGCACCTTCGAGCACCCGACGCCCTGCGCGACCCAGCGCACCACGTAGCCCAGGATGGACTGGCAGTTGTTGTCGACCTCTTCGCGGATCTCCTCAGGCGCCCAGGCCAGTTCCTTGGCCAGCGGGATGGTCAGCAGCTCTTCGATCTTGGTGCGCTTCTTGCCGGCCAGCTCCTCTTGCACCGCGCCCACGTCGACGTAGTGGTAATGCATCGCGTGCAGTGTGGCCGCCGTCGGCGACGGCACCCACGCGGTCGTCGCGCCGGCCTTCGGCTGGCCGATCTTCTGCTCGACCATGTCGGCCATCAGCTCGGTCATCGCCCACATGCCCTTGCCGATCTGGGCCTTGCCCTTGAAGCCGGCCGCCAGGCCGATGTCGACGTTGGCGTCCTCATAGGCCTTGATCCACGCGGTGCTCTTCATCGCACCTTTGCGGATCATCGGCCCGGCCTCCATCGAGGTGTGGATCTCGTCACCGGTGCGGTCCAGGAAGCCAGTGTTGATGAACACGACGCGGTCGGCCGCGGCCTTGATGCAGGCCTTGAGGTTGACGGTGGTGCGCCGTTCCTCGTCCATGATGCCGACCTTCAGGGTGCCCTGCGGCAGGCCCAGGACGTCCTCGACGCGGCTGAACAGCTCGCAGGTGTAGGCGACCTCGTCGGGTCCGTGCATCTTGGGCTTGACGATGTAGATGGACCCGGTGCGGCTGTTGGCCAGCGGGCCGTTCGCGTCACCGGTCTTGAGGCCGTGGATCGCGGTCAGCCCGGTAAACAGCGCGTCAATGATGCCCTCGAACACCTCGTTACCCTCGGCGTCGACGATCGCGTCGTTGGTCATCAGGTGACCGACGTTGCGGACGAACAGCAGGCTGCGGCCCGGCAGCGTCAGCTCGCCCTCGCCGTCGGGTGTCTTGTAGGTGCGGTCCTCGTTGAGCACCCGGGTGAAGGTCTTGCCGTCCTTCTTGACCTCTTCGGACAGATCGCCCTTGTTCAGCCCGAGCCAGTTGCGGTAGCCGAGCACCTTGTCGTCGGCGTCGACGGCGGCCACCGAGTCCTCGAAGTCCATGATCGTGGTGATGGCCGATTCCAGGACCACGTCCTTGATGCCCGCGGAGTCGGTCTTGCCGATCGGCGATTCCGGGTCGATCAGGATCTCGATGTGTAGCCCGTGGTTGGCCAGCAACACCGACCAGTTGGGGGATCCGAGCTCGCCGGTGTAGCCGGCGAACTGCTTCGCATCGGCCAGGCCGACGGAGCCGTCGGCGGTCGCGACCTGGAGCTGGCCGTCGTCGACACTGAGCCCCGTTGCGTCGGCCCACGACCCGGATTCCAGCGGCACGGCCTCGTCGAGGAACTTGCGCGCGTAGGCGATCACCTTGTAGCCGCGGACCTTGTTGTAGCTCGTGCCCTTTTCGGCGCCGTCGCTCTCGGGGATGACGTCGGTGCCGTAGAGGGCGTCGTAGAGCGAGCCCCAACGGGCGTTTGCGGCGTTCAGCGCGAACCGCGCGTTGAGCACCGGCACCACCAGCTGCGGGCCGGCGGTCGTGGTGATCTCGTCGTCCACACCGGAAGTCGTGATGGTGAAGTCCGCGGGTTCGGGTAGCAGGTAACCGATTTCGGCGAGGAACTCACGGTACGCCTCGATGTCGAGCGGCTCGATGACACGCTGCCGGTGCCACTTGTCGATCTGTGCCTGCAGCTCGTCACGCCGACGCAGCAGGTCCTGGTTCGTGGGGGTGAGGTCGGTGACCACCTTGTCGACGCCCGCCCAGAAACTGTCGGGGTCGATGTCGGTGCCGGGCAAGGCCTCGTTGTTCACGAAGTCGTAGAGCACTCGGGCGACGCGCAGGTTCCCCGCCGACACGCGATCAGTCATGATTCTCCTCCATCACGGGCCGCACCGGACCATCGTCGGGCCAGATTGGCAATGTCATAAGCCTACCGAGCGCAGCCTGGTGAGCGTTATCCGCACGATCCGCCACAGCAGGTCAGGCCGCGCTGACAGCCCCACGAACGACGCTGCGGGCGAGCACCGGGATCGGTTCCAGCAACGCATGTTCCGCGCCCAAACGGTGCTGCGCCCTCCAGCACTTTCTTAACTGGTAGCCGTGAAGATCATACGGGCTGCGCGCAGCCGCCCCGGCCGGCCAGTGTCACTAGGCGTCCCGCATGGTGCCGACTAGGTCTTCAACCAGGTCTTCCATCGCCACCATGGCGACCACGCCTCCGCCTTCGCCGGTCACCAAGGCCAGATGGCTGTTGCTGCGCCGCATCCGCGACAGGGCGTCGGCCAGGGGCAGTGATCGCGACAGCCGCGGCAGCGCCCGCACCATCGCAAGGTCGATCACCGTGTGCGGATCGTCGCCGAGCGTCAGCACGTCCTTGATGTGCAGATATCCCAGGAAGGCGCCACCGATGCTCGCCACCGGGAACCGGGAGTACCCGGTCTGGGCCAGGGCTTGCTCGACGGCCCCAACGGTCGGACCCGAGCCCGCCGCGGCGACCGGGACGGCGTGCACGTCGGCGAGCGGGACCGCCACGTCACCGACGACGCGGTGACGAATTTGCAGCGCCCGGGTGAGCCGGGTGCGTTCCTCGCGGTCCAGCAAGCCTTCGGACTCCGATTCGGCGATCATCTCGCTGAGCTCCACGGGGGAGACTGTGATCTCCAGCTCGTCCTTGGGTTCGACGCCGAACGCGCGCACCACCGCGCTGGCGCACTTGTTGTAGAACACGATGAACGGCCGGGCGGCGCGCACGTAGGCCAGATATGGCGGAACGAGCAACATCGCGGTGCGCTCCGGGCCGGCCAGTGCGATGTTCTTCGGCACCATCTCGCCCAGCAGCACGTGCAGCGTCACCACGATGGCCAGGGCGATCGCGAACGACAGCGTGTGCAGCAGCGCCGGGTGAATCCCGGTGAGCCCCAGCGCCGTTCGCAGGGAATTGGACACCGCGGACTCGCCGATCCGCCCGAGTAACAGCGACGCCGCCGTAACGCCCAACTGGGCGCCGGCCAGCATGGACGGCAGTTGCTCTCCGGCGCGGATCACGGTGACCGCCGCCGCTCTGCCCTGTTCGGCCAGCGCCTCGAGGCGGTCGCGCCGCGCGGAGATCAGCGAGAACTCCGCGCCGACAAAGAACGCGTTCACCCCGATCAGCAGGCAGGCCAGCAGCAGTCCCAAGGTGTCGCTCATCGGTGTGCCCCCGCCGCGGGGACTTCACCATGACTGCTCAGTTCGACGAGTTCGACCAGGTCGATCCGGCGTCCGTCCATCCGGATAACCGTTGCCTGCCAACGCGTCACCTCAGCCAGCAAGCCGTCCGCGTCCAACGCGGGCAGCGTGATCGTGTCGCCGGCGACCGGAATGTGACCGATCTCGCGCAGCACCAATCCGCCGATGGTCTCGTAGGGGCCTTCGGGCGCCCGGAAACCGATGGCGGTGGCAACCTCGTCGATGCGCAGCAAACCCGATACCCGCCAGCCGGTCCCCGCGGGCACCACGTCCGGAGTCGCGTCGTCGTGCTCGTCGCGAACATCGCCGACGATTTCCTCGATCAGGTCCTCGACGGTCACCATGCCGGCGGTACCGCCGTATTCGTCCACGACCAGCGCGGTTTGCAGGCTGTTGGCCCGGATCTCAGCCATCACCGCGTCGCCGTCCAGAGTTGACGGCACCTTCGGCACGGGTTGGGCCACCGTGATCAGCCGCGTGCGGGCGCGTTCGGTCCGCGGGATGGCGAACACCTGCTTGACGTGCACGATGCCGACCGTCTCGTCGAGGTCGCCGTCGACGATGGGGAAGCGAGAGAATCCGGACTCGGCGGCCGCGGTCACCAGGTCCGCGACCGTATCGTCGGTCTGTAGCGCCACGATCTTGGATCGGGGTGTCATCAATTCCTCGGCGCTCAGGGCGCCGAACTGCAGCGATCGCCGCACCAGGGCCGCCGTGGCGGCGTCCAGGGCGCCGCTGCGCGCAGACGAACGCACCAGCGACAACAGCTCTTGCGGCGATCGAGCCGACCGCAGTTCTTCGGCCGGTTCGACGCCGAGCCGGCGCACGATCCAGTTCGCCGCACCGTTGGTCAACCGGATCGCCGGGGTGAGCAGCAGCGAGAACAACAGCTGGGCGCTCACGACGGCACGGGCCGACGACAGCGGACGCGCCACCGCCAGGTATTTGGGAACGAGCTCGCCGAACACCATCGACACCGACGTCACGATCAGCAACACCAGGAAGGCCATGACGGCGTCGCCGACCCTGTCGGGTATGCCGATCGCGTCCAGCCACGGGTGCGGCAAGTCTTCCACCATTGGATCGGTCAGGTAACCGGCCGCAAGCGTGGTGATCGAGATGCCCAACTGGGCGCCCGACAGTTGGAACGACAGCCGGTGGTGCGCGCGGCGGATCCATCGGTCGCGGCGTCCACCGCCGCGCGCGTTCGCCTCGACAGCGCTGCGGTCCAGGGTGGTCAGCGAGAACTCCGCGGCGACGAAGACGGCGTTGCCGAAGATGAGCACCGCGATCGCCGCAATGCTGACAACGGTGACCGTGACGTTCATGGCCTGCGCCGCCCACCGGCCGAGGGGTCAGGCTTGATGCGCGGAGACGGCGCCGCAGGAGGCTCCCCATCGGGCGATTCGTCTGACGGTCCGTGCGCCCGCACGCCGTTGGCTGGCACGGGTGCCTGCGGCACGTCGATCCTTTCGCTGCCTGGTGGTGGGGCGGTCGCGGTTACTTCCGTCTTTGCTGTCTCATGCTAGCCCGGGTCACGCCCCCGCGGCGCTGCCCAGTGCGGGCCACGCCGTCGCTACGCCGTGTCACCACCCCAGCGGTAGCGGATGCCCCTCGGCGAAGCCCGCCGTCGACTGCACCCCGACCACGACCCGCTCATGCAGCTGGACCAGGTTAGCGGCGCCGACATAGGTGCAGGTGCTGCGCACGCCCGAGGTGATGTGATCGAGCAAATCCTCGACCCCGCCGCGGGCCGGATCCAGCCCCATCCGGGACGTCGAAATGCCTTCCTCGAACAGCGCCTTGCGAGCCCGATCGAACGCGGTGTCGGCGCCGCTGCGTGCCACCACCGCCCGTTTGGAGGCCATGCCGTAGCTCTCCTTGTACGGTTGGTCGTCGCGGTCGCGCATCAGGTCTCCGGGCGACTCGTAGGTGCCGGCGAACCACGACCCGATCATCACGTTGGATGCCCCGGCGGCCAGCGCCAGCGCCACGTCCCTCGGATGCCGGATGCCACCGTCGGCCCACACATGCCCGCCCAATTCTCTTGCCGCCGAAGCGCATTCGACAATGGCGGAGAATTGCGGGCGGCCGACGCCGGTCATCATCCGGGTGGTGCACATCGCGCCCGGGCCGACACCGACCTTGACGATGTTCGCGCCGGCGCCCAGCAGATCGCGGGTGCCCTCAGCCGAGACCACGTTGCCAGCGGCAAGCGGCACACCCAGCTGTAGCGCCGCGACCGTCCGGATCGCCTCGATCGTCTTCACCTGATGCCCGTGCGCCGTGTCGATGACCAATAGATCGATGCCTGCCTCGACCAGCGATCGGGCCTTGGCTCCGACATCGCCGTTGATTCCTACGGCCGCGCCCACCCGCAGCCGGCCCCGGGCGTCGACGGCAGGGGTATACAGGCCCGCGCGGATGGCACCGGTACGGGTCAGCACGCCGGCCAGCGTTCCGTCGGCATTCGTCACGACCGCGACGCCGATGGGCGACTGCTCGAGCAGGTCGAAGACCTTGCGCGGCTCGGTTCCCACCGGGGCGGCGACGAAGTCGGTGAGCGCGACGTCGCGCACCCGGGTGAAGCGATCCACGCCCAGGCACGACGATTCGCTCACCAGACCCAGCGGTCGGCCCTCGAAGGCGACCACGGCGACACCGTGCGCGCGCTTGTGGATCAGCGCCGTCGCGTCGGATACCGAGTCGTCGGGCGCGAGCACCACCGGGGTGTCGAGCACCAGGTCGCGGCTCTTGACGAACCCCACCGTCTGCTGCACCGCGGTGATCGGGAGATCCTGCGGCAGGATGACGAGGCCGCCGCGCCGCGCAATCGTCTCGGCCATCCGGCGCCCCGCCACCGCGGTCATGTTGGCGACGATGATGGGGATCGTCGTGCCCGAGCCGTCAGTGGTGGACAGGTCGACGTCAAAGCGGGACGCGACCTCCGAACGGTTCGGCATCACGAACACGTCGTTGTAGGTCAAATCGTATGCGGGACTGTGCCCGTCGAGAAATCTCATCGCAGTCGTCCCACCAATTCAAGCCCCCTTCACGCCCTCGCGTGTCGCCCGGCTACGCGGGCACTTCGGTGCGATCTCCGCTCCACAGTGTGTGGAAGCGCTTCTCCGGGTCGTCGTCGATCCGGCCGTAGGTGTGCGCGCCGAAGAAGTCCCGCAACCCCTGGGTGAGCGCGGCGGGCAGCCGCTCGGTGCGCAGCGCGTCGTAATAGGACAGCGCCGAGGCAAACCCCGGGATCGGGATGCCGAGTTCGGTGGCCTTCACCACCACCCGGCGCCAGCTGTCGATGGATTCCTCGATGGCGCTGCGGAAGTAGGGCGCGACGATCAGGCTCGGCAGGTCGGCGTCGGAGTCGAACGCCTCCTTGATCCTGTTGAGGAACTTTGCGCGGATGATGCAACCGCCGCGCCAGATGGTCGCCATGTCGCCCGGGGTGATGCCCCAGTCGTACTCGACGCTGCCCGCCTGGATCTGGTTGAAGCCCTGAGCGTAGGCGATGATCTTCGACGCATACAGCGCCTTGCTCACGTCATCGATGAACTGCGTTGCATCGCTTGGCTTTTCGCCCAGCTTGCCGGAGGCCAGGCCGGTGGTGGCCTTGCGCTGGGCGACCGAGCCGGATAGGGCTCGGGCGAACACCGCCTCGGCGATGCCGGTCACCGGCACACCGAGATCGAGCGCCGACTTCACCGTCCAGCGTCCGGTGCCCTTCTGCTCGGCCTCGTCGAGGATGAGGTCGACCAGTGGCTTGCCGGTCTTGGCGTCGGTCTGGCGCAGCACCTGGGCGGTGATCTCGATCAAAAAGCTGTCCAGGTCACCCTTGTTCCACTCGGCGAACACGTCGGCGATCTCGGGGGCGGACTTGCCCAGCCCGTCGCGCAACAACTGGTAGGCCTCGCCGATCAGCTGCATGTCGGAGTACTCGATGCCGTTGTGCACCATCTTGACGAAGTGCCCGGCGCCGTCGGGGCCGATGTGGGTGCAGCACGGCACGCCGTCGACGTGGGCAGAGATCTCCTCGAGCAGCGGGCCCAGCGACTTGTAGGACTCGGCGGGGCCTCCCGGCATGATCGACGGCCCGTTCAGCGCTCCCTCCTCGCCGCCGGAGATGCCGGCGCCGACGAAATGCAGCCCGCGCTCGCGCATCGCCTTCTCGCGGCGGATGGTGTCGGTGTAGAGGGCGTTGCCGCCGTCGATGATGATGTCGCCTTCTTCCATGGCGTCGGCGAGCTCGTTGATGACGGCATCAGTGGGGTCGCCGGCCTTGACCATGATCAGCACCCGGCGCGGCTTCTCCAGCGCATCCAGGAATTCCGCGATGGATTCCGAACGCACGAACTTGCCCTCGTCGCCGTGCTCTTCGAGCAGCACATCGGTTTTGGCGATCGAGCGGTTGTGCAGCGCCACGGTGTAGCCGTGCCGGGCGAAGTTGCGGGCGATGTTGGAACCCATCACGGCCAGGCCCGTGACGCCGATCTGCGCGCTGCCGGTCTTGGATCCGGAGTGGGCATCCGACGAACTCATGTTTTCGCCTCTCAATTAGGAGAACCTCTTTCGGCAAAAGCCTTCGGTGACACTGTGGCACAGCGAACACTCGGGCGTCCGGGGTGATCGGCTCTCGGCGGCCTCAGAGGTTGAACAAGCGTTCCAGCTCGGTGAGCCACGGGACGGCCAGCGCGATCGTGGGCACCACGAATATCGCCGCCGCGGCCAGGTATGCGGCCGCCGACAACAGCGGGCTGTTGCCGCGGCCGCCGAGCCGTCGCACCCTGAGCACCGTGCTCGGGCCGCTGGCCGCGAGTGCGCCCGACGGGGCCCGTCCCGATGCGCATGCGACCAGCGCCCGGGCCAGGGGAGCGCGACCCGCGGCGCGGACCGCCGCATCGTCGGCGAGCAGCTCGACCAGAAGCTGGACCGCACCGAGCGCGTTGGCGCTGCGGACCAGCCGCGGGAAGGCCGCGTGCACGGCGGTGAACGCCTCCAGCACCAGGTCGTGCCGCGCCCGCAGATGGGCGCGCTCGTGGGTGAGGATCGCCTCGACTTCGGGATCTGCGAGCGTGCTCAGCGTTCCCTCGCTGACCACCACGCGGCTGCGAACGCCCGGCAGGCAGTAGGCGAGCGGTTGCGGGACGTCCAGCACGCGCAGATCGCGGGTGCGGGCGCAGGGCTGGGACTTCGCGGCGCCGTGGCCGACCCCGACCAGGTCGACGACCATGCGGTGGTGGGCCCGTCGCTTCCGGTTGGCGATGGCCACTTGGACTACCGCGACCGTCAGCCGGGCGCCGACCAGCAAGGTCAGGGCGAACACGCTGATGTAGAGCGCCCACAGCGGCCAGCCGAGGCGGTCGGCCGCGCCGACGATACTGGTCGTGGGCCGCCCGTCGCGGCCGGGCACCAGCAAGCGGGTGGCGATCGAGATGCCGGCGCTGAACGCCGACAGGACCGCGGCCAGTGCAACGGCCTGCCAGAGCACCATTGCGGCGCGGGGAGCGCGCAGCGGCCAGCGCGCGCGTGCCAACATCGCCGGCACCGGGCCGGTCAGTAGCACCGCGATGATGGTGAAAGCCAGCGCGGACACACTGTCAGTGTCCCTCAGCCCTCCGGGCCAGCGCCAGCAGATGTCGAGTTCTTGCGTTGATTGGCTTCCAGTTCGGCCAGTGCGCGCCGCAGCGCCTCCGCCTCGTCGGCGCCGACACGTTCGACGAAGTGCACCAGTGCGGCCTTTCTGCCGCCAGGGTCTTCCGCCTGGGCCAGCGCGTCGACCATGAGTCCGGCGACCAATTCGTCGCGACCGTGCACCGGTGCGTACCGGTGCGCCCGATCGTCGCGAATCTGGGACACCAGGTTCTTTTTAGCCAACCGCTGCAGCACGGTCATGATCGTGGTGTAGGCCAGGTCGCGCTGTGCCGACAACGCCTCATGGACCTGGCGAACGGTCTGAGGGTCGGGCGTGGACCACAGATGGTCCATGACGGCCCGTTCCAGATCCCCCAGCCGTGTCAGTTTGGCCATAGTTCGTTCATCTCCTGAGCGTCGAATCAAGAGTACTCCGGCTTACTACCGACGGTCGTACGGAAGGCTGACAAATCACTGTGTCGGCCGCCGTGGGCTCCGCCGCGAACACAAGAACCATACCGCTTGCAAAGTTAGGGCAGCCTTGCCTATGCTTATCGAGTCGAGCGATACGGACCGTGTGAGTGTCCTGAGGGCTGCAGCGACCCCCGGTCTACTCGATCGGCGAGCCCCGTGCCCTAAGGGTGCGGGGCTCAGCCGTTTTCGGAGCTCGCCTTCCGCCGCGAGCGTGCTTGCGGCGGCCATGGTGTAGACACATGGACGTGCCAGACCCGCAGAAAACGATCCTCCCGCCGGACTTCGCCGCACCCTTCGACCGTGAGATCGGGCTGCAATTCACGGAACTCAGCCCCGACGGCGCGCGCGCCCAGCTCGAGGTGACGCCCAAGCTGTTGCAGCCGATGGGTTTGGTTCACGGTGGCGTTTACTGCTCGATGATCGAGAGCATGGCCAGCGTGGCCGCCTACACGTGGTTGGCCACCCGCGGCGGCGGAAATGTGGTGGGCGTCAACAACAACACCGACTTCCTGCGCTCCATCGGCTCGGGCATGGTGTACGGCAGCGTCGAGCCCATCCACCGCGGCCGAAGCCAGCAATTGTGGTTGGTCACCATCACCGACAGCGACGACCGGGTCGTCGCCCGCGGTCAAGTGCGACTGCAGAATCTCGAGATTCGCGAAGGCTGATCAGCCGCGGCGCGCGGCCCTTGGTGAAACACGCTCTCCCGCACCCTTATTGGAGGATGCCCGCGGCTAGCTGGCGCGTCTGGCCGCCGGCCGCTTGGTCTCGGCCGCGAGCACGGCCAACTGCTCGAGCCGGGTGCGTGCGAATGCCTGCTGCTCGGTGATGGTGAGCTGGCCGCGCCGGGTGCTCAGGAACGTCACAGTCCAGGACAGCAGCGTGCTGATCTTGGTCTTGAACCCGACCAGGTAAACCAGGTGCAGCACCAGCCACGCGAACCACGCGAACAGGCCGCTGAATTCGACCGGACCGATCTTGGCGACCGCGGAGAACCGCGACACCGTGGCCATCGAGCCCTTGTCGAAGTACTGGAATGGCTCCCGCTCGGCCGGGTTGGCACCGCCGAGTTCGGCCTTGATGGTGCTCGCGACGTACTTGGCGCCCTGGATGGCGCCCTGCGCCACTCCCGGCACGCCTTCGACGGCGGCGAGGTCGCCGATGACGAACACGTTCGGGTGGCCGGGAACCGACAGGTCGGGCAGCACCTTGACCCGGCCGGCCCGGTCCAGCTCGACGGACGACTGATCGGCAAGGTCGCGGCCCAGCGGGCTGGCCGATACGCCGGCGGACCAGACCTTGCAGGCCGATTCGATACGCCGGACGGTGCCGTCGGAATCCTTGACGGTGATGCCATTGCGGTCGACGTCGGTCACCATCGCGCCCAGCTGGATCTCTACGCCCATCTTCTCCAGCCGGGCCGCGGCGCGCTGACCCAGCTTGTCGCCGAACGGTGGTAGCACGGCGGGCGCGGCGTCGAGCAGGATCACCCGCGCCCTCGTCGAGTCGATGTGCCGGAAGGATCCTTTCAGCGTGTAGGACGCCAATTCGGCGATCTGCCCGGCCATTTCGACGCCGGTGGGACCGGCCCCGATCACGGTGAACGTCAGCAGCTTGGCACGTCGCTCCGGATCGCGGGACCGCTCGGCCTGTTCGAACGCGCTCAGGATTCGGCCCCGCACCTCGAGTGCGTCGTCGATCGACTTCATGCCCGGGGCGAACTCGGCGAAATGGTCGTTGCCGAAATATGACTGGCCGGCGCCCGCGGCGATGATCAAGCTGTCGTAGGGAGTGTCATAGGTGTGCCCAAGCAGGTCGGACACCACGAACTTGCCCTCCAGATCGATGTGGGTGACATCGCCGAGCAGCACCTGAACGTTGCGCTGGCGGCGCAGTACAACACGGGTCGGCGGTGCGATATCGCCTTCGGACACAATGCCGGTCGCCACTTGGTACAGCAGCGGCTGGAACAGGTGATGGGTGGTGCGCGCGATCAGTTTGATGTCGACGTCGGCGTGCTTGAGTTTCTTGGCCGCGTTCAGACCACCGAAGCCGGAGCCGATGATGACGACCTGGTGACGGCGCTCCGGTCCAGCGTGGGTCTGTGGCTGGGGGCTCATGTTTCCGCTGCTCCTGACGCTTCTGGACGCGACTGCACTCAGCCACCACGCTAGTCAGGCAAATACCCGCAAACCTAACTGGCAACATGTGCAATCAAACACATCACCAGTATCACTGCTGGTCGCCGGACGTGATACTCGTCATGTTCGACCGGGCGGTGCGCTGAGCTGCTACTGACGCCCTACAGGCCCACGAGCGGACGCAGCGCTTCGCCGGCCGCCTCGATGATGCCGGGCGTGTAGAAGGGCAGATTGATGATCACGCCGTCGATGCCCGCGTCGATCACCTTGGTCTTGATCTGATCGGCGACCGAATCCGGCGTGCCGACCACCATCCGCTGCGTCATCTCGGCGGGAATCTGGTCCAGGCTCGCGTTTTCGTCGATCATCACGGTGGTCAGCGTGCTGGTTTCCAGGGTGGCGGGGTCGCGGCCCACCTCCTCGCAGGACCGGCGCACCGCGTCCAGCTTGCGCGGCAGCTCGTCGAAACCCGAGATCACGTTGAGGTGGTCGAAATGCCTTGCGGCGAGCGGGATTGTCTTCTTCTCCCCGCTGCCCCCGATCATCAGCGGGATGTGGTCGCGGAAGCGGGGATTGGCGAACGCCTCGCTGGTTTGGTACCACTTGCCCGAGAAGGTGGCCCGCTCGCCCTTGATCATCGGCAGGATGATCTGCAGGGCCTCGTCGAGGCGGTTGAACCGATCGGTGAAAGTGCCGAATTCGAAGCCCAATTGATCGTGCTCGAGCTGAAACCAACCGGTACCGATTCCCAGAATCGCGCGGCCCTGGCTCACCACGTCCAGTGTGGTGATGGTCTTCGCGAGCAGACTCGGGTTCCGGTACGAATTGCCCGTCACCAACGTGCCGAGCTGCACCCGCTCGGTGGCGGTGGCCAGCGCGCCCAGGGCGGTGTAGGCCTCCAGCATCGGCTGATCGGGCGATCCCAACATCGGCAGTTGGTAGAAGTGATCCATCACGAAAACCGAATCGAATCCGGCGGATTCGGCTTCGCGGGCCTGGGCGATGACGGTGGGGAAGAGTTGCTCAACCCCGGTGCCGTAGGAGAAGTTGGGAATCTGCAAACCGAGTCGAATAGCCACGAGAATTACCGTAGCGATCGGCCTCGCCCCGGAGAAGGGTGCGCGCTACGCCTCAGGCGAAACGAGCCAGCGCGCCGTGGCTGACATGCAAGGTCTGGCCGGTGATGTGGCGAGCCGCCGACGTGGTCAAGAACAACGCCAACCGGGCGGCCTCGGCGGCCACCGGCGCTGGCGTGCGGGAGAGTCCGTCATAGCCTGCCTCGGCGCTGCGTCCACTCGCGACGACGTTGACCGTGATACCGCGGGTGCCGAAAACGCTTGCCTGGCCCGCGGTCCAGTTCGACAACGTCGCCTTGATCGCGGCGTCGGCGGTTCCCGCCGGTGGGTTCTCGGGCACCACGCTGATGATGGAGCCGCCCGAACGCAGGTGGTCGCCCACGGCCTGCACGGTCAACACCGCCGAAAGCACCGTCGCGTCAAGGGCGTTGCGCCAGGCATTCGCCGTGTCGGCGATCGAATAGGTGCGCGAGTCGCCGGCGTCCCAGGTGGGTGACGGCACGTTGACGATGGTGTCCAGATGGTGCGGGAACAGGGGACGGGCCTCTTCGAGGCTGGCCGGGTCGGTGGTGTCGCAGACGATCGCGTCGACCTCGAGCTCCTTGGCGGCGATCTCCAACTCGCTCTTGCGTGCGCCCACGATGGTCACTTTGTGGCCGTCATCGCGGAAGCCCTCGGCTACCGTGCGCCCCAGGTCCGTGTCTCCGCCGGTAACCAGCACCTCCATGCCATGACCTCCTCGTGTTCACGCGTTATGGCATCGGTCCCAGATATGTTACTGGACAGTAGCTAGTCGGCGAAACTTTACCCGGCGCGACGCGCGGATCGTTTGGGTAACTATTTGGCCGCTACTTTCTTGCGGCGATTCAACCGCAAGGCGGCCGCATCATCGGCGGGCTAGGGTTCATCCATGCGTCGGATCGGGATCCTGGCCGCGGTGGTTTCGGCTGCGCTGATGGCGGGACTGGTCGGGTGTAGTCCGAAGTCGCCCTCGTCGCAGACCTTTCCGGCATCCGGCAAGGTCATGGTGTTCGCCGCGGCGTCGCTCAAGCCCGCGTTCACCCAGATCGGCCAGCAGTTCAAGAACCAGAATCCCGGCATCGGCGTCGACTTCGAGTTCGCCGGTTCGTCCGACCTGGCCACTCAGTTGACGCAGGGTGCCACCGCGGACGTCTTCGCGTCGGCCGACACCGCCCAGATGGACAAGGTCAGCAGGGCCGGCTTGCTGACCGGCGGCCCGACGAACTTCGCGTCGAACACATTGGTCATCGTCACGGCGCCGGGCAACCCGAAGACCATCAATTCCTTCGCCGATCTGGCCAAGCCAGGCCTCAACGTGGTGATCTGCCAGCAACCGGTGCCGTGCGGGGCGGCGGCGCAGCGCGTCGAAGACAGCACTGAGGTGCGTCTGCACCCGGTCAGCGAGGAACTCAGCGTGACGGATGCCCTCAACAAGGTCACCAGCGGCCAGGCCGACGCCGCGCTGGTCTATGTCACAGACGCCAAGTCCGCCGGCAACAAGGTTGCGACGGTGAACTTCCCGGAGGCTGCCAGCGCGGTCAACGTCTATCCCATCGCGGTGCTGAAGAAGGCCCCGATGGCCGCGCAAGCGCAGAAGTTCGTCGACCTGGTGACGTCACCGGCCGGCGAGCAGGTCCTGGCCCAGGCCGGCTTCGCGAAGCCCTGAGACTGCGGATGCCCCGGCCGACGGATCTGCCCCGGTGGGTATATGTCCCCGCGACGGTTGGGACCCTCTTCGTGGTGCTGCCGCTGCTGGCCATCGCGGTCAAGGTCGATTGGCCGCATTTCTGGTCGCTGATCTCCAGTTCATCGTCGAGTACGGCGTTGTTGCTGAGCCTGAAGACCGCCGCCGCCAGCACGGTGCTGTGCGTGGCGCTGGGGGTGCCGATGGCGCTGGTGCTGGCACGCGGTACGGCGCGGGTGATCCGGCTGCTTCGGCCGCTGATTCTGCTGCCTCTGGTGCTGCCGCCGGTGGTGGGCGGAATCGCGCTGCTATACGCGTTCGGCCGGCTCGGTTTGCTCGGGCGCTACCTGGAAGCCGCCGGTGTGAGCATCGCGTTCAGCACCACCGCCGTGGTGCTCGCACAAACCTTTGTCTCGCTGCCGTTCCTGGTGATTTCTTTGGAGGGCGCCGCCCGCACCGCGGGCGGCGATTTCGAGGTGGTGGCCGCGACGCTGGGGGCGCGTCCGAGCGTCGTCTGGTGGCGCGTCACCCTGCCGCTGCTGTTGCCGGGCGTGGTCTCGGGCGCGGTGCTGGCCTTCGCCCGTTCGCTGGGCGAGTTCGGCGCGACGCTGACGTTCGCCGGATCACGGCAGGGGGTGACCCGAACGCTGCCGCTCGAGATCTACCTGCAACGAGTCACCGACGCCAATGCCGCTGTGGCGCTGTCGATCCTGCTGGTGGTGGTGGCGGCCCTGGTGGTGTTGGGCCTGGGCAGTCGCCGGCTGACCAGATCCGACACCGGATAACCATGAGCGAATTGCAGCTGCGCGCCGTCGTCGCGGACCGCCACGTGGACGTGGAATTCTCCGTGGCCGCGGGCGAGGTGCTCGCCGTGCTCGGACCCAATGGCGCGGGCAAATCGACCTTGCTGCATGTCATCGCGGGGCTGCTTCGTCCCGATGACGGCGTGGTGCGGCTGGGCAACCGCGACCTGACTGACACTGCGGCCGGCGTCAACGTGGCGACCCACGACCGCCGAGTCGGGCTGCTGCTGCAAGACGCGTTGCTGTTCCCGCACCTGAGCGTTGCCGCCAACGTCGCATTCGGACCGCACAGCCGTCGTGCGGCATTACGCCCGGCGCGTGCCGCCCAGACGGCGACGGCGCTGCGCTGGCTGCGTGAGGTGGATGCCCAGCGGTTGGCCGAGCGGAAACCGCGACAGCTGTCCGGCGGACAGGCCCAGCGAGTCGCGATCGCCCGGGCGCTGGCGGCCGAACCCGACGTGCTGCTGCTCGACGAGCCGCTGGCGGGCCTCGACGTCGCCGCGGCCGCGGCGCTCCGGGCGGTGTTGCGCAACGTCATCACTCGCATTGGTTGCGCCGCGGTCCTGGTCACCCACGACCTGCTGGACGTGTTCACCCTGGCCGATCGCGTTCTGGTGCTGGAGTCCGGCAAGATCGCCGAAATCGGCCCGGTGCCCGAGGTGCTCAGCACACCGCGTAGCCATTTCGCGGCCCGCATCGCGGGCATCAACCTGGTGAATGGAACCGTCACCAGTGACGGCTCGCTGCGCGCGGACGCCGGCCACCGCTGGTATGCGGCGGCTGCGGCGAGCGCCGCAACGCTGTCGCCGAAGCAGCGTGCGATCGCTGTGTTCCCGCCGACGGCGGTGGCCGTCTATCGGGAACGCCCGCACGGTAGTCCCCGCAACACTTTTGAGGTCACCGTGGCGGAGCTGGATGTCCGCGGACCGGCGGTGTGGGTGCGGGGCGCGCAGCAACCCGACGGCGCCCCGGGCCTCGCCGCCGAGATCACCGTCGACGCCGCCTCGGAGCTGCAATTGGTGCCGGGGGATCGAGTGTGGTTCTCGGTCAAGGCGCATGAGGTGTCGCTGCATCCCGCCGCCCGCTGACGCGGCCGTGCATGGCGGCGAGCCAAAGACGGATTGCACATTGGCAACATCGGTAAATCCACGCAGCATTAGTCCGCAATCACCCTTGCGTCACAGCGGTAACACGGTAGGTTCGTCGCCATGGAACAGGTGGACCCGACCTCGACCCGTCGCAAAGGACTGTGGACGACGCTGGCGATCACCACGGTGACCGGTGCCAGCGCACTCGCCATCGCGTTGCCGGCAGCTTCCAAAGCCGATCCCGAGGTGCCCACGCCGGTGCCGCCGAGCACGGCCGTGGCCCCGCCGGGGGCGCCGGCTACCAACGCTCCGCCGGCCGCGCCGGCGCCACCGGCCGGCCAGGTGCCGAATGCGCAACCGGCACCGGGTGATCCCAACGCTGCTCCACCGCCGCCGCTGAACCCCAACGGGGCGCCGCCCCCACCCGTCGACCCGAATGCGCCGCCGCCACCGCCTGCTGATCCGAACGCCGGGCGGATCACCAACGCGGTCGGCGGATTCAGCTACGTCCTGCCGGCCGGCTGGGTGGAGTCGGACGCGTCGCACCTCGACTACGGCTCAGCGCTGCTTAGCAAGGTCACCGGTCCGCCGCCGGCCCCCGACCAGCCACCACCGGTCGCGAACGACACTCGGATCGTGATGGGCCGCTTGGACCAAAAGCTTTACGCCAGTGCGGAAGCCAACAATGCCAAGGCCGCGGTGCGGCTGGGGTCGGACATGGGCGAATTCTTCATGCCCTACCCGGGCACCCGGATCAACCAGGACACCACCCCCCTCAACGGAAGCAACGGGAGCACCGGCAGCGCGTCGTACTACGAAGTCAAGTTCAGCGACGCGTCCAAGCCGAACGGCCAGATCTGGACGGGCGTGATCGGTTCAGCTAACGGCGGGACCGCCCAACGCTGGTTCGTGGTGTGGCTCGGAACCTCGAACGACCCGGTGGACAGGGGGGCGGCCAAGGCGCTCACCGAGTCGATTCAGGCGTCGGCACCCCCTGCGGCCCCAGGAGGCGCCGCCGCCGCGCCAGGAGCACCGGCCCCGGGAACACCGGCGGCGCCAGGAGCGCCCCCGCCGGCACCAGCGCCCGCGGCTCCGGGAGCACCGGCACCAGCGCCCGCGGCTCCGGGGGCACCTGCGCCAGCGCCCGGGGCTCCGGGAGCACCGGCACCAGCGCCCGGGGCTCCGGGGGTACCTGCGCCGGTTCCGGGCGGCGCGCCGGCCTCCGAAGTCAGCCCGCCCCCCACACCGACTCCTCAGCAGACCCTCTCGGCCTGACTGCGCCGCTCGATCGTCGCGAAACCGACTGGTTAACCGTCTCCAATTCGGCACCCGTTTCGTAACCCAAACTGGGTATACCGAAATGACGGCCCAGCAAATAGCTGGGCTTTGCCCGTGATTGCAAGGAGACTTTCATGACCGTCATGGCAGCTACAGAATTTCTTGCCCGCTCAAGCACTTTGACCAGCGTCGGCTGGATCGGTTACATCATCATCGGCGGTCTCGCCGGAGCCCTCGCCAGCAGAATCATCCGGGGCAGCGGCGCCGGCATCGTGATGGACATAATCATCGGTATCGTGGGCGCCCTGATCGGTGGCTTCATCCTCAGCTTCTTCGTCAACACCGCTGGTGGCGGCATCATCTTCACGTTCTTCACGGCGCTGCTCGGCGCCCTGCTGCTGCTCTGGATTGTCGGGATGGTGCGCAGGACGTAATCGGCTTAACCCGTTGCGGCCGTGGTGGTTAGCGGCATGATGGATTGATGCCCCCGCCGGCGACCACCACGGCAATGCGCGCCTGGCGCGTGCGTCGCCCCGGGCCGATGAGCACCGGCCCGCTGGAGCAAGTCGCCGCCGAGATACCGCGGCCAGGCCCCTCCGAACTGCTGGTGGCCGTGCGCGCGTGCGGGGTCTGCCGCACCGACCTGCACGTCACCGAAGGTGACCTCCCCGTCCACCGCGATCGGGTCACTCCGGGCCATGAAGTGGTCGGTGAAGTCATCGAGATGGGTTCTGCGGCCGGTGATGGCGAATTCCGGATTGGCGACCGGGTGGGCATCGCCTGGCTGCGCCACACCTGCGGCGTATGCAAATACTGTCGCCGCGGTGACGAGAACCTCTGCCCTCACTCCCGCTACACCGGTTGGGACGCCGACGGCGGCTACGCCGAATTCACCACCGTCCCGGCAGCTTTCGCGCATCCGCTGCCGAGCGGCTACAGCGATAGCGAGCTGGCCCCGTTGTTGTGTGCGGGCATCATCGGCTACCGTTCGCTGCTGCGCGCCGAGCTGCCGCCCGGTGGGCGCCTGGGCCTGTACGGCTTCGGCGGCAGCGCGCACATCACCGCCCAGGTGGCGCTGGCGCAAGGCGCCGAGGTGCACGTGATGACCCGCGGATCCCGGGCGCAAGAACTGGCGCTGAAGCTCGGTGCGGCATCGGCCCAAGGCGCAGCCGATCCGCCCCCGGTGCCGCTGGATGCCGCGATCCTGTTCGCTCCGGTGGGTGATCTGGTGCTGCCCGCGCTGGAGGCGCTGGACCGCGGCGGCACCCTGGCGATCGCAGGCATCCACCTGTCCGACATCCCGACCCTGAACTACCAGCGTCACCTTTTCCAGGAACGCCAAGTCCGGTCGGTCACGTCCAACACCCGGGCCGACGCGCGGGCCTTCCTCGACTTCGCGGGCAGTCACCACATTGAGGTGACGACACCGGAATATCCGCTTGGACAGGCGGATCGGGCGCTGGCGGATCTCAGCGCCGGCCGGATCGCCGGTGCGGCGGTGCTGCTCGTCTGATTCGCGTCAGGTGGACAGGTGCCAAACCAACGCGGCCGCCAGCGCGCCGAGCCCGTTCAACGACCAGTGCAACGCGATGGGCGCGATCAGGCTGCCGCTGCGCCGGCGCAGCCAGCTGAAGACGAAGCCGGCGGCCCCGGTCGCGAGGACCGCCCCGGTCACGCCGATCAGCATGCCCACCAGCCCGCCGCCGAACAGCCGGCTGAAACCCACGTTGCTGCTGGTCAGCCCGAACGACGTCGCGACGTGCCACAACCCGAACAACAGGGAACCCGCCAGCGCGACGCCGCGAAAGCCCCAGGCCCGATTCAGTGCGCCGTGCAGGACACCGCGAAAGGCCAGCTCCTCGGGAATGACGGTCTGCAGCGGGATGACGACCATCGAGGCGACCATCGCTCCGGAGATCGTGGCGTAGCGGTTGTTCATGAACATGGGCCGGGTCGCCGGCAGCAGCACGCCCAGCGCGATCACCGATGCCACGAGCGCCACGGCGGCCAGCGCGTAACCGACGCCCGGCCTCCAGTGCTCGCGACCCAGGCCGAGGTCCGCCCAGCCCAAGCCCCGCCAGCGCATCAAGATGACCAGCCCAACAGCCGCGGCCGGGACGGTCGCGATGCTCGCCCACGGCGTGGTGAAGTGCGCGATCAGGTTGGTCAGCACCAGCACGACCACGACGACGGCGATGTCGAGGTGGATCCGGAAGCGGTGCAGCGCCGACTGCTGGGACACCGCGGGTTGAATGTCGGCTGTCCCGGTGGCGTCAAGCATCCGACCAGTTTACCGGCGCCCGACCATCACTCACTGCGTTCGTTCTGCTCGCTCAGCCGTCCAGGTCCAGCCGGCGATCCGCGGGTCGTCCTCGCCGTGCTCGCGCGTGTATGTCCGCGCCGCGAGGCGGGCGTCGACCATGCGCTGACGCAACATGGCGGCGCGACTGGCCAGCCCGTCCACTCGATCGATGACGTCCATGACTAGGTGGAAACGGTCCAGATCATTGAGCATCACCATGTCGAAGGGCGTGGTTGTGGTGCCGCGTTCCTTGAAGCCGCGCACGTGCAGGTGGGCATGGTTGGTGCGACTGTAGGTGAGCCGATGGATCAACCAGGGATAGCCGTGATAGGCGAAAATGACCGGCCTGTCGCGGGTGAACAGCGCGTCGAACTCGCGGTCGGGCAGGCCGTGCGGGTGCTCTGAATCCGGCTGTAGCCGCATCAGATCGACGACGTTGATCACGCGGACGCCGAGCTCGGGCAGCTCGGAGCGCAGGATGTCGGCGGCGGCCAGCGTCTCGAGGGTGGGGATGTCGCCGGCGCAGGCCAGCACCACGTCGGGTTCGTCGGTGGCCGTGCTCGCCCAGGGCCAGATGCCCAGGCCGCGCGTGCAGTGCGCGATCGCTTCGTTCATGTCGAGGTAGGCCAGCGCGGGCTGCTTGCCGGCGACGATGACGTTGATGTAGTCGCGGCTGCGCAGACAGTGATCGGCCACCGAGAGCAGCGTGTTGCCGTCGGGCGGTAGGTAGACGCGAGTCAGCTCCGGTCGCTTGTTGGCGACCAGGTCGATGAAGCCCGGGTCTTGGTGGGATGCGCCGTTGTGGTCCTGGCGCCACACGTGCGAACTGAGCAGGTAGTTGAGCGACGCGATCGGCCTGCGCCACGGCAACTCCCGGCTGGTGGCAAGCCATTTCGCGTGCTGGTTCAGCATCGAGTCGACGATGTGCACGAACGCTTCGTAGCAGTTGAACAACCCATGCCGCCCGGTCAGCAGGTAGCCCTCCAGCCAGCCCTGGCACAGGTGCTCGGAGAGCACCTCCATCACGCGGCCGTCGGGCGCGAGGTGCTCGTCGTCGGGCTCGACCTCCGACAGCCACACCTTGTCCGTCGACCCGTAGACGGCGTCGAGCCGATTGGAGGCCGTCTCGTCGGGCCCCATCAGCCGGAACCGGTCGCGGTTGCGGGCGATCACGTCGCGCAGGAACGCACCGAGTACCCGGGTGGCCTCGTGCGTGGTGGCCGCCGGCCGCTCGACGGCCACGGCGTAGTCGCGAAAGTCCGGCAGGTCCAGATCGTGCAGCAATAACCCGCCGTTGGCGTGCGGGTTGGCGCTCATCCGGCGATCACCGGTGGGCGCCAGCGCCCGCAATTCGTCACGCAGCCTGCCGTTTTCGTCGAAAAGCTGATCGGGGGAGTAACTGCGCAGCCACTCCTCGAGCTGGGAGCGGTGCTCGGGATTGTCGTGCGTCTCGGACAGCGGCACCTGATGAGAACGCCAGGTGCCTTCAACCTTCTTGCCGTCGACCACCTTCGGCCCGGTCCAGCCTTTGGGCGTGCGCAGCACGATCATCGGCCACACCGGTCGCTCGGCCTGACCGCCGCCGCGGGCCGCGGCCTGGATCGCCGCGATGTCGTCGAAGGCGTCGTCGAGGGCGGCGGCCAGTTGCTGATGTACGTCGGCCGGGTCGTCGCCGGCGACCGTGATCGGCCGGTAGCCGTAGCCGCGCAGCAGCGATTCCAGCTCGTCGTGCGGGATGCGGGCCAGCACCGTCGGGTTGGCGATCTTGTAGCCGTTGAGCGCCAGGATGGGCAGCACCGCGCCGTCGGTCACCGGGTTGAGGAACTTGTTGGAATGCCAGCTGGCGGCAAGCGGCCCGGTTTCGGCCTCGCCGTCACCGACGACGCAGGCCACCACCAAATACGGGTTGTCCAGAGCGGCGCCGTAGGCGTGGACCAGCGCGTAGCCCAGCTCACCGCCCTCGTGGATGGAACCCGGCGTCTGGGCCGCCACGTGGCTGGGGATGCCGCCGGGGAAGGAGAACTGCCGGAACAGCTTGCGCAGCCCCTCGGCGTCCTCCTCGATGCCGGTGTACACCTCGCTGTAGGTGCCTTCCAGGTAGGCGTTGGCGACCAGCCCGGGCCCGCCGTGACCCGGCCCGGTCACGTAGATGACGTCGGCGTCGCGGTTGCGGATGATCCGGTTGAGGTGCGCATAGATGAGGTTGAGCCCGGGCGTGGTGCCCCAGTGCCCCAGCAATCGCGGTTTGACGTGCTCGGTCGACAACGGCTCGTGGAGCAGCGGGTTGTCCAGCAGGTAGATCTGGCCGACGGACAAATAATTGGCGGCGCGCCAGTACTTGTCGAGGAGAGCGAGTTCGGCGTCGGAGAGCGGAGATTGCGAGGGCGCGGGGGTTCGGGTTTCTAGGCTCACTCGGCCGATTGTCCGCGCCTTCGGTGAAGAATGCTCGTGCGCAATCAATCCTCGCCGCGGGCGCGGGCCTCGTACGCCTGGCGCTTGGCGACGTCGACGTCGTCGGTGAAGACGTGGTCGCCGCCGAGCATCCGGTTGAGCGCCTCGGCGATTCGGCGCGGCCAGAACTTCTGGGACACCACCATTGCGCCCGCCGCTTTGGTGACCCGCACCCTGGGCTTGGGGTGCGCCACCAGATTGACGATCGCGTCGGCGATCTCGGTGGGCTCGGCGTTGCGGAACCCCTTCATGCCCGGAGTCCCGGCGACCAGCTCGGTGTTGACGAACGTCGGCAACACCGTGGAGAACCTGACCCCCGCCGACCGGTACTCGAGCCGGGCGGAGTCGGTGAACGCGACCACCGCATGCTTGCTGGCGCAATAGGTGGCCAGGCCGACGATGTAGAGCTCACCGGCGAGCGAGGCGACATTGATGACGTGCCCATTGCCGCGCGGGACCATGCGTTGGGCGGCCAGCTTGCTGCCCAGGATCACGCCGTAGACGTTGATGTCCAGGATCCGCCGGGTAACCGCGTCCGGCTCATCGACGATCCTGCCGACCGGCATGATGCCGGCGTTGTTGACCAACACGTCGATCGGGCCGAGCTGGCGTTCGACCTCGTCCAGGAAATCGGAGAACGAATGCGGATCGGTGACGTCGAGCTTCCCGTAGACCTCGAGGCCCAGGTCGGCGCCGGACTCCTTCACCCGCATCTCGTCGACATCGCCGATGGCGACCTTGGCACCCAGTTTGTGCAGCGCGGTCGCGGTGGCCAGCCCGATTCCCCGGGCGCCCCCGGTGATCACGACGACCTTGCCGCGAACCCTCAGGCCAATCGAAGCCGTGTCTGCCATGCCGGTCCTCCAGATTTTTGACGGGTGTCAACTTAGGTGACTGGCCAAGCACAGCACTCGAAGTCGCCCGGCGCAACAACCCCCGCTGGCTGCACCGACCGCGGGTTGTTGCCCGACCCGCCCGGTGACTCAGCTCAGGGCGAACCAGACCAGGCTCGCCCCGCCCGCTACGGCGCAGTAGATCGCGAACGGCGTCAATGTGCGGGTCTCGAAATAGCGCGTCAGGAAGCGCACGGCGAGGTAGGCACAGACGAACGAGGCGACGCTGCCGGCCAGCACCTGGCCACCGATTCCCGCACCGAGCGGCCCGAAGAGCTCCGGGATCTTGTACACGCCCGCGGCCAAAATGATCGGTGTCGCAAGCAAGAAGGAGAACCGGGCGGCGTCTTCGTGTGACAAGCCCCGCCACAGGCCGGCCACGATGGTGATCCCCGAGCGGCTGATGCCGGGCAGCAGCGCGAGGATTTGCGCCGCACCGATGACCACGCCCCGGGGCAGGGGAAGCTGCGCGAGCCGACGGTCGGAGGCCTCGTCGCCGTGTTCGAGTTCCCCGCCGGCCACCGCGGCTCGATCCGGAGTGGGCGCGATGCGCCTGCGAAGCACTTCGCCGAGGTAAAGCGCGATGCCGTTGAGTAACAGGAACGCCGCGGCGGGGACGGGCTTGCCCAGCGTGGTGCGGAACAGCTGTTCTAGCGCCAGCCCCGCCAGACCCACCGGGATGGTGCCGGCCACGATCAACCACGCCAGCCGTTCGTCAGGCGTCTGGATCCGCCGGTGCCGCAGCGACGTGCAGAACCCGGTAAGGATGCGCATCCAGTCGCGCCAGAAGAACACCAGCAGCGCGGCGGCGGTGGCCACATGCAGACCCACAATGAACGCGAGGTAGGGCGATTTGGGGGCGGACACGCTGAGGTCCTGGGCCCATCGCCCGCCGACCAGTGCCGGCACCAGCACCGCGTGTCCCAGGCTGGAGACCGGGAACAGCTCGGTCACGCCTTGGAACGCGCCGACCACGACGGCCTCGACGTAGCTCAGGTGCGCGGTCATAGGGAAGCCTCCATGAGACGACGGGTGGGGCCGGGCGGATCGGCCTGTGACGATAGCCGACGCCGCGCCGGCGCGGACCTTCGACTGAGCGTTGCGCGACCGCCGATGACGCATGCCCCGAATAGGCTTGCCCAGCTGGCACTTTGGCCGTCACCGAGATCGCTCGACGAAGCAAAAGGCCGCCGCGCAGCGGCCTGACCAGGCAGGTACGGTGTGCAGATGGCCGACGGGTTGCTCGATGCCGTGCGCGTTCTCGACCTGTCGAGCGGTGTCGCGGACGCGGTCACCCGGCTGTTCGCCGACCTGGGCGGCGACGTCCTCAAGGTGGAGCCGCCGGGCGGTTGCCTGAGCCGGGATGTGCTGCCCACGCTGCGTGGAGCCGGCATTCCGTTCGCCATGCACAACGCCAACAAGCGCAGCGCGGTGCTCGATCCGTTCGATGACGAGGACTGCGCCCGCTTTCTGGATCTGGCCGCCGAGGCCGACATCGTCGTGGACACCGGCGCCGACGAGCGCGGGGCCATGTTCGGGACATCGGGGGAGGAGCTGGCGGCCCGCTACCCGCATCTGGTGGTGCTGTCGATCACCGACTTCGGCGCGACTGGTCCGCGGTCGTCATGGCGTGCCACCGATCCCGTCCTGTACGCGATGTGCGGCGCGCTGTCGCGGTCCGGCCCCACCACCGGCACCCCGGTGTTGCCGCCGGACGGTATCGCGTCGGCGACCGCCGCCGTCCAGGCGGCGTGGGCGGCGCTCGCGGCGTACTACAACCGATTACGCTGCGGCACAGGCGATTACATCGACTTCTCCTGGTTCGACGCCGTCGTCATGGCGCTCGACCCCGCGTTCGGCGCACACGGACAGGCCGCCGCCGGTGTCCGCCGCAGCGGGCGGTGGCGGGGCCGGCCGAAGAATCAGGACGCCTACCCGATCTACCCCTGCCAGGACGGTTACGTCCGGCTGTGTGTGATGGCGCCGCGCCAGTGGCGTGGCCTGCGGCGCTGGCTGGGGGAGCCGGCGGAGTTCCAGGACCCGAAATACGACGCGATCGGCGCGCGGTTCGCGGCCTGGCCGCAGATCAGCCGGCTGATCGAGGAGTTGTTCACCGGACAGACCATGAAGGATCTGGTGGCAGCCGGCCAGGCGAACGGAGTGCCGATCGCCGCGGTGCTGACGCCCGCGCGAATCCCGGGCTCCGAACACTTCCGGGCGGTCGGTGCCATCACCGACACCGAACTCGTCCCCGGCGTGCGCACCAGCGTGCCGACCGGATATTTCGTCGTCGACGGCCGGCGAGCGGGTTTTCGGACGCCGGTGCCGGCCGCCGGATCCGATGAACCGTATTGGCGCGGCACCCCGTCGGTGGTGCCGTCGTCATCGGGCCGGCTCGGCGACTATCCCTTTGCCGGACTGCGGATTCTCGATCTGGGCATCATCGTCGCCGGAGGCGAGTTGAGCCGCTTGTTCGGCGACCTGGGCGCCGATGTCATCAAAGTCGAAAGCGTCGATTATCCGGACGGATTGAGGCAGGCCCGGATCGGCGATGCCATGAGCGAGTCGTTCGCCTGGACGCACCGCAATAACCGGGGATTGGGACTGGACCTGCGCAGCACCGAGGGCAAGAAGATCTTTGGGCGCCTGGTGGCCGAGGCCGACGCGGTGTTCGCCAACTTCAAGCCCGGAACCCTTACGGCACTGGGTTTTTCCTACGATGAGCTGCGCGCCGTCAACCCGCGGATTGTGCTTGCCGAAAGCAGCGCGTTCGGCGACACCGGGCCGTGGAGCGCCCGGTTGGGTTATGGACCGCTGGTCCGCGCCACCACCGGGGTCACCCGGCTCTGGACGTCCGACGGCGCGGAGGACGAAGCCGGCCCGGACAGGCACGCGTTCTACGACGCGACGACCGTCTTTCCCGACCACGTGGTGGGGCGGGTGACGGCCATCGGGGCGCTGGCGGCGCTGATCCACCGCGACCGGGCCGGCCGAGGGACCCATGTCCACGTCTCACAGGCCGAAGTCGTGGTCAACCAACTCGACACGCTCTATGTCACCGAGGCCGCGCTGGCCGCGGGCGTCGCTCAGATCCGCGAGGACACCAGCCTGCATGCGGTCTACCCCTGCGCGGGTGACGACGAATGGTGCGTCATCTCGATCCGGTCCGACGATGAATGGCGCAGGGCCGCATCGGTTTTCGACCACACAGGGTGGGCCGACGATCCGCGCTTCGCGACCGGCGAAGCGCGGCTGGCCCATCGCGCCGAGCTGGTGGAGCTGGTCTCCGGCTGGACCCGCACGCGGACGCCGCTGCGGGCGGCCGAGCTGCTGCAGTCGGCCGGCGTCCCGGCCGGGCCGATGAATCGCCCGCCGGACGTACTCGAGGACCCCCAGCTGATCGCGCGAAACGTCTACAGCCCAATGACGCATCCGCTGATCGAAAGCCCGTTGCCGGCCGAGACGGGCCCGGCGCCGTTTCGGCACATCCCGGCGGCCCGGCAGGCTCCGGCGCCGCTGCCCGGCCAGGACACCGTCGAGATCTGCCGAAGCCTGCTGGGCATGAACCTCTCGGATATCCAGCGGCTGATCGACGACGGCGTCCTGTCCATCCCGGCCGACACCGCTTAGCGCTTCCAGGACCGCCAAGGCGGCCAGATCCATAGCCACGCTAAATTCGTTCCCATGAGCGTCGACCCCAGGACTCCGGTGTTGATCGGCTACGGCCAGGTCAACCATCGCGACGAGATCGACCCGGCAACCCGCTCGGTCGAGCCGATGGACCTGATGGTGGATGCGGCGCGGAAAGCGGCCGGCGCCGCGGTGATCGAGGCAGTGGATTCCATCCGGATCGTGAACATCCTGTCGGCCCAGTACCGCGACCCGGGCCTGTTACTCGGCCAGCGAATCGGTGCCTCCGACTTCACCACCCTGTACAGCCCGGTCGGCGGCAACGTGCCGCAGTCACTGGTCAACCAGGCTTGCCTGGACATTCAGCGGGGCCGCGCCAAGGTGGTGCTGCTGGCCGGCGCCGAAACCTGGCGCACCAGGCGCGGTCTGCGAGCCAAGGGCGCCAAGCTGGTGTGGACCGAACAGGACCAATCGGTCCCGATGGCCGAGGTCAGCGGTGACGACGTCCCCATGGCCGGTGACGCCGAGATCAGGATCTCCCTCGATCGGCCCGCCTACGTCTACCCGATGTTCGAGGAGGCGCTTCGGATCGCGAGCGCCGAGGCGATCGACGACCACGTCGAGCGCATCGGAGCGCTGTGGGCACGGTTCAGCGCCGTCGCGGTGGACAATCCGAACGCCTGGATCCGCAAGCCGTCGAGCGCCGACGACATCAGCCAGGCGGGCCCACAGAACCGGATGATCAGTTGGCCCTATCCCAAGCTGATGAACTCCAACAACATGGTCGACCAGGGCGCGGCGCTGGTGCTGGCCTCGGTCGGGGAGGCGAGGAGGCTGAAGATCCCCGCCGAGCGATGGGTATTCCCGCACGCGGGCACCGACGCCCACGACACCCCGTCCATCGCCGAGCGCCACGAGCTGCACCGCTCGACGGCGATCCGGATCGCCGGTGCGCGGGCGCTGGCACTTGCCGGCTTGGGAATCGACGACATCGACCACGTCGACCTGTACTCCTGCTTTCCCTCCGCGGTTCAGGTGGCGGCGTCCGAGCTCGGGTTGAGCGTCGACGATCCCGCCCGTCCGCTGACGGTCACCGGCGGGCTGACGTTCGCGGGCGGACCGTGGAGCAACTACGTGATGCACTCCATCGCCACCATGGCAGAGTTGCTGGTGGCCAATCCGGGCCGGCGGGGCCTGATCACCGCCAACGGCGGCTACCTGACCAAACACAGCTTCGGGGTCTACGGCACCGAGCCGCCCGCCGAATTCCGTTGGGAAGACACGCAACCGGCCGTCGATCGGGAACCGACAACGGACGCGGTGGTCGAGTGGGAAGGCGTCGGCACCGTCGAGGCCTGGACGACGCCGTTCGACCGTGACGGCCAGCCCGAGAAGGCATTCCTGGCCGTACGTACGCCCGATGGGTCGCGCGCACTGGCCGTAATCACAGATCGCACCGCGGCGCAGGAATCGGTGCGCGAAGACATCGGTGGCGCCAAGGTTGCCGTCGCCGCGGACGGCAGCGCGACGCTGCAATAACCTCGGCCGGCCTCATCACGCGAGGTGGCCGAACCGTTACCGGACTAACGGTCGCGTAGCCCATGCCTGCTTGCCTATTGTTGAGTATTGAGGGTTGGGGGAGGTGAGCCCAGGTGCACATCCTGGTTACCGACGCCACCGGCGCACTCGGGCGGCTGGTCGCTGGACAGCTGATCGCTGCAGGACACACGGTCACCGGCATTGCTGAGCTTCCTCATCCGTGCCTGGACCGCAACGTCGAATTTGTTTGCGCGTCGCTGCGCGACCCAGTCGTTCGGGAGCTGACCGACGAAGCCGACGCGGTGATCCATCTGGCGCCCATCGATCCCTCCGTCCCCGGCAGCGCGCACGTGGACGGCCTGGCGCGGGTGACCGACGCGGCCGCCCGCGCCGGTTCCCGGTTGCTTTTCGTGTCGCAGGCCGCGGGCCGGCTCGACCTGTATCGGCCGGCCGAGGACCTGGTGGCCTCGAGCTGGGGCCCGACCGTTGTCGTCCGGATCGCACCACCGGTCGGTCGCCAGCTGGACTGGATGGTGTGCCGTACCGTGGCCACGCTGATGCGCGCCAAGGTCTCGGCTCAGCCCATGCATGTCCTGCATCTCGACGACCTCATGCGCTTTCTGGTGCTGGCATTGAACACCGACCGCACCGGTGTCGTGGACCTCGCCAGCCCGGACACCGTCAATCTGATCACCGCGTGGCGGGTGCTGCGGGCGACCGACCCGCGGTCCCGGCTGCACGGGGTGCGCGGCTGGGCACAACCGATGCCAGAAATGAATGTCTCAGCGGCACAAGAGGATTGGTCATTCGAGTTCGGCTGGCACGCACTGGACGCGGTCGCCGACACCGCCCGCGGACTCGTCGGCCGCCGACTCGACACCGCGGGCGCCATTAACCACGGCGGGCGGCTGGCCCTCCCGGTCGAGGTGCTGGCACAGCCCCGGCGGCCGGCTGACGATGCACACAGCGCGGCACCCGAAGGCGTCGAGGGCGAATTCGACGACCACATCGATCCGCGGTTTCCGGTCTTCAGCGGCTCCGCCCTTAACGAGGCGCTCCCCGGACCGCTCACGCCGATCACCCTGGACGTGCAGCTGAGTGGGCTGCGCGCCGCGAACCGGGTGCTGGGTCAGGTGCTCGCGCTCGGCGGCGCGGTCGACGAGGAATGGGGCAGCAGGGCCATCGCGGTGTTCGGCCATCGACCCTACGTTGGGGTGTCGGTCAACATGGTCGCCGCCGCCCAGCTGCCCGGTTGGGACCAGCAGGCCATCGTGCGCGACGCCCTGGTCGGCCAGCCCCACGTCGGGGATCCGCTGCCGTTCGGTGAGCCCGCCCTGGCGGGCGGGGCGCTCGGCTCGGTCGCCAAGGCGCTTGCCGCGGGACGGTCGGTGGCTGCGCTGCGCCATCTGCGGGCCGACACCCGGGCCTACAGCGCCGCCGCGACCGCCGAACACCTCGATGCCGCCCAGCTGGCGCTGCTTCCTGAGGCGGCGCTGGAAGTTCGCCTGCGGCTACTGCGCGACCGCATTCATCAGGGCTGGATCCTCAACGCGCTGTGGTTGATCGGTGCCGGCGTCAGCGCCGCGGCGCCGGTGCGTAGCCAGACGCGTCGCGGTGTGCCCGGGGTGGGCATGATCACCGAAAGCGACCTCGTCGCCACGGAGATCGCCGAGCTGGCGGCCGCGCTCCGCGCCGACCCGCCGTTGTGTGCGCTGGCGGAGGAGGGCAACCTGGCGAGCATTCGCGCGTTGTCGCCGACCACCGCGGCCGCCGTGGATGCCGCCGTCGCGCGGATCGGGCACCGCGGCCCGGGGGAGGCCGAACTGGCCAGCGCGACATTTGCAGACGACCCGACGATGTTGCTGATCGCCGCGGCTGCCGCCGCCGCGCGGCCCGCCCTGGTTCGGGCACAGGATGAACGGTTGGCGGTCAGCACTCGGGAGCTTGCCCACGACGCCACTATGCGGTTCACGCACGAGCTCCGGATGACGTTGCGCGCCTTGGGTTTCCTGCTAGTCGAGGCGGATCTGATCGACGACGTCGAGGACATGTACTACCTGACCTGCAACGAACTGGTCACGCTGCCCGGCGATGCGCGGCTGCGGATCAAACGCCGCCGCACCGAACGGGAACGATTGCAGGTGCAATGCCCACCCGACGTCATCGACGGGACGTGGGCTCCAATGCGACACAGCGTCGACCAATCCGACGCCGAGCAAACTGTCAGCTGACGCTCGGCAGATCGGCCACCGACGACTGCGGATCCACAACTTGTCGACCTGGACCGGGGCCCGGGACCGGACCAGGGCTTTGACGTCGTCGAGCACATCCCTCACATTAACGTTCATTCCGGCCAGCAGCCGGTCGTCGCCGTCGAGCCAGAACGCGACGAACTCACGCCCGGACGACGTCACCCGGAACACGACCCGCTCGAATTCCGGTGTGTGCCCGACATATTCCATGCCGAGGGCGTATTGGTCGGTGAAGAAATACGGCAACTGCGCGTATTCGCCTGGGGTGCCGAGCATCCCGGCCACCGCGATCGCGCGCTCAACTCAACAGCTCGCGCAAGGCCAGCGCATTGCGAACCGCGTGCCCACCCAGGTCGTTGTTGAAATACATCCACACGTCGGTGCCGTCGCCGTCCCACTCGGCGATGCGATCGGCCCAGCGCCGTAAGTCGCGGTCGGAATACGAGCCGGAGTAGTTGGCTTTCGGATCCGGCCCGTGCATCCGGATGTACACCAGGTCGGTGGTCGCCCGGGGGATACACTCGAGCCCGAGACCGCTCATCACCACATAGGCGGCGCGGTGGCGTTCCAGTAACTCGAACACGGCGGGGTCGTTCCACGATGGGTGACGCAATTCGACGGCGACGCGGATCGATTCGGGCATCAGCGCCAAGAACGCATCCAGGCGGGCGTCGTCGCGCTGCTGTTCGGGGTGCAATTGCACGAGCAGCACGCCGTGCCGATCACCCAGCAGACGCCAACAACGTTCGAACCGTTCGACCCACGGCTCTGGCGAGGCCAGCCGGCGGTAGTGTGTCAATCCGCGGTGGGCCTTGACCGACATGGTGAAGCCCTCCGGCAGCTGCTGGCGCCAGCCCGTGAAGGTCGAATCCTGGGGCCACCGGTAAAAACTCGCGTTCAGCTCGACGGTGTCGAACACTTCGATGTAGCGGGCGAGCCGGCGGCCCGACGGCGTTCCGGTCGGATACAGCACGTCCACCCAGTGGTTATACGACCACCCCGAGGTACCGATGCGTATGGTCACGATTCGCTCAGCCGGTCACCCGCCGACGCACATCGTCGTCGAGCGACACCCTGACCAGCGCGGCGGCCAGCGGCGCATTGGCTTGCGGCGCAAGCGAACCGAGCTGCTCAGGTGTGGCAGGCAAACCCAATTGCTTGGCGGTGCCGGTGGCGCGGGCGTCGAAATATGGGCGCACCCAGGTCCAGACGTCCTGAACTTCGCGCAGGTATATGTCCGCGCCGGTGTCGCCGATTCCCTTGAATTCCTTGAGCATTCGTTTGGCCGCCGCGGGGTCGGACCGGCTGCGGTCGGCCAGCCGGCGTAGATCACCGGAGTAGACGTCACGAACACGCTCGGCGATTTCGGCGAGCCGGGTCGCAGAGCTCTCGTCGTAGCGCACGTAATGCGCGCGCCCGAACGCCTCGATCATGGTCCGCCGGTCGGCGGCCTGCACGGCGCCGGGTGTCCGCAGACCGGCCCTGAACAGTTCCCGCGCGGCGGCCATGGCGATGCCCGCGTCGATCGGCTTGCTGGCCAGCATGCACAGAACGAGGAGCTGAAACAGCGGCATCGGCTTGTCCCTCATGGTGATCCGCGCCTGCGACGCGTACGTCGTGCCCGCAACGTCGAGGAGTCGCCGCACCCGCTTGTCCATAGGCACTCGCGTACCCGCGCTCCGGATGAGCAAACCGAACGCTACTTGGGCGGCAGGCTGCGCGCGTAGCCGACTCCGCGGTTTACCCAACTGCGAAGCTGGCGTGTGGTTTGCACACCGGCGGCGTCAACGCGCAGCCACCCGCGGGCTTCGCGGCCGGCCATCACCATCGGGCTCACATGGACACGATCGGCGAGCTTGTCGGTGTCCTCCGGCGGCACTCGCACCAAGAGCCCGCCCTGGCCGCTGGCGGCCACCGACATGTTGCCGTTGATCAGAAACGCCAGACCGCCGAACATGCGTTTCTCCTCGACGCCGGGCTCGGGGCCGAGGAGTTCGCGAATCCGGTTGGCCAGATCCTCGTCGTAGGCCATGCGGCGAGCTCAGTCCAGATCGACGCGGATGGTCAGCAGGTCACTGCCCATCAGCCGCACCATCGCGCTGTTCATTCGCGGTAGGTTGCCCAGCCGCTGCACGGCGTCATCGTCAGGCAGCAGGTGCGCGGTGCCGTTGCGCCACCGTCCGCCGACCCGCACCCGAACAGCGGGATCGGCCTTGATGTTGCGGACATAGTCCGAGTGCTCGCCGTGTTCGGAGACCATCCAGAACTGGTTGTCCACGACGCGACCGCCTACCGCGGTACGACGCGGCTGCCCGCTCTTGCGTCCGGTGGTCTCGAGCATCGTCATCGGCAGTTGCCGGCCCACCGGATTGACCAACAGCCGTTGAACGCGGTGAACCACTTGTCGTTTGAGCTTCGCAAAGTCACTCATAATCTGCGATTCTGCCGTAGCCGAGAACAGCCGCCACCATGCTGGTGGCGGCTGTTCTCGAACGCGCTGATTAGACCGGCGGCGCCGGAACGAAGGTACCGTCGGGCAAGAAAACGCCCCACTGGTTTACAGCCGGGTTGAACACGACTGGGTAGTCACCCGGCTGGCCCATCGGTGCCCAGCGGGCTGGATACCCATAGCCGCCCGGGTCGTTGTAGTGCCCCGGCGGCGGGAAGCCCTGCTGCCCGGGCGGAAGCGGTGTGCCCGGACCGTTGCAGTTGACACCCGGACCGCCGTTACAGATCGGCTGCGGCACCCACGGCCCCTGCCCAGGTCCATTCCGGTCGGGAACGTTCGGACCCGGCACGTTTGGCCCCGGGACGTTCGGTCCCGGCCCCGGCATGTTGGGGCCGTTGGGGTCGGCCTGCGCGAACCCGGCACCAAAGCCGAGCGCGCCCGACGTCAACGCGCCCGCAATAGCGGCGCTAACAGCTATTCTGTTCAACCTCACGATGAACTCCTTGTCCGGCCGCTCACCGCCCTTCGGCGGCTTCACGGCATGATTTGTTGTTCGTCACCCGCGTCCTTTGACGTTGGGTGGAGGTCAACCCCCTCGGCTGGTTTTGCCTCTGCGCTTGTGATTACCCTCGGCCCGAGGAAGCCAAAACCTCTTGGCAACGCCGGGCGCCCGCTTCGAAGGCCTATTCGACAGACGTTTAGCAATTCCTCAGGCGGCCACCGTGGCGGCGTCGGCCGCCGGTTGCAGCGCCCGCGCCACGATCTCGGCGACGTCGGTCATGGGCCGCACATCCAGCGCCTCGAGCACCTCGGCCGGAACGTCGTCCAGGTCGGGCTCGTTGCGCGCCGGGATGAAAACGGTTGATAGTCCGGCGCGTTGGGCCGCCAGCAGCTTCTGCTTGACGCCGCCGATGGGCAGCACCCGGCCGTTCAGCGTGACCTCGCCGGTCATGCCGACATCGGAGCGGACCTGCCGTCCGGTGGCCATCGACACCAGCGCGGTCACCATGGTGACCCCGGCCGACGGGCCGTCCTTGGGCACCGCGCCCGCGGGCACGTGCACGTGGATGCGCCGGTCCAGCGCCCTGGGGTCGACGCCCAGTTCGGCGGCGTGGGAACGCACGTAGGACAGCGCGATCTGCGCCGACTCCTTCATGACGTCACCCAGCTGCCCGGTCAGCTGCAAACCGGCCTCGCCGTCGGTGGCGCCGGCCTCGATGTAGAGCACGTCTCCGCCCAGGCCTGTCACGGCCAGGCCGGTGGCCACGCCGGGCACGGCCGTGCGCTCGGCCGACTCCGGCATGAACCGCGGGCGGCCCAGGTAATCCAGCAGATCCGGCTCGTCGATGATCAGCGAAGCCGGATCCTCGGCCAGCTTGGTGGTCACCTTGCGCAACGCCTTGGCCAGCAGCCGCTCGAACTGCCGCACCCCCGGCTCGCGGGTGTAGTCGGCGGCGATCTTGCGCAGCGCAGCCTCGGTCACCGCGACCTCGTCTTCTGTCAGCGCCGCGCGCTCACGCTGCCGGGGCAGCAGGTAATCGCGGGCGATGGCTACCTTGTCGTCTTCCGTGTAACCGTCGATCTGAACCAACTCCATGCGGTCCAGCAGCGCCGACGGAATGTTCTCGATGACGTTGGCGGTGGCCAGGAACACCACGTCGGACAGGTCCAGGTCCAGATCGAGGTAGTGGTCGCGGAAGGTGTGATTCTGCGCGGGGTCGAGCACCTCGAGCAGCGCCGCACTCGGGTCGCCGCGATAGTCGGAGCCGACCTTGTCGATTTCGTCCAGCAGCACAACGGGATTCATCGATCCCGCCTCGCCGATCGCGCGCACGATCCGGCCCGGCAATGCGCCCACATAGGTGCGGCGGTGCCCGCGGATCTCGGCCTCGTCGCGCACGCCGCCCAGGGCGACGCGGACGAACTTGCGGCCCAACGCCCGGGCCACGCTCTCGCCCAGCGACGTCTTGCCGACCCCGGGGGGACCGGCCAGCACCATCACCGCGCCCGAGCCGCGCCCGCCGACGACCTGCAGCCCGCGCTCGGCGCGGCGGGCCCGCACGGCCAGGTACTCGACGATGCGGTCCTTGACGTCGTCCAGCCCGTGGTGGTCGGCGTCCAGAACTCCACGTGCGGCCTTGAGGTCGGTCGAGTCCTCGGTGCGGACATTCCAGGGCAGGTCCAGCACGGTGTCCAGCCACGTGCGAATCCAGCCGCTTTCCGGGCTCTGGTCGCTGGAGCGCTCCAGCTTGCCGACCTCGCGCAGCGCGGCCTCGCGCACCTTCTCGGGCAGCTCGGCCGCCTCGACGCGGGCCTGGTAATCATCGGACCCGTCGGGTTCGCCCTCGCCCAGTTCCTTGCGGATGGCCGCCAGCTGCTGACGCAGCAGGAACTCCTTCTGCGTCTTCTCCATGCCCTCGCGCACGTCCTCGGCGATCTTGTCGTTGACCTCGACTTCGGCCAGATGCGAACTGGTCCAATCGATCAGGACACGCAACCGCTCGGCGACATCGACGGTCTCCAGCAGCTGCCGCTTCTGCGCATTGGTCAGGTAGGACGCATAGCCGGAGGTGTCGGCCAACGCCGACGGGTCGGTCAACCTGTTGACGTAGTCGATGATTTCCCAGGCCTCGCGCCGTTGCAGCATGGCCAGCAGCAGCTGCTTGTACTCCGCCGTCATCGCCTTGATCTCGTCCGTCGCCTCGGTCTCGGGAACCTCGGTCACCTCGACCCACAGCGCCGCACCTGGTCCGGACGCTCCCGCCCCTATCTGGGCCCTGCGCTCACCGCGCACTACCGCGGCGATGCCGCCGCCGGCGATGCGGCCGACCTGCAAAATCTTGGCGATCACGCCGTGCGACGGATACCGGTCCTCTAGCCGGGGGGCGATCAGCAGCTGCCCGGAGTCGCTCGCCTGCGCGGCGTCGATCGCGGCCCGGGCGGCCTCGTCCAGCGCGATCGGCACCACCATTCCGGGCAACACGATGGTGTCAGTGACAAACAGCACCGGCATCGACTTGGCTTCAGCCATCAAATCCTCCAAAAGTTGAGTCTGATGCGCTTAACCCGACCCAGCGCCGGTTTGTTCCCAAATCAGGTTTCGCCGGGAGCGTGAGGCCGCTCACGCAGGCGCAATGGGAACCAGCCTCTTGAGCTGCGTGACGTGGTGCGGCGACAGCTCCTCCAGACAAGTGACGCCGAGAAGGGCCATCGTCCGCAGAATCCCGCTGGCAAGGATCTCGATCGCGCGGCTCACGCCCGCCTCGCCGCCGGCCATCAGGCCATACAGGTAGGCCCGCCCAATCAGCGTGCAGCGGGCCCCCAGCGCGATCGCGGCGACGATGTCGGCGCCCGACATGATGCCGGTGTCCACCAGAATCTCGGTGTGTTGCCCAAGCTCGCGCGCGACGACGGGCAGCAGGTGAAAGGGCACGGGGGCCCGGTCCAGTTGGCGCCCACCATGATTGGACAGCACGAAGCCATCGACGCCGCGGTCGACGGCGGCGCGCGCGTCCTCGAGCGTCTGAATGCCTTTCACGACCAGCTTGCCGGGCCATTGCGCCTTGATCCAGTCCAGGTCATCGAAGGTGAGACTGGGGTCGAACATGGTGCTCAGGTACTCGGAGACGGTGCCCGGCCAGCGATCCAGCGAGGCGAAGGCCAGCGGCTCGGTGGTCAGCAGATCGAACCACCATTTCGGGTGCGGCACCGCGTCGAGCACGGTGCGCAGTGTCAGCGTGGGAGGGATCGTCATGCCGTTGCGGTTATCCCGCAGCCGAACACCGGAGACGGGAACGTCGACGGTCGCCAGCAGGGTGTCGAATCCCGCGGCGGCGGCGCGCTGCACCAGCGCCATTGAGCGTTCGCGATCGCGCCACATGTAGAGCTGGAACCACTTCCGGCCTTGCGGGACGGCGGTGAGGAGATCTTCGATCGCACAGGTGCCCAGCGTGGACAGCGAGAACGGGATCCCCGCACGGGCCGCCGCTTGCGCGCCGGCGATCTCGCCCTCGGTGTGCATCAATCGGGTGAAACCGGTGGGCGCGATCGCGAACGGCAACACCACCGGCTGGCCCAGCACGTCCCAGCCCGCGGTGACTTGGGAGACGTCGCGCAGGATGGTCGGATGAAATTCGATGTCGCGGAACGCTTGTCGCGCACGTTCGATGGACAGCTCGTCTTCGGCGGCGCCGTCGGTGTAGTCGAACGCCGCCTTGGGGGTGCGGCGTTTGGCGATGGCTCGCAGATCCTCGATGGTGTAGGCGGCGTCGAGGCGGCGCCGGGTCGCGTTGAACTGAGGCCGCTTGAATTGCATCAGCGGTGCCAGGTCGCGCACTTTGGGCACTCGTCGTCGGACTGCCATGTGTGCAACCGTAGTCATATGGAATCGGCAGGCGACCCGTTCGATCTCAATCGTTTTGTGGACGCGCAGGAGCCGGTGTACGGCGATGTCATCGACGAGCTGCGCGCCGGGCGAAAACGCAGTCATTGGATGTGGTTCG
Source organism: Mycobacterium sp. 852002-51971_SCH5477799-a (assembly GCF_001667145.1). Lineage (GTDB taxonomy): Bacteria > Actinomycetota > Actinomycetes > Mycobacteriales > Mycobacteriaceae > Mycobacterium. The sequence continues at coordinate 80,112 of NZ_LZIF01000116.1, forward strand.
TCTTTCCGCAGCTGCGCGGGCTGGGCGGCAGCGCCATGGCGGCCCGGTTCGGCATCGCCTCGCTCGACGAAGCCGGCGCCTACCTGAGCCATGAGCTGCTTGGGCCACGGTTGCGCGAGTGCTCCCGGCTGGTCACCGCGGTGCACGGGCGATCGATCGGTCAGATTTTCGGCTCGCCGGATGACCTCAAACTGCGCTCGTCGATGACGTTGTTCGCCCACGCCACCGAGGACAACCAGGACTTCATCGAGGTGCTCGACAAGTACTACGACGGCCAGCCAGACCGGCTGACGCTAGAACGGCTGAGGAATTCCTGATGGGGGCGACCCGCTTCGCCCGGCTACGCCGCGCTCGCGATCGTCCCTAGGCCGGGCTAAGGATCCGCCAGCCGTGCGCCTCGACCGCGACGGTGTCGACGATCTCGTGCGGCGGGGCCGCCGACCCGCCGATCACCTGCGCGCGCGGCGTGCCCAGCTCCGGCAGTGAGGCGCGCAGCGGCTCGTCGTCGATATTGAGCACGACCAGCAGCGCATCATCGCCGTTGCGCGTCTCGTACACGTACTGCCGGTTTTTGAGCAGCCGCGCGGTGGTGGATGCCGCATGCAGCCAGGGGTAGCGGCGCCGCAGCCCGACCAGATACTGGTGCAACCGCCAGGTCTCGACGCCGAGATCATCCAGTTGCAGTGGGGGAGAGGCGAACTCGGGCCGTACCGCGTCGTCGCCACCGTACCGTTCTTCCTTCACTCCCTGGAACCCGAGTTCGTCGCCGGCGTACACGCTGGGCACCCCGCCGATCGTCAGCAACAGCACCAGCGCGTGGGCCACGTGTTCAGGCGTGTCCAGCCGGCTGGCGATGCGGGTGACGTCGTGGTTTCCGATGAACGTCAGCGGCGAGAAGGCGGTCAAGAAGTCGTTGTGCCGCTGCAGCGCCCAATCGAGTTCGAAGAAGTTGCCGTCATTCAGGCTGCTCCAGATCGCTTTCCACAGCTCGTATTGCGTGGCCGAGTCGAACGCGGCGGCCCGGACGTCGGCGGCGTAGTCGCCGTGGATGAGTTCACCGACGAACCAGGCGTCCGGGTAGCGCTCGCGCACCCTCGGCAGGGTCGACGCCCAGAAGTGGTGCGGCACGGCGTAAGCGGCATCGAGACGCCAACCGTCGGCGCCGCGGCCCAACCAGTGCGCCATGACGTCGACGGTGTAGTCGGCGACTTCGGGGTTGTCGTGGTTGAGGGTGATCAGCCCGGAGTGGCCTTCGAAGGTGTGGAAGCGACCGGGGCGTCCGCGAAACCAGCGTGCGGCCCCGTCGTCATCGGCCGCCTCCCGATAGCGGGCGAAATCCTGCCCGACGTGATTGAACACCCCGTCGAGAAGGACCCGCAGCCCGCGGCGATGCGCCTCGGCGACCAGGTGGTCGAAGTCGGCGTCATCACCCAGTCGAGGATCGATCCGGTAGTGGTCGGTGGTGTCGTAACCGTGTGTGCGCGAGGCGAAGACGGGTCCCAGCGCAATGCCCGATGCCCCGAGTTCGATGGCATGGTCCAACCAGTCAACGAGCCGCCGCAACCGGTGTTCCTCCGGTTGCGGCGGCTCGTGTGACTGAGGCGAGGGGAATGCTCCCACGAAGCCCAGGGGGTAGACCTGCCACCAGATCACGTGCTGGACCCAGGCGGGTTCGGTCACGGCACTGGTCACGGCGACGCGATCAGCCGACGGCTGCCAGCGTCTGGGCGGCGATGATCGCTTGTGCCACACCGGAAATGATCGCCGCGGCCTTCAACGCCTCCTGAATGGTTTCCCGGCTGATACCGGCTTCGCGCAGCGTGTGCTCGTGAGCGGCCACGCAGTCCGGGCATCCGTTGATCGACGACACCGCGAAGGACCACAGCTCGAAGTTCGCCTTCTCTACGCCGGGGTTGGCGATGATGTTCATCCGCAACCCCGCGCGCAGGTCATCGTACTTGCCGTCCAGGAAGCCCCGGCCACGGTAGAACACGTTGTTCATCCCCATGATCGATGCGGCTCCCAGCGCCGCGTTGTACGCCTCGGCGGACAGGATGTCGGCCGCCTCGGCCCCAATCTCGGTGAGCACCTGCGTGTTCCGGGTCGCCGCGGCGCTGGCCAGCAGCGTGCCCCACAGCTGCTCCTCGTTGAGCTCGGTCGTGCGGGTGATCGAACCCAGGTTGAGCTTGAGATCCTTGGCGTACTCCGGCAGCGCTTCTTTGAGGTTTTCTACGCTCATCTCGCCTCCTAAACCGACCTTATGCGATCAGGTGAGAATCAGGCCGACTGCTTGAGCAGCTCGGTGGCGTCCAGCGTCGGGTCACCCTTGCGCCAGTTGCAGGCGCACAGCTCGTCGGACTGCAGTGCGTCCAGGACCCGCAGCACTTCCTCGACGTTGCGGCCCACGGAGCCCGCGGTGACCGACACGAACTGGATCTCGTTGTTCGGGTCGACGAGAAAGGTCGCCCGGTCGGCCACGCCGTCGGCGTTGAGCACACCGGTGCCCAGACTGAGCTCCCGCTTGATGTCCGAGAGCATCGGGAAGGGCAGCTTCTTCAGATCCTCGTGCTGTGCACGCCAGTTGAAGTGCACGAACTCACTGTCGATCGACACGCCGAGCACCTGGGCGTCGCGGTCTTCGAATTCGTCGTTGAGCTTGCCGAACGCGGCGATCTCGGTGGGGCACACGAAGGTGAAGTCCTTCGGCCAGAAGAACACCACGCGCCACTTGCCCGCGTGGTCGTCGCTGGTGATCGTGGTGAAGTAGTCCCCAGGCTGCTTGGCGTCGACCTTGGACAGATCGCCCGCGATCAACGCAGTGAGCTCGTAGGCGGGGAACTGGTCGCCGATGGTCAGCAGAGGCATATCGCTCCTTGTTTGGATTTATTCAAGATTAGCTTTCCTTGACCATGCTGCCGCGTACCTTAGTTGAAGTAAAGGTGATATTTCCCACTACACTTATAATCATGACCGATAAGAGTTATCAACCCACGATCGCCGGCCTGCGCGCGTTCGTCGCGGTCGCCGAAAAGCAACAATTCAGCAGTGCGGCAACGACTCTCGGATTGAGTCAGTCCACCCTGTCGCAGGCGCTGGCGGCGCTGGAAGCCGGGTTGGGCACCCAGCTGGTTGAGCGCTCTACCCGGCGTGTCTTCTTGACAACGGAAGGCAGGAAGCTGCTGTCGCGCGCCCAGGCCGTCGTCGAAGCGGCGGACGCGTTCAGCGCCGCGGCCGCCGGTTCGTCGGATCCGCTACGGGCCGGCCTGCGACTGGGCCTGATCCCCACGGTGGCGCCCTATGTGCTGCCGACGGTGCTGGCCGGCGTCGCCGAGCAACTGCCCGAGCTGACGCTGCGCGTGACCGAAGACCAGACCGAACGGCTGTTGGCGGTGTTGCGGGAAGGCGCGTTGGATGCGGCCCTGATCGCCCTGCCCGCCGCGGGCGGTGGTCTGACCGCGATCCCGATCTATGACGAGGATTTCGTACTCGCCCTACCTCCGGGCCATCCGCTGGCGGGCAAGCGCCGGGTGCCGGCGACCGCCCTGGCAGACCTGCCGCTGCTGTTGCTGGATGAGGGGCACTGCCTGCGCGACCAAGCGCTCGACGTCTGCCATAAGGCGGGTGTGCGAGCAGAGCTGGCCAACACCCGGGCGGCGTCGCTGGCGACCGCCGTGCAATGCGTGACCGGCGGCCTGGGCGTGACGCTGATCCCGCAGAGCGCGGTTCCGGTCGAGGCGTCCCGAAGCCGCCTGGGCCTCGCGCAGTTCGCCGCGCCCCGCCCGGGCCGGCGGATCGGCCTGGTTTTCCGCTCGTCGAGCGGGCGCGACGAGTCCTACCGCCGGCTGGCCGTGCTGATCGGCGAATTGATCAGCAGCCAGCACCAAGTACGGCTGGTGAAGTAGGCGGGCGCCGACTGTAGGTTCTGCGTATGGAGAAGGTCATCGCAGTGCTGAGGCGCCCCGAGCCGGATGACGCGTGGTGCGCTCGGCAACGGGGTCACGTCGCCGACGCCCTGCTACAACTGGGCGCCGCCGGGCTGCAGATGAACGTTCGCGACAGCGCCGTGCGTCACTCGCTGATGACACTGACGACCTTGGACCCGCCGGTGGCCGCGGTGGTGAGCATGTGGGCCCAGCAGTGCTACGGCGAACAGACGACTGCGGCACTCAAATTCCTCGCCCAGGAATGCGAGCAACTCGCCGCTTACCTGGTGACCGAGTCGGTCCCACTGAACGCGCCGGCCGTCGAGTACGGTACTCGCACACCAGGTTTGGCCAACATCGCGCTGCTGCGCCGGCCCGATGGCATGGATCAGGCGACCTGGCTGAACCGTTGGCAGCGTGACCACACGTCGGTCGCCATCGAAACGCAGTCGACGTTCGGTTACACCCAGAATTGGGTGGTGCGGGCGCTGACCCCGGATGCACCGGGAATCGCGGGCATCGTCGAGGAGTTGTTCCCACCGGAGGCCATCACCGACCTCAAGGCGTTCTTCGGAGCCGTCGATGACGACGACCTACAGGACCGATTGGGCCGAATGGTCGCCAGCACAACCGCATTCGGTGCCAACGAGAACATCGATACCGTGCCGACCAGCCGCTACGTATTCGAGACGCCGTTCCGGGATTGAGGACCGCTCATGACAACACTCGACGAGGCAGTCGCGCTGGCCAAGGCAGAAAGCGGTCTAGCGGTGATCTCGACCGTTCGCGCCGATGGGACGGTGCAGGCTTCGCTGGTCAACGTGGGCCTGCTGGCGCACCCTTCGAATGGCGAACAAGTGCTCGGCTTCACCACCTACGGGAAGGTCAAGCTGGCGAACCTGCGTGCCCGGCCGCGGCTGGCGGTGACTTTCCGCAACGGATGGCAGTGGGCGACCGTCGAGGGCCGCGCCGAACTGGTCGGCCCCGACGACGAGCAGCCCTGGCTGACGGACGCGGATCGGCTGCGGTTGCTGCTCCGTGAGGTGTTCACCGCCGCGGGCGGTACCCACGACAACTGGGCCGAGTACGACCGGGTGATGGCTTCCGAGCGGCGCGCCGTGGTGCTGATCGCCCCAACCCGCGTCTACAGCAACGGCTAGCCTCGTTAGGCTGCTGGCGTGACGCTGCAGATCGATGACGACAAGCGGGTGCGCACCCTCACGCTGAACCGGCCCGAGGCGCTCAACGCGTTCAACGAAGCCCTCTATGACGCCACCGCCGAGGCGCTGCTCGCCGCCGCCGAGGACCCCGAAGTCGCCGTTGTGCTGCTCACCGGCGCCGGTCGTGGCTTCAGCGCCGGCACCGACCTGGCCGAGATGCAGGCTCGGATCGCCGATCCCGGCTTCACCCCGGGCAAGCATGGCTTTATCGGAATGATCAATGCGCTCAGCGCGTTTCCCAAGCCACTGATCTGCGCGGTGAACGGCGTGGGCGTCGGGATCGGCGCCACCATCCTCGGCTACGCCGATCTGGCGTTCATGTCGTCGACCGCGCGCCTGAAGTGCCCGTTCACCAGCCTGGGCGTGGCGCCGGAGGCGGCGTCGTCTTATCTGTTGCCCCAGCTGGTGGGCCGGCAGAACGCGGCCTGGCTGTTGATGTCGTCGGAATGGGTCGGCGCCGACGAGGCGTTGCGAATGGGCCTCGTCTGGCGCGTCTGCGAACCCGACGAGCTGTTAACGCAGGCCCGTCAGCACGCCGAAATCCTTGCCTCTCGCCCGATTTCGAGCCTGATGGCGGTCAAGCACACGATGATGGAACCGGAACGCCCAGAGATCGTGGCGGCCACCGCCCGGGAAAACGCGCACTTCGCCGAACTCATGGGTGCGCAAGCCAACGCGGCGGCCCTGGCCGACTTCAACAAACGCTGACGCGGTAGCTAAACCGATTGAGCCGTCCGCAATTTGGCCGAGTCCGCGAGGATGGCCCGCAGGGTGCGCCTGCAGCGGCCGCAATCGCCGCCGGCCCCGCATGCGGCGGCGATCTCTTTGGAGGTCGATGCACCCTGTGCGACGACGTCACACACGGTCTGGTTGGTTGCCCCAACACAGAGGCACACATACATCAGCGCACCTCCTGCACGTCCGCGTCCCCTTCATCGTTCGGTCGAGCGTCTGCGATTCGTCCCCGACACCGGCGTTCCGAGACATCGGACACCATGGCGGCGAGGCCGAATACGCGTGGCGCTTATTAGTGGAGTCTAACCTAAGTTCGTTAGTGCAGTCTAACCTAACCAAGGAGCGGCTTACTTCGATCGGGACCGCACTGAGTGCAGCCAAACCTTGCTGGAACATTCCAACCGGCCGTGGCAAAGTGCTGCTAGCGCCCACGATTCGTGCGCTTCAGCCCAGCGCACCTGCCGCGGCCACACATGACAGCCGCTCACACCATAGGAGTGACAATGCAAGGGGATCCGGATGTTTTGCGTCTGCTCAACGAGCAGTTGACCAGCGAGCTCACCGCGATCAACCAATACTTCCTGCACTCCAAGATGCAGGACAACTGGGGGTTCACCGAGTTAGCTGAGCACACCCGGGCCGAATCGTTCGACGAGATGCGCCATGCCGAGGCGATCACCGACCGCATCCTGTTGCTCGACGGGTTACCGAACTACCAGCGCCTGTTCTCGCTGCGCATCGGCCAGACGCTGCGCGAGCAGTTCGAGGCCGACCTGGCGATCGAATACGAGGTGATGGAGCGACTCAAGCCGGCGATCATCCTGTGCCGGGACAAGCAGGACTCCACCACCGCGAACCTCTTCGAGAACATCGTGGCCGACGAGGAAAAGCACATCGACTACCTCGAGACACAGCTCGAGTTGATGGACAAGCTCGGCGTCGAGCTGTACTCGGCGCAGTGCGTGTCGCGGCCACCCAGCTGACGCTCGGGCGCCGACCCACGGGGGTTGTGGTTGCCAGCGGTTGACCGTGGGCACTCATTACCATCAATCGCCGTGGGAAGGCAGGCATGACGAGGGCGACACCAGCAGCGGCTCCGGCCGGCCACACTTCGGGTTCGCAACCCGCCAATGTCGCGGTCGACCCGCAGCGACGCAATTTCATCTTCGTGGCGATCTTGCTCGGCATGCTGATGGCCGCACTGGACCAGACGATCGTGGCAACCGCGTTGCCGACCATCGTCGCCAATCTCGGTGGCGCAGGCCATCAATCGTGGGTCGTCACCAGCTACCTCCTCGCCTCGACCATCATCACCGCCCTCGTCGGCAAGTTCGGTGACCTGTTCGGCCGCAAGCGGGTGTTCCAGGCGGCCGTCGTGTTCTTCGTCGCCGGATCCGTGCTGTGCGGGCTCTCGAGCTCGATGGGCATGCTGGTCGCGTCGCGCGCGCTACAGGGCGTCGGCGGCGGCGGGCTGATGGTGACCGCCATGGCCCTGATCGGCGAGGTGATCCCGCTGCGGGACCGCGGCCGCTACCAGGGGGCGATGGGAGCGGTGTTCGGCGTCACCACCGTGATCGGTCCGCTGCTCGGCGGCTACTTCACCGACCACTTCACCTGGCGGTGGGCGTTCTGGATCAATGTGCCGATCTCGGTCGTGGTCTTCTTCGTGGCTGCCGCCGCCATCCCGGCGCTGACCAACCGCACCAAACCGGTCATCGATTACGCCGGAATCGTGTTCGTCGGCCTGGGCGCGACCGGCCTGACGCTGGCTACCAGTTGGGGCGGGACCACCTATCCGTGGGGATCGCCCACGATCATCGGCCTGTTCGTCGGCTCGGTGATCGCGTTGTGCGTCTTCGCCTGGGTCGAGAGCCGCGCCGCCGAGCCGATCCTGCCGATCCGGTTGTTCGGGAGTTCGGTGTTCACCGTCTGCTGTGTGTTGTCTTTCGTGGTCGGTTTCGCGATGCTGGGCGCCCTGACGTTCCTGCCGACGTACATGCAGTTCGTCGACGGTGTCTCGGCCACTACGTCGGGACTGCGCACGTTGCCCATGGTGATCGGGATGCTGACCACCTCGATGGGCAGTGGTGTCATCGTCGGCCGCACGGGCAGATACAAAGTCTTCCCCGTCGCCGGCACCGCCGTCATGGCGGTGGCGTTCTTTCTGATGTCGCGCATGGACCCCTCGACATCCGCTTTGGTCCAATCGTTGTTCCTCGTCATCCTCGGCGCCGGGATCGGGATGTGCATGCAGACCCTGGTCCTGATCGTGCAGAACACCTCGAGCTTCGACGATCTCGGCGTCGCGACCTCCGGTGTCACCTTCTTTCGCACAATCGGTAGCTCGTTCGGAGCGGCCATCTTCGGTTCGCTGTTCACCAACTTTCTGCACAGCCGGATCGGCCCGGCGATGGTCGCGAGCCGTGCGCCGACCGCGGCCGCGGCATCGCCGGAGGCGTTGCACCGCTTGCCCCGCCAGGCGGCCGCCCCGATCGTCGCCGCCTACGCCGAGTCGCTCACCCACGTGTTTCTTTGGGCGGTTCCCGTCGCGCTCGTGGGATTCGTGCTGGCGCTGTTCCTGAAGCAGGTTCCTCTTCGCGAATTCCACGACAGCACAGTCGATCTCGGCGACGCGTTCGGGATGCCGACCAGCGAGACACCGGACCAGATGCTGGAGAACGCGATCGCGCGGATGATGCGCGGCGTTCCCGGCATGCGATTGCGCAGCATCGCGATGCGACCCGACTGCCGACTCGACGTCGCCGGGCTCTGGGGAGTCCTGCGGATCAATCGCTACACACAGATGTACGGGACCGCCCGGGTCACCGATATGGCCGACTACCTACGGGTACCGTTCGAGGTTCTCGAACCGACCTTCGCCCGCTTGGTGTCCGCGGGTTACGCGCAGCGCGACGGTGAGCAGCTGTGGCTCACGCCGGCCGGCGGACAACAAGTCGCCTACGTGCACTCGCTGCTGTTGGCCTGGTTGGTCGACAAGCTGTCCCGGTCACCGGATTTCGCGGGCCGCCCAGACCGCCGCGCCGTGGAGGCAGCGCTGGAACGCGTTGCGCATCGTGTTCTGGCGCAACGTGATTGGCACGATGAGCAACCAACCATGGCCATTCCGGCGGCCGCTCGCTGACCGGTGCCGATACCCATTCGCCGACATCTCCGCCCCGGGTCCTGACGCGGGCGTACCATCACGCCATGAGCCGAATCGGAACATTCGCGGACGACGACGTCTACAGCTGGGCCACGAAGTCCCCTGATCTCGGCGGCGCGATCGCCAAGTTCAGCCAAGCGGTCTACACCAAGAACCGGCTGCCGATCCGGACCCGCGAACTGGCGCGCGCGGTGATCGCCCATCACAACGAATGCGTCGTCTGCCTCAACACCCGCGACGCCGACGGCCCGGCCGCCGGTGTTGACGAGCAGTTGTACTACCACGCGACGGAGTGGCGCACCTGGCCCGGATACAGCGAACAGGAGCGCCTGGCCGCGGAGTTCGCACACCGCTTCGCCACCGAGCACACCAAGTTGCACTATGACGAAGACTTTTGGAGCCGGTGCAGCGAGCACTTCTCCGAGGAGCTGCTCGCTGACCTCGCGCTGTCTTGTGCGCTGTGGCTCGGTATGGGGCGAATGCTGCGGACGCTGGATATCGGCCAGGCCTGCATGCTGACCTTGCCCAGCCGCGCATAGTCATTCACATTCGCGGGCACAAACGCCGCCACGGCCGTGTTGCGATGTCTACGCAACGACGGGCACGGAGGGTGAAGCGGTGAAGATTCGGTTTGGCGTCGGGCTCGGCGCGGACACCGCCCCGGATCAGCTGGCCGCCATCGTCGATTACCTCGAAGCGGGCGGGGTGGACTCGCTGTGGTTTTCCGAACTGGTGTATTCCCCGGCCGTCGATCCGGTGGTCGGCATGGCGTATGCGCTCGCGCGGACGACCCGGTTGAAGGTGGGCACCTCGGTGGCCGTGCTGCCCGGGCGCCATCCGGTGCTGGTGGCAAAACAGTTGGCGTCCCTGGCGGCGGTCGCGCCAAAACGGGTGCTCCCCGTCTTCGGCCTCCGCTCGGCCATACCGGCTGAACGCGAGGTCTTCGTCGTCCCCGGCGGTGAGCGCGCGGCGGTATTCGACGAATCGCTTCGGCTGCTGCGGGTAGCGCTGGTCGAGGAGTCGGCGACGTTCAGCGGCCGGTATTTCAGCGTCACCGATGTGGCGATCGCCCCGAGACCGACACCGCCGCTGGACATCTGGGTCGGCGGTTCGGCGCCGGCTGCGTTTCGACGCATCGGCGCGCTGGGGGACGGCTGGCTGGGCAGCTTCCTCACCCCGGCGGAGGCGCGGGCCGGGCGCGAGGCGATCGAGCGCGCGGCCACGCTAGCCGGGCGCAGCATCGAGCCCGACCACTTCGGCATCTCACTGGCCGTCGTGGACGAGGGGGAATTGCCCGCGGAATTGGCCGCCGCGATACGCCGGCGCCGCCCGGACCGTGACCCCGCCGAACTGATCGCCGCCGGATGGGATCAGCTGCACCGGCAACTCGACGCCTACATCGAGGCGGGATTGACGAAATTCGTCATCCGGCCGGTGCGCAAAGCGCCAATGGATGGCTTTCTCGATCGGTTCGTCGCCGAACTCGTCGCCCGGCAGAACTGAGCGACACCGCTGAAGCCGTTTGCCATACCGGAGCGGTTCGAGGTTGGGAGAATGGCTGCATGACCGGCGCACCGCTGGCCGCCGCGGCCATTGCCCAGCTGGAGGCCGAGGGCGTCGACACGGTCATCGGCACCGTGGTGAATCCCGCCGGACTCACCCTGGCCAAGACCGTTCCGATCCGGCGAACGAACACATTCGCGGATCCTGGGTTGGGGGCCAGCCCGTCGTGGCACGCGTTCGCCATCGATCAAACCGGCATCGCCTTCACCGCCGCGGTGGGTGTGGTGGGGGATCAGCGTCTTCGAATCGACTTGTCCGCGTTGCGCATCGTCGGTGACGGCCTGGCCTGGGCGCCCGCCGCTTTTTTCGAACAGGACGGCACACCGGTCCCCGCCTGTGGCCGGGGAACGTTGCGGCGGATCGAGGCCGCGCTCACCCAGGCCGGCGTCGAGGCCGCGATCGGCCACGAGATCGAATTCCTCTTGGTCGGCCCGGGCGGCGACCGGCTGCCGTCGACGTTGTGGGCGCAGTACGGCCTGGCCGGCGTGCTGGAGCACGAGGCGTTCGTGCGGGACGTGATCGGGTCGGCCACGGGGGCCGGCATTTCGATCGAACAGTTTCACCCCGAGTACGGCGCCAACCAGTTCGAGATCTCGCTGTCGCCACAGCCTCCGGTCGCCGCCGCCGATCAGCTGATACTGATGCGGCTCATCATCGGCCGCGCGGCCCGCCGCCACGGGCTGCGCATCAGTCTGTCTCCCGCACCCTTCGCTGACGGCGTCGGATCCGGTGCACACCAACATTTTTCGCTGTCGATGTCCGAAGGTCCGTTGTTCTCCGACGGCACCGAATCCCGGGGCATGACGACGACGGGGGAGAGCGCGATCGCGGGGGTCGTCCGCGGCCTGCCGGAGGCCCAGGGCGTGCTGTGCGGGTCGATCGTCTCCGGCTTGCGGATGCGGCCGGGCAATTGGGCCGGTGCCTACGCGTGCTGGGGCACCGAAAATCGAGAGGCTGCAGTGCGATTCGTCACCGGCGGACCGGGAAGTCCGCGCGGGGGCAATGTCGAGGTGAAAATCGTCGACCCATCCGCGAACCCGTACCTGGCGTCGGCCGCCATCCTCGGCCTTGCGCTGGACGGGATCAAGTGTCAGTTGGCGCTGCCACCCGAGATCACCATCGACCCGGCCGTTCTGTCCGATTCCGACCGTGAGCGTGACGGTATCGTGCGCCTGACCGATTCGCAGGCCGAAGCGATTGCGGCACTCGACGGTTCGGAGGCGATGCGTCGCATCCTGGGCGATCCCGTGGTCGACATGGTCGTCGCGGTTCGCCGCATGGAGCAGCACCGCTACGGTGACTTGGCGGCCGAGCAGCTGGCGGACAAGTTCCGCATGGCCTGGAGTCTGTGACGGCGCCTGTGGCCTCCGACAACGCGTTGACCCGGCACATCGGCGAAGTGGCGCTGATCGATCAGCATGTCCATGGCTGCTGGCTGACGCCGGGAGACCGGTCGCGATTCGAGAACGCGCTCAACGAGGCCGACACCGAGCCCATCAGGTATTCGGGTTTCGACTCACAACTCGGGTTTGCGGTGCGAGCTCATTGCGCTCCGGTCCTGGGGCTGCCCAAACACAGCGATCCGCAGACGTATTGGGAGCGTCGCAGCCAATTCAGCGAGGAGGAGTTGGTCCGCCTGTTCTTGCCGGTCGCCGGTGTGAGCGACTGGCTGGTGGACACCGGGATCGGAAGCGCTGGAGTCGCCGGAGTTTCCGACGTGGCTGGGCTGTCCGGCAACCACGCACACGAGGTCGTTCGTCTCGAGGAGGTAGCCGAGCTGGCGGCGGAAGCGCCGGGTGATTACGCGGCTACTTTCGAAAAAATTCTGCGTCGGCGTGCCGCCGGCGCGGTCGGCACCAAGTCGATCCTGGCCTACCGTGGCGGATTCGCCGGAGATCTCAGTGAACCGTCGACGACGGAGGTCGCCGAGGCGGCCAGCCGATGGCGCGAGCGCGGCGGTACCCGGTTGCAGGATCGGGTCTTGCTGCGGTTCGGATTGCACCAGGCGCTTAGGCTGGGCAAGCCGCTGCAATTCCACGTCGGGTTCGGCGACCGCGATTGCGAGCTGCGCAAGGCGAATCCGCTTCTGTTGGTCGACTTTCTGCGACAGGCGGCAGAAGTCCCGATTGTGCTGCTGCATTGTTATCCCTACGAGCGTGAGGCCGGCTACCTGGCGCAGGCGTTCCACAACGTCTATCTCGACGGTGGGTTGAGCGTGAACCACCTCGGCGCGCGGTCGCCGGCCTTCCTCGCGCGTCTGCTCGAGATGGCGCCCTTTTCCAAGATTCTCTACTCGTCGGACGGCTTCGGCCCGGCGGAACTGCATTTCCTCGGTGCCGTCTTGTGGCGCAGGGGTATCGACCGGGTGTTACGGGAATTTGTGGACCGTGGTGATTGGAGCGAGGCGGACGCCATCCGGGTGGTCGATCTCATCGCCCGGGAGAACGCCGCGCGTATCTACCGCGTTTGACCCCCGGTCGCGCCGGGGTACACCTCCGGTCATGGCGACCGCGAAGGGCGTCTTCGGCTGGGCCCGCGACAAGGTGGTGTCGTGGGTGCCCAAAGCTGACCTCGACCAGCGCGACCCCGACTACATCCGCGACCAGCTGCCGGGAACCTGGTTGCTGGCGTCGCTGTATTTCAGGGCGGACGTTCGGGGCCTGGGCCGCATTCCCGCCGAGGGACCGGTGCTGCTGGTAGGCAACCACAGCGGCGGCAATGTGCCACCCGACACCTTCGTGTTCACGCTCGCCTTCTGCTCGTATTTCGGCGTCGAGCGGCCCTTCTACCAGTTGGCCCATGACCTCGTCGTCTCCGCGCCGCCGCTCGGCTCACTGCGCAAATTCGGCACCGTCGCCGCCAATCCCGAAAATGCCCGCCTCGCATTGGATTCCGGCGCAGCACTGCTGGTCTATCCCGGGGGTGACTACGAGGTGTTCCGGCCCTCGTGGGAACGCCACAAGGTCGACTTCGGTGGACGCATGGGTTACGTCAAGCTGGCCCGCGAGGCCGGGGTGCCGATCGTCCCGGTCGCCAGCATCGGTGGCCAGGAGAGCGCGCTTTTCCTCAATCGCGGGCAATGGCTGGCCAAGCTGTTGATGGCCGACAAGTTGCTCCGGCTCAAGAGCATCCCGATCTCGCTCGCACTGCCGTGGGGCCTCAACATCAGCGACCTGGCGGGTCACATTCCGTTGCCCACCAAGATCGTGATCGAAGTGCAAGACCCGATCGAGGTCGACGGCGACGATCAAGCGGTGCACGACAAGGTGATGGCCTCCCTGCAGGGCGGCGTCGACCGGCTGGCCGCCGAACGACGATTCCCGGTGATCGGCTGATGCGCGTCGAACGCCGTTGCGTCATCAACGCCGACCGTTCCGCGGTGTGGAAAATCATCAGCGACCCCGACTGTTACCCGTCGTTCATGACGAACCTCGAACGGTGGGAGTCGTCGAACGACAAGCCACCGGGCGTCGGTGCGCGCTACACCGTCCACTGGAAGATCGGTTCCGTACCCGTTGGCGGGCTGATCGAGGTGGTCGAGTTCGACGACGGCCGCGACCTCGCCTGGGTGGGTATCACCGGGGTGACGCTGCGCGGGCGGATGCGGTTGCGCGACAGAGGCGACGGCTGCACAAAGGTGACGTTCCGGCTGTCCTATCAGGCTCCCGGCGGGATACTCGGCTACGTCGCCGACCGGATCGCGGTGCGCCAGGTGGGACGCACTCTCACGGATACGTTGAAACGCCTCCGGAAGATGGCCGAGTCGTAGCCTGAACGGCGTCGTCAGACCAGCGCCGAAGCGTCGAAGACCCAGCTCACATCGCCAGAAGCCAAGCCCTCGAAGTGATTCGGGGGAGCGAAGGCAACTAAGCTGTTGAAGTCCCAATAGTCTTTCCAGACAGTCACTTTGCCATCGACGACTTTGTGGACCGTCACGAATCGCAGCACACCTTGTTCACCCGTGGCGAATGTCCATGTCTCGGAGTGCTCATAGAGCACGTCGGAGCCGTTGGACACCAGCACGCCGGTGTGGTTCTCGTAGCCGGCCAACTGCTCGAGCCCCATCTTGAGGCGTTTGACGATGTCGTCCGGACCACGGGCCGCCAAGGCGGGGACGGGCATGTCGATATAGAGGCAGTCGTCGGACAGGAAGGTCTTGATCGCCTCCCAATCTCTGTGCGAAAGGGCCTGCCACAGCCCACGGACGACATCCTCGACCGCGATCATAGATACCTCTGTCATAGCGGCAAATAAACTCTGTCACCGCGCCGGTGTCAACAGTCGGCTCTCACCCGCACGCATAGGCCGAGCTTCACGCGACATGCCGCGTCAACCGTCCACCGCGGCCATCGAACGGGCCGGCCCCAGGTTCACCGGCAATGACGACCAGCCCCGCAGCACCCGGGTTTCGCGCCTGCTCCCTGCGCCCGCCGCGCGCACCTCGGGGAAGCGGTCGAAAAAGGTCCGCAACCCGACTTCCCCCTCCGCACGGGCAAGGGCCGCACCCAGGCAGAAGTGCCGGCCACCGGAGAAGGCGAGATGCCTTCCGGCGTTTTCCCTTTCGATGTCGAAGCGATGCGGGTCCGCGAACACGGCCGGGTCGCGGTTGGCGGCGGCCAGATAGACCAGCACCAGGTCGCCCCGTTGCAACCTCCGACCGGCAATCTCGACGTCGTTGAGCGCGATCCGTGCTGTCAGCTGTACGGGTGATTCCAGCCGCAGGATCTCCTCGACGGCGTTGGGCCACAGCTCGGGACGCCGTCTCAGGGTGTCGAGGTGCTGGGGCGCGTCCAACAGCATGCGAATCCCGTTGCCGAGCAGGTTCACCGTGGTCTCGAAACCGGCGGCCAGCACCAGTCCGGCGATCGCCTGCAGCTCTTTGTCGTTGAGATACGTTTCAGCAGAGCCGCTTTCGGCGGTCTGAATCAGTTGGCTCATCAAATTGTCGCTGGGGTCCAGTCGCAACTGCCGCAGATGCCCGTCGAGCCAGGAGCTGAAGCCGGCGATCCCTTCCTGCACGCTGCGGTACTGCCGCCAGGGCAATCCGATGTCAAGGCTCGGCGCGGCCAGTTCACCGAATTCCAGGACGCGCGGCCGTTCCGACTCGGGCACACCGAGGATCTCGCTGATGATCGAGACCGGAAGTTGCGAACAGTACCGCCCGACGATGTCGACCACGCCCGACTCGCCGGCCAGTCGATCCAACAGCTCGGCGGCAGTCCGCTCCACGCGATCTCGCAGCGCGGCAACCGCCCTCGGAGTGAACACGGCCGACACGGTCTTGCGGTAGCGGGTGTGGTCGGGCGGCTCGACGGCCAGAAGCGACGGTGCACGCAGCGGATGCAGGAAATCGTCGCGGGTGCGCCGCTCCAGCCATCGCAACGGCGCAGGCAGATTCGATCCGAAGACCAGCACCCGGAAATCTTCGGACCGCAGCAGCTCATGGGCGAGTGCGTGATCGGCCGTCAGATAGGCGACGCGGCCCTGCACCAGCTTGCCCTGTGCTCGGACTTCGTCGTAGTACCGCACCGGGTCGGCAGCGACGGCCGGATCGGCGATCAGTCTGGCCTGGACGTCGCCCCTCCGGGCCACAAGCGATGCGGCAGCGCGGATGAAGCCGTGCATCGCGAACCAGTGCACTCGCTCCTTCACTGGCCCTCCCTCGTTCAGGTATGGTTTCGAGCCTAGGCCCCGGCCACCTCGAGAGTCAGCACTGCGCGACGATTTTGAAGTCGGTGGTCACCACTTTGTTGGGGTGGCTGCTGTTGATGCCATAGGCGCTGCCCGTGATGGTGTATGCGTCGTTGGCGAGATCAACGTGCGCGTCTCCCACGCCCCCTTGCCAGAAGCTGCCGGTGAAGCCGTCGACGTTGCGAATCTTCACCCACTGCGGCATCGCCCGGTAACCGCTGAGCAGCACCACCGCTTCCACACCGCCGTCGTGGTCGGGAATGTCGATGGTCCGGTACATCTGGTCTTGCCGGCATGCGGGGGGGCGCGTCGTGTGGGTCGCGCCGTCGATGGTCAGACGAGCGGCTCGGCGAGGCGTCGTCTGCGACGAGCCACATCCCGCGGCGCTGACGACGACAGCCGCCAAAGCCAAAGCGACTGTGAGCCAACGATTGTGCATCAGCCGACCTCCTTACTGCCGCTTCGGCACCAGCGCCGGTAGGGACTTGACGATGCTGCGCCGCACGAATTCTGGACTCAGACCCTTGAACAAGTCAATCAAGCGAATGCTCTTCGGTACATACCAATGCAACCGCCTGTGGTTGTGATAGGCCCGCCATGCCGCCTCGGCCACGCTGGATGCCGGCATCAACCGGAACATGCCCTTCTTGGGTGCGGTGGCCCGCAGTTGCTCAGCCGTCATGGGCGCGCCACCGTCATCGGAGTGGTTGGTCGTCGTCGTGAGGATGGCGGTATCGATCAGACCGGGGAGCACGTCGGCGACCCGCACCCCGTGTCGCTGCCACTCCACACTGAGCGCCTCGGTCAGGCCCTTGACCGCGTGCTTGGTGGACGAGTAGACGGCCAGGCGGGGCATGCCATAGGTCCCCGAGGACGATGACGTTGAGAACATCAGACTGCCGGGCGTCTTCTTCAGGTACGGCAGTGAGGCGTATGCGCCGGTCAGTACCGCTTTGAAGTTGATGTCGACGACGCGCATCGCGGCGTCATACGGCACGTCTTCGAACCAGCCGGACTCGCCGATCCCGGCGTTGTTCCACATCATGTCGAGTCCGCCACCGTCGTTGCCGGCGCAGAAATCGGCCAGGGCGCCGTCGAGGGCCGCCTTGTCCGTCACATCCACGGCGCGGGTCCACAGTCGATCGCCACCGAGTTCTTCGTTCAGCGTTGCCAGACCGGCATCGTTACGGTCAACGGCGCCGACACGCCATCCCTTCGCGTGGAACAGCTTTGCGCCCTCGCGACCCATGCCACTGCCCGCGCCGGTGATGAAGACCGATTTCACGGGCGTCAAGCCGCCTCGACCACGTCTTTGATGCGGTTGAGCGTCTTGGTCATGTCGCGGATGTTGCGGCGCTTGCGCAGAAAGCCGCCGAACAACCAGTACACGCCCAGCCATGGTGCCGGGTTGAGCCGAAACGACTCGGTGACGTCGGTCCCGCTACCGCTGGGCGCCAACCGGTAATGCCAGTTGTTGACCGCCCGGTCACCGAGGAGCACCGCGAAGCCGAATTCGCGCCCGGGTTCACAAGCGGTGACCTTGCATGTCGTCCAGTACACCGGCCCCAACTCGTTGCGCTTGACGTGACCGCGGAATTTCGCACCGAGGGCTGGGCCGGCCGAATCACCAAGCCACTCGGCTTCGAATACTTCCGGGGAGAATTTCCCCGTGTTGCGGACATCTGCGATGAGATCCCAGATCTTGGCCGCAGGCGCCGCCATGTGAACAGTCGCCGAACCTTCCATGGCCTGATCCAAACACAGCCTCGCGCTGGGTCATAGACCGCAGTCGTGTTTCATCAGCGCGGGACGGCCGCCTGAATCAGTCCGTTGATGATCTGCTTGATGCCCTGGGCCGGGTGGGAATACCAACCGATGGGCAGGCCCGAGTTGGCGCCGCACTTCGGCCAGGGCTCCACGCCCTCCTCGGCGAAAACCCGGTTGGCCACAGCGATTTGCTGTTCCCTGGATGCGGCCGCAGGATTGCCGACGCCTCCGTATTGGGCCCAGGTGCCCGGTTTGAATTGCAGTCCACCGTATTCGCCATTGCCGGTGTTGGCGTGCCAGTTGCCACCGGATTCGCACTGCGCGATCGCGTCCCAGTTTGGGGTCGGGGCCGCGTTCGCCACACCCGTGGACGAGGTCATCGACGCTGCAACGAACCCGCCGACCATTATGGCCTTGACGAGCGGCTTGCCGAGATTTCTCATGCCCAGGATTTCGGCACGTGTGGCCAAAGCGTTACCTATTCGAAAATGGCGCGAGATATGCCTTCTATCTGCGTAAATCGCCTTATCGACGGGCAGAATGGGACCGTTAGAAATTGGTGAGGAAAAATTAAACTATTACTGGCAATAAGACTGCGTCGCTGATGACAGGGCCCGCCGATAGAGGTCATCGAGCCGACGACCCTGTCCGACGCTGCCCCTCGCCGCGTCGAGTTGCGCGACACAGTCCGGCGAGAGCAGCAGGGCCCAATTGGCAAGTATCTGAGTCAGCATCACCTGGTTGAGGGCGTCGATCGTGGATCGCGACACCGACAGGTCCGGCGAATCAGCCGGAGCGCCTCCCGGATTCAGCTTCCAACTCGCGAACCGACTGTATTCGATGGCCTCGGTGGCGTTGATCTGGTCACCGAAGACCCGGATGACGTAGTCGCGGTCGACCTGTTCGGCGACGGCCTCGTCGCCCAACTTCGTCAACTCCTGCTGGACGCGGGCGGGGTCCGCGACGGCGCCATGCTCGTTCCATTTGTAGGCAGCGACCGCCTCGGCAACCTGCAACCGTTGGGCGGCAGCGTCGACCAGAGCGGTTAACGGGCTCGTGGAGTCAGCCCGGGCCGGCGCCACGAGCATCGCCAGGCCGCCGAGCACGACACCACAGCGCGAGACCAACGGCAGACGGGGCGAGGGGACCCTGCGGTGCATGACGACGATTCTGGCGCGTCCGTGGCCCCGCGTCGGCCAAGACGCTCCGACGGCTCCGCCGAAGGCGATCGACCCCTAACGCACTACTGCGCCTGACGGAGTCGTCAGACGCAGTAGTGACCGAGAATGCCAGGCGATTATCCGCCGCCGCCAGAAGCACCCAGGCTTCCCTGCAGGTCGGGCTTCATCGCGTGCACCTGCGCTCCCCAGTACTCCCAGCTGTGCGTCCCGTTGGCGTTGAAGTTCCACACCGCGTTGTGGCCGCCGGCAGCGTTGTAAGCGTCCTGGAACTTCAGGTTGCTGCTGCGCACGAAGTTCTCCAGGAACTCGGCCGGCATGTTGGCCCCTCCGAGCTCGGACGGCGTGCCGTTACCGCAGTAGACCCAGAGCCGGGTGTTGTTGCCAACCAGCTTCGGGATCTGGATGGTTGGGTCGTTCCGCTGCCACGCCGGGTCGCTCGACGGCCCCCACATGTCGTTGGCCTTGTAACCACCCGCGTCGCCCATCGCCAAACCGATCAGGCTCGGTCCCATGCCCTGGGACGGGTCCATCAGGGCCGACAACGAGCCGGCGTAGATGAACTGCGCCGGGTGGTAGGCGGCCAAAATCATCGCCGATGAACCGGCCATGGAGATGCCGACCGCGGCGCTGCCATTGGGCTTGACGCTCTTGTTGGACTGCAGGTACTGCGGCAGTTCGCTGGTCAGGAAGGTTTCCCACTTGTACGTCTGGCAGCCGGCCTTACCGCAGGCCTGGTTGTACCAGTCGCTGTAGAAGCTGGATTGGCCACCGACGGGCATGACGATCGACAGGCCCGACTGGTAGTACCACTCGAACGCCGGGGTGTTGATGTCCCAGCCGTTGTAGTCGTCTTGGGCCCGCAGACCGTCCAGCAGGTACACCGCGGGAGAACCGTTGCCGCCGCTCTGGAACTGGACCTTGATGTTGCGGCCCATGCCGGCGGACGGCACCTGCAGGTATTCGACGGGCAGCCCCGGCCGCGAAAACGCATTCGCTGTCGGTGCACCGCCGGCAAGACCGATCAGGCCCGGCAGGGTGGCTGCCGCCGCTGTGCCGACCAAAAGCCGGCGCCTCCAGGCCCGGATCTTCTCGCTCAGAACTGTCATACCTGCCCCTTGTCGATGTGGTCAGTGTGATCGTGGTCTCACAGGAATTTACCGTGTGAGTCCGGCAAATGTCGATTAGGACGCGAACGCGTCTCGTTTTGGCATCGCTATTCACTTCATAATTTCGCCACCTGGCACGGCCGGGCGGCGACAGGGCCGCGGATACCCACGCGGCGACAACCCAACCCGTCGGATGAGAAAACGCCAGGCTGTCAGGCCCGATGAGCTCGGTACCCCTGGGATTCACCAGGTGATCCAATAGTCTGAATGGTCCCGCTTCCGGACTGCGCCCGGCGTTACCGCCGGATTGCTACGCGGCGCGCGCTTGACCCTTTGACAGGCCGACAGCGCACCGCGACACCGGCGATTCTTTCTCGGCCGATAAGTCTTTTTTGGCCTCCGCGGGCCAGGGACCACCGCCCGAATCAGCGCCTGGCAGGACTGCCCGACCGCGCGGCAGTGGCGACCGGCGCAGATTGAGCGGCGCCACCCTGTTCGTCTTGGCGATTCCTGAGCGATGCCTGACCGGGGCAGCCGGACTTGCGCCGACCGCGTAGGCTCTTCCGGAGCAAGCCGATGAAGACCACGCTATCCCGGGTCTGTTCCGGCCCTCTCGAATCACCGCACCTGCGGCTTCATGGTGCGCGTCGGTGTGGCTGAGGGCGTCGGAGACGCGGGACCGATTGGGGCATAAATTTGGACACGGTTCTTGGCCTGTCAGTGACGCCATCCACCGTTGGCTGGGTCCTCGCTGAAGGACATGGCGCGGACGGCACCATCCTGGATCATCAGGAGCTGGCGCTGCGCGCAGCTCATGGCATGCGCGCCGCCGGTATCGCGGAACAGGTAGTGGAAGAGGTACTGCGGGTCGACGCCTCGGCGGCCGCGAGCGATCACCGCCTGCGCGTCATCGGAGTGACTTGGAACGACGATGCATCCGCTCAGGCGGCGCTCGTGTTGGAGGCGTTGACTGACGCGGGATTCGACAACGTCGTGCCGATCCGGTTCGTGGAGGCCATCGAGACGTTGGCTCAGGCCATCGGGCCCGTCATCGGCTATGAGCAGACGGCGGTCTGCGTTCTCGACCGTGACTGGGCGACCGTCGTCATGGTCGACACGAACGACGGGGAAGCCCAGATTGCGACCAAGCACGTGCGCGGCGGCTTCGACGGTCTGTCCCGCTGGTTGACCGGCATGTTCGAACGCAAGGGATGGCAGCCGGGGGGCGTTGTAGTGGTCGGCGCCGACGACGACGTCGACGGGTTGTCCTGGCAACTCGAAAGGACTTTGCCGGTACCAGTTTTCGTGCAATCGATGGCCCAGGTGACCATCGCGCGCGGCGCGGCGCTGTCCGCGGCCCGTAGCACCGAGTTCACCGACGAGCAGCTGGTGGAGCACCTCGGCGAACTCGCTGCAGCGCCCGCTCAGAGACGGCAGTTGTCCTACGCCGGAGCCGTGACCGCGCTGGCGGCCGGTGCAATCACCTTCGTCGGCTCCGTATCGCTGGCGGTGGGGATCCACGTCGGCCCGGCCAGCGCGGCCGCGCCACCTAGGCAGGTTACGCATTCGCCCCCGCCACATATCGTCGAGGCGGCCCCCGCCGTCGCACCGCTTCCGGCGGCCCCCCAGACCAAGGTGGCTCCGCCGACCAAGCCGCCTGCCGGAGAACCGGTTTCGGAGCCGGCTCCGGACGAGCAACCCGGGGCCGATGGCGGACCGCAGTCGGATGGCGGGAGCAGGCAACCCTACTTGACCCGGGTACTGGAGCACATACCCGGCGACACCGGCGATGCGGCTGTTGATTCGGCCCCGCGGGCCGCGACCGACCCGCAGCCCTGATCGTCTGCCACCGACCGGGCGGTGCTGCTCAATTGTCTTGGGCGCGAACCGCGGAGAAGGTCAACGACACCTCGTCTGCAACCTGAACCGAACCCATCAGCAGCGAGTAGGGCTTGATACCGTAATCGGAATGGCGGATGGTGGATTCTACCGACATTCGCCACGAGTCCCCGAGATCTTCTGTGCGCAGTTCGATTACGTGGTCGCGCGACGCTCCCCGGATTTGCAGCGCGCCGGTCAGACGGTAGCCGCCTTCGGTCTTCTCGATGCATTCTGCGACGTAGCGAATCTGCGGAAATCGACTGGCCGACAACGATTTCAGGGCGTTGGACCGCACCAGCGCCCGCTCGGCCCCAGACAGGCCCTTGACACCGCCGTCTCCCCGCAGCACTTCGAGTGAGTCGGTTTCGACCGCAAGCTCGGCGCTGCCGGGTCGAGAGTCGACCCAGCGTACGGTGGCGCGCCAGTTTGTCATCGCCATGGTGAGGCGATGGCCCATGCGCGCCGCCCTGCCGGCGACACCAGTGTGCAGCAGCAATTCACCGTCAGCCGGACTGATCGTCCACACGCAGTCGTTGCCGGAAGTCACGGACCGACTGTGTCACATGGTCAACACGGTGCGATAGTGCGCCCGACCCTCTTCCAGGGCCGCATAGCCCTCCGCGGCTTGCGCCAACGGCAGTTCCTCGATCCACGCCCGCACGCCGGACAGGACCGCGAATTGCATTGTGTCTTCGACTTCCTTCGCCGTCCCGGAGGGATGGCCGACGATGCTGACCCCCGGCGTGATCAGCTGCACCGGGCTGATCGGCAGCGGCTCGGGCGTGACCCCGATGGTGACCAGTTCACCCTGGGGGAGTATGCCGCCGACCGTGGCGGCCATCGCTTTCGAATTGCCCGCGGTGGCCAGAACAACCGTCGCGCCGCCGAGATCCTTCAGCGCCTCGGCGGGGTCGTTGGCGGTGGAGTCGATGTAGTGATGGGCGCCCAGTTTCCGGGCATCGTCAGCCTTGCCCGTACCGCGATTGATCGCGATCGTCTCGAAGCCCATGGCACGCGCGAACTGCACTCCGAGGTGGCCGAGTCCACCGACACCGAGAATCGCCACGCGATCGCCGGGCAGGGCCTTGGTGTGCCTCAAGGCGTTATAGGTAGTCACGCCCGCACAACCCATCGGGGCGGCTTCGGCGTCGGAAAGCTCGTCCGGGATCCGGGCCAGCGCGCTCACCGGCACCGTCGCCGACTCCGCGTAGCCGCCGGGATACTGCCAACTCGGCACCTTGCCGTTCTCGCAGTGGATGAACCAGCCCTTACGGCATTGGTTGCAGCGGTAGCAGCATCCGCCGAACCAGCCGACGGCGACGCGGTCACCGACCGCGAAACCCTGTACACCGTCGCCAATTTCGGCGATTCTGCCGGCGATTTCATGTCCGGGAGTCAGCGGCCACGATAGCCCGGGGAATCCGCCGTTGACGAAGTGCGCGTCGGTGCCGCAGATGCCGCACGCTGCGACCGTCAGGCGTACCTCGTCGCGCCCAGGTGGTGTGGTTTCGGCGTCGACGAGCTCCAAAGCTGCACCTGCGGACGGGACATGAACGGCTCGATGAGTGGGCATGCCCCTAGCTTGTCACCCCTGGGCCTGATGCGCGACAGGGCACTTGTCGGCCCCGTTGGTGTGGTAGTCGACCTGCCAGTGCTTGATTCCGTTGAGCCAGCCCGATCGAAGGCGTTCGGGCTTGCCGACCGATTCCAGATCGGGCATGGCATCAGCGATCGCATTGAACATCAGGTCGATGGTCATCCGCGCCAGGTTGGCCCCGATGCAGTAGTGCGCGCCGGTGCCGCCGAATCCCACGTGGGGGTTGGGATCACGCAGGATGTTGAAGCTGAACGGGTCGTCGAACACTTCCTCATCGAAATTGGCTGAGCGGTAGACCATTACAACGCGCTGACCCTTTTTGATCTGAACGCCGGACAGCTCGTAGTCCGCCAGGGCGGTCCGCTGGAAGGAAGTGACCGGGGTGGCCCACCGCACGATCTCGTCGGCCGTCGTGACGGGACGCTGATGTTTGTACAGCTCCCACTGATCGGGGAAGTCGGTGAAGGCCATCATGCCCTGCGTGATGGAGTTGCGCGTGGTCTCGTTGCCGGCCACGGCCAACAGGATGACGAAGAAACCGAACTCGTCGTCGGAGAGCTTGTGCCCGTCGACGTCGGCCTCAACCAACTTGGTGACGATGTCTTCGCCGGGATTCTTCGCCCGGTCGGCGGCCATCTGCATGGCGTAGGTGATCAATTCGACCGAGGCGCCCAACGCATCATTGCGCGCGAACTCGGGATCCTGGTCGCCCACCATTTCATTCGACCAGTGGAAGAGCTTCATGCGGTCTTCCTGCGGCACTCCCAGTAAACCGGCGATGGCCTGCAACGGCAGCTCGCAGGAAACCTGCTCGACGAAGTCGCCCGCACCCGCGGCGGCCGCTTTTTCGACGATCCGCTTGGCACGCTCGTTCAGGTCGTCGCGTAACCGTTCCACGGCGCGAGGGGTGAAACCGCGGGAGATGATCTTGCGCAGATGGGTGTGCTGCGGGGCGTCCATATTGAGCAGCACGAACTTGCCGGTATCGCGCTGCTCTTGCACCGTGCCCTCTTTGTAGCGGGGCAGGGCGGTGTTCTCCAGGCTGGAGAAGACGTCACTGCGCCGTGAAATCTCTTTGACGTCCTTGTGCTTGGACACCACCCAGAAGCCGCCGTCATCGAACCCGCCCACCCCGTTCGGCTGTTCGTTCCACCAGATCGGCGCGGTCCTGCGCAGTTCGGCCAGTTCTTCCACCGGCAGTCGCTCGGCGTGGATGTCCGGGTCGGTGAAGTCGAAGCCGGGAGGCAGCTTGGGGACCGGCTTGGCGGTTGGCTCGACGGTTGGCATTGCCCGCTCCTCGATGACGAAGTGGTCTAGTCGTCCTTGTGCAAGGAAACCACTGCCGCAGCTTGGTTGGGAAGCATTGAGGCAAGATCGCCACGTCCGAATTGGAACGTGTTCTTCACCGGCGGTTGGCCACGAATGGTGGGTCCACGCCGGCGATCGCGGTCGCCTGCCGAATCGGTCTTGTGGCCGACGGTCGTACCGATATGCTTTGGTGCAGGTCACCGGCGACGACAGGCGGGGTGGAACATGATTCGGCAACTGCTCAGCGCCGCTTCCATAGCGGGCATCACCATCGGCTTGGCACCGTGCGCGGCCGCAGGCTATGACGGCGACGTACCGGGGATGAACTATCAGGCTTCGCTGGGTGCGCCATGCGACAACTACGAGCGCTTCATCTTTGGGCGTGGAACCAGCGGCCAGGCCGAGGCCTGTCATTTCCCGCCACCTAATCAGTTCCCGGCGGCGACCACAGGGTACTGGGTGATCTCGTACCCGCTCTACGGAGTCCAGCAGACCGGCGCGAAATGCCCCGGCTCGCAAGCCGCGGCGCAGACGCCGGACGGACTTCCCATGCTGTGCCTGGGAGCTCAGGGGTGGCAGCCCGGCTGGTTCACCGGGGCAGGATTTTTCCCGCCCAGCGGATAATTCGGTGCAGCCATGAACCGTCGCGAGCCCGGCGAACTGGTCGTGCCCCGCTGGCTGCGTTTCGTGCTGGCCTCAGATCGCGCCGGGTCCGCGTGGTACATCGGCACCGGGTTTTTCTTCGCCCCCATGCTGGCCGTCTTCTCCCCTTGGCCCGCAGTCACCGCCGTACTGTGGATCGTCATCGCAGTGGCCGGGCTTTGGCTGGGGCTG
The DNA here is from genome assembly GCF_001667145.1 of Mycobacterium sp. 852002-51971_SCH5477799-a. GTDB lineage: Bacteria > Actinomycetota > Actinomycetes > Mycobacteriales > Mycobacteriaceae > Mycobacterium. The sequence continues at coordinate 106,081 of NZ_LZIF01000116.1, forward strand.
CTGGGCATCGCGATGGCCGTCGGGCTGGCCCGAATAATGCGCTCCGGGGCCGAGATTCCCGAAGATTACTGGCGCACGCTGGTGCATTACTGAGACGCATCGCCGACGAGAAATGGCGCCTGGCCCCGTCTAGAGTCGTACCAACCGTTCTGTGACAAAAGGAGACTCGAGATGGCCTTCAATCCCAAAGATGCAGTCGACGCGGCGAGGGACATCGCGACCAACGCCGTCGAGAAAGCATCCGACATCGTCGAACATGCCAGCGACATCCTCCGCGGTGACGTCGCCGGCGGCGCCAGCGGCATCGTCCGGAACTCGATCGACATCGGAACGTACGCGCTGGACCGGACAAAGGAAGCGTTCACCGGCCACGACGAAGTCGACGACGTCTAGGCGCGACCCCTTCGCGTTAAACGGAGGCGGCCTCGTTCAGCTCGTCGAGCCGGTTGGTGGCTTCCAGGTACTCCTGTACCCAGCGCTCGATGACAGTTGAGGTCTTCTCCACCTTGGTGAACTGCCCGACCACCTGACCAACCGGGTTGAACGCCACGTCGACGGACTCGTTGGGGTACCGGTTGGTGGCGCGCACGGCCATACCGGACACCATGTACTGCAACGGCATTCCGAGTGGCTTCGGGTTGTCTGGCGCCTCCCATGCCTCGGTCCAGTCGTTGCGAAGCATGCGGGCCGGCTTGCCCGTGAACGAGCGGCTACGGACGGTGTCGCGGCTGCCGGCCTTGACGTACGCCTCCTGCTGAACCGGGGTGTTCGAGGACTCCTCGACCATCAACCACTGCGATCCGGTCCAGGCGCCTTGCGCGCCGAGCGCCAGTGCCGCCGCGATCTGCTCACCGCTGCCGATGCCGCCTGCGGCCAGCACCGGAACCGGGGCGACCTCCTTGACGACCTGGGGCCACAGCACGATCGAGCCGACCTCGCCGCAGTGCCCACCGGCCTCGCCGCCCTGGGCGATGATGATGTCGACACCCGCGTCGGCATGCTTGCGAGCCTGCGAAGGCGAACCGCACAGCGCGGCCACTTTGAGTCCGGCCGCGTGAATGTGCTTGATCATTTCCGCGGGCGGGGTACCGAGCGCGTTGGCAATCATCTTGACCTTGGGGTGCTTGAGCGCGACCTCGACCTGGGGCGTGGCCGTGGCCTCGGTCCACCCGAGCAGCTGCAGGGTGTCGCCGTCGCTGTCTTCGACCGGCACGCCATGGTCGGCAAGAATCTTCTTTCCGAAGTCGAGGTGCTCCTGCGGCACCATCTTGCGCAGCGTCTCGGCCAGCTCCTCCGCGGACAGGTGCGAGTCCATGCCTTCGTATTTATTCGGGATCACGATGTCGACGCCATAGGGGTGGTCGCCGATGTTCTCGTCGATCCACTTCAGCTCGATCTCCAGCTGCTCGGGCGTGAAGCCGACCGCTCCGAGCACGCCGAACCCCCCGGCCTTGCTGACCGCCACGACCACGTCGCGGCAGTGGGTGAAGGCGAAAATCGGGAACTCGATGCCGAGTTCGTCGCAGATAGGGGTGTGCATTACAACTCCTGGGAGCTCGCCGAATTGGAACGTGTTCTAGTTTAGTACGTAGCGCACTGACGTGGCCAGCGGGTCCTGACCAGGGTCTTACGACTACGACCCGTCACTGGCGTCAGATCGCGGCGCTGTTCGCCACCCACAGGATGAGGAAGACGAGCAGGCAGGCGGCGCACAGTAGATGATCCCGGCAGACCGATCGAGCCAGACGGGTCTGCTCGGACGGGCTGTCCGCGCGATGACCGAGACGCACCGCATCGGGGACCGTGTGCGTCAACGCCAACATGGTCGGGATGCCGGCAAGCGGGGCAGAGGCCACCAAGAGCCAGCCCGGATCGTGTCCGCGGGCGGCCTGCACCACGAGCGCTCCTAGCAGGGTGAGCATCACGAGCGCGATCAAACGGTTCATGGGCCGGGACGTAGTGGTCGCGCGGTGGTAGTACGCCGCGATGGAAGCCAGCACGGCCTCGGGCAGTTCGGCCGCGGCGTTCCGGTGGTGGAGAACTTGGACGTCGAAGATCAAGTCCATCCACAAGACGGCGAACAGGAACCCGCCGCAGGCCATGAGCAACGAGGCCATGGCACTCACCCACCTCTGATCCATCCCGGGGACCGCGCCGCAGCGCGGTCCCCACTTGGACCCATTGTTCTCGGCAGCGCAAGAGGCGGCCGGCGGCTGGTGAAGCTCGGACGGGTCCTTGATCCGGCGCCGAGCGACCGGGTAGCGTAGTGCTGCCAATTACGAAACTGCGCGTAGCGTAATTGGCTTGGCACCAACGAGAGGATCGGCTTGATGCGCAGCCGCTACGCGGGCGATCCCTTCAGCACGTCCACACCAGAGATCGCGGCCGCTCTAGAGGATGTCAGCATTCCCACGCTGTTGCTCTCGCTCGTCCACATCACCGGCGACCCCCGGTTCATCCGCGACTTCAAGCAGATGGGCATCTTCCTCAACGAGGTCCAGGGGTTCATGTCGGAGGAGGACAAGGCGCGGGCCCGCAGCGAAGCGCTGCCGGTGATCGCCGAGTATCGCGACCGCGGTTGCCCCGAACCGCAGCCACTGAGCCCCGAACTCATCAGGGAGATGATGGATTGGGCGGCGTGCGAACACGTTCCGGACGACTATCTGTCGCTGATTATCGAAGAACTCGACCTCGACGGCGTCGACCTGCGGCGCCCCGCCGCGTTGCCGCCCGAGCGCGCCGCTGAGCTTCCGGTCCTGGTGGTCGGGTGTGGCGAATCCGGCATCCTGGCCGGCGTCCGCCTCAAGCAGGCCAACATCCCGTTCGTCATCGTGGAGAAGAACGCGGGCCCCGGCGGAACATGGTGGGAGAACACTTATCCCGGCGCACGGGTGGATGTGGCCAACCATTTCTATTGTTACAGCTTCGAACCCAACAATGACTGGACACACTTCTTCGCCGAGCAATACGAGCTGCAGGACTACTTCACCAAGGTCATCGACAAACACGGCCTGGCTGAGCACGTGCGTTGGCGCACCGAGGTTCTCGAGGCCGAATGGAACGACGACGACGGTACCTGGCGAATTTCGCTCCGCAGCGCGGACGGCCAGACGGGTATCGTGCAGGCACGTGCGCTGATCACCGCGGTGGGCCAACTGAACCGTCCCAACATTCCCGGTTTCGACGGAGCGGATACCTTTCAGGGACCGTCATTTCACTCGGCGGCCTGGGATCACTCGGTAGACCTGAAAGGCAAGCGAGTCGCGCTTGTCGGCGCGGGTGCCAGCGGTTTCCAAATCGGTCCGGCGATCGCCGATAAGGTGGAACACCTCACCGTGTTTCAACGGACCGCGCAGTGGATGTTCCCCAACCCGACGTATCACGACGAGGTCGCCGACGGCGTGCGCTGGGCGATGCGCCATCTTCCGTTCTATGGTCGGTGGTACCGCTTCCTGGTGCTGTGGCCCGGCTCGGACAAAGGTCTGGATGCCGCCGAAGGCGACCCCAGCTACGCGGATCAGGATCACGCCGTCAGCGACATCAATGCCGCCGCGCACATGATGTTCTCGCAATGGATCAGCAGCCAGGTCAGCGACGATGCCGACCTGTTGGCCAAGGTGATGCCCGACTATCCCGCCTGTGGCAAACGGACGCTGCAGGACAACGGCAACTGGCTGCGAACGCTGCAGCGCGATAACGTCGACTTGGTGCGCACGGCCATCCAGAGGATCACGCCGCAGGGCATCGTCACCGTGGACGGCGTGACTCATCACGTCGATGTCATCGTGTACGCCACCGGATTTCGGCACACCGATATGCTGTGGCCGCTAAAAGTCACCGGACGAAACGGCACCGACCTGCATGAGATGTGGGGGAGCAGGCCGTATGCCTACCTCGGGATCACCGTCCCGGAATTCCCGAACTTCTTCATTGTCTACGGACCGGGAACACACCTGGCCCACGGCGGCAGCCTCATCTTCCAGTCCGAGCTGCAGATGCGCTACGTCGACCAGTGCCTGGCCCGCCTGGCCGAGACCGACATGCATTCCATCGAACCGAAATCGGAAGCCGCCACCGATTGGCACCGGCGGACACAGACTCAGATAAAGAAAATGGTGTGGTCCCATCCGGCCGTCAAGCATTCGTATTTCAAAAATGCTGAAGGGGAGATCCACACCGTGAGCCCATGGCGTCTCAACGAATACTGGTCCGCGGTGCGCGAGCCCGACTGGTCTCAGTTCGTAGTGCGAACGAAAGATTCAGCGCAACAGAGGAAGTGAGCACGCCAATATGCGCACTGTAGTCGTCGATGGGCCGCGCAGCATCCGGGTCGACACCCGCCCCGATCCCGCCCTGCCCGGGCCCGACGGGGCGATCGTCGAGGTGACGGCTGCCGGGATCTGCGGATCCGACTTGCACTTCTACGAGGCCGACTTCCCGATGCCCGACCCGATTGCGCTAGGCCATGAGGCCGTCGGCACCGTGCTCGAAGCGGGACCCGAGGTGCGCGACGTCAAGGTCGGCGACCAGGTCATGGTGTCGTCGGTCACCGGCTGCGGCGTGTGCGCCGGATGCGCGACGCGCGATCCGGTGATGTGCCACTCCGGCTTTCAGATCTTCGGCGGCGGCGTGCTCGGCGGTGCGCAGGCCGACCTGCTCGCGGTGCCCGCCGCGGATTTCCAGCTGCGCAAGATGCCCGAGGGCATCAGCACCGAGCAGGCGCTGCTGCTCACCGACAACCTGGCCACTGGCTGGGCCGCGGCACATCGGGCTGACATTCCATTCGGCGGCACGGTGGCGGTGATCGGCTTGGGCGCGGTTGGCCTGTGCTGCGTGCGCAGTGCGCTGTTCCAAGGTGCGGCAACGGTTTTCGCCGTCGACCGGGTGGACGGCCGGCTAGAGCGTGCCGCCCAATGGGGTGCGACACCCCTGAAGGCTCCGGCGCTCGAGGCCATTCTCGCCGCCACCGATGGACGGGGCGCGGACGCGGTGATCGACGCCGTCGCCACCGACGCCTCCCTGACCGAGGCGCTCAACGCGGTGCGTCCCGGCGGCACCGTCTCGGTCGTCGGTGTACACGACATGAACCCGTTCCCGCTCAACGCATTGGGCTGCCTGATCCGCAGCACGACCATGCGATTCACCACTGCGCCGGTGCAACGCACCTGGCCGGAATTGATTCCGCTCCTGCAGTCGGGCCGCCTCGATGTCGACGGCATCTTCACCACCGCACTGCCTTTGGACGAAGCGGCCAAGGGCTACGCCACCGCGGAGTCGCGATCCGGCGACGACGTGAAGATTCTGCTGAAGCCCTAGTCCGTCATCTGGTCGCCGTGATGTATTGCGACCGCATGAAACTGTCGATCTTCACATCGACATCCGGCGGGGTCATGCCATACCCGGCTTGCAGATCGAGGGTGTTGCGCACGGGTTCGACGGCCCACGCATGGGCCGTGAGCCACTCCGCGGGGTCCGACTGGGGTTCATAGGTCAGCGCCGAAAAGTCCACGTTGCCCGACATATTGACCCCTGGGTGATTCGTCTCCAGAGCGTGGAGTTGGTCGTGGTCGAGTCGCGATCCCAGCGCACCGATGGCGATCCGGCTGCCCGGTGCGCTGAGCCCGCTGATCCGGGTGAAGAGCGCGTGTTGCGCCTCGTCGGTCAGGTAGGGCAGTAACCCCTCCACCGACCAGGCGCTCGGACTCTCCACGTCAAACCCGGCCGCTTCCAGCGGCCGCGACCAGTCGGTGCGCAAGTCGGCGGCGACCTCGATCCGGCGGGCCCGGGGGGTAGCGCCGTGTTCGGCGAGGACCTGGGCCTTGAATTCGAGGACCTTCGGCAAATCCACCTCGAAGACCCTTGTGCCATCTGGCCATGAGAGCCGATACGCCCGCGAGTCCAGCCCGGCGGCGACGATCACCGCCTGCCGGATGCCAGACGCACCGGCGGTGTCGAAGAAGTCGTCGAAGAACCGGGTCTGAACGCCGTACAGGCGGGGAAATGCCATCTCGTCGTCGGAGGTGCCCGGATTGGCAAGTACCCCGGCCAAATACGGATCACGCGATGCGTCGATGAAGACTTTCGCGTATTCGTCGCGCACCAGCGGCTGCGGGCTCACCGCATGCAGCGCACGCCATCCCGCCACCAGCAGCGCGGTATATCCGACGCTGCTGACGATGTCCCAGTTGTCGTCGTCGGAACGGAGCGACCCGAATTCGGGTGTCGTGTTCATGGTTGCCCCTCCCGTCGACTCGGAGCGCAAGCCGACGTTTACACGGTACCCGCCGAGCCGGCCTCAGAGCTCCAGAAGCACCGTAACCGGACCGTCGTTCACCAATTCGACCTGCATGTTCGCACCGAACACACCGGTCTGCACTTCGGCGCCGAGTTGCCGCAGCGCCTCGGCGAACTCGGCCACCAGAGGCTCGGCGACCGCGCCTCGCGCGGCCGCATTCCAGGACGGCCGGCGGCCCTTGGCGGTGTCGGCGTACAACGTGAACTGACTGACGACCAATACCGGAGCTTTGACATCGGACGCGGAGCGCTCGTCGGCGAGAATCCTTAGCTGCCAGAGCTTCTCAGCGATCCGTCGGGCCTTTTCGCGATCGTCGGTGTGGGTGACGCCGACCAACGCCACAAGGCCCTGGCCATCGGGACGGATGGCCCCGACCACTGCGCCCTCGACCGACACCGTTGCCGAAGAGACCCGTTGCACCAATACCCGCATGGGCCTCGATGGTGCCAGATTGGCCTCGTCGAGGTTGGGTACGCTCGTTGGGTGTCCGTGCTCGTCGCGTTTTCCGTCACCCCGATGGGGGTGGGCGAGGGCGTCGGCGAGATTGTCGCCGAAGCGGTTCGAGTGGTTCGCGCTTCCGGACTGCCCAACAAGACGGATGCGATGTTCACCGTGATCGAAGGCGACACCTGGGTGGAGGTCATGGCCGTGGTGCAGCGCGCGGTCGAGGCCGTGGCCGCCCGCGCGCCGCGAGTCAGTACGGTGATCAAGGCCGACTGGCGCACCGGGGCCAGCGACGCGATGACACAAAAGGTCGCCTCGGTCGAGCGTTACCTCGCCCAGAGTTAGTCCCGCAGCGCCGATCGAAACGCCTGTGCGGCCGCAGCTCTGTGGACCGCGACCACGTAGATCTACGCGTATTTGCTGATGTTTTGCGGCTCCTACCGGCCGGATGCTGATTAGCATTGAGCGAACGCGCGGACACGCAGCCACTAGGCTCCACGCGGCTGTGGGAGAACCAACCCGACGAAATGACGGTTGCGGTCAGTCGGCTGGATCGCATCCTGGCGGACGTCGTCGCAGTCCATCAGGGCGCACGACCCGTCGAACAAGTGGAAGGCGACAGTTTTGTGGTCGCCTTCGCCCGAGCCAGCGAAGCGGTCGCCTGCGCCTTGGCGTTGCAGCGCGCACCACTGGCCCCGATCCGGCTGCGTATTGGGCTGCACAGCGGGGAGGTGCAGTTGCGCGACGAAAACGTTCATCTCGCCCCGTACCGTGCAAACACACCTGACCCACGTTTACACCAATTTGGGTGTGAAATCGCGGCTTCAACTGGCAAGAGAGGCGGCCCGGCGGGGGTGACACTGCCAGTAGGCTCGGGACGGTGAGCGCACGCGCAGGCATCGTTGTCACCGGAACCGAGGTCCTCACCGGACGGGTCCAGGATGCAAATGGCCCCTGGATCGCCGATCGCCTTCTAGAGCTGGGCGTCGAGCTGGCCCACATCACCATCTGTGGCGACCGGCCCGCCGACATCGAAGCGCAGCTTCGGTTCCTTGCCGACCAGGGTGTGGACCTGATCGTCACCAGCGGCGGCCTGGGGCCGACGGCCGACGATATGACCGTCGAGGTGGTGGCCCGGTTCTGCGAACGCGAATTGGTGTTGGACGCCGAGGTTGAGGAGAAGATCGCTAACATCCTCAAGAAGCTGATGGCGCGTAACCCCGCATTCCAATCCGCTTTGGACCCAGGCACTTTCGAGTCGCTGCGGGCCGCTAATCGCAAGCAGGCCATGGTGCCGGCCGGAGCGCAGGTGCTCGACCCGGTCGGGACCGCTCCCGGCGTCGTTGTGCCCGGCAATCCGACGGTGATCGTGTTGCCGGGTCCGCCGCGCGAGTTGCAGCCCATGTGGCATACGGCCATCGAGACACGCGCGGCGCAGGACGCGATCGCCGGCCGGACCGTTTACCGGCAGGAGATGCTGCGGATGTTCGGGCTACCGGAGTCGGGTCTGGCCGAAACGCTGCGCGAGGCGGAACAGGCCGTGCCCGGCTTCGGGCAACTCGAGATCACCACGTGCCTGCGGCGTGGGGAGATCGAGATGGTCACCCGTTACGAACCCGAGGCTGCCGATGCGTATGCGCGGCTGGTCAAACTGCTGCGGGACAGGCACGGGCATCAGCTGTATTCCGAGGACGGCTCGCGCGTCGACGATCTGGTCGCGCAGCTTCTGGCCGGCCACCGTATTGCGACGGCGGAGTCCTGCACCGCGGGTCTGCTGGCGGCGCGGTTGACCGATCGGCCGGGCTCGTCGGACTATGTGGCCGGCGGTGTCGTGTCGTATTCGAACGAGGCCAAGGCGGAGCTGCTCGGCGTCGACCCGGCGCTGATCGAAGCGCACGGCGCGGTATCCGAGCCGGTGGCCGAGGCGATGGCCGCGGGCGCGCTGCAGCGCTTCGGGGCCGACACCGCGGTTGCGATCACCGGAATCGCCGGACCGGGCGGGGGGACGGAGGAAAAGCCGGTCGGCACAGTCTGTTTCAGCGTGACAACCGACGGCCGCTCCGATACCCGCACGCTGCGGCTCCCCGGCAACCGCTCAGATGTCCGTGAGCGCTCGACCACGGTGGCCATGCACCTGTTGCGGCGCCTACTGGGCAACACCGAATAACATCACGTCACTTCGCGTGCCACGAAGGCGCTTTCGGTTGTGCCGAAGTGGACCCCGGTGGCGTCCTTACCGATCAGCGTCAGCACCGCGACCGTGATGAGCACCGGTACGATCGTCGCCGCCAGCGCGAAAGGGTAGCCGTGCGATTCGGCGAGGCGTTCCTGGATCGGCAAATTGAATGCCGCCAGCAAGTTTCCGAGTTGGTAGGTCACCCCGGGGTAGAGGCCGCGGATGGCGTCCGGGGACATCTCGGTGAGGTGGGCGGGAATCACGCCCCACGCGCCCTGCACGAACAGCTGCATCAAAAACGAGCCCAGGCACAACATCGCCGCGCTCTGCGAGTACGCGAACAGCGGCACGATCGGCAGCGCCAGGATCGCACAGAAGACGACGGTGTGGCGGCGGCTGAACCGCTGCGACAGCGTGCCGAAGACGAGGCCCCCGATGATGGCACCGACGTTGTACACCACCACGATCCACTTGACCGTCGTGCTGGACAGATTGGCGCCTTGGTTGGCGTGCGCGCCCAGGAAGGTGGGGTAGACGTCCTGCGTGCCATGGCTCATCCAGTTGAAGGCAGTCATCAGCAACGCCAGGTAGATGAACCGCCGGATGATCGCGCCGTTGCGTAGCACGTCACGGATTCGGGTGCTGGTGAGCTTCATCTGGTCCTGCGCGGCTTCCCACACCTCGGACTCCTCCACGCGGTAGCGGATGACCAGGCTGATCAGCGCGGGCATTATGCTCAGGCCGAACAGCCACCGCCAGGACAACCCCAGCCAGTCGATGACCACCAGCGAGGCGACGCTCGCCAGCAGGTAGCCGAAGGCGTACCCCTCCTGCAGCAGTCCGGAGAAGAAGCCGCGTCGCTGCACCGGAACTTTTTCCATGGCGAGCGCGGCGCCGAGCCCCCACTCGCCGCCCATCCCGATGCCGTACAGCAGCCGCAGGATGACCAGGACGGTGAAGTTGGGCGCGAAGGCACACAGGAAACCCACCACGGAATAGAACATGACGTCGACGATCAGCGGCAGCCGCCTGCCGACGCGGTCCGCCCACAGCCCGAATAGCAGCGCGCCGACCGGTCGCATGATCAGGGTGGCCGTGGTGACGAACGCGACTTCGGCCTTGCTGTGGTGGAACGTCTTGGCGATGTCGGCGTAGACCAGGACCACGATGAAGTAGTCGAAGGCATCCATCGTCCAGCCCAGTAGCGCCGCGATGAAGGAGTTCCGCTGATCGGCGGTCAACCGCTGTGTGGTCACGTCAGCATCGTGGCTTACCCGGCGCGATAGCGCGACCTGTTCCACCACGCGGACTCCGGGAGTAAGTTCCGGATACATGCGGATCATCGACGCGGACGGGCATGTCGCCGAGAATTCCTCGCTGGCAATCGAAGCGATCAAGCGATGGCCGCAACACGTCAAATTCAGCACGGACGGGCGGCCGGGGTTGACCCTCGAAGGCCGCAACTACCCCGAGGACACGGGCCCGGGCGCGGGTTGCCCGCCCGAGCACGGGATCAGCAAGGCTCCGGACATCAATTGCCGTTCACCAGAGGGCGTTTTAGGCGACGCGGATCGCGATCACATCGACACGATGGTGCTCTATCCGAGCATGGGGCTCTGCGCGCCGAGCCTTGAGGATCCGGAATTCGCCGCGGGATTCTCGCGCCTGTACAACCAGTGGATCGCGGACTATTGCGCCTCGGCGGGCGGGCGGTTACGCGGCGTCGCCGTGACACCGATCGAGCACGGTCAGGCGGCTATCGACGTGATGGCCGAAGCCAAAGAGCTTGGCCTGATTGCGACTTTGGTGCCGCCGGCGCTCAAGAGCCGCAACCTCGACCATCCCGACCTCGACCCCTTTTATGCCGCCGCCGTCGAACTCGGCATGCCATTGGGCGTGCACGGCGCTCCCGGCATCCATCTGCCCAAGATCGGGGTGGACCGCTTCACGAACTACATACAGGTGCACTGCATCAGCTTCCCGTTCGACCAGATGACGGCGATGACCGCGATGGTTTCCGGCGGCGTCTTCGAGCGTCACCCACAGTTGCGGGTCGCGTTCCTCGAGGCGGGCGCGGGCTGGGTGCCGTTTTTCATGGATCGGCTGCACGAGCACTACGAGAAGCGCGGCGACTGGGTGGAGCGTGGGTGGCGTCGCGATCCGCACGACTATCTGGCCGCGGGCAACATCTGGGTGACGTGCGAGCCGGAGGAACCGATCCTGCCCGGGGTGATCGACGTGCTGGGTGACGAGTTCATCATGTTCGCCAGCGACTACCCACATTGGGACGGTGAGTGGCCGGAAAGCACCAAGCACCTGCGAACGCGAAGCGACATCAGCGAGGCCTCCCGGGAAAAGATCGGTGGCTTGAACGCGCAGCGCTTCTACAACCTGAACTGAGCTGCCGCTTACCCTTTGGGCGACCTGCTGGCAGGATCTGACGGCATGGGCCCTTTTCTGTTGCGTGCCGCATTGACCGGACTCGCGTTGTGGATCGTCACCCTTTTCGTGCGCGGCCTGAGCTTCGTGGGCGGCGACACCAAGCTGGAGCGGGTTGGCATCATCTTCGTCGTCGCGGTGATCTTCGGTCTGGTGAACGCGTTCATCAAGCCGATCGTCCAGATCTTGTCTATCCCGCTCTACATTCTGACGCTTGGCCTGTTCCACGTCGTCATCAATGCGCTGATGCTATGGATCACCGAACACACCACGCACTGGGGGCTGCACATCGATCACTTTTGGTGGACCGCGATCTGGGCCGCGATCGTGCTGTCGATCGTTAGTTGGTTGCTGTCCTTGGTGATTCGGCGCACCGGCGGCTGAGGCGCTAGCCCCCGTCGACCAGGCGCACCACGTCGCGCGCGCAACCCCACGACAACGTGACGCCGTTGCCGCCGTGGCCGTAATTGTGAATGCACCGCGCCCGCCCCAGCGGCTCGGCTGCCACCCGCACCGCCGGACGGTCGGGGCGCAGCCCGGTGATGACCTCGATCACCTCGGCGTCGTTGAGTCGCGGCTCGACGCGGCGGCAGCCCTGCAGAATCCGTTGGGTCACGTCGGGGTCGGCCGTGGTGTCCCAGCGGCCGGGAATGCTGATGCCGCCGCAGACCACCCGTTGGGGATGGGGGAAGTAGCAGGTCCATTCGGGACCCCTGTTGAGTTCCAGAAACAGTTGGCGCAGACCGGGATTGGTGAGCACCACATGCTGGCCGAACAGCGGCCGCACGCTGTCGTCACCGGTCAGCGCGCCGGCCGCGAGGCCGGCGCAGTTGACGACGATTTCAGCAACGTCGGCGGCCTCGGACAACGATTGCACGGGATGCTCCTCGACCTCGCAGCCGGCCGCCGCGAGCCGCCGAGTCAGATAGTCGAGGTAGTGCGGCATGTCGATCATCGGCACGGTCGCGCGAAATCCGGTATCGAAGCCCGCGGGAATGTCGGCCGGATCGGCCGGCCGCAAATCGGGGATCATCGTTGCCGCCGAGGACATTGCCTCACTCAGCTCACCGACGGCCAGCGCGGGTGCCAGCTGCACACCGGATTCGGGATCCCCGGCGAGATCGGTGAACACCCGCAGAGAGTGCTCGGTCCACCCCAGCGTCTCGGCGGCGCGCTCGGCGGGTCGTGGGGGCGCCCAGACGGCGCCCGCCACAGCCGAAGTCGTCTGCTTCAGCGTGGTGGCCGCCCATACCCGCACCGGCCGGCCGGCCTCGGCCAGACAGATGGCCGACGTCAATCCGCTGACGCCGGCGCCGACGACGACAACCCGCTGCCTTTGTCCCACGGCGCCACGGTAGCGAAACAGGCCCGCCGCGGCGCGGTGGCGTCGACGGTTACTGAGACGGGTCAGGAATGGGCGGCTTGCGGGGCCGCCGGGGTCGCCGGAGCGGCCGGCGCCTGCGGGGCCGGAGACGCGGCCGGTGCCTGCGGAGCCGGAGAGGCCGACGGCGCCCGCTGAGCGCCCCCACCCAGCAGGCTGTTGAGGATGCCGAGCGTGCCCTGCACACCCGCGGGCGGCGCCGTCGCGGGCAAAGCAGCGCCCGGCGTCAGTTGCCAGGGCTGGCAACCGGAAGTCTTGAACGCCTTGTCGCCCGGATCGATCTGGACCACCTGCGGCTTCTTGGACATGGCGTTGTCGATGATCCCGCCGTCCGGATTGGTTCGCTTCCAGTAGCAGGTGCCATCGCCGGCGGGGCCGCCGGAGCTGTAGATTCCCGGCGCGATTTCGCTACCCACCGCGTAGATACCGTCCTTGTCGATGGATGTTTTCGGCCCTGCCGGCGCGGGCGGCGCCCCCGGTGACGGCGAAGCGGCCGGTGCCGGTGACCCCGAGGCCGGCCCCGGTGCCGGTCCCTGTGTGTCGTCCGGATCGGCGCTGGCAACCACAGTGGACGCGGCCCAGCCCGCGGCCATCAGGCTCGCGGCAAGCAACCTTGCCGCAGTAGGTACTCCACCCATAGAGATCGAGGGTACCGGGGTCAAGCACCTAATTCATCGTTGCGACATCGCCGAGCCGCAAAGAACGCCTAGGGGAGGCGCCGCACCCGGCCCGCATAACTGAGCGCGTGCTCGTAGGTCTCGAGGTTGTCGCGGGAGATCTTGGCATGGACGGGGCGTTCCAGGAAGAAGCGCAGTACCGGGTTGTAGGCGTGATAGGTCTCGTGGAACGTCAGCACCGTAGTGCCGTCGGGCTGCTCTTCCAGCTGGTGATAGCCCTCGGCGCGTGACCACAGCGGGGCACCGACCGCGGTGTACCGCGACAGCCTGTTCAGCTGGGCCTCGGTCACCGTCTCCCACGAGCGCGCCCTGCCGCGGGTCAGCAGATACTTGGGGACTGGGAAGACGCAGGTGCGGACCAGACCCTCGCCGGCCTCGTTGCCCTCGTTGAGGATTTTCATGCTGCCGGTCGGCCACTTGAGCACCCGCGGCCGAGGCGCGTTCGGCGATACCGGTGGATGCAACACTCGCCAGACCCGGCTCGGCGGCGCGTCGACATGGAATCGCACGGTGTAGGACTGCATCAACCTTCTCCATCAGCCGGTGTCCAACTGTTCCAGAACGTGATGGTCTCCGCGGGCGGGCGCTTGGCCGGCCGGAAGTCGGTGCCGACCGTGTAGGCGACGGGGAACAGCGCGGCCTGTGTGACGGTTGGCGGAATGCCGAGCAGTTCGGCGACCTCTTGCTCTTTGAACAGATGCATCGTGGTCCACACCGATCCCAGGCCGCGAGAGCGCAGCGCCAACAGAAAGCTCCAGCCGGCCGGGATGATCGACGCCCAGGCCGCCGCGGCGATGCCGGGTTCCGCGGTGTCGATGCGTTGATTGAGGCAGGGAATGACGTGCACCGGCACGTCGGCCAGCGTTTCGGTCAGGCTCATCGCGCTCTCGTACACCCGCTTCGTCTGCGCGTCGGTCGCGTTGTCGGCCGCGTACGCCAGGTATTGCGCGCCGATGCTGCGGTAGATCTCGGCGATCGCGGCTCGCTTGTCCGCATCGGTGATGACCAGCCAACGCCAGTCCTGGGTGTTGCTGGCCGTGGGCGCTTGCATCGCAAGCTGGATGCACTCCAGGATCACCTCTTGACCCACCGGGCGGGTCAGATCGAGGCGTTTGCGAACCGACCGCGTCGTGCTCAAAAGTTCGTCGACGGTGGCGATGTCCATTTGTTCCTTCCGGATGCGTGATCAGAGGTCGATGGCGCACGACTGGTCGACGCCCAGCACGCTCAACGAGCGTCCCAGGCCAAGGAAGACCGCGACGCACAGCGTGAGATCCAAGATCTCCTCATCGGAGAACTCGAGCCGAAGCCGTCGAAAGAACTCGTCATTCAGGGAGGCGTGGTCGGTGGCGAAGCGTTCGGCGTACTCGATGCAAAGTCGTTGTCGCGGTGTGTATCCGGAGTAGGTGGCATACGCGGCGACTTTGTCGTAGAGCTCGGGTGCGACGCCGGCATTCAGCACCGATTGGGCGCGGAAATCCGAGCACGCTACGCAATCGTTGATCTGCGCGATGCGCATCCTGGCCAGCTCACGCTCGTCGGCTGGCAGGATGCTCTGCTCATACGCGCCGCGGATCATGCGTTCGACCATGTCACCGAGTTGCGGCCGTAGGGTCCAGATCATGGCGGGTTCGCCGCCGGGGCCATCCGGCACATCGATACGGGCCATCAGCGAACTCCTGCCCGGTGAAGAGAAGTACTGAGCTGAGCAAACCAGATCCTGGTCCCGGAGGCCAGGCATCGGCCCGACAAAGAAGGTGGCGTAACACGAGGTGACCGGGCGCCGGGCAGCTACATCTTCGAGGCGCTGAAGATCCGCGATCAACCGGAAAGCCGGCCGTTGGGCAGCCGATCATCCCGTTACTCGACCGCCCGATTCAAGATGTGGACCGCTTCGCCGACCATGCCGGCAATGATGTCTGCGGCGGGACGGACATCGCGCCCGTGGTGACACCAGCGCTTCCGGCGTCGCCCAGAACCTGGTTCCCACGACCGCGCCGTCGGCACCCAGCGCCAGCGCAGCCGCCAAACCACGACCGTCGCCGACGCCGCCAGGCGGCCACCACCAACGTGTCGGGCGAACGTTCGGCCACGAAATCGACGACCTCGGGCACCAGGGTGAAAATCGACCGCACGCTCATTCCATGCCCGCCGGCCTCACCGCCGTGCGCGACGATGACTCATTCGTCTACGCCTTCCCGGTCGAGGTCAGTCGTCGACCAGCGCGGGCATCTCAAAAATGAGATGGCGCAACGGGTTATCGATAACATCACTCGACCGGCGCCAAACTTCAAGGCCATCGTGATACGTCACATCACCTTCGCGCCTTGCCACATGAACACGATGTTCGGCGCACCCTCGGGCGACTTCTGTCACGGGCCGCTGCACCCCGACCTGATGGGCCCCAACCGGGCCCGGCCCGAAAGGCTTCCTCGATCTGCCCACCGGGATCGACGGCCTTTATCTCGCCAGCGCCGGATGCCATGGCGGACCGGGCATCACCTTCACGCCCGGCTACAACGCCGCCTACTCGGCGCTCGGCGACATCGGCTGAATCAGGGTTGGCAGGCGGCTTCGAGGGGGAGCGCGGGGCCACCGGATTGCAGGGACAGCAAGTACAGGTAGGTCGCGAGCGAATGCTCGCATGCCACCGTGTATTTGACCAATGTCTTCGGGGGCCACGGAACCAGGCGCACCGGGATGAGCTCGACCGGATTGAGCACATGCTCGTAGTCGAGGGGCGGGGGCAGCGCCGGGACGATGTCCAAGCGGTTTGCGACGCGCCACGAATTTTTGACCACCTGGTCGAAGGTGGCCGCAAACAGCGAGTCGCCGATGCGTGGACTGCCGTAGGTGTAAACGGCCGGGTTGCGAAACGTCGTATTGGCGGCCAGATCAAGGGCGAGCAGTGTCGCGAGGGCCCCGCCCAGGCTGTGCCCACAGATCGTCACGGAGCCGGGTTGCGGGAACGGAAGTTTCGCGAGCGCGTTGACCACCGTTGGCGCACCTGGCGTGGCTCCGGTTCTCAGTGACCCGTACATCGCGGTGAAACCGTCTTCGGTGTGGCCGGCGCCGGCCAGGAACGGGCACGGCACCTGGAGGAAGTCGGCGTCGTGAATCCATTCCAGCCATCCTTCCGTCCCGCGGATCGCGATCGCGACGTCGCCCGTTTTGTTCACCCGGCAGATCAGCCCGATGGATACTTCGTCGTCGGCTCGACTCGGATCCATGTCGGTCGCCAGATCGTTGGCGTAGATCGTGGTGACCACGGTGTAGTCGACGCCGCCGGCGCTCAGCGCCTGACCCGCCTTATTGGTCAGATCACCGGGCGGCGTCGCATAGGTCTCGTTGACGAGCTGGGCGAATTGTATTGCCTGCGTGACATTTAAGGTTGGTTGCGTCGGCATGGCGGGACCGCTTCGGTTCAGCCACCGAAGATTCCGGTGAGCTGCGCTTGCGCGGTCGCCGCGCCGGCGATCGTCTGCGCCGCCTGAACACCGGCCAAGCCGCCTGGCAGCTGATAGTCGTTGGGCAGCTGGTAGAGGGTGAACCGGTAATGATGAGGGCCGGTACCCGCCGGGGGACACGGACCCTTGTACCCGGGCTGACCGGCCGTATTCGGCAGGACGTTCGCCCCGGCCGGAGTCTGGCCATCGCCGGTGCTGCCGGAGCCAGGGGCGATTCCGGTGACCACCCAGTGCACGTACAGTCCGTTGACGGCATCGGGGTCGTCGACAATGAGTGCGCCTCCCAACGGTGCCGACCACGCCAACGGCGGTGCGATGTTGTCGCCTTTACAGGTGTACTGCACCGGAATCGGCGCACCGTCGGCGAAAGCAGGGCTGCTGATCGTCAACGGTCCGTCCGCGGGCGCGTTGGGCGCCGTCCGCCCGAGGGTCGTGACCTTCGGTGCCGACGAGGTCGGGTGGCTATCACTGTTGCCGCCACAGCCGACCAGCACCACTGGCAGCACCACCGCACCTACTACCCCTGCGCTCCGGTGAAATGTGTCCGCCCAGCTTGATGTCATAACAAACAGTTTGACTCGCGCGCCCGCAGTCGGGAAGGTCCCGATTTCACCGTGATTCGGGTGCCGCTACTTGCGGCGCTTCTCGACTTCGAGCACCCGCTTGCGCAGGCCCTCGGTAGCGGTGTCCATCAGGCTCTTGGCACCCTTCTTGACCAGGAATCCGGGAACCGGCACCACCAAATCGACGGTCAGCTCAAAGTGGACCTTCGTGGATTCCCCGTCGGGGGTCAACCTGTACCGACCCTCTTGGGCGCGTTGCTGTTTGGTGCTGACCAGGGTCCACCCGACGCCGTCGTCGTAGACGGTATATGCCAGCTCTTGTTCGTCGCTGACACCGACGAGTTTGACGACCTGTCTGGACCGGGTCGGATGGTTCTGATCGTCGCGCTCGAGCACTTCGACCTCCTTGTGCGCCGACGACCACTCGGGCAACGACTCGATGTCGAACAGCACATCCAGGATTTCGTCGGGCGTCGCCTCGATGACGACTTCGCGGGAATCGGTGATAGCCATCCTGGCAAGATAGCCGGTGCGGTGCGGCCCGAAACCCGTCGCACGGCGCATCAGGGAGCCGGTCGAGCACCGAGCGCGGCGAGCCGTGGGAGGACGACGTCGCGCCAACCCGGCCCCATGCGCTCGAACGCCTTCGCCATGCGATTGTCGTCGAGGTCAAAGCCACTGTGTTCCAATAACACTCGGGTGCCGCCCCCTTCGGCTTCCAGCCGCCAGGTCAGCGTCCAGGCGGCGGTGAAGGTGTAGGCGAACAGGTGCGGCGGGTCGACCTCGAGCACCGTGCACGGCTGCTTGCCGTAGCCCGGCATGTCGAGCATGAACTGGTGGCCCGCCACCGCGGCCACCTGGCCGTCGGCCCACCACAACTTCAGCAGCGCGGGTTCGGTCAGGAATCGCCACACCGTAGCCGGTGGCGCCGCCACGAATTGGTCCACCCGGATCGTCGCGAACCGTGACGTTTTGGTCATTTCAGCTCCCGCGCTACCTCGGCGAGCACGGCCAACCGGGCGCGCCAGAATCTCTCGAAGGGATGCAGCCACTCGCCGAGCTCCGCCAATGGCTCCGCGGTCAGGCGGTAGATGCGCTGACGTCCGTGCGGCTGGTCAGCCACCAGACCCGCGTCTCGCAACACCTTGAGGTGCTCGGCGACCGCGGGCCGGCTGAGCTCGAACCGTTCGCTGAGTTCCCCCGCCGACAGCGGTTGCTCGAACAGGATCTCCAGCAGTTCGCGCCGCACCGGGTTGGCCAGGGCGAGAAAGATGCGATCGACGCTGGCCACATTCAGCAACATATGTCGGATATTCCCGACACGTCAACTATTTCCGACGTATTGTCGCCGAGGAAGCGCGCTGACCGGAAGCCCGGGCGGCTACCTTTCTGGTGTGCAGCTCGCCTGGGAACGGCTGACCGGCAACGTGCACCGCTGCCGGCTCCCGTTCTGCGATGTGACGGTCGGGCTGGTGCGCGGCGAAACCGGCGCATTGCTCGTCGACTCCGGGACCACACTGCGCGAGGCCGCCGCGATCGACGCCGACGTCCGGCTGCTCGCCAGGCGCCCGGTGAGCCATATTGTGTTGACACACAAGCACTTCGACCACGTGCTGGGTTCGTCCTTTTTCGCCGGGGCGCAAGTGCACTGCGCGCCCGAGGTGGCCGAACACCTGTCCTGCGCCACCGATCATGTCCGCGCGGACGCGTTGCGTCATGGCGCCGACCCCACCGAAGTGGACGCGGCGATCGCCGCCCTGCGGCCCCCAAGTAGCGGCGGTTACGGCGCCGTCGTCGACCTGGGGGGCCAGGCGGTGCAGATCGCCCACCTCGGACGTGGTCACACCGCGTCCGACCTGGTGGTGGTCGTACCCGGGACGGACAAGGGTGAGCGAGCCGTGGTGTTCACCGGTGACTTGGTGGAGGAGTCCGCCGATCCGGCGATCGACGCCGACTCCGATGTAGCTGCCTGGCCCGCGACTTTGGACCGGCTGCTGGCGGTCGGCGGCCCCAACGCGATCTACGTCCCCGGCCATGGCAAGGCCGTCGACGCGAGGTTCGTCCGTCGCCAGCGGGACTGGCTGGCCCGTCGTGCGACCACCCCGTGATCGATGCCGCATCGAAAAGTATTGTCTCCCAAGGCATCGGCACCGCATGCGACCCCCGGCCGAGGCAACCGAGCATCGTGAAGCACCGAACGCTCCACGTCGATCATCGGGCGGCCACCGAAAAGCTCTCGCAAGTACCGGGTGCGCCAACGGCTTTGGCTCAAGTCCTTCGACCCCTGATTGAACCGCCCTTGTCAGGGATAGACTCACGTTCAGTGGAATCGTGTGCGAAGAGGAGCGTGAGACATGGCGATCATTGACAAGGACACGCAAGTCCGGCCGTCGTTTGACGAAGAGGTCGCTGCCACGCAGCAATACTTCGACGACCCGCGCTTTTCCCGCATCACTCGGCTCTTCACAGCCCGCCAGGTAGCAGAACAACGCGGCACCATCCCCACCGACTACACAGTCGCCCGCAACGCGGCGGCCGCGTTCTACGAGCGGCTGCGCGAACTGTTCGCCGAGAAGAAGAGCATCACCACGTTCGGCCCGTACTCGCCCGGCCAGGCCGTCGCGATGAAGCGCATGGGTATCGAGGGGATCTACCTCGGCGGCTGGGCGACGTCGGCCAAAGGTTCCACCACCGAGGACCCCGGACCCGACCTCGCCAGCTACCCGCTGAGTCAGGTGCCCGACGACGCCGCGGTGCTGGTGCGCGCGCTGCTGACCGCCGACCGCAACCAGCAGTACCAGCGAATGAACATGAGCGAGCAGCAGCGGGCGACCGCCACGGAGTACGACTACCGGCCGTTTATCATCGCCGACGCGGACACCGGCCACGGCGGCGACCCGCACGTGCGCAACCTGATCCGCCGGTTCGTCGAGGTCGGCGTGCCGGGCTACCACATCGAGGACCAGCGCCCCGGCACCAAGAAATGTGGTCACCAGGGGGGCAAGGTGCTGGTGCCGTCGGACGAACAGATCAAACGGCTCAACGCCGCGCGCTTCCAGCTCGACATCATGAAAGTGCCGGGCATCATCGTCGCCCGGACCGATGCCGAGGCGGCCAACCTGCTCGACAGCCGGGCCGATGAGCGCGACCAGCCTTTCCTGCTCGGCGCCACCAACCTCAACATCCCTTCGTACAAGTCGTGCTTCCTGGCGATGGTGCGCCGCTTCTACGAGCTGGGTGTCGAAGGCCTCAATGGTCACCTCCTCTATGCGCTGCCCGAAGGGGAGTACGCCGAGGCCGGGGCCTGGCTCGAGCGGCAAGGCATCGAAGCCGTGATCTCTGAGGCGGTCAACACCTGGCGTGAAAACGGGCAACAGTCGATCGACGACCTGTTCGACCAGGTCGAGTCGCGGTTCGTCGCGGCCTGGGAGGACGATGCCGGGTTGATGACTTACGGCGAGGCCGTGGCCGATGTGCTCGAATTCGACGCAAGCGAGGGCGAGCCGGCCGACATGAGCGCTGACGAGTGGCGCGCCTTCGCGGCACGTGCGTCCCTGTACTCCGCCAAGGCCAAGGCGAAGGAGTTGGGTGTGGACCCGGGTTGGGACTGCGAGCTGTCGAAAACCCCCGAGGGCTACTACCAGATCCGCGGCGGCATCCCGTACGCGATCGCCAAATCGTTGGCGGCCGCGCCGTTCGCCGACATCCTCTGGATGGAGACCAAGACGGCCGACCTGGCCGACGCCAAGCAGTTCGCCGACGCCATCCACGCGGAATTCCCCGAACAGATGCTGGCCTACAACCTGTCGCCCTCGTTCAACTGGGACACCACCGGCATGACCGACGAGCAGATGAAACAGTTCCCCGAGGAACTGGGCAAGATGGGCTTCGTCTTCAACTTCATCACCTACGGCGGACACCAGATCGACGGCGTCGCCGCCGAGGAGTTCGCCACCTCGCTGCAACAGGACGGCATGCTCGCGCTGGCCCGCCTGCAGCGAAAGATGCGCCTGGTCGAATCGCCTTACCGCACACCACAAACCCTCGTCGGCGGGCCGCGCAGCGATGCGGCGCTGACGGCCTCCTCGGGCCGCACCGCGACCACCAAGGCGATGGGCGAGGGCTCGACCCAGCACCAGCACCTGGTGCAGACCGAGGTGCCTAAAAAGCTGCTCGAGGAGTGGCTGGCGATGTGGAGCGAGAACTACAACCTCGACGAGAAACTCCGCGTGCAACTGCGACCCCGCCGGGCCGGCTCGGACGTGCTCGAACTCGGCATCTATGGCAACGACGACGAGCAGCTGGCGAACGTCATCGTCGACCCGATCAAGGACCGGCACGGCCGCAGCATCCTCCAGGTGCGCGACCAGAACACCTTCGCCGAGAAGCTACGGCAGAAGCGGTTGATGACGTTGATCCACCTTTGGCTGGTTCACCGCTTCAAGGCCGACGCGGTGATCTATGTGACGCCGACCGAGGACAACCAATATCAGACCGCGAAGATGAAATCGCACGGCATCTTCAGCGAGGTCTATCAGGAGGTCGGCGAGATCATCGTCGCCGAGGTGAACCGGCCCCGCATCGCCGAATTGTTGCAATCCGACCGGGTCGCGCTGCGCAAGCTGATCACCAAAGAAGATTAGCCAGCGGCTCGGCCGCGGCGGCGCCGTCGACCGATGCGGCGGCCGCTGATCGGCCTATCGACCGGCGCCGCCGTGCACCGGTACCTCGCCTTGCTCCCACCCCGGCCACGCCCACCACGCGGCTGCTCGCCCCGCTTCGGTCGCCCCCATGCGCCGTTGCGAAAAATTTACCTGACGCACAGTTGCATAAGTGTAGGATTTAGCTTGTAACAAATCTGTATTTAGATTTAACAAACGCCCCGAACAGAGAGGAGCGCCTGATGGGAACCACAATTAGGAACACATTAGCCGCGTTCGGCGGGGCGGCAGCGGTTGGTTTGACGGTCGGATTCGGCGGCACGGGCGTTAGCCCGACAAGCAGCGCATCGACGCCGGCGATGCACCCATCGTCCGGCGTCGCGACGATGCCGACCGGCACACCCACGCCCGGCGTGCACGTCGCCACGCTCACCGGCTGCATTCCCGGAGCGAACTGCTAGCCGAGCACCGTTCACGATGGCCCATCGCATCCGCGCGATGGGCCACCTTTATCTGGCGCAATCTCGGCGCCACAATCTGTTTGCGCAATCGCACCGCAGGGTAAGAAAAAGTGGGCGCCGCGAAGTGGCGCATGTGGAGATTGGGGGATCCGATGAGATCAGGACCGAGGACGACGGTCGCACTGTTCGGCGGTGCGGCGATGCTCGTGATGTCGGTCGCCTGCGGCGGTGGCAATAAAGGTGGTCCAAGCAGCACCACCACCACCCCGACGACCACCCCCTCGTCCAGCATCGCGCCCTCCACTGCACCCGGCGGTGGCGGTGGTGGCGGTCAACCCGGCGGTGCGAACGGCGGTGGCGGACCCAACGGCGGCGGCGGCAGCATTCCCGGTGGCCCGACCGGTGGCGGCGGCCCCGGTGGCGGCGGCGGCGGCATTCCCGGTGGCCCGACCGGTGGCGGCGGCCCTGGCGGAGGGGGAGGCAGCATTCCCGGCGTCGGTGGCGGCGGCGGTGGACCGGGCGGCGGGGGCGGATGCATCGGCAACGTCTGCGGCGGCTACTGATCGCCGAATAGCGTTTACCAACCTGAAGAGGCAACCACAAGGACTTGTTCCCTAGCCGGTGGGGCCGGGATTACCTGGCCCCATCGGCTTAACCCTTGTCTGGGCCTAGGGCCGAACCTGTCATCCGAGTTATGGTTCTCCGCAACTCGGACGCAAGGGGACTTCAATGTCGAAGCTCAGATTCGGATATTTCATCGCCCCGTTCCACCGCTCGGGCACGAACCCGACGCTGGCATTGCAACGAGATCTACAGTTCGTCGAGCACCTCGACGCGCTCGGCTTCGACGAAGTCTGGTTGGGCGAACACCACTCGGCCGGCAGCGAAATCATCAGTTCCCCAGAGATTTTCATAGCCGCCGCCGCCGAACGCGCAAAGCGCATCCGCTTCGGCACCGGGGTCATCTCGCTGTCGTATCACAATCCGCTCTGGGTCGCCGACCGGCTGATGCTGCTGGATCACCTGACGCACGGCCGCATCATCGGCGGTGTGGGACCAGGCTCGCTGCCCAGTGACTCGTCCATGATCGGACTCACCCCGACCGACACCCGAGAGCTGCTGGAAACCAACCTCGACATCGTCGTGCGATTGCTGGCGGGCGAGACCGTCAGCGCGAAAACCGCCACCCACCAACTCTTCGATGCCAAGCTGCAACTCGCGCCCTACTCGGACGGCGGCATCCCGTTGGCGGTCGCCGCCGTCGCCTCGCCGACGGGCGCTCGGCTGGCCGGCAAGCACGGCATCGGGCTGCTGTCCATCGGGGCGACTCTGACCGTCGAGGGCTTCAACGCGCTGTCCTATCACTGGGACATCGTCGAGGAGCGCGCCGCGACCTTCGGCACGCGGGTCGACCGCAAAGACTGGAGCCTGGTCGGTTTGTTCCACCTCGCCGAGACCGAGAAGCAGGCTCGGGAAGAAGTCAAGTTCGGCATCGAGCCATGGTTCCGGTACTTCCAGAAGGTGGCCGCCTTCCCGCAGATGACGATGCCGGGAGAGCAACTCGACGAAATGATCGACGTCATCAACGAGAACGGCGCGGGCGTCATCGGCACGCCCGATAGGGCGCGCGAACAGGTGCAGCGGTTGTGGGATCAGTCTGGTGGTTTTGGCTGCATGCTGCAGATGGGGCACGAGTGGGCTAACCCCGCCGCAACTCGACGGTCCGCGGAATTGTTCGCCGCCGAAGTCATGCCACATTTTCAGGGGCAGGCGCAGCCCACGCTGGATGCTGCCGCGCGTGCCGGTCAGGCTCGGGAGGCGTTGGCGCAGTCGCAGTTAGACGCCGTGGCGCACATGACCGAGAAATACGAGAGCGAAAAAACGGCCCAGTAGCCAAGTCTCACCCGTTGCACGTATGCGTTACAAGTCGCCAATTCAGGGGAACCCGTAGTCGAAGATGGGGCCCACTCGGGGCGCCGTTACGACAGGAGTTGAAGCGATGATCGGGTCAATAATCCTCGCCATCGTTGTGGGTGCGCTCATCGGCTTGATTGCGCGTCTCCTCATGCCGGGCAAACAAGACATCGGCATGATCATGACCATTGCGCTCGGTGCCCTCGGCGGCTTGATCGGCTCATGGGCGGCTAGCCAGTTCGGCTACCACAACGCCAATGGCGGAATCGCCTGGGTTCCATTTCTGATTGGAATCGGGGCTGCCATCGTCCTCATCGCGATCTGGGAAACGGTGCGGGGCCGCCGTACCCGCCGCGCGGGGTTGCTTCGCCGGTAACGACTGAGGCCAAGGCGATCGGTGCTGCAGACACCGATGCTCAACCCCGTGGCGCGCAAGCAACAGCAGCGGGCGCGGTGGCGTATCGGTGGACCTAGGCAAGGTCGACCCCGTGACACCAGGCGTGGTGATGCCGCCACGCCTGGTGTCGCCGCGTCTGATCGATGATTCCGGCGCGTTTAGCGCTTAAGGACCACTCCAGGCGGGTACACGCGGGAAAACGGGGCGACCAATGCTCTCTGGAGGGACCGGCCTCATGCTCAGGCAACACGCGATGCGCGACACCGACAAGGACCTGCAGACGGTCGCGGCCATCCGCCTGGCGGCTCTTCGCCGCGCGGCCCGAGCTCAGGAGCGGCAGCGGCCCAATCCGCTGCCGTCCACAGACATTGCGAATGCCTCGCCGAGTGAACATCTGGCGGCGCACTCCGGTTGGGAATTTCTCCTCCAGGTACCAGCCTGAATCGCCGGCGTCGATAGGCACGGCTGGGGCTCCGCGTGTCCGCGGCCGCCGTCCGGCTTTACATCGAGGCGACAGCCGCGCCTCAGGTTGCACGGCGCCGCGCAGCAAGCCCAAGAACAAAACGGCAGTTCAACCAGAACATGCAGCAGCAACAAACCTACGAGAACGAGTTCAACAATCGTGAATCGTGAATCGAAGCGTGGCGGCCGCTTTGCGCGGCCGTCATGCGCTTTGCCGGAAAGCTAGCGGCCGCCGGCGGATTCGCGCTCGGCCGCCTTCACCAGGCGGCTTGCGAAGAATCGGACGGCTCCGCCCATGGCGGCGCGCATCAGCGGGCCCGTCCCGCGAACACCTTCGGTGAACGACCCCGTCCAGCGGATGTCGGTTCCGCCCGCCGCGTTAGGCGTCAGGACCACTTCGCCGGAGTAATCCTTGGCCGGGCTGGGCGGCCCCACCAGCTTGTAGGCGTGGCGACGATCCTGCTCGTACTCGACCGTCTCCTCCTGCACGTAGACCGGCCACATGCCCACCTTGCGGATGGCCCCGATCCCGCCCGGAGCGGGGTCGCCCTCGCGGGCCCAACTCGAGTGCACCACGATCGGCTTGGCCCACCGCGACCAATTGGCTCCGTCGGCCACCAACCGGAACAGCGTCGCGGCGGGCGCACTGCTGGTGCGGGTGACTACGAACGAATAGTTGCGGCCCGGCATGACAACTCCTGGTGGTAGCGAACGCGCGGCCGTGGACGCCGCTCGCCGGTAGGCTACCGCCCGCGCCGGGTGTCGGCCGGATCGGGTTGAGCGTCGCCGCCGCGCCGATGATCGAAAGCCTGCCGGAATCGGCGAATGCGCCCGCCGCTCTTGATGATTGCCGATTCACGGCAGCGGGGCCATCGGATCGGCTGCCTAGACTGCAGAAATGGATCGCGATTCCCGGCAGGACGGCCCAGATGGCCTACTCCGGATCGAGGACTGCCTGGACGCTGGGGGCCGCGTCGTGCTGCCGCCCGGCGTCAACCTGATATCACTCATCGACCGCAACATCGCGAACGTCGGTGACACCGTGGCGTATCGCTACCTCGATTACCGCCGTTCGGCCGATGGGGATGCCCAGGAGGTGACGTGGAGCCGGTTTGGTGTCCGGCTGGAAGCCATTGGGGCGCGCGTCCAGCAAGCCGCCGGTCGCGGCGAGCGCGTTGCGGTCACCATCGCAGTCCCGCTATTTGCCCCGGAGCTGCCCGGGCACGCCGAACGGCTTGATACCGCGCTGCGCGATTCCGAACCCACGGCCATACTCACGACGACTCCCGCGCGAGAGGCGGTGGAGACGTTCCTGGACGGCCACCCGCACCTGCGCCGGCCGCGGGAACGCGGTGCGCGTCGACGCGGATTCCCCCAACGCCGTCGCGCAGGTGTCGTGCGGACAAGTCGCGCGCAGCGAATGGGCCGTCATCGTCGACGCCGCCGGCGGATCCGAGTTGCCGGACGGCGCGGTCGGCGAAATCTGGTTGCAGGGCAACAACCTCGGACGCGGTTACTGGGGCCTGCCGGACGATACGCGGCGGGCGTTCGGCGCCCCGCTGCGATCGCGGCTCACCGAGGGCAGCCACGCCGAGGGTGCCTCTCTGGGCCGCACCTGGTTGCGCACCGGCGACTTGGGCGTGTATCTCGACGGTGAGCTGTACGTGACCGGCCGGATCGCGGACCTGGTGACGATCGACGGCCGCAACCACTACCCCCAACACATCGAGGCCACCGCCGCCGAGGCGTCCGAAATGGTGCGGCGCGGATACGTGACGGCGTTTGCCGTGCCGGATGGCGATGCTCCGGATGCCGCCCAGCTCGTCGTCGTCGCCGAACGCGCCGCGGGCACCAGCCGTCAGGATCCGCAGCCGGCGGTCGAGTCAATCCGCGCAGCGGTCGCGCGGCGGCACGGTCTGACCGTCTCAGACGTGCGCCTGCTGGCGGCCGGTGCCATCCCACGGACCACCAGCGGCAAGCTGGCCCGACCGGCCTGCCGGGCGGAATATCTCGGCGCACCCTGGGCGTCCGCTGATCGGCGAGCCGAATGATGAACCGGCTCGGCTTTCAGCTTGGCAGCGATCCGCGTGAACTGGCCTGGCGGCAGGCATCGTTGCGCGATGCGCTCGGGGTGCGCCCGACCGAATGCCGGCCATTCCAGGTGGCATCCTGGCCATGTGGGCTTGCTATTCCGGTTGGCGGAGCTGTTGATCGTGCTCCTGCCCCTGACCGGCGCGATCGTCGCCGCCGTGCGCGCGTTCGGCCGACGGCACCCCGATCGGCAAACGCAGGACATCAACCGAACGCGACCACCCGACCCAACGGCCCACGACGGTGCCGGTGTGAATCAGGCGGCCCAGTGGCGCTCGGTCCGCCGCGTGCTCGACGAGCACGCCCGCACCGATGCGCGCTGGCTCGAATACGAACTCGACGTCGCCAAGCTGCTGGACTTTCCCTTGATGACTGACATGCGCGACGCGAACACCATCGCGTTCCACAAAGCCAAGCTGCGGGCCGACTTCCTGCGCCCCACGAAGGCCGAGGATCTGCTCGACGACCGCGAAGGTGCCGCGCAATACATGGCCGCCGTCGAGGATTACGTCACGGCGTTCAACGCCGCCGAGGCCGAAGCGATCCGCAGACGCCGCAACGATTTTTCCCGCGCGGATCAGCAGCGAATTGCGCGGGCGCAGAGCCTGTTCAGAGTCGCCGCCGACCCCGCGGCGGCAGCGCATGAACGCCAGCGCGCATACGATGTGGCCCGCAACGAACTCGACGGTCTGCTGGTGCTGCCGTCGACGACACAGACGAACCTCGAGCGCGGGATCTCCGGCGAGCTGGAGCGATAGCCGACTGAGCGCGTGAGCTAGGGGCAGGTGTATCCGCCGTCGATGACGACGTCCGAACCGGTCATATAGCTGGAAGCCTCGCTGGCCAGATAGACGTAGAGGCCGGTGAGCTCTTCGGGGCGGCCGATGCGGCCGAGCGGTATCTTCGGCTCCCATTGGTGGTGATACTCCGTCAACGGCTCGACGAGCTCGGTCAAGATGTAGCCGGGGCTGACGCTGTTGACCCGAATGTTGTGCGGCGCCAACTCGACTGCCATCGCCTTGGTCAGGTGGATGACGGCCGCCTTCGACGCGCAGTAGTGGCCGACCTGCTGCGGGACGTTGATGATGCTGCCCGACATCGAGGCGGTGTTGATGATGACGCCACCGCGCCCCTGAGCCACCATCGCCCGGGCCGCCGATTGCGCGGTCAGGAACACACCGGTCACGTTGGTGTCCTGGATGCGCTGAAATTCTTCGGGCGACATCTCCAGCATCGGAACGACCGTGATGATGCCGGCGTTGCAGACCGCGATGTCGATGCCGCCCAGCTCCGCGACCACCCGATTCACCATGCTGTTCACCTGCTCGGGTCGGGTCACGTCGCACTGGATCGGCACCACCTTGCCGCCGCCGTCCGCGGCCAGCTCGTCCGCCACGCCTTGCAGCGCCTCGACGTTCCGGGCCGCGATGGCCACATCGGCGCCGGCTTGTGCGTAGGCCTGGGCCACTTTCCGGCCGATACCGCTGGACGCCCCGGTGACCAACGCCCTCTTGCCACTCAGGTCGAACAAGTCCAAGACGTTCATCCGAGATCCCCATTCATCCGAGCGACCCAAACCGAAACCCGTTCTAGTGTGTCCGCTATGGGCAAATTCAGCAGGGCAGAAATCGATAACGCCTTCGACAACTACACCAAAGTCGTCGAAGGGTGCAGCGCCTCGGGCGACTGGCGACCGTTTGCGGATCTGTTCACCGAGGACGTCGTCTACACCGAGCATCACTACGGTGTCTTTCGCGGGCGCGAAGCGGTCCGCGACTGGATCGTCGCGGTGATGGCGCCGTTCCCGCACATGCGTTTTCCCAACGACTGGGTCGCCCATGACGACGACAACGACGCCGTCGTCGTCATGATCAAGAACCTGCTGGACCACCCGACCGACCCGAAAGGTGAACCGTTCTGGTTCCCGAACTGGACCCGGCTGGTTTACGCGGGCAACGGGCTGTTCTCCAGCGAGGAAGACATCTACAACCCCGACCGTGACGCTCCCGGAGTCGTTTCGGCCTGGATGCAGGCCGGCGGCCGGCTGGCCACGACCGAGATCCTGCAACCAGGCGCTTGACGCCTGGTGTCGGGCGCGAGAGTGCTTGCGCGCGAAGCGCTATCACCGACGCTAATGCTTTCCCGATTCACCTCATCCTCTCCAGCGGCCGCCTGCGCCGCCGCGACCGGACCTTGCCCAGCGCCTGCTCCCAGGCGAGCAAGGTCGTGGCCTTCACGTTGGCGGGTTTCACGCTGTCGCGGGAGAGCAGCGCCGTCGCGGCGGCCTTTGTGGTCGCGGACGCCTTCGACATATGACCCGAGTCGAACGGCGGCTGTGGGTCGTATTCGAGCGCGAGTTGAATCGCCTTCGCGCGGGATTCGCCGCCGATCCGTCCGGCCAGCCACAGCGCGAGGTCGAGCCCGGCGGACACGCCCGCGCAGGTGACGATGTCGTCCTGATGCACGATTCGTTCGTCGGCCACGGGAATCGCGCCGAATGCCTTCAGAGCCGGAACGGTCAGCCAGTGCGATGTCGCGCGCCGGCCCTCGAGCAGGCCGGCGGCCGCCAGAATCACCGACCCCGAGCACACCGACGTCGTCCAGCTCGCACTCGGGTGCGCCCGGCGCAACCAGTCGAGCAGCGCCTCGTCACGGGCGTGGACCGGCGTCGACGGGCCGCCGGGGACGAGTATCACGTCGGGGGAGGGGGTTTCGGCGAGCGAGTGGGTGGCGCCGATGACCAGCACACCGGAGTCGGCGGTGATCGGCCCGGCTTCGTGCCACACGAAACGCACCTCGGCGCTGGGCAGGTTGCGCAGCACCTCGTACGGGCCGATCATGTCCAGCGCGGTGAATCCCGGATAGGCCACGATGGCGATTTGGGTCATGGTGTCGTCCTTTCGGTCTCAGGCGAAGGCCTTGCGGTATTGGTCGGGCGAAATGCCCACGCGGCGAAGGAAATTCCGTCGCATGGTTTCCGCCGTGCCGAAGCCACACCGGGCGGCGATCGCGACGACCGTGTCGTCGGTCTCCTCTAACTGCCGGCGCGCGGCTTCGGTGCGGATGCGTTCGACGTATTGGCCGGGCGCCTCACCGATCTCGGCGGTGAACACCCGGGTGAAGTGGCGCGGGCTCATCGCGGCCCGGCGAGCCAGATCCTCGACGCTGTGCGGGCGGCCCGGCTCGGCCTCGATCGTCTCCTGCACCTCGCGGATCGAGTCCCTTCTGGCCCGCGGCATCCAGACTGGCGCCGCGAACTGTGTCTGCCCGCCCGGCCGGCGCAGGTACAGCACGAGCCAGCGCGCGACCGTCTGCGCGAGCTCGGTGCCGTGGTCGTCCTCGACCAGCGCGAGCGTGAGGTCGATGCCCGCGGTTACGCCCGCGGCGGTCCATACCGTCTCCGAGCTCCGCACGAAGATCGGGTCGGCATCGACGTCGATGGCGGGGAATTCGTCGGCTAACCGGTCGGCGAAGGCCCAATGGGTGGTCACGCGGTGCCCGTCCAGCAGACCCGCCTCGGCCGCGAGAAACGCACCGGTGCATACCGTCACGATGCGCCGGGCGTGTGCGGCGACGGTCTTGATCCAGGCGACCAGCTCGGCGTCGGCACGTGCGGCGTCGACACCGGCGCCACCGGGCAGCACGACCGTGTCGATCCGGTCGTCCGGCTCCGGTAATGGCGAGGCCACGAAGGCCAGGCCAGTGGCCGTCTGCACCGACTGCCCAGCGACCGAAGCCATCACGACCTCGTAGCCGCCGCCGGTCAACAGCGACGCGCCGCTGAACACGTCATACGGGCCCACCACATCGAGCGCCTGCACGCCGGGAAACCCGACGATCACCACCTTGCGAGCCATGGATTCAGTGTTGGGCACGCAGGGGTGTGTCGTCTACGCCATGTAACCCACCAATCAGGACATGGGGACCTGCCCCGTGGCGGCTGCGGGCGCCTTGGCAGACTGTTGCGCATGGCACAGATAACGTTGCGTGGAAACCCGATCAACACTGTCGGCGAGCTGCCTGCCGTCGGATCCAAAGCCCCGGCCTTCAGTCTGGTCGGCGGCGATCTGGCGCCGGTGAGCAGCGAGCAATTCGGCGGTAAGCCTGTGGTGCTCAACATCTTTCCGTCCATCGATACACCGGTGTGCGCCACCAGCGTGCGCACCTTCAACGAGCGCGCCGCGGGCGGCGGGGCGACCGTGGTGAACGTCTCGAAGGACCTGCCGTTCGCGCAGGCGCGCTTCTGTGGCGCCGAGGGCATCGAGAACGTCAAGACCGGTTCGGCGTTCCGCGACAGCTTCGGTGAGGACTATGGGGTCACCATCACGGACGGTCCGATGGCGGGCTTACTCGCCCGGGCCATCGTGGTGGTCGGCGCCGACGGCAATGTCGCCTACACCGAACTGGTGCCCGAGATCGCGCAGGAGCCCGACTACGACGCCGCTCTCGCGGCGGCGGGCTGATCTTCGCCAGCCGGCATCTTGAGCTAGGGCTCGCCCACTCGCTCAGATGTGGCTGCCAGCACCTCGCGGCAGCCTCGCCCCATCTCCTTGATGATGTCGGCGGCCGGCGGCAGGTCCTGAATGCGCCCGGCCACCTGACCGGTGTTGGCGACGCTGGCGTCCAGGTCGCCGTCGAAGTAGAGCCGCTGCACGCGTTGTAGTGCCGCGGCGCCCTCTGCGGCAGACGTCGCGGTGTCGAGCCGCTCGGCGGCGGCCGTGCGGATGACGCGCATCATCCGGGTGCCGTCGAGGGGGAGCATCACCGTGCCGGTCTCGTCGGCGTCGACCACCGCCTGCTTGAGGTTGCCGTGCACCGGCGAGTCCGCCGACGCCAGCAGCCGGGTGCCCATCTGCACCGCTTCGGCGCCGAGAACAAAAGCCGCCGCCATGGACCGCGCGTCGCAGATCCCACCGGCGGCCACGATCGGGAGGTCGACATGGCGACAAGCAATTGCAGCATCGCTAGGTCACGGTTGAACAGCAACGCGATGTTCGCGCCGACCGCCCCGCCGGTCAGCTCGCGCACCCGTCGCAGGTCGGCTCGGCCCTGGTCCGAGGTGGTCTCGATGATGCCCAGCGCACCGGCGTTCGACACGGCCGCGGCCAGCTGGGCCCCGGCAATGTACGTCATCGGCGCCTGGATGATCGGAATGTCGACGTGTGCAAGCGCGCAGACCCGGTTGGGTGCGCCGCTGGAATTGCCAGGGGTCATCTGCGCCGCGGATCGATCAAGTCGCGGAAGCTTTCCGACCGGCGGACGGACGCACCGAGACTTCGCACCCGCTCGGTCAACGCTCGGTCCGATGTCACGACGGCAATGTCGTGCGGCGCAGCATCGGCCGCGACCAGCCGGACGATCTCGTCGTCGGCCGAGTTCGCGGCCGCCCTGGGTGCGTGCGCGACCTCGACCACCGATGATGTGATGGCGCTCGACGGCGGTCGTTCAAAAACCACTGTCACCGTTTCCCCTTGGCCCGACGCCCATCGATCCAGTCTTTCCACCAATGTGACCATGGCACCGTTGCGGTCTTTCCACCAGCCATCGGGACGACTTCCGATCACATTCATGCCGTCGACAATCCACCGCACCACCACACCGTAAACGACGTGGCGCGACGGGTGATTCCATTCTTAAAGCCATCGGTGGTTGATACGGTCACCCTCATGACCTCGATCGCCGACACCGAAGACCGGGTTGTCGCGCTGGCCCGCGGTATGCGGGAGCTGGTGCGCGCCGAAGCCGCCGAATCCGAGCGGATGCGCACCCTCACCCCGGCGATCGTCGATGCGATGTGGGCCGGCGGGCTGATGTCGGCGTTCAACCCGGTACCGGCCGGTGGCATCGAGCCGTCGTTCACCGAGATGATCGAGACCTGGATCGAAATGGCTTGGCAGGATGGGTCATTCGGTTGGGTGGGGATCGCCAATCTGCCATCGTCGTTCGCCGCGGCCGCATACCTGCCCGATGACGGCTTCGCCGAGGTGTTCACCGCGCACGACAACCGGGTCACCATGGGCGGCCAGTTCTTCCCCAACGGACAAGGCGCCGCCGTCGACGGCGGCTACCTGGTGACCGGCGCGTGGAACTTCGGTTCGGGCATCGGTCACTCGGAATACGTTGCGGCCGGTTTCCTGCCGATGCACGACGGTCAGATGCGCTGGATCAGTGAGGGTTTCCCCGAAATGCGGGTCGCCGTGATTCCGCGGGCGGAGATCAGTTTCAACGATGGCTGGTTCGTGCAAGGGCTGAAGGGAACCGGTTCCTACGACTACAGCGCGCAGGAGGTTTTCGTTCCCGAGAGCCGCACGTTCGAACTGTTCGTGCGTCAGCCCTACCGCGGAACGTCGCCGGCCACCCGGATGGGACTGATGCCCGTGACCGCCGCCGGGCACGCGTCGTGGGCGCTGGGCGTGGCCAAGAGCATGCTCGACGATGTCCAAGAGCTGGCCGCGTCGAAGTTTCGCATGAGCGACATGGCGTCGCTGGCCAGCCGCCCGACCTTCCAGAAGGGTCTGGCGCATCACCGCGCGGCGTGGCGTGCGGCTCGCCTCTTGGTGCTCGACGCATTCACCACCGCCGAGGCGGCGGTCGAGTCGGGGGAGGACCTGACACCGGCGCTGCGCGCCGACATGCGGGTGGCCGCCGTCTATGCCACCGACACTGCCCGCGGCTGCGCCGAGTGGGCGCATCTGGTCGCCGGGACCAGCTCGATCCGCGAGGGCAGCCGGTTGGAGCGCGCCTTCCGCGACATCTACACCGGAACGCAGCACGCCTTCATCAGCGAGAAGGTCGCCATCGACGCCGCCCAGATCTGGCTGGGCATCATCGACGACCAGCCCGGGCTGTAACCCGTTACCATTGCGCGCATGCGCGGCGCAAAAATCCTGATCACCGGCCCGACCGGTCAAATCGCCACCCCCATCGCCCGGGCGCTTGCCGGCGACAACGAGGTCTGGGGGATCGCCCGTTTCACCGACGCCGCCGCGCGCGTAGGCCTCGAGAAGGCCGGGATCCGTTGCGAGAAGGTGAATCTCGCGGCCGGCGACTTCACCGGTCTGCCAACCGATTTCGACTATGTCCTCAACCTGGCGGTGGCCAAGAGCGGAAGCTGGGACAAAGACCTTGCGGCCAACGCGGAGTCGGTCGGCCTGCTGATGGCCCACTGTCGCACCGCGAAGGCCTTCCTGCATTGCTCGTCGGCGGCCGTGTACGACCCGCCGGACGACGAGCCGCGCAGCGAGCGGTCCGCCCTGGGCGACAACCACAAGTCACTCTTTCCCACCTATTCCATTTCCAAGATCGCCGGGGAAGTGGTGGCCCGGTCGGCGGCTCGCATTCTCGGCCTCCCCACCACGATCGCGCGGCTCAATGTTCCCTACGGCGACAACGGCGGTTGGCCGTTCTACCACATGGAGATGATGCTGGGCGGCATCCCGATTCCCGTCCCACCCGGTGAACCCGCGCGCTACGACCCGATTCACGAGGACGACATCATCGCCACCATCCCGAAGCTGCTCGAGGTCGCGTCGGTCCCGGCGACCACGATCAACTGGTGCGGAGACCAGACCGTCAGCTTGCAGGAGTGGTGCGACTACCTCGGGTCGCTCGTCGGCGCCGAGCCGGTCTTCGAGCCGAGCGAGCAAGCGTTACGCGGCAACCCCACCACCATCGACCGGATGCACGAGCTCATCGGTGGCACCTCGGTCGACTGGCGCGACGGAATCCGTCGGATGGCGGCCAAGTACCATCCGGAGCTGGTCGGCGTCTAATCGGTTGCGGCACAACGTTATCGGCGAGCCCATCAGCCTCGGCCCCGGATAAGGCGGGCCGCGGCCTCCACCGCGGCGCCTACAGCACGTCGGCGCTCGTGGTGAACCTGTCCCGTCCCTACGTCGACGGCCTGGAGAATCTGCCGCCCGACGGCCGATTCCTGTTGGTGGGCAACCACACTCAGCTCGGCTCCGAGGTCTTTCTGATTGCGGACGCGGTACGGCGCGGCATCGGAACGCGGGTACGGCCACTGGCCGACCGAAATTTCGCTCGGCTGCGCGGATTGCCCGCCGATCTGATGGCGGCGTTCGGCGCCACGCTGGCCTGAGGGCGAAACAGCCCGGGAGCGGTGCGCCCTCAACCGGTCGGCCGGTCGGCGTGGCAGCATCACACGGATGACCAGCACACCGGACGCCGCGGCGCAGCGCCTGCGTACCCTGGTCCTGTTGCGCCGCGTTCGGGACCGCATCGACCGGGACTACCGGCAGCCGTTGGACGTCGAAGCGCTCGCGCGCGGGGTGCACATGTCCGCCGGCCACCTCAGCCGCGAATTCCGGCGCGCCTACGGCGAATCGCCGTACTCCTATCTGATGACTCGACGCATCGAGCGAGCGATGGCGCTGCTGCGCCGCGGCGATCTGAGCGTCACCGAGGTGTGCTTCGCGGTCGGCTGCTCGTCCTTGGGCACCTTCAGCACCCGATTCACCGAACTGGTCGGTGTGCTGCCCAGCACGTACCGGCGCCAAGCTGCCGGCGCGCTGGCGGGCATGCCGCCATGCGTGGCCAGACAGGTGACGAGACCGATCAGGAATCGAGAAGCATCCGCCGTCGGACCGCACCTAGCCTGACCGCATGAACATCACCATTCACTCGAGCTTCCTTCCCCACGAGGACCCCGAAGCGTCGCTCGCCTTCTATCGCGACGTGCTCGGCTTCGAGGTTCGCCTCGACGTCGGCAAGGGCACGATGCGCTGGATCACGGTCGGTCCGCCGAACCAACCTGACACGTCCATCGTCTTGAACCCACCCGCCGCCAACCCGGGTATCACCGACGACGAGCGCCGCACCATCGCCGAGATGATGGCGAAGGGCAGCTACGCCACACTGCTGCTGGCCACCAAGGACCTCGACGGCACCTTCGAACGGCTGCAGGCCGGCGACATCGACATCATCCAGGAGCCCACCGACCAGCCGTACGGGCTTCGTGACTGCGCCGTCCGCGATCCCGCGGGAAACCTCATTCGCATCCAACAATTGCGCTGAGCGGATCCCCGTGCGGATGCTTGACCAGCGGTGTGCACAATGCTAAGCAAGTGCTCAGCACTGAGCGCATTTGGGCGCCGGGGCGCCACGACCGGCAATACGAAGGGGATCAGATGACGGTGCAGGCGGTATTGGACGACATTCGCAAGCGCCCCGGAACGGGTGACGTCATCTCGGTCATCGATCCCGCGACCGAGGAGACGATCACCGAATTCACCGACTGCGGCCAAGAGGCGGTCAACGACGCCGCGGCGAAAGCGAAGGCGACCTTCGAGTCGGGGGTCTGGTCGGACCTGCCGGGTCGCGAGCGGGCCAAGATCCTATGGCGGATCGGCGAGCTGATCGACGAGCACGCCGAGGAGTTCGCCCAGCTCGACTCGCTCAACACCGGCATGCCGCTGATGCAGGCCCAGTTGCAGATGTCGACCTGTTCGGAGTTCTTCCGTTACTACGCCGGCTGGTGTTCGAAGATCAACGGTGTCGCATACGACGTGAAGACCGACGGCATTGCGACCGACAACTACGTCAACATGCACGCCTACACGCTCAAAGAGCCGTACAGCGTGGTGGGGCTGATCTTCCCGTGGAACGGTCCGATCTTCAACGCCAGCGCGAAGCTTGCCCCGGCCCTGGCCGCGGGTGGCAGCCTGCTCGTCAAGCCGGCGGAGGAGACGCCGCTGTCGGCGCTGCTGTTGGACCGACTCGTCCACGAGGCCGGCGTGCCCGAGGGCGTGGTCAATCTGCTGACCGGCTACGGCCACACCGCGGGCGCCGCCATCACCGCGCATCCCGACGTCCAAAAGGTCGCCTTCACCGGCTCAACCGAGGTCGGCAAGGAGATCGTGCGGGCCTCGGCTGACAACCTGAAGAAGGTCACGCTCGAACTCGGCGGGAAATCCCCGGTGCTGATCTTCGACGACGCAAACCTGGACAACGCCATCATGATGGCGTCGCTGGGCATCTTCGTGCACTCCGGCCAGGGCTGCGTGTGCGGGTCGCGCATCTTCGCCCAGCGCGGTGTATACGACCGGGTCGTGGAGGGCATTGCGATGATGGCGAATTCGTTCAAGTTGGGCGCCCCTAGCGAGGAGGGCTGCGTCAGCGGCCCACTGATCAGCCAAAAGCAGCTGAACCGGGTCATGGGCTTCATCGACGAGGGCAAGAAGGACGGCGTCGAAGTGGTCACCGGCGGCCACCGACTGGACCGCAAAGGCTACTTCGTCCACCCGACGGTCCTCACCAACGTCGACACCAGCATGCGGCTGTACCAGCAGGAGATCTTCGGTCCGGTGGTCACCATCCTGCCGTTCGACGACGAGGACGAGGCCGTGGCGCTTGCCAACGACACGACCTACGGGCTGGCCGCGACCGCCTGGACGGAGAACCTCGGCCGGGCCCACCGGATCATGAGGCGACTGCAGGCCGGCAGCGTCCAGGTCAACTGCCAGCTGGTCTTCGACCACGATGTGCCATTCGGCGGGTACAAGCAGTCAGGCTGGGGTCACGAGTTCGGCAAAGAGGGCCTCGAGATCTACCTGAAAACGAAGTCGGTCTGGGCCCAGCTCTAGACCTGTTGTCGCTCGCACAACGGAGAAGTCCCGGACCGACCAGGGTCCGGGACTTCTCCGACGGCCGTCGGACTAGTCAAGATCCCTTGTGATAGCGCGTGAGGAACCCGATGGAGGCCACGGCGGCGGCGGTTCCGATCACAGCCCACAGCACTAACTGGAAGGCCATCGCGCCGAAAAACCAGCCGAAAGTCATTCCGATATAAAGCATCCAGATCACCCGGTAAAAGCTCCAGACCGCCAGCAGGCCGGTGCTGATGCCGATGTACAGGCTCCGTTGGCGATCGACACGGTTGATGTGTTCTTGGATGCTGGTCGGCACGATATTCACTTGCTGTCTTCCTTTCCTGGGGCGCCACCTTGGTGGTGGCGTCGTTGCGGTAAGTACAGACCCGCCCGGTGGCTACCGATCCCAATCGGATGCCGCTGACCGCACCGCCGATTCCGCGCCGCAGGCCTCGCGTGCGCTCTACGCTGCACAGGGAGCCTGGAGAAGGGTTGCCTCGATGAACATGCCCCGCATGGCCCTGGTCTGGATCGCCCTGCTGACTGGGCTGATCGCAACCTCGTCGGCCGGCCCCGCGGGCGCCGATCTGTCGTCCACCGAGGTGATCACCGTGATGGCCGTCGGGCCCGGCGGCGAAGCAATGAACGGCTACAAGGTCGCATCCGGACCAGGCAACGTCGGGCAGGCCAGCAACTGCTCGGAACCGTCGCCGTCGGCGGTTGCCGACAACGTCTACTACTGTTCGCCGAGCGCGGCCGGAGCCGGCACCTGCTGGCCCTCCACGCCGGGATCTCTTCTGTGCATGGACAATCCGTGGGACCTGCAGATGCACCGGGTGATGTTCGACGGCCAGCTTTCGCCCGTACACCCAACTGCCAACCCGGACCCGTTCGCGCTCGCCCTCGACGACGGAACACACTGCCTGCTGCGCAATGGCGGCGCGTGGGGCGGACGCGCCGACGGCTACGTCGGCGTCTACGGATGCGGCGGCGGCGGGAGCGACCCAGCCGTGCTGTGGCTGCCCAGCCAGGGCGCGGGAACCTGCATCGACCGCTCATCGCCGGTGTGGACGGTCAAAGTCGGTCGCCTCGGCGCTCCCGACGCCGTTTTTCCACCGCCTGCGGTCCGCGCCGTGACCGCAGCCTGGTTCGCCGGAGGCAGGGCCGGGCAGTAGGACGGCAGCGATACTGCTATAACGCACGTATGTCAGATCCCGGGCACACGATCACCCATGTTTCCGACACGGCCCGGTGGACGGCGTTGCACAGGGCCACCGAATCGGCCCGTCCCGATGCGCTGTTCCACGATCCCCTCGCCGAACGGCTGGCCGGTGCGCACGGCCGCGCGATCGTCGCAGGAGTTCCATGGACGAATCGCAGTGGTTATTGGCTGGTCGCACGCACCAAGCTCATCGACGATGCCATCGCCGACGCACTCGCGCACGGCTGTGACCGCGTCCTGAATCTGGCCGCAGGCCTGGATGCCCGGCCCTACCGCCTAGACCTTCCGTCCGATCTCACCTGGGTCGAGGCCGACCTACCGGAGTTGCTCGCGGAAAAGACCCACGTACTCGTTGATCAGACCCCGCGTTGCCGGGTGACTCGCATAGCGGTTGACCTCGCCGACCCGCAGGCCCGAGACGCCTTTTTCAACGAGGCGCTGCAGGGCGCGACGAAGGCCTTCGTGCTGACCGAGGGGCTCTCGATGTACCTGGAGTCCTCCGACATCGCGGCGCTTTCGGGTGCGATCAAGCGACCCGAGGTCGCTTGGTGGATGCTGGATTTCGCCTTTCCCGGCCTGAAGAAGCGGATCAACAAGCAGGTCGCCGGAATCTCGGAAAACGCGCCGTTCAAATTCGCACCGGAGAACGGGCTGGCCTTCTTCGAAGACCTGGGGTGGCGTGCGGCCGAAGCGGAATCACTGCTGGTGGCCGCCAACCGGCTGCACCGCCTGCCCATCTGGATGCGCCCGCTCACCTGGCGGCGATCGGATCTGCGCCGTCCGGGTGGCACACCCGCGTCTGCCGTCGCCCTGCTGACCCACTAGACGCTCGGGCCCCTGCAGGGCACCTACCAGACGCGTATCCAGTCCACGAGCATGTCGGCGGGGTAGCTGCCCGGCCCGGGATCGCCGCCGCCGGAACCGGCTACCGCCAGGTTGAACACCGGGTACACCGTGTAGCCCGCTCCGTTGAACGGCCAATCCGGCAGCGAGTTCGCCGGCACGTCGAAGTAGGGTGCCGCGCCGTCGACATAGTCTTTCCAGAAGCGGATGCCGGCCTGATCCCATTGGCAGCGCCAGGTGTGCCAGCCACTGTCCACCGCGATGTTGTGGGTCTTCCACTCACCGCCGTTGGCTTTGGCGTGCACTGTGGTGGCCGAGGGCCAACTACCGTTGCCGTACCACTCCATGACGTCGATCTCGCCTTGATCGTCATTGCCCAGCCAGTAGGCCGGCCACGCGCCGGCGGTGAGACAGTTCAGCTTTATCCGGGTTTCCCACGTGTGGCCCACGCCGCCGCGCCACAGACTCTGCACCTTGCCGCTGAAATAGGTGGAACCATCCTTGGCGGCGCGCAGGACCAGGTTGGAATTGCCGTCGACAAACACATTGCGGCGATCGTCGCGGTATTGCCCGATGTGCTCGGGCAGCTCCCAATAGGTGGGGTCCTTGATCGTCTCGCGGGCTTTGGCCACCGCCCACTTCGACGCGTCGGGCGCCGAGCCGGCCGGACCGTCGAATTCATCGGCAAAAATGTAGGATCCGGACTGACCGCTGGGCGCGGCGGGCGGCGGTAACCGCCCGGCGGGCACATCGTGTCGGGACGGGTGGGCCCACGCTTTCTGGGCCGGCAGCGCGGCCGCCAGCACGCCGATCCCGGTTGTCAATATCATGCGGCGACGATCGATCTCCGGCATAAGCAAGGAACCCTAGCAGCCGACCGTGCAGAAGGTTGAAGCGGCAATTTGTCGGTGGCTGCCGCTATCGTTCGGATCGCGGTCGGGCCAGCATGGACGACAGCACGGCAGTGGCAATGGATGAGGCCGCAAATTCACGGCGAATTCTCATCTTGGCAGGTGGTTTGGTCTCAGGATACGGCGGGCATTCTGGAATCACGATCCAATAACCACTGTTTTGGGCTTTTTGCGGGTGGTCTGAGAGGAGTTGACGATCGTGGCGAATAAATCAGAAGGCACGGTTATTTTCCTTCAGTCCCATCCGGCATGGATCGCGGCTCAGCGTCGGGAGCGCGAACGTAATGACGCAATGCGCCGTCATCCTTCATTTCGCGCCCGTCAACGCGCCGCTGGCTCTGGTAACGCAGTCGTTCCGATGGTGCGCAACTTCAAGCTGTGCTCGAGCGGCAATACATCGGCCTGAATACCACGCCAAATTTGTAGCGAACCCAATCACATCCGTCGTCGCTGAAAGACCACCCGCGAACAATCGACAACATCGGCCGGACAGTTCTCCAGTCAAATTATTCAGACTCCCTGGGGTTTAGCTGTAGCTTCTCGCAGCGGCCGCCGTCTCGCTCATGTCAGTCGCGCCCCGACGTCGCGGCACCGATGTCTAGGACACCGTCGCCGTGCGGGTCGTCAACCTCCACGATCGGGTCGTCGACGTCGTCGAATTCCAGCCGCAATGCCCGGGACATGATGGCGTGCATTACGTACATGGTGGTGGTGTAAGTGAATTCCAAGATCTCGGTGTCGGTGAAGACTTCCCGTAACTGAGTGAACAACTGCTCGGGCACCCGACCATGTTGGCCCGCAAGGCAATCCGCGTACGCCAGCAACAACCGCTCGGCGTGATCGAAACAGTCGGCGGTCTCCCAGGACGGTATGGCCGCGATTTTCTCCTCGGACAATCCCGCCGATCGGCACGCCTTGCAGTGTTGCGAGAAGACGAACTGGCTGCCGACCACCCAGCCTGCCCGGATCTGGCCCAATTCTCGGTGATCGGCCCGGATCGAGACCTCTTCGCGGTAGAGGCGGAAGCCGCGCACGGCATGGCGCAGGGCGGCGGGGGACTGCGCCATCACCGTCCACCAGTTGCCGGGAGTGCCACCGACAGCGCCCGGCTCCGCCACCGGATCGCGGTCGCCGAACATCGAGTCGTACATCTTCAGCGTGAATTCGTCGCTGACTTCATCCCGCGGAATCGGCTTCAGACGCGGCATTGCGCCTCCCCTCGGCTAGCGGCACGGACCTGGCATTTACGCAGATCGCATTCGATCGTAGGTTCTGCGCTGGGCACCGCCGTATCCCGCGGGAAGGCGCTGCCGCCCACTGGCCGACGCGGCGAACCCGCTAGCCGTGCAGCCTTGACCTGTTGGCTGCAGCGAAGCGCCGCCGACGAGTCGGTCAGAGCTTGCCGGCGACGAAGTCCGCGGCCTGGTTAGCCATGCCGGCGTCGATGTAGGCGCCCGCGAGGTGTTGTGGCCAGTTTTCCTTCCAGGTGTTCGGGTCGGCCGGGTTGCAGACGGGATCCGCGCCGTGGCACAACTCGATGGTCCGGTCGTTGTAGATCGGATTGAAGTTGGTGATCGGACCCACCCATTGGCTTCCGTTGCCGAACAGCGCGACGGCGGCGATGTGCTGATCGGCGCCGGGCGGCAGCGGGCTGTCGAACCCGAACGCGCCGACGGGCGCCGCGAGCACGACATCGGTGACCGCCGCGCCCAGCGAGTAACCGCCCAGCACCAGCCGGGTGTCGGGGCAGTTGTTGATCATGTCCTGGACGTGGTGGCTCATGTTGTTGGCGCCCTGGGCGACCTCGGTATCGGCTGGATACTGCACGGCGTACACACCGACGGTCCTATTCACCTTGCTGCGCACATCGCTGATGAACGCGTTGCCCAGCACACCGGGGCCGGGTGCTTCGTTACGGCCCCGGGCGAACACGACCTGCACGGGCGGGCAGTTCGCGGCCGCGGCCGACGGGACCGGCCAAGGTATCCCGGGGGGAAGCACCGCGGCGGGCAGCATCAGGGCTGCCGCGGCCATGACCGCGGCGAGGCCAACACCAGCAAAGTTGCGGATAAGCAAGGCGGGCACGCAGATGATGGTAGAGCGAACCCGCCCCGCGCGCTGGGCAGCCGGGCATACAGACCGCGCGTGATCGTTCAGCGCGAACAACGACCACGGTGCCGGCGGCGTCGAGCGAGACGATAGGTTCAGCTGATGAGCCACGTCGACGCGAATGCGCCCGAGCGTTTGTTCGCGCTGGCCGAACAGGTGCAAGGTTTCATGCCGGCCGACGAGGGGCGGGCGCTGTACGACGCCGCACTGCGGTACCTCGGCGGTGGAATCGGCGTCGAGATCGGCACCTACTGCGGCAAATCCACCCTTTTGCTGGGCGCGGCGGCGCAACAAACCGGCAGCGTGCTCTACACGGTCGACCACCATCACGGTTCCGAGGAGCACCAGGTCGGGTGGGAATATCACGACGCGTCGATGGTGGATGACGTCACGGGTTTGTTCGACACACTGCCGATCTTTCGTCGGGCGCTCGATACCGCCCGGTTGGACGACCATGTCGTCGCCATCGTCGGCAAGTCACCCCTGGTGGCGCGAGCGTGGCGAGCACCGCTGCAGTTCTTGTTCATTGATGGCGGCCACAGCGAGGCGGCCGCGAACCAGGACTTCGACGGCTGGGCGAAGTGGGTCGACACCGGTGGGGCACTGGTCATTCACGACGTGTTTCCCGACCCGAAGGACGGCGGGCGGCCACCGTATTACATCTACTGTCGCGCACTCGATTCCGGACAATTCCGGGAGGTGTCAGCGACCGGATCGCTGCGGCTCCTCGAACGTGTCGGCGGCGGGCCGGGGGAACAGGTCTAGCGGGTCACCAGCCCGGGCCGGTGCCGACGCATTCGCAATCGAAGTCGGTCTGCAGGCCCAACGGCAGTTCGTCGCCGCGGAAGATTCCCGCGCCGCCAGTCGTGTTCGTCAGGGCGTCCGCCGCCAGGATCATCGCCGCGCCCGTCCAGGTGGTGCGCTCCTCGGGCCAGCGCTTGCCGTCCGCGAAAACCAGTCCCGTCCAATACGATCCATCGTCTTCGCGAAGGTGCTGCATCGCGGCGAACTGCCGGTGCGCATCCGCGTGGTGCCCGATCGCGTCCAGCGCCATCACCAGCTCGCAGGTTTCGGCGCCGGTCACCCACGGACGATCGCCGACACACCGGATGCCCAGGCCCTCGACCACGAACGCGTCCCAGCGCAGCTTGATGCGCGCGGCCGCCGCCGGACCCCGCAAGACGCTACCGAGGATCGGGTAGTACC
This sequence comes from Mycobacterium sp. 852002-51971_SCH5477799-a, assembly GCF_001667145.1. GTDB lineage: Bacteria > Actinomycetota > Actinomycetes > Mycobacteriales > Mycobacteriaceae > Mycobacterium. Next base: position 150,410 of record NZ_LZIF01000116.1, read on the forward strand.
AGTCCATCGAGTAGCGGTCCTTTTCGGTGAACGCGTCGGGATGCGCGGCGATGGCGTGACCCAGCCGGCCCAGCGCCAGTTCCCACTCTGGCTGCGGGTCCCCGACCAGGGCGGCCAGGGCAAGCGCGCACCGGATGCTGTGAAAAATGCTCGAGCACCCCGTCAGCAGCGCTTCCGGCAACAGGCCGGCTTCGCTTCGCGCCCAACCGATCTCGCCATAGCCGACTTGCATGTCAATAACGAAGTCGATCGCTTTGCGCACGACCGGCCACATCTCGGCCCCGAACGACTCATCACGGGTAACCAGCACGTGGTGCCAGACACCGGCGCCGATGTACGCGCAGAAGTTGCTGTCGCTGTTGGCGTCTTCGATGATGCCCGCGCGAAACTGGATGGGCCAGGAGCCGTCAGGACGCTGCGTGTGGCGACTCCAATCGAAGGCCGCCCGCGCCGGCTCCAGCAGCCCCGCGGTAGTGAGTGCCATCGCGCACTCGATGTGATCCCACGGATCCGTGTGCCCGCCCTCGAACCAGGGGATGGCACCCGATGGTTCCTGTGCGGCGGCGATCGAGAGCGCGGTCTGTCGGCATTGCTCGGGGGTCAAAACCCCCGGAATTGCGGGCGGCTTAAACCGATGCAACTGAATACCCTTCAGTCGCCTGGCTTTTCGCCTCCTGCGGTTTGACGAAGTACATAGCTACGCTCTTGCCCACCAGCGGATTGAGCAGAGCCTCCGCCAGCTGGGTGATCTTCGGCCGCTGCATCAGGTCCCAGACCAGCAGCTTGTGGTAGGTCGTGACCGCACGGTGGTCGGTGTTCTGCACACCGACAGCGCATTTGAGCCACCAGAAGGGGGAGTGCAGCGCATGGGCGTGGTGAGTGTGCGTCAATTCCATTCCGCCGCCGGAGATCTTGCCGCGCAATTCACTGGCCCGGTAGATGCGCACGTGGCCGCCCTCGTTGCTGTGATACTCGTCGGACAGCATCCAGCACACCTGCTCGGGCAGCCATCGCGGCACGCTGACAGCCAGCGTGCCACCGACTTTGAGCACCCTGATCAGCTCGGCGATCGCCGCGTCGTCCCGGGGTATGTGCTCCAGGATCTCCGACGCGATGACGCAGTCAAACGTCTCGTCGGCGTAGGGCAACTTCAGCGCGTCACCGACGACCACCTTCGCCGACGCCGCGGCTGGCGCCTCGCCGGTTTCGGCCATCGCCCGCAGTATGGTGTCCACCGAACGCAATTCGGCCTCGTCGTGGTCGAATGCGACGACGTCGGCGCCACGCCGATACGCTTCGAAGGCATGCCGGCCGGCTCCGCATCCGACGTCGATGACCTTGGTCGATGGCCCGATCCCAAGCCGGTCGAAATCGACTGTCAGCATGACGCTCCGCTCTGCGCGCTGCGTGCGATGGCCCGCTCGTAGACCCGCACGGTCTGAGCGGCCACGGCTTCCCAGCTGAAGACGTTGACGGCACGAGTGCGGCCCGCCTTGCCGAGGCTGCGGCGCTTTTCCGGAGAATCGAGCAGTTCACCGAGCGCGCTGGTCAGCGCATCCACGTCGGCGGGCGGTACCAGCTCGGCGCAGGCACCGTCCGTTCCGAGGACTTCCGGCAGCGCTCCGACCCGGCTGGCGACGATCGGGGTGCCGCTGGCCATGGCTTCCACCGCGGGCAGCGAAAACCCTTCGTAAAGCGAGGGAATGCAGGCGACCTCCGCGGACGCGAACAAGGCGGCCAGCTCGGCATCGGACAGCCCGCTGGTGATGTGCACGATGTCGGAGATCCCGAGTTCGGCGATGAGTTTGTGGGTCGGGCCATTCGGCTCCACCTTGGCGACCAACCGCAGCTCGAGATCCCGGACGGTGCGCAGGCGGGCGACCGCCTGCAGCAGGGTGCGGACGCCTTTCAGCGGGGTATCGGCGCTGGCGATCGCGATGATTCGTCCGGGCTCGCGGGGGCCGGATCCCGGTTTGAACAGCTCGGTGTTGACCCCCAGCGGCACGACATGAAGTTGCTCCGGTGCGACGCCGAAGTCGGCGATGATGTCCGACGCCGATGACGAGGAGACCGTCAACAAATCGGGGACGTGCCGGGCGACCTGTTGCTGCATGTCCAAGAACCCATACCAGCGGCGCACCAACGGCTTTCGCCACCATCGCGCGGCGGCCAGGTCCAGCACTCGATCGCGGGTGATCGGGTGGTGCACGGTGGCGACGACGGGAAGTCCCGCCTCGGCGATGCTGAGCAGTCCGGCGCCCAGGCTCTGGTTGTCGTGAACGACGTCGAAATCCGTTGTGCGCTGGGCAAGTAACCGCGCCGCCCGCATGGTGAACGTCCGCGGTTCGGGAAAGCCCGCGGTCCAGGTGGTGAGCAACTCCAGGAGGTCGATGGAGTCTCGAATCTCGCTGGGCCGCGGCACCCGGAAAGGGTCCGGTTCCCGATACAAGTCAAGGCTGGGCACCTCGGTGAGCCGGACCCGCGGATCGAGCAGATCGGGATACGGCTGTCCGGAAAACACCTCGACTTCGTGACCGAGTTCCACCAGGCCGTGGCTGAGATGGCGCACGTAGACGCCCTGTCCGCCGCAATGGGTCTTACTACGGTAGGACAGCAGGGCAATTCGCATACTCAACTCTTCTTTGCTGGAAAATGACCGCGGAATGGCGCCGAATACATCGCGGTCAACGGGCTCCCGAACTCCGTGACAGCAAATTGGACATGTGTCCAGACTATAGTTCGACCACCTAATCGAGCGCAACGAGCCCGAAATCCGCCGTCCCGCGCGTAGGCGACCCCCGGGATGTCCGACACGCAAAGATCATGCCACTGGTCAGTGGCCGCTAGGTGTTCGGCCGGTCGCTTCCGAACGCGTGGCGCCAGAGAGTTGACCGGCGAAGATCGGCCGGAAGACGCCGTGGGCTTTTGTTACCATCGCGCGGTGCGGGATTCGGCCGGACGGGTTGGACGCGGCGATCAACGATCGCCTTCGCGGCGCGACGTCCTCAGATACGCCGGCACCTATGCCTTGACGCCGGCCCTGCTGAGCCTGGGCGCGCTGGTCCCGGGCCCTAGCGGCCCCAAGGCGTCAGCCGCCGGCATGAAGCTGATCGATTTCGCCGAGCGCAGGATCGCCCCCGAGGAAATCAAGTCGGCGGGCTATGACGGCGTGGTGAATTACGTATCGCTGTCGCGGCCGGGCGCCAACTTCGAGGCCAAACCGCTGACAAAGGAGTATGCCGACGCGCTGCGCGCGGCGGGGCTGCATATCGTCAGCAACTTCCAGTACGGCAAGCCCGGCTGGCCGGACCCGTCGGATCTCACGCGCGGGTATGACGGCGGCGTGGCCGACGCTCATAGCGCCATGCAGTTGCACTCCGCGGCGGGAGGCCCGAACTCGGCCCCCATCTTTTTCAGCGTCGACGACGCCATCGACGCCAACACGTGGAATACGCTTGCGGTGCAATGGTTTCGGGGAATCAACTCGGTGTTGGGCGTGGGCCGCACCGGCATTTACGGGGATGCCCAGGTGTGCGGGTGGGCGATCCGAGACGGCGTCATCGGCCCGTCCACGAGCGCCGGACACCAATGGGCGTGGCAGACGAGGTCCTGGTCGCACGGCGATCGCGAACCCGCGGCGGTGCTCTACCAAACGGTCGTCAACAGCCCGGGGAATCCTGGCCCGCTGCTGGGCGGCATCAATGTCGATGTCGACGATGTCCTCGCCGCGGACTTCGGCCAGTGGGACCTCGCCCGCTGACCCAGAGGTGACGCCCCTCCACTTCGCCGAGACATAAAAACCAGTGCGCCCGATCGCGGCGTGTCGTGTGCGTGGTTTATGTGTCAGGAGACGACGGGCGCAGCGGCGTGAAGAACGGCACCCCGCGAGCGGATGGCTCGCGGGGTGCGTTCTACTCGATGACCGTTATTTGAGGTCGAACCGGTCGTTGTTCATGACCTTCACCCACGCCGCGACGAAGTCCTCGACGAACTTTCCGTGCGCGTCGTCTTGGGCGTAGACCTCGGCCAATGCGCGTAGCACCGAGTTCGAGCCGAAGACAAGGTCATTCGGGGTCGCGGTCCATTTGAGCGCCCCGGAGGCCCGGTCGTGCCCTTCGTAGACGTTCTCCGCAGTCTCCGACGCCTTCCACTCGGTGTTCATGTCGAGCAGGTTGACGAAGAAGTCGTTGGTCAACGCGCCCGGCCGGTCGGTGAACACGCCGTGTTTGCTTCCGCCGTGGTTGGCGCCCAGGGCACGCAGTCCACCGACGAGCACCGTGAGCTCGGGACCCGTCACGCCCAGCAGGTATGCCCGGTCCAGCAGGAGCTGCTCGAGCGGGGCCTTTTCACCCGGCCGCGCGTAGTTGCGGAACCCGTCGGCCCGCGGTTCGAGCACCGCGGCGGCTTCCACGTCGGTGGTCTCCTGAGACGCGTCGGTTCGCCCGGGGGCGAAGTGCACCGAGATCTCGTAGCCCGCGTCCTTGGCCGCCTTCTCGACCGCCGCGGAACCGGCCAGCACGATCAGGTCCGCGATCGAGATCTTCTTGCCGTCGGAGGCCGAGTCGTTGAAGTCCTGCTGGATCCGCTCCAATACGGGCAGCACCTTGTCCAGCTCGGAGGGCTCGTTGACCTCCCAGCTCCGCTGCGGCTCGAGGCGAAGCCGCCCGCCGTTGGGACCGCCGCGCTTGTCGGTGTTGCGATAGCTGACCGCGGCCGACCAGGCGGTCTTGACCAGCTGGGGGATGGAGAGGCCGGACGCGAGCACCTTGCTCTTCAGAGCCTCCACATCCTTGTCGTCGATGAGCTTGTGGTCGACGGCCGGGACCGGGTCCTGCCACAGCTGCGGCTCGGGGATCCAGGGCCCCAGGAAGCGGGTGACCGGTCCCATGTCGCGGTGCAGCAGCTTGTACCACGCCTTGGCGAAGGCGTCGGCCAGCTCCTCGGGGTGATCCAGCCAGCGCCGCGTGATGTCGCGGTAGATCGGGCTTTCCCGCAGCGAGATGTCGGTGACCAGCATCGTCGGGGCCCGCCCCGGCCCGCCGAACGGATCGGGGATGGTGCCCGCACCGGCGCCGTCCTTGGCGGTGAACTGCCAGGCGCCGGCGGGGCTCTTGGTCAGCTCCCACTCGTAGCCGTACAGCGTTTCTAAGAAGGAGTTGTCCCACTTGGTAGGCGTCGGCGTCCAGACGACCTCCAGGCCGCTGGTGATGGCGTCCTTGCCTTTGCCGCTTCCAAAGGAGCTCTTCCAACCCAGCCCCTGCTGTTCGATCGGGGCGGCCTCCGGCTCGGGGCCGACCAGATCGGCGTCGCCGGCACCGTGGGTCTTGCCGAAGCTGTGGCCGCCGACAATCAGCGCGGCGGTCTCTTCGTCATTCATCGCCATCCGGCCGAACGTCTCGCGGATGTCGATCGCTGCGGCGATCGGATCCGGCTTACCTTCGGGGCCTTCGGGATTCACATAGATCAGACCCATAGTGGTGGCGCCGTAGGGCTGCGCGAGATCGCGTTCGCCCGAGTAGCGCTTGTCGGTGCCCAACCACTCTTCCTCTTCGCCGAAGAGGATCTCCTCGGGCTCCCAGACGTCTTCGCGGCCGAAGGCGAAGCCGAACGTCTTGAATCCCATTGATTCCAGGGCCGTGTTTCCGGCGAAGAGCAGCAGGTCCGCCCAGGAGATCTTGTTGCCGTACTTCTTCTTCAGCGGCCACAGCAGCCTGCGCGCCTTGTCCAGGCTCGCGTTGTCGGGCCAGCTGTTGAGCGGGGCGAAGCGCTGCATGCCCTGGCCGCCGCCACCGCGGCCATCATAGATGCGGTAGGTGCCGGCGGCGTGCCAGCTCATCCGGATGAACAAGCCCCCGTAGTGGCCGTAGTCGGCGGGCCACCAGTCCTGCGAGGTCGTCAGCAGGGTGACCATGTCGGCCTTGAGCGCGTCCACATCGAGTTTGGCGAACTCCTCGGCGTAGTCGAAGTCCTCGCCGAGCGGGTTGGACTGGGGGGCATGCGGGTGCAGGCGCGACACGTCGACCTGGTTTGGCCACCAATCCTGGTTCGTCCGTGGAGCATTCGACTTCGGCTGCGGTGAAGGGATTGCTGGGTTTTCGCTTTCGCTTTGGCTGGCCGTCCCGGCGCCGGGTTGGGGTGGACGGCTAGCGGATGTATCAGATGACACAGCATTCCTTTCGAGGGTGGGTGAATCGGGCTGCGATCACGGCTGTGATCTAAGAGCCTGCCGTCGAGCATTCGGCGCACAGGCCCCAGTAGATGACTTCGGCCTCGTCGAGTACGAAGCCATCGAGAACGTTGTCGTCGTCCGAGGGTGTGAGGCAGGGAGCGTCACCGACGGCACAGTCGATGTCAGCGATGATCCCGCAGGATCGGCACACGACGTGGTGATGGTTGTCGCCGACACGCGATTCATAGCGCGCCACCATGCCCAGGGGCTGGATGCGCCGAACCAGGCCCACCGTGGTCAGCGCGTTGAGCACGTCATAGACGGCTTGGCGCGAGACATCGGGCAGGCCCACTCTGACCGCCGAAAAGATCGTCTCGGTGTCGGCGTGCGGGTTGGCGTCGACGACTTCCAGGACGGCAACCCGGGGCCGGGTCACCCGCAGGTCGGCCATGCGCAATCTATCCGCGTAATCGGCCTTCGATGGCACGCCACCAATATGCCGCACTTATCTGGATCGAGTCAAGACTTTATGGTGAAGTGGGGCACAACTGTGCGTGACGAATGAGCTGAGTCACCCGAACCTCAGGTGGGCTTCAGGGCGCTGCCTTTGCGCCACTCGTCCCAGCGGATCGTCCAGTCGCCGTTCTGCGCCAACGTCAGGGGAGGCCCGCCGCTGTTGCGGACCTCGACAACATCCCCGGGTACCGAAAAATCAAAGAACCATTTCGCGTTGTCGGCGTTGAGGTTCAGGCAGCCGTGCGACGTGTCGCGGTGCCCCTGGGCCCATACCGTTGCGTCGAGCTCGTGCAGATATATGCCGTCGCTGCTGATCTTGGTGGCCCAATTGATGGTCTCGCGATATCCGAGCCTGGAGTTCTTGGGCAGCCCGAAGGTCGAGGAGTCCATGATGACGGGGTTGCCCTTGTCCAGGACGGTGTAGACCCCCGGCGGGGTCCACAGCGAGATGGTTCTCCCGCCGACCTTTTCGGTGCCACCCATCCCCATGCTCGTCGGCATCGTGCGCACCAGGGCTCCGTTATCGAAGACGCTGACCTGGTGGGTGGCGTCGTCGGCGATCGATACGTGTGCGTCGCCGACACGGAACGACACCTTGGTGTCGTCTTGTCCGAATAAGCCGTCGCCCAAGGCTATTCCGTAGATCTTCGCCTCGGCGGTGACGTTTGTACCCGGCGCGTAGTAGCGCTCGGGCCGCCAGTGCGCGTTCTGATCGTCGACCCAATACCAGGAACCCTCGACCTTCGGGTCGGTGGTCACCGACAGCTGCCGCTCGGCGGTGGCACGGTCGGCGATCTTCTCGTCGAAGTGCGCCACGATCACCGTTCCGACACCGTAGGTGCCGCCGTCACGCAACGCGGCTTCCGACGTGGTGGTGAACGACACCTTGGTCTGGTTGGACGGCTTCAGCGTGGAGAACGACGAAACCTGCTTCGCCGCAACGCCACTGACACCGCTGCTGGTGACCGTCAGGGTGTAGGTGCGCCCGTAACCCAGCGGGACGGTGGGCTTCCACACCGTGTTGTCGGGGGTCATGACCCCCTCGATCGGTTTGCCGCTCTCGTTGACCATGTCGACGCCCGTCAGCGTCCCGTTCTCGGCTTTGACCGAGACCGGGGCCACGGGGTCGACGTCACGCGCGTCGGGTCCAGGGGTGATCGTTATCCGGGCCGGCTCAGCGGCTTTCGCGGGCGTGCGGTGCTGACTACAGCCGCCGCCTGGGCAATGCGAGGTCGACACCACGTATATCAGGCCGGCCGCGGCGACGATCACGCACAACGCGAGCAGGAGCTGCCGAGGGCGGCTGATCCGGAGGATCCGGCCGATGAGCTGATCGCTGTTCTTGGACATCATCAAGCTGCCGAATCCCTGCTTCCTGTCACTCGCAGCGGCAAAACTCTCTGCCCGGCGAAGTCGAATGTCGTAGATGAGGTATCCCGCGACGTGCGGGTTCTAAACCGACGGGAGGTTCGGCGTGGCCTACCGAAATCGGCGAGAGATCATGGCTACATGGCCGATGAGGAACTCGACAGCCTCTATGAGGTGCCGCCGAAGGAGTTCACCGCGGAACGTGCCCGCTTGGCCGCCGCGGCCAAGGAGCGCGGCGATGACGCAGCCGCCAAACGAATCTGCGCCACCAACAAGCCGACGACGGCGGCATGGGTCATCAACCGGCTGGCACTTCGGCACGCCGACACCCGGCAGCGGCTGGCAGACCTCGGTAAGCGATTGCGCGCCGCGCACGCGGCGATGGACGGCGGCACCATCCGGGATTTGTCGGCCGAGCAACGCAAACTCATCGACGAACTCACCCGTAAGGCGCTACAGGCGGCCGACCTGACGCAACCGTCGGCGACCGTGCGCGAAGACCTGACCAGCACGCTGCAAGCCGCCATCGCCGACCCGAAGATCAGCGAACGGCTCGGCAGGCTGACCCGGCCCGAGCAGTGGTCGGGCTTCGGCGCTTTCGGCGACGCGGCGCCGGAATCGGTGGACACATCCGGCGAACCGGCGAAGCGGCGCCGCACCCCGCCGGTGCGGAAGCGGCCCGCGAAACAGTCCGCGGGCGACAGGGCGGAGCAGAGGCGGCGCGAGAAACTGAGCACGGCCCTTGCCGCCGCGGAGCGCGCCAAGGCCGAGGCCGACGACCTGGTGGCCGAGCTACGAGCGCAACGGGATGCCGCCCAACAGCGCCGTGACGCCGCGGCGAAGGCGCTGCGGGCGGGCGAGCAGGAGCTCCAGGGTGCCGAAAAGGACTACGCCAAGGCCCAGCAAGCCGGCCGAGCCGCCGCCAAAGCTGTAACGGAGGCAAAGAACCGGTTGAAGCGGGCGTGAATTCGGCCGAGCGTTTCCCCGCGCCGGGCCGGGGTATCAGCAAAGCCGTGACTTCTTTATGGATGACCGAACGAACCGAACAGCCTTGGGCCTCAAGCCAGCTTGACCAAGGGTCGGAGTCCGCCGATGTCATCGTCGTCGGCGCCGGCATCACCGGCCTGATGACGGCGGTCCTGCTGGCCCGGGCGGGCAAGGACGTGCTGGTGCTGGAGGCGCGCACGGTGGGGTCGTGCGCTACCGGCAACACCACCGCCAAGATCAGCCTGCTGCAGGGCAGTCAGCTCTCCAAGGTGCTACCACGACACGGCCGCGACCTCGCGCGCGCGTACGTGGACGGCAATCGCGAAGGCCAGGAGTGGGTGCTGGACCACTGCGCGGCGAACGGCGTGGCCGTGCAGCGTGAAGATGCCTACACGTACGCCCAGTCGGTGCGGGGCGTCCCGAGGGCGCGAGCCGAACTCGCGGCGTGTCAGGCGGTCGGCCTGCCGGCGGTGTGGGACGACGATGCAGATGTGCCGTTCGCCTATCACGGCGGAGTGCGGCTGGCCGACCAGGCGCAGTTCGATCCGATGTCATTCCTCGACTCGTTGGCCGTCGAGCTGCTCGGTCGCGGTGGGCGGCTGGTCGAGCACACGCGGGCGCGGCGGGTCTCCTGGCGCGGCAAGAAGGTGCGCGTGCACGTCAACGATGCCGCCCAGCAGGACGTCGAACTTCAGGCCGCCCAGCTGGTGCTCGCGACGGGCATCCCGATCCTGGATCGTGGCGGTTATTTCGCCCGGGTGAAGCCGAGCCGGTCCTACTGCTTGGCATTCAAGGTTCCGGGCAACATCACCCGGCCGATGATGATCTCCACCGACTCGCCGACGCGTTCGGTGCGCTACGCGCCGGTCGCGGACGGGGAGCGGTTGATCGTGGGCGGGGCCGGCCACACCGTGGGCCGGGAGAAGAGTCCGTCCGAGGCGCTCAACGAGTTGTCGACGTGGACCCGCAAGCACTACCCGGGTGCCGTGCAGACCCATTTCTGGTCGGCGCAGGACTACACGCCCATCGACCATCTGCCCTATGTGGGGCCCATCCTGCCGAACACCGAAAGTATCTTTGTCGCAACGGGTTTCAACAAGTGGGGGATGACCAACGGACCCGCCGCGGCGTTGGCGCTGTCGAGTCGCATCCTGGGTGGGCGGATGGACTGGGCCCGCGCGTTCGCGAGCTGGAGTCCGCATGAGCTGACGGGCCTGACGACGGCCCTGCAGGCCAACCTCGAGGTCGGCTTCAACCTGACGAAGGGCTGGATCACCCCGGCGATACGCATACACCGCCGCAGCCCCGTCGACGGCGAAGGCGGAGTGGTGAGCGGCCCGCCGTGGCGTCTGGAGGCCCGCTGCCGCGTCGACGGGACGGAGCACCGCGTCTCACCCGTCTGCCCGCACCTGGGCGGAATCGTGAACTGGAACGACGCCGATAACGCGTGGGAGTGCCCGTTGCACGGGTCGCGGTTCGCGCCCGACGGCACCCTGCTGGAGGGGCCGGCAACACGCGATCTGACCGCCTAGATCTGCGGGTCAGCCCGTTTCTGAAACACGAGCCAGCGCAATTCTATTGGCGAATCGTCGCGCTCGACATCGAACACGTCGAGCCCGCCGGCCCAACCTTCGAACCAGCCCGTCGGCGGCCAGGCGTCCGACGGTATCCGTGCCTTCTCGTACTCGTAGGCGGGGTCGTCAGCGATAGGTGCGAGCGGCAGGCCGGCCGCGGCGGCAGTTACCTCGTCGCGGGTGAAGATCATGCTGTTGCACTGCTGGCTCAGCTGCACAGCGACGTCGTCGGGAACGTAGCCGTCGCGGGCCAGGAAGGTGTTGAACACCAAACGCCCACCGGGCGCCAGGCAATCGGTGGCGAGGTCGAACATGCCGCGCAACTCGCGGGTCGTGCGGAAGTCCGACACCACCTCCGAGAGCACCATCAGCTGGTACTCCTCCCGAACGCCCTCCATCGCGGTGAAGACGTCACTCTGAATGACGTTCACGCGCAACGATTCCTCGGCGGCGTCGGAAACCATCACCTCGGCGAACTTCGCGGTCAGCTCAACCGCATCGACCGGATGTCCGCGCCGCGCCAGGGCCAGCGCGTTACGCCCGGTTCCCGCGCCGACGTCCAGCACCCGATAGGTCGAAGGGTCGTCCGCCTCGGCGGCCAGGGCCAGCACGCGCGCGTCCGGCTCGGTGCCGAACAGCGGCGGCGGCCGGATGGCCATCCACTGCTGGTAGTCGGCTTCGACAGTGCGCCAGTCGGCCTGGACGCGGAAATTCACGCCCTCCCCGAAGGGAGCCTGATACGAGATCAGGACATCGGAACGATGGGAAGCCCTGAAGGCCTTCGCCAACTCCACTTCCAGCGCGGCCCGCAGGTGTGCGGACTGTTCGGGGGTGTACCAGACGCCCAGGGTGGCGCAGACGTTGCCGCACAACAGGACGTACTCGTCGATCAGGGCCGGCACTGCCGGCACCCTGATCTGGCCCTCGGCCGACAAGCGGCGATACAGCCGCCTGATCATCGCTTCGCGCAGCATCGACGGATCGAACGACTTCTTCGGCGGATCCTGCACCAGAACCTTCTACACGACCGGCGGAATTTGCACCACCGTTACGACGGACGGGCGGTTCGCCTCGCCTCATCAAACCGAGCGTGCCGTGTGAGCAGCCTCTTCGAGGAGATCAGCGGCGCGGGCAACACTTTCGGCGGGTTTGCTCATCTGCGCGGCGACCTCTTTAGCGCGAGTGGCGTATTGCGGAGTGAGGACCGTGCGCAGATCGGCGACCAGCGAGTCCAACGTGCTGGCGGAAAAGGCGCGTCCGGCACCGACTTTCATTTGTTCGACGGCAGCCGCCCACATTGGCTGGTCCCAAACGGTCCACAGAATGAGCGCCGGGACGCCGGCGCGCATGCCCGCGGCCGTGGTGCCCGAGCCACCGTGATGGACCACGGCCCGGCAGGCCGGGAAGATGGCCGCATAATTCATCGCCTCAACGACCTTGACGTGGTCGAACAGCGGGACGTCGGCGAAGTCGTTGGCGCCGCTGCAAATCAACGCCCGCTCGCCCAACTGCCCGCAGGCCGCGCTGATGACTGCGACCGTCTCGGCGGGAGAGCTGACGGGCGTGCTGCCGAACCCGAAGTAGACAGGCGGCGTCCCGTCCGCTATCCAGGACAGCACCTCGTCGTCGCTGTCCATCGGCAGCTCCAGTGTCAACGAACCGACAAAGGGTCGCCGGCCACCGGGTTCCAGCCATTCGGCGGCAGGCCCGGGCAGGCAGAGCTCGTCGTAAGTCTGGATTTCCAACACATCATCACTCGCTGGTGCCGCCGCCGATTCGGTGTCGGGCAAGCCAAGCGCACGACGTTGGACGGCTTCTGCATCCTTCGTGATGCTCGAATAGAGGGCGCTCGACGGCATGATCCGCGCCGGGAAAACATGCAAAGCGGCGAGTGGGATTGCGTGATGTTCGGCGACATTGTTGGCCAGCGCCTGGTCGTTCATGTGCGCCACCAACAGATCGGCATCCGTTGCCAACGACGTCAACGTCGCGCTCTTGTCCATCCAGATCCGCGTCACGCGCTCGACAACTTGCGACAACCCGCTGCCGCCGTATTGGAGCGAGCCGAGCAATTCCTGGGCCGCGGTCATCCCACGTTGCGTATCGGGCCCGTACCCAACGGCAGTGAGCCCCGTCGACTCGACGAAGGCGGTCATGTTGGGCGGGACCGCCAGGCGCACCTCGTGCCCTCGGTTCATCAGCGCGCGGCCGACCGCGGCGCAGGGTTCGACGTCACCGCGGCCGCCGTAGGCGACCAGCACGATTTTCATCAGCAGACCTCATTCGCAGGGATCCCACAAATCCAAGCAGAACCCGCGCCGCATGACCCGCTGGATGTTAGTGTCGCTGCGCTGAACTGGGCCTTTGCCGGTGCTAGGGCGAGTAAAAACCGGACCGGGGAGGTGGGCAACGCGTTCTGGGTCGCGTTGAGAGCGGGCTGAGGGTGATTTGCGCAATACGCGCCTAACCCTTGCGGGTTTCCGTCGTCATGTGCAGGTAACCTATCGTTAACCCTCGGCAATAATTTCGCTGTATTGGTTGACGTGGGAGCACCTGCAAACGTGAAGACCGGTCCGCTAGCACTGGGGACGACCCTATTCGGCTGTCTACTTCCGCGGCACTGGCGGCACCGGAGGGAATGCGATTTGTTTGCTGCTTGGTTGGTTATCCCCATACGACGCGCATCGGGGCCGTCGATGCCCTCGCGGCCCTGAACGCGATCGGAGGAGAACGACATGGACTTCGCACTGCCGCCGGAGATCAACTCCGCGCGGATGTACGCCGGTCCGGGGTCGGGACCGATGCTGGCCGCCGCGATGGCCTGGGACGAATTGGCCGCCGCGTTGCAATCGACGGCGAACTCGTATCAGGGTGAGATCACGGCCTTGACTTCCGGTCCGTGGGTTGGGCCGTCGTCGGCGTCCATGGTCGCAGCGATTGCCCCTTACTTGGAGTGGATGAGGACGACCGGCGCCCAGGCTGAAGAAACCGCCAGCAAGGCCAGGGCCGCCGCCTTCGCGTACGAGACTGCGTTCGCCGAGACGGTGCCGCCGCCGGTGGTCACGGCCAACCGCACCCTGCTGGCGACGCTCGTCGCAACCAACATCCTCGGGCAGAACACGCCGGCGATCGCCACCACCGAGGCCGAGTATGCCGAGATGTGGGCGCGGGACACCGCGGCCATGATCGGCTACGCCGGCGCGACGGCCTCGGCCACCCGGGTGACGCCGTTCACCCAGCCTGACCAGACCACCACCTCCGACGCCGGTCAATCCGAATCGGTGGCCAAGGCCACCGCTACAGCCGCCGGAAGCACGCGCAACACCGTGGCCCAGCAACCGTTGTCGGCGGTGCCGAACTTGTTGACCAACGCGGCGGTGAACCCGGCCGCCGCCGCCGATCCGACGTCGGTGACGGACCTACTGGGCCTGGAGAGCGACCTCATCGCGATCTTCCTCGACGCGCCCGCCAGCGTCGCCGGCCTCGGCGTCGATTCGCCTTCTGCCGCGATCGCCCTTCCCTTCGATATCGCGGGCGCGCTGACCGGTTTCCACACCGACGACATCGTCAGCGGTTGGGCGGGTGTGCAGTCGTGGCCGGGCACTGGCGCGGTGCCGCCCTCGCCATTCCCGGTGATCACGAACCCGGCGGGCGGATTCGGATCGCTGATGTCGGCGGGGCTGGGTCAGGCGAACACCGTGGGCGGCTTATCAGTGCCGCCGGGGTGGACTGCGGCCGCGCCGGCGATCCGCCCGGCCGCCTTGGTGCTGCCGGCCACCAGCGCCGGGGCGGGCGCCGAAGTCGCCGCGGCCGCGGCGGCCGCCGCCCCCAGTGGCTCCGGGAGTTTGTTCGGCGAAATGGCCGTGGCGAGCATGGCGGGGCGCGCGATGGCCGGCACCGGTGGCGCCTTGGGGCGCGAGCGGGCCCGGGCCGGTGAGATCGAGAAGGCGACACGCGAGGCACCCAAGGAGCCGACGAAAGAGCCGGCGACACCGCCGCAGGTTGCCGCGGGTGGGCCGATCACGAGCATCGCCGCCGAGCTGCGCGAGCTCGCGTCGCTGCGCGACGCGGGGATCTTGACGCAGCAGGAATTCGAGGAGCAGAAAAAGCGCCTGCTGCCAAGCTGATCCGGTGACCCGACGACGCGCGTGCGTCAGTCGGGCACACTAGGGAGGACCACTTCAGTGAAGGCGCCGCATGGACAACTCGACCGCCCCGGCCTCGGACGCCGTGCCCATGCGGGTGCAGGCGTTGCTTCGCTACCCGGTGAAGTCGATGCTCGGCGAAACCCTCGATCGCCTGCTGGTCGACGAGCGCGGCGCCGAGGGCGACCGGCGGCTCGCGCTCCTCGACGGTGAAACCGGGCACGTGGCCAGCGCCAAAAATCCCCGGCTATGGCGCAATCTCTTGACCTGTACCGCCCATGCCGACGCCCAGGGTGTGCGCATCAGCATGCCCGACGGAACCGATGTGGCCGCCGATGATCCCGGCGTCGACGAGCTGATCTCGCGGCTGACCGGCCGGCGGGTTCGGTTGGTCACTCAACGCCCAGAGGGCGCAACACTGGTCCGTCCCGATCCGGAAAAACTGCTGGAATTCGGTCTCGACGCTGACGTGGACGGTCGCATCCTGCGCATTGCCGCGGCCACGCCGGGCGAGTCGTTCACCGACGAAGCTCCATTGCATGCAATCACGACGGCCACCCTGGAGCACATCGGGGTGGAGGCACTGCGGTATCGACCGAATCTGGTGATCAGAACACCGCCGAACTATCCGCCGTATGCCGAAAACGATTGGGTGGGCGGCGAACTCGTCATCGGTGCGGCGCGGCTGCGCGTCCTCACGGCGACGTCGCGCTGCGTGGTTCCCACTCTCGAGCACGGGCCGTTGCCGCGGGCTCCGCAGGCGCTTCGCATACCGGCGGCCGAAAACCGTTTGAACACAGGCGGTCACGGCGCACAGCCCTGCGCGGGCGCTTACCTCGCGGTGGTCGACACGGGCGTCATCAACGTCGGTGACCAAGTCACCATCCGGCCCTGACCGCTTCCCGCGCAAACGCATCGCAGCAGCGTGTCACCCACCCATGTTGCGGACCGCCGTGTCGAGCTCTTCTGCTTGCTCGGCCAACTCGCGGTCGGATAACTCCGCATGTCCGACCCGCTGCACCAATTCCTGGCGCGTCGCGACCTGCAGGGCGCCTCGGTATTCGTCCGAGTGCAGATCGGCCGGCGTGACGACCGCCGCGCGCCCCTCCATCACCACCAGCGCCGCGTCCGCATCTGGGCTGGCCAGCAACTCCCGCACGTCCTCGGTACCGATCATCACGAGGCGCCCCGCCCGGTCCGTTGTTGCAACTCGTCAATCAGCCTGGAGGCCTGGGCTTTCGTGAGATGCTCCGGGATTTCCTGGCCCGCTTCTTGCGCCAGCGTGTTCAGGTAGCTGCGCTGCGGGCCGGTCATAGGCTCGTCGCCCGTCACCCATTGCGACTGGTCCTTTTCCGGATTCTCTTGCGGCGCCTGCGCGGCATCATCGGCCATGCATGTGGCTATGCCCGCTACGGAGCCGACGTAATCAGGAAGTGGTGGTTTCGGCATGTCAGCCGCCCACCCCGGCAATCTTCATCACCAGTAGCACCGCCACCGCGATGAATGCGACGGTGAAAACGCACACCGCGAGGACGGTAAGGGCGGAACCGGGAGTGAACCGCCGGTTGTTCTGCTGTTGTGGCTCGGACACACCGGAGGTTTGGGGCGCGGCAGGGGGAGTGGTGCCCGGTGCGACACCTCCGCCCGGTTCCAGGCCTGGTGTTTGCGTCGGATCAGGATTGGGAGGTTGCGCGGTCATGGTTGACACCGGCCTTTTCCTCGCGGACGAGGGCGGAAGCATTGGGTCGCATCGCCACCCGGATGCAGTCGTCCTTCTTGTTCTTGAATAGGTCGTAGGCCCGCACTCCGTCCTCGAGGGGCACATCGTGGGTGATCAACTTGGCGGGATCGAGATCGCCCTGCTGGACGTAGTCGAAAAGCCGGGTTATGTAGCGTTGTCCGTGTTGCTGAGCCGTTTTCAGGGTCAAACCCTTATTGGTCAGTACGCCAGTCGGGAATTTGTCGGTCAAGCCGTACACCCCGAGCACCGACACCACCCCACCCTTGCGGCAAGCCAGAATCGCCTGTCGTAGCGCGGTAGCGCGATCGGTCTCCATTCGCAGCAGTTGCTTGGCCCGGTCGTAGAGTTGTTGCACTCCGGTGCCGTGGCCCTCCATGCCGACCGCGTCGATGCAGGCATCGGGCCCTCGGCCGCCGGTCATCTCCCTGAGCGACTCATGCACGCTGTCGACCGCCTTGTAGTCGATCGTTTCCAGTCCGAACTCGTTGCGCGCCAACGCCAACCGTTCCGGTATGCGGTCGACGACAATGGCCCGTTCGGCGCCCAGCAGTAGGGCGCTACGGGCGGCCATCAAGCCGACGCCGCCGGCCCCCCAGACCGCGACGGTATCGCCGCCGGCGATGTCACAGAAATCGGCGCCCATGAAGCCGGTGGGCACCGCGTCGGATAAGAACAGCGCCTGCTCATCGGTGATATCGCCCGGAATCACAAAGCAATTCGTGTCGGCGAAGGGCACCCGAACGTATTGGGCGTGCGAACCGGCGTAGCCACCGAACGGATGTGTATAACCGTAAATTCCACCAGACGGATATCCCAACAACGGCTGTTGCAATTCGGCGTTGGGATTCGTTGTGTCGCAGCACGAATACAACTCGTGATCGCAGTACCAGCATCGATCACAGGCGATGAAGGACGGCACCACGACGCGGTCACCCGCGTGGATCTCGCGCACCTGCGGGCCGGCCTCCGCCACCACGCCCATGAATTCGTGCCCGAACACATCGCCGGCCCGCATGCCCGGCAAATACCCGTCGATGAAGTGCAAGTCCGAGCCGCAGGTCGTGGTGACCCGGACTTCGACGATGACGTCGTGCGGATTCAGGATCTTGGGGTCATCGACAGTTTCCACGGACAGGTCGTTGACACCGTTCCAGCACAGTGCGCGCATGCTCGGCCTTTCGCTTACCGCGCGGAGTTCCGCGCGCTCGGGTTGGACTGGATAGTCGGAACCTCGCCGGTCTGCATCAGGGCCCGTAACCGGTAGAGGATCTTGAAGGCCGCCGCGCCGGACAACAGCGCGGGCGCGGGTGTGTCCAGACACAGGGTGACCTCGGTGCCGAGCTCGTGCGGAGCCGGTCGATAGTGGACGACGATTTGGTTACCGTTGCCGACGAAACGAACTCCGGCGGTCTCCGCGACCAAGGTTGAGTCCCAGGCCACGTCGGACCCTGCGGAGAGCCGCCAGCGATAGCGGTCTGGACCGTCGGCGTCGACTTCCACGATGTCACCGAGTACCACGGACAGCTGGTCGGGGTCGCGCCAGAACTGCTCGATTCGCTCGACAGGGCAAGCGATGGTGACCGTTTGCGCCCTGGTGTGGCGACGCCGCATGTCGACGACCTTGTTCACCACGCCCAGCACTTGGTTCTTCGCGATCTTCACATAGCTCACCGCGCGCTCCCTCCGTTGGAGCATTGCGGTACCCGCCTAGATGCCACCCAAACGGCAGGTGGGCACGGAGGTTGGCGACGCCATCCGCGGAATCAGCGGTGTCAGCGCCCGGTTTGCCGGAATGTGTTTGGGGCGACGGATGCGCTGGCCATCGGAATGTTTGTGCGTCAACACCTTCCGGCCAAGCGCGTATGGCTGCGCCGCTAGTTCTCGGAGTTCGGCGTGGGGCTCTGCGCAGATTCCCACTTCGCCTCGAGCGACCGTTTCACTCGGGTGCCGGCCGCCAGCTCGAGCTGAAAGGTCTCGCCGGCGTCGCTCTCGAACGTGATGAGATAACCCGCGTCGCTGGGATTCTTGAAGACAACTTTGTAGGGCTGTTCACCGGAGCCGCGGTCCACGGAGATGACGTCGCCAGGGCTGACGTCGTCGATCAGGTCGTTGCCGGAGACTTTGGACATAGGGTCGACGTTAGCCTAAGGGACGCGGCGATCGTCCGGCCGGCGCAGTTCCGCGGGCGAGCTTGCTGGAATCGATGGCCGTGCCGGGCAGCGTGTCGGCATGTCGCGCGTCCGGGCACTACACCGGACTACTGGCACGAAATGTAGTGGGCCGCTTATTATTTCAAGAATTCCCATGCATCGCTGACGGTCGGCATTCAGTGACCTGACACACGCCGTGTTTGATCCGCCCAATTCGTGGAACCACACACCAGACACAAACGAAGGTTTCTGGCCAACGCCGCAAGGAGAATGATGAGTGAGCAGAACAAGGCCGACGAAGCGCGTAGGGGCCTGATCGACTCGATCAAAGGCAAAGCCAAAGAGGTCGCCGGCGCAGTGACGGGCAACGAATCGCTGACCGCCGAGGGTCAACTGGAGCAGACCCAGGCGCACGAACGCAAGGAAGCGAATGCGGCGGAGGCCGTGGCCGAAGCCCAGGTCAACCAAGCCCAGGAGGAGGCGGCCGAAGTCAGGGTCGAGGGTGCCCGACAACGCCTGTCGGCGAACGCTGCGGCCGTCGCCGCCGAAGATTCGATCGAGGCCCAAGCGGCCGCCCAGAACCGTGCCGCCGACCGGGCGGCGCATCAGCAGGCGACCGCGGCGAAGACCCAGGCCGAGGTGGACGCGGAGCGCGATATCCAAGTGGCCGAGGCCGATGAGCGCGCAGAAATCCGCGAGGCATCCGAGGAAATAGTCGACGCGGTCGCCGAGCACCAGACCTCGGTCCAGGTCGCCCGCAACGAAGAATCGGAGGCCGACCGGCTGCGTCGGCAGGCCCAGAACGTGACCAACGAAGCCGACCTGCCGTGACGGCGGGCCTCACCCTCAGGAGAAGTTGATGAAGATTTCCGATGTCCCGCTGGCAGTGCTGCGATTTCAATACCAACTCGCTCGAATCCCGTTGCAGTTGATCGAGGATCATGTCGTCAACCGCATCCCTACGGAAGCACCGGCGCGGCTGCTGTACGAGCGCTCGCTCGGATTGCTCGACACCACCGTCGGAAATGCGCTCGGCGACACGACGCTCGTCGAGCGGGGGGCGGCTCTGGTCGAACGCAGCGATGCCCTGGGCCGCGCGGCGCAACTGGACGCACAGGCCGCGGCCAGGAAGGCACAGGCCGATGCCAAGCTGAAGAGCACCCGCGACGAGGCGATTCAAAAGCGCGAGGAAACGCAGGCGGCCACCCGACAGGAAGTCAAAGAGGCACGTATCACTGCCGAGCAGCGCAAGCGCGAGGCGGCGCAGTCGGCGCAACAGCAAAGCGCCGCGGCGAAGCAGCGCGCCGACGAGACGGCTTCTCAGCGCAAACAGGCGGCCGAGGCGGCCAAGCGTCAGGTGGAAGACAAAACTCGAGCCGCCGAGAAGGCCGCGGCCGAGGCTGCGGCGTCAGAAATCGACGACGCCGAGGACAAGCTCGGCGAGGCCGCGGACAAGCGCGCCGAGGCGGATCGGGTGGCGGAGTTGGCGGCCGCCGAGAAGCGGCAACGGCAAGAGGAGCGGGCGAACGACTGACGCTGTCAGGCGCGCGGCGCAGCCTGGTTGACCTTGTCGGCCGCAAATGTCGCGGCCTGCGCGGTCATCCCGGTGTCGATGTAGGTCACGTGCGCGATGATGTTGCCGCCGCCCGAGCAGATTGGATCGTCGGGCGCGCACACGCTGGTGACCTTGGAGCCATAAGCCGGGTTGATCGTCGGCAGCGGCTGGCCGCCCCAGAGCATGCTGGAGAACTGGCTGGTCGGCTCGCCGAAGAGGGCCACGGCGGCGACATGATCGGCCACCGAGGGCGGCATCGCGTTGGTGGCCAGGTCGATCACCGTCGAGCCCTGGGAGTAGCCGCCAAGCACGATCCGCGAATTCGGGCAGGTGGCCACGACGTCCTGGATGTGCGCGCTGGCGTCGGCGGACCCGGCGTTGGCGCTGTTGTGGTAGTCGTCGTTGGCGGGGTAGTTGACTGCATAGACATCAACGGACTTACCGCCGAGTTGCGACGTCAGCGAGTCGACGAACGCCTGTCCGATGTTGCCGAGCCCGGGCTCCTGATGGGTGCCCCGGGCGAAAACCACCGAGACGTCCGAGCACCCATCGGCGACGGCGGTGGGGATGGCGAACGGTGCACTCAGCAGCGCCCACGTCGTCACAACCGACATTCCAACCCACCGAGCAAGTCTGCGTGCACTCATGCCGAGATCCTGTCATATCGTCGGCCGCGGCAGTCCCGGCGGTTGGCGCAACGGCTGAGAGCAGTGATCAGCAGACGGATGTGGTTGCCGCACCAGTCATATTCAAGGCCGGGCGCGTCGGATGCGAATGGGGCCAGTCCATTCGCCGTCGGGGTCGACGACGTCGCCGCGTTGTGTGATCTCCGCGTCGCCCGATCGGGCGAGCCGTCGGGCGGCCTCCCGCGCGTCGTCCATCAACTCGCGCCAATTGTCGCCGCCTATCGCACGGGCGGCGTCCGACGGGCAGATGCTGCTCTTCGGGCCACGATGCTCGGCCAGCGCTTGGATCGACGACTCGAGCCGCTGTCTCATCGGCCCGTCGCCGAGGGCGATCTCGGCATGGTCGGCGCCTCGGCCGCCACCGCTTGACACCCGCCCTAGCTCGGCACGCAATCGTTCGCCCGCCACCTCACCAGTGAAGGCCACGGCACCGCCCGTTCGCCACTTGGAACCGCGCCCGGCGCGCAGGCGTTGGATGGACAATGCCGCCCACTCTCGTAACGCGCATCAGCACCGCAGGACCTGACCGACCTGCTCGCGGTCACGCTGCCGGGCTGCCGGCTGCGCTACGCGTTCTGACACCCGAACCGGGCGTCACCGGCCGCGCCACTGCGGTTTGCGCTTCTCCGCCCAGGCACGCAGGCCCTCCGCGACGTCTTCGGTCGCACCGGCCACCTTGCGCATGGTCTCGCCGAAGCGCACGGATTCGATCCAGCCCATGTCGGCGGTTCGCCACGCCACTTCTTTGGTCGCCCGCTGTGCCAGCGGCGCGGCCTCGGTAAGGGTGCGGGCCCACGCTTGGGCTTCGGCCTGCAATTGATCGGGCTCGACCAGCTTCCAGACCAGACCGATTTCCTTGGCCCGTTCGGCGCTCATGGGTTTTCCGGTCAGCAGCAACTCCATGGCGTTGGCCCAGCCCACTCGATGCGGGAGCCGGATGGCTCCGACGATGGTGGGCACCCCGATCGATACCTCGGGAAAGCAGAACGTGGCCTCGGTGCTGGCGATGACGAAGTCGCAGAACAGGACCCCGGTCACGCCGTAGCCGATGCACGGACCGTGCACGGCGGCGATGGTCGGCTTGAACAATTCCATGCCGGATTCGAACGAGTTGATGGTCGGCTTCTCCCAGAAGGTGCCGCCGAAGGTGCCAACCGAGCCTTCACCGTCCTTGAGGTCGCCGCCGGCACAGAAGACGCCGCCGTTGGCCGTCAGAATCCCGACCCACGCGTCCAGGTCGTCGCGGAAGCGATCCCAGGCGGCGTTCAGGTCTTGGCGAAGCGCACCGTTGATGGCGTTGCGCGCCTCAGGGCGGTTCAGGGTGATGGTGGCGACGTGGTCTTGCAGCTCGTAGGTGACCAGACTCATGACTGCAGACTATTGCGCCGCGCCCCCACCCTCGCGGTGAGCCGGTGACAAACCCATCGTCATGGTGTGCGCGGGCGGTGAGAGTCGTGGAAACTCCCAAGGCGCTCTACGGTTTTCGCGGGCAGGCGTTTGACGTCGTCGAAATGCACGTGTACCCGCTCGAAGGCCTTGACTCGTTCGGCTTTGACCTTCTTGGTGTAGGTCCGCCGATCCGCCGTCGTCAGATCCGCGTCGTCGCTGAACGCGCCCAGCAGGGCGCGCGGGTAGAGCCGCTCCACCAAGACGACATTGACCTCCGCGCACATCACCAGTGCCACCGACGCGAGGAACAGAAACGCCAACGCGCCCAACACCAGTGCGAACACACTGTTGGTTGCGCTGGCCCTTTTCACGGTGTGCGCCACATAGCCGGCACCGAACCACTGCAGCATCTGCCAAATGAACGCTGCGGCAACCGCTCCCGGTAGCACTTGCCGGTAGGTCAGCGCGCGCGCCGTCGTCACGCGGAAGGCCACCAGGCAGATCATTGCGTTGATTGCCACTGCGGCCAGTACGAGGCCGATCTTGCTGAAGATGCCGAGCGCTCCGGTGGCGTGGCCCGCCGCGGCCAATACGGTGGCCGCGACGGCGGCCGAGCCGAGTACCAACAGCAACAGCAGGCTGCGCAGGCGGGAGGTAATCGGATTGGGGCGCTTGTGCTTCGGCACCGCCCACACCGTGTCCATCGCGTTCTGCAGCGCCTGCCCCACGCCCAGACCGCCGTAGAGCGCGCCGAGAAGGCCCACGACCACGCCCACCGCTCCGCCGCTGAGCCCCTGGGGATGGTGCAGCTGGTCGCCGAGTACCGGGAACTGACTTAGGGTGCTGCGCAGCACCTGTGCCTGCAGATCGGGCCGGCCGGCCAACACCACCCCCAGGCCGGTGGTCAACAGCAGCAACAGCGGGAATAGCGACACCAGCCCGTAGTAGGTGATCAGGGCGGCGAGGTAACCACCCTGATCGTCGTTGTACTTGTAGACGACACCGACGATCACCCCGACGACTCGATTCCGTCGCTGCAGCCTGTCCAGCCAACCGACCATCGCCGATCACTTCCCCCGCAAGCCGGCATCCAATTCGATGCGCTCGCCACCTGATACCCGGATTCGGCGACCATCAACCCAGCCCGTGGGTCGACGCATTGCGGTGTCCGGCCGGCGGGTGCCTATTCTGTGCGGAGTGGCCGAACCGTCTGCAGCGCAGTTGCGCAAACAGCTCGACGGAGTGACGCTGCGCGACGCCGCCCGAATCGGCCGGCGCCTGAAGAACCTGCGCGGCGCCTCGCCCGAGAAACTGCGGCAATTGGCCGAGCAGATCGCGGCGGCGCAGGCGGTGATCGCCACCCGTCAAGCCGCCGTGCCGACAATCACTTATCCCGACCTGCCGGTCAGCGAGCGGCGGCAGGAAATCGCCGAGGCGGTACGGGCGCATCAGGTGGTGGTGATCGCCGGGGAGACCGGATCGGGCAAGACCACCCAGCTGCCCAAGATCTGTCTCGAAGCCGGCCGCGGCATCCGCGGAACCATCGGGCACACGCAGCCCCGCCGGTTGGCCGCCCGCACGGTCGCCCAGCGCATCGCCGACGAGCTGGGGGGCCCGCTGGGCGACACCGTCGGCTATACCGTGCGGTTCACTGACCAGGTCAGCGATCGGACGCTGATCAAGCTGATGACCGACGGCATCCTGCTCGCCGAGATCCAGCGCGACCGCCGCCTGCTGCGCTACGACACGCTCATCCTCGACGAGGCGCACGAGCGCAGCCTCAACATCGACTTTCTGCTCGGTTACCTGCGCGAGTTACTGCCGCGCCGCCCGGATCTGAAAGTGATCATCACCTCGGCGACGATCGAGCCGCAGCGTTTCGCGGCGCACTTCGGCGGAGCCGAACATGTGCTCAGCGACAACGCGCCGATCATCGAGGTGTCGGGGCGGACATATCCGGTCGAGGTGCGCTACCGGCCGCTGGAGATCGTCGTGCCTTCCGCCTCCGATGACGACCCGGACGATCCCGATCACGAGATCGTGCGGACCGAGACCCGCGACGAGGTCGAGGCGATCGTCGACGCCATCGCTGAACTCGATGCCGAGCCGCCGGGGGACATCCTGGTCTTCGTGTCTGGAGAACGCGAAATCCGCGATACCGCAGAGGCTTTGAGCGCGCTCAAACACACCGAGGTGCTTCCCTTGTATGCCCGGCTGCCGACCGCCGAACAACAGAGAGTGTTCGCGCCGCATACCGGACGCCGCGTCGTATTGGCGACCAACGTGGCCGAGACGTCGTTGACCGTGCCCGGGATCCGTTACGTCATCGACCCGGGCAACGCCCGTGTTTCGCGCTACAGCAGACGCCTGAAGGTCCAGCGGCTGCCGATCGAGCCCATCTCGCAGGCCTCGGCCGCGCAGCGCGCCGGCCGGTGTGGCCGGGTCGCACCGGGCGTGTGCATCCGGCTCTACTCCGAACAGGATTTCGTGGCGCGGCCGCGTTACACCGAACCCGAGATCCTGCGGACGAACCTGGCCGCCGTCCTGTTGCAGATGGCGGCGTTGCAGCTCGGCGACATCGACAAGTTCCCCTTTCTCGATCCGCCGGACCGGCGCAGCGTTCGCGACGGCGTGCAGCTGCTGCAGGAATTGGGCGCGTTCGACCAGCACGGCGCCATCACCGACCTCGGCCGCCGCCTCGCGCGACTTCCCGTCGACCCGAGGCTGGGCCGGATGATCCTGCAGGCACAAACCGAAGGATGCGTGCGCGAGATGCTTGTGTTGGCCGCGGCGCTGACGATTCCCGACCCGCGGGAACGACCGAGCGACCGCGAGGAGGCAGCCCGCGCAAAGCACGCCCGGTTCGCAGACGAGCATTCCGACTTCATGTCCTACCTCAACCTGTGGCGCTACCTGCGTGAGCAACGGCAATCTTTATCCGGCAATGCCTTTCGGAGGATGTGCCGGTCCGAGTTCCTGCACTATCTGCGGATCCGCGAATGGCAGGATCTCGTTGGGCAGCTGCGCAGCATCGCGCGTGACTTGGGCATCGTCGAAGACGCGTCCGAGGAGTTGGCGGATCCCGGCCGGGTGCACGCGGCATTGCTCGCGGGGCTGTTGTCGCATGTGGGCATGCGCCGCGAAGACACCCGCGAATATCTGGGCGCGCGCAACTCGCACTTCGTGCTGGCGCCCGGCTCGGCACTCACCAAACGGCCGCCCCGCTGGGTAGTTGTGGCGGAGCTGGTCGAGACCAGCCGGCTGTACGGGCGGACCGCCGCCCGCATCCAGCCCGAGGTGGTGGAGCGGGTGGCCGGCGACCTGGTGCAGCGGACCTACAGCGAACCGCACTGGGACGCCAGACGCGGCGAGGTACTGGCATTCGAGCGGGTGACGTTGTATGGACTGCCGCTGGTTGCGCGCCGCCGGGTGGGATACGCCCGGGTCGAGCCGGCCGTGGCGCGCGAACTGTTCATCAGGCACGCGCTCGTCGAAGGCGACTGGCAAACCCGTCACGACTTCTTTCGCGACAACGCAAGGCTGCGGGCCGAACTCGAGGAGCTGGAGGAGCGAGCCCGCCGCCGCGACCTGCTGATCGGCGACGACGAGGTCTACACGCTGTATGACGCCCGCATTCCCGCCGATGTCGTTTCCGCCCGCCACTTCGACCCGTGGTGGAAGAAGCAGCGACACAAGACACCGGACCTGTTGACCTTCACCCGCGCCGACTTGCTGCGAACCGACGACACCGCAGGCACGGATCGACCGAACACGTGGCGAACGGGCGATGTCGCGCTGCCCCTGACCTACCGATTCGAGCCCGGCGCCGCCGACGATGGCGTCACTGTGCACGTGCCGATCGACGTGCTGGCGCGCTTGGGCGGCGACGAGTTCGCCTGGCAGGTGCCGGCGCTGCGCGAGGAGCTGGTGACCGCGCTCATCCGGTCACTGCCGAAGGACTTGCGGCGCAACTTTGTTCCCGCACCCGACACTGCGCGGGCGGTGCTGGCGGCAATCGACCCGACCGGTGAGCCGGTGCTGCCGGCGCTGCAGCGCGAATTACGCCGTCGCAGTGGAATTTTGGTGCCGATCGACGCCTTCGACCTGGACAAGCTGCCGCCGCACCTGCGGGTGACCTTCGCGATCGAGGCCGGGGACGGCACCGAGGTGGCCCGCGGCAAGGATCTGCGGTCCCTGCAGGAACGCCTCACCACACCGGCCCGCCAAGCCGTCGCGCACGCGGTCGCGGGCGAACTGGAGCGTGCGGGCCTGCGTGGCTGGCCCGACAACGTCGACGAACTGCCCCGCGTCGTCGAACGCACGATTGACGGGCGCACCGTGCGGGGCTTTCCCGCATTCGTCGACTCCGGCGGCGCCGTCGACCTTCGCGTGTTCGCCACGTCGGTCGAGCAGGACGAGGCGATGAGCCCCGGCATCCGGCGGCTGGTGCGGCTCACTGTCGCTTCACCGATCAAAGCCATTGCACGTCAACTCGATCCACGCACCCGACTGGCTCTGGGAACCAACCCGGATGGTGATCTGCCCGCGCTGCTGGACGACTGCGCCGACGCCGCGACCGACGCGCTTGTGGCGGCGCCGGTGTGGACGCGCGTGGAATTCGTCGCGCTGCAACAGCGGGCGGAAAAGTCCCTGCTGCCCAACACCCTCGACATCGTGGGCCGCGTCGAAAAGGTGCTGACCGTCGCTCAGGAGGTGCAACTCCTGTTGCCCGCAAATCCTCCGCCCGGTCGGACCGATGCGGTCGCCGACATCCGTGCGCAGCTGAATCGGCTGTTGCCGGCCGGTTTCGTCGCCGCCACGGGGGCCACCCACCTCGCCGACCTCACCCGCTACCTCCTGGGGATCCGTCGCCGCCTCGACGGGCTTCCCCACGCCGGCCAGGCCGATCGGGAGCGCATGCAACAGGTGCACGCCGTGCAGGTGGCCTACGACGAACTGGTACATGAGCTGCCGAAGCCGGCGAAGGCGGCCGCCGACGTTCGCGATATCGCCCGGCAGATCGAGGAACTACGGGTGAGCCTGTGGGCCCAGCAACTCGGGACGCCGCGCCCGGTCAGCGAGCAGCGGATCTACCGTGCGATCGACGCGGTGCGCGACCGTTGTTGATTATTTTCCCCGCCACTTTCAACCTATAGCGCACATGGGGGCTTGCCGCAAGGCCCGGGTGATGATGCAAAATCGCTGTCCTCGACCAGAATTCAAGCGAATCGGGGTGGCGAAGTGGATGTTTCGTGGTCATCGGAGGACTCGCCCGGCGACATCAAGCACGCGGTGCTCATCGCCGGGGGCGGACCGACGGGATTGATGCTGGCGGGGGAATTGGCGTTGGCGGGGGTGGACGCCGCCGTTGTTGAGCGGCGCGCCAGCCAGGATCTGATCGGGGCACGGGCCGGCGGTCTGCATTCGCGCACCATCGAAGTCCTCGACCAGCGCGGCATCGCCGATCGGTTCCTGTCCCGGGGCGAGGTGGCGCAGGTCGCCGGGTTCGCCCAGATCCGGCTGGACATCAGTGACTTTCCCACCCGGCATCCGTACGGACTCGCGCTGTGGCAGAACGAATTCGAACGCATCCTCTGCGACTGGGTCGGCGAGCTCGGTGTGCCGATCTACCGCGGCGAAGAGGTAACGACCTTCGCCCAGGACGGCAACGGCGTCGACGTTGTTCTGTCCGATGGCCGGATGATGCGCGGGCAGTATCTCGTCGGCTGCGACGGCGGACGCAGCGTCATCCGCAAGACGGCCGGCATCGAATTTCCGGGATGGGACGCGACGACGAGCTATCTGCTTGCCGAGGTCGAAATGAATCCAGGGCCAGGACAATCCCCGCAATGGGGCATCCGCCACGACGCGCTCGGCGTCCACGCCTTGTCCACCGCCGAGGAGGGCGGGCCGGTTCGGGTCATGGTCACCGAGGCCCACCTTGGGCCAGCCACCGAACCCACGCTGCGCGACTTGAGAGAGGCGCTCGTCGCTGTATACGGGACCGACTATGGGATTCACAGTCCCGCTTGGCTTTCCCGGTTCACCGATGCGGCGCGGCAGGCCGCCGCCTATCGTCGCGGGCGGGTGCTGCTCGCCGGCGACGCCGCACACATCCACCACCCGGTGGGCGGGCAGGGCCTCAACACCGGCGTGCAGGACGCGGTGAATCTGGGCTGGAAGCTGGGCCAGGTGGTCAACGGGACGTCGCCGGACAGCCTCCTGGACAGCTACCACGCCGAACGGCACCCGGTTGCCCAGCGCGTGCTGCGCAACGCGTTGGCGCAGATGGCGCTCCTTCGCCCCGACGAACGTACCAAGGCACTGCGCGACACCGTGTCCGACCTACTCGGCATGGGCGAACCGCGCGCATGCTTCGCCGCGATGATGTCCGGCCTGGACATCCACTACGACCTGGATGGGGGACACCCGCTGGTCGGCCGCAGGATGCCCGACCTGGACCTGGTCACCGCCGACGGGCCATTGCGCGTGTTCGACCTGCTGCGAGACGCCCGCCCGCTGCTGCTGAATCTCGGGCACACCGACGGCATCGACATTCAGCCCTGGCAGGAGAGGGTCCGGGTGGTGTCCGCGAAAAGTGTTGCCCCATGCGTGCTTCCGGTGCTGGGCGCGGTCAGCGAGCCGCCCGCGGTGTTGATCCGTCCGGACGGCCACGTCGCATGGGCCGGCGCCGGAACCGACCCCGCGTTACGCGACGCCCTCGCCACCTGGGTCGGGCCGTACGCCCCGGCGCACGGCCAACCCCCGCAACGCAAATGGTGACTTGTATCGGCCGACGCGGGGTGTAACGTGCGTGTTCGCTGTTCGAGAGCAGGAAGCAGCTGAATATGGCAACCGCCCAACCGCCGCCGCCCATGGATTGGGCCGAGGCCGGCCCCTTGCTGAGGCCGGTGCTGCGTCCGCAAAGCTACGTCAACCACTTGGTCAACACCGGGGCACTGCCCTGGGTCCGTCCCGTGTTCCCCTTCATCAACGAGATGGTCGTGGTCGACCTGCCCACGGTGCGGGCCATGGTGACCCCGGCAGAAACGGACGCTTGGGGCATCAGCGGCGATCAGGCCTTCGCGGCGGCCAGGGAGAACCTTTCCGCGCATCAGCAGACCTTGCAGCCGGGCGAGAAGTTCCTGTTGAAAGACGCCGACGGCGGCACCTATGTCGATTCGATGATCCTCGCGACCGGTTGGTTGGGTTCGCTTGCCGTGCCGGACGGCCCCCGTCCACTGGTCTTTTTCCCTGGCGACGGCGTGTTGATACTGGGCACCGACGCGCCCGACAACGCGGCGGACCTCTTCGAGGTCGCCGAGCAGATGTACCTCGACGCCGATCAGCCCATCTCGCCGCAGGGCTACACGGTCGAGGGCAGCGTCATCGCGCCATTTGATCAGGCCGGCCCGCACCCCCTGCGCGATTTGGCGTTGAGGGCTCGAAGCCTCTTGGCCGCAAAGGAATACAGTCACCAGACCGAGTTCTTGCGGGAGCACTACGAGCGCGAGTTGTTCCCGCAATACGTCGGCGACGCGCAGCTGATCGAGACGGCGTGGGGCCGACGCACCACGGCGGCGTGGGGCCAGGGCATTTCGTGGGAGTTGCCGCAAACCGATTACGTGACGTTTCTGGTCGGCGACCCGTCGAAGGTGTCCGACAAGTTCACCGTGCCGTTCCCGACGGTGGTCGACGTGGTGGGCATTCTTCCCGTCGCGGGAATCAACCCGGTCCGCTACCGGGCCAACGAATGGCCGACGGCCGGGATGCTGGCGACGCTGAAGGCCCACGCCATCGACCTACCGAGCGAGTGAGGATGTTCACGTGAGCTAGCCCGCGACCCGTTAGTCCGGCGGCTCGCTGGTGGTGCCTCGGGCAGCCGCTTGTTCCCGGTCGCTGCGGTTGCCGGGAACGCCTTCGGCTTCGCTTTCCTCGGTAACCTTCTCCTCGAGCTCGTCGACGATGTTTTCCAGCTCTTGAGCGCGGCTCAGCGGGTCTTTGTCGGGTTTGGTCATGTCGCTTTCCATTGGCCGGGGTGGGGGTGGGCTCCGGCGCCGGGAGCCCCCGCTATTCCATACCCGATCGCGCGTTCGCTAACCAGTTCGGGGAGCCGTCAGAACATACGAGACACAGCGCCGCCGTGGTGGAATCATCGCAAGAGTGGCTACCGAGAAACCTCAGACCATCGCTTATCCCGCTCCCGACGCCCGCAAGCGCCGCCACCAGCCCGATCGGCTCGACCCGCACGTCATCGTCCTTTTCGGCGCGACGGGCGATCTGGCGAAGCGAAAGCTGATTCCCGGCCTGGCCTACTTGAATCAGTCCGAGTTGGCGCCCGACATCCAAATCATCGCGACATCCCTCGAAGACATCAGCAGTGACGAATTCCGCGAGGTCGCAAAGAACGCGATCGACGAGTTCGGCACGCACAAGCTCACGTCCGAGCAGTGGGCCAGCTTCGCAAAGATCATCTGTTACGTGCCGCAGGGCGCGGGACCGGAAGCCCTCGCCGAGGCGGTCGCCGAAGCCGAAGACAATCTAGGCAGCGACGTGCGGCGGCTGCATTACTTGTCGGTCCCCCCTAAAGCGGCGCGCGACGTGATCACCATGCTGCGCGACGCGAAGCTCGTCGAGCGCTCCCGGGTGGTGATGGAGAAGCCCTTCGGCACCGACCTGGCCAGCGCGGTGGCGCTGAACGACTTCGTCCACGAAACCTTCGAAGAATCCCAGATTTTCCGTATCGACCACTTCTTGGGGAAGGAAGCCGCGCAGAACATCCTGGCGTTCCGCTTCGCCAACGGCCTGTTCGAGCCGATCTGGAACCGCAACTTCATCGACCATATTCAGATCGACATCCCCGAGGCCCTGGGTCTGGATCAGCGGGCGAACTTTTACGAAGAGACCGGCGCCTACAAGGACATGGTGGTGACCCACCTGTTCCAGGTGATGGCGTTCACGGTGATGGAGCCGCCGACGGCGCTCGAACCGTTCGCCATCAGCGAGGAAAAGAACAAGGTGTTTCGGTCGATGTTGCCGGTCAAGCCCTCCAACGTGGTGCGCGGCCAGTACAGCGGTTACCGCGACGAGGAGGGCGTCGCGAAAGATTCCGACACCGAGACGTTCATCGCGCTCAAGGTGGGAATCGACAATTGGCGATGGGCCGGAGTGCCCATCTACTTGCGCACCGGCAAGAAGATGGCAGAGGGCATTCGCGTCGTCTCGATCGCGTTCAAAGAGGCCCCACGAACGATGTTCCCGCCCGGATCCGGGGTGGGCACGCAAGGCCCCGATCACCTCACGTTCGACCTTGCCGACAACTCGAAGGTTTCGCTGTCCTTCTATGGCAAACGGCCCGGGCCGGGCATGAAGCTGGACAAACTGTCCATGCAGTTTTCTTCACAGGAGATCGAGACGGTCGTGGATGTGTTGGAGGCCTACGAACGATTGATTCTCGATGCGATGCGGGGCGACCACACGCTGTTCAACACCGCGGAAGGCATCGAATCATTGTGGGAGCGTTCGGAAGACCTGCTCACCGATCCGCCGCCGGCCAAGCTGTATCAGCCGGGCACGTGGGGTCCGAACGCCATTCACCAATTGATCGCACCCAACGCGTGGCGGCTGCCGTTCGAGCGCGAGTGGCGCGAGGCCAAGTCCTAGCGAAGCAGCTCAACGACCTGCGGCCTCAGGCCAATTCGGCTCTGAGGTAACTGATCGCGTGGCGAAATTGCTTCAGGATTTCGTTGTCGGGTAACACGAATCCGTAGTCGGCGTACACCTGTTCGGTGGAGTGGCGGGTGACGTTCCAGCCGGTGGCGGCCAGGTGCTCAGCGGCGGGGCGGCGCTCCCCGAGCCAGACCAGCTCGGCGACGTCGATGTCCAGTCCGTGCTGCCGCCAAGCTCTGCGCATCGCCCGGGCCCGTTCGTCGGTGAAGACGCTCATGTCGGTGATGTTCTCGGTAGCCAGCCGGCTGCCCGGGGCGCTGAGCGCGGTGATGTTGTCCAACAACCGGTCCTGGGCTTCGGGCGGTAAATAGGGCAGCAAGCCTTCGGCGATCCAGGCGGTAGGGGCGTTGGCGTCAAAGCGACTGTCGCGCAGAGCGGTTGGCCAATCGTTTCGAAGATCGATAGCGACGGTCCGGCGCTCGGCGGTCGGTTCGGCACCGATCTGGGCAAGTGTGTCGCTCTTGAAGGCGATGACCTCTGGCTGGTCGACCTCGAAGACCACGGTGCCCGAAGGCCAGGGCAACCGATAGGCTCGCGCGTCCAGCCCGGCGGCCAAGATGACGGCCTGGCGGATTCCGGCGGCGGTGGCAGCGCCGAAGAAATCATCGAAGAATCTGGTCCGCACCGTCATCTGCTCGCGTCGCTGCTGCAGCGTCATCGGCATGTCGTCGGTGTCCAGCGGGATCTGGCCATCCAGCATGCGGGTGAAGAACGGATGCCCGACCGCGCGCACCAACGGCTCGGCGAACCGGTCGTCAAGCAGTGGGTCCGGCTCTCGGGACGCCAGCGCCCGCGAGGCAGCCACCATCGTCGCGGTCGCGCCCACGCTGGAGGCCAGGTCCCAGCTGTCGCCCTCGCTGCGCGCCGAGCCAAATGATGACATTCGCTTCCCCTTTCGCAATTCACCCGCCGCGTCGGTCAATTCCCCTTGGCACCGTTTACCACCGGCGACTACACCACCCGTACCGAAGGGTACTTTCTGGCTATGCCACCCGCACCAACGACACCGACCCTGCGCCCGCGCCGATCCGCCTTGTACCTACCCGGCAACAAGACCCGCGCGCTGGAGAAGGGCAAATCGCTGCCGGCGGACGTGCTGATATTCGACCTCGAGGATGCGGTGGGGCCCGACGCGAAGGCCGACTCCCGGACGACCGTGTGCGAGGCGATCTCGTCGGAGAGTTACCGGCCCCGCGAGGTCGTGGTGCGTATCAACGGCTTGGACACCGATTGGCATGACGACGACCTGGCCGCCGTGGCCGCATCGACGGCCGACGGCGTGCTGGTGCCGAAAGTCGAGACGGGTCAACAGGTTCAAGCGCTGGCTGACGTCCTCGACGCGCTGGGGGCGCCGAAGTCGTTGCAGCTGTGGGTGATGATGGAAACACCTCGGGCCTTTCTGCGGGCTGAGGAGGTCGCGTCGGCCAGCGATCGCTTGGCCGGATTGGTGGTGGGCACCAACGACCTGGTCAACGAACTGCACGGTCTGCACGTCCAGGGGCGCGCACCCGCCGTGCCCGCCCTCGGCCTGGCCTTGCTGGGAGCGAGGGCGGCCGGAAAGGTCATCCTGGACGGGGTGTTCAACGACATCACCGACGACGCCGCATTCCGGGCCGAGGCCCAGCAGGGGCGCGAGATGGGATTCGACGGCAAGACCCTCATTCACCCGTCGCAGATCGCCCCGGCCAATGAGCTGTTCGGTCCGTCACGCAAGGAAGTGGACGACGCCCGCAAGATCGTCTCGGCTTACGAGCAGGCGCAGGCCGCCGGAACCAGCGTGATCACGATCGATGGCCGCATGATCGAGAGCCTGCACGTTCGCGATGCCCAGCGAATCCTCACCCTGTCGGATCTGATCTCCGAGATGGAATCCGCCTCCTAGGCGCCGTGCACATGTCGGGTACGTCACTGCGGGTGCGTGACGGCAGCCGCAGCGGGCGTTCGGTGCCGGTCACACGGTAGGTTGAACGCGTTCGGAGACGACTCGAAAGGAGCTGACGTGGGCCAGACCCTGGCCATGGCCGAGGCCGACCGCGCGTGGATGATCGACACGCTGCTCGCGCTACTGCAGACCCCGAGCCCGGCGGGACGTACGGACGCGGTGATGCAGGTGATCGGCGACATCTTCGACGACTTCGGCGTGCCGTTCACGCTGACCCGGCGCGGCGCACTGACCGCCGAGCTGCCGGGCGAGTCCCCGACGATCGACCGGGCACTGGTCGTACACTCCGACACCATCGGCTGCATGGTCCGCGAACTCAAGGACAACGGCCGACTCGAACTGGTGCCGGTCGGCACCTTTTCGGCGCGGTTCGCCGCCGGCGCCCGAGTGCGCATCTTCATCGACGACCCCGATGAGTTCATCACCGGCACCGTCTTGCCGCTCAAGGCCAGCGGACACGCGTTCGGTGAGGGGATCGACACGCAACCCACAAACTGGGAGCACGTCGAGGTTCGCATCGACCGCAAGGTGTCCACGCGCGAAGACCTGGTGCGGCTCGGCCTGCAAATCGGTGACTTCGTAGCGCTGATCACCAGCCCCGAGCTCACCGCCGACGGTTTCATCGTCTCCCGCCACCTGGACGGGAAGGCGGGCGTCGCGATCGCGCTCGCTCTGGCCAAGAACTTCTCCGAGAACAAAGTGGTGTTGCCGCACCGCACCACGATCATGGTCACCATCACCGAAGAGGTCGGCCACGGGGCCAGCCACGGCCTGCCCGCGGACGTCGCGGAGCTGGTCTCGGTGGACAACGCGGTGTGCGCGCCCGGCCAGCATTCCCTCGAGGACGGCGTGACCATCCCGATGGCCGACATGCACGGGCCGTTCGACTATCACCTGACCCGGAAGCTTTGCCGGCTCGCCCACGAGCGGGGAATTCCGTTCGCGCGTGACATTTTTCGCTACTACCGGTCCGACGCAGCGGCGGCTATAGAGGCCGGTGCCAACACCCGCGCCGCGCTGGTCGGCTTCGGACTCGACGGCAGCCACGGCTGGGAGCGTACCCACATCGATTCGCTGGAAGCGGCCTATCATCTGCTGCACGTCTGGCTGCAGACCCCATTGACGTTCGCCAAGTGGGACGCCAAGCCGACCGGCAGCCTGCGCGACTTCCCCTCGTCAGAGCAGCCCGCGCCAAGCGAGCGGTGGGTGCCGCTGTCCCGCGGCGATTTCGAGAGCCCCGGCGAGGCGTCGCCCGGGACGCACTGGCCGCCGGAGGGACCCCAGGCCTGAGGCCGTTACATCTGTGCCCAGACGATCTTCGTCTGTAGGTACGTCTCGATGCCGGCTTTGCCGGACTCGTGGCCCCATCCCGACTGCTTGTAGCCGCCGAACGCCATCGAATGGTCGTAGGGGAAGGCGCAGTTGAGCCCGACGGTTCCGGCCTTGAGCCGCTTGGCCAGCCGATGGGAGCGGCCAAGGTCCTTGGTCCATACGGTCGCGGCCAGCCCGTAGGTGCTGTTGTTGGCAGGCTCCTAAGTGAATGCGGCAGAACCCCGTGGTGTCTACGAACATCCGCTGTGCGAGACATGAGCAGTCGTGGTGCGTCACCAGAGCGCGCTGTGGTTGACCAATGCATCGGCGATGAGCCCGGTGCCAAAAACCAGAAACAACAGTCGCACCGACATCGGGCCATAGCGGGTGAGGGCACGCACGATCGCGCGCTGAATCCGCTTGGCTCGCATGGTGTTTCTCATCGACAGGCTAAGGATCAGCAGGGGCGGCGAGAGAGCGATCGTCCAATAGGCGATGACGACCAGTGGCCACAGCGACGGTCTGGGGTGCAGCGCGGCGATCATCGCCAACCCGGTGAGGTAGGGCACGGCGGTCGGGGCTTGACCACTGCCCACCGCCAACCCCAGGAATCCCAGCAGCCACGGTCGTTGCCGCATCGCCGCCAGCGCCCACCCTGGTGCCGATGATTGGGCGGTCAGCGGGAAGTAGGCCAAACCGATCAGCACGATGCCCAGCAGCAGTTCGCCCCGGAAGCGAATCGCCGGTGTCAGGTGAAAGTCGAGCACCTCTGTGATGAAGCCGATGCCTAGCACGGTGCACACGCCGAACGTTGTCGTCACCGCGAACACGCCCGCGATGTAGCTCAGGGCACCGGGCATTGGTGACCGACGCCCCAGCCGGCTGTCGAAGATGACGGCCGAGACCACTCCCAGGTTGAGCACATTCAGCGAGTCGAGCAGTGCCAGACCGGCAAGCGCCAGTGCAAGAGCCGCCACGCGTCTATACCGGGCCTAGTGTGCGGATTCCCCGGCTGGCCACAGCGGGCTGCACGCTGACCACGGGATCAAAGCGGCGATCATGCTGCGAACAATACGAGTTCGAGTGCGAGCTGGTCGGCTCGGGCTGCCAGTTTCCACGGTCGTCGTGCTCTGACCTCCGTTGGCGCGGGGGCGACGGTGGTAGCGCAAGTCATGAGCGGCATTATCGAGTCGTCGGCGGCGCGCGGGCTTCGATGCCGCGGTTGACGCAGTCAAGCGGTGACATCACATCAGGGAGGGGGCGCGGGCGCCAACGATGACCGAACTCGCCATGCGGGGTCTACGCGAATACCGCGAAGGCGACCAAATAGCCTGGCGTGCAAACAAATGAGCGTTGAATGAGCGAACGCAGCCCGTCGCGCCGACCTCAGGAGAACTGAATGGGATTGCTCGACCACAAGACCGCGGTCATCACCGGCGCCAACTCGGGAATCGGGCTGGCCACCGCGCAGCGGTTTCTCGCCGAAGGCGCCGACCGGGTGTTCATCACGGGCCGGCGTCGGTCCGAACTCGATGATGCGGCAAAGCAATTGGGGCCGCGCGCCACCGCCGTAGCCGGCGACGTCGGATCGCCGGGGGATCTCGATCGGCTGTACGCCGAGGTCGCGGCCACCGGCAAGGGCCTCGACATCGTGATGGCCAACGCCGGATCGACGAGGGTGGCGCGGCTGGGGGAGATCACCGATGACGACCTCGACGCGCTGCTGACCACCAACGTCAAGGGAGTCGTCCACACCGTCCAGAAGGCGCTGCCACTGCTCAACGACGGTGCCTCCATCATCCTGACCGGCTCCACCACCGCCGATCGTGGCCGTGCCGGACTGAGTATCTATGCCGCTACGAAGGCGGCCGTCCGGTCACTGGCCCGCACCTGGGCCAACGAACTCGCCGACCGCAACATCCGGGTCAACGTGATCGTGGCCGGTTCCACGGCCACCCCCGGCAGCGACGCACTGGCCGCGCAAACCGATCCCGAAGCGTCGATCGAAGAGTTCCGCGCCGGCCGCATCGCCACGATCCCGCTGGGCCGCTTCGCCGATCCGACCGAGATCGCCAATGCCACAGTGTTTTTGGCCAGCGATCTGTCCAGCTTCACCACCGGATCGACGCTGACCGCCGACGGCGGATTCAACCAAGTCTGACGCGTCGGCTGGGCTCTCGGATGGGCGTGCTTCAGCGCCGATCATCCACGATGTCGTCGGCCAATTCATCAAAGAGGGCCTGGTTCAGTCCGAAGGCGAACTTCACCTCGCCGACGATGCGATCGATCTCGACGGCATCGGCGCTAAGGGCATCCAGGCGAGCCCGGTAGGCGTCCTTGTACGGTTTGGGCCGAACCGGGAATTCGTAGAACGCAAGGCCGGCGCCGCGCAGCTCGAACGTCCGGTCCAGGATTTTGCCGATACCCCGGCCACCGGAGAGGTCGCCGAGATAGCGCGTGTAGTGGTGTGCCACCAGCGCACCACCCCACGTGAGAGCGCCGAGCCGCGCGGCGTAGGCGGCCGCGGCGGGGGAGTCGGCTTCCCGTTCGGCACCCCGGGGCAGCCAGTGTCCGAGGTCGGCATCGATGGCGGTCAGGCGCTCCAAGGCGGGGTCGTACACGGCAGCCACCATGGAATCGTCACGGCGGGCCCGCACGGCTCCCTCCAGGGCGGCGTACACCACGCGCAATCGCAGCAGGTAGTCGGAATAGCCCGCCGCGCCGATCCGGCCGGCGAGCAGCTCGGACATGAATGGACTCCGCTCGGCGGCGTCGTGTTCGGCCGCCGAGCCTTCCTTCATCGCGACCGACAGGCGGCGGCATGTTGGGACGGCGATCGGGCGCATGACCTGCCCAGACTACATTGATGATCCCGGCGGAGGCGGTTACTGCAGCGGATGCATGCAGAGCTCAAAAAGCCGAGTGGTGCTGCCGGCCCATTACGAGCGCGCCGCGGGTGACTCGGCGGCGACCCGGATCTGGACGGCGATGGCATCGGGCCATACCGACGACGACATCACCACCATCACGCTGCGCCGCCCCTGGCCTCTCGTTAAGCGACTCGTATATCGGCGCCGAATACGGTGGCGGCCATCTACAGTTCGAAAATAGCGAACTACGATCACCCAAGGACGCGAGATGGCGAAAAGTGTTGCGCCCAAGAACGACAACGAAAAGATCGTCGTCGACTTCATTCATGCCGCATACGGCCAGAGCATGGACATCGACGCCATGACCGCACTCATGGCCGACGACTTCGTCTGGCAACTCCACGTGCCGCTCTCATCGGTGGTTCGTGGACGCGACGCGGCGCGAGCCGAACTCGAGAAGCACAACAGCCTGTCGACAGGAATGATCGAGGGGAGTGAGATCCGCACGATCGTGTCCGATAGCGACACCGTCATCGTCGAGCGGGTCGACGTGAACGCCATGAACGGCGTCGCGGTCACGTTCCATGTCACAGCGCTTTTCGAGGTCCGCAACGGTGCGATAACTCACTGGCGCGAGTATTGGGACACCACCCACGTCGCGCAACAACTCGGGATAGATCCGGCGCTTATGTTCGCACCATTAAACGATTGACCTGTGGCGCAACGGCTTTAGGGGCCGCGCTATCCCGTTGCGTCGAGGATCTTGATGGCAAAGATTAGCGAGTCGCCCGGCTGAATTCCGGCGCTGGGCTGACCTTCGGGGTAGCCATCCGCGGGGACCATCGCGACGGCGACCGTGGATCCAACTTTCTGGCCTGCGATGGCCTTCTGGAAGCCCGGCACGACTCCGGTCAGCGGGAAGTCGACCGGTGCGCCGCGCTGGTAGCTGCTGTCGAAGACGGACCCGTCGCGGCCGTTGACGCCCATGTAGCAGACGGAGACCCTCGCGGTGCTGGAGACGACCTGTCCGTCCCCGGCGTGCAGCGTGTGCACCTGGGTTTGGCTTACGCTGAACGGCGCGCTGACGTTCACCAGCGGAGCGGTCGCATCCGTGGACCCGGTGACCGCGACGCTGCCGGTGGTGCCGCTCAGCGTCCAGTCGGGCGTTCCGCCGTTCTGCGGTGCCGCGGTAGGGCAGGAGCCGGCCGCGGTGGCCGGGCCCGCTCCGGCGAGCGTCATGGCGGTTGCTGCGACGGCGGCCGCAAGCGCGGCGGAGGAAAAGATCCGGGAGGATTTCACGGCCGTCACGCTACAGCCATATCCTGCCTCAACAGTCGCGGGGCACCACAAATCCGTGCGGAGGTCATTCACCCGCCGGGCGAGGCGTGAGTTGTTGAAGAATGCGCAACAGCGACTTGCGGTCCGACGGCGTCAGCTGGGAAAGCCAATGCTCTTCGCCACGCTGAATCGCCTGCTGCACCTGCCTTTTTATTGCGCGTCCGCGCTCTGACAACTCCAGCAGCCGGACTCGACGGTCCTCAGGGTCGGGACGCCGGTCGATGTACCCAAGCTGTTGCAGATCGTCGAGGACGGCGATGATGCGCGTCTTATCGGCGCCGATAGCCGCGGCCAGGGCGGCTTGAGTGCGCACCGGTGAGTTGTCCAGCTCGGTCAGCACGGTGTAACCCCACATCGATAGTCCGTGGCGTTCAAGAATCGGCAGCTCGGCAGCCACGAGTTCGCGCAGCAACGGTCCGAGCATCGCCGCAAGGTCAGGTCGGGACTGCCTTTTGCTCATGTTGCGATAGTAGAGTAATTGGGATTATATGCGTATGCTTATGATATGACTATGTATATGATAAATACTCTGCGGGCACACCATCGCGAGGCGGTGCTGGCCACTATCGACCTTGTCGAGCGGGTCAGCACCAGCGACCTCGAGCGCCCAACCCCATGCAGCGACTGGAATCTGCTTGAACTGCTGGCCCATATGACCGCGCAGCATCGAGGGTTCGCCGCGGCTGCTTACGGCGCCGGCGCCGATCCCGCGGTGTGGGAGGCGTCTGCGGTGATCGACGCGGTAGCGGCCGACCCCGCGGGCAGTTATGCGGCCGCAGCTTGCGAGTTGCTCTCGGTGATCGCCGAGGACGAGACGCTCGCCGTGCCCTTCGAATTACCCGACTTCGGCGAGGGCGCCGTGTTTCCCTTCGAGCAGGCGATCGGGTTTCACTTCATCGACTACGTCGTGCACGGCTGGGATGTGGCCAGCGCGCTTGGCATCCCATTCAAGTTGCCCGACAACGTGATTGACGCGGCGCTGGTGCTCGGATTACAAGTTCCGGGCGGTGACTACCGCACCGGCGCTTCCGCCCCGTTTGGGCCGGCGCTCGACCAAGCGCCGGAAGGGAACGGCTTCGACCGCCTATTGCGTCATCTCGGTCGCTCGCCGGCATGGAGTGCACCCGACAAACAACCGGCGTGACCTCTTGCCGCCGATGGCCCTGACTGTCAGGTGCAGATGCTGGGGGCGTCGCACACGTTGCTGGGGCAATAGATCGAATGGGCGGCGTTGACCAGGCTTCCGACGGCGCGCAATTGCGCGAGGTACGCGTCGTCTTGTGGGGTCGCGGCCGCGCTGCCGGGGCTGCCCACGACTGCAGCGGCGACCACGACGGAGGCAGCGATTGTCGCCAGCCTTCGAGGTGAGGGCATTTGATTCCCCTTCCTATCTCTTGCGGCGCAATGAGATCCGTCAAAAGTGGCCGCTGCAGAGCAAGACAGACAGCAGAATAGCCGATGTTCGCTAAAGCGGCTCGGGGAAATTCTCAACGTGCGCCGGCGGGCCAGCCAGTGTTTCCAGCCAATTCGCGTGCCACCGCATCGAATGCGCGCAACGTGTCGAGCATGTGCGGCTCATGAGAGTCCATGTGGGTGGACAACTTGGCGGCAACCAGCTCCGCGCTGCGATTGACGTAGATCATCTGACCGCACATGCCCTGGCACAGCACGACGTCGTTGCCGGGATAGGGGAACCACATCTGGTTGCGGTACATCCCGCCGGGCATTTCGTTGTCGTCGGGGCTGGCGGCGAACGCCTGACGCGAATCGGGGCCGCCATCGAGGGTGTCCGCGATCCACGCCGCCGGCACCACTTGTTGGCCGGTCAACGAGACACCGTCGCGCAGGTACAGGGAACCGAACCGGATCATGTCGCTGAGACACGCACTGATGCCGCCGTCGAAAAACCCGGTGCCGCAGGCATCCACACCGATCGTGGCGTCGCACTGGGCCCCGATGCGGCTCCACAGCAGTTGAGACATCAGTTCGGGCATTCGCCGCCCGGCGGCGACTTCGCAGATCCAGCCCAGCACATCGGTTTCACACGAACGATATTCGAAGGGGCCACCGTGGGCGGATTTGCGCCCCAATGTCAACAGAAATTCTTGCAGCGTCGCGGGAGCGCCGGGGCTGCTCTTGGGCGCCCAGCCCATCGCCTGGTCGAGAAGATGAATCTGAGCGGTCGGGTCTTGATAATTCTCCGAAAAGCCGATGCCAGACCTCATGTCCAGCAGATGACGCACCGTCGCGCCCGCGTAGCCGCACTTTGCCAGTGCGGGAACGTAATTCGTCACCGGCGCATCAAGCGCGATCGTGCCGGCTCCGCGCAGCGCGCCGACGACGGTCGCCACCAGTGACTTACTCACCGAGAACAGGAGGTGTCGCGTCTGGGGCCCAAAACCGCCGAGGTACTCCTCGGCCATCATCGCCCCGCGGTGGCAGACGGCCCACCCGTCAGTGCCGGTGGTGGCCATCACCGCCCCCACGGTGGTGGCCACTCCGCCGTTGCTGGTCACCCGGATCGTCGACAGGGGAGCGGTGGCCGCCGGCAACGCCGCGACAACTCCGGTCCCGCGCGATATCAGGGCAGTCGGGACGAAGTCTTCGACGTGCTGGAAAGACCACCTCGCATATGGAGCCGACAGCCAGTTGTCCAGCGAGATGCCGGCCGGGGCGCCACGCGTACGGTCCTCGGTCACGCGCGCGCGACGAGCCGCGAGACGATCGGCGCGGCCGGCGTCAGGGGCGTTGAGGTGAACTTCGCCTTCATGCCCTTGACCCAGCGCTGGCAGCGCTCGCTGAGCTTATAGTCGTCGGTCTGCAGGTGGGAGCGGGTGACGAGCACGCCGAGTTGGGCTCCCTCGGAACGTAAGTCGCCGGGTGCCGCGACACGCATGTAGAAGGCCTCGGAGCCGTCAAGCAGCGTGGCCCAGTCGTTGGCGGTCCGCGAGAAGGAGACTCGGCCGTCGTCGTCGATGCGCCACACCCCGGTGCGTGGCGTCGCGGTGAACAGCTCGACGTCTGGCGATGTCTCCGTGATGATCACTTGGCCCCAGACCTCGTCTTCGCCATAGCCGCGCTCCCAGCGCGAGTTGATCTCATCGATGTCGAGCTCGTACTCCACGTCCATGTACT
Organism: Mycobacterium sp. 852002-51971_SCH5477799-a; assembly: GCF_001667145.1. Classification (GTDB taxonomy): domain Bacteria; phylum Actinomycetota; class Actinomycetes; order Mycobacteriales; family Mycobacteriaceae; genus Mycobacterium. The sequence goes on from NZ_LZIF01000116.1 coordinate 193,015, forward strand.
CGAGCAGGTGAAAAAGGAACAGCGGCATGTCGGCGTAGGCCTCGGCGGTCAGGTTCGTCATCGGGCTCGCGCCGCTCAGGCGTGGGTTCACCTCGCCGAGGTAGAGCTCGTTGGCGTCGAGGTCATGCAGAAGGTCCACCTCGAAGTATCCGAGGTACCCTTCGCGGCGCATGACGTCGCCCAGCTTTCCCACCATTTCTCGCGCGGCGTGGGTTTGCGCGGGTGGCAGGACCTCGCGCCAGATGTCATTGCCGCACCAGCTGCCCCGGCTCGGTGTCAGCTCCGAATAACCGACGAGACTGGTCATCGCGGGGCCGACGACGGTGCCGTGGCGCGTCACGGCGCCCTCGAGGCACACCTCGACATTGCGGATCCGCTTCATGACTTTGACTTCTTGCTGCGAGGCCAGGTCACCGGCATGCTCGTCCCAATCGCGCTGGCCGTGCACGAAGAACGTCCCGCTGCCGGCGTTGCCATAGGCGACCGAGATGACAAGGTCGTCTCCCAATCCGGCGCTTTCTGCGAGGGTCAGGAGTTCTTGGTAGGAGCCGGCCCGTCCGATCACGTGCGGCACGCTCGGTATACCCGCCTCGTTGGCCAGGCGCGTCATGACGATCTTGGAGCCCAGGCGTTGGCGCAGCTCGATGGGCGGGTGCATGACCTCGAGGCCTGCCGCCCGTGCGAGGGCCTGGATTTCCTCGTTCAGCATCACAAAGCAGCACTTGCCGCCGGGTCCTTTGCCCGCGATGAACTCGAGCGTCTCGGGATCCGACAGCAGGTGGCTGCACACTTGGTCCATGGAGTCGAAATCTCGGCGGTCGCGTCGCCGGGGGACGAAAACGCGTGAATGGGTGCCTTCGAAAGAGTCAAAGTAGGTCAGGTAGAAGAAGTTTCGTATCCAGCGGTCGACCCCGAGCAGGTTGAACGGGGTCGGCGAGATGAAGTACAGCGGCACCTTGTTGGTGTGAAAAAACGCGCGGATGTCCGATAGGCCGTTCAGTACGCGGCGCGGCTCGGAGGCCATCATCGCCACCGGGGTGACGTCGAGGCACGACACCGGCGAGCGGCTCGCGGAGCGACCAGAGCCGGTGCGGTGAGCGCGGCGGCGATGAAAAGACATACCTCCATTCGATCAGTGTGCGCTCTGTCCGTGCCCCTGTCGAAGGTGAACACTCCGAAATGGCGCCAGTCAACCGGGCAGTACACCGTGCCCCAAGGGCGCGGGTCGCCGGTTATATCGTTGATCCACAACTGGTTTGACCTCTTGATGGGCAAACACCCGACCACCGTGCGATGGTCTGGAAATCGTTGACACGCGCTAGCCGGCGTTGACTCTGGCGGGTCCGAGATCGATGGGAAGGTACCTGATTCCGTGCAACAGGGTGCTGTTGTTAGGAATCGGTTCGCCCGCAAGGGTGAGTTGGGGGAAGCGCTCGAAGAGCGCCTGTAGCCCGATGTTGAGTTCCATGCGAGCGAGCGGCGCGCCGAGGCAAGCGTGCACGCCGGTGCCAAACCCGATGTGTTCGCGAGCGTTGACACGGGCGATGTCGAATTCGTCGGGGTGTTCGAAGACGGCTGGATCACGATTGGCTCCGGCGATGCTGAGGAAGACGGTCGAGCCTGCACGCACGGTCCGGTCGTCGATTTGCAGTGTTCGGGTGGCCACCCGCGCCCCGAATTGAGCTACGCCGTTGTAGCGCAACGTCTCTTCGACCGCATTGGGCCAACCCTCGGAATCGGCTTGGAGGCGGGCCAATTGGTCAGGGTGATGGACGAGCGTCACGACGGCATTACCGAAAGCATGGGTGGTGGTGATGAATCCGGCACCGAGCAACAGACCCGCGAACATCCTGACTTCAAGGGCCGTCAAATCGCTTTCCCGCAGGACCGCAGACAAGATGCTGTCGTCGCCCCCGCTGCGGCGCAGCCGCTGAATATGCGCATCGCTGTAGCGTTCGAATTCGCGCAACGCCGTCAGGGCGGTCTGGAAATCCTTCCACGACGGCACCGTGGTGGTGAGCAGTTTGGCGCCGGGTTCGGCCAATCGGTGCAGGTAGGGAATTTCGTCGCGGGGGATTCCCAGCATCTCGCCGATGACCTGGATAGGGATCTGAGAGCCGTAGCTGGCGATCAAGTCGCAACGACCCTGGCCGTCGAGATCGTCGAGCAGGGCGTTGGCGATCTCGTTGATGCGGTGACGCAGCCGGTCGATCGCCCGCGGAGTAAACGCCCGCGATACCAGGCGTCGTAGGCGCTCATGCTCGGGCGGATCGATGACCAGCAGAGACGGCGGCTCCAGACCATTCAGCACACCGGGATTGGTTTTGTCCAGCGCCCGCGCAGCGACACGAAACGGCGACCGATCGTGGGGCTTCGCCGTCCGGAACCTGTTGTCACGCAACACCTCACGCACAATCTGCGCATCAGCGGTAACCCAGCCACCGATCACCGGCGACATACGCCCGCGCTCGCGGATCCGGTCGACTAGGTGATGCGCGTTATCGGGCTGGTTGTTATCGATCACCAACTGGGCAAAGGGATCGCCGCGACGGGCGAGCAGCTTCAGCGTCGCACGAGCAAGTCCATACCCGAGCAGCCAATGCGACCGGGTTTTGAGGTCCATCCCCGCATTGTTCGCCCCTGACGTGCCCGATGGATAGAGGCGCGCGCCGAAGTCGTTGGCACGGGTAGGGTACGACAGGCGACCGACCGATCAGCTCGCGACCGAGCGCTCTAGCTCGGCCAGCGACGCGACGAGGTAATCCTCGCCGAAGATGGGCATCTCGCCGACTCGATCACGGAAGGCCTGCGGCGTGCCGCTCCAGTCGTAGGTGAGGGTGACGTCGGTGCGGTCGCCTTTCGGGGCAAGGTCGTAACGCCAGAACCAGCCGCCCGCAGAGTGGTTGCCCGTGTCGTCGAGCACCCCCGGCATCCAGCCGATGGCGCGGTCCGGCTCGAACACGTTGACCAGGTTGTGCGTGATGTAGTCCCCGCCCGCTTGAGTCAGGTACATGTTCATCGCGAAGATCTGTCCCGCGCCGGTGATCGGCACGGTGTCCACCGAGTCGCGGACCCAATCGGTGGGGTCGGTGTTCCTGTGGCGGGATGGGTCGGCGAGGACGGCGAAAATCTCGGCCGGGGTGGCGGCGATGGTGCGAGTGATGACGTAGCGTTCGGCGTCGGCGCTCATGGGTTGTCCTCGTTCGTGGTGGGTCCGTAGGCCGCCGCAATAGCGGGGGAGTCGAGCCACCCCGAGTAGGTGGGCCGCGAGGGCCAGCCTTCTGGCGAATCGAGCCACTCCTCTTGGCGACCCCACGGCAGGATGTCGATCAACCCGAACGAGTGACTGAGTTGCTCGGTGCCCCGCCCGTTCGTATGCCACGTGCGGTAAACCGTCTCGCCGTCGCGCAGGAACACGTTCACACCGAAACCACCGCCCGGCGGCGCGTCCATGTCGGCGGCGAACGTGCTCTGCGATGACGAATACCAGTCCATGCGATTGCCGACCTTGTGCTTGTAGGCGAGCGCTTCCTCGATCGGTCCGTTGGTGACGATGACGAACCGGGCATCGTAGTTGTCGAGGAACTCGAGTCGGGTGAATTGCGAGGTAAAGCCCGTGCAACCGCCGCACTGCCACTCGGCGCCGTCGGACCACATGTGGTGGTAGACGATCAGCTGCGATCGGCCGTCGAAGACGTCGGCCAGGCGGATTGCACCGTCGGCGCCGACCAGGGTGTAGTCAGCCAATTCGACCATCGGCAACCGCCGCCGCTGGGCGGCGATCGCATCCAGTTCGCGGGTGGCGGCCTTCTCACGCTTGCGTAATTCGTCCAGTGCTGCCCGCCAGGTTTGGTGGTCGACGACCGGCGGCAAGGCCGTGATTTGGGAGGACATCGCTTTACCTTCGCTCTCGGTTTGACCGTTTCAAAGGTCTGACTGGTGGACCGCCCGAAATTCATCGGCAGCTTGTCGAACGCGTGCGCAGGCCAACGAATGCCGTCCACCGGCCGGCTGACCCGCGCACGGCTCCCCGGTTAGGGGACGGGTGCGTCAGTCTTGGCGGATAGCCGGAAACCGGGGGAGACGACGCAGTTCGAGGGCCGGGTCGTCGGGCAACGACCATGCGACTTAGAAGGCTAAAATCCGCTTCATGACTGCGCTGCTGATCGCCAAAGCATTATTGCTGGGCTTTCTCATCGTGGCCTGCGGCGCCCTGATTGTGACTTACGTTCGCAGGCGCCGCGCCGGCGTGCAGCCCTGGGAAAACCCTTACGCCTCACCATATCTCGACATGTATCGAGGGGGACTGCCGCCGGTACCGCCGCCGCCCGCAACGGCCTACGAGCGGCCTGCCGACGGCGAGCCTCCCGCGCACGATCCCGGTAGCGTTGACGCCTAGCCCCAGTAGGCGAAGCTACATGTGGGCCGCGGTTCACTCTTCAAGGCCACTAGTTTGTCGCCATCCATGATTATCGTGCAGGTGAGCGCGGCGTCCCCACCGTCGGCGCTAACCTGCGACTGCACCTCGTTGTAGACGGAGTACTGCTTTTCCCACGGCAGTGGCACATTGGACTCGGTCTGCTCCGGGCCTCCGTTGATCCGGTAATGAATGGTCACCGGGGCGCTACCGCCACTTACCTTCATGACCGCCGTGCCGACCGGCTGACCGGTGGGCGCCGCCGAGGTCGACGCCGGCGATGACGACGTCGCGATCTGCGAGGTGGTGCCCCCAGTAGTGTGTACCGCTTGACCGGTCGTGCTCTTGGTGCATGCCGTCGGGGCGGCGCCGGTCAAAACGATGCTGGCGATCAACCCGGCGGCACGACAATACGAACGCATTTCCAAAGCCTACGATGACCGGCGCCGGACTCGCGTTGGAAACGACGCCCGCTACACCCGTTGCGCAGCGAAATCCGCGCCCTGGTCAACCATGCCGTTCGCCGCGTACAGAGTGTGCGCGATGCTGGGCGGCCCCGGGGGTGCGCCGTCACAGATGTTGTCATCGGGGGCGCACAACTGATCGGTCTTGCTTGCGTAGAGGGGACCGATCGTGATGGGCGGCGCGCCGCCACCGCGCAGGAACTCATTGGAAGGTGTTCCGAATAGGACGACTGCGGCCACATGATCAGCTACCGACCGCGGCAGCGGTTGCGGCACGTACGACGCGAATTCCTGTGGCACTTCTTTCGGCACGGCAGCCGAAGTGACGAAACCGGCCACGGCGGCGCCTTGGGAATACCCGCCAAGCACCACTTTGGTGTTTGGGCAGTTCGACGCCGTCGACTCGATATGCGTGCCGGCGTCCCTGATCCCGTCCACAACGGTTCTGGCGAAGGCGAGGCCGCCGTTGAAGTCACTACTCGCCTCGTAATTGACCGGATAGACCCCCAGCGACTTGCTGCCCACCCGCGATCTGAGCGCATCGACGAACGCCTGCCCAATCCCGCCGACCCCAGGCGGCTCTCCGGTACCGCGGGCAAACACCACTTCGACGTCGGGACATGGCTCGGCGGAAGCCGCCGGGACGGGTGCGCAAATTATCCCCGCCCAGGCTGTTACTACCGCAGTAGCGAGAAACAAGATGGACCGTAGCGAGCTCATGCCTGCGAATGCCCAGACGCCTGTCCGCCGAAACGCGGGACCGCCCGGCACCGCGGACTGAATCCATTTGAGTTGACGCGATTAATTTCGCCATGGCTTCCAGTCTGTATCCCCAACGCGCCATCGACCGCACTCGAGGAGATCATCAATGACTGCCACCTATACCTTCGACGTCTTTTCCAGCCTCGACGGCTTCGGCGGTGTCAGCGGCGGCGACTGGGGCGGTTACTGGGGCAAGCAAGGCCCCGAACTGCTCGACCACCGCCTCGCGTTGTATGGCGAGAACCAGCGAATGATATTCGGCGCCAACACATATCGACTCTTCGCGCAAATGCTGGCGGAGAGCTCCGAGGATTCCGACGTGCGCGACCCGTGGGTCACGCGAATGAGGCACCTACCGGCGACGGTGGTAACCACCACCCTGGAAGGACCTTTGGACTGGCCTGACGCGACCGTTGTGAGCGGCGACGCCGTCGATGTCGTCGCCCGACTCAAGGAGGAGTCCGAGGTGCCGTTGCGATCGCACGGCAGCCTGTCGATGAACCGTGCGCTGATGGCCGCCGGTTTGGTCGACCGCGTCCAGGTGACGCTCTTTCCCGTGATCACCGGTCAGACCGGTGATGCTCCAATCTTTCGGGGTGCGGCCGATTTCGACCTCGAGTTGATCGAGAGTCGCACGCTGGACGGCCATATCCAAGAACTCATCTACCGTCCCAGCCTGCACCCCTGAGCCCGTCCATTCACGTCAACCGCCCGAGTATCGGCACTGCACGGGGGTAAGGCGCGCCTTCGGTGCAGTTCTTCTACGAGTGCACTGGCGTCGAGCCTGGCGTCACGTATCGACCAGACATCCCGTCTAGCGATCAAGGAAGCACATGATCTCGTCGGAAGGGCGGCATGATGAATCGCTGGAATACGCTGGCGCGGCTGTACCTGGTCGCGCTGACGTCGGGTGTGGGGGTGGCCACCGCGGGGATCGGGGTCTGGTGCCTGATCGACCCGCTTTCATTCGCCGATGCTGTCGGATTCGGCGCGCACCGGCACTTCTTGCATGACGTCGGTGCGTTCCAGCTAGGTCTCGGCGTCATCTTGCTGCTCGCACTCGTCTGGGCCGATGCGTTGGCCACCGCGTTGGCCGGCTTCATTGTGGCCAACACCGTGCACACGGTGAACCACATTGTGGACCTCGACGAGGGGGGTTCGGCCTCGCAAGCGTGGATCCTCGGAGCGGTCTCGGTTGCGCTCGCACTGGCGTTCGTGCTGCGGTTACGCCAACTCGGCTATGTTGTGGGCACCGTTGGCACGGCAACCACTTCGGCGTTGACGCCGTTCGTGCGGCAGAAGACCATCAGCCTCACCACCTTTCGAAAGGATGGGAGGCCAGGTTCTAGCCCCGTCAGCATCGTGGTGGACGGAGACCGAGCCTACTTTCGGAGTTTCGAGCGGGCGGTCAAAGTGCGCCGAATGCGGCGTAACCCCATGGTCGAATTCTGCCCAGCCACGGCATTGGGCAAGCCGACGGGATCAACGCAATCCGGTAGCGTGCGCCTGTTGGAGGGGGCCGAATATCTGACGGCGGGACGTCTGCTGCGGCAGAAGTATCCCTTTTTGCATGGCGTGGTGGTGCCGTCGGCACACCGGCTCATGCGATCCAAGTTCGGCCGCACAGTACACGCGGAGTTGACTCCGCAGTGAAACGCCCGCGCCAAATCCTGATCGGATGCTGGCTGCATCGGCGACCCACCGGTCCAACTTGAGGAACCCGATCAACCGGTGGTCCGTACTCACGTGCTCTGGCTCGCCGTCTACAACCGGGTTGTAAGTTCGTTCAAGCTACGAAGATCGCGACCGCCCGACGCCACTCAAGTGGTTCGGTTTAGTCCGGGCCGGGCGAGGAGGTCAGCCGCAACCTGACCCACACCACAAAGACGCGAGGAAGCCATGAAAACGATCGCAAACCGCCACGCGGCAGTCGCCGGCTTGGCCGCCGTCGCGCTGATCAGTATGAGCTGCAGCAACAGCAAGAGTGTCGACGCCTCGGCATCGCCTCATGTGGGGGCGAACGCCACCTCCACGTCGACAGCCCCGGCGCCGCCCACCGAGGTGAAGCTCATCGGGGATAGAGACGTCGAGGTGACTCTGACCGGCCCGATCGCTGCCAAATACTCGTCGGCAACTGAGAATCAGAGACAGGCTCTCGGCAAGCCGCTCACGGGTGACCGCAACGCGGGAAAGCGGGAGAGCGGCGTGGTATTCCAACAATTCCAGGGCGGCGCGATAACCGCCAAGAACGACCAGGCCGGCACGCCCGCATATATCACCCTGGGCAAGATCCGGGAGGCCTGGAACATCCCACGCGACCCGGACGGCACGCCCGCGGTCACCGGAACTAACGGTTCGGCAGGTCCGCTGGGCTTACCCATCAGCGACGAGAACGCCGTCGGCGATTCGCTCGTGTCGAACTTCGAGCACGGCAAGATCGAGTACAACACGAAGACCGGCCAGGTCGAGGTGACGGTGGACGGCAAGGTTGTCCCATCCGGGCTGTAGCCGAATCAGGCGTTCATCAACTGCAAATCGTTGACTTGATGCGCGATACGATCGCGCAGGTACTTGAGCGTCTTCGCGAACGGTCATAAGTCCCCAACGGGGGAACGTGTACGGCCAGGCGGTCCGTTGCTTGGATATCGCCGAGGGGGCCGGCTCCAAAGGTGATTCCACACTAGGTTGTGGGGAGCACGGCGGATTTCGGCTTCCACGCGAAAGGGTCGGATTGCGACCCCAAACTCGGCGCACTGTCTTAGCCTGTTTACAGGACAATCGTGCCTGTGACGACCGACTTGCGTCCCCAACGCACATGGCGGGGTGGCCGCGACGCGCGCCTGTAAGCAGAAGGATGCGAGGAATATGGGTGTCGAGCGGCTACAACGACAGCCGTTGTTGCGACCTACCTCTGCCCGTGCGGCCCTATCCGTCTAACAGCCGGACCGAGGACTCGATATGGCGGAGCAGTTCGTCAGCCGGCGACCGGAAAGGCAAGTCCTTGCGGAGTTTATTGACTCGGTGCCGCGCCAGCCGTGTGCCCTGGTTCTCGAAGGCGAGCCGGGCATCGGTAAGACGACGCTCTGGCTCGAGGCCGTGGGCCAGGCCCGGGCGCGTGGCTTCCGCACGCTGAGCTGCCGTGCGGCTGCCGCCGAGTCGGTGCTGGCTTACACCCTATTGGCCGACCTGCTCAGCGATGTCGATGACTCAAGCTGGGCGGACCTGCCGACGCCGCAGCGGCGAGCCCTGAATGGCGCGCTGTTGCGGCACCGTGTGGACGCCCATGAGATCGACCCCAGGGCAGTGGCGGCGGGGTTTGTGGCCGTCGTCTCCCGGTTGGCCGCTCAAAGCCCGGTTTTGATCGCGATCGATGACCTGCAATGGGTGGATACCTCCAGCGCCCACGTGGTGTCGTTCGCGGCGCGACGGCTCCCGGTCGGTGCGGCCTTGGTGTGCACGAGCCGTACCGCGGAGGCTGCATCGCAGCTGCAGCTGCCCAGCCCAGCTAATGTGCGCCGAATTCGATTGCAGCCGTTGACGTTTGGAGAATTACATCAGGTTCTGTTGACGCGACTGGGTAGGTCGGTCGCGCGTCCCACCCTCCTGCGCATTCATGAGATCGCGGGCGGGAACCCCTTTTTCGCGCTGGAGTTGACCCGGGAACTCGTTGCCGAAGGCCGCACCTCCGGATTGAGCCTGCCGAGCAGCCTCAATGACCTAGTCCGTTCGAGGATCAGCCGGGTCGGTGCCGAGGACGTCCTACTTGCCATGGCCAGCCTCCCCGATCCGACGGTGCCGGTGGTGGCGCAGGCTACCGACTCGACTCCGGATCAAGTGGTGGAATCGCTCGGTGATGCCGAGATCAAAGCGGTGGTGGCCATCGCCGGAAACCAGCTGCGCTTCACCCACCCGATTCTGGCGCACGGCGTCTACAGCGCAGCGCCTCCTCGCCGCCGCCGCGAAATGCACCGGCGTCTGGCCGAACTCGTCGCAGAACCGGAGTTGCGCGCCCGACACCTTGCCCTGTCCGACGCCACAGGCGAGCCTCAGACTGTGGAAGCACTTGACGCCGCAGCAGAGATGGCGCGGGCCAGGGGCGCGCCCGCCGCCGCCGCCGAGTTGCTGGAGCTGGCAATTGGCCTCGGCGGGGATACCGCGGAGCGCCGCATCCAGTCAGCGGCCTACCACTTCAACGCCGGCGATGCCGGGCGCGCCCGGGCTGTACTGGAGCAAACCGTCGAACGTCCTGCGCCGCCAAGGCTGCGGGCGGCGGCATTGCGGCTGCTGGGCCAGTGGAGCTTGCTCGATGGCAGTTCACGAGAGGCCGCCAAACTACTGGACCGCGCGCTCGCCGATGCGGGGAACGATCTGGCGTTACGTACCCTCATCTTGGTCCCGCTGTCATTCGCGCTACTCAACGTCGGCCAACGCGATCGTGCCGCAATAAGCGTTGACGACGCCGTCGCCAGCGCTGAGGCACACGGCCAACCAGACCTTCTGAGCCAGGCTTTGGGCATGAAAGTGTTGGTGCAATTCCTGCTCGGCGGGGGCCTCGACGAGTCCCGCCTGCAGCGCGCACTTGAGCTAGATGACTCCGAAGTGCCGGTCTCGGCGCAGCTGCGCCCGAGGATGCACAGCGCGATACTGGTGGCCGCGACGGGTCGTCTCGAGCAGGCGCGACTAGAAATGCGCGCGATCAGGCGCAGCTACATCGAGCGCGGCGAGGAAAGCGAACTGATTCTGATCGCATTCCACAGCGGTCTCAACGAGATATGGCGCGGTGACTTCGCTGAGGCAACTCGGACCGCCGACGACGCCATGGAGCGTGCGCAACAGCTGGGCCGGGACTTGCCGCTATCGGTGGCCCTCATGCTGCGGGCAGCAGCCGCGGCGTACACCGGTCTTGAGCACGACTCCCGGCGAGACGCCGGTCAGGCCCTCGCAGTCGGCGAGCGGTGCGACTCTCCGGGCCTGGTGACGGTGTGGCCGATCACCACGTTGGCCTTTCTTGATGTCTCAGTGGGTAACCACGATGCCGCGCTGCACACGCTCGAGCCTCTGTTGCGTGCCTTCAACGAGGCGTCGGAGGGAACCGAGATCTTTGTCGCGCCATTTCTTCCCGATGCCATCGAAGCGATGATCGGTCTCGGTCGCTTCGACGAGGCGGAGCCGCTGATCGAAGCCCTCGAGCGCAATGGCCGCCGGCTTGATCGCCCATGGATGTTGGCCACCGGCGCACGCTGTCGAGCGATGCTGCAGGCCGGGCGCGGTGCCCTCAGTGCCGCCACCACAACCGCCGACCTCGCCATGGCAGAACACCAACGCCTTCCGATGCCGTTCGAACGCGCTCGCACGCAACTCCTGCTAGGCCAGCTGCAACGTCGACAGCGCCACCGCGACACCGCCAAGGCGACCTTGCGAGAGGCCCTGCAAACCTTTGAACAACTCGGTGCCACGTTGTGGGTGGAGCGCCTGAAAACCGAACTGACACGGGGGTTTTTGGGAAAACGGAGCTCCGACGGGCTCACCCCGCAGCAACAGCGCGTCGCCGAGCTGGCTGTCTCAGGAATGACCAACCGCGACATCGCCGCCACGCTGTTCATCAGCGCCAAAACAGTCGAAGTCAACCTCAGCCACATCTACCGCAAACTCAACATCCGCTCCCGAACGCAGCTCTACCGAAAACTTCAAGCTTCGAAACTCGAATCCGATACGGATTAGGATCCGTGCGAGGACGACACCGGCAATCGACCAATCACGGACGCGCACTAGAGGCGCAATTTGCGGTGACGCCGGTGCCCCCGCTGAACGGATCAGCCCGGCCGGCTGCTGTGTGCGTGCCCGAGGAGGGTGACGTCGCGGTACAGTCGCCCCCGCGATCGGGTCGCTCAGTCATGCTCTCCACACGCGGTGCTTGCCAAGTGAAATGAGCAGGCCTTCGGTGCCACCCGGCGGGACATGCTAATAGCCGACCTACAACTGGTAACCGCCATGTCCGTCTCCGCGGCGCAATGCCTTACCGACCCGGGCGCACTGCTCGGCGCTGAGTCCCGTCAGTGTCGCAGCGTAGCCTGGCGCATCGGGCGCTGAAGGAAAATAACCGACGCAGAAATGAGCAGACTGAACCCCGCCACGGCGAGCAGTCCCCACGACCATCCGGTGATGGTGAACAAGTTCGGGGACCGGAGCGCCGCCATCGCAACGAGCGTGGCTGCGGTCAGCGCAGCGCTCACCAGCCAGCTCACCCACCACGGCGCGAGAACACTTCGGGCCCAAACAGTTTGAGAATCGGCTCCGGCCAAACCAGGACGCGTCAATTTTCTCAGCTCTCGCCTACTCGCGGAAGCTGGCGCCCCGTCGGACTCAGCGCCTCGCGCCACTGCCGTCGCTCCGCCATCATCAAGAAGTCGTAGAACGCGAGCCATGACTCGCGTTCGTAGTCTCGCGGCATGCCGAAGGACACGATCCACGGCGGGGATGAGGGTTCGCTGATCTCGAAGAGACTGCACGCGCTGAGCTTTGGCCACTTGATGTGATAGGCGTCGCGAGGGAATTCGAACACCGTCACGTCGTGGCCGGCTTTGACACGCTCCGCAAGATCGGGGATTTGCAGTCGCCGTGCCAGCCAACCGGCATGTTTCAATTTGTGTCCCCTCACCAGGGTGCAGCGCACCGTCCGCTCAGTGAGTTCCAGTCGCGCTAACGGGCGCTCTATCAGATCACCGATGGAGAAGGGATTGAGACCCTCAAACACCCCGAACCATGGGCGGCGACGCAGCAGAAATAGCTCCGTTTGTGGGGGTGGAGTTGTCCGCAAGAACCATTCGTATACACCCATTCCGTTCTCTCCTCTCAAAGTCGGTGACGCGACGCGGGTGCGGCGCGACCGCTCGCAGCCGCGCTCTGCTCGGGCGCCATAACGCTTCCGGCAGCTCGATGCGAGCGGGGTAGAGCTCCCCAACACACAGTTCGTGCGAACACGTTCTGGGACCTGGTTTTACCGACCGCATGCACCTCAGTCGCTAAGAGTTACGACTGCGGCGCAGTTTTATCCGACAAGCCGCTCTTGACTGCAGCGTCCTGCTTTTGCGCGACGGCAATCGCAAAATTTTGGGAAAGCGGATCATCTGCGGGACTGTCCAACTCCATCGTCACGACGGCCTGCCCTTCGTGGAACGCAATGGTGTTCACTGCTTTGGAACCGTCTTTCGACTTCGCTACCCCCAGCGCTCCACCTTGTCCAACGGGAGCGTCGGTTAACGTGGTATCGGGCAGGGCTGTCGATATCTTCTTCTTCTCCGCCTCGAAGGCTTTCTCAGCGGTGGCGGAATCCGGCGCAATGATGATCCGGTCGTCGATCACCCGCGAGTGATCGCGGTTCCAGAACCCGACCGCGGCGCCCTTCGGAACGCCCTGTGCTGGTTTGGGCGAGGTGAAGGTGTCGCCCGGCAAATCAATGTCCGAGGCTTTGATTAGCAACTTGCTGTAGTCCTCAGGTGTTGACTTCGGCGACGAGTCGGTTGTGCTGTTGCTACAACCGGATATGGCCAAGCTGGCCGCCAGTGTCGCTCCAGCTATCGCCGTCATTACCTGGTCTGACCTCACTGGCCTTCCTTTCTTCGCTCCTCCAAGCTCGATGGCTGTGGCAAAGGCAGTCGCGCGTGGTCGGCGACGCAGCAGATACAACTCCGTTTGCCGGGATGGAGCTGTCCGCAAAAACCATCGGTCCAGACCCATGTCTCTCCTCTCAATGGGTAGGTGGCGCGACGTGCGTTCGGCCCGATGGCTCGCAGTCGCTCTCTGCGCGGGTGCCATCACGCTTCCGGCAGTTCGACGCTAGCGGGGCTAGAGCCTCGACGAATCAGGATTTTCCCTACACTTTTGGTGGATCCTCATATCGACGACCAATTGAGACCGAGCATGGGGCTCTTGCCCTTACTGATAGTTCGGTGAATGCCTGCCCCTCGGCGGAAATCATTGTCCCAGCAGGTAATACAGCGGTGCAAGACTGCGGGGCACCATCCCGTTGGCTGTCCAGCCAGGCATCAGGTCAAACGTGTACATCAACAGTTGGATCGGCCCGGCGTTCCTGAAACTGTAGGGAAATCACTTATTTACCCGCCCGTCTCACCGCGATACCGTTGGCCGCCTGCAAGCCTGAAATGAGAATGAGTTGAGTGGCGCATATGCCCACTCCCGACCGAGGAAGCCCAATGATCAAGCGCACCTTTATCGCTATACCCGCCGCCATGCTGGCGTTCAGCGGTCTGGCATTCGCCGGAGTCGGCGGCCCCGGCGTCGCACAAGCCCTGCCCTGTTCTAACGACGTTACGGACGTAGATTACTGCGGTCACGGGGGCGGCGGCGGCGGTGGACACGGCCACAGTCCATTCGGTACTGGTCCCGGTCAGATTGACCTCACCCCCGGCGTTACGCAAAACGGTCCGAGGAACCTCACGCCAGGTGCTGGGAGGTAGATGTACCCCGCGGGTGAACTCGTCATGGCTGCGTAGTGGCCGGATGGGGTGACCGGGGCGATCTACAGGCGGCCGGGGTTCTTGTGGTCCCAGGCCTCGGCGAGGAGGTCGCGGACGAGCCGCTCGTCGGCGTTAGGGAGGTCGATCTCGACACAAGCGAGGCGCTTGCCCCAGTAGAACTCGAAAGCATTTTTCTCCCCGGTTGCGCGCCACGTCCTGGTTCAGCTGCTCAGGTTTCTCGAAACAGGCCGTCAACCAGCATGTTCGGTCACTTGTCCGACGGAGTGGGGAACATGCGTTTGCGATGGAGCTGATTCATCTGATTGAAGACGGCGCGCCTCATACTTAACATAATGTCGCTTATCGGTAGAAGCTGATGTCGAGATCAGGAAAGCCCCCGCCATTGGCTTTGCACCGCACGACCTCGGCTGCCCGAACGCCCCCGCATTACCGCGCGCTACCCACCAGGCCGATGCGCGGCCCCGGCGGGTGGGTAGGTCGAACGTCGCGCACCATTGAACGTGCGGCGCGTCGGGTGCAACGAACGAGGCTGTCTGCCCCTTCCGCACCCAAGGCGACACCGACCTCAATACGTCACCGTGACGAATTGTTTTGAACCGCGCCTACTTTGGTGCACCGCGTCGGACCGGTCTGGCTTGTCGCCCAGCACGCTCCGGCGCCCATGGAGCACGCTTAGCGTCAGGTGGCGCCCTACGGGGATGACATGGGGCCGCCGGGGACGATCGCTTCCGGGCCCCATCCCCTCCCCGCCCAATGACGTCAATACGTCACTGTGACGAATAGCTGGGTACCGCAACGAGATTGGTATTCGAGGTTAGCCGCGTGTCAGTGCGGCTTGTGCCCTAACGCTTGGAGCGCGCGCGGCGATGCGTGTCGGTCGACCAAAGATAGCCGCAATCCGAGCACTGCAGGTGCACCAATGTGCCCCGGTTGCTCAACAGATACTGCCAGTGCGTATTGCAGTTTCGGCTGCTTCGGCAATCAGCACACCTGGTGCCGTGATCGCAGCACGGGCACGGCAACCATGCGCGGCGGCTGTGATCGGCAGTCGGATCAATCGGAAACATGAGCTGTTATCCGTTCGGGAAGCATACGTGCGCGAACCAGCTCGTCGTAGACCAGCTGCTGCTCGTCATCCAGATTCGAATACAGCATGTCGTAGGCCTTCTGCTCCTCGGCGAGCACGGCGACGGGGTCCCAGTGGTCACCAATTGCTTCGAGCACAGCGCTGCGCCTACGCGCCTCATCGAGGGTCAGGTCATAGGCGAACTCGAGGTCGGCCATCTCACTCCAGCCATTAGCTACGCAAACGAACCGTTAGGATCGCCTAACTGACGCCGATTGCGCTATGGCGTACGTCACTCTCGTCGGTTGAGGTTCGTCACACTCCGCGGCATCGACGATCCCTCGACGGCGGGTTGAGCACTGCGCACGCCGGCACACGGTGCCCGGATTGCACACCCCCGGGCCGGCCCACGGTCTCCCCTCCCCTTCCCCCGCCCATCGCCCGTAATACGTCACTGTGACGAATATTGTTGTAGCGCAACACTCTTGACTGCTCACACGACGTACGGTGTCAAGTGGTGCTGGGCGGGAAGTACATCTCCTGCTTTACCGTGCACACCAGTTCGCCGTTGCGATTGAACATCGTCCCACTCGCGAGCGCGAGCGGACCAGCGCTGCTCGGTGACGACCGGTCGTATAGAAGCCAATCCGACAAGGCCGCCGGGGCATGGAACCACACCGAATGATCACGCTGAGCCGAGGCCCCGACACCACCGCGTGCGACGTATGCCGGTTCGGTCAACGTCACCGCCGACAGGTAGGCCACCAGACTGGCGGTGAGCACCGGATCGTCGGGGAGGTCGCCGTCGGGTCGCCACCACATCAGCGCCCGTGCGGGCGGAGCGTCCTGGGTGTCGATTGTCCGGCGTTCGAACCAGCGCAGGCTCGACCAGCGTCCTCGGGTGCTCTCGTCGGACTCCGCGAGGTGCGGCGGGACCCATGGCAGGGAATCCGGGCTCGCAGCCACGGGCATGGGTGGTTGGTAGACGACCGGTGTGGGCGCTGAATCGAAAACTTTGAACGAAGCCATCGCTTCCATCAGGATCTTGCCGTCTTGGCGAGCCGTAACCCGCCGCGCCGAGAACGTCCGGCCTTCCTGGAGGTCAACAACCTCGAAGTCGACCGGCCGACGCGAATCGCCAGGCCGAAGAAAGTACGTATGGACACTGTGCGGCGACCGACCAGGCGCGGTGTGGCTGGCCGCCAACAAAGCCTGAGCCGAGATATGTCCGCCGAGAATATGGTTGGCGGGCGCAGGCAGTTGCTGCCCGACGAAGAGCCACCGGTCGAGCCTCTCAAGCTGCAAGCTTGCGAGCACGTCGCTAAGCGAAGATGACATCACCGACGTATCTTGCCGGATCGCGGCTCAAGCGCTGATGCGCCGGTATACCTGTAGTCGCCGCAATGCCTGTGCCGACGCCGGCCCCGATGCCGGCTGCAGCGCGTGGTCGAGCCTCGCACGGACGGTGTGGGTGTCGAGGTGCATCCCGATCGCCACCAGGCAGTTGGCGGTGGCCCTTGGCGGCGCCTTCCGGATGTGGATCGCGCCGCCGACCAAATTGACGACATAGTCGTGCACGGTCGTGCGGTGCCGCACGGCCACAATGCCTTTCAGCCGGAACACCTGCGGCGGTGGGTCTTCCAGAAGGTCGAACAGGGCATCGGGGTCGACGCAACCGGAGCTGCTGACTGTGACGGCATCGGCATGGACGTGGTCGTGCTCGTGGTCGTGGTCGGGCGCTAGGTCCAGAAACGAGAGTTGCCCCACCTGTCCGGAGCTGGCGGACGCGTCGAAGAGCAGCGCTGGGTCTATCCGGCCGGCCGTTGTGCCCACGACATGTATCCGCGGATTACGTTGGGCCGCACGCTGTGTGACACGTTGGATTACCGCCGAGCGCTCCTGTTCAGGCACCTGGTCCAGCTTGTTGACCACAATCAGCGACGCCGCGCCATAGCGCACCGGCGGCACTGTGCCGCAGTCGACGGTGTCGAAGTGGTTCACAGCATCGACGACGTCAACAAGCCCACCGGCCCGGACCCCGCGGATCTCACTGAAGCCGATCATCCGCGCGATCGCGACCGGGTCGGCCAGGCCGCTGGCCTCGACGACGATGGCATCGAGACGGCGAGCGGGGTCGGCGAGCTTGATGAGTGCTTCATCAAGGCCGCCGTCGTCGGGCAGGCAACAGATACAGCCGCCGGCGATCGAGGTCGGCTCGTCAACCTGGCCGGCCACCAGGCCGGCGTCGATGTTGATGTCGCCGAAGTCGTTGACTATCACACCGATTCGCGTGCCGGGATGGCGTAACAGGTGGTTGAGCAGCGTCGTCTTGCCGGCTCCGAGATGGCCGGTGAGCGCGATAACGGGTATCGCAGCCAAAGCTTTTCCTCCCCATCGACATCCGGACATCCGATGCTAGCCGCCGCACCAACGGTTAGGGCCCGAGGCCGTTGGCGAGAGGTCCGCCTCGCTCACCACGAGCAGATCTACCGCCATTTTATAGTAGAGCATTTGCTCTGTTATGATGATTCCCGTGCCACGCCCGCGTATGCATGATCCCGACGCCGTACTCGATGCCGTCGAGAACCTGGTGGCACGATCGGGCCCGACCGCGGTGACCATCCGAGCGATCAGCGCGGCGGTGGGTGTATCCAACGGCGCTGTGTACCATACGTTTACATCGCGCGGTGGGCTGATGGGCCAGGCTTGGCTGCGGGCGGCCCAGCGATTTTTGGCGGTGCAGACTTCGCTGGTCGACGAGGCGCTCGCCGTCGGCGCCCCGAACGCCCCCGCCGAGGCCGTGGTGGCCGCCGCCGACGCGGCGGTGCTGTTCACCGAGCAGTATCCCGGGTCATCAGCGCTCGTGCTGCGCGTGCGCCGCGAGGAAGTGCTCGCCGACGACGTCCCCGCCAAAGTTGCCGATGACCTGCGACGACTCGACAAGCTTCTTGTCGGATTGATGGTGCGGCTTGCCATGGCGCTCTGGGACCGCAAGGACGCGGCGGCGGTCGACGCGATAACCAGTTGCGTCGTGGACCTGCCCACCGCGCTGCTGCTGCGCCGCGGCCGGCTCGGAAACACCACCGCCCGCGCGCAGCTCCACGCCGCCGTACGCGCCGTGCTGGCGGTGGGGCCCCCGACCTCGGCGACGAATCTTCCTAAATACAAGCGGAACTCAAGGGGAAACACATGACAGTCACATTGGACTACGCCGACAAAGTCGCCATCGTGGGCCTAGGTGAGGACGAAAATCGCTTCTCCCCTGGATTTCTGGATGACATCGACGATGCGATTAGCCAAGCTGTCTCGGATGGCGCCCATGGACTGATCACAACGGCCGGCGGAAAGTTCTACTCCAACGGCCTGGATCTGGAATGGCTGGGCGCCCACACCGATCAGGGGCAGTGGTACATCGGCCGGGTGCACCAACTGCTGGCACGCGTTCTGACCCTGCCCCTACCCACCGCGGCCGCGGTGGTGGGCCATGCGTTCGGCGCGGGAGCGATGCTGGCCATCGCGCATGACTTTCGCGTGATGCGCGCCGACCGCGGGTACTTTTGTTTTCCCGAGGTAGACATCCGCATTCCGTTCAACCCCGGCATGGCCGCGCTCATCCAGTCCAAACTCACGCCACGCGCCGCCATCGCCTCGATGACCACCGGGCGACGCTTCAGCGGCCCCGATGCCGAACAATTCGGCATCGTCGACGCCACCTGCGCCGAGGGCGTGGTCACCGAAACCGCGATCGACATGCTGCGCCCGCTGCACGGCAAGGACCGCGGCACGCTCGGCGCTATCAAACAGACCATGTTCGAAAGCGCGGTGCGCGCACTAGTCGATCAGCACAGCGGGCCGCAATAACTGCTCATGGACATCGAGTCGGTTCCTGTATGGTCAGCGGTGGTTGCCGGCGCAAGGGAACAGAGGGCATTGGATGGCAAACAGGCTCCCCGACAACGCCTTCACTTCTCCCCAAACATTGGATCCCGGCCTTCGCAAGACTGCGCGATTCGTGCCTCGCGGATACGCCTTGCACCGCGGTCTGAAGTTCCAGCGCGCCGTCATGAACCTGATGGGCAATGCGGGGCGTATCCGCACCGTGCCAGTCGCCGCCGTCAACGAGCACGTCAGTGTCCGGCTGCATCGACCGGCCGGTCTTCCCGACCGCGCACCCGCACTGCTGTGGATCCACGGCGGCGGAACCATCATGGGGCACGCGGCCCAGGACGATAAGTATTTGCGCAAGTTGTCCGATCGCACCGGGTTCGCGATTGCCGCGGTAGAGCACCGGTTGGCTCCCGAACATCCCTACCCGACCCCGGTCGAAGATTGTTACGCGGCCCTGCTGTGGCTGGCCCGCCAGCCATGGGTTGACCCGGATCGAGTCGCCATTGGCGGGGCCAGTGCCGGAGGGCATTTCGCGGCCGCGGTCGCACAGCGAGCGCATGACCGCAGCGACATCCACATCACGTTCCAAATGCTGGTCTATCCGATGCTCGACGATCGCACCGGCGCCAAGCGCGGCGGGCCCAGGCGCATCATGTGGTCCGAATCCGACAATCAACTCGCCTGGCAGTGGTATCTCAACGGGGCCGATCCCGAAGAAGCCGCACCGGCTCGCCGAACGGATTTGTCGGGCTTGCCGCCCGCCTGGATCGGGGTCGGAACACTTGATCTCTTTTGTCAGGAGAGCCGAGAGTACGCGCGGCGCCTGCGCGAGGCGGGCGTGCCGGTGCACGAGGAAATTGTTCCGGGCGCGTTCCATGCGTTCGACCAGATCGCCGACAAGGCGCCGATATCGAGCAAGTTCTTCGAAAGCCAATGCGACTATTTGCGGCGTGCGCTGGCGGCCAGCGGATGACCGCCACCCTGCTGCGCATCATTCGGCGCGGGTGATCGAATCACGTTGTGCGCGAGAGCCTTACCTCCGACTAGGTCGCAACCTGCACGGCGGCAGACTCACCCAAAGCCCGAACAGATGCGTTCGCTCAGGCGCACAACGCACACCGCGCTCGTCCTCGAACCCGGCACCTTTTGACTGCAAAGTGTGCACAACGTGCAACTATATGAGTATGGCCAATCCCGTAGGGCTACGAGAGCGCCGTCGGCGCCAGACGAGCGCCGACATCCGCGACGCCGCGGTGCGCCTCACGCTGATACGCGGATTCGACAAGGTCACGGTCGACGAGATTTGCGCCGAAGCCGGAATCGCTACGCGCACGTTCTTCAACTACTTCCCCAACAAAGAGTCCGCCCTCGCCTACGGCCCGTCGGACATACCCCCCGAGCTGGTGGCTGATTTCGTCGCCGCAGGGCCCGCCCCCTACTCGGTAGTGCTTGCGGAGCTGATTACCCTGGCCGCCCATCACCTTCGCGACGTGCCGCCGCGACGCGAACACGCGGCCCACATGCTGGAACTCGCCAAGACTTCTCCCGCCGTGTTGGCGGCGTTCCTCGCCGACCTCGAGCGATTTCAAAAGCAGTTGACTGACATCATCGTGCGTCGCCAGGCGATGAAGCCGGACGACGAGATGGCGGCGCTGATCTCTGCGCTGGCCCTGACGGCGGTACGGTCCGGCATTGAGAAGTGGGCCAGCGGCGAGGCAGATGGAACGGCCGACACGCCGATGCCCTATGTTGAGCGGGCCGCCGTGCTGGTGAACAGCATCTTCACAAAGTGACCTGAAACACCAGCAGCAAATGTTGCATACACTGCAAGATATGCACATCATGTACTATGCGCTGGTGGCGGTACCCGGGGAGTCTTCAGCAACAAGGCGAGTCGGGTGTCGATGCCGGGGACGTCAGTCGGTGTGGGTGGGCAGCATTCACCGCGCTTGACGGCCCAGCGCGCGCGAACCGTAGCAATCGACGTAATCCGTTGTTGAGCAACGCGACTTGTGGGCATTCACCCGTCCACGACCTCCGGTCGCGCAAACGCTGATCCGCGTCACGACCGCGTGATGGGGAAGGGACCACCTAGGTGCAGATATCGAGACTTGTGCGCAACGCCTGGTTGCCGCTGTTGATCGTGGCGGTCGTGGTGGTCGGCGGCTTTGCGGTTGTCAGGGTCAAATCGTTTTTCGGCGCCCACGACACCGGCATCATGAGCAGCCCGCGACTCGACGATTCGAAGCCGTTCAAGCCCAAGGTCGTCAAGTACGAGGTCTTTGGCTCGGCCAGCCAGGCTAACGTGAATTACCTGGACTTGTCCGCCGACCCGAGGCGCATCGACGGAGCGCCGTTGCCGTGGACGTTGGTCCTCAGCACCACCGCCCCGTCGGTCTTCCCGAATCTCTCGGCACAGAGCGACGGCAATTCCCTGGGCTGCCGGATCACCATCGATGACGAAGTCAAGGCCGAGAACATGACCCAAGGCGTGCACGCCCTGACCTTCTGCTTGGTGAAATCCGCATGAGCACAACAATCGACGACACCCGCACCGACGCCATCCCCGTCGTGAAAGAACCCGTGCACGACAAGATCCCCCGGATTATCCGCACGTTGGCCGTGCCGATCATCTTGGGCTGGATCGCGCTTATCGCGGTGCTCAATGTCGTCGTCCCCCAGCTGGACGAGGTCGGCAAGATGCGTTCGGTGTCGATGGCGCCCGACGACGCGCAATCGGTGGTCGCGACCAAGCGCATGGGCGCGATCTTCAACGAGTACAAGTCCAACAGCTCGGTGATGATCGTCCTCGAGGGTCAGAATCCCCTCGGTGCCGACGCGCATGCCTACTACGACCAGATGGTCAAGAAGCTCGACGCCGACACCAAACACGTTGAGCACGTTCAGGATATGTGGAGCGATCCACTGACCGGGGCTGGCGCGCAGAGCAACGACGGCAAGGCCGCCTACGTCCAGGTCTACCTCGCCGGTAATCAGGGCGAGGCGCTGGCCAACGAGTCGGTGGAATCAGTCCAGAACATTGTGAAGAGCGTGCAGCCGCCCAAGGGGGTCAAGGCTTACGTCACCGGCCCCGCGGCGTTGTCCGCGGACCAACACGAGGCTGGCGACCGCAGCCTGCAGCTCATCACATTAGCCACCTTCACCGTGATCATCGGCATGCTGTTGTTGGTGTATCGGTCGGTCATCACCGTGCTGCTGACGCTGGTGATGGTGGTGCTCGAGCTATCGGCCGCCCGCGGCATGGTGGCTTTCCTCGGCTACTTCAAGCTCATTGGGCTTTCGACGTTCGCGACGAACCTGTTGGTCACGTTGGGAATCGCGGCCGCTACCGACTACGCGATCTTCTTGATCGGCCGGTATCAGGAAGCCCGCGCTATCGGCGAGACCCGCGAAGAGGCGTATTACACCATGTACAAGGGCACCGCCCACGTGGTGCTCGGGTCTGGCTTGACCATCGCCGGCGCGACATTCTGCCTGCACTTCACCAACCTGCCGTATTTCCAGACGCTGGGTATTCCGCTGGCCATCGGCATGGTGGTCGTGGTGGCAGCGGCATTGACACTCGGTGCGGCCGTCATCGCGGTGGCCACGCGTTTCGGCAAGACCCTCGAACCCAAACGCACACAACGGATTCGCGGGTGGCGCAAGGTCGGCGCCCTGGTCGTCCGCTGGCCCGGTCCGATCCTGGTGTTGACGATCGGGGTCGCGCTGGTGGGCTTGCTGACCCTGCCCGGCTACCGCACCAACTACAACGACCGCAATTACCTGCCCGCCGATCTGCCCGCGAACGAGGGTTACGCGGCCGCCGACCGGCACTTCTCGCAAGCGCGAATGAATCCGGAAGTGTTGATGATCGAAAGCGATCACGATCTGCGGAACTCGGCGGACTTCTTGGTGATCGACAAAATCGCCAAGACCGTCTTCCGGGTGCCGGGAATCAGTCGCGTGCAAGCCATTACCCGCCCGCAGGGCACGCCTATCGAGCACACCTCGATTCCATTCCAGATCAGCATGCAGGGCGTCACCCAGCAGATGAACCAGAAGTACCAAGAAGATCAGATGGCCGACATGCTGCACCAGGCCGACATGATGCAGACGACTATCGACAGCATGCAGAAGATGCAGAGCATCACGGCGCGAATGACCAATGACATGCATCAGATGGTCAAGAAGATGCACGACATGACCATCGACATCAACGAATTGCGCGATCACATGGCGGATTTCGAGGATTTCTTCCGCCCGATCCGCAGCTACCTCTACTGGGAAAAGCACTGCTACGACATTCCGGTGTGCTGGTCGCTTCGCTCGGTCTTCGACGGCCTGGACGGTATCGACACGATGACCGACGACATCGAGAGCCTGCTGCCGATCATGGATCACCTCGACACGCTGATGCCCCAGATGGTGGCGCTGATGCCTTCCATGATCGAAAACATGAAGGCGATGAAGACAACGATGCTGACCATGTATTCGACCCAGAAGGGTCTGCAGGATCAGCAGAACGAGGCGCAGAAGAACTCCAACGCCATGGGTAAGGCGTTCGACGCGTCCAAGAACGACGACTCGTTCTACCTGCCACCGGAAACGTTCAACAACGCCGAATTCAAGAAAGGCATGAAGAACTTCATCTCCCCCGACGGGCATGCCGTGCGCTTCATCATCAGCCATGACGGCGATCCGATGTCGCAGGAAGGCATTTCGCATATTCCGTTGATCAAGAAGGCCGCCTACGAAGCGTTGAAGGGCACGCCGCTGGAGGGCTCGAAGATCTATCTCGCGGGTACCGCGTCGATCTACAAAGACCTCAGCGACGGCAACACCTACGACCTGTTGATCGCCGGGATCGCTTCACTGTGCCTGATTTTCATCATCATGCTGATCATCACGCGAGGTGTGGTGGCGTCGGCGGTGATCGTGGGAACCGTCTTGCTCTCGCTGGGCGCGTCATTCGGGCTTTCGGTGCTGATTTGGCAGCACCTGATCGGCGTCGAGCTGCACTGGATGGTGCTCGCGATGTCGGTCATCATCCTGCTGGCGGTCGGCGCCGACTACAACCTGCTGCTGGTGGCGCGGTTCAAGGAAGAGATCCACGCCGGGCTGAACACCGGCATCATCCGGTCGATGGGCGGCACCGGTTCGGTGGTGACGTCCGCGGGTCTGGTGTTCGCCTTCACGATGATGACGATGGCGGTCAGCGAGCTGACGGTCATCGGTCAGGTGGGCACCACGATCGGACTTGGTTTGCTATTCGACACCCTGATCGTGCGGTCGCTGATGACCCCCGCGATTGCCGCGCTGCTGGGCAAGTGGTTCTGGTGGCCGCAACGGGTGCGTCAGCGCCCGGTTCCGTCGCCCTGGCCCAAGCCGGCCAAAGAAGCCGAACCGGTTACCGCCGCTAAGTGACCCAGTCCGGTTGCGCGTCGGTCTCGACGTTGGAGAAGTCCTTGTGGCCCAGGCCGGCGGTGGTGCCGCCGTCGACCACAAACTCCGAGCCGGTGGAGTAGCTGGACTCGTCGCTGGCCAGGTAGACCACAAGGTTGGAGACCTCGACGGGCTGGGCGGCCCGGCCCAGCGCGGTCTGGAAGATGTCGTCGGGAACCCAGTCGGTCATCGGGGTCTTGATGAGCCCGGGATGGATTGAGTTGACCCGGATTCCGCTCGGGCCAAGTTCGAGAGCCGCCGACTTGGTCAGTCCCCGCACGGCGAATTTGGTCGCGGTGTAGCCGTGGCAGGCGATGGTTCCTGCCATGCCTTCGATCGAGGAAATGTTGATGATCGATCCGCAGCCCGCTTCCTTCATGGGTTTGACCACGGCACGAATACCGAGAAATACGCCAGTCAAATTGATGTCGAGAATTCGCTGCCACTCCGAGAGCGCGTAATCCTCCAACGTGCCGATGTTGATGATGCCCGCGTTGTTGACCAGCACGTCGATGCGGCCGAACTCACTCAGCGCGGTCGCCACCGCCGCATCCCAATCCTCGGGCTTGGTTACATCGAGGTGCAGATAGCGGACGGCGTTGCCGACCTCCGCCGCCACCGCCTTGCCCTCGTCATCGAGGATGTCACCGAACACCACCTTGGCGCCCTCGGCGACCAGCGACCGCACATGCGATGCACCCATCCCCCGGGCACCGCCACTGATCAGGGCGACCTTACCCGCCAACCGTTCTGCCACTGCGTTTCTCCTGTCGTGAGGGCTCGTCTATGCACCATACGTACGGGTGGCTATGTATGGCCATAGCCGAAAGGTGCGACATCCAAATACCGGGCCACCCGATCAGGATCAGGAGTCGTGCTCCCGCAGCAGCGCCCGCGTGCGAGCCCGGCCTTCCGGCGACGGATCGAATGCCGCCGCGACGTACTCATCGACGCCCGCGGCACGCAGTTCGTCGAGCCGACCGCGGACGGTGTCCTCGTCGCCGATGATGGCGGCATCCTGCGGCCCCGCGTACCCCTCGCGATCGAGCATCGCGCGGTACGACGGCAGTTGGCCGTAAATGGCGAACTGTTCGGCCGCTTGCTTGCGGGCGGCGTCGACGTCATCGGTGACGCTGATGGGCAGCGATGCGGCGACGCGCACCCCGTCCTCGCGTCCGGCGTCGGCGGCTGCCTGCCGCAGCGTCGGCGCGACATGATCGGCCAGCGTTTTGGGGCCGGTCATCCAGGTGCAGGTTCCCGATGTGCGCCGGCCGGCGAGCTTGAGCAGTTGGGGACCCAGCGCCGCGATGTAGACGTCGGGCCGCGGCGCCCCCGATATCATCAGCTCGCCGCGAGTGGTCACCGTCTGCCCAGTCGCGTCGGCGCGTTCACCGGCCAACAGGGGCAAAAGACCGTCGAGGTATTCGTTCAGCCTGCGCACCGGCTTGTCCCACGGGATGCCCCACATCCCCTCGGTGACCGCCTGGTGGGTCATACCGAGCCCGAGTGTGAACCGGCCACCGGAGGCGAGGCTGAGCGTGAGGGCACGTTGCGCCATCTGCATCGGATGCTGATTTTGGATGGGCACCACACCACTGGCCACCTCGATAGTGTCGACCTCGTGCAGAGCGATGGCCAGGATCATGAGAAGGTCGGGCTCGTAAGGCAATTGACTCATCCACACCCGCTTGAAGCCTTCATCGCGAAGCATCGTAAGGTTGGCGATTGTCGCGTCGATCGGCGATTGGCTGCCCGATCCGCTGAGTTGCCCGAACATAGAAACCTGCATGACCGTCACGCTCCTTCGCATCGCCCCCGCTGTGAAAACGTTAGCGCCAACCGCCCGGCCCGTTTACAACTATGCCCGGAGGCGGGGTTAGGAAACCGTGCTCAGCTGACGATGTCGAAGACCGCCGCGGCGGAGGTGACCGCCTTGTCGGCGTTGCCCTCGTCGTGCAGCAGCATGCGTACGCCGACGCGTCCGGATCCCCCCGGGTGCGCGGAACCCTCGACCCGGAAGGGCCCGACCTTGCCGCGCGACATGAACATGACATGCCAGCTGACGACCTGCAGCTGTTTGGTCCCGGCGACTTCGGCGGCGAGGTCGATCGCCGCCGTCTCGAGGACGACATGCTGGGGCCCGATGTGCAGCGCGGCGTCCGGTGACGCGAGTTCGGTACTCAACTCGGGCAGTATCCAGTGACCGTCGCCCCGCCGGCTGGCGCCGAACGCCTGCCACAGCGGCGGGAGATCAGGAGAGTCCTCGACCACCAGCTCGGTGCCCGAAACATCCATGCGGTCCAGGCCTTCCGGCGGTATCCCGATGATCGCGCCCTGACCCTCGTTGAAGGCGATGACCCGGCTCGGGTTGTCGGCGTCGACGAGGGTGCAGCGCCCGTAGCCCATGGTGCGGCCCTGGTGCACGATGCCCGACCCGACAATCTCGATCCTGTTGACGTCGTAGCCGGGATCGACGATCTGTACCGACGCGATGACCGGATTGGGCACGGCGACCATGTCGGTCTGACAGCCCTCCGGGGAGGAAATGGCCAACGGCGCCACCATGATTCCGCCCGCTTCGTTGCGCATGTCACGGCGGATGATGACGGTGTCGTCGGTCTCCCCCAGATTCATCGACGAGTGCTTGCGGCCGATGTAGCGGTAGCTCAGCAGGCCTGTCCAACGCCGGTACAGTTCGTCCCGATAGGCGTCGGAATCACCCATCAACTCTCGGATGTCACGAGGTTGACCGCTCAATTCCGCTTGCCTCCTTAACTTTTGCCGCGCCGCACCTGGTTGAACGGCACGCCCCGGTCGTCGGCGCGCTCGCGCGGGAAGTTCAGCACCCGTTCGCCGATCACATTGCGTGCCATCTCGGTGGTGCCACCGCCGATGCTGGCGGTCTGACGGCCCAGATAGCGCGTCCCGATGTCGACCAACCCGCGCTCGTCGTCAACCACGGCCGCCGAACCCGCAACCGCCAGCGCGGTATCGGTCTCGACGTCGTGCACCTCGGCCATATAGAGGCGGATGATCGATCCCGCGGCGGGCGGGAGGGAGCCGCCGGCCACGGCATGGAAGACGTGCTCACTGAGTTGGCCATGCACGGCCCGGTGCACCAGCGCTCGGCCTACCATTTCTTGGAGTCGAAGGTTGCCTGCCTGGTTCGTCTTTCCGATCAGCGACATCAGATCCACCGAAACATCATGGGCCTCAGCAATTCCCGGCCCGCTGGTGTATTCCGAGCCGTCGCCCATAGTGCGCCGCTCGTGGTACAGCTGCCGGGATGCGACGTCCCATCCTTTGCCCGGTTCGCCGACCACGGCGTCGTCACCGACATCGACGTCATCGAAGAATTCTTCGCAGAATTCGATGGAGCCGTTCACCTGCTGGATCCGGTTGATGGTGACGCCGGGATGGTGCAGCGGCACCAGGAACATGGTCAGCCCATCGTGTTTGGGGACATCCCAGTTGGTCCGGGCCAGGCACAAACCGTAGTCGGCGGCGAACGCCCATGTGCTCCAGGTCTTGGCGCCGTTGATGATCCATCGTCCGTTCCGGCGCTCGGCGCGGGTGATGACGCCCGCCAGGTCCGATCCCCCGTTGGGCTCGGACAGCAGCTGCACCAGCACCTCGTCGCCGCGCAGCGCCGCCGCGATGTGCGTGCGCTTCTGCTCTTCGCTGCCCATGTCGAGAATGGTTGCGCAGCAAATGGCGAACGATGGGACGTTGAGCAGCAGCGGGGTCTCATACGCCTGGGACTCGGCGTCGAATGCCTTCTTGTATTCGTAGCTCAGGCCGAGCCCGCCATACTGGCGCGGAAAACAGATCCCGGCGAATCCGCCGTCCCACAACAGCTTTTGCAGTTCTCGCGCCCGATGCCACGACGGCAGCTCATCGCGCTCCAGCAGCGCGGCCTTGGCCGGATCGAGTCGCGGCATGGTCGCGGCCAGCCAGGCCCTGGCCCGGCTCCGAAATTCCTCGACCGACTCGGAAGTCACCGGCTGGCCTCTCATTCGAGCGTCGACCTTGTGCTGGGCGACTGTACAGCACCGCCTTGCGGGTGTACAGATGAGCGCCTTAAGAGCCGTTCAACTTCACCGCCGCGCGAATGAGCGCGGTCAGCGCCTTCTCATCAATCTCGTCACCCTCGCGGAAATCAATCGCGCGTCTGGTGTTTCCGTCCAAGCCGGAGTTGAACAGACCCGCGGGATCGTGCAGCGACGCGCCCTTGGCGAAGGTCATCTTCACAACGGTCTTGTACGTCTCGCCGGTGCAGATCATCCCGTCGTGATACCAGGTTGGAACGCCCCGCCACTTCCACTCTTCGACCACCTCGGGGTCGGCTTTCTTGATCAGTCTCCTAATGCGAGCGAGCATCTCACCGCGCCAATCCCCTAATTCCTTGATCCTGGCGTCGATCAGTTCGGCAGGTGACTTGGCTGGGGCGTCGTCCTTCGCCATCGGGGCTCGCTTTCGGTGAGGTTGTCGCTGGCAGGACCGTACATCAACCGAGGGCGGTCGCCGCGGGCCACACGCCAAGGCCCCGGTGCTCGGCAGCGGCGCGGCCCGCAAGTAATCTGCGGTCGATCACTATGACGGATACACATCCCTTCGACGAAGCCCTCGAGCTCGAGACGCTCGCTCCGGGCGTCAGCCGGGGCCGCACCCACCCCGCGTGGGCCAATATGGTCGGACCGTTCGGAGGAATCACCGCCGCCGTCATGCTGCGGGCCGTCGAAGCACAGCCCGAGCGCATCGGGGAACCGCTGGCCCTGACCGTCAACTACGCCGCCCCCATCGCCGACGGTGACTTCGACCTCACCCTGCGGGCGGCGCGCACCAACCGCACCAATCAGCACTGGATAGTCGAGCTCAGCCAGGACGATGTGATCAAGACGACGGCGACCGCGATCTTCGCGGTCCGGCGCGAGAGCTGGGCCGACACGGAAAGTGACCCGCCGAACGCGCCGGCCCCCGAGCAGGTGCCTGCGGTCGATCCGGGCCTCGTTCAATGGACCAGCCTCTACGACATGCGGTACGTCGAAGGTGCGATGCCCGGCAAGGGCGGCGATCCGAACCCTTCGTCCACCTCCACGCTGTGGGTCCGTGACGGCGCGGGACGCCCGGTCGACTATCCGGCGCTCGCGGCGCTGTGTGACATCTTCTATCCGCGGGTGTTCCTGCGTCGCGGCCGCTTGATCCCGTCCGGCACCATTTCGTTGACCACGTATTTTCACGCCGATCCGCCTCAACTCGACGCCGTCGCGAGCGACTTCGTGCTGGCCACCGCCCACGCCAACCGCTTCTCCCGCGGGTATTTCGACCAAAGCGCGAAAGTGTGGACCGCCGACGGCGGGTTGCTGGCCACCACACATCAGATCGTCTACTTCAAGGGTTGACGGGTTTACACTTCGCCAGTGAAACGTCACGCGAAGACGCTTACGGAAAGAATCGAGCCGCAATGACGGAGCGCGCGCAAGACCTGATCGATGAGACGCTGCCGGCGATCGAATCGATCAAACAGCTCAAGGCCCGCTACTGCCGCTACCTGGACACCAAAGACTGGGCGGCGTGGCGGACCATCTTTACCGACGATTTCGTCAGCGACACGTCCGAAGCCGGCGGCAAGGTGATCGCCGGCGCCGACGACTTCGTGGCGTTCACCCGTCGCGCCCTTGGCCGCCCGTCGCAGCCCACCGCCCACCAGGTACACACGCCCGAAATCGAGCTCACCTCGGCGACGACCGCGCGCGGGATATGGGCTCTGCAAGACGTTGTCCGATTCGGGCCCGGGGTAACCCTGGTCGGCTACGGCCACTACCACGAGACGTACGAGAGTTTCGCCGGCCAGTGGCTTATCAAGAGCTCCAAGCTAACTCGACTCCGCGAGGACATCGTGACGCCGTTCTTCTCGATCTACGTCTCGGCCCGAATCCGCACCGCGATCGGCAAGATCGCCGGCCGGGTGATGGATCAGTGACGCGGTCATGACAGTCGACACCGTGTTGGTCACCGGCGCATTCGGACAGGTCGGTAAGCGCTGCACGCAGATCCTGCTGGAGCGGGGACGAACCGTCATCGCGATGGATCTGGGCAACGACAACACCGTCGCCGCCGAGAAAGAACTCGCCGGCGGTGGGTACCCCGGGACGTTGATACCCACGTACACCGATCTCCTGGATGCCGAGGCGGTGAACGAGCTCGTCGCCGCCCATAAGCCAGGGGCCATCGTCCACCTGGCCGCCATCGTGTCCCCGCCGTCCTACCGCAACCCCGGACGGGCCCGGCGCGTCAATGTCGGTGGCACCGAAAATCTGTTGACGGCCTGCTCGGCGCTGCCCCGGCCGCCTCTGTTCCTCATGGCATCGAGCGCCGCGGTATACGGATCGCGCAACCCCTACCGTCAGCCCGAGCGGATCACCCCGGACACCCCAGTGAATCCCATCGATCAATACGGCCAGGACAAAGTGCTTGCCGAGGCGGCGATTCGCGCCAGCGGGCTGCCCTATGCGCTTTTCCGCCTCGCGGGGGTTATCTCGCCGGACACTCAGGCCGGTATCAACGGTGACTACCTCGTCCTGATGCGTTCGATGCCCAGCGACAATCGCATACACGCGGTGGATGCGCGCGATGTGGCGCTGGCCTTCGCCAACGGCGTCGATCGCGCGGCATCGATATCCGGCAAAGTCGTGCTCATCGGCGGCAACGAAACGTATGTGCTGTTGCAGCACGGCCTGCAGGACGACCTGATGAGCGCCGCCGGTCTGGGTCCGCTCGGCCCCTCGGCGGGCCTGCCCGGCGACCCCGCCGATGACCGCGGCTGGAGTTTCACCGGCTGGTACGACACCACCGAAGCGCAGACGCTGCTGAATTTCCAAGAGCACGACTGGAGTCAGACGCTGCAGTGGATCGCCGAATCACAGGGCCGTGCGCGCGTCGCGCTGCGACTGCTTGGGCCACTGCTACGGCCGGCGCTGCGTGCCGTTTTTTTCGTTCAGCGCCGGCTCGAGGGACGAGGTCCCTACGCAGACCCGTGGTCGCTGATTGAAAAGAAGTATGGCACAGCGGCTTTGGCCAGCGTCGAGTAGCGCAGACCAGCACCAGCCGCTAGCGGTCGATCCAGGCCATCTGCGCCTCGGCGTGATGCCCTCCCACCGGAGGGGTGAGGCTATCGAGCCTGGCCAGTTGGTCGGCCGTCAGTTCTACCGCGTCAGCGCCGACGTTTTCCTCTAGCCGCGTGACACGTTTGGTGCCCGGAATGGGCACGATGTCAGGTCCTTTCGCCAGCAGCCAGGCCAAGGCGACCTGAGCCGGCGTGGCACCGACGTCCGCGCTGATGTCGCGGACCTCGTCCGCGCACCGCAGGTTGTGCTGGAAGTTGTCCTCGAAGAACCGCGGGTTTGTCTTACGGTAGTCGGTGTCGGGCAGCTCGTCTGTGGTGCGGATGGCGCCGGTGAGGAAGCCGCGGCCCAGCGGGGAGTAGGCGACAAACCCGATGCCCAATTCGCGTAGTACCGGCAAGATCTCGTCTTCTTGATCGCGTGTCCACAGCGAGTACTCGGATTGGACTGCCGTGATGGAGTGTACGGCGTGGGCGCGACGAATGGTGTCCACGCCGACTTCAGACAGACCGACGTGCCGGACTTTCCCGGCGGCGACCAGCTCGGCCAGCGCACCGACCGTGTCTTCGATCGGGGTTTGGCGGTCGAGTCGGTGCTGGTAGTACAGATCGATGTGATCGGTCGCAAGCCGTTGCAGCGAACCGTCCACGGCGATACGGACGTTGGCGGGGCTGCTGTCGAGACCCTCGCGGCCGATGTGCGAGATCAGGCCGAATTTGGTTGCCAGCACTACTTGATCGCGTCTGCCCTGCAGAGCGCGGGCCAGAAGTTCCTCGTTGACGTACGGGCCGTAGACCTCGGCGGTGTCGATGAGCGTGACACCCAGGTCGATGGCGCGATGAACGGTGCGGATCGATTCCGCATCGTCACTGCCCGCGCCGGCGTACGCCACCGACATGCCCATCGCGCCCAACCCGAGGCGGCCGACCTGTAGCTCGGCGAGTTGAGCCGGTTTCATCAGATGTCTCCTGTTCTACGGTTGCGCGAGACCCAGCTGAGTGCTGGACGGTACCGTGGCGCTGTGTACCGCGTCGAGCCTCCCCCGATCTGATGGATCGCGCAAACAACCCGGAACGCAATCTGGCGGTCGACTACTACCGCGTATCGGGCGTGGTGCTGATCGTGCTGGGACACTGGCTAGCCGGATCGGTGACGTACCAGGGCGGACAGTTCGGCCGGCAGAACCCGCTCGTCGACCTGCCCTGGACCCAGTGGCTGACCTGGCCGTTTCAGGCTGTCCCGGCGTTCTTCCTGGTTGCCGGCTACGCCGCCGCCGTGTCGTGGACGCATCGGCATGACACCGAGGGCGTTTCACGTCGAACCTGGGTGCAGCGCCGGGCGGCCCGAGTCCTTGGGCCGACGGCGGTGTACGCCGCGCTGGTGTCGGTGGTTGTGGTGGTCCTGGGCGCCTGCGGTGTGGCAGGCTCGATCCTCGAGTACGCAGGCTGGGCAGTCGCGATGCACCTGTGGTTCCTCGCGGTGTATCTGGTGGTCGTGTCGCTGACGCCGATTGCGATTGTCGCACAACGCCGTTGGGGTCTGCTGGTGCCCGCGGTCCTGGCGTTGGCCGTCGCGGCGGCGGATGTCGCCCGGCTCGTCGGGCACGTGCCCTACCTCAACTGGATGAATTATCTGCTGGGCTGGGGCAGCCTGTACCAGCTCGGAATCGCTTGGCACGGCGGGTCATTGGCCGGTCGCCGGCCCTGGCTGCTGGCCGGCGTTGCTGCGGTGGCGCTGGCGCTGCTGGTTTGGCTGAACATTTATCCGGTCAGCATGATCGGAGTTCCCGGGCAGACCATCGACAACACGACACCACCGACCGTGGCCCTGTTGGCGTTCGGCTGCTCCCAAACCGGGATTGCGATAGCCGTCGCACCCGCGCTCAACCGTGCGCTGCGCGGCATGCGCGCCGAGCGCGCACTGTCCATCGCCAACAACAACATCATGGCTCTTTACCTGTGGCACATGATTCCCGTCGTCATCGTCGCGATCGTCGGCTATCCGACCGGACTCTTGCCGCAGCCGCCCGAGGGTAGCGCGGACTGGTGGCTGGCCCGGCTGGAATGGGTGGTCGTCCTCAGCGTCGTGACCACGGTGGAGATAGCGCTGCTGTTCTGGGCGCGAAGGCTTTTCGCGGCTCCGCTGCCCCTGCTCGGCGTTCCGGTCACGGAGCGATGGGCGGAACCCACGATGCTGGCCGGCGTCGCGATGGCGGCTTATGCCCTGTCGCTGATCGCCGCCGAGGGCTTCGCCCCCGACGGGCGATTCCCGTGGCTGACCGCAGCGATCTTCGCTGCGGGAGCGCTGCTGGCGGCGTTTCGTCCCGCTCGGCAGCACGCGGAAAGGGTGTAACGCTGCCCCCGCCTAGTCAAAGGCGCTGTCGGGCAACGGACGTCGACATACCGTGCGGGCCTCGGCGGTGCTGAGCCCGAACAGCCGTAAGATGCTCTCGGTGACCGCGTCGGCGGCGTGCGCGTCGTCGCGCTCGGGGTGATTCCGCAATAGGTTGCCCAGACCAAGCAGAGCGCCCCCGGCCATGGCCAGAGCCAGTTCGGGATCTTCCACCGCGAACCTGCCGGCCTCGACACCGGCCTTGATGTCGCGCAGGGCCCGTGGCGCCAGGCCACTGGGCGACGACAACAGCGCCAACCCATTCGCGAGCAGAATCTGGCTCTCCTGCGGGCGACGACGGAAGAGTCGGCCGGTCAGCCGGAAACTGGTGGCGAATGCCTCCGCCGGGTCCTCGATGGATTCGGTGAGCCGGTCCAGCATCGCACCGTACGCGTCCAGTACGTCGGCGACGGCCACGTCGAACAGCTGCTCCTTGCTGTCGAAGTGGTTGTAGAAGGAACCCATCCCGACATCGGCGGCTTGGGTGATCTCCAGGACCGGCACGTTGGATTTGCCCTCGGCGATCAGCCGCTGTGCGGCCGCAACCAAGGCCGCACGGGTGCGCTGTTTGCGCCGCGCCAAGCGGTTGGCCGTCTGACCATCGGGCATCGCGCTCATCTTGAGCAGTATGCCTCAGTTATGAGGATTCCGTCAGAAGTCTTGACTGAACCTTGACTCGTATGTGACGATTTCGTCAGTTAGTGTGGGAGATCGCAGATGAACATGACTAAGAGCGCCCAGCCAGACGGAAATAGTCCGCCGGGCGCGCTACCCGGCGAGCACCCCGGACGATCACGCACCCCGGTGATCAAGGTCGTCGATATCGCCTGGCTGGAGTTCGAGCGACCGGACCCGACGCGCGCCGAGGCCTTCGCGCGGGCCTTCGGGTTTCACACGGCCCAGCGCGGCCCGGATGAAGTGCTGATGCGTGGCACGCTGTCCGGCGGACCATGCCTAATCCTGCGTCGCGGGCCCAGGCGGCGATTCGCCGGTGTGGCGTTCCAGGCGTGCGACGAGGCGGACGTGCTGAGGTTGGCTAATGCCCACGGCGCGCCCACGCGACCGCTGCCCGACGCCGTCGGCGGCGTCTCGGTCGAGCTGGTCGACCCCAGCCGCATGCCGGTCCGCGTTGTCGCCGGCATGACCGAACTACCGGAACTCCCGGCGCAGCAACCGCTTTCACTCAATTTCGGAGCCGACCCGCGGCGCATCAACGAAGCCCAGCGTCCCCGGCGCGCGCCCGCCCGCGTGCAGCGCCTGGGACATCTCGTCGTGCAGTCGATGAAGTACGTTGAGACGCTGAACTGGTACCTGGACAACCTGGGGATGATCGTCAGCGACTTCTTGTACTTCCCCGGCCAGCGCGGCCGAGGACCGACGATGAGTTTCATCCGCTGCGATCGCGGCCTGACCCCGGCCGACCATCACACGCTCGCTCTCGCACTCGGTCCGGGCAACCGCTACGTCCACTCGGCGTATCAGGTCAGCGACCTCGACGCCCTGGCCGCCGGGGGGGAATACCTGCGCGAGCGTGGCTATTTGCGCTCGTGGGGAATCGGCAGACACATCCAGGGCAGCCAGATCTTCGACTACTGGCGCGATCCCGATGGTTACCTGTTCGAGCACTTCGCCGATGGCGACCTGTTCGACAACACCCTCGAACCCGGATGGGCACCGTTTACCGCATCAGGATTGGCCCAATGGGGCCCTCCGGCGAGCAGGGACTTCCTCGGCACCGACCTCAAATCTGCTCGCCATGAACTCGTTTCGATCGCTACCGCCTTGCGCGGACACAACGAATTCGATATCGGCCGTCTAGCCGGACTACTGAAAGTGCCTACCTCATGACCGTTTCCGTCCTGCACACCGCCGACGCCTGGTGGCTCAAAACGGCACGCGGCGCCGCGAAGATCGACACCGCCGCCACCAGCACCGCGGGGCTGCTGGCCGATGCGGCCGCCATTGAGGCGGCCGCCGACAATACCGACAGCGTGGAACTGGACGGTTTGCGATTCGTCTCGCCGGTGACCAGACCGTGCCGGGTGATAGCCCAGATGACCAACTTCGAGTCGCACGTCAAAGACGCCGGCATGGACCCGTCGTCGGTGCCGCTGACCTTCTTCCGCAAGGCGTCGGCATCGATCAACGGCCCGTTCGACGACATCGTCAAACCGCCACACGTCAAGCTCCTCGACTACGAGGTGGAGATCGGGCTGGTGATCGGGAGCACGATCCCGGTCGGCACCAGCATTTCCGAGACGAACCTCGGCGACCTCATCGCCGGGCTGGTCGTCACCAACGACATCTCGGCGCGCGATGTGCAGCTCCCACAGACGCAGTTCTACGAGGCCAAGTCCTATCCGACGTTCACCCCGGTAGGCCCGGAACTGGTGCTGCTGGGCGCGGACGAACTCAAGCGATTCGGCGATCTGCGACTGCGGTTGAGCGTCAACGGCGACGAGCGCCAGAATGCACTCGTCGATCCCGACATGCTCTACCGTCCGCTGCAGGCGCTGCAGTCGCTTACCCAGTTCCAGGAACTCGCACCCGGCGATTTGGTGCTCACCGGAACCCCGGCCGGCACCGCGTTGAGCGCTCCGCCGAAGCCGCTACAGATCATCGGAAACCTGTTGCCACCCAACCTGAAATGGAGATTCTTCTTCTCGCGCCAGGCCGACAACACGAATTACCTGCAGGACGGCGACGTCGTCGAGGCGTCGATCGGCACCGATGACAGAACCATCGATCTCGGAACACAGCGCGCCACAGTACGATTCGCGTGAACCACGATTACGTTCGGCGCCGCTGCGTAGTCATAGTCGGCGCCGGACCGACCGGCATCACCGCCGCGACCCTGCTGGCGCAACACGACGTGGATTGCCTGGTGCTCGACCGTTGGTCCGCCGTGTACCCCCAGCCACGCGCCGTGCACCTCGACGACGAGATCTACCGCATACTCGCCCGCATCGGCATCGCCGATGAGTTCGCGTCGATCTCCAGGCCCACGCTGGGTTTGCGGCTAATGGGCGTGGATTTCGATGTCCTCGCCCAGTTCAACCGCGATCAATCCCAGCGTGTTAACGGCTTTCCGCAGGCCAACATGTTCGACCAGCCGGAGCTGGAGGCGCTGCTGCGCGCCAACCTCAAGCGCTACCCCACAGCGCAATTGCGCGGCGACGCCGAAGTCACCGCGATCACCGATGGCGCGAAGGGCATCCGCGTCACGTTCACCGACCGCACCGACGGCCACCTTCACCACGTAGACGCTGACTATGTGCTGGGATGCGACGGCGCGAACAGCACCGTGCGCGTCCACATCGGTTCCACGATGCGGGACTTGAACTTTCAGCAACGCTGGCTGGTCGTCGACGTGGCCAGCGATGCCGACCTGCGCCAATGGGATGGCGTCCACCAGGTGTGCGACCCGGTACGCGCGGGAACCTACATGCGCATCGGAGAATCCCGCTACCGATGGGAATTCCGGCTGCTGGCCGGCGAAACCGCCGACGACTTCGGCACGCTAGACGCATTGCGGCCGCTGATTGCGCCGTGGACGGAAACGGTCACCGACAGCCGGCTGACCCTGCTGCGTGTCGCCGAATACACCTTCCGCGCTCAGATCGCCGACCGGTGGCGACGCGGGAACGTGTTCATTCTCGGCGACGCGGCGCACCTCACTCCCCCATTCATCGGCCAGGGCATGGGGGCAGGGTTTCGGGATGCGGCCAACCTGGCGTGGAAGCTCGCCGCGGTCCATCACGGCACCATGGCGGCGGATGCCCTGGACAGCTACGAACAGGAACGCGCGCCGCATACCCGACAGATGATCCGGTTGGCGCTGGGTGTCGGCTGGGCGATGACCGGCGGCGGCCGCGCGGGCGATGCGGCGCGCCGGTTGGTGCTGCCACATATGCGCTTCATCCCCGGCCTGCGCCGCAGGATCGTCGACTCCACCACGCCAGCGCTGCATTCCTCAGCGCTCGTGAGCAATTCGCCACTGCCGCGCCGGCTCGGCGGAAGGCTCTGCCCGAACCCGTTGCTGCGTGACGGTCGACGCCTCGATGATGTGCTCGGCACGGGCTTCGCGCTGATCACCATGGTTCGCCCCACGGCCGCCGACGAAGCAGCCCTGCGGCGTCGCGGCGTCGTCACCCTGATCCCGCAATCGGGCGATGCCTTGGCGACGTGGTTGCGTCGGGGGCGCGCCGACGCAGCTGTGGTGCGCCCCGACCGGACCGTCGCCCGGGCCGGAGGTGACGTCGCGTCTCTGTGCGCCTGGGCGACCGCTGTGCTGCGTGAGCGGTGAGCGCGTTATGCGAATTGCGGTCGAGCGACGATAACCGGTATTCGGAGGCCGCGGCGCTCATCGCGCTCGCGGACCGAGTGCAGGACCGCGTTGCTGACCGAACCCAGCACCATCCTGCTCAGACCACCCCGACCGCGACTGCCGACGACCACAGGCTGCGCAGTGTGCGACTGATCGATGAGGTGTCGCGCCGCCCGGTCTTGGGCGATGAGTCGATGAACGGTGACGTCAGGACAGCGTTCTTGCCAGCCCGCCAGCCTCTCGGCGAGGCTGCGTTGGGCTTCGCTTTCGACCGCCGGCCAATCGATTTCGAAGACGTCCATCACCTGCCGATGGGAACATGGTGGTCCGCCGGCATCACCTCTTCGGCGACTTTCGTCGCGCGCATGATCGCCTTCTTGCCCTCGTCTTCCAGACTCGTGACGAGCGACTCGGGGTACGGAACCGGCGGGAATGTCGCGGTGGGAGTCGATGCCGCGTGCACGACGGTAAGCGGAATGTTCTCATCCCGCTTCGCGCGCTGCCCAGCCCGCGGCGACAGTTGATCAGGCTTTAGTCCTCACCTGTCGTACCGGAGGTCTCTGGTCGCTGCCTGTCGACGGGATTGCTCAGGCGAACAGGCTCTGCCCGATGTAGTGGCCTTCAGCAGGCGCCGGCGGCACCGCGAAGATAGCTGATCCGATGTGCCGGATGTATTCGTTGAGCAGGTCGTGGGCGCCCAGGCGGTTCTGCAGGCGGATGAAAGCTTGCGGATCATTTTGATACGAAACGAAAAGCAGACCGGCGTTGAGTTGGCCGTTGGCGTCCAGGCCATCGGTGTAGTTGTACGACCGTCGGCGGATCATGACGCCGTCATTGTTTTCCCGGGCGGCAAGGCCGACGTGAGACTTCGGATCGATGAGCGGGTTTCCGTCGGCGCCCATGGCGGCGAAGTCCGGTGTATCGAATTCGTGCTTGCCGCTCAGCGGCGCACCTTCCTCTTTGGTGCGCCCGAAGATCCTTTGCTGATTGCCGATCCGGTCGACGTCCCACGTCTCCATCAACATCCGAATCTTACGGACGACCTGGTACGTCCCCCCGTTCATCCAGGGCTGGTCGCCGTTGGTGACCCAGACATATTTCGCGTACTCCGCATCGGTGGCGATATTGCGGGTTCCGTCCTTGAATCCCAACAGGTTTCGTGGCGTGTGCTGGCCGGGTCCGGCAGAGGCCCGGCCGAACCCGAGCACCGCCCAGGACGGCGACACGATGTTGCGGCCAAGGCGGGCCAAGTTGCGCACCGCGTGGTAGCAGACCTGGGGATCGTCGGCGCACGCCTGCACGGACAGGTCGCCGCCATGCATGCGCGGATCCAGGTTGTCCCCGTTCAGCGGCGGCAGGTCGGTGAACACGGCGGGTCGCCGAGCCGCCAGTCCGAACCGATCACCGAACAGCGACGGCCCCAGCCCGATCGTGACGGTGAGGCCGGCGGGGCTCAGCCCGTAGGCCTCCCCGGTGTCGGCGGGAGGCTGCACCTCGACCT
This sequence comes from Mycobacterium sp. 852002-51971_SCH5477799-a, assembly GCF_001667145.1. GTDB lineage: Bacteria > Actinomycetota > Actinomycetes > Mycobacteriales > Mycobacteriaceae > Mycobacterium. The sequence goes on from NZ_LZIF01000116.1 coordinate 232,898, forward strand.
GGGGCTGTACCGTGCCGACCGGCTTCCCCTGCTGCAGGATCGCAGCGGCGGCCGACCAGCGCGCCAACAGTCTCTGTAGCTCGGTCCGGCCGGCGCCGTCGGCCAGCGAGAACGACATGAACATGGCGTAACGCTGTGGGGGCGTGTCGATTCCGCCTTGGTGGGGCTGGCCGTAAAAGGGGTAACTGCGGCGCAGATCGACGGTGTCATCGTCGTCACCACGCTGTTCCGCGGCCAGGGCGTGACCGGCGAACCCGCCACCGAGGGCACCGATGGCGGCGCCACCGAGCCCGGCCAGCATGGCGCCACCGAGCGCGCGCCGACGCGACACCGCTGTGGAGTCAGCCGGTGCCCCAATGTCGTTCGGGTCGCCGTCGGAGGGTGGGGTGATGTCGTCGGTCATGATCAGCCGGCCGTGACGACTTTTTGGGCGACGGTGGACAGGCTCTGGTGCAGCGGCTGGATCACCGCGGTCAACTTGGGTGCGTCGCTGGCCTTCAGCGCCGGAGTGTAGGTCTTGTAGCCGCCGAGCGCGGCGGGGTCGCGATACCCGTCCAGGGTGGCGAGCACGGTCTGGAACTGCTGATCGATCTGGTGAACCAGATTGGCGTCGATCTTCTCCAGGCCCGGTCGCAACGACGCGTACGCCTGCTGGGCGCCTTCGACGTTGCCCGAAAAGTCCACCAAGTCAATGTGACTGAAGGCCTCTTCCTCTCCGGTGATCTTGGTGTTCTGGATCTCTTCGATCAGGTCGCTGGCACCGTTGGCCAGGTCCTCGGGTTTGTACTGCAGGCTCGCGACGATGCCGTTCAATTTGCCGACGTTGCCGACCAATTCGGTGCTGAGCGTCTTCGTTCCGGGCGTGATCGCGCCGCCCTGCCACAGATCGCGCTCGATGGCGTGAAAGCCTTTCCATCCGACTTTGGCGTCGACCGGCGTCGACTCACGCATGTCGATCAAATAATCCAGGTTGCCGGCGTTGTCGCCGACCGCGAAGCCCGGCAGCACGAAACCCTCCACGGTGGATTCCGAACGCTCCCAGAACAACCGGGCCTTGGCGTAGGCGGCCTTTGCCGCATCGACGTCGCCCGATTGCACGGCGGCATCGAGCGCCTTCACGCCGTCGTTGAGCTGACCGATTTGGCTGACGATATAGGCCGCGTAGTCCTTGGTGCCCTGGCCGAGGATGCTGGCCACGGTGCCCGTCGGCGTCGCCGGCGCTTTACCCGACACCGTCAGGGTCTGGTATTCGGTGCTCGCCCCCGGACAGTAAAGCTGGTAGGCGCCGCCGTCCAGCGAAACCGTGAACGACACCGCGTCCAGGCCGGGCGCGAGGTTCTCCTTCTCGCCCACAATGCGCTGATCTCTGAGCAATTCGACCTCGTTGATGCCGGGTGCATTCGTGTTGGCGACCGTGAAGGTCACCGGTCCGGCGGGCACGCTTGTGGTATCCAGTGTGCAGCCGTCCTGGCCACCGTTGTTCGCCATCGTGACCTTGACCGCGTTGGTACCTGCCGGCTTCGAGTGCTGTGCATGGTTCGAGTTGCCATCCGAGTGGCTGCATGCGGTCACCGGCAACACCGCCACCGCAACAAGAGCCGTTGCAGTCAACCAGTATTCACGAGACCGGGACGTTGCCCAGGCGATGCGACTCACCATGAACCGATTTCCTCTCATCCTCCTGTCGGCGGTCCACGCGCAGCGAGGCTACCGCTGCCAGCGCGCAAGCCAACGCAAAACCGGCCAATACCAGTGGAAGCCAAACATTCCAGAGCTGCCGCTCCCCGCGATGACGCTCGCTCGCCACAATCTCAGCGAGCGTCGAGTGGTCTTCGGCAGCGGACGTGGACCAGTCCGTCGCCAGTCCGCCAAGGCTCACGGTTTTGGCGCCCGTCAACCCTCCACCGGTCAACAGCGCCGTGCGGTTGCTCGTCGCGTGCGCACTGACCACAGAATCGCCTCGCGCGAACACGGTATACACGGTGGTCGTTGACCATTGCCCCTGGAACGGCCCCGGGGTGCGGCCTACCGCCAGGCCGACCGGCACCCGGCCCCCCGTCATGGTCAGCAACTGATCCAGCGTGACTTCCGGCGCGCCATCGGCCCCGGCCGCCTCGGAGACCTGCCATACCTGTACAGGCACGCCGTCCACTGTTTGGTCGTCTGCCGGGACAAGCACGATGTTGCGGACGGTCGAGGCGCCCTGGGCGACGACCTTCAGCTCACGTCCGTGCGGCCCCGTCACCAACGACACCGCAGCGGTGTGCCCGGAGCGGTCGGTGACGGTGCGCACCGGCGACGTCGGGGGCGAGGAAGCTGCGGGCGTCATGATCGTCAGCGCCGCCCCCACCACGAGTAGCACCGCCGACGTCGCCGTCATCAGCCGGCTGCGGGCTCGCGGGGCGGCCGCGAGCCGGGCCGGCCAGAGGAAAACGACCAGAACGGGCACGGCATACAGCAGCCAGCCCAGCACCTCGATGAGCCGAGGGTCGGCGGGGATGCCGAACACCCCGGTAGTCGCCGCGCCCAGCACCGAATTGCTGGGTATCCAGCCGGACAGGTCGAGCACCTGCTGCTGGCCGATGCTCACCCAGCCGGCCTCGTGCGCGGCGCGCAGCGCGCCGAGCACCAGGCCGGCGGCGATCAGCACCAGAAACACCCCGGTGACCCGGAAGAAGCGGGCCAGGTTGATCCGCAAGCCGCCGTAGTACAGGCCCACGCCGAGCCCGACCGACGTCAGGATGCCCACGGCGCCGCCCAGCACGGCAAACCACCGATTGCCATGCGACGTCTCGGCGGCGGCCAACAGAAACACCGACGTCTCGAAGCCCTCCTTGAGAACGGCAAGGAACGCCATCGCGGCCAGGGCGAACGCGCCACCACGGTTGACCGCTTGACGGGCCTCGCGCTCGAGTTCCCCCTTAAGCTGCCCGGCGTTGCCGTTCATCCAGATGATCATCGACGTCACGAACACCACCGCGATGGCGTTGATGACGGTTTCCATCATCTCTTGCTGGGCCTGCGGAAGGCTCGCGGCGAACAGGTCGAGGCCGACGCCCACTGCGACGCTGAGCAGCACGGCCACGGCGACACCGGCAAACATCGGCCGGACCGTCGAGCCGTTTCGTTTGAGGAAGGCACCGACGATGCTCACGATGAGCGACGCCTCCAGGCCTTCACGAAGACCGATGAGGAACGTGCCGATGAAAACGCCGAATAAGCCCTGCATACGCCTTATTTCTATCCCGCCGATCGGGACGTTCGGCCTAGCGTAGCCGAACTAAGCGACGGGCATTAGCCCTGGTCCGGTGGCTACCGCGTCAGCAGACCGGCGCCGTCACGAAGTCGATGAGTTCTTCGACCCGGCTGATCAGAGTCGGCTCCAGATCGTTCCAGTCGCGCACCCGCGAACGGATGTGCCGCCAGGCCTTCGCGATGTCCGCCTGATTGTTGTGCGGCAGACCGAGCGCCTGGCACGCGCCACGCTTCCATTCCACCTGCCGCGGCACCTCGGGCCAGGCCTCCAGGGCCAACCGCTGAGGTTTCACGGCCTGCCAGATGTCGACGTAGGGATGACCGACGACCAGCGTGTCGGTGCCGCCGGAGCCCCGCCGCACCGCATCGGCGATCCGCGCCTCCTTCGAACCGGCGACGAGGTGATCGACAAGCACCCCCAGCCGCCGCCCCGGCCCCGGGGCGAACTCGGCGACGATCTCCACCAGGTCGTCGACACCACCGAGTTGCTCGACGACGACGCCTTCGATTCGCAAGTCCTCGCCCCACACCTGCGCGATGAGCTCGGCGTCGTGGCGACCTTCAACGTAGATGCGGCTGGCGCGGGCGACCCGGGCACGGACACCGGACACGGCCACCGAACCGGAAGCGGTCCTGCCCGCGGCGGTCGGTGCCGGCCGGCGCGGCGCGGTGAGGATGACGGGCCGCCCCTCAAGCAAATACCCAGGGCCCAAAGGGAACCCACGCACGTGACCGCGTCGGTTTTCGAGGTCCACTCGCCCGTATTCGACGCGCACTACCGCGCCGACGTATCCCGTCTCCACATCCTCGACCACCAGGCCCAGTTCGGCCGGATGCTCGGTCGAGCGGGGCTTGCGTCGTCCCGCTGCGAGGACATCGGTTCCATAGCGATCCACCACGCGGGCAATACTAGAAAGCCTTGCGACCAAACACTGTTACGGCGCGCCACGGCCGGCGAATCGTCACCGAAATCACTTCCGCTGCGCCGGCCACCCCCTATAGAAAACCCGTTTTTAACTGTGTGGCGTTACTCAGCTGATGGCGCTGCCGATGGTACGTTGCTAGCTAAGCAAGCACTGCCGCTCACGCGCAACTTGCGGCGGTTAGCGAGGTGGACATATGGACCTGTCGCATTGGGTGACGAGCATTGTCGCTTTTGTGCGGGCCGGCTACCCCTCTGGCATGCCGCTCACCGGGCATGTGCCACTGGCGGCGTTGACGCGCCGACGGCTCTGTGGCGACGACATCACCGCCATCGCAAGGAATCTCATCGCGCGTCGGCTCTGGCCGATAAGTTCCATCGACATCGGCGTGGAGATCACCCGCATCACCAACCAGCTGCCCTCCCCCGACGAGATCGCGCGTGTCCAGCGTCGTGTGCATGCGCTCCGCTGCTCGCGCGGGTAGGCACCGCCGACCGACCAGTCAACAGATTCGGCGGCCATCCACACCGAAGAAGTGCAGGTGCCCGGGTTCCGGGTGCAGACGCACCCTGCTGCCTTTCTGCGGCGGGTTGCGCCCGTCGGCCCGCGCGACGATGGGCGCACCGATTACCCTGCCGGACCCGGTGATTCGCCCATAGAGGTAGGCATCCGCCCCCAGTTCCTCCACCACGTCGACCTCCATCTCGACACCGAGATCACCCAGCTCGAAATGTTCGGGACGAACTCCGACCACGACTTCGCCCGCGGCGCCGGCGGCCTCTCGGGGCAGGGCTATGGGCCAATCGCCCAAGGCCACAGTGGAATCCACGATGGGTAGGGTGAACAGATTCATCGCCGGCGATCCGATGAAACCCGCCACGAAGACGTTGTGTGGGTTGCGGTAGAGCTCGCGGGGTGGCGCGAACTGCTGTAGCACGCCGTCGCGCAGGACGGCGACTCGGTCGCCCATGGTCATTGCCTCGACCTGGTCGTGGGTGACGTAGACGGTGGTGGTGCCCAACCGCCGTTGCAGGGCGGCGATCTGGTTGCGCGTCTGCACGCGGAGTTTGGCGTCGAGGTTGGACAGTGGTTCGTCCATCAGGAACACGTGGGGCCGGCGGACGATCGCGCGGCCCATCGCCACTCGCTGCCGTTGCCCGCCGGACAGGCCCTTCGGTTTGCGATCGAGATAGGGTTGCAGGTCAAGCAGTTTCGCCGCGTCCAGCACCCGCTCACGGATCTGGTCCCTCGGCGTCTTGGCGATCTTCATGGCAAAGCCCATGTTCTGGGCCACCGTCATGTGCGGGTAGAGCGCATAATTCTGAAAAACCATCGCGACGTCGCGGTCCTTGGGATCGACGTTGGTGACGTCTCGCTCGCCGATCCGGATGTGCCCGGAGTCCACGACTTCCAGCCCGGCCACCATGCGCAGCGACGTGGTCTTGCCACACCCCGACGGTCCGACCAGGACGACGAATTCGCCGTCGCCGACGACAAGGTCCAGGTTGTCGAGGGCCGGTCGATCCGCTCCCGGGTAGCGCCGGGTCGCTTGTTCGAATGTCACCGACGCCATGGCTAGCCGCCCATCCCGGTGACGGCGATTCCGCGGACGAACGAGCGTTGCGCGACCGCGTAGATGATGACCAGGGGCAGCATGATGAGCATCGAGGTTGCCATCAGAACCGGCCACCGGGCAACATATTCGCCCTTCATCCGCACCAGGCCCAGGGTCAGGGTGGCCAGGCTGTTGCGCTGAATCATCAGCAGCGGCCACAGAAAATCGTTCCAGACGTTGACCCAGGTGAGCACGGCGAGCACCATCACCGCCGGCCTTGCGTGGGGAAGCAGGATTCGCCAATAGACCTGCCACGGCGAACAGCCGTCGAGTATGGCCGCCTCCTCCAAATCGGTGGGCAAGGTACGAAAGAATTGCCGCATCAGGTACGTGCCGAATGCGCTGCCGAATAAACCCGGCACGATCATCGCCCACGGCGTGTCAACCCAGCCGAGGGTCCGCATCACCAAGAATTGCGGGATCACGGTGACCGTCAGGGGCACCATCAGCGTGCCGAGATACACGACGAACAGCGCGTCGCGGCCACGGAAATCCAGTCGCGCAAAGGCGTATCCGGCCAGTGAGCAAAAAAAGACGTGCCCGGCGGTGACGCAGCCCGCGTACAGCACGGTGTTGAAGAACATCCGCCCGAACGGCATCAGCGCGAACACGTCGGTGTAGTTTGACCACCGCGGGTGGGCCGGCAGCAGCGTGGGCTCGCTGACCTCGCCTTCCGTTTTCAGCGAGCCCGACACCGCCCACGCGATCGGAAACAGCGCGCACCAGGCGACGGCGAGCAGCGCGCCATACACGATGCCGCCGCGCACCGCGGTGTGCTTGATGACACCCTCACTTAAGCCCACGCGAAGTCTCCAAAGATCGTCGATGGCTGACCCGCAACTGCACCACGGTCAGCACGAGCAAGACGGCGAACATCACCCACGCCAGCGCGGAGGCATACCCGAATTCGAGGAACGAAAAGGCGTGCTGGAACAGCATGATGCCCAGCACGTAGGTCGCCGATTCCGGCCCACCGCTGGGTCCGTTGAGGACATAGATCATGTCAAACGCCTGGAAGGCGTGGATGACCGAGATGATGATCACGAACGAGACCGACCCTCGGATCAGCGGAACGGTGATGGAGACGAATTGTCTTATCTCGCCGGCGCCGTCGATCTTGGCCGCCTCGTAGACCGTTCCCGGAACGCCTTGCATCGCCGCCAGCAAGACGACGGTGGCGAAGGGCACGCTGCGCCAGACGCTGACGATGCACAGTGAGGCCATGGCCCAATTGGGATCGACCAACCACGGGACCGGGCCAAGCCCTACCCACCCGAGCATGATGTTGAGCAAGCCGTTGTCGGTGTTGAAAACGAACTGCCACACTACCGCCATCACGACCGATGAGATAGCCAGCGGCAGAAAGACAATCGTTCGGAAGACGCCGATGCCCCTGACCTTCTGGTTGAGCACCCCGGCGACGGCCAGGCTGATGAGGACCGTCGGCACGACCGTTCCGAGGGTGAAGATGACCGTGTTGCGGATCGCGATCAGGAAGAGCGGATCGGAGGTGAACAGCTCTCCAAAGTTCCTCAGGCCCACGAATTTCGGTGGAGTGAACACGTCCCATTTCTGGAAGCTCATGTACAGCGAGAAGCCCAGCGGAAAAAGCATGAACACGGCGACTGCCGCCATGTTTGGCGCCACGAACAACCGACCCGCCCACGCGCGTCGGCGCCACGGGCTCGGGTCCTTCGGGGACCTTTTCGCCTTGCCGGCCGGCGCGGTCGCGCCAGGTGCGCCCGTCGAGGTCATGGGCTGCGCAGCACTTCGTCCACGGAGCGGGACAGGCCGTCCAACGAGGTGGCCAACTGGTGGCCCCGCAGGACGGGGCCAAAGTTGCGGTCCATCAAGGCGTTGACCTTCTCCCATGCCGGCGTGATCGGCAAGCCCTGTGAGAAGGCCGGCCCTTCGGTGAGCACACTGAGATTGCCGAGCCGTCGATGAGCCTTGGCGAATCCGTCCGATCGCAGCGCTGAGCGCAACACGGGAACGAACAACAGCGATTCACCAATCAACGCTTGCCCGACGGGGCCGGTCGCGAACTTCACGAATTCCCATGCCTGCTCTTTGCGGGGGCTGCTCGCCGAGATGGCCAGTCCAGTGGCGCCGATGTCGGAACACGCGGCGTGACCCTTTCCCAGCGCCGGGCCAACCGGCAACGGAGCGACATCGAAATCCAGATCCTCGGCCCGGATGTAGGTCTGATAGCGCCAATGCCCGCCGAGCGCGATCGCCGCCCGTCCCGCCGCGAAAAGATTGGGGGTCGACATCGACTGCATCCCCGATGCGTCGGGCGCGACTCGGTATGTGTTGGCCAGATCGGCGTAAAACTGCACCCCCTCCTGAAACGCCGCCTTGTCGAAGTTGAAGTGGGTGGGGTTGAGCCGCGGGTTAGACCAGGCGACGCCATTGTTCATCGCGAACAGGCCGGCCGAATAGTACGAACCCCAGGTGTTGACGAAGCCGTACTGCGACGCCCGCCCGGACGCGTCCCGCTTGGTCAGAGCGCGCGCCGTGTCCAGGAATTCGGTGAAATCCCAAGGCTGTTGCCACGTCTCGGGCGGCGCGGGCACCCCGGCCTCAGCGAAGAGCCTCTTGTTGTAGAACATGTAGTTGCCCGACCACTGTTCGGGCAGCGCGTACTGCTTTTCGTTGAACGTGAAGGTTTCATACAGTGCCGGGATGCTGTCCGCCATGAGCTGGTCGGCGAAAGCCTTGTCCCGTGCCAACAGCGTGTTCATGTCCAGCAGCACACCGCGGTCGGCGAGTTCGGCGTAGGACAGTTCCCACGTCATCAGCACGTCGGGGCATTTGCCGCCGACGCAAAACGTCGAAAGTTGTTGCATGACGCCCGGACCGGACTGCACCGGCCGAACCTTGATATCCGGGTGACGGCGCATGAACTCGTCGACGATCCGCATCCTGGCGTCGCGCTCGTCCGGGTTGGCCGCGAAGAAGAAGGTGAGGGCGTCGTCTTCGGGTGCGCACGCGGCGGGCCACGGTGCCAGCGCGGCCGCGGAAAGCGCGCCGGCGCCCCGCAACAGCTTGCGCCGTCCGAACGGCCTATCGAGCATGACTCTCCCGGTCTTGCCCCGTGGCCGGCTCTCCGGCCGAGTGTGTCTGACGTCCTTGGTACCCGATGAGATTGTGATGCTGTTGGTTCGGCCACCGCGGCAGCGTCAGCGCGGTCCGACGGATCCGCTCGGCATTGCCGGTGATGTCGATCGTGTGAATACGACCGTCGGCGCGGATGCCGATCACCAGCAGAACCTGAGCGCGCCCGCGGGCCGCGAGCACGATGCCCGGTGCCCCGTCGATGAGCATGACAGCACCAGCGCGCGCCCGCTGCGCGAACCGTCGAGTCTCCGTGGCGACCTCCGGCGCGCCACGCAACGTGGTCGGCACGTCGGCCGGGACCAGGACCGGATCGACCGTGCGAACCACCTCGGGAGCCAGCAGTTCGAGCAGGCCGGCGATGTCACCGCCGCGGGTGGCCGTCAGGAACGCCTCCACCACCTTCAGGTGGTGAGCCGTGCGGCGTGGCGGGGCGGCCGGCTCCGCATGCACGCGCCCGCGTGCCCTGCTCGCCAGCTTCTTGGTCGCGTCCGGCGACCGATGCATCACCGCGGCGATCTGCTCGAAGGGCATCGCGAAAACGTCGTGCAGCACAAACGCGACGCGCTGCGCCGGGGACAGCCGGTCGAGCACGACGAGCAGCGCACTGCTCACCGACTCCGTCAGCAGTGCGTCCTCGTCGGCCGGCGCTGACGCCGCCTGGACCAGCCGGTCCAGTTCGTCGGGTCCGGCGAGCGGTCGTTCGGCGCGACGCTTGCGCACCCGAAGCTGGTCGAATGCCTCGCGCGCGGTGATCGTCGTGAACCAGCCGGTGAGGTTCTCGACGGCGTCGAAGTCGGCGCGACTGGCCTTGAGCCAAGCCGACTGCACGGCGTCTTCGGCGTCGGCCACCGAGCCCAGCAGCTGGAACGCGACCGACCTCAAATGTCTTCGGTCGGCGTCGAAACGCGCCGCCAGATCCGCCAAATCCCTTGTTGCACCCATGGGTCACCTTTTTTGCACGAAACTCGTCAAGAAGGTGACCGCGTCCAACGGACTTCGTGTGGCAAAGGAGACAAGCACCATGACCTTACCGATTGTGCGCCGCGGCGCGCAGTGCGCGCACCCGACTCGCCGCTGCGGAATTTGCTGCGCGACAAGGGATTGATCAAGATGAATACCGCACTCGTCGTAATCACGCTGATCACCGCCGCCGTCACCGCGGCGATCGCCATCGCCGACTTCGTTCCGGCGCGATTCGTTCTTTCGAACTCTGCCGAGGTCGGGGTGCCGCCGTCCTGGTTACCGGCGCTTGGCGCCGCGAAGCTGGCCGGGGCCGCCGGGATCGTTGTCGGCCTGCTGGGCGCGTGGCAATTGGGTATCGCGGCCGCCGCCGGCCTAGTTGCATTCTTCGTCGGCGCGGTGGCGACTCACCTGAGGGCACGCGTCCTATACAACATCGCTTTTCCCGGCGCATACCTTTGCCTGTCCGCGGCATCGCTGGCGCTGATGGTGATCGTCAGACATGCCTGAAGGCGGTTGATCAGGCGGGAAAATACCTGATTCGGTTGATGGTGTTGCCGCGCCAAGCTACATCGGCGAACACGATGGCGCGTCCGTGACCCGAGTTGAGTGAGACGGCCACGGTGGGGCCTGCGCTATTCATCTTGGTTGCGCTGACTCCGTCAAGTTGCTCCATCAGCTCGGCCAGTTCGAGCGGGTCACGATCACCCAAAGTGATTGCGCCATCCGTGGACAGCGCCTGCGCCGCGGCAAACTTGTCTTTCCGCGCGACCGCGTCCAGGAACGCCGTCAACAGCCGCTGGTGGCGCGCTCCCACCCGCCGGAATCCGGCCATGAAACCTGCCGTGCCACGCCAGCCTTGATTGCCCAACAACCCCTTGGACAGGTTCAACGCGGGCCGCAAAGCACCCGAACCCGTGCGCAGGAACTGCAGCATCATGGCGGGAAGCTCCCAGTAGGCTCGCAGTTCGCCAATCTTCCACTCGCCGTTGGCTTCTCGGAGGTCATAGCGCAGGAAGGCGGGAATGTACATGGTCACCGCCGAACCCATCGCCACCTCGAGTTCGAGGTCACGCAGCACCGTGGTGCCGACGACGATGTCGAGGTCGCGGTGGAACTTGATGTCACGCGGACCGATGAACGTGTCGTAAAAGTGCCCGATCTGCTCGTGCCCCACATGCGGTCGCGAGCCCACCGGGTCCTCGATGCGGCCATCGTCGGTGAACAGTCCCACCCACCCGGCGCGATCGTGCGCGGCGGCCGCCTGCGGCGAACGCTCGACGGCGGCGAGCAGACGTTCCCGACCCAGCGGCACCACCACTACGGTCCCCCCACCAACTCGATGCCGGCGGAGCGCATCTCCGCCAGCGCTTCGGCGGCCGAGTCGACCGCGGCGGCCGCGGTCAGGTCCACCAGCACCCTGGTGGTCAGGCCCGCCGCTGCCGCGTCCTCGGCGGTTCGCCGCACGCAGAAGTCGGTGGCGATGCCGGCCACGTCGACTGCGTCGACCCCCCGCCGTCGCAACCACCTGAGCAGCGTCGTGCCGTTCTCATCGGCGCCCTCGAAACCGCTGTACGCCGCGGCGTGAGCGCCCTTGCGAAACACCGCATCGAGGTGCCGCAAGTCCAGGTCCGGGCGAAGATCCGCGCCCGTGCTTCCGGCGACGCAGTGCACGGGCCAGGACGACGAATAGTCCGGGTTGTCGGAGAAATGATCACCCGGGTCGATGTGGAAGTCCTGGGTCGCCACGACGTAGTGGTAGCCCGGGTCACCGGACAGATAGGTGTTGATCGCGGGCGCCACGGCGGCACCGCGGGCAGTGGGCACCGAGCCGCCCTCGCAGAAGTCGTTTTGCACGTCGACGATGATCAACGCTCGCACGTGCTCCACCCTATCGGTGCGTACCCCTAGGCGGATCTAGCTGGAGTTATCGGGGTGGCGGTTTGCTCGACAAGCAGCCGGGTAATACACGGGCCATGGTGCTCAGGAGAATCGCGCGACCCCTGTTATCAGTGGCATTCATCGGGCAAGGAGTCAATTCACTGTTGAACCCCAAATCCGCGGCGGAGGCCGCGGCGCCGGCGGTGGACGGGCTGCAGGCATTGCCGGATTCGGTGAGCGGCAGCATCCCCAGCGACCCCGAGACGGTCGCGCAGATCACCGCGGCCGTACAGATCGGCGGCGGCCTACTGCTTGCCACCGGCAAACTTCCCCGCATCGCATCGGCGGCGCTCGCGGTGACGGTGTTGCCGGCCAACCTCGGGACACATTCGTTCTGGAACGAAAGCGACCCGGTGGCCAAAGCCCAGAAACGCCAGCAATTCCTCACCGACCTCAGCCTGCTGGGCGGACTGCTGATCGCCTCCGCCGACACAGCCGGTAAGCCCTCGCTCGGATGGCGTGGCCGGCAGGCGGCCGAACGGCTCTCCGAGCGGGTTTCGTCGGCGTGGCCCGGTTCCGACGACTCGGCGTTCGATGCGTCCGAGCTCGGTGACCGGATCGCACATGGCCTGCAGATCGGCGCCGAACGGGGCCGCGAACTCGCCAGCACGGCGGCAGAACGCGGCGCACCCTACGCCGAAGCCGCCCTCGAACGCGGCCGCGAACTCGCCAGCACGGCGGCAGAACGCGGCGCACCCTACGCCGAAGCCGCCCTCGAACGCGGCCGCGAGCTGGCCAGCACTGCTGCCGACCGCAGTAAGCCGCTGGCGAAGAAGGCCCGCAAGCGCGGTGAGCAATGGGCCGACGAGGCCGCCGACCGCGCCGCCTACCTGGCAGAGAAGGCGCGCAAGCGCAGCGAAGAGCTCGCCGACGAGGCCGCCGACCGCGCCGCGCCGCTGGCCAAGAAGGCCCGCAAACGCAGCGAGAAGCTGGCCAAGAAGGCCCGCAAGCGCAGCGAGAAGCTGGCCGGCACGGCGCGGGCGCGCGGCGAGGAGTTCGCCGAAACCGCCCGTCAGCGCGGCAACGACTTGGCCGACACCGCCCGCGAGCGAGTCGGCAGTCAGGTCGACACCGGCCGGCGCAAGCTGTCCTGGTAGTCACCGGAGCGGGCGGCCGAGTTTGAACTAGTCGGGCCAGCGCGCCCGCAAATTCTCCGGTGCCCACCTGGGCCACTCGGGCGCGCCGACCGTCAAGCCGCCGCTGAGCCGCGCGACGATGCGCGGCCCGCGATGCCGGCTGTTTTCGTAGATGGTTGCAAGGTCGGCCAGAGCAACGGCCTCGACGACCGGTATCCACAGCCGGTGATGGCGCAGGCGGATCTTGGCTTCCGGCACGTCGTGACCGCCCGCTGCCACGCGGTGCCGGACACGTTCGACCGCAAGGTCTTCCGGGATGAGCAGCACATGCAACACGACGGTGAAGCCCGCGCCGCGGGCGGCGTGGATGAGGTCCAGCTTCGACGGATGGGAAAACACCGTTTCGGCGATGAAGGACCGGCCCAGTTCGATCAGCTTTGTGCGGGTGTCGGCGGCGATGCGCGCGGCGTCGTAGGCGTGCGACGCCGGATCCTCGGGCCAGCGTTGCCGCGCGATTTCGTCGGCGTTGACCACGAGGCTTCCCGGCAGCAACGGCGCCAGAGTAAACGCGATGAACGTGGACTTACCGGCGCCGTTCGGCCCGACCACCAGATCAAGTCGATCCATCCGACCGCCGAACCGCCGGCGAACGCCGGGTCAGCGCCCGGCCGCGAGCACCACCGTGGCGCCGTCGGGGCGGTGCTCGACGATCTCGCCGTCGTCGTTGAGGGCTACGGTGGTAACCCCTTGCCCGGCCAGCGTCGCCCCGTAGTTGGCGCGCGCCAGGCTTTCCTCGATGGCCGCAGAGATCTCGGCGTTGAACACCACGCCTTCCTCGACCGTGAGTTCGCTGGTCGCCAGTTGACCGGCGAGTGCCGCTTCGACCCGGCGCCTCGAGGCGGCGTGCTGGCTGGACACCGCGCGCCCGACCCGCGCCCAGTGGTCGAGTTGCTGCTTAGCCGAGCGGCTCTGGCGGGCACCCTCAGCCGCCGCGCTGTCCATCAGGTCGGACGCAACGCGCGTCACACGATCGAGGGCCTCCGCCATGACTTCCTCCAATGCAACACTTCGTTACGAGTTGTAGCATAATGCTACATATCCGCCTCCGCCACACGCTAGCCGCGCGCTTTTACGACGGCATCCACAATCGCGTCGACGTCGGGACCGATGTCGACGGTCGAGCCGGCCTCGTCGGTACCGAGGGGCTCCAGGGTGTCCAGTTGCGAGCGCAGCAACGCGAGCGGCATGAAGTGCTCGGTGCGTGCGGCCAGCCGGCCGCCGATCAGTTCCGCCGAACCGGAAAGGTGCAGGAACTCCACGCCCGGGCAGTGCGCACGCAGCTGGTCGCGATAAGCCCTTTTCAGCGCCGAACAACTCACCACTCCGCCGTCGCGGTGGGCGGCCAACCAGTCGCCGACCCGCTCCAACCAGGGATAGCGGTCGTCGTCGTCGAGCGGTTCGCCGGCCGCCATCTTGGCGATGTTGGCTGCCGTATGCATGGTGTCGGCGTCGACGAACGGGACCCGCAAGCGCCGTGCGAGCGCCGCGCCCACCGTCGACTTGCCCGATCCGGAGACGCCCATCACCACGACGGGGGCCGGTTCGCTCACCTAAGTCTGTTCGCCGAGATTGCGGTTCCACTCCAGCCAGCCGACACCGCCACGCCCGTCGGCGGTGCTGATCGTGACCCAGACGCGCGGAAACTGGCTGACCCGCCCGTCCGTCGCGACGAGCCGAACCGGTGCCTGACCGCGCACGTCCACGGTCGCGTTGATCTGCCCCGGTTCCAGCACCAGTGTTGCGTTCATCGGTAATCCGTTGTCGGCGAACGACTCTCGTGAGTCGACGGTCTGCAGTTCGGTGACCTTGCCATCGGCGCCCTGGGTGTAGCCGATGCTGAACGCGGGCGCCCCGGGGATCCGGATGTTCACGCCGTGCAAATGGGTGCCGTCGTCGAGGTGCAGCGCGCTCCACAGCCAATCCATCCCCCACCAATCGCGCACGCCCCACGAGTGATCGCGTTGGCCTGCAACGGATTCCAACCGGTAGCTGTGGTCATCGATCGTGACGCTGCCCGAGACGGTGCACGGGATTTCATAACGCGTCGTCAAGCCGTACTTGTACGGCGTGCCGTCGGTCGCCCACAGCAGGCTCATGGTCATCTCGGCCGGGGTTCCGGGCTCGCCGCGCAACAACGCCGACGGGTCGGCGTAGGCCTGGGCACGCGCCCGCACGTCGACGCGGTAGCTCTGCAGGGGCACCTCGGCGGAATGGCCGAGCTCGACGTCATCGGTGCGCAGGCTCCACGGGTCCGACGGCAGCGGCACTTGCGCGTCCACGGCGACGGTGGGCATGTCGGGTCCGCACAACAGCACGTGCATCCACGCGATGTGCTCGTTGGCCACTCTGCCGAGTCGGAACCAGCCGCCCAATCCTTGTGCCGCATCGGCGAAGTCGGCGTACCAGCTCTCACTCCACAGCGGTTCGGCGGTGGGATCGTGGGCGAGTTCGTCCTCGGCTGACGGCCGCAACGGCTCGGGAGCCACCGCTTCGGGCAGCGTCGACAACGCGTCCGTGTCGAGCACGTGGTCGCAGTGCCGTCGCAGCATCGTCATGAACATCTGGTCGCCGCGGTCTGTGCGCTCGACCAGCATCGACGAGACGATCGCCATCATCACCCCGAAGAAGCTCTGCCGCCGCACACCGTCGGCGACGTCGGCCAGGTCCAGTGGCGCCCGCGAGCCGAGCGCGTCGTGGTAGGCCCGCAGCAGCGCGTCGTAGTGCTGCCGACGGTCCTCGGTGGACAGGGCACAACCGAGGAAGTAGGCCAGGTCGGTCAGGGCCGGGCCCCAGGAAACGGTCTGCCAGTCGACCACCGTCAGTGCGCGATCCGCGCCGTCGGTGCCGAACAGCATGTTGTCCAAGCGGTAGTCGCCGTGCACCAAGCCTTGGACTCGCCCGGGCGCCTCCGCCTCCTGGGCCAGGTAGCCGTCGAACGCGGCAATCAGGCGTTCGCACACCACGCGGTGTTCCGGCGCGATCTGGTCACCGTAGCGGTCGACGAAACCCGCATACAGCGGGTTGATCATCGCCTGGTTCAGCGGAGCCGCGCGGTTGAGCCACGGCGCCTCGGCCAGCGAGACGTCGCCGAGCAGCGGCCCGTGCAGCCGTCCCAGTTCGACGGCCCCGAGGTGGGCCTGTTCTACTGTGGCGCCGGCGATTTCGTCGCCCACGACCGCCGGGCCGGCATCCCCCAGCAACAGATCGAACACGCCCGTCGAGGTGTCGACCGCCGCGTGGTAGCAGGGCGCGATGGGTCCGCCCAGACGCGGCGCGATGTCGCCATAGAAGCGCACCTCCCGCTCGTAGAGCCCCAACGCCAGGCCGGTCTGCCGGCTGACCGGATCGGTGGCCGCGACCTTCAGCACCACCGACTCGGGACCTTCCGCGGGTCTTTCGGCATAACTGAGCCGGACGCGATAGCACTCGCTCATCTGGCCGGTACCGATACGCTCCACCGAGAAATCGGCGATGGGTCCGGTGCCGATGACCGCGGCCAGCCAGGACGCGGTGAGGTCACTGGGTCGTTCGATGACTTGCTCGGTCTCGGCATGCATGGGGGTCAGCGTGCCAGGTCAACGCACCAGTGAGAAGCCGTCCCATGCCATTCGGCGATGTGGGTGTGGATCGAACTCGACGCGCGACTTGCGGTCGAAGACCATCACGGCGCGGTCTTCGGCCGTGTAGACGGGCCAGTCCTCCCCCGGCACCCCGGTCCGGCTGAACGCACGCCACCGCCGCTGCACCTGGTTGCTGACCCGCAACGCGGCCCGCTGGTCCGCCGCCGCGGTCAACAACGCCCCGAATCTGGTGCGGTAGAAGTCGAAGACCGCGAGCAACTCGGTGGCGTGGGTGGCACCGAAACCGGACCAGCGCAGCGTGCGCGGAGCGTAGTCATACCGGTAGAGGTACGTCGGCGCGTGGGCGCCGTGGGCCTCGGCGATCTGCCAGGCCGCCGACGCGAAGGCGAAGTCGCCGCCGAGCTGGATGCACGCCGCCCGGTCAGGATAGTCGGGATATGCGGAGGTGATGCGTTCCCGGATGGCGGGTTCCGCCTCGGCGAGCAGCTCTTCGACCATCGTCGCGTTGGTCGGCAGCATCGTCAGGAACCGGGTGAACAACCGGCCCTCTTCGGCATTGGTGCCCACGATCAAAGGGACCCGGTGGGCCTCGCCGCGCCGCATCGCCTCGACCGGATCCATCGGCAGGATGTCGTCACCGAAGACGGGGCCGATCGGGAAGGCGCCCAGCCTGTCCTGCATGCCCTCGTCGATCAATCGGTGTTGGGTTTCCACCAGCTGGGCCGCGGACACCTGCATCAGCGCGTCGGCGGCGTCTTGCCTGCGCACCCCGAGCAGGTTGGCGAAGCGGTTCGCGAACTCTGCCGCAACCTCTTTCGACCGCACCAGGCCCGACGCCGGGCTTTCCGAGATCGCTCGGGCGAACAACCCTTCGGCGGCGGGCACCGCCAGCAGTGAGGCGGTGATGCACGCCCCCGCGCTCTCCCCGAAGATGGTGACGTTGTCCGGGTCACCGCCGAATCCCGCGATGTTGTCGCGGACCCACTGCAGCGCCAGCACCAGGTCGCGCAGATACAGATTGCTGTCGATGGTGATCTCCGGCGTCGAGAGCGACGAGAAGTCGACGCACCCCAGCGCGCCCAGCCGGTAGTTCACCGACACGTACACGCATCCCCGGCGCGCCAGGGGCGCTCCGTCGTACAACGGTGTCGCCGAGCTGCCCAGGAAATAGCCGCCGCCGTGGATGAACACCATGACGGGCAGCGGTCCCTCGGCGGCACCCTCAGGCGCCACGACGTTGAGGGTGAGGCAGTCCTCGCTCATCGGCTGAAAGCGTCCGCCCAAACCCGACATGCCGAGCAGGGTGTAGCGGCGCTGTTGGGGCGCGCAGTTGCCGAAACCATGGCAGTGGCGGACACCCGACCACGGCTGGGCCGGCTGCGGCGCCCGGAAGCGCAGGCTTCCCACCGGTGGACGGGCATACGGGATCGACCGCCACCGAGTGACGCCGTCTCGGGTGAAGCCTTCGACGGTGCCGATGGCCGTGCGTGCGCGGACAGTGCGGTCATGCATAATCCGACGGTAACCGACATGATGGTCGTAACGCGCGCACAGCGCCTTATTTGCGCGGCGCGGCGGTTAGCCTGGCTGAATGCGGATAGCTGCAATGATCGCCGCGACATTGCTGGTCGCCGGATGCTCGCACGGCACGGGCGGCCATCCGGAGCCGACCGGAGGCACCCCCCAGGCATCCACCGGCGCCGGGGCGCCTGGGAACAAATCACCGGGACCATCCGTCGGGCCCGCCGCGGGTGCGGCAATCTCCGAGGTCATCGCGTGGATCGAGGCCGGTCACCCCGCCGATCCAAGCCGTTTCCACGCGGCCACCCGCGACGGGACGACCACTCCGCTCGGCGACGACATCGCACTGACGGCGATGGCGGGCAAGGTCTCCTGCATGACCGATGCCAAACACACCGGTGGCGCGCTGGCCTGCCTGGTGCGTCTGACCAATCCGCCGCCGGCGCCCGCGACGGCGTATGGCCAATGGCAAGGCGGTTGGATCGGCTTCGACGGGGTGAACCTGCAGGTCGGATCTGCCCGAGCCGATCCCGGTCCGTTCATCAACGGCAACGGACCGGAACTGGCGAACGGAGATTCGCTGTCGTTCGGTGACTACCGGTGCCGCGCCGACCAAACCGGCCTTTATTGCGTCAACTACGCGCACCAGTCGGCGGTCAAATTCAGCCCCGCCGGCATCGAGCCGTTCGGCTGCCTGAAGTCGGCGCCACCACCGGACGGTGTCGGCACGGCGTTCAGCTGCTGAAGCCGGCCTTGATGGTCGCGAAGAGCTCGCTCATCTCGTCGGCGGTCCCGCGCGGCACGGTGTAGCCGGCTTCGTCGTGGATCTCGTCCAGATGGTCGCGCACGTCCTCGATGGACAGCTCGGGGCGGTAAAAGCCCTTTGTCCTGCCGATGAAGAACCGCGAAACATGGCCTGCCCCAACGGTATAGATCTCCCCCGACACCGGACAGCACCGGTGGGTCAGGTAAGCCGCCACGGGGGCCACCAACGCGGGATCCAGTCGCTGTAGGTATTGACTCACCAGGTCATCGAGCACCGCTTGCGCGGCGGGATCATCGGGCTGCGCGGCACCGTCCACGGAGTGCGCCAGCATCCGTGTATAGGCAATCGGGGCGATGGCGTTGACCTTGATGTCGCGATCGGCGGCTTCGGCGGCGAGAACGCGAGTCAGGCCGATCAATCCGGTCTTGGCCGAGCCGTAGTTACTCATACCCGCGGCACCCAAGATTCCGGCCGCCGAACAGGTATTGAGAATCCGGCCATACCCTTGCTCGCACATCGCCTTCCACGCAGGCCTTGTCACGTAGACGGCGCCCTTCAGATGCACGTCCAACAGCTGTTCGAAGCGGTCGGCGGTCATCTCCTCGAATGGCGCGTCCCGCACGATTCCGGCATTGTTTATCACGATGTCGACTCGGCCCCATGCGTTCAGGGCGGCGTCGATGATCGCCTGCCCACCTTCGGGATTGGTGACGCTGTGACGGTCCGCGACCGCCTCACCGCCCCGGTCGCGGATCTCATCGACGACGGCGCCCGCAGTCGCGGCGTCGAATCCCTCCCCGGTCACCGAGCCGCCGATATCGTTGACGACGACGCGCGCGCCACGCGAGGCAAGCAGCAACGCGTATTGCTTGCCCAAACCGCCACCGGCCCCGGTGATGACGGCGACCTGGTCGTCGAACCGCAGTTCGCCGCTCACCAGCTCACCGGAAGTTCTTTCATGCCATAGATATTGGCGTCTTTGAAGCTCAGCTGCCCGGCCGGTACCGCTAGTTTGAGGCCGGGCAGCCGACGGGCCAGCGTAGCGAACGCGACCTGCATTTCGACGCGGGCGAGATTCGCTCCGATGCATTGATGGACGCCGTAACCAAAGCCCAGGTGCCCACGGGTGTTTCGGTCGGCGTCGAACGATCCGGGATTGGCTACGAATTCCGCGTCCCAGTTCCCGGCGAGCAAGCTCATCATCACATACTCCCCGGCGCGAATCAGCTGACCGCCGAGCATCAGGTCTTCAGTCGCCACCCGGTCGACCTGGCTGTGCACGATGCTGAGGTAGCGCATGAGCTCTTCGACGATATTGGCGATGACGGCCGGGTCCCCGGTGTGTCCCAGGCGCTCGAAGACATCGGAATGTTGCAGCAGCGCAACCGTTCCCAGCGAGATCATGTTTGCGGTGGTCTCGTGGCCGGCCTGCATCATGATCACGCCGTTCATGGCCGTGGTGGCACGGTCGAGCTGACCCGTCGCCACGTATTCGGTGACCAGGCGGCTGATCAAGTCGTCTCCGGGTTCGCACGCCTTGCGTTCCACCAACTCCTCGATGTAGGCGTACATGGCGCCGAAAGCCTGTCCCTTTTCTGCGTCGGTGGACCTCTGGTCAAGCCCCTTGGTGGTGTTGAACTGAAAGAGTTCCAGGTGTTCGGGTGGCACTCCCAGCAGCAGCGCGATCACCATCGACGGCACCGGCAACGCGAATTCACGCACCAGATCGGCCGGTGCGCCGTGCTCGATCATCTGGCCGAGGTGGTGGTCGACCATGTCCTGGATCTGCGGTCGCATCGACTCGCAACGCCTGAAGGTGAAGTTGCTGGCCATCATGCGCCGCAGTCGGTGATGCTCGGGATCATCGGTGCGCGCGAACATCACCGGGACCTTGTTGTCGTCGTCCTTCGACATGATCGAGTCGGGAATCGTCTTCGCGGACAGGCGAGGATCGACAAGCGCCGCCCTGATGTCCCGGTAGCGGCTGACCACCCAGACCGGGTTGCCCTGGAACATCGCCTGCCGTAGCCCGGGACCGTCCCGCCACTCCTGGAACTCGGGCGGGGGCGCGAGTGGGCAGGTTGCCGGCCGTGGGATGGGCAGCACCGGTAGTCCGGCGTCGGAACGCACTTCGGAAGTCGTTGACATGTACCGTGTTTCCTGTTAAGTGTCAGCTGCCTGCCAGTTATAGAGCGTAAAGCCAGCCTAGTTGGCAGTCAACCGTCAGTTACGCTAGTCACCATGACCGCGGTTGAGGATCGGCCGTTGCGAGCCGACGCTGCGCGCAACGTCGAGCGCATCCTGCGTGCGGCTCGTGAGGTGTACGGCGAGTTGGGGCCGGACGCCCCGGCGGAGGCCGTCGCGCGCCGTGCGGGCGTCGGTGAGCGGACCCTGTACCGCAGATTTCCGGCCAAGGCCGATCTGGTCCGCGCCGCCCTGGATCAAAGCATCGCCGAAGACCTCACCCCGGTGATCGATAGCGCCCGCCTCGCCAAGGATCCGCTGCACGGTCTCACCCAACTGATTGAAGCGGCGATCTCGCTGGGGGCGCGCGAACACAGCCTGCTGACCGCCGCGCGCCGCGCCGGATCACTCACGTCGGACATCTCGGTGTCCCTCAACGCCGCCCTCGGCGAGCTCGTCCGAGCTGGCCAGCGAGCCGGCAGCATCCGCGCCGACCTCGTCACCGACGATCTGCCCCGCCTGGTCGCGATGCTCTTCAGCGTGCTGTCGACCATGGATGCGGACAGCGACGGTTGGCGACGCTATGTCGCGCTCATCCTCGACGCGATATCGGTCAACGACCGGCGGCCGCTGCCTCCGGCCGCCGCCTTGCGTTACGAGGTGCAGCCGGACAGCTGGCCGCTGTAATCGGTGGAGCTCAGCTAGCCGGCAAGCCCGCTTTGACCGCGGCCTCTTGATTACGGGCGAGATCGAGCATGACATCGGCGGGCGTGGGATTGCCGATGACACAATCGGACTCCAGGTCGACCATGGCCCTGCCCACGACGAACACCGCCTCGGAAATCTCCATGGGATTGGCCGGGTCGGTCCCCTGGCCGATCACCAAGAACCCGTTGGTGCCGACGTCGAGGGGCTGTTGCTGCCCGTTGACCTTCTTGCCGACGACATCGCGCATGTTCGCCGCCGTCTGGGTGGCCGTGGCCGCGTCGGGAAACACCGCGATCGTGTCGATGATGGTGCGCTTGCCATCGGGGTTCTTGAAAACCTGTCCCACGCCGGTGATGCCGCTGGGATTCTGGCTCGGCGGTCCGTCGGCGGTGGCGTTGGGGCCGACGTCGCTGGGCTTGATCAGCAGGTGGCTGTAATCCGCCGGCGCCCCCGGACCCGCGCCGGCCGAGGAGCTCGACGAGGTAGCCGACGGCGAGGCCGAACCCGATGATGTCGTGGAGTTCTTTTCCCCGCCGCAGCCCACCAACGTCGCGCTGACCAACACCGCGGTGACCGTCAAGCCGAGCGCGGACGTCCGCACCGTATTCATAGGGTCTCCTTCAAGACGTCAGCTATTTGTATCCCTTGCCGCGCGCGTAGGCACTGCGACACACGAAATTCGGCCGACGAACTGATGTTCATCTGCAGCCCAGCCTATGGGCTTGACCCGATCTCAGTAAGGGCATTTGTTTGCCGGCGGCGTGGCGTTGCCCTTCGAAGTTCTAGTTGATGGTCACTCCCGCGTCGACCTTGAACTGCAGCCCCGTCACGTATCTGGCTTCGTCGGAAATCAAGAACAGCACCGCGTGGCTGACATCCACGGGGTCGATGGCCGGCGTGGGCATCGCGTTGACGAAGGTGGGAATCAGGTCGGGGCGTTCCTCGGAGAAGACGGCTCCGATCGACGGAGGGATCATGCCGGTCGGGCACCCGGTGGGATGAACGGAATTGACGCGCACGCTTTGCGCGGCCAACTCATTGGCCAACCCCAACGTCAGCCCCACGACACCGTGCTTGGCAGCGGTGTAAGGATGCTGCAGCGGAAAGCCTTTGATGGCGCCCGCGGAGCTGATGTTCACCAGGCTGCCGCCACCTTGGTCAAGCAAATGCGGGATAGCCACCGCGCACGTATTCCAGGTTCCGATCAGGTTTACATCGACGACCGTGCGCCAGTCGTCGAGAGTTGTGGTGTTCCATGGCCCGACGGTCAACACACCGGCGTTGGCCACTGCGCCGTCTAGGCCACCCAGTTCGCCGACGCCATCATCGACGGCCTTGCGCAACGCGACATCGTCGCGGACGTCGACGACATGACTTACGCACCGCCGGCCCAGTTCCGTGACCAGCCGTACCGTTTCGGCGAGATCTTCCTCTGTGGCCAGAGGATATTCGATCTGCGGCAGGGACTGGCAGATGTCGATCAGGATCAGATCAGCGCCTTCCTGCGCAAGCCGCAGCGCGTGACTGCGTCCCATGCCGCGGGCCGCACCAGTGATCAGAATGCGTTTACCTGCAACGCGTCCCGAGGGCGATGTCGTCATACCACGAATCCGGCTACCGCTCGTTCCACATCAGCCCGCGCATCGTCGCGGACAGTGGAATGTCCTCGACACCGATGAGCCCCTGGGGCGCGCGGCACACCCAGTCGATCGCGTTGACGACTCGGCCGGCCGTCGAAATGCAGCCGGCATCGGTGGAATCAAACAGGGGATGGGATACGTGGGTGTTGATTTCGACCCGAGGTTCGCCCTCCACGACGACGCGATGCACTCCGGTATGACCCTCGGGTGGGAATTCCCAGTCGGGTGCGGCGGTCTGCGTGAGCCTGGTGACGTGCTCGAGGGTGATGGCCGGCTCGCCGTCGCGCACGCCCTCGGTGGCGAACCGCACCGCCGCCATCTGCCCCGGCTGCACCGTCATCATCGTGCAGTCGATTCGTTCTGGCGTGTACCACGGTTCGACACGCTGACGCACGTCCTCGAGCTTGATGTCCAGATTATCCGCCAGGCTGCGGACCTGGCCTCCCCACATCGACACGATCACCCCGGGCAGGAACATCATCGGTGCATCGTCGTCCGGTGTCGAGCCGAACCCCATTGCAGCGCCGGTGAATTCGGCGTCATCGTAGTTTCCGTAGTCGAAGATCTCCTGCACGGTGATCGACGAGACCCGAGTGGTCAGGCTGACGGCCGAGTGCACCAGGGTGTCACCGGAAAAGCCAGGGTCGATGCCGTTGACGTAGAGCGAGGCATCGCCGGCCGCGCAGGCACGCTCCAGGGGCTCGCGCAGCCAATCGTCGGCGTGGCGGGGCGTAACCAGCCAGACCATCGATGTACCGACCACATTCGTACCCGCCGCGAGGAACTTGGTCATCTGCTCGATGGCTTCCATCGGGCGCGTTTCACCCTGCGAGGTGTAAACCACGCAGTCGGCGCCCAGGCCCACCAACGCGTCGATGTCGTCGGTGGCGACGATGCCGGTCGGTTCGTTCAGTCCGCACAACTGTGCCGCGTCCTGACCGACCTTCTCGGCGCTGGCGGCGTGCACGCCGACCAGTTCGAGATCGGGTCTGCCGATGATGGCTCGCAACGAATGCCGGCCGACGTTTCCGGTGGAGAATTGAATGACCCTGCGCATTACCCTCGTCCTTCCGGCGGTGGGTGAAGACCCATCATGGCGCGTTCATTCGAAGCGGAGGTCAGTAATCGGGTATCGGCAGCGGCGAATTGTTCGAATCGATGCCACCATCGACGTGAAAAGTCGCGTTGGTCGCGTAGCAGTCGCGGGTGCACAGGTACACCGCGAGCCGTCCAAGGTCCTCGACGTCGCCCAGCCGATGCAGCGGTGTGGCCTCTTGCATCTTTTCCAGCGACCCCGGCATCAGGTCCAGGCTACCTTTCAGACCGTCGGTGGAGAACGATCCCAGTGCGATGGCGTTGACGCGAATCTTCGGGGCGAGTTCTTGTGCCATGGCGCGGGTGAGCGCTTCGAGACCGCCCTTGGCGACGCAATAAGCGGTCAGCGCCCGGATACCGAACCGCGCCGAGCCCGATGAGATGTTGATGATGGAACCGTGTCCGGCGGTGAGCATGTGCGGCGCCACGAGCTGACTCATGATGAATGCCGACGTCACGCACCAGTCGAACGTGTGCCGGAAGTCCTCGTCGGTAATGTCCAAGAACCGCGCATAGGTGGAACCACCGACATTGTTGACCAAAATGTCGATGCGACCGAGGCGCTCCATGGCCGTGCTGACGACCCGCTCTGAATCCGGACGACTCATCGCATCCGCTACAAGCGCCAGCCCTTCGCCGCCGGCAGCCTCGATACCCGCAATCGTGCCAACGATATCCGCCTCGGTCCGTGCGGTCCCAACCACCGTGGCGCCCGCCTCCGCCAAGACCCTAGCGATACCTGCTCCCACACCCTTCCCGGCGCCCGTGACGATCGCGACCTGCCCGTCCAGCCGGAATTGCTCCAATGCCATGCCGGGCTCCCTCGATCGAGTGCGTGCGCCGTTCAATCTATGAACCTTGCTGACTAAAGTCAATGACAGTCCAGTGCATATATCAGCCGCGGCGTGTGGGTTGCCTGACAACACTCAAGTTGGCAAGCCTTTTTGGCCCAGACACGGCATACTGGTCGAGTTAGCCTCGAAGCTCTCACATGAGCCAGGTCAACCGTGAGGAAAGAATGGCTGTGACGGATCGGCTGTCGGCGCGAGAAGCCAAGCGCTTGCAGACGCGGGAACGTTTGATGGGCGCCGCGATCGCGGAATTTGCGCGCGCCGGCATGGCCGAGGCTGACGTGGCTGCCATTGTGGCCGCGGCGGGCGTCGCCCACGGAACCTTCTTCTTCCACTTCCCCACCAAGGAGCATGTGCTGCTCGAGCTGGAGCGCCGCGAAGAAGACCGCATCGCCAAGCAGTTCGCACAATTCTTGAAGTCCAAGCACGATCTCGTTTCCGCGCTGAACGAGGCGGTCCGCCTGGTGGTCGGGCTGGAACGCCGACTGGGCGATAGACTATTCAATGACTTTCTCGCGCTGCACTTTTCCCAAACGCGTCCGCAGACCGAAGACGGCAGGGACCACCCGCTGATCGTGCTGGTCGCCCAGGAGATCGCGCAGGCCCAAGAGCGCGGCGAGACGGATTCAGAGGTGAACCCCATGAACAGTGCGGTGTTCTTCCTGCTCGGTCTCTACGCTCTGTTGATCACGACCAACCACTGGCCGACCGGCCATACCCTGCTCGAAGATTATGTCGCGAGGACATTGCGAAGCTTGAGACCATGAGGTCTTGCGGCGCTAGGGCCGTATGACGCCACGCAGCTTCATCAGCCCAAGTTCGTTGTGGGACATGAATCCCGGCGGGGCATCACACACAGCGGGAATGGCATTGGCGGGACCCATCGCGGTCCAGGTGTAACCAGGCAGCGCGTACCCGCCATCCGGGTCCTGTGCGCCCTGCAGGATCAGCTCGGTGGACGAATCGCCCTCGATCACTATGCGGTAGTGGTAGTGCTGAGGCCAATCCTCCTGCGGTTCAATGGCATCGAAGGTGTCCATGGTGTATATCTCATGGAAGACTATGAGGGGCTTGCCTTCCACCCACGCGGTCCACCTGTGGTGCTGCCGAGCGACCGTGCCCTTCTTGATCACTCCCTTGAAGCCCGGCATGTCGCTGGTTTCGCCACCCTCAAAGGGGATGTCGCGCGTGGCAGACCCGAGCTCCACCTCAGTCGTGTATTTCTCGACCGTTTTACCCATTCCCTCCACCACCATTGCCATCGACTGCGCGAACAATGGCCACGCTTGCCCCAACAGGTTCGGGCCGTCCTCAAACCCGG
The DNA here is from genome assembly GCF_001667145.1 of Mycobacterium sp. 852002-51971_SCH5477799-a. Taxonomy (GTDB): domain Bacteria; phylum Actinomycetota; class Actinomycetes; order Mycobacteriales; family Mycobacteriaceae; genus Mycobacterium. The sequence goes on from NZ_LZIF01000116.1 coordinate 259,515, forward strand.
CAGGATCGCTCCCCATTCCCATCTCATACAGGTACTTCAGCGTGTCCCGGCCGAAGTTCACCACCTCGTAGATGTGAATAGTGTCGATTTGACTGACGATTCGGGCCAGCGTCAGGACCAGTAGGTCTCCGGCAAAGCCGGGGTTTACACCCCCTGCATGAAACGACGTTCCACCCTGGCGGCACGCCGCATCGATCTTATCGATGTCCGCCTTGCTGTGTTCGGTTCGATACCACCACGCGCCGCCTGAGGCGACGACGTTCTTGCCGCCGCGCAGCAAGCGGCACACCTCATCGGGGTCAGACCACAGCGGCGCATAAAACACGCAATCGGCTTCGAGCGCCTCGATGGCAGCCTTATCGGTGGTCGCCAGCACTCCGGTGGGCGCCTTGCCGCAGAGTTCACCGGCGTCCTTGCCTACCTTCTCCGGACGATTGCACAGCACTCCGACGAGTTCGTAGGCGGGGTTGTGCACGAAGTGACGCAGCGCTATCGTTCCGACATTGCCTACGCCCCACTGGATTACACGATATTTTCGCTCGGCCGGCGATTTGAGCGTCATTGCTACTCCTTTGCATAGCCGGACGGGCTGAGCGCTCGATGAGCGTAGGCATCCCCGGAAGTCTGTGTCAACGGTCACGGCTGACTTTCGTCAGTAGAAGCAATGTGTCGCCATTACGGGCGCCGCGCCAGCAGACGGCAACCCTAACGTCATGTGGCGTAGTAGTGCGTCTCGCTCGACCTCTTCTGCTGACTCCAGTCAGCCTGTTATAGTGCAAACGCCGATCCAATCACTGGGGGGTTCGTGAATCTGCCGAAGCTCGAGTCAACCGGCGCCGCACAGGCGAGCCTGACAATCGACGAGCACATGGCGCGCTCACAATCCGCGCAGCGCCAAGCCGACAAATGGCTCATCTCCGGCAGTCTGCTGATCGGCACCGCCGCCCTGGGCATCTTCGGGTTGCCGTTGTTTCTCTGGGGCGTACGGTTGCTGCGCCGGGCCCAGCGCGATGGCCTCTCCGTTCGACCGATGCTGGTCACGCTGCTCGGCTACCTCGTCATTATCGACGCGGCCATCAACACGGTCGGATGGGCCCTCGACCTGGTGGCAAACCACACGATCCTGGCCCGGGTGCTTCTCAACGGCTGGGGCAACATGTTCGACGCCGGCTACTTCTGGCACTACAACGAGCTGTGGGTCGGCGGCGCGGCGGGCCCGGGCGAAAAAGCTCTGGAAGTCGGCCTCATCCTGACCGTCTTCACCATGCGCATCGCGGCGGCCATCGGTTTTCTGCAGATGAAACGCTGGGGCCATCAATGGATGGTCGTCACCTGCTGGATGGGCGTGGTCATCTGGATCACCTACGTCTTCAACATGACCATGTTCGCCGATGTGCGCTTCGCCGGAGTCGTACTGCCGGTTGTCGGCTGGTGGCTGTACGACATCTTCTACATCACCCCGTTCCTGGCCATCCCCTATCTGCACACCGTCAACCGGGAACTCTTCTCCGACTGAAATGTGTGAACTGAAATCCGCTACGCCACCGAGGAAGTCACATCATGGGCTATCTATGGGAGATCCTTCGCTACGTCGCCGCATGGGGCGGCACCGGACTGATCATCTGGTTCTGGTACTGGCTGTTCTCCAACATCGGCACCTTCTGAATGACTAAGCACTCCGATGCGCATGCGATGGCGCTGGAACGCAGTTGCGCCGTCACGGCAGTCGCGCTGAGCGAGCAACGTCGCGAGGGCGTCCGCCTGGTCACCGGGGACCGGCGGGGTTTCGGCATGAACGCGGCGCTCACCTTCGTTCATGTCCCCTACCCCGCGCCACCCGATTGGACCCGCAGGACCCTGACATGCGGTGTGGCGCTGCAGTGTTCGCCGTCGAAAGAACGCGTCACCGAGTATCGCCTCAACGAGCTCTCCGCCCGCGAACTGCGTGCGCTCACCCTCGTCGAGGCCGGCGTCGCCCTTGGCTGGATCGCGTCGCGGTGGCCCGGCCTGCTGCCCGAGGTTCAAGGACTCCTCCCCGACCTCCACGCCGAGTCCGGCGACGTGGCTCCCGCCGAAATGCTGTGCCGGGCAATCGCTTTGGCTGCCACCGATCAGGCATTGACGATTCATCCCCTGCTGGGCACCTTGCCGCTGGCATATACTGCGCCGCACGGTTTGACCGACAAGCTGCGACGCAGCTTTGGCAGGATGCCATGGACCACAACGCAGAAACGTCTGCCGCGACCGTATTCCGTTCCCGTCGGCGGCGACGGCGGGGTCCGCAACCCCAACCTGCCGCCACCGAGCCGGCCACAGGACAACGATCTCGACGTCACACCGCAACACCGGCCGGGGATCCCCTATCCCGAATGGAACATGTGGACACAGCGATTCATGCAAGACCACGTTGCCGTTGTCGAGCACGCCGACGGCCGGCACGCCCGCCGCCCGGTGCCCGTCGCCGTCGACGTGCGCAAGTGGTTCGAAGAGCACACCCACCGCGCGATGACCAACCGCCTCGAAGACGGCTCCGACCTCGACGTCGACCAATACGTCAACCACTACATCGATCTCGCGACCGGCGAGGCCAAGGAGCCGAAGGTGTTCCGCGACCTGCTGCCCAGCAGCCGCGACGTCACCACGGCGCTGCTGCTCGACGGGAGTTCGTCGCTGGGGGTGCACGGCGGGCGCGTATTCCAACTGGAATTGTCGTGTGCCGATGCACTTTCGCGGGCAATGACGCTGGCGCGCGAACGGCACGGTGTTTTCGTTTTCACCGGCAACACCCGCCATCGAGTCGAAGTCCGCTGCCTGAAGGACTTTGAGGACCGCCGGTTCGTACCGCCGAGCGGGCTCGGCCTGTCCACCAGGGGATACACCCGACTCGGTGCGCCGCTTCGCCATTTGACCAGCCGGTTGCTGGCGCAGGCCTCCGAGCGCCGCCTGTTGATCGTCATCGGCGACGGACTGATCTCCGACGAGGGATACGAGGGACGTTACGCCTGGGCCGATACCGCGCACGCGGTCGAGGAGGCCAACGAGGCCGGGGTGTCGATCTACTACGTGGGCGTGGGTCCCACCCGCGTCGATCCCCTGCCCGAGGTGTTCGGGCCTCGCCGGTCGCAGCGGATCCGGCGCATAGAGGAACTGCCCCGGGTATTGGCCCACGTCCATCGTGAACTGGTCGCCGCGTGAATGCCGACCTGCTGAGGAAGAGATGACCACCGACACATACTTCGCCAACGGCAACGAGGTTCAGCTGTTCGAGCAGGCCTTCCACCGGCGCATCCCGGTGATGCTCACCGGCCCGACCGGATGCGGCAAGACCCGCTTCGTCGAACACATGGGCTCCTTGCTGCAGCGGCCCGTGGTCACCATCAGTTGCCACGACGACCTCACCAGCTCCGACCTCGTCGGCCGCTTCATGGTGACCGGCGGCGACGTGGTCTGGACCGATGGCCCGCTGACCCGGGCCGTCAAAGCGGGCGCGATCTGCTATCTCGACGAAGTCGTCGAGGCCCGCCACGACTCCTTGGCGATCCTGCATTCGCTCACCGATCACCGGCGGTCGCTGTATCTCGACCGCGCTGGCGAGGTGGTGCAGGCGCCCGAGGAGTTCATGCTGGTGTGTTCGTACAACCCGGCATATCGCAGCTCGCTCAAGGAGCTCAAACCGTCGTTCCGCCAACGGTTCGCCACGCTGGCGATGCACTACCTACCCCCGGACCGCGAGGCGGAGGTGATCGTCGCCGAATCGGGAATCCCGTTGGGTACGGCGAGGCGGCTGGTCGGCTGCGCGGTCGCGATCCGCACCGCCGACCAAGCCTTCCACTTCGAGCCGCCGTCGACCCGGGTGCTCGTCACGGCCGCTCAGTTGATCGCCGCCGGCGCAACCGAATTGGACGCGGCCGATGCGTGCATACTCGCGCCACTGAGCACCGACGGCGCTGTCACCGACGGCCTACGCGAAGTCGCGGCTGCCAGCCTGGGGACCGCAGACGCATCGAGTAGTTCTTAGAAAGGAGCAACGGTATGGACCGACAAGAGCAGAAGCGCAAGAGGGCGCTCATCGTCTTCCAGATCTTCATCTACGGCTACCTGTTGGCGATGTTCGGGATCCAGCTCTACATGTCGTTCGCACGGGGGTGGTGGGACCTGTGAATCTCCCCTTGCTGAAACGACATTCGGATGGAACCGAGGCATCGGTCAGCCTCGAGGATCACCACGACGAATCCCGCCAGGCTCAGCGCCGCGCCGATAAGTGGATGATCGTCGGCGCCGGCCTGATGGGCATGTGGGCGCCGGGCCTGATCGGCTTTCCCATCTTCATGCGCGGGGTGTGGCTGCAGCGCCAGGCCTTGCGCGCCGGACTGTCGGTCCGGCCCATGATCGTCACCCTGATCGGCTATCTGGTGTTGATCGACGGAATGCTCAACAGCCTGGGCTGGGCCCTGGATCTGGTGGCCAACCACACGCTGATCAACCGCGTGCTGATGGTCGGCTGGGGCAACATGTTCGACGCCGGTTATTTCTGGCACTACAACGAGCTTTGGGTCGGGGGCGCCGCCGGGCCGGGCGAGAAAGCTTACGTGGCCGGCCTGATCCTCACAGTCTTCTCGATGCGGGTGGCAGCGGCGATCGGCTTCCTGCAGATGAAGCGCTGGGGTCATCAATGGATGGTCGTCACATGCTGGATGGGTGTGGTGATCTGGTCGGCCTATGTCTTCAACATGACCATGTTCGCCGACGTACGGTACGCCGGAGTCGTCTTTCCGGTCATCGGCTGGTGGCTCTACGACATCTTCTACATCACCCCGTTCCTCGCCATCCCCTATCTGCACACCGTCAATCGCGAAATCTTCTCCGACTAGCAAGGAGTCGTGCCATGACAAGCCCTTCCGCACCGGCATCCGCCGAAGACAAGGACCCGGCCGCCGATCTCGAGCCGGGGACGACGCCGTACTACGCGCGGATGCACAAATGGATCAAGCGTGCCGTGCTGGTGTGCTTGGTGGCCCTCGTGATCGAGGGCGCCTTCACGTTGCCGTTCATGGCGGTCTACTACGGCTACCCGACGCTGAGCCTCACCCAGATCTGCAGTGAGCTGCTCAAGATCCGGTACTCCAACGACACGCTCGAGTGCAAGTACCCCTACCCGCCGTTCGGCCCGCCCGAGGGCGCCGAGGGCAAGGCCACCGCGCAGGACGTGTGGGGCATCCAGCCGATACCCAAGTACCACCGGCTGGGATTCCGCGAACTCGTCAAGATCCACAACGACAGGCTGGCCCGCCAAGCCCAGGCGGCGCCGCACCCATGAACGGGCTGAACCGTTGATCCATCGGGTCGTTCAGTGGACGACGGGCAACGTCGGCAAGAGCTCGGTCAAGGCCATAGTCGCCAACCCGACGCTCGAGCTCGTCGGGTGTTACGCCTGGTCGCCGGAGAAGGCCGGACATGATGTCGGCGAGCTGTGCGGGATCGAACCACTGAATGTCAAGGCCAGCAACGACATCGACGCACTGCTCGCGCTCAAGCCGGACTGCGTGGTCTACAATCCGATGTTCGCCGACGTCGACGAGCTGGTCCGCATCCTCGGCGCGGGCATCAACGTGGTGGGCACGGCGGGGTTCATCACCGGTCACTTCCTCGGCGCGGGACGTGAGCGCATCGCCCAGGCCTGCGAGGACGGCGGGTCGACCATCTTCGGCAGCGGCATCAACCCCGGTTTCATCCAATTGTTCGCCATCGTGTCGGCGGGACTCTCCGACCGGGTGGACAAGGTGTCGGTACTCGAATCCTTCGATACCACGATTTACAACTCCCCCGCGACCGAAATACCCATGGGCTTCGGCTATCCCATCGATCAACCGGACCTCCCGGCCATCACCGAGAAGGGGTCCGGCATCTTCCGCGACGGCGTGTTGCTGCTCGCCGATGCCCTCGGAGTCGAGCTCGACGAAGTTCGCTGCGAAGCCGAGTACGCCGCGACCACCGAAGATCTGCACTTGCCCGGCGACTGGACCATCGCGAAGGGTTGCGTCGCCGGCATCCACGTTCGCTGGAAAGGGGTGTTGGCCGACCGCGAGGTCATCGAAATCGGTGGGCGATGGCGCAAAGGCCAAGCACTGCAGCCAGATTGGCCGCTGGACATGGGCTATACGGTTGAGGTGCAGGGCCGACCGACGATCAAGACCACATTGAGCTTTCTGCCACCACCGGACTTTGAGGGCCAGACGCTAGACGACTACATCATGTTGGGCCTCACCATCACCGCCGTGCCGGCGATCACCGCGATACCCGCCGTCGTCGCCGCTCCTCCCGGCATCGTCACCTACAACGACCTACCGCTGCTACTTCCGCGCGGAGTGCTACGCACCAACGCTCGATAGGAGGACTCAGATGCCTGAAGAACCCTCGCTCCATCACGTCGTGTTCGCCGTGGCGCCGGAACGACATGCCGCAACGACACAGATGTTCAGCGATCTCGGATTCCTCTTCGAGCCCCTGCGGCTGGCCGAGCTCGGCCTGGACATCCACCTCGACTGGGATCGGGGCATCGAGCTGATCAGCCCGATCCCCGGGTCGACCGGCGAGGTCGCCGTCTCGGTCACAGAGTTCCTCGAGCGTCACGGCGACGGCGTGTTCACCGTGGTGATCGGAGTTCCGGAAGCCGCCAAGGCCGACGCCGTCGCCGAGCGCTACGGCGCGACAACGCGATTCCGGCAACGCATGGAGGGCGGAGGCACCTACCTCGACGAAAACGACGTGTCGATCCTGGGACTGCCACTGACATTCCTGGCAACCAACATCCCGTGATTGGAGACGGCATGGCTGGTTTCGGCGCCGATCGAAGTACTGCCAAAGCGCTACCAGCCAAGCTGGTTTCGGCCTAAGGAGGCACGATGACCGTCGACACCGCATCACCCAGCGTCTTCGACGCCGGCCTTCCGACGCTGCACTACGAAATCACCGACACCGTGCACGAGGTCGCCCCGCGCATCCACGAGGTGCGCACGAGGTCTCCGATAGCCATCGGACCGCTGGGACCCGAGGTGCTCGGTTACGAGCTCGCCCGCGGGATACTTCGCGACCCCCGGTTCGTTTTCCCGCCCGGCATGCACATGACCGCTCGCGGGATAACGTCCGGCCCGCTCTATGACCGGGTCCTCGGCACCATCCTGGGCATGGAAGGCGAGCACCATCGACGGCTGCGCGGCCTGGTGTCCAAAGCCTTCACGCCGCGGGCTTCCGCACGCATGGAAGACACGATCGACGCGGTGATCAACGGGTTGATCGACCAGGTCGCCGATGCCGGCCGATGCGATTTCGTCACCGACATCGCCCGGCCGTACCCGATCCCGATCATCTGTGCGCTGTTGGGCGCGCCTCCCCAGGATTGGGAGCAGTTTTCCCTGTGGGCCGAGGACATTTTCAAAATCGTGAGGTTGGACTCCGACCTGGCGAACGAGCAGCACATCGTGATGCGCGCATGGGACGAGTTCGACGCGTACATCGACGAGATGATCACCGAACGCCGGGGCCGGTTGACCGACGATTTGATCTCCGAACTGATCCGCGCCCAGGACGACGGCGACCGGCTGAGCAACGCGGAGATGCGCATGCTGGCGTTCAGCATTCTCAGCGCCGGCACCGACACCACTCGCAATCAACTGGCCGCGTGCATGCACGCGCTGTGTGATCATCCCGATCAACTGGCGATGCTGCGCGACGATTCCGGCCTCGCGATGCAAGCCGTCGAGGAATGCATGCGCCATTCGCCGGCGGTCTGCACCACGCTGCGCACCGTCCTGGACAACGTCACGTTCGCGGAGTACACGTTTCCGGCGGGCACCTTCATTTCGGTGAATACCTTTGCCGCGAACAGTGATCCAGAGGTCTACCCGCACCCGCACCGGTTCGACATCACCCGCGAGGAACCGCCGCCGATTCTGACCTTCGGCGGCGGCGCCCACTATTGCCTGGGCGCCAATCTCGCCCGAACGGAACTCGCCGGAGCCCTCAAAGTCATCGCCCGGCGCATGACCAATCCGCGCCGCGTGGCCACGGCACGCTGGAAACCGATGCTGGGATTGAGCGGGCCGGTCGAGCTGGAGATGGAGTTCGACTAGCTAAGCGCGTCGTCCGCGGCCAGCTCGAGCAAACGGATCTCGCCGGTGGCGCCGTCGACCTCCACCATGGCCCCCTGCGGCAGTGCCTTGGTGGCCCCCTGAACGTCGACGACACACGGAAACCCGAATTCGCGGGCCACCACGGCGGCGTGCGACATCGGGCCGCCGAGTTCGGTCACGACGGCGGCGGCGTAACAGAACGCCGCGGTGTACCCGACGTCGGTCACCTCTGCGACAAGGATCTCACCGGGTTGCAGGTCGTCGATGGTTTCGGGCCGCACGATCCGCACCCGGCCGCGCACCCGTCCCCCGCAAACGCCGACACCACGCAAAGTGTCCCCGCTGGCCAGCGCGTCCGATGTGGTCGCGGTCGGCTGCCAGCTTCCGCTGAAGACCGTCGGCGGCGCCACCGCGACCAGCCGGCGTTGTTCGGCCCGGCGCCGCGCCACCAGCGCGCCCACGTCCGCAGGGAGTGCATCGAGTTCGTCGACAAGCAGATAGAAGACGTCATCGGCCGCGTCGAAAATCCCGGCATCGACCGACCTACGCCCATACTCGCGCAACAGCTTTCGCAGGACCCAGTTCGCCCGCACCACCTTGTCGCGGCGGACTTCACGATCCCGAAGTTGTTGGGTGGCCAGAGCCGCTATGGGCTTGGCGTGCAACGGGATCCGGGGCCGCTGGGGCTGCGGCGCGGATGACGCGCTCATTGCTCTGGTCACCATCCGCACGAGCAGCTCGGGATCGTCGGCGTAGCTGGTCGACAGCATCTCGAGCTCGGCCGGACCACGGTGCCCGATGAGCGCCAGCTCGTCTAGCAGGGCGGCATGGAATTCCGGCGCCTCAACGGCGAGCTTGTCGAGCCGATCGCCCGGTTCGGCCAGCAGCGCCGTGACTTTCGGATCGCGCTGCGCGACGACCACCAAGCGCTGCATCGCCTCGACGGAACGCGCGCTGACCAATTCCGGTCCGCCGGGCGCGGCGACGTCTCGTCCGCATAAACCGCGCAGCAGCACGTTGAACGCCGCGCACAGCAGGAACGAGCCCGCCGCCAGCACCCAGCCGTGCACCACCTGGTCACGCGCCAGCGAGATCAGGCTCAGCAGCCGACGATCGTCGAGCCCGGCGAGCTCGCCGTCGGCCAAGCGTTCCAGGCGATCGACGTCGGCGACGAACTCGCGGGTGTCCAGGGGCGCGCCGGCGGACAGGCCGATCAGGTTGACGCCGAATACCCCGATGTTACGGATGGTCCGCAGTCGCTTGCGAAATCGGCCGTTGTCGGAGTGCGGATGTTCTTCACTGAAGATCGGCAGGGCGGCCATGCTCGGACCGAAGAACCCGCTATTGCTCACCACCGTCGTCGGCTTGACGAAAGGCACCGTTTCGGCCATGAAGTGTGCGGTGGTGATCGCGCCGTACAGTCGGTGGGCGAACACCGCGACCATGCGCATCGCGATTTCGCGTTGGATCGTCCCGCCGGGCCGCAACCGCTCGGCGACGCACACGGCGCTGGCCCGCAGTCCGCGAACCGTCGCCGACGCCGACGCCGGCGAAAAGGGACCAGGCAGCGCCTCAGACAGGTTCGTGGCGAGGAAGGTGGGAAAACGCGGGTCGATCGGCGTGTCGAATTCCCCGTTATCCCCCGCTGCGCCTGCCCAAACGGGTTTGACGCCGTCGTCGCTCGGCGCGTCGACCGACGGTAGGTCCTGGATGTTGGCCAGCCGCCACGGCAGCGATACCACCCGATTGCCCACGGTTACCCGGCCGCGCACCGCCAGCACGAAATCCTGGACACATTCGCCGGATTCCCACGCCGGCTGAAACGCCCATTCTTCTGTCAGCCGCGAGGTGTCCATAAGCGCAACCCCCCGCACCAGGTGCAGCTCGGCCGGCTCGCGGCCAAGGCGCACGATTGGGCGGCGCAGCGCAGCGGCGATGTGCCGGAAGGTCAGGTCGCCCGAAGCGGCGAGATTCACTGGGCCACCGGCGACTTCGGTTTCAATGATGGCGCGGTTGAATAGCCGCAGCGCGTCGTCGAGGTGGACGACCTGCATCTGGCGATCGGCCGACCGGTCGGGGAACGCCGGCAACGCGAGCAGGCGGCGCACCCAGTTATCGACGCTTCGCCCCAAGATCAGCGCGGAGCGGATCGCGACCCATTCCGCTCCCGATTCCGCAAGCATCTGTTCGACTCGGGCTTTGGACCGGCCTTCGGCGCTGATCGGAGTCGTGACCTCGTGTTCGGCGTGCGGCACTGCCGTCCCGCCGTACACATGCGCTGATGACGCGAAAACGATTCGCCTAGAACCATTCTCGGCCATCGCTTCGAGCACGTTGCGGCTGCCGCCGATATTGACCTGGTCGTCGTACCCGGAACCCTTCGCCCACGCGAGGTGCGCGACGACGTCCGCGCCGGCCAGGGCGCGTCGGACAGCCCCGGCGTCACGGATGTCGGCAGCAACGAAATCCGCTGCGCTCGGCCAGCTTTCGGGACGATGGCGGGCGATCCCCGCGACGTCGTGGCCCTGGCTGAGCAGCCGCGTGACGAGGCCGCGACCGAGCACGCCGCTGGCCCCGGTGACCGCGATTCTCACAAAACGCCCTCACTCATGGCTATTCGTCGTCATCCAGCAGCGCGGCGTTGACCAGGTCGTCGAGGTCCATGTCGGCGATGTCCTTCTCCGTGGTCACCTCGGACGACGCGCTCCCACTGGAAGATTCGTTGGCCAAGGCCAGCAGCAGCTCCAAAACGCCGGCCTGGCGAAGGCGCTTGACCGGGATGGATCCGACCACCCGCTGAATCTCGGCTTCGCCCGGCACGGCTGCCACCGCGGGCTGGTCCGACGATCCGACCAATTCGCGATACATGTAGCCGGCCAGCGCAGCGGAGTTCGGGTAATCGAAGATCAGCGTCGGCGAAAGCGCCAGCCCGGTCGCGGCTTTGAGCCGGTTACGCATTTCTACGGCGGTCAGCGAGTCGAAGCCGAGTTCCTGGAACGCCCGATCCGGGTGGATCGCCTCCGGGCTGGCGCTGCCCAGCACGGTGGCGATGTTGGCACGCACCAAGTCCAGCAAGACCGCTTGTTGCTCATCCTCGGGCAGCCCTTCGAGGCGCTGCAGCAGAGCGGATTTCGACTTGGCGGCGGCCAGCGAGTCATCGACCTGACGTCGCGACGGCGCGTTGATCAGATCGACGAACATCGGTGGCAACGTGCCCGCGTCGAACTTGACCCGCAACGCCGCGAGGTCGATGTGGGCGGGCAGCATGAACGGCTCGTCGACAATCAGCGCGGTGTCCATCAGTTCCAGCGCATGGTCCGAGGACATGGCGACGATCCCGTCCCGGCCGAACCGGGCACGGTCGGCGGCGCCCAATCCACCGGTCATGGCGCTGGCCTGATCCCAGAGCCCCCAGCCCAGCGAAATCGCCGGCAGCCCATGTGCCCGTCGATGCGCGGCCAACCCGTCCAGGAAGGAGTTGCCGGCCGCGTAGTTGGCCTGACCCGACGCACCCGCCAGCCCGGCGATCGACGAAAACATCACGAACGCCGACACATCCAGGTCGCGGGTCAGTTCGTGCAGGTTCCACGCCGCATCGACCTTGGACCGCAGCACGGATTCGATCCGGTCGGGGGTCAACGACGTCACCACCGCGTCGCGCAATACCCCGGCGGCGTGGATCACCCCGGTCAGCGGGTGTTGCATCGGAATCTCGGCGATCACCTTGGCCAGGGCCTCGCGATCGGCGGCATCGCAGGCCACCGCCTCCACGGTTGCACCGGCCGCGCTCAGCTCGGCGACCAGCTCCGCCGCACCCGGTGCGTCCAGGCCGCGGCGGCTGACGAACACCAGATTGCGCGCGCCGTGGCGGGACACGACGTGTCGGGCGACCGCCGAGCCGGCCATGCCGGTGGCGCCGGTGATCAGCACCGTGCCGGCCGTCCACGCGTCCGGCATGGTCATCACGACCTTGCCGACGTGTCGCGCCTGGCTTAGGTAGCGCAGCGCGGCGGGCGCGCGTCGCACATCGAACCTGGTGACCGGCAACGGCCGCAACACGTCCTCGCCGAACATGGTGGCCAACTCGTCGAGCATCTGTGCGATGCGATCCGGACCGGCTTCGAAGAGATCGAAAGCTCGGTAGCGCACACCCGAGTGGTCCCTTGCGACGACGTCGGGGTCGCGGATATCGGTCTTGCCCATCTCCAGGAAGACCCCGCCGGGCGCCATCAGGCGCAGCGAAGCGTCGACGAAGTCACCGGACAGCGAGTCGAGGACGATATCCATCCCGGCCATGCCGGTGACCGCCCGGAACTTCTCCTCGAACTCGAGGCTACGCGAGTCGGCGATGTGATCGTCGTCAAAGCCCATGTCCCGCAAGGTTTGCCACTTTCCGCGGCTTGCGGTCGCAAACACTTCCAGGCCGATGTGGCGGGCCAACTGGACCGCAGCCATCCCGACCCCACCGGCCGCGGCATGGATCAGCACCCGCTGACCGGGCTTGGCGCCGGCCAAGTCCACCAGCGCATAGTTTGCCGTCGCGAAGACGACCGACGCTGTCGCGGCTGCGGTGTGTGACCAACCAGCGGGAACTTTGACGAGCAGGCGCTGGTCGGTCTTGGCGATGGTTCCGGTGCCGTCCGGGAAGAGCCCCATGACGCGGTCGCCGACTTCGAAACGCCCGTCCTGCGAGCCGGTTTCGATGACCACGCCGGAGGCCTCAATACCCATGATCGCCTCGGGATCTGGGTAGAGGCCCAATGCGATCATGACGTCACGGAAATTGGCCGCGATGGCCGACAGCTCGACCCGCACCTGGCCGGCACCCAGCGGCGCATCGGCATCGGGAATCCGTTCTATGCGCAGGTTCTCGATCGTGCCGTAGCTGCTCATGCCGAGTCGCCACGGTCCCTCGTCGGGTGGCAGCAGCAGACCGCCGACCGCGCGGCTGCCGAGCACTCGCGCGGTGTAGAGCGTTCCCTTGCGCACTATCGCCTGCGGCTCGCTGAGCGCCAGGACCGCGGCTACCGCCTCGGAGTCCAAAGGCCCGTCCGCGTCGACGAGCACGATTCGTCCGGGATGCTCGGTCTGCGCCGACCGCACCAATCCCCAGACCGCCGCGCCGGCCAGATCGGTGACGTCCTCGCCCGGCAGCGTCATCGCGCCCCGGGTCGCTACCACCAAGGTCCCGGCGCCGTCGCGGGACAACCACGACTGCAGCACGGGCAGCACCGCCCGCGTCGCCGCATACACCTCGGTGATCATGTCGCCGGCCACCGGCTGCGACTCGAACAGCCCCGCCGAACGGTCGGCCTCGGCGTCGTTCAATTCCAGTGCATCCCAACCGAATACCGATACCGGCTGCACCGCCGCCGACGGCTGAGCGGACCAGATGACCTCGAAGAGCCGGTCCGGCCCCGAATTCGACACCGCGGCCAGGAGTTGCTTGTCGGTGACCGGGCGGGCCACCATCGACGCCACCGAGAGCACCGGCAGCCCCAGCCCGTCGGCCAATTCGATCGACACCGTGGACGGGCTGACCGGCATGATCCGTGCGCGCACCGCACCCGCCCCTGCGGCGTGCAACGACACCCGCTGCCAGGAGAACGGAACGAGCATCGAGCCTTCGGGCAGTCCCTCGCGATCGGAGGCCAACATGACCGCGTGCAGTGCCGCGTCGAGCATCGCCGGGTGTACGCCGAACCCGGCCGGCGAAACCCCGGCATCGGTTGGCAGCGAGACCTCGGCGAAGACTTCGTCGCCGCGGCGCCACATCGACGTCAGGCCGCGGAACGCGGGGCCGTATCCGTAACCGCGCTCGGCCAATTGCTCGTACCCGTCGCCCACATCCACCGGCACAGCACCCACGGGCGGCCACGCCGACAGATCCGCGCTCGGCTGCACCGACCCCGCCCGCAGCACACCTTCGGCATGCAATGACCATCCCGAGCCCGCTTCGGCCCGCGAAAACACCGACACCGCGCGGGCACCCGAATCGTCCGGACCGCCGACCACGACCTGAACGGCGACCGAAGCACCGGCCGGCAACACCAGCGGCGCCGCCAGATTCAGCTCGTCGACCACACCGCAGCCCACCTCGTCGCCCGCGCGAATCGCCAACTCGACAAATCCCGCGCCGGGAAAAAGCACCACACCGCCGACCGCGTGGTCGGTCAACCAGCCCTGGGTGGCGGGCGACAACCGGCCGGTCAGCACCACTCCGCCGGTGGCCGGCAGTTCCACCACCGCGCCCAATAGGGCGTGCTCACTGGCGGCCAAACCCAGGCCCGCGGCGTCGGCCGGGGCGCCGTCGGCGGCAAGCCAAAAGCGCCGCCTGTCAAAGGCATACGTCGGCAACTCGACCAGATTGGCGTCGCCGAGGGCACCGCGCCAGTCCACATCCATTCCCGCGACGAACCCTTGCGCGACGGCGTTGAGCAAGGCGACCGGCTCGGGGCGGTCCTTGCGCAGCGTGGACATCGTGGTCACCGGGGCTGCCGTCGGATCGAAAGCCAGTGTCTCCTCGATCGATGCCATCAGGCCGCTGCCCGGGCCGACTTCGAGGAAGCGGTTTCCGCCGGCCGAGTGCACGAAACGCACGCTGTCGGCGAAGCGCACCGCCTCGCGTACGTGTCGCTTCCAGTACGCCGCCGAGGCGAAGTCATCCCCGGCCAGCTGGCCGGTCACGTTGGACACGATCGGGATGGTGGGCTTGCCGACAGCCAGTCCGGCCGCGACGGTTCCGAATTCGTCGATCATCGGATCCATCAACGGGGAGTGGAAGGCGTGCGACACGGAAAGCTGATGCACACGGTGGCCGTCGGCGCGAAGTTGATCGGCCGCCGCGGCCACTGCTTCTTGTGCACCCGAAATCACCACCGAGGTCGGCGCATTGACCGCGGCGATGCCCGCGCGGGCTTGTTCGGCGGGCACCAACAACGCCCCCACCTCATCTTCGGTGGCCTGGACCGCGACCATCGCGCCGCCCTCGGGCAGCGCCTGCATGAATCGACCCCGGGCCGCCACCAGCACCGCGGCGTTCTCCAGGGACAGCACACCGGCGACGTGCGCGGCCGCCAGCTCCCCGATCGAGTGGCCCATCACGAAGTCGGGCCGCACGCCCCAGGACTCGAGCAGCCGGAACAACGCGACTTCGACTGCGAACAGCGCGGGTTGTGCGAATTCGGTGCTGTTCACCAGATTTTCGTCGTTCCCCCACATCACCTCGCGCAGCGGACGAAGCAGGTGCCGATCCAGTTCGGCCACGACGGTGTTGAACGCCTCGGCGAACACCGGATAGCCGGCGTGCAATCCCATTCCCATGCCCAGCGTTTGGGCGCCCTGGCCCGGGAACACAAAGACGGTCTTGCCGGCGTTAGCCGTGCCACGAACGATCGAGCCGGTCAGGTCGTCACCGGCAAGCTCGTCCAACCCGGCCAACAACCGGTCGCGATCGCTCCCGACGATGACGGCCCGCTGCTCGAAGGCCGACCGGTGCGCCAGCGACCACCCCACATCTGCGATGTCCAAGTCCGGGTGGGCACGCAGGTGGCCCGCCAAGCGTGCGGCTTGAGAGTTCAACGCCGACAGCGATTTCGCCGAGACGGGCCATGCCACCATCGGCACCTTGGGACCGTCCACGACGCGCGGCGCCTCGGCGGGCACGGCCTCGACGATGACGTGCGCGTTGGTGCCGCTGATGCCGAAGGACGACACACCCGCGCGGCGCGGGCGGTTGCCGGGCCACACCCGCGCCTCGGTCAACAACGAGACGGAGCCCGTCGACCAGTCGACGTGCGGGCTCGGCTCGTCGACATGCAATGTCGCGGGCAACATCTCGTGGCGCATCGCCAGGACCATCTTGATCACGCCAGCCACCCCGGCGGCCGCCTGCGTGTGGCCCATGTTCGACTTGATCGAACCCAACCACAGCGGCTCGTTGCGACCCTGCCCGTAGGTGGCCAGCAGGGCCTGGGCCTCGATCGGATCGCCCAAAGTGGTTCCGGTGCCGTGGCCCTCGACGACGTCCACGTCCGCCGGCGTCAATCCGGCGCTGGCCAGGGCGGCCCTCACCACCCGCTGCTGCGAGGGACCGTTGGGCGCGGTGAGCCCGTTGGACGCGCCGTCTTGATTGATCGCGGAGCCGCGCAGCATGGCCAGCACCGGATGCCCCAGGCGCTGAGCGTCAGATAGGCGCTCCACCACGAGCATGCCGCCGCCTTCGGAGAATCCGGTGCCGTCGGCCGCGCCGGCGTAGGCCTTGCAGCGGCCGTCCGCGGACAGCCCGCGCATGCGGCTGAATTCGACGAAGATGTCGGGGGTGGCGTTGACGGTGACGCCGCCGGCCAGGGCAAGGTCACACTCCCCCGAGCGCAGCGACTGTGCGGCCATGTGCAACGCCACCAACGACGACGAACACGCCGTGTCCACCGACACCGCCGGGCCCTCCAGCCCCAGCACGTAGGACACCCG
This sequence comes from Mycobacterium sp. 852002-51971_SCH5477799-a, assembly GCF_001667145.1. Lineage (GTDB taxonomy): Bacteria > Actinomycetota > Actinomycetes > Mycobacteriales > Mycobacteriaceae > Mycobacterium. The sequence continues at coordinate 276,116 of NZ_LZIF01000116.1, forward strand.
GCCCGACGCCACGCTCGACGACTGGCCGGTCAGCCGGAAGCCCTCCGCGGTCGGTGCGGCGCCCATCCCGTAGCCCTGCGTGTACACGCCGGCGAACATGCCGGTGGCGCTGCCGCGCAACTTACCGGGCTCAATTCCCGCCCGCTCCAGCGCTTCCCAGGACAGCTCGAGGAACATGCGTTGCTGGGGGTCCATGGACAACGCCTCGCTGGGGGCGATTCCGAAGAAGGCGGGGTCGAAGTCCGCGACACCGTCCACGAAGCCGCCGGTGCGGGTATAGCAGGTGCCCGGAACGTCGGGATCCGGGTTGTACACACCGGCCAGGTCCCAGCCACGATCTGTCGGGAAATCCGAGAGCACGTCTCGGCCCTCGGTCAGCATCTCCCACAGGTCGTCGGGGGAATTCACCCCGCCCGGATAGCGGCAAGCCATGCCGACGATCACGATCGGATCATCGTCGGTGGCGCGGGCGATGGGGGCGTGCTTGATCTCTTGCGGCACTCCGGCGAGCTCGGTGCGGATGTAGCCGGCCAGGCCGTTGGGCGTCGGGTAGTCGAAGATCAGGGTGGGCGAAAGCGCAAGGCCGGTGGCGGTTTTGAGTCGGTTCCGCATTTCGACCGCGGTCAGTGAGTCGAAGCCCAACTCCTGGAACGCCTTGTCCGGGTCGATGGCCTCGGCGGTGGTGTTGCCCAGCACGGTGGCGATGTGCGAACGCACCAGGTCCAGGAGCACGGCCTGCTGCTCGGGTTCGGAGAGCCCGTCCAACCGATGCGCCAGAGCGGATTTCGATTTCGCGGCGGCCAGCGAGTCGTCGACCCGGCGGCGCGTCGGGGCGTTGACCAGATCGGTGAACATCGGTGGCACCGCGACCGCGTGGGCGCGCAGCGCGCCGAGATCGATGCGGGCCGGCGCCAGGAACGGCTCGTCGACGATCAGTGCGGTGTCGAAGAGCTCCATGGCCTCGTCCGAGGACAGCGCCAAGATCCCGTCTCGGCCCAGCCGGGCGAGGTCGGCGGCGTCCAGCCCGCCGGTCATGGTGCTGGCCTGATCCCACAGCCCCCAGGCCAACGAGATCGCCGGCAAACCGTGCGCGCGTCGGTGCGCGGCCAGCCCATCCAGGAAAGCGTTCGCCGCCCCGTAGTTGCCCTGGCCCGACGAGCCGACCAGCCCGGCCATCGACGAAAACATCACGAACGCGGACAGATTCAGCTCGCGGGTCAACTCGTGCAGATTCCACGCGGCGTCGACCTTGGCCCGCAACACCGCGTCGACCCGCTCGGGCGTCAGCGAGGTGACCATCGCGTCGTCCAGCACGCCGGCCGCGTGGATCACACCCGACAGCGGCCGCTGCGCCGCAATGTCGTCGATCACCTGCGCCAGTGCTGCCCGGTCGGCGGCGTCGCATGCCAGCACGCGCGCCCGGGCACCCGCGGTTTGCAGCTCGGCGGTCAATTCGGCGGCCCCGGGCGCGTCCGGACCACGCCGACTCAGCAGCACCAACTCCTCGACACCGTGGTGTGCCACCAGGTGACGAGCCAATGTCGAACCCGCCATGCCCGTTCCACCGGTGATCAGCACCGTGCCCGAACTCAGCCCGGTACCTGGCCCAGAAGGCACCGTCATGACGACCTTGCCGATGTGACGGGCCTGGCTCAGGTATCGCAGCGCGGCGCGGCCGCGCCGCACGTCAAAGGTGGTGACCGGCAACGGTTCCAGCACGCCGGCGTCGAACAGCCCGGCCAGCTCCTGCATCCATTGATGCATCCGCGGGCGGCCCGGCTCGAATAGGTCGAAGGCGCGGTAGCGGACACCCGGGTAGTCCTGGGCCACCACGCCCGGGTCGCGGATGTCGGTCTTGCCCATCTCCAGGAACATGCCGCCGGGAGCGACCAGCCGCAGCGAGGCGTCGACGAATTCGCCGGCCAGCGAGTCCAGCACCACATCCATGCCGCGGCCGCCGGTGACCGCCCGGAACTTCTCCTCGAACTCGAGGCTGCGTGAGTCGGAGATGTGATCGTCGTCGAAACCCATGGCCCGCAACGTGTCCCACTTGCCACGGCTGGCCGTCGCGAACACCTCCAGGCCCAGATGCCTGCCCAGCTGAACCGCGGCCATCCCGACGCCGCCCGCCGCGGCGTGCACCAGCACCCGCTGCCCCGGCTTCACGTCGGCCAGGTGGATGAACGCCATATAGGCGGTGGTAAAAACCGCCGAGATCCCGGCCGCTTCGGCGTAGGACCAGTGGGCGGGCTTGTGCTGGAGCAGGCGGACGTCGCCGGGCACCAGCGTGCCGCTGCCATCAGGGAAGAAGCCGTACACCGAATCGCCGACCGCGAACTCGGTCACCCCCGGGCCGACTTCGACCACCACGCCGGCGCCTTCGCCACCGAGCAGGGCGTCGTGGGTGAACATGCCCAGGGTGATCATGACGTCGCGGAAGTTGGTGGCGATGGCGCGCAGGGCCACCCGAACCTGACCCGGCTCAAGCGCGGCGCCCGCATTAGGGACCGGCTCCAGTTGCAGGTTTTCGAAAGTGCCCGCGCTGCTGATTCCGAGCCGCCAGGGCCCATCCGCCGGAGGTGTCATGATGCCGTCGGCCGCCCGGCTGCCGTGCACCCGCGCGATGTAGGCGGTGCCGTCGCGCAGCAACACCGCGGGCTCGCCGACCGCCAGAACGGTCGCGATCACGCTATCGTCAAGCGCCGCATCGGAATCCACCAGTACTATCCGGCCGGGGTGTTCGGTCTGCGCCGACCGCACCAGCCCCCACACCGCCGCGCCGGCCAGATCGGGGACGTCCTCCCCCTCCAGCCCCATCGCGCCCCGGGTCGCGACGATCAGCACCCCGGAGTCATGCTCGGTCAGCCACGACTGCACGGCCGCCAGCGCATGATGCGTGCGCTCGTACGATCCGGAGACCGGATCTTCGCCGGCCGCAACGGATTCGAACACCTGGTGCCCGGGCGACTCGGTGGCGGCGGCCGGCGTCGTGGCGGGCGACCACGCCAGCTCGAACAACCGGTCCGGACCCGAGGCCGACACCGCCGCCCGCAGCTGCCGCTCGCTCACCGGGCGCGCCACCATCGCGCGCACCGATAGCACCGGTAATCCGAGCCCGTCGGCCAGCTCGATCGAAACAGAGTTGGAGGCCGCGGCGCCCTCCGACGTCGATGCCGGCGCGATGCGCACACGAACCGCCGGGGCGCCCGCCGCGTGCAACGACACGCCCTGCCACGAGAACGGCAGCACCACCTCGTCGGTCTGGCCGGCGACATTCTGGCTGACAATCAAAGCGTGCATGGCAGCATCCAGCAACGCCGGATGGACGCCGAATCCGTTGACACCGCCGGCGGCATCGGGCAGCCGCACCTCGGCGAACACCTCGTCGTCGCGCACCCAGGCCGCGGTCAGGCCCTTGAAGGCCGGGCCGTAGCCGTAGCCACGCGCCGCCAACTGCTCGTAGCCGTCGGCCGCATCGACCTTGACGGCTCCCGCCGGCGGCCAAGCCGACAGATCCGCCCCCGGCTCGACCGAGCCGGTGCTCAGCGTTCCTTCGGCGTGGCACATCCAACCGGAACCGGTGTCGGGGCGCGAGAAGATCGACACCGGGCGCTGGCCGGATTCTTCGGCGGGTCCGACGACCACTTGCACGGCAACCGACGACGACCCGGAATCCTTGGCCGGCAACATCAACGGCGCCTGCAGCGTCAGTTCGTCGACCGTCGGACAACCGACTTCGTCACCGGCGCGGATCGCCAACTCCACGAAGCCGGCTCCGGGGAACACAACCGTGCCGGACACGGCGTGATCGGTCAGCCAGCCCTGCAGGCTCGGCGATAGGCGGCCCGTCAGCACCACCCCGCCCGAAGCCGGGAGCTCGACAACCGCGCTCAGCAGCGGGTGCTCGCTGGTGCCCAGGCCCAGTCCGGAAGCGTCGGCCGAGATGCCCTTCCCAGACAGCCAAAACCGGCGCCGGTCAAAGGCATACGTCGGCAGCTCGACGAAGCCGGCGCCGTCCAGCGCGCCGCGCCAGCGCACGCTCACTCCGGCGACGAAGGCGGTCGCGGCCGAAGTGAGGAATCTGTCGAGTCCGCCGTCATCGCGGCCCAGGGTGGGAATGACGATAGCTTCGGTGCCGCCGCCGACGTGGTTGGTGACGGTGTCCTCGATGCCCGCGACCAGAGCCGGGTGGGGACTGGATTCGATGAACGTCCGGTATCCGTGCTCGCAGGCACTGCGCACCGCCTGGTCGAACTGCACGGTCTGTCGGATGTTGCGATACCAGTACTCGGCGTCCAACCCGGCTGTGTCCAAACGGTTTCCGGTCACCGTGGAAAAGAACGCGATCCGCGAGGAGCGCGGCAGGATACCGGACAGCACCTCCGCGAGATCCGCGCGGATCACCTCGACTTCCACCGAATGCGACGCGTAGTCCACGTCGATCCGCCGGGTCCGCAGCTCGAGGTCGGCGCAGAAGCCGACGAGCTCGTCGAGCGCGGCCACCTCACCCGACACCACGACGGCCGACCGGCCGTTGACGGCGGCAATGCTGGCTCGATTGCCGTAGGGCGACAACAACTCCCGGGCCCGTTCGGTGCTGCAGGCGATGGACAGCATCCCGCCGGGGCCGGCCAGCGACGTCAGCAGCTTGCTGCGCAACGTGACCACCCGCGCGGCGTCGTGCAGCGACAGCGCACCGGCGACGTAAGCGGCGGCGATTTCACCCTGCGAATGGCCGATCACCGCATCCGGGTTGACCCCGACCGACTTCCACAGTTCGGCCAGCGACACCATCACGGCGAAGAGGACCGGCTGCACGACATCGACCCGGTCCAGTCCCGGCGCATCGGGTGCGCCACGCAGCACACCGATCAGCGACCAGTCGACGAACTCGGCGAACGCCTCTTCGCATTCGCGGATCTGTTGTGCGAATACTAGTGCGGTATCCAGCAATTCGATGGCCATGCCCAGCCATTGCGAGCCCTGGCCCGGAAAGACGAACACAGTTTTGCCCGCCGGCGTCGCGATGCCCCGGATGACCGATCCGGTCGGGTCGTCGTTGGCCAGCTCGTCCAGTCCGGCCAGCAACCGGTCGCGGTCACCGCCCACCACGACGGCTCGGTGCTCAAAGGTCGCGCGGCCCGCCAATGACCACCCGATGTCGGCGAGGTCCAGATCACTGTGCGCGCGAAAGTATTCGGCCAACCGCGCCGCCTGCGCCGCCAACGCCGACGGGGACTTCGCCGACAACGGCCAGGGAACCACCGGACGTGCCGGTCCGGCCTCACGCGCGGGTTCAGCCGGAGCGGCTTCGACGATGACGTGCGCGTTGGTGCCGCTGATGCCGAACGACGAAACCCCCGCGCGACGCGGGCGCTCGGCCCGCCAGGGTTGCGCCTCGGTCAGCAGCGACACCGAGCCCGCCGACCAGTCGACATGCGGGCTCGGCGCGTCCACGTGCAGCGTCGCCGGCAGCGTCTCGTGACGCATCGCCTGCACCATCTTGATGACGCCGGCCGCCCCGGCGGCGGCCTGCGTGTGGCCCATGTTCGACTTGATCGACCCCAGCCACAGCGGCTCGCTGCGATCCTGCCCGTAGGTGGCCAGCAGGGCCTGGGCCTCGATCGGATCGCCCAAAGTGGTTCCGGTGCCGTGGCCCTCGACGACGTCCACGTCCGCCGGCGTCAATCCGGCGCTGGCCAGGGCGGCCCTCACCACCCGCTGCTGCGAGGGACCGTTGGGCGCGGTGAGCCCGTTGGACGCGCCGTCTTGATTGATCGCGGAGCCGCGCAGCATGGCCAGCACCGGATGCCCCAGGCGCTGAGCGTCAGATAGGCGCTCCACCACGAGCATGCCGCCGCCTTCGGAGAATCCGGTGCCGTCGGCCGCGCCGGCGTAGGCCTTGCAGCGGCCGTCCGCGGACAGCCCGCGCATGCGGCTGAATTCGACGAAGATGTCGGGGGTGGCGTTGACGGTGACGCCGCCGGCCAGGGCAAGGTCACACTCCCCCGAGCGCAGCGACTGTGCGGCCATGTGCAACGCCACCAACGACGACGAACACGCCGTGTCCACCGACACCGCCGGGCCCTCCAGCCCCAGCACGTAGGACACCCGGCCCGACGCCACGCTCGACGACTGGCCGGTCAGCCGGAAGCCCTCCGCGGTCGGTGCGGCGCCCATCCCGTAGCCCTGCGTGTACACGCCGGCGAACATGCCGGTGGCGCTGCCGCGCAACTTACCGGGCTCAATTCCCGCCCGCTCCAGCGCTTCCCAGGACAGCTCGAGGAACATGCGTTGCTGGGGGTCCATGGACAACGCCTCGCTGGGGGCGATTCCGAAGAAGGCGGGGTCGAAGTCCGCGACACCGTCCACGAAGCCGCCGGTGCGGGTATAGCAGGTGCCCGGAACGTCGGGATCCGGGTTGTACACACCGGCCAGGTCCCAGCCACGATCTGTCGGGAAATCCGAGAGCACGTCTCGGCCCTCGGTCAGCATCTCCCACAGGTCGTCGGGGGAATTCACCCCGCCCGGATAGCGGCAAGCCATGCCGACGATCACGATCGGATCATCGTCGGTGGCGCGGGCGATGGGGGCGTGCTTGATCTCTTGCGGCACTCCGGCGAGCTCGGTGCGGATGTAGCCGGCCAGGCCGTTGGGCGTCGGGTAGTCGAAGATCAGGGTGGGCGAAAGCGCAAGGCCGGTGGCGGTTTTGAGTCGGTTCCGCATTTCGACCGCGGTCAGTGAGTCGAAGCCCAACTCCTGGAACGCCTTGTCCGGGTCGATGGCCTCGGCGGTGGTGTTGCCCAGCACGGTGGCGATGTGCGAACGCACCAGGTCCAGGAGCACGGCCTGCTGCTCGGGTTCGGAGAGCCCGTCCAACCGATGCGCCAGAGCGGATTTCGATTTCGCGGCGGCCAGCGAGTCGTCGACCCGGCGGCGCGTCGGGGCGTTGACCAGATCGGTGAACATCGGTGGCACCGCGACCGCGTGGGCGCGCAGCGCGCCGAGATCGATGCGGGCCGGCGCCAGGAACGGCTCGTCGACGATCAGTGCGGTGTCGAAGAGCTCCATGGCCTCGTCCGAGGACAGCGCCAAGATCCCGTCTCGGCCCAGCCGGGCGAGGTCGGCGGCGTCCAGCCCGCCGGTCATGGTGCTGGCCTGATCCCACAGCCCCCAGGCCAACGAGATCGCCGGCAAACCGTGCGCGCGTCGGTGCGCGGCCAGCCCATCCAGGAAAGCGTTCGCCGCCCCGTAGTTGCCCTGGCCCGACGAGCCGACCAGCCCGGCCATCGACGAAAACATCACGAACGCGGACAGATTCAGCTCGCGGGTCAACTCGTGCAGATTCCACGCGGCGTCGACCTTGGCCCGCAACACCGCGTCGACCCGCTCGGGCGTCAGCGAGGTGACCATCGCGTCGTCCAGCACGCCGGCCGCGTGGATCACACCCGACAGCGGCCGCTGCGCCGCAATGTCGTCGATCACCTGCGCCAGTGCTGCCCGGTCGGCGGCGTCGCATGCCAGCACGCGCGCCCGGGCACCCGCGGTTTGCAGCTCGGCGGTCAATTCGGCGGCCCCGGGCGCGTCCGGACCACGCCGACTCAGCAGCACCAACTCCTCGACACCGTGGTGTGCCACCAGGTGACGAGCCAATGTCGAACCCGCCATGCCCGTTCCACCGGTGATCAGCACCGTGCCCGAACTCAGCCCGGTACCTGGCCCAGAAGGCACCGTCATGACGACCTTGCCGATGTGACGGGCCTGGCTCAGGTATCGCAGCGCGGCGCGGCCGCGCCGCACGTCAAAGGTGGTGACCGGCAACGGTTCCAGCACGCCGGCGTCGAACAGCCCGGCCAGCTCCTGCATCCATTGATGCATCCGCGGGCGGCCCGGCTCGAATAGGTCGAAGGCGCGGTAGCGGACACCCGGGTAGTCCTGGGCCACCACGCCCGGGTCGCGGATGTCGGTCTTGCCCATCTCCAGGAACATGCCGCCGGGAGCGACCAGCCGCAGCGAGGCGTCGACGAATTCGCCGGCCAGCGAGTCCAGCACCACATCCATGCCGCGGCCGCCGGTGACCGCCCGGAACTTCTCCTCGAACTCGAGGCTGCGTGAGTCGGAGATGTGATCGTCGTCGAAACCCATGGCCCGCAACGTGTCCCACTTGCCACGGCTGGCCGTCGCGAACACCTCCAGGCCCAGATGCCTGCCCAGCTGAACCGCGGCCATCCCGACGCCGCCCGCCGCGGCGTGCACCAGCACCCGCTGCCCCGGCTTCACGTCGGCCAGGTGGATGAACGCCATATAGGCGGTGGTAAAAACCGCCGAGATCCCGGCCGCTTCGGCGTAGGACCAGTGGGCGGGCTTGTGCTGGAGCAGGCGGACGTCGCCGGGCACCAGCGTGCCGCTGCCATCAGGGAAGAAGCCGTACACCGAATCGCCGACCGCGAACTCGGTCACCCCCGGGCCGACTTCGACCACCACGCCGGCGCCTTCGCCACCGAGCAGGGCGTCGTGGGTGAACATGCCCAGGGTGATCATGACGTCGCGGAAGTTGGTGGCGATGGCGCGCAGGGCCACCCGAACCTGACCCGGCTCAAGCGCGGCGCCCGCATTAGGGACCGGCTCCAGTTGCAGGTTTTCGAAAGTGCCCGCGCTGCTGATTCCGAGCCGCCAGGGCCCATCCGCCGGAGGTGTCATGATGCCGTCGGCCGCCCGGCTGCCGTGCACCCGCGCGATGTAGGCGGTGCCGTCGCGCAGCAACACCGCGGGCTCGCCGACCGCCAGAACGGTCGCGATCACGCTATCGTCAAGCGCCGCATCGGAATCCACCAGTACTATCCGGCCGGGGTGTTCGGTCTGCGCCGACCGCACCAGCCCCCACACCGCCGCGCCGGCCAGATCGGGGACGTCCTCCCCCTCCAGCCCCATCGCGCCCCGGGTCGCGACGATCAGCACCCCGGAGTCATGCTCGGTCAGCCACGACTGCACGGCCGCCAGCGCATGATGCGTGCGCTCGTACGATCCGGAGACCGGATCTTCGCCGGCCGCAACGGATTCGAACACCTGGTGCCCGGGCGACTCGGTGGCGGCGGCCGGCGTCGTGGCGGGCGACCACGCCAGCTCGAACAACCGGTCCGGACCCGAGGCCGACACCGCCGCCCGCAGCTGCCGCTCGCTCACCGGGCGCGCCACCATCGCGCGCACCGATAGCACCGGTAATCCGAGCCCGTCGGCCAGCTCGATCGAAACAGAGTTGGAGGCCGCGGCGCCCTCCGACGTCGATGCCGGCGCGATGCGCACACGAACCGCCGGGGCGCCCGCCGCGTGCAACGACACGCCCTGCCACGAGAACGGCAGCACCACCTCGTCGGTCTGGCCGGCGACATTCTGGCTGACAATCAAAGCGTGCATGGCAGCATCCAGCAACGCCGGATGGACGCCGAATCCGTTGACACCGCCGGCGGCATCGGGCAGCCGCACCTCGGCGAACACCTCGTCGTCGCGCACCCAGGCCGCGGTCAGGCCCTTGAAGGCCGGGCCGTAGCCGTAGCCACGCGCCGCCAACTGCTCGTAGCCGTCGGCCGCATCGACCTTGACGGCTCCCGCCGGCGGCCAAGCCGACAGATCCGCCCCCGGCTCGACCGAGCCGGTGCTCAGCGTTCCTTCGGCGTGGCACATCCAACCGGAACCGGTGTCGGGGCGCGAGAAGATCGACACCGGGCGCTGGCCGGATTCTTCGGCGGGTCCGACGACCACTTGCACGGCAACCGACGACGACCCGGAATCCTTGGCCGGCAACATCAACGGCGCCTGCAGCGTCAGTTCGTCGACCGTCGGACAACCGACTTCGTCACCGGCGCGGATCGCCAACTCCACGAAGCCGGCTCCGGGGAACACAACCGTGCCGGACACGGCGTGATCGGTCAGCCAGCCCTGCAGGCTCGGCGATAGGCGGCCCGTCAGCACCACCCCGCCCGAAGCCGGGAGCTCGACAACCGCGCTCAGCAGCGGGTGCTCGCTGGTGCCCAGGCCCAGTCCGGAAGCGTCGGCCGAGATGCCCTTCCCAGACAGCCAAAACCGGCGCCGGTCAAAGGCATACGTCGGCAGCTCGACGAAGCCGGCGCCGTCCAGCGCGCCGCGCCAGCGCACGCTCACTCCGGCGACGAAGGCGGTCGCGGCCGAAGTGAGGAATCTGTCGAGTCCGCCGTCATCGCGGCCCAGGGTGGGAATGACGATAGCTTCGGTGCCGCCGCCGACGTGGTTGGTGACGGTGTCCTCGATGCCCGCGACCAGAGCCGGGTGGGGACTGGATTCGATGAACGTCCGGTATCCGTGCTCGCAGGCACTGCGCACCGCCTGGTCGAACTGCACGGTCTGTCGGATGTTGCGATACCAGTACTCGGCGTCCAACCCGGCTGTGTCCAAACGGTTTCCGGTCACCGTGGAAAAGAACGCGATCCGCGAGGAGCGCGGCAGGATACCGGACAGCACCTCCGCGAGATCCGCGCGGATCACCTCGACTTCCACCGAATGCGACGCGTAGTCCACGTCGATCCGCCGGGTCCGCAGCTCGAGGTCGGCGCAGAAGCCGACGAGCTCGTCGAGCGCGGCCACCTCACCCGACACCACGACGGCCGACCGGCCGTTGACGGCGGCAATGCTGGCTCGATTGCCGTAGGGCGACAACAACTCCCGGGCCCGTTCGGTGCTGCAGGCGATGGACAGCATCCCGCCGGGGCCGGCCAGCGACGTCAGCAGCTTGCTGCGCAACGTGACCACCCGCGCGGCGTCGTGCAGCGACAGCGCACCGGCGACGTAAGCGGCGGCGATTTCACCCTGCGAATGGCCGATCACCGCATCCGGGTTGACCCCGACCGACTTCCACAGTTCGGCCAGCGACACCATCACGGCGAAGAGGACCGGCTGCACGACATCGACCCGGTCCAGTCCCGGCGCATCGGGTGCGCCACGCAGCACACCGATCAGCGACCAGTCGACGAACTCGGCGAACGCCTCTTCGCATTCGCGGATCTGTTGTGCGAATACTAGTGCGGTATCCAGCAATTCGATGGCCATGCCCAGCCATTGCGAGCCCTGGCCCGGAAAGACGAACACAGTTTTGCCCGCCGGCGTCGCGATGCCCCGGATGACCGATCCGGTCGGGTCGTCGTTGGCCAGCTCGTCCAGTCCGGCCAGCAACCGGTCGCGGTCACCGCCCACCACGACGGCTCGGTGCTCAAAGGTCGCGCGGCCCGCCAATGACCACCCGATGTCGGCGAGGTCCAGATCACTGTGCGCGCGAAAGTATTCGGCCAACCGCGCCGCCTGCGCCGCCAACGCCGACGGGGACTTCGCCGACAACGGCCAGGGAACCACCGGACGTGCCGGTCCGGCCTCACGCGCGGGTTCAGCCGGAGCGGCTTCGACGATGACGTGCGCGTTGGTGCCGCTGATGCCGAACGACGAAACCCCCGCGCGACGCGGGCGCTCGGCCCGCCAGGGTTGCGCCTCGGTCAGCAGCGACACCGAGCCCGCCGACCAGTCGACATGCGGGCTCGGCGCGTCCACGTGCAGCGTCGCCGGCAGCGTCTCGTGACGCATCGCCTGCACCATCTTGATGACGCCGGCCGCCCCGGCGGCGGCCTGCGTGTGGCCCATGTTCGACTTGATCGACCCCAGCCACAGCGGCTCGCTGCGATCCTGCCCGTAGGTGGCCAGCAACGCCTGGGCCTCGATCGGGTCACCCAATGTGGTTCCGGTGCCATGCCCCTCGACCACGTCAACGTCCGCCGGGGACAGCCCGGCATTGGCCAGCGCCGCACGCACCACCCGTTGTTGCGAGGGGCCATTGGGCGCGGTCAGCCCGTTAGAGGCGCCGTCCTGATTGACCGCCGAGCCGCGCACCAGGGCCACCACCGGATGCCCCAGCCGCTGAGCGTCCGACAGGCGCTCCACCACGAGGATGGCGCCGCCCTCGGACCAGCCGACGCCGTCGGCCGCGCCCGCATAAGCCTTGCACCGCCCGTCGGGCGCCAACCCGCGGTGCCGGCTGAACTCGACGAAGACCGTCGGCGTGGCGTTCACGGTCGCGCCGCCGGCCAGGGCAAGGTCGCACTCCCCCGAGCGCAGCGACTGCACGGCCATGTGCAAGGCCACCAGCGACGACGAACACGCCGTGTCCACCGACACCGCCGGGCCCTCCAGCCCCAGCACGTAGGACACCCGCCCCGAGGCGACGCTGGAGGTCATGCCGGTCAGCCGGTAGCCCTCGATCTCCTCGGCGAGCATGCCGTAACCCTGAACGATGAGCCCGGCGAAGACGCCGGTGGCGCTGCCGCGCAGCCCGCTGGGGTCAATCCCGGCCCGCTCCAACGCTTCCCACGACAGTTCGAGCAGCATCCGATGCTGCGGATCCATCGCGAGCGCCTCGCTCGGCGCGATGCCGAAGAAGGCCGGATCGAAATCCGCGACGCCGTCGACGAAGCCCCCGGTTTTGACGTAGCACTTGTGACGCGCGTCGGGGTCCGGGTCGTACAGGCTGGCCACGTCCCAACCCCGGTCGGTGGGAAACTCCGAGATCACGTCGCGGCCGTCGGCCACCATCTCCCACAGCGCCTCCGGGCTGTCCACGCCACCCGGGAAGCGGCACGACATACCGACGATCGCGATCGGCTCGTTGGACCGCTCCAGCAGCGCACGGTTGGTGCGCTTCAGGCGCTCAACCTGGACCAGCGCTTTACGCAGCGCTTCGGTCGCATGCCGGAGTTGATCAACCATCACAAACCTCGCCTAACCCTCACCTAACGACATGCGGCCGTCTTTCACCGCCGGATGCGGTTTTCGCCGAGTGACGGAATTTGCTGCACGAGGCGACGCCGTTTCCCGTTCGACCAGCGTCGTGCTGCTCTCCGACCCAAGAATATTGCTGGTGAGTATGTCCAACTCCGATTGAATTTCAAAACGTCCGCTGCTCCCGGCTGCTACGGGAGGACCGGCCTGGACAGATGCGCCGCGCCGCGCAAACAAAGTGTCACCGCGGGTGCCCGGTGCGCCCGCTGGACCGCGGTGCGCTGCAGACATGGCCCGACGCTCATGGCGCGACTGTACCCGGGTGGCCATAGCCGGTGGTCAGGCACATGTCGCCGACCGTTCAGCGCGGCGTCGGGGTCGGTCGGCCCGGGGCGGACGACGCGGTCACACACCCGCTCGGCGCCATCCGTCGGCGGCCCGGGCGGCGTGGACCAGCGCGTCGCATAACCGGCGTAGCTCGGTGGTCCCGGCGCCTTCGTCGACCGCCGTGGCGACGTCCTCGGCCGCGCACCGCACCTGGTAAACGCGATCCGACAGGTCTGCAGCGTCCTCTGCCGTCAGCACCACCGCGTCGTCGGCCACCGCCGCCGCGCCATTCCGGTTCAACGACGCCCGTTGTTCGTACGCGCGCTGCCGGCACGACTGCCGGCAGTACTGGCGGCGGCGACCCATCCCCGCATCCGTGACATCTCGGCCGCACCAGCGACAGGGCTGCGGGTGGCTACGGCGGCTCACGCCAGCCGACTTTAGTCGGGTTTTCCCGGTGATCCCGGTATCATTGATGGTCGCGTCGCATATGCCGGCTTTGGCCGGGGAACTGCGCAGATCGCCGCAGCGTTTGCTAAATGATGACTTAGAGCCGCAGAGCTCCGAGAAGACCTGAAGGAGTGGCAGCCATGGCTGATCGTGTACTGAGAGGCAGTCGCCTCGGGGCCGTGAGCTACGAGACCGACCGCAATCACGACCTCGCGCCTCGTCAGCTCGCGAAGTACCGCACCGAGAACGGCGAGGAGTTCGAGGTTCCGTTCGCCGATGACGCCGAGATCCCCGGCACCTGGCTGTGCCGTAACGGGTTGGAAGGCACTCTGATCGAGGGCGACCTGCCCGAGCCGAAGAAGGTGAAGCCGCCGCGCACGCACTGGGACATGCTGCTGGAGCGTCGCTCGGTCGAGGAGCTCGAGGAATTGCTGAAGGAGCGCCTCGAGATCATCAAGACCCGCCGTCGGGGCTGACCGCGAATCGAATCGGGCCTGCCTAGGTGCGGTTGCCGGCCCTGCTGGTCCGCGCGCCCGACCGCCGGCCCTGGATACCCCAGCGGGTGACCTTGACCAGGGCTTCGCGAATGTTGGATCCGCTCATCTTGGACACGCCGAGTTCGCGCTCCGTGAAGGTGATGGGCACCTCGGCGATGGCGAAACCGTTGCAGATCGTTCGCCAGGTCAGATCGATCTGGAAGCAATAGCCCTTGGAGTCCACCCCGGCGAGATCGATCGCTGCGAGCACCTCGCGACGATAGGCCCGATAGCCGGCGGTGATGTCGTGCACGCCGATGCCGAGCGCCAGCCTGGCGTAGGTGTTGGCCGTCCAGGACAGGGCCCAGCGCCGCTTCGGCCAGTTGCGAACCGTTCCGCCCTCGACGTAGCGCGACCCGATAGCCAGGTCCGCCCCGGCGTCGACGGCGTCGAGCAGCCGGTGCAGCTGTTCGGGCGCGTGGCTGCCGTCGGCGTCCATTTCGACCAGCACGGAGTAGTCGCGGCTCAACCCCCACGCGAAACCCGCCAGATACGCCGCGCCCAGGCCGTCCTTGGCGGTGCGGTGCATGACGTGGGTGCGGCCGGCGTCGGCCGCCGCCAGCTCCTCGGCGAGCTGGCCGGTGCCGTCGGGGCTGCTGTCGTCCACGACTAGCAGGTGCACGTGCGGGCAAGCGTCCTTGAGCCGCCGGTGGATGACCGGGAGGTTCTCCAGCTCGTTGTAGGTAGGGATGATCACCAAGACGCGCTGGCTGGGACGATTGCCTGGGACGTGTGGCGCCGGCTGGCCGGTGGTCATGTAGCTCCTCTGTGTCGCCCGAAATCGATGCAGTGTCGGGCGTCCTGGTCGGACGGGGTGTGGTCAGTCGCCGTCGTCTGCCGGCGTGCGGTCCCGGGGGTCGGGCGCAGTGTCGTCAGTCGAGCTCGTCGGGCGGGGTTTGCCGGGGGTTGCACCGGCCCCTTTCGATTGGCGTGTGGGCCTGAGACGTATCGAACGCGGGAACCATCCATTGTGCCGTATCCCGACCAGGATCACCGCTCCGGCCGCCAGGGCCATGACCCATTGCAGCAGCGGCCCCCACCGGGTCGCCGGGGTCAGCCTGGTCTTGAGGCGCACCTGCATGTCCAGGTAGGCGGGCTGAAAGAACTCGGTGCGGGCCAGCTCCCCGCCGTCGGGGGCCAACACCGCGCTGATCCCCGTGGTGCCGGCGACCACCACGTAGCGGTCGTGCTCGACGGCCCGGACCTTGGCGAATGCGAGCTGCTGCTCGCTCATTCTCTTGTTGAACGTCGCGTTGTTGGCCGGCACGGCCAACAACTGGGCACCCCCGAGCACCGCTTTCCTCGGTACCCGGTCGAAGATCACTTCCCAGCAGGTGGCGACGCCGACGGGCACCCCCGCGATGTGCACCACATCGGAGCCCTGGCGGGGCACGAAGCTTCCGGCGCGGTCGGCGTAGCCGGACAGGTGCTTGAACAACCACGGCATCGGCAGGTACTCGCCGAAGGGCTGCACGATTTCCTTGTCGTGGCGATCGGCCGGGCCGGTGGCCGGATTCCACACGATCATGGTGTTGGTGTAGTTCGGGTCCTGCGGCGGGCGCCCCGGCACGTCGAGCACGCTGCCGATCAGAATCGGAGCGCCGATGGCCGCCGCGGCCTGCGAGATCTCCAGGGCGGCGTCGTTGTTGACCAGCGGGTCGATGTCCGACGAGTCTTCCGGCCAGATCACGAATTGCGGTTGCGGGGCGGTACCGGACCGCACGTCCTCGGCCAGCCGCAGGGTTTCCTGGATGTGGTTGTCCAGCACCGCGCGCCGCTGTTCGTTGAACTCGAAGCCCAGCCGTGGCACGTTGCCCTGTATGGCCGCGACGGTGACCGATGGCTCGCCACCCGAGCCGGTGCCGGCGTGGCGCACCTGCGGCCAGACGATGACCGACGTGAACAGCACCAAGCAGATGCAGACGCCGGGCAGCACCACTGCGGGCGGCGCCTGATTGGTGTCGTCGGCGCGTCCGTCGGCGGCCGCGCGGGTTGCCGGGTGACCCGAGCGCCACCACTTGGCGATCTCCAGTGCGATGGCCGTCGCGCTGAAGCCCACCAGCATGATCGCCATCGACAGCAGCGCAACGCCGCCGAGCTGGACCAGCGGCAGGAACGGACCGTGCGTCTGACCGAATGCCACCGATCCCCAGGGAAAGCCGCCGAACGGACCGATCGACTTGAGCCACTCCTGGGCCGCCCACAGCAGCGCGAACCAGAGGGGCCAGCCGGGCAACCGGCGAACGATGACGGCGCAGAGGCCGAACAGGGCGGGAAACAGCGCCGAGACGGTGGCCAGCGCGATCCACGGGATGGGGCCGACCAGGAGCCCGACCCACGGCAGTAGTGGCAGGTAGAACGCCAGGCCGAACAGGAAGCCGTAACCCAGGCCCCCCGCCGGCGTGGTCGCGGGGTGCGTCAGCACCCATGCCAGCAGCGCGGCTGCCACTACGGCTCCCCACCACCAGTTGAGGGACGGGAAACTCGCGCAGAACAGTAAGCCGCCCCCCACGGCGCAACTCAGCCGGGACAGGCGGGGCAGCATCGCGGCCTGGGCGGCGGGCAGCCGCGCGATCACCGCGGCGAGCAACCTTGTTACCGCGCTCCGCGCCGCGGTCCCCGGCCGACCGCCGGGCGGCGCGCGTTCCTCGAGCGGTGCGGCACTTTCGTCCCGCTCGTGCCTGCCGTGCGCCTCGGGCTCGGCGCGGACGTCGGCCGGCTGGTCGTCGCAGTCCGACTCGGCCTCATCGCTGATCGGGTCGGAATCCGGCCGTTGCGGGGAGTCCGCGTCCACCGCATCGGTTCGGTCCGCGGGTTGCTCGCCGCCCGACCGGTCCCTAGCCATGGATGACAGCGCCCCGATGCACCGTTCGCCGGCACCGCGGCAGAGCGTCGCCCGGGCCCACTCGTGGCAGCGCGGGAACCCGCGCACGCGGGTCGGTCGACCAGCGCTGGACGGTGTCACGCGGGGCGTGCACCTCCAGGTCCCCGGCATCCCAGATGACATACGAGGCCGGAGCTCCCGGCACCAGGGTGCCCGCGTTGCCATCGCGGACACCGGCCGCCCGCCAGCCGCCGCGGGTGGCGGCCGCGAACGCGGCCCGCGCCGAGACCCCGCTGCCCGGGGTGCGGTGGTTGACCGCCGCGCGCACACTCACCCACGGGTCGAAATCCGTGACCGGAGCATCGGAACCTAGCGCTAGGGGCACGCCTTGGGATGCTAACAGCGCAAAAGGGTTGAGCCGACTGCCTCGCCGGGCACCGAGGCGCCGCGCGTACATGCCGTCGGCGCCGCCCCACAACGCATCGAAATTGGGCTGCACGCTGGCGATGACGCCCCAGCGGCCCAGCTTGGTGGCCTGATCGGCGCTGACCATCTCGACATGCTCGAGGCGGTGTCCGCACCGTGCTACCGCGACCGGCCCGAGGTCGGCGACGACGCGCTCGAGGGCACTGACCACCGTCGCGACCGCGGCGTCCCCGATGACGTGGAACCCGGCGGTGACTTCGGCCTGGGTGCATGCCCGCAGGTGCGCCTCGACGGCGTGGGAATCCAGGTAGCAGGTTCCGGTGCGATGCGGCGCATCCGCGTACGGCTCGTGCAGCCAGGCGGTGCGTGACCCCAGTGCCCCATCGACGAACAGGTCGCCGGCCAGCCCGTGGGCTCCGGTCGCCGCCATCAGCTCGCGCGCCTGGGTGGCGCTGCTCACCGGCTCACCCCAATAACCGATCACCTCGACGCCATGGTCGAGGGCCCGCAACTGCAGCCAGTCGTCGATCCCGCCGATCTCGGGCCCCGCACATTCGTGCACCGCGACGATGCCCACCGCGGCGGCGGCCCGCAGAGCCGCGGCACGGGCTTCGGCGAGCTGCTCCGCCGTCAGCCGATCACGGGCAACGGCTCGCACCAGATGGTGTGCGTCGCCGACCAGCGGCCCCTCGGCGCTGAAACCCGCCGCCGCTGCAAGGTCCCCTACCAGCCGTCGCAATCCCGTGGACGCGAGCGCGGAGTGCACGTCCACGCGGGCCAGGTAAGCGGGCCGGTCACCGAGGACGGCGTCCAGGTCGCCGGTGCTGGGTGGGGCGCTCTCCGGCCACGACGTTTCGTCCCAGCCATGCCCCCACACCGGCTGGCCTTGGTGCGCGACGGCGTAGTCGGCGACCATCTGCAGGCACTGGGCGTACGAGGCTGCCGAACGCAGGTCCAGCCCGCTGAGCGTCAGCCCGGTGGCGGTGAGATGGATGTGGCTGTCCACGAACCCCGGCGCCACGAAACGGCCCTGAAGGTCTTCGACATCGGCACCGGGAAACATGCGGCGGCCGACCTCGTCGGCGCCGAGCCATGCCACGATCCCGTCACGGACGGCCATCGCGGTCGCGTCGGGTTGGGCCGGGCTGTGAACCCGGCCGTTGACCAGCAGGGTTACCGGCGTCGGGCTAGCGGTCACTGTCGGTCACAGCCCAAAACTACGTGCACCGGTCCGAGTGGCAATAACGATGATCAGATGGCCGCACCGCGTCAGCGGCGGTCGTATCGTTGCGGCGCCTCGATATGGCGGACATCGATGACCTCGCCGTCGATGTAGTCGCCGTGGCCGCGGCCGGCGTCCGAGTAGGTCCCGCTGGGAGGCGAGGGCGGGTATGGCGCCCCGCGGAAGGCGCTCGCGTAACTGAGTCCCGGCATCTGCCGCTGCAACTTGCGCACCGCTATGGCGGTCAACCCGGGGCCGACGGCCGACCGTACCGGCGGGATGAGCAGCAACATGCCCACCGCGGCGCTCACCAGGCCGGGCACGAGCACCAGGAGCGCGGCAAGGCTGACCAGCGCACCGTCAGCGGCCGCAACGCGTTGTCCGGTCAGGCCCGAGCGCAGCTGCCCGATCCGGCGGATGAGGTGCGAACCCGCCAGCGGGGCCACGATCCCCCAGCCGAGCAGGAAGGTGGCCAACAGCGCCAGCAGGGTCCAGCCCCATCCGATCGTCGATACCAACGCGAAGATCACCGCGAGTTCGACGACCGCGTAGATCACCAACAGCCGCGACACCATGCCAGACCAACGTCCGCGGACCGCCCCCGAGTTCCCATGGTGCTAGCCGGCGTGATTGCAGTTAGATGACGCTATGACGACGATTCACATCGATACCCCCGACGGACCGATCGATGCGTTACTGAGCACCCCGCCGGGACAGGGTCCGTGGCCGGGTGTGGTGGTGATCCACGACGCGTTCGGTTATGGCCGGGACAAGCAGTCGATCAATGACCGCATCGCGGCGGCCGGTTATCTGGCGGTTACCCCGAACATGTATGCCCGCGGCGGCCGCATCCGCTGCATCACCCGCGTCATGAAGGAGCTGCAGACGCAACGAGGCCGTGCCCTCGATGACATCCTGGCGGCCCGCGATCACCTGAAGGCCATGCCGCAATGTTCCGGCCAGGTCGGCATCGCGGGCTTCTGCATGGGCGGTCAGTTCGCTCTTGTCATGTCGCCCAAGGGCTTTGGTGCCGCCGCGCCGTTCTATGGCGCCCCCCTACCCCGCAACCTCGACAGGACGCTCGACGGTGCATGTCCGGTGGTGGCCAGCTTCGGCGCCCGTGACCCGCTGGGCCGGGGCGCGCCCGAGAAGCTGAACAAGACCATCGCGGCCAAGAACATCACCGCCGATGTGAAGACCTATCCGGGCGTCGGGCACAGCTTCGCCAACGAGCTGCCCGCCCAGCCGCTGCTTCGCATAGCGGGCTTCGGCTACGACGCGGACGCCACCGAGGATGCGTGGCGGCGGGTGTTCGCGTTCTTCGGCGAGCATCTGGGAGCCGGCGCCGCGACGTAGCGGGTCAGTGCGCCGCGTTCAGCTTGTGCGACAACACCGTTGCGAACGTGTGGGTGTCGCCGGGCCAGCGCGCCGACAGATAATCGCCGTCGTCGACGACGAATGCGGGCCGCGAGTCGGTCGGCGTATCGCGCGCCACCCCCGAGGTTTTCAGCTGCCAGTGTGGTGATCCGCGGGCGACGTCGCGGAAATCGGTGGGATCTTCAAGCGCGCGCGTGACTTCCGACTGCACGGACATGTACCCGCCCGGTTGGCCCGGTTCTTCGGAATAGGTCCGGTAGTAGTCGCGATCCCAAAACCGGGTGAATCGAGTGAGGCGCCAGGCCAACCGCTCCATTGCCCACGTCAACGCCGTGGTCTTGCGTCCGTACAGGACGGACCGGCCGCTCGTGGGATCGATGCTGCGCGCGGCGAGCAGCACCCCATGGCAGATGGCGGCCACCACCAGCCCTCGGGCGAAAGCCTCGACGACCAGCCGGTGCAGGATGTCACTGTCGATGTAGCTGCGCATCCCGCGGGCGCGGTGCCCACCCGGCAGCAACAGCCCGTCGACGCCGTCGAGGGTGGCTTGCGTCCAGGTAAGCGGATGCTGAAATGCGTTGGAGCGCAACATTTCCCGATAGGCGCTGCGCCCGGCCTTATTGGCGCGCAGGGTCAGACCGACCAGCGGGATGGCGCCCAGCAGCGGCAGCGCCGACCAGATGTCCAATCCGCGGCCCGTCACCATGATGTCGTCGGCCACTCCGGGCCTGCCGGTTTCGGTCGCGAAAACCACCCGGTGGCCGTTTCGCGTCAACACCGACCAGCTGACCGCGACCTCGGTCGGGTCGAAGTCGCGGTCCGGGATCGGGATGAGAACGGTGGCCACGGCGCCTTCCCGGTTACGCCATTTTCAGTTCGAGGCCGACGTTGTTGTCCATGCCACCGCGCAGCTTGCTGAAGAAGTTGAACACCTTGCCCACCACGCCGTAACGCTTGCCGATCGCGTCGTAAACGGCGGCCGTCTCCGACTTGTCGAGAATGGCCGCCGTTCCCTCGACGGCCTCGCTGGTCGGGCGGCCGTTCATGGTGCAGGTGGCCAAGGTGACGCGCGGGGTGTTGCGGATTCGCTTGACCTTCCACGACTTTTCCTGGGTGATGACCAGGAGCCGGTCTCCGCGCTGTTCGTCCAGGGCGGCCCAGATGGGCGTCGGCTTGGGCTTGCCGTCCTTGGTGAACGTGGTCAGCAGGATGTACTGCGTATTGGCGAGATCGGCGAAGGTCGGTGTCACCAGGACAACTTACCGCCGCGGCTGCGGGCGTCGACATTCTCGGCACTCGGCTGCGATAGTCATGGAGCTTAAGCGTAAACGCTATTTTCAGTTAAGACCGCGGAGCACCGACCGAAAGTAGGCGACCATGGACGTGCCCGGACCACCACCCGTGCCGCAGTGCGCCGCTCGGGAGCGATCGACCATCCGCGAACCATCCCACCGCCTACGACGCGGCGGCCTGAATCCGTGAGCACTCCCCGCACGCGGCGACGCGAAAAACTCGGTCCGGACGCAGCGGTGCGCCGCGCGATCCTGGCCGCCGCTTCAACGGTTGTGCGGGAGCAGGGAATTGGGAAGCTCAGCATCGGCGCGGTGCTGGAACGGGCCGCGCTGGGCACGCGAGCGTTCTATCGGCATTTCGAATCCAAGGACGAATTGGTGGCCGCGCTCTTTCTCGACATGGCCCGCGCGGAGGAACGGCGACTGCGTCGCCGGATGGCACCCGCTGCCACGGAGATCGACGCGGTCGCGGCGTGGATCGATGGACGACTCGACCTGGCATTCGATGACAACATCAGAGCCGACTTGCGTCGCCTGTCGATGGAAGCTCAATCGCAGTCCTCCGCGCTTGTTCAGCCCGCGTACGCCGAGATGCTCAAGCCGCTCAGCGAGACGCTGCAGCGCGGTCTGGCGAGCGGGACGTTCCACCACATCGAACCGATGACGGACGCCCAGTTCATTCACGGGGTGGTCTGGGCGGGCATCAACCAACACTGGGCGACGGGCGATTTCGACCGCACCGTTCTGCGCGACCGCATGCTGCAGTTCTGCCTGCGCGGCCTGGGCGCGCGGGTCGCAGAACCGATCGAAGGAGAGTAGCGATGGATTTGGGATTCGCCGGATCGACGGTCGTGGTCACCGGTGGCAGCAAGGGTATGGGCCTGGCCATCGCCGAAACCCTTGCGGAGTGAGCCAGCTTGGCGGTGATGGCCAGAGGCCAGAACGCCCTCGATGCCGCCGTCTCGTCGCTGCGGCGAGCGGGCGCTCCGGATGCCGTGGGCATCAGTGTGGATATGACCGAGGCCGAGTCCATCGCCGCCGGCTTCGCCGCCGTCTCGCAACGTTGGGGGCGAGTCAACAGCCTGATCCACACGATCGGACCGGGAGACGGCTATTTCGAGCAGATGGACGACAGACAGTGGGACGAGGCATTCACCCTCGGCACGATGTCAGCCGTCCGGTCGATTCGCGCCGCCTTACCGCTGCTGCGCTCCGCGGATTGGGCCCGCATCGTGACGTTGTCGGCGCATTCGATTCAGCGTCAAAACCCACGGATCATCGCCTACACCGCATCGAAATCGGCGTTGGCCAGTGTCACCAAGAACCTATCGAAAAGCCTTGCCAAGGACGGCATTCTGGTCAACTGCGTGTGTCCGGGGACCATTGTGACCGCGAGCTTCACCGAAGCGCTCAACGACATCCTCACCGCCGACGGCCTGGACGCCACCAATCCGATCGACGTCATGACCTGGATCGACAACAACTTTCACCAACCCTGTGACCTCGGCCGCGCCGGACTTCCCGAAGAGGTCGCCTCCCTGACCGCCTATCTGGCGTCGCGGCGCAACGGCTATGTCACCGGCGCGACGGTCAATGTCGATGGCGGGTCGGACTTCATCTAGCGCCGCTTAGGCCGCACCTCGCGCCGAGTGTGCGGCCAGCCGCACGTTCGGTGTCGAGTGTGCGGCTGGCCGCAGACTCGCGTGGGGCCGCACACTCGCGCGGGAGCCTAGCCTTCCAGGTCGCCCTCGGTTTCCAGCAGCGCCTGCCGCAGCCCGTCCAGGGTCTCCGGTTGCGGCGCCTCCCACATGCCGCGTCCGGCTGCCTCGAGCAGCCGCTCGGCCATGCCGTGCAGGGCCCAAGGATTCGATTCCGACATGAATTTGCGGTTCTCCGGGTCCAGCACGTAACGCTCGGTGAGTTGTTCGTACATCCAGTCGGCCATCACACCGGCCGTCGCGTCATAGCCGAACAGATAGTCCACCGTCGCCGCCATCTCGAACGCGCCCTTGTATCCGTGCCGCCGCATCGCCGACATCCAGCGCGGATTGACGACGCGCGCGCGGAATACGCGGGTGGTCTCCTCGGACAGGGTGCGGGTGCGGATGGCATCGGGCCGGGTGTTGTCGCCGATATAGGCGGCCGGGGCCTGGCCGGTCAGCGCGCGCACCGTGGCCACCATGCCGCCGTGGTACTGGAAATAGTCGTCGGAGTCGGCGATGTCGTGTTCGCGGGTGTCGGTGTTCTTGGCGGCCACCGCGATACGCCGGTACTGCCGGTTCATGTCGTCGACAGCCTCGCGACCGTCCAGGTCACGGCCGTAGGCGAAGCCGCCCCACGCGGTGTACACGGCGGCGAGATCGGCGTCGTCGCGCCAGTTGCGGCTGTCGATCAGCTGCAGCAATCCGGCGCCATACGTGCCCGGCTTGGAACCGAAAATCCTTGTGGTGGAGCGCCGTTGATCGCCGTGCTGAGCCAGATCGGCCTGAGCGTGGGCACGGACGTAGTTCTCCTCGGCGGGCTCGTCGAGGTCGGCGACCAGCCGCACCGCGTCGTCGAGCATCGTCACGACATGCGGGAAGGCGTCGCGGAAAAACCCCGAGATCCGCACCGTTACGTCGATGCGCGGACGGCCTAGCTCGGCCAGCGGGATCGGCGCCAGGTCGACGACGCGCCGCGACGCGTCGTCCCATACCGGCCGGACACCGAGCAGGGCAAGAACTTCGGCGATGTCGTCGCCGGCGGTGCGCATCGCCGAGGTGCCCCATACCGACAGCCCGACAGATTGCGGCCACTGTCCGTGATCGTCGTGGTACCGGGCCAACAGTGAATCGGCAAGCGCGACACCGGCTTCCCAGGCCAGCCGGGACGGTACGGCCTTGGGATCAACGGAGTAGAAGTTGCGCCCGGTGGGCAGCACGTTGACCAGACCGCGCAGCGGTGACCCGGACGGGCCGGCCGGGATGAAGCGGCCATCGAGGGCGCGCAAGACCTGCTCGATTTCGGCGGCGGTGCCTGCGAGCCTTGGCACCACTTCGGTGGCCGCGAATCGCAGCACCGCCGCGACGTCGGCGTTGTCTGTGATCCGTTCGGCCGCATCGGCGTCCCAGCCCGTCGCCTGCAAAGCGGCGATGAGCTGGCGGGCCACGACCTCGGTTTTGTCGACTGTGGTTCGGTCGTCGGTGCCGTCCTCGGCAAGCCCCAGCGCCTGCCGCAATCCGGGCAGGGTGCGCTCGCCGCCGAACAGCTGGCGTGCGCGCAGGATCGCCAACACCAGGTCCAGCTCGGCCTCACCGGTTGGCTGTTGCCCCAGGATGTGCAAGCCGTCGCGAATCTGGACGTCCTTGATCTCGCACAGCCAGCCATCGACGTGCAGCAGCATGTCGTCGAATGAGTCTTCTGCGGGCCGCTCGGTCAGACCCAGGTCGTGGTCCATCTTCGCTGCCCGCATCAGCGTCCAGATCTGCTGGCGGATGGCCGGCAGTTTGCTCGGATCCAGGGCGGCGACGTTGGCGTGCTCATCGAGCAACTGCTCCAAACGCGCGATATCACCGTAGGATTCGGCGCGCGCCATCGGCGGGATGAGGTGGTCGACGAGAACGGCGTGCGCGCGCCTTTTGGCTTGTGTGCCCTCACCGGGATCGTTGACCAGGAACGGGTAGATCATCGGCAGGTTGCCCAGCGCGGCGTCAGGGCCGCAGGCCGCCGACATGCCCAGCGTCTTGCCGGGCAGCCACTCCAGATTGCCGTGCTTACCCAGATGCACCACCGCGTGCGACCCGAAGCCGGCGTCCAGCCAGTGGTAGGCGGCCAGGTAGTGGTGGCTGGGCGGCAGGTCCGGGTCGTGATAGATGGCGACCGGCTTCTCCCCGAAGCCGCGGGGTGGCTGCACCATCAGCACCAGGTTCTCCGATTGCATTGCGGCGATGACGATTTCGCCGTCGGGATCGTTGCTGCGGTCCACGAAGAGATTCCCCGGCGCCGGGCCCCAGTGCTCGGTGACGGCCTCGGTGAATTCGGCGGGCAGGGTGACGAACCATTCGCGGTAATCCTTGGCGGACACCCGGATCGGGTTGCCGGCGAGTTGCCCTTCGGTGAGCCAGTCGGGATCCTGGCCCCCCTGCTCGATCAGCGCGTGGATCAGGGCGTCGCCGTCATTGGCCTCGACGCCCGGCAGTTCACCTACCCGGTAGCCGCGATCGCGCATCGCCTGGAGCAGGGCGACGGCGCTTGCCGGCGTGTCCAACCCGACCGCGTTACCGATGCGGGCGTGCTTGGTGGGATAGGCCGAGAACACCAGGGCCACCCGCTTGTCGGCCGGGGCGACATGGCGCAGCCGCGCGTGGCGCACCGCCAGTCCGGCGACCCGGGCGCAACGTTCCGGGTCGGCGACATAGGAGATCAGCCCGTCCTCGTCAATCTCCTTGAACGAGAACGGGACCGTGATGATGCGGCCGTCGAACTCGGGCACCGCCACCTGACTGGCCACGTCGAGCGGACTCATCCCGTCATCGTTCGCGCGCCACTGGGCGCGGGGGCTGGTCAGGCACAGCCCTTGCAGAATCGGAATATCCAGGGCGGCAAGGTGTTCGACGTTCCAGCTGTCGTCGTCGCCGCCGGCGGACACCGTGGCCGGCTTCAGTCCCCCGGCCGCCAGGACGGTGACCACCATCGCGTCGGCGTCGCCGAGCCGTTGCAGCAGTTCGGGTTCGGCGGTGCGCAGCGACGCGCAGTAGACCGGCATCGCCCGCGCGCCGGCCTCCTCGATGGCCCGGCACAGCTCCTCGACGTAGCCGGTGTTGCCGGCCAGGTGCTGCGCACGGTAGTACAGCACGGCGATCGTCGGGCCGTCGGTATCGGCGGAGTTCGGTCGCGGCAGCTCTCCCCACGTCGGCGTCACGACCGGCGGGGTGAACCCGAACCCGGTCATCAACACGGTGTCCGAGAGGAAGGCGTGCAGCTGGCGCAGGTTGTCCACGCCGCCATGGGCCAGATAGATGTGCCCCTGCACCGCGATCCCGGCCGCCAGCGTGGATAGACCGGTCAATTCGGCGTCGGCGGCCTGTTCGCCGCTGACCAAAACCGTCGGCACCCCACTGGCGATCACGGTGTCGATGCCGCTTTCCCAGGCCCGGTAGCCGCCGAGGATCCGCACCACCACGATGTCGACGCCGGCCAGCAGGTCGGGCAGTTCGTCTTCCGAGAGCCGCGACGGGTTGGCCCACCGATAGTTCTTGCCGCTGGAACGGGCGCTGATCAGGTCCGTATCGGATGTCGACAGCAGCAGGATGGTCGGCTCAGCCACCCATCATTCGTACCGCAACCGGGCGCGGTGGCGGCTAGTGGGACCGCTCAACCGCCCAGCACCGCCGCGATCCGGTCGGCGACCTGTTGCGCCACGCTCCGGGCCGGTCCGTCCTTCGCCGGTTCGTAGCGATCGGCGAGGGCGTCGTAGTCGGCACCGGCGATCGAGCCGTGATCGGCGGGCAGTTCGACCACCTCCACCGGCCAGCCGACCCGCTCCAGGCGGGCGGCGAAGTCTCTGCTCGCGGCCACGGGGACGACGTCGTCGTCGATGCCGTGCAGCAAGGTGAACGGCGAACCGATATCGGCACCGCTGAGCCCGTCGGTCAGCGGCGCACCGAAGATGGGATCGGGGACCATGAAAGCTCCGGCGAGGCAGACCGTGTGCGCGGGAGCGAAGTCGAGTCGCCCCGCGTGCAACGTCACGCCCGCCGCCGCGGCACCGCCCATCGACCACCCGGCCAGCAGGATGCGCTCTGCGTCGGTGGCGAGGTTGCGGGCGAACTCCAGGGACGCCAGCAGATCCGCACGCCCGCCGTCTTCGGCATGGGAGTTCCAGTCCGGTGCAACCACCACGGCGCCACGCTCGGCCAGCATCCCGGCCAGTGGGCCGACGGCGGCGCGGGCATCGGTTTGCGCGCCATGCCACAGCAAGATCGTGAACGGCGCAGGCTCGCCGAAGACGTCGGCCATGCGGCCCGGGGCATATTCCACCGTCCTCACGGGCATCAGGATGCCCGCGCCAGGGCGTGTTCAATCCATGGACGACGGGCGTGATCAGCTGGCGAGGCCGCGTCGCAGCGCCTCGTTGAACCGACGGTCGACCCAGTTGGCAAACCTGGGCGACGATGCGAGCTGACCGGCGGCCGCGAACAAGTCAGCCAGCTTCTGTTCGGACGCGACCACGTCATCACCGAGTTCGGTCGGTAGCCGCAGGCTGCGCGTCGCCGCGACCGTCGCCACTTTGGGATCCAATCCGACTGCTGCCGAATAGCTTTGAGCCCATTCCTGCGGATGAGCCCTGGCCCACTGCACGGCCTTCTCGAAACGCACCAGCAGGTCGGACAGTGCGGTGTTGCGTTTCGGGTCGTCCAGCGCCTGGTCGGATGCGACACCGACCCAATCGCCATTGGTGACGCCCTGCGCCTCGGCGATGCTACGCACCGGGATCTGCTGCTCGGCCTGGGCCGTGTACGGATCCCAGATGGCCCAGGCGTCGGCCCGGTGCTGACTGAACGCGGACAGCGCATCGGCGGGCTGCAGGAATACGAACTTCACCTCGCCCGGTTTGAGCCCGGCCTTGTCCAGCTGGGCCAGCAGGTTCGCGTGCGACGAGCTGCCCCTGGCGACGGCGACGGCTTTCCCACGCAATTCGGAGACCGACGTGATCGGCGAATCGGCATGCACCAGAACACGATTGCCTGCCCCACCGCCACCGTACGCGGAGACTGCCTTGATCTTCGCGTTGCTGGCGGCCCCGAAGATCGGCGGCGTGTTACCGGTGATCGCGAAGTCGATCTTGCCGGCGGTGGCCGCCTCCACTTGCGGCGGCCCGGAGGTGAACGTCGAGAACGCGACTCGATAGGGCAGGTTGTCCAGCTGCCCCGCGGCGCGCAGCAACGCTTCGGTCCCACCCTTCTGGTCCCCCACCTGCAGGGTGAGACCCGACAGCTCCGACAAGGGCACCGCGGCCGGCGCCGGCTTGGGGCCCAAACTGGCGCTGCGCGAAACACATCCGGTCAGCAGCAGACCGAGCGCGGCCACCAGCGCGATGAATCCTCGCATCAAAGCCGCACCCCAAGACGATCCAGCAGCTCGGCGCGATGTTGCTCCGTGTGGGGACCCGGATCACCAGGTCCGCGGCGAGGCTCGTCGATAAACAGCGTATGGACGACGAGGCCTTCCTCAAGCACCAGCACGCGATCGGCCAGGCCCACCGCTTCGTCGACATCGTGGGTGATCAACAACACCCCGAAGCGGTGCCGCCGCCACAGATCCAGCAGCAGGGTGTGCATGGTCAACCGGGTCAGCGCGTCCAGCGCGCCGAACGGCTCGTCGAGCAACAGCAGTTGAGGTTCCGCGACCAGCGCCCGGGCCAGCGAAACCCGTTGCGCCTGACCGCCGGACAGGGTCAGCGGCCATGCGCCGGCGTGGTCGGCCAGCCCGACGTCGGTCAGCGCCCGGTCGGCGCGATCCCGGACTTGCGCCCGCGGCAAGCGGCTGCGGTTAAGGCCGTAACCGACGTTCGTCCGCACATCGCGCCATGGAAACAGGCGCGGCTCCTGGAATGCGAGGGCCGGGGCGCCGGCCGCCACACGCTGCCCGCTGTGGTCGTCCGACAGACCGGCGAGTACCCGCAGCACCGTCGATTTGCCCGAACCGCTACGCCCGACCAGCGCGA
This sequence comes from Mycobacterium sp. 852002-51971_SCH5477799-a, assembly GCF_001667145.1. Classification (GTDB taxonomy): domain Bacteria; phylum Actinomycetota; class Actinomycetes; order Mycobacteriales; family Mycobacteriaceae; genus Mycobacterium. Next base: position 305,067 of record NZ_LZIF01000116.1, read on the forward strand.
CGATCTCACCGCTACGCACCCGCACCGAAACGTCTTTCAACACCTGCCGATTGCCGTACCACTTGTCGACGTGGCGCAGTTCCCCGACGATGCCGACCGAGCCGCGGGTAGCGGCGTCCGATTCCGCGATGAGTGTCAAGACCGGGCCTTTCAGTGTCGGTAGCGCAGCGTGCGACGTTCGATGAGCCGGACGATCGCATCAGTGATGATGCCCAGCAGCGCATAGATGGTCAGCCCGAAGATGATGATGTCGATCCGCAAAAAATCTCGGGCATTGTTGATCAGGAAGCCAATTCCCTTATCGGCGTTGATCTGCTCGGCGACGATCAACGTCAACCACGCGATGGCGAGCGACTGCCGGAAACCGACGAGCACCTGCGGCGCCGTGCTGGGCACGATGATCCGGGCGACCCGCTGAAAGAACGAAAAGCCCAGCACCTGAGCGGTTTCCAGCATCTTGGGGTCGACCTGCCGGATCGCCGAAAACGTGTTGAGGTACAGCGGGAAGACCACACCGAGGGCCACGAGCAACACCTTGGGCAGCTCGCCGATGCCGAACCAAAGGATGAACAGCGGGATCAGGCCAAGGTGTGGCAGCGCCCGGATCATCTGCATCGGCGGGTCCAGAGTCGATTCGACCCAGCGGGACAACCCGACCGCCGCGCCCGCCACAAGTCCGATGATCCCGCCCAGCACCAGCCCCTCAACAACGCGGACGGTGGAGATGTGCAGGGCGTCAGCGAGCTGACCATTGCGGGTCAATTCCACGCCGGCCTGGACGATCAAGGAGGGAGCAGGAAGCACATCGGCGGGGATCGCACCGAGCGCGCTGCCTAGCTGCCACAACGCCACCAGGGCCAGCGGCGACACGACGCGCGCGACTTCCCACTTGCGGCGGGCCCATAATCCGCTTGGCCCACCGGCTGGCGCGCTGCGCGGGTTGCTCGACGCAGCGTCGAGCGCGGTGGCGATGCTCACCGTGCGGACGCTATGGCGCGACCAGGGGCTTGAGTAAGGGTTTACGTCTGGCTGAAGGCAATCCCGGCCACCGTCTTCGACGCGCGCCGTACCGTGGACGGGTGACCAGGACGCGCGACACGGACGCATGCCCGGGTGCGCTGCAGGTGCACCAGGCGGCCGATGGACCCTTGGCCCGGATCCGGCTGCCCGGCGGCATGATCACGGCCGCCCAGCTGGCCGCGTTGGCTGCCGCCAGCAGTCAGTTGGGTTCGGGCACGCTCGAGCTGACCGCCCGGGGCAACGTGCAGTTGCGCGGGCTGACCGAAGTTACCGCGGTCGCCGAGGCGCTGGCGACCGCGGGTCTGTTGCCGTCGATGACGCATGAGCGGGTCCGCAACATCGTGGCGTCACCACTGTCTGGGCGCTGCGGCGGCAATCTCGATGTGCGGCACTGGGTCGGCGAACTCGACGCCGCGATCTGCGGCGAGCCCAGGCTCGCCGAGCTGGGCGGCCGGTTCTGGTTCAGCCTGGACGACGGGCGTGCCGACGTGTCGGGGCTGCGCGCCGACGTCGGCGTGCACGCGTTTCCCGACGGCTTCGCGCTGCTGCTGGCCGCGCGCGACACCGGTGTCCGGCTGGCGGGCGACGAGGTGATCGAAACGCTGATCACTCTCGCACTGCGATTCGTCGACATCCGCGGGACAGCTTGGCGCGTCAAGGAATTGGACGATGCCTCGCAGCTGCTACCGAACGCCGAACAGCGCGCCACCTCCTTCCCGGCCGTCACCAAGGCGCCGGTGGGCTGGATCAGCCAAGACGACGGCCGGGTGACGCTGGGCGCCGCGGTGCCGCTGGGTGTGCTGCCGGCACGCGTTGCGGAATATCTGGCTGCGATCGAGGCGCCGTTGGTGATCACGCCGTGGCGCTCGGTGCTGGTGTGTGACCTCAATGAAGAAGTGGCCGATACCGCGCTGCGGGTGCTGGCGCCCTTGGGCCTGGTGTTCGACGAGAACTCGCCCTGGCTGACCGTCAGCGCCTGCACCGGCAGCCCCGGCTGCGCACGCTCGGCCGCCGACGTGCGGGCCGACGCCGCGCAATCGCTGGACGCCGACTCGACAGTGCACCGACACTTCGTCGGCTGCGACCGGGCGTGCGGCAGCCCCCTCGCCGGTGACGTGCTGGTGGCGACACCAGACGGATATCGGAGGCTCTAGCCGGGCGCGGCGGGTCGTCACGCCAGCAAGCTTTAGGGTGGGCGAGTGCTCGACTACATTCGCGACGCGGCCGAGATCTATCGCCAGTCGTTCGCGACGATTCGCGCCGAAGCCGACCTGGCGCGATTCCCCGCCGACGTGGCACAAGTGGTGGTGCGGTTGATCCACACCTGCGGCCAGGTCGACGTCGCCGAGCGCATCGCGTTCACGGACGACGTCGTCGAACGGGTCCGTACGGCCCTGCGCGGCGGCGCTCCTGTGCTGTGCGATTCGTCGATGGTGGCCGCCGGGATCACCGCCGCGCGGCTGCCGGCCGACAACCAGGTGGTGTCCCTGGTGGCCGATCCCCGGGCGGCCGAGCTGGCCGCACGTCGGCAGACCACTCGCTCGGCCGCCGCAGTGGAGCTGTGGGCGGACCGGCTGCCCGGCGCGGTGCTGGCGATCGGCAACGCTCCTACCGCCCTGTTCCGGCTGCTCGAGTTGATCGACGACGGAGTCGCCCCGCCGGCCGGGGTGCTGGGCGGTCCGGTGGGTTTCGTCGGGTCGGCGCAATCCAAACAGGAGCTCATCGACAACCCGCGCGGAACGTCGTATCTGGTGGTGCGGGGTCGGCGCGGGGGCAGCGCGATGGCCGCCGCGGCCGTCAACGCGATCGCGAGCGACCGCGAATGACCGTGCAAGGCGCCTCCAGGGGCACTTTGTGGGGCGTCGGGCTGGGGCCCGGGGACCCGGAATTGGTGACCGTCAAGGCTGCCCGGGTGATCGGCGAGGCCGACGTGGTGGCCTATCACAGCGCCCGGCACGGCCGCAGCATCGCCCGCGGGATCGCCGAACCGTATCTGCGGCCAGGGCAGATCGAAGAGCACCTGGTCTACCCCGTCACTACCGAGACGACCGACCATCCCGGCGGCTATGCCGGTGCGATCGAAGACTTCTACATCGAGGCCACCGAGCGCATCGCGGCGCACCTCGACGCCGGTCGCAATGTGGCACTGCTGGCCGAGGGTGATCCGCTGTTCTACAGCTCCTACATGCACCTGCACACCCGGCTGACCGAACGGTTCGAGGCGGTCATCGTGCCCGGCGTGACCTCGGTGAGCGCGGCCTCGGCGGCCATCGCGACGCCATTGGTGGCCGGCGACGAGGTGCTGTCGGTGCTGCCGGGCACCTTGCCGGCCGACGAGCTGACCCGTCGGCTGGCCGACGCCGACGCGGCCGTCGTGCTCAAGCTTGGACGTTCGTATCACGCTGTGCGCGAAGCGCTTTCGGCATCGGGACAGCTTGAGGACGCGTTCTACGTGGAGCGGGCCAGCACCGCCACGCAACGCATACTGCCCGCCGCCGACGTCGACGAGGCCGGTGTTCCGTACTTTTCGCTGGCGATATTGCCGGGCGGCCGGCGTGGACGGCACACGCCCGCCGTCGGCAGCGTCACGGTGGTGGGGCTGGGCCCTGGTGACATGGACTGGATGACGCCACAGACCCGGCGGGAGCTTGCCGCGGCGACCGACCTGATCGGCTACGGCGGCTACCTGGACCGCGTGCCGGCCCGCGACGGCCAGCAGCGCCACCCCAGCGACAACCGCGACGAGCCCGAACGGGCCCGGCTGGCCTGCGCGCTGGCCGAACAGGGCCGCACCGTGGCGGTGGTCTCCTCGGGTGACCCGGGCGTGTTCGCGATGGCGACCGCGGTGCTGGAAGAGGCCAAAGAATGGCCAGGGGTGCAAGTCCGCGTCATCCCGGCAATGACCGCCGCCCAGGCGGTGGCCAGTCGGGTCGGTGCCCCGCTGGGGCACGACTATGCGGTGATCTCGCTGTCCGACCGCCTCAAGCCGTGGGAAGTGATCTCCGCCCGACTGCAGGCCGCCGCTGCCGTCGACCTGGTGCTGGCGATCTACAACCCGGCTTCCAAGACGCGAACCTGGCAAGTCGGCGCGATGCGTGACATATTGCTGGCCCACCGCGAACCCGGCACTCCCGTGGTGATCGGCCGCAGCGTGTCCCGCCCCGACGAAGACGTCCGCGTGGTCAGGCTGGCCGACCTCAACGCCGCCGAGATCGACATGCGCTGCCTGCTGATCGTCGGCTCGTCGCAAACCCAGTGGTACTCACACGATTCCACCGACCGCGTCTTCACGCCCCGGCGCTATCAGGCCTGAAACCGCCGGTTAGTCGCGGTCCCAGGTGCTCGGCATCATCGGCACGGTGGGTCCGTCGCTCAACCCGTCGCGGGTCAGCGTCGCCAAGCCGGTGGCTTGCGCGGCATCGGATTTGGTTGCGGCACCAGCGAATCCGAGCGGCCCCGCGCCCGCATCGGATGCCAGGAGGGATTCTGCGGGGTCGAGGTCCATGTACTCGTAGCGGTAGGCGTGATCTTTGGCCTCTGCCCCGCGACGTCGACGACTGCGCAACCGCGCAGCGGTCGAGGCCGCGGCGGCGGCCGGTGCTTCGGCGTCGTCGAGCCCGGGCTCCTGAGACTTCCTTCGCGCGCGACTGCTGGCACTGCTGCTTGACGACAATCCCGCCAGGCCGACCGCGTACTGCATGTCGGTCATGCCGGCGCCGACGCCATCGGTGAGGCCGGGACCGAAGCCGACGCCCGGACCGCCGCCGACCGGTCCGCCACCGGATGCGGTGGCCACACTTGGCGCCGGGCTGGAAGCCGTGGCGCTGCTCGCGTGTGCCGGGGTACCGGCGGGCATGGTCGGCGTCGGAGCCGGCGTGGTAGCCATCGGCGCCGGCGGTGCCGTCGCCAACGGCACGCTTACCGCCGGCGCAACGGCGGCGGCACTCACAGCACCGGCGACAGCCGCGGCCACGCCTGCGGCAGCGGCAGCGGAAACAGCCGCGATCATGAACGGAGCAACCATCACTCCCAGCTGAGCCGCCTGCACCAGGGGCCAGACGAGCATCAACGAGTGAAAGATGAACCACCCCAACGCTGTGGCCAGCGCGGGACTCATGCCGGGAATTTGCATGAAGAAAGACGACACCCCATTGGCAAATGGAACCGCGTCAATGGGCCAGCCGTCGGGGTATATCTCCTTCCCGAGTGGCCAGAGGACGTTTTGGGTGAAGTCCGAGAGTGCCTTCGCTAGGTCGTCCTGCCATGAGGTGGTGGGTGGAGTCTCGGAAGCGGTATCTGCTGCCGCCGCCTGGACCTCGCCGCCCGGCGTGACTATCTGCGGCGCGGGCGTCGTCGCCGGAACGGCCGCCAGGGCGGATTCGCTGACGACCTGGTAGGTGGTCATCGTCGTGGCTGCCTGCACCCACATGCGGGCGTAATCGGCCTCATTGACGGCGATGGGGATGGTGTTGATCCCGAAGAAGTTTGTGGCAACCAACGCCGCATGCACGGCGTGATTGGCGACGAGCTCGGGCATCGTCGGCATCGCGGCCAGCGCCGCCGTATACGCGCCTGCCGCCGTCTCATGTAGCGCCGCGGCGGTCGTGCTTTTGGTGGAGCTCTCCAGCAGCCAGCTCAGATACGGGGCATGCGCCGCCACGTACTGCTCAGCGCTCGGCCCTTCCCACGCGCCACCCTGCGTGGCGCTCAGGAGTGCGCTGAGCTCCTCGGCCGCCTCGGCGTATTGGGCGCTCATTGAAGACCACGTCGCCGCGGCGGTAAGCAACGCCCCAGGTCCCGGACCACTGCTGAGCAACGTCGAGTGCACTTCGGGCGGGAACGCGATCCAGATCGGGGCGGTCATCGTCGGGGGCCTTCAGGCAAAGACACGAATACCTCTTCGGTGAATCATGCGGGTGGGCTGGCGATGCTTACGAGCAGAGGTCGGTTGTCGGCACCGTTTAGTTCCCCGCGATTTCGTTCTGACGCTAAATCTCCCGAGTCTTTGCGCGCCGCCGTGCCATGCGCAACGATGCAGGGATGCGGTGTGAGATCGCGCGCGAAGCGCTGTCGGCTCGATTGGACGGCGAGCGTCCCCAGGTGCTCGCGCAGCAAATCGATGCCCATCTCGAATCCTGCCGCGGCTGCCGCTCCTGGCTGATCGGTGCGGCGGTGCAGACGCGCCGACTGGCCTCGGTGACCCCCGGCGACGGGCCTGACCTGGTCGACAAAATCATGGCTAGCATCGGCGAGCAACCGACCGGACACCAGACCCGGATGCGATGGCTACGAACGCACTACCGGCGGTGGGGCCTGATCGCCGTCGGCCTCTTCCAGGTGGCGATTGCCGCCGCCCAGATCAGCGGCATCGACTTCGGCATGGTGTCCGGTCACATGCACGGCGCGATGTCCGGCGAACACCTGATGCACGAGTCGACGGCATGGTTGCTGGCATTGGGTCTGGCCATGGTCGCCGCGGGCGTCTGGCCGGCCTCCGCGTCGGGGGTGGCGGCAATCACCGGTGTCTATTCCCTTGCGCTGCTGAGTTATGTGATCGTCGACGCCTTCAACGGCGAGGTCACCGCCACCCGAATCGCCAGCCACATGCCCCTGCTGTTGGGCCTGGCGTTCGCATTGCTGGTGGCGCGGGAACGAGTGGGCTCGCACCGACGGCACGGCTCCGATGCTTCCGACGACGCCGAGGTCCCGGCATGGGCGGCGGACTCAGCCGGTGGTCGCCGACGCGGCCATCTGAGGCCCATCAATCACGCGGCCGTCGACCCCACGGCATCCTCTACGACGGGTCGTCGTAGAATCGGAAAACCCGCACAACGAAGGTGGTTGGGCATGACCGCGCCGAGTGACGACGAGGCCGTAACCGAACTCGCGTTGTCAGCCGCGCGCGGAAACTCACGAGCGCTCGAGTCGTTCATCAAAGCCACCCAGCAAGACGTGTGGCGGTTCGTCGCCTACCTGTCGGATACGGGCAATGCCGACGATCTGACTCAAGAGACTTTCCTGCGCGCCATTGGCGCCATCGAACGATTCTCGGGGCGCTCCAGTGCGCGGACCTGGCTGCTCTCGATCGCACGCCGCGTGGTGGCCGATCACATACGGCACCTCCAGTCGCGGCCCCGCGCCGCCCTGGGCGCCGATCCTGAACACGTGGCGCGCGGGGACCATCACGCGCGTGGATTCGAGGACCTGGTCGAGGTGACGGCGATGATCGCCGCCCTCAACGCCGAACAGCGCGAAGCGCTTTTGCTCACCCAGCTGCTCGGCTTGCCCTACGCCGACGCGGCCGCAGTCTGCGGCTGCCCGGTGGGCACCATCCGCTCCCGCGTTGCGCGCGCCCGCGATGCGCTGCTGGCCGACGGTGAGCGCAGCCACCTAACCGGCTAGCGCGCCCACCCATTCGGCGGCCTCGTGCACGGTGCCGGCGATCAACACCCCCCCGGGTAACGGCGGCCGCGCCACCATCACCACCGGAACATCCAGCGCCGCAGCGGCATCCAGCTTCGCTCGGGTCATGTCCCCGCCGCTGTTCTTGGTGACCAGTGCATCGATGCGGTGGGCGCGCAACAGCGCCAACTCGTCGTCGTAGCGATACGGTCCGCGGGACAGCACTACCCGGTGATGACGGGGCAGTGCGGACGTGTCCGGGTCGGTCACCGCTCGGATGAGAAACCATGCGTCGCTGTCGGCGAAGGCCCGCACGCCCGAGCGCCCAGTGGTGAGAAATACTCGCGAATACCCTTGCCGAGCAACGGTTTGCGCGGCAGCAATGTCCGACTCGACGACGATGGCGGTGCCAGGTTCCCAGGCCGGGCGGGCCAGGATCAGATGCGGGATCCGCAGTTCGCCGCACGCGGCGGCGGCATGCGCCGTCATGGTCGCCGCGAACGGGTGGGTGGCGTCTACGACGGCGCCGATGCGTTCGTCGTCCAGCCAGCGTCGTAACCCGTCGACACCGCCGAAGCCGCCGATGCGCACGGGGCCGACCGGCAGGGCCGGATCCGGAACGCGGCCGGCCAGGGAGCTGATGATGTCGATGCGCGGGTGCAAAGCTTTCGCCAGGGCGCGCGCCTCGCCGGTGCCCCCGAGCAGCAGGACGCGCATTAATGCCTGCTCCCCCGGGCGCGTCCGCGCGAGTACAGGTAGCTGTCGGTAAATCCCCCGGCAGTCAACGCGTCGCCGACCACGATGACGGCGGTTTTGGTGATGTTGGCCCGATGCATCTGTCCGGCGATGTCGGCGAGTGTGCCGCGCAGCACCCGTTCCTGCGCCCAGCTCGCGAAAGCCACTACGGCTGCCGGCGTTTCGGGATGGTAGCCGCCTTCGAGAAGTTGCGGGACGACGGCGTCGATCTGGGCGGCGGCCAGGTGCAAGACCAGGGTCGCGCCGGATTGGGCCAGCGTCGTCAGGTCTTCACCGGGCGGCATGGCCGTCGACAGGGTTGCCACACGGGTCAGGGTCACCGTCTGCGCCACCCCGGGAACGGTGAGCTCGCGCTTCAGCGCGGCCGCCGCGGCCGCGAATGCCGGTACCCCGGGCACGATTTCGTAGTCGATGTCCAAGGCGTCGAGCCGTCGACACTGCTCGGCCAGCGCGCTGAAGAGCGACGGATCACCGGAATGCAGCCGCGCCACGTCCAGGCCGGCGGCGTGCGCCTCGCTGATCTCGGCGACGATCTGTTCCAGCGTCAGCGGGCCGGTGTCAACGACTTTCGCGTCCGGCGGGCACAACGCAAGCAGGTCGTCGGGCATGATCGATCCGGCATACAGGCAAACCCGGCACGTTTGCAGGAGTCGCTGGCCGCGCACGGTGATGAGGTCGGCAGCGCCGGGGCCGGCCCCGATGAAATACACCGTCACTTGGTCACCGTCCACTGGGTAACCGGATACTGCGGGCGCCAGCCGGTGAACGCGCCCAACGGTTCGCCGTGGTAGTGCTGGAAACGTCGCAGCTGGCCACCCAGGCTTTGATGTGCCTGCATCAGAACGGCTTCCGACTCGGTGGTGACCACATTGACGACGAGCCGCCCGCCGGATGGCAGGTTGTCCCAGCAGGCGTCGAGCAGGCCGGGCTGGGTCAGTCCGCCGCCGATGAAGATCGCCGACGGCGGCTCGGCACCCTCGAACGCCTCGGGGGCGTCGCCACGCACATCGATGCCGACGCCGAACGCTGCGGCGTTGACGTCGATGTTGCCCCGGCGTCCTTCATCGCGTTCGAATACCACTGCGCTGCAACCCGGCCCACTCAGGCACCACTCGACACTAATGCTGCCCGCGCCGGCGCCGACGTCCCACAACCGCTCCCCCGGCCGTGGCGCCAGGGCCGCCAGCGTCACCGTGCGGATGCCCTGCTTGGTGATCTGCCCGTCGTGGGCGAACGCGTCGTCGGGCAGGGGTGACACGCGTTCGTCGGGCAGGTAGCGCACGGCAATCACGTTGAGGTCGTCAAGGTCTCGGTCCTCAGCCCAGTCGCGTGCGATGCCCTCGCGGTGGTGCTCGTTTGGGGCGCCGAGTCGTTCGAGAACGGTGAACTCCGAATCACCGCGACCGTGGGCAGTGAGAAGGGCGGCGAGCTCGTGCGGGGTCGATTTGCTTTGCGACAGCACGATCGCTTGGCCGCCGCGGCGGACCGCGGTGCGCGGCTGCGCGGTGACCAGACTGATCACCTCGGTGTCGTGAACGTTCCAGCCCATCCGCGCGCACGCCAGCGTCACCGACGACACGTGCGGTAACACCCTGACGTTGTCACGGCCGTGCAGGCGAATCAGGGTGCCCCCGATGCCGTGCAGCAGCGGATCGCCGCTGGCCACCACGTGCACGACGCCCCTGTTCTCATCGAGCAGCGCTTCCAACGCGGGCAACATCGGTGACGGCCACTGCCGCCGGGGCGCGGACACCGTGCCGTCAAGCAGGTCGAGTTGCCGTTGTGAGCCGTAAATAATTGTGGCGCTTCGAAGTTCGGCGCGCGAGGGCTCGCCTAGTCCGGCCATGCCGTCGGCGCCGATGCCGACCACGATGATCATGGGCGATGCTCCCCGTCGCTTCGCTCTGCAACGCTAGCGGCGCGGATCATCGTGGCAACCTGCGCCAGACGAACTGCGGCAGCAGTCGCATCACCGCCGCCGCCGGGCCCAACACCCGCGGAATCCACACGGTGCGACGGCCTTTCGCCAGCGCACGCGCGGTCGCGGCGGCCACCTGCGCGGGCGTGCTCGGCAGCGGCGCGGGCGTCATGCCCTCAGTCATGCGGCCGATGACGAATCCCGGCCGGGCGATCAGCAGCCGAACCCCGGTGCCGTGCAGCGCATCGGCCAGGCCGCTGGCGAAGCCGTCGAGGCCGGCCTTGGCCGAGCCGTAGACGTAGTTGGCGCGGCGCACGCGTGCCCCCGCGATCGAGGAGAACACCACCAATCGGCCCTTGCCGGCTTTGCGCATGGCGCTGGCGAGGTGGGTGAGCAAGCTGACCTGGGCCAGGTAGTCGGTGTGCACGACGGCGACCGCGTGCGCGGCATCGGTTTCGGCGCGGGCCTGATCGCCCAGGATTCCGAACGCCAGCACCGCGGTGCCGATGGGCCCGTGATCGGCGACGATCGAGGCGATCAGCGGACCGTGCGAGGCGAGGTTATCGGCGTCGAATTCTCGCGTATCGATCGCCGCAGCGCCGGCGGCTTTGAGCGCGTCGACCTGGTCAGTGAGCCGGTCGGCCTGACGGGCGGCCAGCACGACCGTCGCGCCCGGCGCCAGGAGTCGCGCCAGCTCGATCCCGATCTCGCTGCGGCCGCCCAGGATTAGTACTGGTCCTGCGCCCGTGTCGTCCACGGCTGCGATTATCACCTGCGCTAGCGTTGGCGGTGATGGCGAATACCACTACCCGGCTCACCGACGACGCGTTGGCGTTCCTGTCGGAACGGCATTTGGCCATGCTGACCACGCTGCGAGCCGACAATTCGCCGCACGTGGTGGCGGTCGGTTTCACCTTCGACCCCAAGACTCACATTGCGCGGGTGATCACCACCGGGGGTTCGCAGAAGGCGGTCAACGCCGATCGTGGCGGGCTGGCCGTGCTCAGCCAGGTCGACGGCGCGCGATGGCTGTCGCTGGAGGGCCGGTCCAAGGTCAACAACGACGTCGACGCGGTGCGCGACGCCGAGCTGCGATATGCCCAGCGCTACCGCACGCCACGACCCAATCCACGGCGCGTCGTCATCGAGGTTCAGATCGAGCGGGTACTGGGGTCTTCGGACCTTCTGGACCGCGGCGAGTAGCAACCGGTCGGCTCGACGACGACCAAACTCTGGCTCTAAACTTCGGGCCTTTAGCTGTTCTTCCGTCGTGGGTCATACTCGGTACCCGAAATGTCGTCCCAGAACTTTGGCGAAATCTCCGTCGGTCGATCTTCAGGAGCCACGGCGTCTACTTTTGCCTGGAACTCATCAAGCATCCTCCGTGCGACCGCCAACTCTTGTTCAGTCGGTGCAGTTACGCCGGCCTCTTCCGGCGTCAAGAAAATCTTTCCGGCAATTTCCCTACTCGCCACGGTTCTCCTAGCTCGGATTACTACCAGCCGCTAGCTAATCTTGGCTTTGGCTGCGGTGTTCGTACTCGGTTCCTGAAGTATCATCCCAGAATTTCGGTGAAACGTTTGTAACCCGATCTTCTGGAGCAATGGCATCTATCTTTTGCTCGAACTCATCGAAGATTTTTTCCGCGCGCGCCAACTCTTCTTGCGTGGGTGGAGTGATGCCGGCTTCTTCGGGCGTTGAAAACGTCTTGCCCGCAATTCTTTCACTCATTCTAGGATTCCGTTCTCTCGGCGGCCTTGGCTAATCAGCTCAGCGTTCAATCATGCGGATTATTGTTCTGCCTGTCAAAGGATCTATTCTTTTACTTGAGACGTAAAATTTAGTGCCTGGTGGAAACAAAACTTCCCGCTCTCCAGGAAATAGCGAAAAAGGTGAAATATCGCGTCCGGATTTGGATAAAATCCTGAACTCGACGTTCCCAGCGAATGTGGGCGATCGTGCCACTCCAGCGTTCGTCGTGGTACTCAAGAAGGCATCCTCTGTAATAACTTCACCAGGGCGATAGCGAGCAAGCACCTCGGGCGGAAGATTTGTCCCACGGATTACTGGGCCCTCATAGGGCGGCAGCTTGGCCAACGCAGTTTTGACAGCCTCTATACGAACTTGTTGGGACGCGTCCATTTCACCGCCCCTCAACGCATTATTTAAGTCTAGATAGCCCGGTCCAGTGTAGTCGGCAAGCGCCCCTAGATCATCCGAGTCGAGATGGCCGGGAGGGGTTGATGGATAGTCGCCATTGGCGACGGGATGTTGATCGGCCGGTGGATCGCCATCCCCCAGCTTTGAGGACTTATTAAGCGGTGGTTTCGGCCCACCGTTTGGAGGGCCACCATCGCCAGGAAAGTGCGGGTTACGGCCGGGGGCTGGTATACCGACCGGGCGGCCGCCAGGCGGTAGCGAGTGAGACGCCGATTTGGCCGAGGGCGCAGTTGGGGACGGGTGTGGAGCGACGGGTGCTGGCCGGACGGGTGGTCCGCCGTGCGGCGTCGTCACATGCCCAGGCGCAAATTCAGCGGAATGTGCAATCGCGGACGGCGCTCTTTCTCCTGCCGCGGCATCTGAGGGCGCGGGAGGTGCACCGGCGGCGGGCATTGCGGCCGGTTCATATGGACGGTCCTTCGGAATCGGGCCTGGCTCAGGGGGTTCACTTGCAGGCCCCGGCTCGTGTGGACCGCCCACAGGTTCACTCAGCGGCTGACGCGGAGCCGACGCCGGTTCATGCGGCCCCTCGCCGGGCACCGACGCCGGTTCACGCGGCCCCTCATGCGGGCCACCCGCGGGTTCATGCGGACCACCAGCCGGCACCGAAGCGGGTTCACGCGGAACCTCCGCCGGCACCGAAATCGGATCATGCGGACCGCTATCGACCGCCGGTCTCGATGGCGGCGCAGTTGCTGGGTCGGGCGGCCCGTCCACGGCGACAGGCCTCGGGACCTCGGCCGCCGGTGGCCCCGACCCCTGTGGCGTACCAGGTGCTCCATCGGCGGGGCGAGGCGCCGACTCGATCGGCGGCTCGATCGGCTTGCCGGGTGGCAATGCCGCAGAAGCGCCGCTCGTAGGTGGTTTGATCTCGGGCAAATCCTTCGTGACGCCTTCGAGGGTTTTCGGCAGTTCGGCGCTCGCCTTGGAGATGCCGGTCAGCGCATCCCGGGCACCGGCGATCCCGCCGGTACGGCCGGCAGCGCCAGCGGCCTCTGCTTCCGCCTCAGCGCCGCGTGCGGCCGCCCCAGCACCGTCCGCGGCCGCGCCTGCTTCACCGGCCCCGGGTAGCAACAGCGTGGCAACGTCGAACAGATTCTCGCCCGCGCCCAATCCCGGCCGAGCTCCGCTCCAATCCTCGGCATGCACAAGGCCTTTCAACTCTTGCAGCTTCGCGTCCGCGAATTCCTGAGGATGAAGGGGAGCATTGAACAGGCTCCCCTTCCACGCGCTCTTCCCCAAGCCGGTCCAAGTGGCGGCCGCACCTTGGGGATCGACGAAGAACCAATGCGGACTCAGGTCGGCCAGGCCTAATCCCATGTCGACCGCACCCTTCACAACACCCTCATGGACATTTATCCAAGTGTCGAATGCGGTCGCCACCGGATTACCGACGTCGTCTCCCAAAAATTGAATGAGCCCTCGGCGCGCGTACTTCTCGCATGTCACGATCTCGCGATCGGCCGCTTGCATGAGCAGCCTGATCTCCTGCTCGCAGGCCCGGGCCTCCTGTCCGAGATGCCCCAGTACGTCGTTGATGTCCTTGGCGATCTTCTTGATCTCGTCCCACGCGTCGCCGTCGATGATGAGCATGATGTCGTGACCGAGGTCGCCGAGGGATCCGAGTCGGTGCAACAGATCCCGGATCGCGTGTTGGGCGTGGCCGACCTTGTTGGCAAAGGTGTCGATTTTCTTGGCCAGCTCATCGCAGTTCTCACCGAGAGTCGCTGCGGCAGAGCCTATTTCATTCAGAGCGGTATCGATCTTGTCGCTTTCGGGCAAATGTTGAGTGTCCAGCAGCGTCTTCGATGCGTTGAGAGTTCTCTTGACCCCTTTGGCGGCCGCGGCGAAGTCGCGCCAACGAGACGCCGCCGCGCGCAGACCCGCCACATCGCCGTCGGGCCATGACTCGAGCACCAGCGATTCCACGATCGACCACAGCAGCGGTGGCGGCTCGCCGGGCCCCATCGTTCCAGGAGGCCCGGGCGCCGCGACGTCAGTCGGCGGCGACGGTGCCTCCAAGACGCCGCCAGCGCCACCAAGCGTCGAAGCCACTTCGGCCTTCGAATAATTCGAGGCGCCCTGCTGGATGAGAGCCCCGCATTTAAGGCACGCGTTGCCGGCGGCAGCCGCCGCCTTCAGCAGCGACTTGGCGGCGTCTTGATATCCCACGCCGAACACCTCGCCGGCGCGGTCCACGCCCGTGTGAGCCGAAAAGCCTGCGGCTAAGACCGTCAGATTCGCGGCCAGACCACCCCCGGCGGCCGCCACCGCGCTACCCGCGGCGTACAACGCCTCCGGATCGACAGCCAAGGGAGCCACGGGCGGAATTTTCGCCCAGGCCGCCCGTCACCGCTATTCACCCAGCGATCGCTCCGCCAAGCTAGCCCCGATCACCTAGCGCGACAACTCATCCATCAACAGCCCCGCCTGCGGTCACCGTGATGCGGTGCCTCCCGGGCGATACCGAGACGGTTGCCCCCGCCGGTTCCCCGTCGAGCTGCACGTCGACCGTGGTGGGCAAGCCCCCGAGCGTGATCTGGGCGGCGACATCGGTGGCTACCGTAATGGTCGACTTCGGCAACGCGGCCAACCCGGCACGCTCGATATCGACCCTCAGGCTGGCAACGCCGTTGAGGCGCAACGTCAGATACGGCAGCGGGCCAACGGGCCGTCCCACTTGCCAATCCAGCTCGCTGTACAGCCCGGGCGTCGGCTCGAAGTGTGGGATGAGGCCGCGATGGTGTCGGACGGTATGGGTGGGGTCTGGCCGCGCGTACGAGCGCGCGTCGACTTCGGCCACGGCCCCGCGCCGCGCGGTCACCTCGGGGGCCGCGGCCAGCTCCGACAACCACCACACCTGGTGCGGCCCGATGCCCAGATCGGCGCGCACCAGCTGTGGATACCAGGCGAACGTGATGTGCCCCGGATCCGCTTGGCGCAGAGCGGTTCCCATGTGCGAAATCGGATCCTCGAACTTGTCCTGAAACACCCAGGCGATGTGATCCTCGAGAGGGTAGACACTGAACCGGTGGCGGTAACCCAACCGGTCGAGCTCCAGCACCTGCTCGGCGGCCGAAGCGAACGGCACCAGCTCATCGAGTAGCCCATGGGCGATGACGTACGGCAGCCATCGGGCGTTCACCAGCAGCTTCCAGGTGTCACCCTCGCGGGCACAGTGCGAGTTCAGGTCGAGGTCGGCGGGAATGTCGACGTGGGGCAGCAGCCGCACGCCGCACGTCGGTGGCCCCGCCAGCACCACCGCTTGCGAGAACACCTGCGGATAACTCAATCCCAGCTTGTACGTCGCATACCCGCCCATCGAATAGCCCGAAATCACAGTGCGATTCGGATCGGTGCCCAGTTGTTCGGCAACCCGCGCCCATACTTCCCAGACGTCGAGTTCGCCGCTGTCGAAGTACCAGGTGGACGGCCCCCGGGCCAACGGCGTGACCACCACCGAGTCGCGGCCCTCGCACACCTCATGTAACAGTCGCGGATCGATCGCGGCGAACTGGCTCTGCCCGAGTGACAGGGAGTGCAGCAGCAGGGTCAGCGGCAACGTGCGACCCGGTGCATAGCTCGACGGTAAACAGATCGAATACGGCTGCACCCGGCCGAGGAATTGCGGCTTCGTGCTCAAGATGTCGTTGGCGGCCCAACCTTGTTCCAGACCCTGGCCGAGTTCGATCGACGACACGTACCAGCGGGTGGACGGACCGGTGATCAGCGGCTCGGGAGCGGTTTCGCGGGCCGCCAGCTGAGCCCACGGCACAGTCAGCGCGAACTCGGAGACGTCGCCATGTGTCAGGGCGGCGGCCTGAGCGGCATCCGACCAGAAATTCAGGTGGGGCGACTCCTGCTCGTTGGTGCGGAACGCCACGTTGTAGACGTTGGCTTGGCCGGGCAGCGCACCGTGCAGGGCGGGCACGTCGGCGAACCTGTCCCCGGCCGCGTTGGCCAACCCGGCGGCCAGGCGGACCGTCCAGCTGCTCGTGGGTTCGGCCAGCGACCGCGGGACCTGCGCCACGAACGACCGCGACTGCATGTCGACGCTGTGCTCGACCGGCGTCCTGACCTCGGTCGTCAGGTCGATCAGCGCGGCGCCACTTCCCGACACCAGCAGGGCCATGTCGATGCCCTTCGAGCGCACGCCGGCTCCAGCGGGCCACTGCTCGTCCGCCGTTCGGGCCGGGTCGGTATCGAAGGTGAACAGCGCGATGGGCACCGACGCGTCAAGCAAAGTGTTCCAGTCGATCCGCCACCAGGTGTGGGTCTCGGTGAGCCCCATGGCGACGCGGAAGATGTCGGCGCCGTTGCCGGCCGCCGGCCCGTCGGGATAGACGTAGGTTCCGCGCGGCGGCGCCTGAATCTTCAGGTCGCCGATCGGGATGCCCGTCGCGCCATGGTCGTCGTAGAGGAAGTCGGTCCAAAACAAAGCACCGTCGGCCACTCGGCCGGCGCCGCACGTGCGCGGGAACTGTTCGCCGAACGGCCATCCCGCAGGCGCGGGAAGGCGGGGCTCGGGGCGCCGCGCGGCCGGCGGCACCCCTTCGGGCATGCCGTCGACCACGATGAGCTCACCCGGCGGTGCCGGTGCCGATGCCGGTGCTGACGCCGGTGCCGGTGCGGTGGAGTGCAATATCGCGTCAACAAAGTGGCGTGCAATGCGAAGCGGCAGCAGCGGGAGGTCCAGGATTGACACCACCCCCAACCTACGCGGACGAAGGGACGCGTCGGTTAAGGCACCGGCACCACGATCAGTTCGTGCGGCCGATTGTTGACCGCCAAGGCGCCATCAGGGGTGACGACGACGATGTCCTCAATGCGAGCGCCCCAACGGCCCGGAAAATAGATGCCCGGCTCGATCGAAAAGGCCATGCCCTCGGTCAGGGGCAGATCGTTTCCGGCGACGATGTAGGGCTCTTCGTGCACCGACAGCCCGATACCGTGCCCAGTGCGGTGCACAAAGTACTCAGCAAGTCCTTCGGCGGCCAGCACGTCGCGGGCGGCAGCGTCGACCTGTTCGGCCGTCACCCCGGGGCGTACCGCGTCATACGCCGCGCGCTGGGCGCGTTGTAGCACCGAATATTGTTGAGCTACTTCGGGATTCGGCTCACCGATGCTGTAGGTGCGCGTCGAGTCGGAATTGTAGCCGGGTTCATAGGACCCGCCGATGTCGACGACGACTATGTCTCCAACCTGCAGTTCGCGATCCGAATATCCGTGGTGCGGGTCGGCGCCATGCGGGCCGGACCCGACGATGATGAACGCCACTTCCGAATGCCCTTCGGCCACAATGGCATCCGCGATGTCGGCGGCGACGTCGGCCTCGGTGCGGCCGGGGACCAGGAACTCCGGAACGCGGGCGTGCACCCGATCGATGGCCGCGCCGGCTTTGCGCAGCGCGTCGACCTCGCATTCCTCCTTGACCATCCGCAGCGTGCGTAACACGTCGGTGGCCAGGACCGGCAACACACCCAGCACACCGGCCAGCGGCAGCAAATGCAATGCCGGCATGGCATCGGTGACGGCGGTCGCGGCGGGGGCGCCGCCCAACGCGGAGCCCACCAGATCGTATGGATCCTCGCCGTCGACCCAATCCCGCACCGCCAGGCCGAGTTCGGCGATGGCAGACCCTTTGAGCGAGGCCAGCTCGAGGCGCGGCACCACCATCGTCGGATCGCCCGACGCGGGCAACACCAGCGCGGTGAACCGCTCCAATGTCTGTGCGCGCGACCCGACGAGGTAGCGCAGGTCATAGCCCGGCGTGATGACCAGCCCGGCCAGACCCTCGTTGGCAGCCGCGGCGGCGGCCGTCGCCAGCCGGCGTTCGTACACTGCTGCGTCGAAGCGGTGAGACTCCATGGCAGCCAGGCTAATGCTCAGTTGCGCATCGCCTCGCGGCGGCGTGAGACCATAGCCGGCATGCCAGCACCCCGCTCGCCGCTCGGCTCGATGAGTGGTGACCCGCAGCGCGCGGCTTCGCCGCGCTTGCGATCACCACTGGTGCTGCTCGACGGCGCCAGCATGTGGTTCCGCTCGTATTTCGGGGTGCCGTCCTCGATAACCGCTCCCGACGGCCGGCCCGTGAACGCCGTTCGCGGATTCATCGACTCCATGGCCGTGGTGATCACCCAGCAGCGACCAAGCCGGCTGGCCGTCTGCCTGGACCTCGATTGGCGGCCTCAGTTCCGCGTGGACCTCGTCCCGTCCTACAAGGCCCACCGCGTGGCCGAAGTGGAGCCGCAGGACGAGCCGGACATCGAGGAAGTGCCGGACGACCTGACGCCCCAGATCGACATGATCGCCGAACTCCTTGACGCATTCGGGATTCCGACGGCGGGTGCGGAGGGGTTTGAGGCCGACGACGTGCTGGGCACCCTGGCGGCCCGGGAACGCAAGGATCCGGTGGTGGTGGTCAGCGGTGACCGCGACCTGCTGCAGGTGGTGTCCGACGATCCCGTCCCGGTTCGGGTGCTGTATCTCGGCCGCGGACTGAGCAAGGCCACGTTGTTCGGGCCCGACGAGGTGGCCGAACACTATGGCGTGCCGGTGGACAGGGCCGGCCCCGGCTACGCCGAACTCGCACTGCTGCGTGGCGATCCGTCCGACGGATTGCCCGGCGTCCCGGGAGTGGGTGAGAAGACCGCGGCGACGCTGCTGGCCCAGCACGGCTCGCTGGAGCAGATCCTGGCCGCCGCGCACGACCCGAAGGCGAAGATGGCCAAGGGCGTGCGCAAGAAGTTGCTGGCCGCGCTGGATTACATCGAGGCGGCCGGCAAAGTGGTGCGGGTGGCCGCAGACGCTCCGGTGACCTTCTCCACGGCCAGCGACGAACTGCCGCTGGTCGCCGCCGATCCGCAACGCACCGCCGAACTGGCGACCGAACTGGGTGTCGGCTCGTCGATCAGCCGTTTGCAGAAAGCGCTGGACGGGCTGCCCAACTGACGAGACCGCCGACTATTGCGGCCGGCCGACCTCGTAGGTGCCCTTGTTGTCCTGGAACGTCACGGTGACATGCTTGGGCGCGCCGTCGATGCTGACGTCGCAGTCGAATGTGGCGCCCTTCTTGACCGTCGGGTTCTGGCCATGGTTGCACTTGACGTTCTGGACGTTCTTCGCGCCGTAGCCGTTGGTTTCGTCGCTGAGGACCTGCTGGACCCCGGCCTGCGCCTTGCTGACGTCCAGCTTGGTGGTGACGAAGAACCCGGGCTGCCAGAACCCCAGCACCAGCACGACCGCGATGAGCAGAAACGCGATTGCGCCCCCCACGCCGGCGATAAGCCCGACCGGCCGCTTCTTGCCCGGCTGCTCGTAACCGGGGTACTGCGGGTACTGGCCCGGCTGGCCGTACTGGCCAGGCTGTGGGTATTGGCCGGGCTGCGGGTACTGGCCCGGCTGGCCATACTGCCCTGGCTGGGCGTACTGACCGGGCTGGCCGTATTGGCCGGGCTGCCCGTACTGCGCGTAGCCCGGCTGCTGCGGGGGGTACTGCTGCGGGTAGGACTGCTCAGTCGGCTGTTGGTACCGCGGGTATTCGGCGGGCGGCGTGTATGCGGGGGCCTGCCACGACGTCTCCTGATTCGACTGATCCTGCCAGGTCGGTCCCACCTGGGTCGGGTCTGACGAGTGGTCGCTACCTTGACCCTGGCCAGGCGGCTGCCACTGCTGGTCCGATCCCTGCGGTCCGCTCATCTCTCTCCCTCAGCCTCTGTGTCTTGGCATGCTATCGGCGCTTACGGTAGCTCCGGCCAAGCCTACCCGGCGTCAACTGCGACGACGCCGCGCCGAATGTCATTGATAGCGCGCTTGGCGGTGGCCCGTAATTCGGGGTCCGGAGCGGCGTTGCGGACCTGGTCCAGCAAGTCGAGAACCTGACGGCACCAGCGCACGAAATCCCCCGCGAGCAGGGGTGATCCGGTGCCGGCCGGGTCGGCGGCCGCCAGCGCCGAGGCCAGATCTCCGGTCCGGGCCCAGCGGTAGATGACGTTGACGAAGCCGTCGTCGGGTTCGCGGCTCGGTGCGATCCGGTGCGTTTGCTCGTTGGCGCGCAACGCCATCGACAGCCGCGACGTCTGCTGCAGCGCCTGCCGCACTTGCTGGGTGGGCGCGTCTGCCGCGAAGGCCGCGCCCGGCCCTTCGCTACCCCGGGTTTCGTACAGCACCGCCGAGACCACCGCCGCCAGCTCGGCAGGCTTCAGCCCCGACCACGCGCCGGTGCGCAGGCATTCGGCGACCAGGAGATCGCTTTCGCTGTAGATGCGGGCCAGCAACCGGCCGTCGTCGGTGACGCGATGATCACCGTCGCGTCCTTCGATGAAGCCGCGCTCGGTGAGCAACCCGACGATCCGGTCGAACGTCCGCGCCAACGAATTGGTCGCGGCCGCAACCTTTTTCTCTAACTGCGCGTTGTCGCGTTCGATTCGCAGGTAGCGCTCGGCCTGCCGGACCTGCTCTTCCAGGCCGGGCGTGCCGTGCGACGAGTGTCGGCGCAGCTGTTCGCGCAACGACGCCAGCTCCGGGTCGTGGAAGGCGCCGTCGCCGTCCCCCCGGCCGCCGCGATGCCGGGCCGGGACGGTCAGCCCGGCGGCAGCGGATCGCAGCGCCGACGCCAGGTCGCGCCGGACCCGTGGCTGACGGTGTTCGACCCGCTTGGGCAGTGCCATCGAACCGACGCGTGCGGACGCCCCCGAATAGTCGGCCGACGAAATCCTGCCCGCCCACCGGTTTTCCGTTAGCACCAGCGGTCGCGGATCGGAGCTGTCGCGGGCGGATTCCAGGACGACGGCCAGCCCGCCGCGACGGCCGTGGGTGATGTTGATGATGTCGCCGCGGCGCAGTGCGGCCAGCGCGTCGCTGGCGGCTTGGCGTCGTTGTAGCCGCGACGCGCGGGACTGCGCGCGCTCCATCTCGGTGATGCGTGCACGCATCCGGGCGTATTCGAGGATCGGGGCCTTGGGTCCGCCGATCTCGGCGGCGATCTCGTCGAGCAACGCGGTGCCCCGCTCGATGCCGCGAACCAGCCCGACGACCGAACGGTCGGCCTGATACTGCGCAAATGACTGCTCCAACAACCGATGTGCCTGCTCGGGGCCCATCTGCTGAACCAGGTTGATCGTCATGTTGTACGACGGGGCGAACGAGCTGCGCAGCGGGAAGGTGCGGGTGGAGGCCAGCCCGGCCACCGCGGACGGCTCGGTGGTTTCGTCGGTGGGATTCCACAGCACCACCGCGTGGCCCTCGACGTCGATGCCGCGCCGCCCGGCGCGCCCGGTGAGCTGCGTGTACTCCCCCGGCGTCAGCGCCATGTGCTGCTCGCCGTTGAACTTCACCAGCCGCTCGAGCACCACGGTGCGTGCGGGCATGTTAATCCCGAGAGCCAAGGTCTCGGTGGCGAACACCGTCCTGACCAGTCCGGCGGTGAACAGCTCTTCGACCGTGTGGCGGAAGACGGGCAGCATGCCGGCATGGTGGGCCGCCAGACCACGCAGCAGCCCCTCGCGCCACTCGTAGTAGCCGAGCACGCTCAGGTCGGCGTCGGCGAGGTCGCCGCACCGGTGCTCGATCACCTCGGCGATCTGGGCGCGCTCCTCCTGGGTGGTCAGCTGCAGGGATGAGCGCAGGCATTGCTGCACGGCGGCGTCGCAGCCGGCCCGGGAGAACACGAAAGTGATCGCGGGCAGCAGGCCTTCGGCATCCAGGGTGGCGATCACGTCGGGACGCCCCGGTGTCCGGTAGAAGCGGGGACGCGACGGCCGCCCCGAGCCTCGGCGCCGCGGTTGCCAGTCGGTCATGCGGTCCGCCTCGCGGCGGTGCGCAATGTGGCGCAGCAGTTCGGGATTGACGCGCGGTTGACGATCCGCGGCCGGTTGCTGGTTGTCGTAATCGAACAGGTCCAACAGACGCTTGCCCACCAACACGTGTTGCCACAGCGGCACCGGCCGATGCTCGTCGACCACGACCGTCGTGTCGCCGCGCACAGTCTGAATCCAGCCGCCGAATTCCTCGGCGTTGCTCACTGTCGCCGAGAGGCTGACCACCCGAACCTCGTCGGGCAGGTGCAGGATCACCTCCTCCCACACCGGACCCCGCATCCGGTCGGCGAGAAAATGCACCTCGTCCATCACGACATACGAAAGACCATGCAGCGCAGGCGAATCCGCGTAAAGCATGTTGCGCAGCACTTCGGTGGTCATGACCACCACGGGCGCATCGGCGTTGACGGACATGTCGCCGGTGAGCAGGCCGATGCGGTCGCGGCCGTAGCGCGCCGTGAGGTCGGTGTGCTTCTGGTTGCTCAGCGCTTTCAGCGGCGTGGTGTAGAAACACTTGCCGCCGGAGGCCAGCGCCAGGTGCACGGCGAATTCGCCAACCACGGTCTTGCCGGCGCCGGTCGGCGCGCAGACCAGTACGCCGTGCCCTCGTTCGAGCGCCGCGCACGCCCGCTGCTGAAAGCCGTCGAGCGCGAAGGGCAGCTCGGTGGTGAACCGGGTGAGCTCCACGAGCTCGGCGACGTTATGAGGCGGCGACGGATCAGGTGACATCGTCGTGTTGCCGGGCGGTGAACGACGGCTCCGGTATCGCGGTGGGTGGTTCGATGACCGATGCTTCGTCGTCGGGAATCACGGCCTGGGCTTCACGCTTGGCCTTCCGTCTGTCGTGCAGACGGGAGATCTGGATGGCGAACTCCAAGAGGACCGACAGCGCCAACCCGAGCGCGGTCATCGAAAACGGGTCGGACCCGGGGGTGAAGATCGCCGCGAACGCGAACATCGCAAAGATCAGGCCGCGCCGCCACGCCTTGAGCCGCGCGTAGGGCAGGACGCCGATGGCGTTGAGCATGACGATGAGCAGCGGAAACTCGAAGCTGACGCCGAAAACGACGAGCAGGTTGATCAGGAAGCCGAAATACCGGTCGCCGGACAGCGCGGTCACCTGGACGTCGCTGCCGACGGTCAGCAGGAAGCCCAGCGCCTTGGCCAGTACGAAGTAGGCCAGCACAGCGCCGACGACGAACAGCACCACGGCGGGGATCACGAACGCGACCGCGAAGCGGCGTTCCTTCCGATACAGCCCGGGCGTGATGAACGCCCACAGCTGGTAGAACCACACCGGACAGGCGAGCACCACCCCGGCCGTCAGGCCGACCTTGAGCCGCAGCATGAACTGGTCGAACGGCGCGGTGGCCAGGAGCCGGCATTGGCCGCCCGGGCTGATCTCCGCGCGCGCCGACTGCGGCAGCGAACAGTAGGGATGGCGTAACCACTCGCCCAGGCTTTCCAGCCCGAAGATCGAATGCGAATACCAGGCGAACCCGAAAATCGTGGTCAGCAGGATGGCGGCCAGCGAGATCAGCAGCCGGGTGCGCAGCTCGGTTAGATGGTCGACCAGCGACATGGTCGCATCCGGGTTGGTTCGGCTGCGCCGGTTACGGGAGTTGAGACGCCTCAGCAGGCCGGAAGTGCGCGCTGAAACCTTGAAGACTTTCACGATGCTCGGTCAGTGGCGCTCGGGCAGCGCGACGGTGATGGCGGCTACGCCGGACGTGCTTCGGTGTGCCCCTGCTCGCTGGGCGTCGGCGCGTCGACCCGCTGCGACTGCACAGGCGTCGCGTTCGCCGCGGAGGCCTCGCTTTGGGTTCCCAAGGCCGACGTTTCCGCTTTGTTTTCCGTCTGCATTTCGCGGATCTCGGACTTGAAGATCCGCATCGACTTGCCCAATGAACGCGCCGCATCGGGGAGCTTCTTGGCACCGAACAGCAAGATCACCACTACCGCGAGGATCGCCCAGTGCCACGGACTAAGACTGCCCACTTTGATTACCTCCAGATGTTCACTCGATGCTACCGCAGTAGTGCCCTGTGGTGCCGGGCGCGCGCCGCCCCACGGCCCATGTCGCCTGGACTTTTATGAGCACAGGGCTTCGTAGGACGTGACGGCGGTCGCCGCGGCATCCCGTATCCGGCGTGCCAGGGACGCAGGCTGCAGCACCTGCACGTCGGGCCCGAAGCCGAGCACCAGCCGCGTCATCCAATCCTCGGAGGCGTAGGTCATCACTGCCTCGCAGGATCCGTCCGGCAATTCGCGCAGGTCGCGCATGGGGTAGTACTCGAACATCCAGGACGCCGCGGGGGCCACCCGCAGGTTGGCCGACGGCAGCGATGGATCGCCGTCGAACAGCGAGGTGTCCGGCGGTGCGTGCAGCACCGGCTCCGGCGGCGCGGCCGGTTCATCGAGCGCGGTGGCGTCCACGATCCGGTCGAAGCGGAACAGTCGTACGCCCTCGGCCTCGCGCGACCACCCCTCCAGGTAGCTGTGGCCGCCGATCAGCAGGACGCGGATGGGGTCGACGATCCGGCTGGTCAGGGTGTCGTGCGAGGCGGAGTAGTAGTCGATGGCCAGCGCGTGCCTGGACTGGACCGCCGCGCGCACCGCGGCGGTGGCCCGGTTTTCCACCGGTGCGGGCTCGTCTACGGCCGACGCCCCGGGTGAGGCGTCGTGCCCGACGGCGCCTGCCGCATCCTCGATCTTGGCGATGGCGCTGCGCGCGGCTTCCGGGTCGACGACCCCGGGGATGTCGGCCAGGGCCCGCAATGCGACCAGCAGGCCGGTGGCCTCCGGCGAGGTGAGCTTGAGGGGGCGGTCGATCCCCGCGGAGAACGTCACCTCGATGGTGTCCCCGGAGAACTCGAAATCGATGAGGTCACCCGGGAAGTAACCGGGCAGACCGCACATCCACAGCTGGTTGAGGTCCTCTTCCAGCTGCTTGGCCGATACGCCGAGGTCGGCGGCGGCCTTGGCTCGGGTGACCCGGGGGTTGGCCTGGAAATACGGCACCATGTTCAGCAGCCGGATGAGGCGGGTGGAGACGGGTGTCATGCGGACACCCCCCCGCGGCTCGGCGGTTGTCCCGTGGCGGCGCCGACCGCGCCCGCATGCGCCCGCAGCCGGGCCAACACGTCCTCGCGCAGTGACTGCGGTTCGAGCACCAGGGCGTCGGCTCCGTAGCCGGCGATGTCGCGTGCCAGCTGGTCGGCCGACCGGATGTCGAGTTCGATCACCTCGCCGTCGCGCCCCCCGAGTTGGCGCGCGTCGACGGGCCTGCCGGCGCGCCGCAGTGCGGTGGCCCGCCCGTCGGCCACCCACACCCGGGCCTGCCCGACGGTCGGCGCCGCCGAGACCTCGGTGACGGTCTGGGCCACGATCTTGCGCAAGTCAACGTCTTTCGGCACGGCCACGGCGCCCGGCGGGCCGATCGGCGTGACGTCCGGTCCGATCCGGGAGAGCCGGAAGGTGCGGGTGGCGTCACGGTCGCGGTCGTGGCCTACCAGATACCAGCGGCCCTTCTGGGTGACCACGCCCCAGGGCTCGACGGTGCGGGTGGCGTACGGCTCGGCTCGCGACGGCCGGTGCGGAAACTGCACGGCCTGCCGGGAGTCGATGGCGGACAACAGGATTCCCAGGACGTCCTCCGACCCCCGCAGCCCCGGGACCCCGGCCGGCGACGCGATGGCAACCGGCGCGTCCGGATCGACGTCGACCCCGGCCGCGCGCAGCTTGAGCAGCGCGCCCTGAGTCGCGGTGATGAGTTCGGGCGACTCCCACAGCTGCGTCGCCACGGCCACCGCGGCGGCCTCGTCGGGAGTCAGGTCGACCGGTGCGAGCGAGTAGGCATCGCGATTGATCCGGTAGCCCTCGGTGGGGTCCCACGCCGACGCGCGGCCGACCTCGAGCGGGATGCCGAGGTCGCGCAGCTCGTTCTTGTCCCGCTCGAACATGCGGGAGAAGGCCTCGGCGCTGGCGCTCTCCGAATAACCCGCCACGCTCGACCTGATCTTCTCCGCCGAGATGTAGCCGCGGGTGGAGAGCAGGGCGATGACCAGATTTACCAGCCGCTCGACTTTTGACGTCGCCATCGGCTCCAGATTATTCGATGGTCCTCCTCCGGCGCGTTCACCCGCCGTCCGCGTCGCGCTGTTCCCGCCACCACTTCTGCGTCGGGTCGACAGGATGAGTCGAAGCGCGGCTACATGCTCGCGATCAGGCGCTTGACCCGCTCGTCGACGGCCCGGAACGGGTCCTTGCACAACACGGTGCGCTGGGCCTGGTCGTTGAGCTTGAGGTGCACCCAGTCGACGGTGAAGTCGCGGCCGGCCGCCTGGGCCGCACTGATGAACTCGCCACGCAGCCGCGCCCGGGTGGTCTGCGGCGGATTGTCGACCGCCTCCGCGATGTCCTCATCGGTCGTGACGCGCGCGGCCAGTCCCTTACGCTGCAGCAGGTCGAACACGCCGCGCCCGCGCTTGATGTCGTGGTAGGCCAGGTCCAGCTGGGCGATCTTCGGGTCGGACAGCTCCATGCTGTAGCGGTCCTGGTAGCGCTGGAAGAGCTTGCGCTTGATCACCCAGTCGATCTCGGTATCGACCTTGGCGAAGTCCTGGCTTTCGACCGCGTCGAGCTGTCGGCCCCACAGGTCGACGATCTGCTCGATCTGCGCGTTGGGTTCCCGGGTCTGCAGATGCTCGACGGCACGGCTGTAGTACTCGCGCTGGATGTCCAGCGCGCTGGCTTGACGCCCGCCCGCCAGCCGCACGGGCCGACGGCCGGTGGTGTCGTGGCTGACCTCGCGGATCGCGCGGATGGGGTTGTCCAGCGAGAAGTCCCGGAACGGGACGCCGGCCTCGATCATCTCCAACACCAGCGCGGCCGTGCCGACCTTGAGCATGGTGGTGGTCTCGCACATGTTGGAGTCGCCGACGATCACGTGCAGGCGCCGGTACTTCTCGGCGTCGGCGTGCGGCTCGTCGCGGGTGTTGATGATCGGCCGGCTGCGAGTGGTGGCCGAGGAAACGCCCTCCCAAATGTGCTCGGCGCGTTGGGATAGGCAGAAGGTCGCGGCTTTAGGGGTCTGCAGCACCTTGCCGGCGCCGCAGATCAGCTGGCGGGTGACCAGGAAGGGCAGCAGCACATCCGAGATCCGCGAGAACTCGCCGGCGCGCACGATCAGGTAGTTCTCGTGGCAGCCGTAGGAGTTGCCCGCCGAGTCGGTGTTGTTCTTGAACAGGTAGATGTCGCCGCCGATGCCCTCGTCAGCGAGTCGCTGCTCGGCGTCGACCAAAAGGTCTTCCAGCACCCATTCCCCGGCGCGGTCGTGGGTGACCAGCTGCACCAAGCTGTCGCATTCGGCAGTCGCGTACTCCGGGTGGCTTCCGACGTCGAGGTACAGGCGGGCCCCGTTGCGCAGAAAAACATTGGAGCTTCGGCCCCAGGACACGACACGGCGGAACAGGTAGCGGGCCACCTCGTCCGGGCTGAGGCGTCGATGGCCGTGGAATGTGCAGGTGACCCCGAACTCGGTCTCGATGCCCATGATTCGCCTCTGCACGTAATCGAGCGTACTGGTTGTCCGACCTGGACGGTGAGCATGCCGCGCGTATCAATCCGACGAAGTGTTTCGTCGACCCTTAGCGGGGCCGCGCAGAGCCGGTTTGACCACGCTCTCCTTGCGCCGGCGCCGTGCCTACAGGCAGCTCACCGGCATCTTAGGCACCACCGGCCTCACCGGTATTGGCGAACGTGCGTCGCCGTCGAGGTGTGCCGGTGTCTAGTCGGAAGGACCGCCGTTGGCATCCGAGGCCTCACCGTCGCCGCCCAAGCCGTTGGAATCCAGCTCGCGCAGCAAGTTTTCCACGGTCGCGCGATTGATCCGCCGGAAGGCCCGTCGCGGCCGGTTGACATCCAGGATGGCAACTTCCAGGCTTCCCACGTCCAGCGTGGACTGGTCCCCATTCGAGACCTCGCTCCCGGCCCGCAGCGCTTTCACGGCGATGCGGGTGGCCTCACGCAGATCGGCGTTCTCGGCGTACGACTCCTTTAGCGCCGTAGTGATCGGCTCGGTGGTACCACCCATCACGACGAAATGCGGCTCGTCGGCGATCGACCCGTCATAGGTGATCCGATACAGCTCAGGCGGTTTGGTCTCGCCGTAGTGCGCGACCTCGGCCACACACAACTCCACCTCGTAGGGCTTGGCCTGCTCGGTGAAGATGGTGCCCAGCGTCTGCGCATAGACGTAGGCCAGTTGGCGGCCCGTCACGTCGCGACGGTCGTAGGCGTAGCCGCGGGTGTCGGCGAATTGGATTCCGCCGCGGCGCAAGTTGTCGAATTCGTTGAACTTCCCGGCAGCCGCGAATCCGACACGATCGTAGAGTTCGCTGATCTTCTGCAACGACCGTGAAGGATTCTCCGCGACGAAGAGCACGCCACCGGCGTAGACCAGGGCGACCACGCTCTTGCCGCGAGCGATGCCCTTTCGCGCGAGCTCGCTGCGCTCGCGCATCGCCTGCTCGGGTGAGATGAAATAGGGGAAGCTCACTTCTCACCACCATCGGGACCGAAAGTGTCAGCGCGCGAACGGCTTTGGATCACTTCGCGGGCCAATTCGGCGATGCGGCTCTCCGGCACTTCCAGCGCGCCCTCGGCACCGATGGTGACCGCGGTGGGATAGATGCCCCGCACCAGATCCGGTCCGCCGGTGGCGGAATCGTCATCGGCCGCGTCGTAGAGCCCCTCGATCGCGACACGCACCGCGGAATCGGCGTCGGTGACCTGCGAGTACAACTTCTTAATGGACGACTTCGCGAAGATCGAGCCCGACCCCACCGACTGGTAGCCCTCCTCTTCCAGGTTCCAGCCGCCGGCGGCATCGAAAGACACGATGCGGCCGGCGCCTTCGGAGTCGGGCGCGTCGATGTCGTAGCCCACCAGCAGCGGCAAGGCGATCAGACCCTGCATCGCCGCCGCAAGATTTCCGCGCACCATGATCGCCAGCCGGTTCACCTTGCCGGCGAACGTCAGTGGCACGCCTTCGAGTTTCTCGTAATGCTCGAGTTCCACCGCATAAAGGCGGGCGAACTCCACAGCGATGGCGGCGGTACCGGCGATGCCGGTGGCGGTGTAGTCGTCGGTGATGTACACCTTCTTCACATCGCGCCCGGCGATCATGTTGCCCTGCGTTGAACGCCGATCGCCGGCGAGCACCACGCCACCGGGGTACTTCAGCGCGACGATGGTGGTGCCGTGCGGCAGCTGCCCCGTGGCGGCACCCGATTGCGAGCCGGACAGGCTTGCCGGCAGCAATTCCGGCGCCTGACGTCGCAACAAGTCAGCAAACGACGAGAGGTCTATAGCGGAATTGCCCGGAAGTGACGGGCCCGGTAGTGCGGAATTGATGGACAGGCGATTGGAGAAAGGCCAGGTCACTGTCCGCCCTTTTGGACATACGCGCGAACGAAGTCCTCAGCGTTCTCCTCGAGGACGTCGTCGATCTCGTCCAGCAGATCGTCGGTGTCCTCGGCTAGCTTCTCCCGGCGCTCTTGGCCCGCGGCCGTGCTGCTGGCGGTGTCGTCTTCGTCGCCGCCACCACCGCCACGCTTGGTCTGCTCCTGAGCCATCGCCGCCTCCTGCGTTGTGTGGGCCCTTTGAATGGCTTACTCACCGATCAAGCCACACTGCCCGTTGGTCTTTCCTAGCCTACCGGTCGACCCCGACGATCCTGCGGTTAACCGGCACCTAGCTGGTGAGTTGTTCCACCAGTTCGGCGGCGCTGTTTACAGAGTCCAGCAGCGCCCCGACATGCGCCTTGCTACCACGCAGCGGCTCCAGCGTTGGAATGCGGACCAGGGAATCACCGCCCAGGTCGAAAATCACGGAGTCCCAGCTGGCCGCGGCGATGTCGGCACCGAACCTGCGCAGGCATTCGCCGCGGAAGTATGCACGGGTGTCCGTCGGCGGGTTGTCCACCGCCTCGAGCACCTGGTGTTCGGTCACCAAACGCTTCATCGAACCGCGCGCGACGAGCCGGTTGTACAGGCCCTTGTCCAGCCGGACGTCGGAGTACTGCAGGTCCACCAGATGCAGCCGCGGCGCCGACCAGCTCAGGTTTTCGCGCTGCCGGAATCCTTCGAGCAGGCGCAGCTTGGCCGGCCAGTCGAGTATCTCGGCGCATTCCATCGGGTCGCGCTCGAGTTGGTCGAGCACGTGCGCCCAGGTCTCGACGACATCGGACGCGCGCGGGTCGGGGTCGCGGCTGTCAACCAGCTTGGCCACCCGATCGTGGTAAACCCGTTGCAGCGCAAGCCCGGTCAGCTCGCGGCCGTCGGCCAGGGCCACCGCGGCGCGCAGCGAGGGGTCGCGGCTGATTGCGTGGACCGCGTGCACCGGCCGCGCCAGCGCCAGGTCGCTCAGATCTATGCCGTGCGCCGGGCCCTCTTCGATCAGGTCCAGCACCAGCGCCGTGGTGCCCAGTTTCAGATAGGTCGAGGTCTCGGCGAGGTTGGCGTCGCCGATGATGACGTGCAGCCGCCGGTACCGGTCGGCATCGGCGTGTGGTTCGTCGCGGGTGTTGATGATGCCGCGTTTGAGCGTGGTCTCGAGTCCGACCTCGACCTCGATGTAGTCCGAGCGCTGCGACAGCTGAAACCCGGGCTCGTCGCCCGAGGGCCCGATGCCGACCCGGCCCGAGCCGGTGACCACCTGCCGGGAGACCAGAAACGGGGTCAGCCCGGCGATGATCGCCGAGAACGGTGTCTGCCGCGACATCAGGTAGTTTTCGTGTGACCCGTAGGAGGCGCCCTTGCCGTCGACGTTGTTCTTGTAGAGCTGCAATTTCGCGGCTCCGGGCACGCTGGCAACGTGGCGTGCGGCGGCCTCCATCACCCGCTCGCCGGCCTTGTCCCAAATCACCGCGTCGAGCGGGTCGGTGCACTCGGGTGCGGAGTATTCGGGGTGCGCGTGGTCGACGTACAGCCGCGCTCCGTTGGTCAAAATCATGTTGGCCGCGCCGACCTCGTCGGCGTCGACCACCGGGGGCGGGCCGGCCGAGCGGCTCAGGTCGAAGCCGCGGGCATCCCGCAGCGGCGATTCCACCTCGTAGTCCCACCGGGTGCGCTTGGCGCGCTGAATGCCCGCCGCTGCCGCGTAAGCCAGAACCGCCTGCGTCGATGTGAGGATCGGATTGGCTGTCGGGTCCGATGGCGATGAAATGCCGTATTCGACCTCCGTCCCGATAATCCGTTGCATGGCCCAAGCGTAGGCCGGGTGACGGAGCGGCCCCCGCGGCGGGGCGCAGGCGAGCCGGCCGATCGGCTCCAGCCGCGCGACGGTCCACGCTCCTCGACCCGTTGATCGAGGACCTGGACACCACCTTGGTTGCGCGCAATCACTACCACGGCGCCGCAGGGTGACCATCCGTCGTGTTGACGGCACCCACACCAGTGACTAATTTCACCCTGTGTCCGCCCCCGAATCCGGCCGCGCCGTCGGTAAGCACGCACTCGACCTGTCCGGGAAACGCTATGGCGAGGTGCTGCTGGTAACACCTGGCGAGGCGGGTCCGCAGGCGACGGTGTACAACACCTTCCCGCTGAACGACTGTCCCCAGGAGCTGTGGTCGGCGCTGGACGCCCACGCCATCGCCACCGAACACGGGGCGGCCGCAGCCCTGCTCAACGGTCCCCGGTATTGGCTGATGAACGCGATCGAGAAAATCGCCCAGGCCCCGCAGATCACCAAATCTTTCGGCGGGATCGAGATGATCCAGCAGGCCACCGTCCTGTTGTCGTCGATGAACCCCGCGCCCTACATCCCCAACAGGGTCTCCCGCCACACGGTGTTCGTCTTCAACGCCGGCCAAGAGGTATACGAACTCATCGATCCCCAAAACCAGCGCTGGGTCATGCAGGCCTGGAGCCAGGTCGCCGACGCCACTTTGTCGCGCGCCGACCTGCCGGGCCTTGCCGACCGGCTCGACCTGCCGGCCGGCTGGGCCTATCAACCGCGCGTGCTCACCGACGAATTGCGGGTGGATACAACGCAGCGCGCCGCCAGCGTGCTGCAGGACAACCTGACCAACAGCTATTCGCTGGTGACCGACTGACCACCGGCGCTGCCGGCCCCTACAGGTACTGACCCAGGTTTGATTCGGTGTCGATGGCCCGCGACGC
Source organism: Mycobacterium sp. 852002-51971_SCH5477799-a (assembly GCF_001667145.1). Lineage (GTDB taxonomy): Bacteria > Actinomycetota > Actinomycetes > Mycobacteriales > Mycobacteriaceae > Mycobacterium. The sequence continues at coordinate 337,388 of NZ_LZIF01000116.1, forward strand.
GCTTGAGCTCTTGCCGGTGACCAGGGTGCGGATGTAAACGATCCGCTCCCCCTTCTTGCCCGAAATCCGCGCCCAGTCATCGGGATTGGTGGTGTTGGGCAGATCCTCGTTCTCGGCGAACTCGTCGACGATCGAGTCCAGCAGGTGCTGGATGCGCAGACCGGGCTGACCGGTCTCCAGCACGGACTTGATCGCGTTCTTCTTCGCGCGGTCGACGACGTTCTGGATCATCGCCCCGGAGTTGAAGTCCTTGAAGTACATGACTTCCTTGTCACCGTTGGCGTAGGTGACCTCCAGGAACCGGTTGTCATCGATCTCGGCGTACATCCGCTCGACGACCTTCTCGATCATCGCCTTGATGCATGCCGAGCGGTCGCCGTCGAACTCGGCGAGGTCGTCCGCATGCAGCGGCAGCGACTCAATCAGATACTTCGAGAAAATGTCTTGCGCCGCCTCGGCATCCGGCCGCTCGATCTTGATCTTCACGTCCAGGCGTCCGGGCCGCAGGATGGCGGGGTCGATCATGTCCTCACGGTTGGAGGCGCCGATCACGATGACGTTCTCGAGTCCCTCCACGCCGTCGATCTCACTGAGCAACTGCGGAACCACGGTCGTCTCGACGTCCGAGGACACCCCGGTGCCGCGGGTCCGGAAAATCGAGTCCATCTCGTCGAAGAACACGATCACCGGCGTGCCTTCCGACGCCTTCTCACGGGCGCGCTGGAAGATCAGCCGGATGTGCCGCTCGGTCTCACCGACGAATTTGTTGAGCAGCTCGGGACCCTTGATGTTCAAGAAGTAGGACTTGGCTTCGCGGGCGTCGTCGCCGCGCACCTCGGCCATCTTCTTGGCCAGCGAATTCGCCACGGCCTTGGCGATAAGCGTCTTACCGCAGCCGGGCGGACCGTAGAGCAGCACACCTTTGGGTGGGCGCAGCGCGTACTCGCGGTACAGCTCCTTGTGCAGGAACGGCAGCTCCACCGCGTCGCGAATCTGCTCGATCTGGCGAGTGAGGCCACCGATGTCCAGGTAGCTGACATCGGGCACCTCTTCCAGCACCAGGTCCTCGACCTCGGCCTTGGGAATGCGCTCGAACGCATACCCGGCCTTGGTGTCGACCAGCAACGAGTCGCCCGGACGCAGCTTGCGCGGCCGGGTGTCGTCGTTGAGCGCGTCGGGGTGGCCGTCCGGCAGGTTCTCGGCAACCAGCGGCTCGGCGAGCCACACGATGCGTTCTTCGTCGGCATGTCCGACGACCAGGGCCCGGTGCCCGTCGCCCAAGAGCTCACGCAGCGTGGAGATCTCGCCGACCGACTCGAACGTGCCGGCTTCCACGACGGTCAGGGCCTCGTTGAGGCGCACCGTCTGACCCTTGCGCAGCAACGGGACTTCGATGTTCGGCGAGCAGGTCAGCCGCATCTTGCGACCAGACGTGAACACGTCGACGGTGTCGTCCTCGTGGGTGGCGAGTAAGACGCCGTAGCCGCTGGGCGGCTGCCCCAGCCGATCGACTTCCTCACGCAGCGCCAGCAATTGCTGGCGGGCCTCTTTGAGGGTCTCCATCAGCTTCGAGTTCCGCGACGCAAGGGAGTCGATGCGCGCTTCGAGCTGATGCACGTCGCGCGCGGAGCGGGCGGCCCCATGCGAGCCTACGGTCTGCTCGAGTTGCTCGCGCAACATCGCGGCCTCGCGGCGTAGTTGCTCCAACTCGGCCTCGTCGCCGCTGGACCCGTCTGATCCGAGGGGGGATCCGAAAGCTTCAGAACGCTCTGAGCTACCCATCTTGCGCTCCTTTCCCGCTCCGAATTGGCGCGGTGGATACTTCAAAGCTACCGGCGATTGCCGACTCATGTACGTAGTCAAATACCCACGAAAAGTTAAGATTTTCGTCACGCTGGTAATCTCGGCCACTAATCGTGATGATCGAAAGGGCCGCCGTGACCGCAAAAAGCCTCGCCACCGGCCCGGCCCGCGCCGCCGCCGTAGCCCCAACCGCCGGTGCGACCGCGGTTCCACCCATCGGCCCGACCTTAGCGACCCCCTTCCTCCGCGAAGCGGCCAGAGCCGCCTAGCCGGCCGACCGAGTGGATGAACCGGCCACTGTGCGTAGCGCTGAGCGCCGCCATCACCGTGGCGACGCTCGGGAGTGCGGCGTGTTCGTCGCCTCACCCGAAGACTGGATCGTCGGTCACCTCGTCGTTGCCACCTGCCTCGTCAAGCCAGGTTGCTGCGCCGGCCACCGCTCCTCTGCCTCCGCCGGAAGCCCTCACCGACGTGCTCACCCGTCTCGCCGATCCGAACGTTCCGGGGAACAGCAAGGTGAACCTGGTGGAAGGGGCGACGCCCGACAGCGCGGCCACTTTGGACAAGTTCACCGCAGCGCTGCGCGACAACGGATATCTGCCCATGACCTTCAACGCGAACGAAATCGGGTGGTCGGACAAGAACCCGTCGAACGTGAAGGCCGTCGTCGTCGTTCACACCGCCCAGGCCAACAACCCGAACTTCACCTTCCCGATGGAGTTCGCTCCCTTCCAGGGGGGTTGGCAGCTATCGCGGCACACCGCCGAAATGCTGTTGGCTTTGGGGAAGTCGTCGACGGCTGCGACTACGGGGAACCCCGCGCC
>NZ_LZIF01000117.1 GCF_001667145.1 Mycobacterium sp. 852002-51971_SCH5477799-a
GACCTCGACGTCGTGGCCGGCAAACCACGGCCGGGCAACTACGAGTACGCGATCAACAACTCGTTCGGGTTCGGCGGCCACAACGTGTCCATCGCCTTCGGGCGCTACTAAACCCGAGCAACACCCAATATCAGGAGACCTGCGATGACAATCACGGCCCCCGAGACGGTTGGCGAGTCGCTCGACCCTCGCGACCCGCTGTTGCGCTTGAGCAATTTCTTCGACGATGACTCCGTCGAGCTGCTGCACGAGCGCGATCGTTCCGGCGTGCTTGCCGCCGCGGGGACCGTGAACGGCGTGCGCACCATCGCGTTCTGCACCGACGGCACCGTCATGGGCGGCGCGATGGGCATCGAGGGGTGCACGCATATCGTCAACGCCTACGACACCGCCATCGAGGAACAGAGCCCGATCGTGGGCATCTGGCACTCCGGCGGTGCCCGACTGGCCGAGGGTGTCAAGGCACTCCACGCGGTCGGCCTGGTCTTCGAGGCGATGATCCGGGCGTCCGGCTACATCCCGCAGATCTCGGTGGTCGTCGGCTTCGCGGCCGGCGGCGCCGCCTACGGGCCGGCCCTGACCGACGTCATCGTGATGGCCCCGGAAAGCCGGGTGTTCGTCACCGGGCCCGACGTGGTGCGCAGCGTCACCGGCGAGGACGTGGACATGTGCTCGCTCGGCGGTCCGGAGACCCACCACAAGAAGTCCGGGGTGTGCCACATCGTCGCCGACGACGAACTCGACGCCTACGAGCGTGGTCGTCGGCTGGTCGGATTGTTCTGCCAGCAAGGGCATTTCGACCGGGACAAGGCCGAGGCCGGTGACACCGACATTCATGCGCTGCTGCCCGAGTCGTCGCGGCGGGCCTACGACGTGCGCCCGATCGTCGCCGCGATCCTCGATGACGAAACGCCGTTCGACGAATTCCAGGCCAACTGGGCGCCGTCGATGGTGATCGGCCTGGGCCGCCTGTCCGGCCGCACGGTCGGCGTGCTGGCCAACAACCCGCTGCGGCTGGGCGGTTGCCTGAACTCCGAAAGCGCCGAGAAGGCAGCACGTTTCGTGCGACTGTGCGACGCCTTCGGCATTCCGCTGGTCGTGGTCGTCGACGTGCCGGGCTACCTGCCCGGTGTCGACCAGGAGTGGGGCGGCGTGGTGCGCCGCGGCGCCAAGCTGCTGCACGCGTTCGGCGAGTGCACGGTTCCGCGTGTCACGCTGGTCACCCGAAAGACCTACGGCGGGGCCTACATCGCGATGAACTCCCGGTCGCTGAACGCGACCAAGGTGTACGCGTGGCCGGACGCCGAGGTCGCCGTGATGGGCGCCAAGGCCGCCGTCGGCATTCTGCACAAGAAGAAACTGGCCGCCGCGGCGGACCACGAGCGCGAAGCGCTGCACGACGAGCTGGCCGCCGAGCACGAGCGGATCGCCGGGGGCGTGGACAGCGCCATCGAGATCGGCGTCGTCGACGAGAAGATCGACCCGTCGCACACCCGCAGCAAGCTCACCGAGGCGCTGGCCCAGGCGCCGGCGCGCCGCGGCCGCCACAAGAACATCCCGCTGTAGCCGCTGGCGACACTCTCCGGCACCACAAGGTGATCCTCTGATGCGATAGCGCGGGCGCTATCGCATCAGGTTTATAGTCATCCCGCGCCGCGGCCCAGGATCGCCGAAAGCGCGCGTCGCAGTTCGCCTTCGGGCTCGGCGGGCAGTTCATCGGCGCGCCACGCCACGAAGTCGTCCGGCCGGATCAACAGCGCGCCCTGCGGGGGCAGGCCGGTGACCGCCGCCCACTCGTCGCTGTAGAAACGGTGCGCGGCCAGCGACGCCGAAGTCGCTGCGGCACACCATCGGTCGTCCCCGGACAGCACGGTGAATCGGGGCCCCAGCAGATCGAGCGTCGAGACGCCCTCGCGTACCCAGATGTGCGGCAGCCGAGTGCCGGGTTGGGCGCGCAATTCGTCCACCAGGCCGCCGCCGTCCGCGTCACGTGTCACCACCGCGGCCGAACGGTACCGGTATCCGATGAGCAGGTCGAATAGCGAGCACTCCTCGTCGGCCGGCAAGGGCGGCGTATCGCCACCCGCCCGCAGCAGCGCCATCGACGGCCCGGTGAGCGACTGACGCGCGGCGAATCGACCCACCGGGTGACGCTCGGCCTGGTAGGTCGCCAACAGCGCCGGTGCGGCGGTGCCGTGCAGAACGGCGGCGAGTTTCCAGGCCAGGTTGTGCGCGCTCTGGATGGCGGTGTTGGCTCCTCCGGCTTTGAACGGCGGCATGGTGTGCGCCGAATCGCCGACGAGAAATGCTCGCCCGCAATCGAATTGATCGGCAACCCGTTCGTATGGTTGCCACGCCGCGACCTCGATGATGTCGATGTCGATCCGCTCGCCGATCGCCTTGGTGAGCACCTCGCGGCAGCGCTGCGGGGTGAACTGTTCGGCCGTCTCGCCTGCGCCGGGAAAATAGGTGGTGATGAACATGCCGAGATCGCCCTCGGCGACCAGGAATATGCCATCCACGTCGTCGTTTTTGACCTGCACGCCGTCGCCGTCGTGCAACTCGGGGATGAACTGCCGCCATGGCGCCCGGAAATAGACGAACACGACGTAAATCGGCAGGGCGCCATACCCGGATGTGGTGATGCCCAGCCATTCGCGGATGAGGCTGTGCACGCCGTCGGCGCCCACCAGATAGTCGGCGCGGATGGTCTCCGACTCCCCCGACCCCGCGTCGCGCACCACCGCGGTGATTCCGGTGTCGTCCATCTCGATCGAGGACAGCTCCGTGCCATAGCGCACTTCGCTGCCGCCCCGCCGTGTCGCGTCACGCAGAATCGGTTCGAGCCGGCTCTGCGGACAATACTGCGCCGCCGGCTCGGGGCTGACGTCGTCCAGGCCGGCGAAAATTGCGCCGATGTCGAGCGCCGTTTCTTGTGCGGCGCTGTTGAGCGTGGGCCTGACCACCAGCGTCGAGACGTGCTCGGCGACTTCTCGCACCTCCTCGCCAAGCCCCAAGCCGCGCAAGATTTCCGAGCTGCGGAAACTCAGGTTGCGGGCCTTCGGGTAGAGGAAGAATTCCCGTCGCTTCTCGATAAGGAGCGAGCGCACCCCGTGCTGGGCCAGCAGCGCCGACGTCGCGAGGCCGCCAACGCCGGCTCCGACGATCAAAACCGGGACACGCGTCCTCATCGCATTCACCTCCGGAATCAGTATTTTGAGAGAGACTACCATTAGCTATTAACTATCAATATGCCGAATGGCCGACAGTCGGCGCGGCAGCTTCCAGAAATTCCAGCTAAAGGCCGTTGCGGCATCCGCAGGAGTGGGTAAACAACGCTCAACGCGTCTGCAGTTGGTGACGTCCTAAGCGAAAGGGGCATCGGATGGGTCGTGAAGAGGGTGGCCGGTGGGACGTCGGCATCCAGGACAATGCGGTTCGCCTCGAGCGCATCTCCGATGGCGACGAGCGCTTATTCGATGATTCGCTCTCGTCCGAAGAGGCCCGTGACCTCGCCGGCCTGTTGACGAAGTTTGCAACCAAGCTCGAAGAGGCCGCGGATTCCGATACGACCAAGGGCTCGAAGGGCAGCGACGAATCCGGGGACTCCAAGGACTCCAAGGACGACGAGGACAGCGACGACTCCAATGACGACTCCAAGGACTCGAAGGACTCCAAGGACGACGACGAGGACGACTCCAACGACGACGACGAGCACGACAACGACAACGAGGACTCCAAAGAATCCAAGGACTCCGAGAAGTCGTCGGACTAGGTCAAGTGCTCGGGGCGCGGGCGGCGGTCAGCCGACGCGCGCCAAGAACTCGGTTGCCACTGGCACGACGCGCTCCCGATCGCGCGCCACCAACCCGATCCGGGTGCGCCGATCGACGATGTCGGAGACATCCAGCGCGCCCTCGTGAGTTATCGCGTATTCGAATTCCGCTCTGCTGACATCGATTCCGTCGATGACGGGTTCGCCGGGGCGTTCGCAGGTGGCCGACGCGATCACCTTGGGCGCCTCGGCCCCGTAGCGCTGCACCAGTGACCCCGGCGGCGCGACGTCCAGCGCCGCGACCACCCCGGGATTGGCCGGCGCTCCGATCAACGGCAGATTGCGGGTCCGGCATTTCGCGGCCTGCAGCCGCCGCACCCGAATCGCGCGGTCCAGCACATCCTGTGCCATATAGCGGTATTCGGTCAGCTTGCCGCCGATCACGCTGATCACTCCGGACGCCGACTCCACGACGGCGTGTTCGCGGGAGACGTCGGCAGTGCGGCCTTCGCCGGTGTCGATTAAGGGCCGCAACCCGGCGTAGGCGCCGATCACGTCGGTGGCGGTGAGGCCGGTCCCCAAGCCGGTGTTCACCGTGTCGAGCAGGAACGTGATCTCCTCGACCGAGGGTTCGGGCACGTCGGGAATGGGGCCGGGAGCCGCCTCGTCGGTCAGACCCAGATAAACGCGGCCCAGCTGTTCGGGCATGGCGAAGACGAAGCGGTTGAGCTCGCCGGGGATCGGAATGGTCAGCGCCGCAGTCGGATTGCCGAAAGCTTGGGCGTCGAACACCACGTGCGTGCCGCGGCTGGGTCGCAACCGCAGCGAGCCGTCGATCTCGGCCGCCCACACCCCGGCGGCGTTGATCACCGCGCCCGCCGACACGTCGAACGATTCCCCTCCGCGCATGTCGGTCAGTCGCACCGACGTGCCGGTGGCCCGCGATGCCGACACATGGGTCAGGATTCGGGCGCCATGCTGCGCCGCGGTGCGGGCGACCGCGGTGACCAGCCGGGCGTCGTCGATCAGTTGACCGTCGTAAGCCAGGAAGCCGCCGTCCAGGCCGTCGCTTCGCACGGTGGGCGCCATCTCCACGACGTGCTGCGCCGAGATCCGGCGAGAGCGGGGCAGCGTCGACGCCGGGGTCCCGGCAAGGAACCGCAGCGCGTCACCGGCCAAGAAGCCGCCGCGCACCAGCGCCCGCTTGCCCGAACTCATCGACGGGAGCAGCGGCACCAATTGGGGCATCGCGTGAACCAGGTGAGGGGCATTGCGCGTCATCAAGATTCCGCGCTCGATGGCGCTGCGGCGGGCAATGCCGACATTGCCGGTCGCCAGGTAGCGCAGCCCGCCGTGGACAAGCTTGGAACTCCACCGGCTGGTGCCGAACGCCAGATCGTGTTTCTCCACCAGTGCCACCCGCAGCCCGCGCGCCGCGGCATCCAGCGCGATCCCCGCACCGGTGATGCCACCGCCGATCACCACCACGTCCAACGGCGCGCCGTCGGCGAGTGTGGTCAGATCGGCCGCGCGGCGCGCCGCGTTCAGGGCGGTCGGATCAGGTATCACGACAGATATCCGTTCAGCGAGTAGGCAAGTTCGGTGACCAGCGCATCGGCGTCGAGCACCGCCTCGACGATCCGGGCCGACTGGATGGTCGATTGCGCGATCAGCAGCACCATGGTCGCCATCTGGACCGGGTCGCCGAGCCGGACGCTGCCGTGCCGCTGAGCCACCCGCAGCCGGGCGGCAAGCGCGTCGATCAGCATGCGCTGGCTCGTCCCCAGACGTTCGGTGATGTACGTCGACGCGAGATCCGAGTGCAAGACCGACATCACCAATCGGTCTGCCCTCAGCAGGTTGGACACCGTAACTATCTGTCGGACAAGCGATTCGCGATCCTCCCCGAGTAACGGCGCGTCGCGCATCGCTTCGGTGATGTGCTGGGTCAAAAGCGCCGCCACGATCGACTGCGTGTCCGGCCACCGCCGGTACACCGTCGGCCTGCTGACACCCGCGCGTCGGGCTATCTCGGCCAGAGTCACCCGGTCCACGCCGAAGTCCACCACGCAACTGCCCGCGGCCGCGAGGATCCGCTCACCGGTGTCCGGCTCTGTGTTACGGATTGACATCATGTGTAATACTGTAACGCATGACCGATCCTCAGGGGCTGTTGCCGTCGATGAAGTGGAACGCATGGGGAGATCCCGCCGCGGCCAAGCCGCTGTCGGAGGGGATCCGGTCATTGCTGCAGCAGGCCGTGGGGGTCGAGGGGTCCGGCACTGCCGCACTGCGATCCGACCAGGTGCAATTGCGCCCGTCGGCGTTGTCCCAGGCCGATCGGGAGGCCTTGGCCGCCATAGTCGGCGCAGACTACTGCCGCACCGCGGACCCCGATCGGTTGCTGCATGCCGGCGGCAAATCCACCATCGACCTGCTCAACCGCGCGGAGAGCGGCATGCAGGATGCGCCCGACGCCGTCTTGCTACCCGGCGATGACGACACCGTTGCCGCGATACTGCGCTACTGCACGCAACATCGCATCGCCGTCGTGCCATTCGGCGGGGGCACCAGCGTGGTCGGCGGACTCAATCCCGACCGCGGGGAGTTCTCCGCCGTCGTCTCGCTCGATCTGCGCCGATTCGACCAACTGATCTCGCTGGACGACGTGTCCGGCCAGGCCGTTTTCGGAGCCGGGGTCACCGGCCCGGACGCCGAAAACCTGCTTGGCGCACAAGGTTTTTCGCTCGGCCATTTCCCGCAGAGCTTTGAGTACGCCACCATCGGCGGCTTCGCCGCGACACGCTCCTCCGGCCAGGATTCGGCGGGCTACGGCCGATTCAGCGACATGGTGCGCGGGCTGCGCGTGGTCACTCCGGTGGGCACCATGGATCTGGGCCGGGCGCCGGAATCGGCCGCGGGCCCCGACCTGCGCCAGCTGTTGATCGGCTCGGAGGGCACCCTGGGCGTCATCACCCAGGTGCGCCTGCGCGTGCACCGCGCGCCGGAAGCCGTCCGCTACGAGGGATGGTCGTTCCCCGATTTCGACACGGGGACCGCAGCTTTGCGCGCCGTCACCCAAAATGCCACCGGCCCCACCGTGCTTCGGCTCTCCGACGAGGCCGAGACCGGAGTCAATCTGGCCACCACCGAGTCGATCGGTGAATCCCAGCTCACCGGCGGATGCTTGGCCATCACCGTGTTCGAGGGCACAAAGGAGCACGTCGACAGCCGCCACGCCGAAACCAGCGCACTGCTGGCGGCCCAGGGCGGAACCTCGCTGGGTGACGGTCCGGCGCAGGCCTGGGAGCGCGGCCGATTCGGCGCACCGTACCTGCGCGATTCGCTGCTCGCGGCGGGCGCGCTGTGCGAAACGCTGGAGACCGCCACCGACTGGTCGAAAGTTTCCGCGCTGAAAGCCGCTGTCACGCAAGCACTTACCGAAGCGCTCGCCGCGTCAGGCACGCCCGCCTTGGTGATGTGTCACATCTCCCACGTCTACCCCACCGGCGCCTCGTTGTATTTCACCGTCGTCGCCGGGCAACGGGGCAACCCGGTCGACCAATGGAAAGCGGCCAAAAAGGCCGCCTCGGATGCCATCATGGCCACCGGCGGGACCATCACCCACCACCATGCGGTCGGTGCCGACCACCGGCCGTGGATGGGCGACGAGATAGGCGAGCTGGGAGTGCAGGTGCTACGGGCGGTCAAGGACACGTTGGATCCGGCCGGAATTCTCAATCCCGGCAAGCTGATTCCGTGACGGCCGTGCCGGGCCGCCGAGAAATCGGCAAGGTGATCGCGCTGACCAACCCGGTGTCCGGCCACGGCGCCGCGGTCCGCGCCGCCCAGCTCGCGATCGCGCGGCTGCACCGCCGGGGGGTGGAGGTCGTCGAAATCATCGGCGATGACGCGCAAGACGCGCGACACCTGGTCGGCGCGGCCCTGGAGAAGGGCGCTGACGCGGTCATGGTGACCGGGGGCGACGGCGTCGTCTCCAACGCCCTACAGGTGATGGCCGGCACCGACATTCCGCTGGGCGTGATTCCGGCCGGCACCGGCAACGACCACGCCCGCGAATTCGGCATTCCCACCAAGGACGTCGAGGCCGCCGCGGACATCGTCGTCGACGGCTGCACGGAATCCATTGACCTGGGCCTGATTCGGGATGGCAACGGGGTCGAGAAATGGTTCGGCACCGTGGCGGCCACCGGCTTCGACTCGCTGGTCACCGACCGCGCCAACCGGATGACCTGGCCGCACGGCCGGCTGCGCTATTACGTCGCGATGCTCGCCGAGCTGTCACAGCTGCGGCTCCTGCCTTTTCGCATGGTGCTCGACGGCACCAAAGAGGTCGATGCGGACATCACGCTGGCAGCCTTCGGCAACACCCGCAGCTATGGCGGCGGGATGCAGATCTGTCCCGGCGCCGACTACACCGACGGCCTGCTCGACATCACCATGGTGCATGAGGCATCCCGCACCAAGCTGGTCCGACTTTTCCCCACCGTGATGAAGGGCACCCACGTCAACCTCGATGAGGTGAGCACGGCGAGGGCCGGGTCAATCCACGTCGAGTGCCCCGGTATCAATGTCTACGCCGACGGCGACTTCGCCTGCGCGCTGCCGGCCGACATCTCGGCGGTGCCAGGCGCGCTGCGGATTCTGCGGCCGGCCAAACGGTAAGTCCCGGTCTCCAGGAACCACTAACGCGCGTTCGAAAACGCTAGCGGATGCGCTAGCTGTTTTGAGAGTCACCTATTGCTTCCACAGAGGCGGCACTCGCACGGGCGGGCTGCCGATCGACTAACCGACACCCCGGCTGAGCCAGGTCACCTCGCCGACGTCGCCGCCGTCGCGGTAGGGCTCGAGTGCCTCGTCCCAGGCGGTGCCCAGCACCGAGTCGAGTTCCGCGGCCAGGGTGTCTGCGCCCTGGGCCATCATCGACCGCAGCCGCATCTCCCCGACCATGACGTCGCCGTTGGCGCTCATTGCGCCGCTCCACAGGCCGAGCTGTGGGGTGTGGCTGAACCGGTGGCCGTCGACTCCGGGGCTGGGGTCCTCGGTGACCTCGAATCGCAGCACGGACCAGGACCGCAGTGCGTTGGCCAGTTTGGCACCGGTGCCCACGGGGCCGACCCAGTTGGTGACCGCGCGCAGCTGTCCGGGCATCGCCGGCTGGGGCGTCCAGGTCAGATTCGCCTTGGCACCCAGGGACGACGACAACGCCCACTCGACATGCGGGCAAACCGCCGCGGGTGACGCGTGCACGTACACCACGCCGGTCGTCACGTCGGCGAATTGGTTTGACGCTCGCATTTCCTGCTCCTTCGGTTCCACGAGGGACGTCTTCCCCAACGACCTGCGGACCCGACAAACAGGGCAGCGTGCTGAAATCTTCGATTTTTTGTGTGTCTCGCGTGTCTATTGTGCCTTGTGATACCCGTGTTGCGCTAGTGTGCATTTCCCATTAGCTGTAATCGGCGATCACGGCGTCCGAAACGGCCGGCCACGGCCGCAGCGCCCACTCCCCGAAATCCCGATTTGTGAGGACCACCAGCGCCAGGTCTTTTTCGGGATCTGCCCAGATGAAACCGCCTGCTTGGCCAAAATGGCCGTACGTTTCCGCCGAATTCTGCGCGCCCGTCCAGTGTGGCGATTTCTTATCCCGCAGCTCGAAACCCAGCCCCCAATCGTTTGGGCGCTGCACCCCATACCCGGGCAGAACGCCGTCCAGACCGGGAAACTGCACGGTCGTCGCCTCGGCGTGCAGGGGCCCCGAGACCGTCACCGGGCGCAACAGGTCCCCGGCGAACGCCGCCAGGTCCGCCACCGTCGACCTCGCCCCGAATCCGGCGGCAACCGCACCGCCGTCCAGGTGGGTCGCCGTCATTCCCAGCGGTTCGCATACCGCCTCGGTCAGGTAGTGCCCGAACTCGATGCCGGTCTGTTGCTCCACGGTCTGGCCCAGCACGGTGAAGCCCTGGTTGGAGTAGATCCGGCGGGCACCGGGCGCGGCCAGCAGCCGGTCGGAGTGCATCGACAGACCGGAGGTGTGGGCCAGCAGGTGGCGGATGGTCGCGCCGGGCGGGCCGGCGGCCGTGTCGAGGTCGACCGCCCCTTCCTCGATGGCGACCTGCACGGCCCGGGCGGCCAGCGGCTTGGTCACCGACGCCAGCTCGAACACCCGATCGGTGTCGCCGTGGCTGGCCAGCACGCCCCCAGGCCCAACCACCGCGGCGGCGGCAGCCCCGACCGGCCAATCGTCCAGGGCGTCGAGGGCCGCCATCACTTCCTGGCGATGTAGTAGTTGTTGATCGGGTCCGATTCGATCTCGGCGACGCTCACGTCGCCAAACCCCGCATCGCCTAGCATCGAGACGGCCAGCTGCGTCCCCCAGGCGGTGCCCAGCCCGGCGCCGTCCAGCGCCAGCGACACCGTCATGCAGTGCATCAGCGACGTCGTATACAGGTAGGTGCTCATCGGGACGCCGACGTTCTCCTCGAGCCGGCTCGACGCCTTGATGTCGGCCATCAGCAGCACACCGCCAGGCCGCAGCGCCCGGTAGATGTTTTCCAGGACCCGCGCCGGCTGCGCCTGATCGTGGATGGCGTCGAAGACGGTGATGACGTCGTAGGCGTCCGCCTTGTCCAAATCAGCCAGATTGTGGCTTTCGAAGGCCGCATTCGACAGGCCCCGCTCCTTAGCTTCCCGGATTCCGGTGGCGATGGCCTGCTCGGAAAAGTCGATGCCGGTGAAGCGGCTGGCCGGAAACGCTTGTGCCATCACGCTGATGGCGTGTCCGCTGCCGCAGCCGAAATCCGCGACCTCGGCTCCGGACCGCAGACGCTCCACGAGGCCGTCGACTAACGGCAGCACCACGTCGACCAACGCGGTGTCATACACCACGCCGCTCTGCTCGGCCATCAACGCGTGGAAGCGGGGAAACTCGCTGTACGGCAATCCGCCGCCGGCGTGGAAGCACCCGATGATTTTTTGCTCGACCTCGGCGAGCACCGGAAACAGCAGGGTCACCAGGGCCAGGTTGTCCGGTCCGGCTTCGCGAGTCAGCACCTTGGCGCGCTCCGCGGGCAACGAGTAACTGGCGGTGTCGGCGTCGTACTCGACCACGCGCCCGGTGGTCATGCCGGCCAGCCATTCTCGGACGTAGCGCTCGTTCACTCCGGCGGCCGAGGCGATCTGCTCGCTGGTGGAGGGTTCCAGCCCGGCCATCGTGTCCAACAGACCGGTCTGATGCCCGATGCTCAGCAACAGCGTCAGGCTGGCGCCGTCGATGGCGGCGGCCATCCGTTGCGTGAATTCTTCGGTGGTTTCCAAAGCCGTCACGCCCAGGGACGCTACACCCGGTAATAGTCGCGTCGGCTTGCAACGGTCAATGGGTGGACAACCCGCCGAGTGATGTATGGCGGCGGTCAGTAGGTTGGAGCCCATGAGTCAGACAGTGCGCGGCGTGATTTCACGCAAGAAAGGCGAGCCGGTCGAGCTGGTGGACATCGTCGTCCCGGACCCGGGGCCCGGGGAGGCTCTGGTCGACGTCATCGCCTGCGGGGTGTGCCACACCGACCTGACCTACCGCGAGGGCGGCATCAACGACCAGTATCCGTTCCTGCTCGGCCACGAGGCCGCCGGACGCATCGAGGCCGTCGGTCCGGACGTCACCGCCGTCGCGCCGGGCGACTTCGTCGTCTTGAACTGGCGCGCGGTGTGCGGGCAGTGCCGGGCATGCAAGCGCGGCAGACCGCACCTGTGCTTCGACACCTTCAATGCCACGCAGAAGATGACGCTCACCGATGGCACCGAGCTCACTCCCGCCCTGGGCATCGGGGCCTTCGCCGACAAGACGCTGGTGGCCGCCGGCCAGTGCACCAAGGTCAATCCCGAGGCCGACCCGGCGGTTGCGGGCCTGCTGGGGTGCGGGGTGATGGCCGGACTCGGTGCGGCGATCAACACCGGGGCGGTCACCCGCGATGACACCGTCGCGGTAATCGGTTGTGGCGGCGTGGGCGACGCCGCCATCGCCGGTGCGGCGCTGGTGGGCGCGCGGCGCATCATCGCCGTCGACACCGACAACACGAAACTGGACTGGGCCCGCGAGTTCGGCGCCACGCACGCCGTCAACGCCCGCGAACTCGACGCGGTCGAGGCGATTCAGGACCTCACCGACGGGTTCGGGGCGAACGTGGTGATCGACGCGGTGGGCCGGCCCGAGACCTGGAAGCAGGCCTTCTACGCCCGCGACCTCGCCGGAACCGTTGTGCTGGTGGGTGTTCCGACGCCCGACATGCGCCTGGACATGCCGCTGGTGGATTTCTTCAGCCGCGGCGGCTCGTTGAAGTCGTCGTGGTACGGCGATTGCCTGCCCGAACGCGACTTCCCCACCTTGATCGACCTGTATCTGCAGGGCCGGCTTCCCCTCGAGAAGTTTGTCTCCGAGCGAATCGGGCTAGACGGCATCGAGGAGGCGTTCGAGAAGATGCATGGCGGCAAGGTATTGCGTTCGGTGGTAACGCTCTGATGGTCGACATCGATCGGGTGGTCACGCATGGCACCTTTGAACTCGACGGCGGCAGTTGGGAAGTCGACAACAACATCTGGCTGATCGGCGACAACTCGAATGTCGTGGTCTTCGACGCCGCCCACGATGCGGCGCCGATCGTGGAGGCGGTGGGAGGTCGCCACGTGGTGGCGGTGGTGTGCACGCACGGCCACAACGACCACGTCACTGTGGCGCCCGAGCTCGGTAAGACGCTGGACGCACCTGTGCTGCTGCACCCCGCCGACGAGGTGTTGTGGCGAATGACCCACCCGGACAAAGAGTTCCGCACGATAGCCGACGGCGAGACGTTGAAGATCGCCGGCACCGAGCTGAAAGCATTGCACACTCCGGGCCACTCCCCTGGATCGGTGTGTTGGTACGTGCACGACCTGGGCGTCGTATTCAGCGGCGACACCTTGTTCGCCGGTGGCCCCGGCGCGACCGGGCGTTCGTACTCCGACTTCTCGACGATTCTGGAGTCGATTTCCGGTCGGCTCGGCAAGCTGCCCGGTGAGACCGTCGTACATACCGGCCATGGCGACAGCACCACGATCGCCGACGAGATCGTGCACTACGAGGAATGGGTGGCCCGCGGACACTAGGTGACCGAAGGCGCACACTGGAACCCGGCCGTACCGGTAAGGAGTGATACGCATGGCTACCAACCTTGTCGCCACCGTGCCCGATCTGTCTGGAAAGCTGGCGGTAATCACGGGGGCGAACAGCGGCCTGGGGTTCGGTCTGGCTCGGCGGCTCGCGGCCGCGGGCGCCGATGTCGTCATGGCCATCCGTAACCACGCCAAGGGCGAGGCCGCGATCGACGAAATCCGCGCCACGGCTCCCGGGGCCAAGCTGACCATCAAACCGCTCGACCTGTCGTCGTTGGCCTCCGTCGCCGCGCTCGGCGAGCAACTCAACGCCGACGGCCGCCCGATCGACATTCTGATCAACAACGCCGGGGTCATGACGCCGCCGGAGCGCGACACCACCGCGGACGGCTTCGAATTGCAGTTCGGCAGTAACCATCTCGGACACTTCGCGCTGACCGCCCATCTGCTGCCGCTGCTGCGAGCCGCCAAGGATGCGCGGGTGGTTTCGCTGAGCAGCCTGGCGGCGCGGCAGAGCGGCAGGATCCACTTCGATGACCCGCAATTCGAGAAGTCCTACGCGGCGATGGCGGCGTACGGCCAGTCGAAGCTGGCGGTGTTGATGTTTGCCCTCGAGTTGGACCGGCGCAGCCGCGCGGCCGGCTGGGGCATCGTGTCCAATGCCGCACACCCCGGCCTGACCAAGACCAACCTGCAGATCGCCGGGCCTTCGCACGGCCGCGAGAAGCCCGCGCTGATGGAGCGGTTGTACAAGGCGTCCTGGCGTTTCACGCCGTTCCTGTGGCAGGAGATCGACGACGGGATTCTGCCGGCGCTGTACGCGGCCGCCGCGCCGCACGCCGAAGGTGGCGCATTCTATGGTCCGCGCGGCCCCTTCGAGGCCGCCGGCGGCGGGGTGGCTTTGGCGAAGGTGCCCCAGCGCGCGCGCAACGAGGACGACTGCCGGCGGCTGTGGGAACTTTCGGTGCAGCTTACCGGCGTGAGCTACCCGACGGCGAACTGATAATCAGCTCAACGATTATCGTCGATCTATGCCGCCCGATGCCCAAATGCCCGAATCGAGCATTGTGGTGCGACCCGAGCCTGTTTACACCGAGGCGACGCGACTGCGCGCCGCCGGTTTGGCCCAGGCGATCGCGGCCTTCGAGCGAGCCGCCGAAGAGGTGACGCTGCCCAAAGCCCCGCAGCCGATCGTCATCGCCGACTATGGCGCCGCCAATGGCCACAATTCGCTGAAGCCACTGTCGACGGCCATCGCGGTGTTGCGTCGCCGCACCCGCCACGATCACGCAATCCTGGTGGCGCACACCGATATACCGCGCAACGACTTCGCGGCGCTGTTCGAGACGGTGGCCAACGACCCGGAAAGCTACCTGCACTCCGACACCGCGACGTTCACCTCGGCGGTCGGCCGGTCGTTCTACGACCAGATCGTGCCGTCAAAGACGGTCAACCTGGGCTGGACGTCGTGGGCAATCCAATGGTTGAGCCGAACTCCCTGCGAGGTGCACGACCACGTGCACGTCTCGCACAGCAGGGACGAGGCCGTGCGGTCGGCCTTCGCCGACCAGGCCGCACTGGACTGGCATAACTTCGTCGCCTTCCGCGGCCGCGAGTTGGCTCCCGAGGGCCGGCTGGTGGCGTTGACGCTGGCCGCCGATGAGGACGACACGGCGGGCTTCGCCCCGCTGCTCGATGCCATCGTCGAGGTGCTGGCTGATCAGGCGCGCGACGGCCTGCTGCGCTCAGATGAGCTGCGCCGCATGACGATTCCGACGTTCCCCCGTGCCGAGAAGGATTTTCGTGCCCCGTTCGCGCCGAAGGGCCGGTTCGAAGGGCTGATGATCGAGCACCTCAAGATGTTCAACGCCGAGGATCGATTCTGGGCTCGGTATCAGCTGGATCACGATGCAGAGGCTTTCGGTGCGCAGTGGGCGGCCTTCGCTCGCTTTGCGCTGTTCCCCTCCCTGGTGGCCGCGCTTGACGGAGGAACCCACGACGAGCGAGCGGCGAGATTCGCCGAACAGCTGGAGGCCGGGCTCGCCGATCGCCTGTCAAGCGCACCCGAGCCGATGCGCATTCCGCAGGCGTTGGTCGTGCTGGTCAAGCGCAACACATCGCAACGATGAGAGTTTCGGCACGACGGCACAGCGGGTAACCCCTAGCAATCGTCAACCTGCGACCGCAAGGGGGTAGACGCATGAGCGTGCAGGACGATAAAGGGACTGAGGATGACAAGGCGACCGAGGACGGTACGCAGTCGGACGATAAAAGGACTGAGGACGACAAGGCGACCGAGGACAGTAGGCAGTCGGATCGCGCCGCGCAAGCTGATCAAACCAATCAAGGGGACGATGAGCAGCGGCTGACCGAGAAGCCCGAACCGGACGAAGACGACCAAAAAGAGGCCGCCAAAATGATGGAGGCCTATAAGGACAAGCCCACGATCGTGCTGCCCGGCACCGGTGGAAGCGTGTCCGGCACCGCGGTCAACGACTGGCTGGACGAAGACGGCAACCCCAAGCACGAAACGCCCGAGGGCTCGGACGCTCAAGGTTCGGACGGCCAGGACTCGAAGGCCCAGGAGTCGAAGGCCCAGGAGTCGAAGGCCCAGGAGTCGGATGCTCAGGCCTCGAATGCGCAGGATTCCGACGCCGAGGACAAGGGCGATGGCCAGCGCGACGAAGAGGCGCTGAAGGAGCAGATCGAAAAGGACAAGGCCCTCAACGAGAAGCTCAAGGAAGCCGCCCAGGAAGAGAACAAGGGCGAGAAGAGCTGAGTCGAGCCCGGATCTGCAACTAGCGCTCAACTCCCGGGTATCGGCCCCAATCCGCTGATGCCCAGGTTGCCCGCGATCCCCTGAATGATCTCGTTGACCCGGCCGAGCCCGGGAATGGGTTCGTTGACGCCCGGAATGGGGGGAATCGGTGGGGCCGCCACCCTGCGCGGAGCCGCAGGACGCTCGGGCGGCGCCGGCGGGGCCGCCTGCGGAGTCGCCCGGGGCGTGGTGGTCATCGGTGTCTCGGTCTCGGCGGGCGGCGTGGTGTCGGAGGTCGACGGCACAGGAACGTCCGGTGGCGGCGCGGCGGGCTGGGCGGTTGCGCTGTTGGGCGCCGAAGGCGGGGCCGCCGGTGTCGTGCGTTGGACCTGCGGCGTCGTGGTCGCCGATTGGTTCGGCGAGGTCAGTCCGATCGCCAGGGCGGTTCCCACCAGCAGCACTGCGGCGACCGTGATGACGATTGTTGCCGCCGGCAGCAGATGCCGACGAGAAGGCAACCGCTTGCGTTTGGCCGTTTCGGGTGCGGCGCTGTGCCGCGCGTTGTGCCCGGTGGCCGACCACGCCCGCGCCAGCTGTGCCTCTGTCGGCTCGGCCGGTGGCGCCTGGGCGCTCGCGGTCGCTTCCGGGCGCGGATCCGGCCGCACCGACGCCCGAGCGGTCACGGGAGCGGGCGCGGCGGGCGCCGAAAGCGTCGCGCCGGCATCGCCGGGACCGTGCGCGGCCCGCAACGCCGCGCCGACCGCGGCCGTGAGTTGCGGGCGCGGCGTCGTTGCCACGGGAACGCGAAAATGCCGAGACAGCGCCGTGGTGACGGTCGGCAGGTTCGCCCCGCCGCCCGTCGTGACTAACGCGACGAGATCACCAATTCCGTTGCGCGCCAATACTTCATGCAACGCCGCGAGCACGCCGCCCAGCGAAGGACGGATCGCGTCGTCAAGTTCGTGCCGGGTGAGCCGCACTTCACCGCGCGCACCGGTCAGCCCGTCGGTCAGCGTGGCGACCGTGCTCGAGGACAGCTGTTCCTTGGCGATCCGGCACGCGCTGCGCAGGCGGCTCAGCGAGCCGATCGCCGCGGTGCCCGTCGGGAACGCACCAGTGGTCGGCATGTTGGCGATGGCGACACTCAGCAGCGCCTGGTCGATCAGGTCGCCGGAGAAATCGCGGTCCCGAACGGTCGGAGCCAACGCGCGGTAGTCCCCGTCGGCGTGCATCAACGTGATGTTGGTGCCGCTGCCGCCGAAATCGCAGACCGCCACGGTGCCGCGCGGCGGTATGCCCGGGTTGGTCCGCACCGCGAGCAGCGTCGCCGCGGCGTCGGGGACCAACAGGATGGGACGCGCCCGTTGCGACCATTCGGGGATCTCGCTCAGGGCGGCACCGAGGGCATCCACAGCGTGTGACTCCCAGTGGGCCGGATAGGTCACCGCGACGTCGTCGGGCGCTGCCCGGCCCCCGGTGGCGGCGCACGCGAGCGACCGCAACGCGTCGGCGATCAATACCTCGCCGCGGTGCACCGAGCCGTCAACCGCCACGACGCCACGCGGGTCGCCGACGCGGTTGACAAAGCCGGTGATCACCACGCCGGGCCCCTGCAGCCTGGGGTTTTCTGCGGGGACGCCGACCTCGGCGGGGCGATCTGGATACAGCGTCAGAACGGGCTTGCGGGTGATGGCGTTGTCGGCGGTGACGGCCGCCAGGTTGGTGGTTCCGATCGACAAGCCCAGCGCTGTCCCGACTCCATTGGCCATATCCCGATCCCCGTATCCACAGCACCAACTCGCATCCGGCTAGGCGTTATTGTGCCGCCGAAGTCTGTATCCCGTGTCAGCGGCAGCTATGCGCCCGCTGTGCGCCGTTAGCGGATGCTGCCTTCGCCGGCGATCAGCGGGAGATCGAGGGGGGTGACCCAGCCCGGCCGCAGGTCGTTGACCGCGGGAACGGCGTTGAGCGCCCGCAGTCCCGTCGCCAGGCATCCGGCCGCCGCCGCGTCTCGGCCCGAGCCGTCGGTGAAGCGGAACGCGGTCTCCTGGAAGATGCTGGGGGTGCCCTCGATGTCCACGCGGTAGACGTCGTTGTCGTGGCCCGTCGGCCAGTCCGGGGCGGCGTCCAGCCCGATCCGGTTGACGTGTTCGAGCTGGATGCGGGTCTCACCCCGGTAGACGCCGTTGATGGTGAACCGGACCGCGGCGACGTGCCCTGGCTTGATGACGCCCCTGGCGGAGTTGCGCTCCGTTGGGGTCACCCACTTGTCCCAGGTCGTGGTGATTTCGTCGAGCATGATGCCGGCGGCGTGCGCGATCATCGGGACGGTGGCGCCCCACGCGAAGATCAGCATGTCGCGGTCTTCCAGCATCGGCTTGAATTCCGGCTCGCGGCCGATGCCCATCTCGAATTCGTAGTCGCCCTCGTAGTTGGTGTAGTCCAGCAACTCCGACGCCCGGACCCGGCGCACCTCGGAACACAGGCCCATCAATGTCATCGGAAACAGGTCGTTGGCGAACCCGGGATCGATGCCGGTGGTGAAGCAGGACGACTCCCCCAGCTCGCAGGCCTCGGTGATCGGCTGGATCCAGTTCGGCGGATTCAGATTCATGGTGGGCCAGACCCACGGTGTCATCGCGGTTGAGCACACGTCGATGCCGGCCCGCAAAAATCGGGTGATCAGCGAGATGTTCTCCTTGGCGTGCATAGCCGTCGGGCCGTAGTGGACCAGCGCGTCGGGTTTCAGGGCGATCAGCGCATCGACGTCGTCGGTGGCGGTGATCCCGACCGGCTCAGGCAGCCCGCATATCTCGCCCACATCGCGGCCGACCTTGTCGGGGCTGCTGACACCGACACCGACCAACTCGAACAACGGATGCTTGACGATCTCGGCGATCACCATCTTGCCGACGAAGCCGGTTCCGTACACCACCACTCGTTTTGAGCCGTGTTCTGCCATGCGTTTAGGCCACCTTTCCGCCTCCCCTGGCGAACTTCACATTAAGCTTCCCTACCGTCGCTCGTGGTGACACGATGCAATTCATGATGAAGCACCTCACCGGACCTTCGGTCCTGTTGGCAGTCGGTTTCGGATTCGCGAACGCTTGCGGCGTGGCCCACGCCCTACCCCAGATGCCGAAGGTCCGCTATGAGGTCAACGGGCCCGCGGTCGCCGAGTTCATCTACTACCAAACCGACGACGGGCAGCTGCATCAGGTGAATGCGCCGCTGCCCTGGTCAACAGAGTTCACCGGCTATGGCGGGGAAGTGTTCACCATCAGTGCGCAGGGGCCGGCGCCCATCTCCTGCAAGATCCTGCTGGACGGCAACGTGGTGAGCGCAGCGACGGCAACCACGGGCGCGCCCGCCAGGACGGTCTGCACGCACTGACCCAGCAATCCCCTGCACGCACTGACCCAGCGCGCCCCCATTTTCGTCACCAAGGAGGTCTTGATGAGCCTCAAGACGGGTCCCAAGAAAGCTCTGGCGCCGCGGACGAATGGGACGCCGCCGCCCGACATTTCGCTCGCCGACATTCATCTCGACTCGCTGGACTTCTGGGAGTTGGACGACGACATCCGCGACGGCGCTTTCGCCACCCTGCGCCGCGAGGCGCCGATCTCATTCTGGCCCGCGATCGAGTACGAGGGGTTCGAGCCGGGCGGCGGGCATTGGGCGCTGACCAAACACGACGACGTGCACTTCGCGAGCCGTCACCCCGAAATCTTCAGCTCCAGCCCCAACATCACGATCAACGACAACACGCCGGAGATCAGTGAATACTTCGGCTCGATGATCGTGCTGGACGATCCGCGACACCAGCGGCTGCGCTCGATCGTGAGCCGCGCGTTCACCCCGAAAGTGGTGGCGCGCATCGAGGCCTCGGTCCGCGAGCGGGCGCGCCGGCTGGTCGCGTCGCTGGTCGCCGATCACCCCGATGGGGAGGCCGAGCTGGTCAGTGAGCTCGCCGGGCCGCTGCCGTTGCAGGTCATCTGCGACATGATGGGCATCCCCGAGGAGGACCATCAACGCATATTCCACTGGACCAACGTGATTTTGGGGTTCGGCGACCCGGATCTGGCCACGGATTTCGGTGAGTTCCTTCAGGTGTCGATGGACATCGGTGCCTATGCCAGCGCGCTGGCCGAAGACCGGCGGTCCAACCACCACGACGACCTGACCACCAGCCTGGTGGAGGCCGAGGTCGACGGGGAACGGCTGTCCTCAACGGAGATTGCGTCATTCTTCATTCTTCTGGTGGTCGCCGGCAACGAGACGACGCGCAACGCCATCAGCCACGGTGTGCTGGCACTGTCCCGCTACCCCGCCGAGCGAGAGAAGTGGTGGTCTAACTTCGACCGCCTCACTCCCACCGCCGTCGAGGAGATCGTGCGGTGGGCCTCCCCGGTGATCTACATGCGTCGCACCTTGACCCGGGACTTCAAGCTCGGCGGCACCAAGATGAAGGCCGGCGACAAGGCCACGCTGTGGTACAACTCGGCAAATCGCGACGAGTCGACATTCAACGATCCCTGGGTTTTCGACGTCGCGCGCACCCCTAATCCACACTTCGGTTTCGGCGGCGGCGGAGCCCATTTCTGCTTGGGTGCCAACCTGGCCCGCCGTGAGATACGGGTCGTCTTCGACGAGTTGCGTCGAGAGATCCCCGACATCGTCGCGACGGACGAGCCCGCGCGGCTGCTGTCGCAGTTCATCCACGGCATCAAAACCCTGCCGGTGGCCTGGACCCCGCCTCGCTAACCCCGGGCCCAATTCTCCTCTGCCCGAAGCTATATCGCCTTCGCGGATCCGATAGCGCATGCGCTATCGGATCCGGCGCTGCCTAGGCGATGACGTAGTCGCTGAGCGGGAAGGTCTGGGCTTCTCGCACCGAGTTGAGCGTCGTCGTAGGACGCAGCAGCGACGCTTCACCGCTGGGGCTGAAGTAGTACGACCGCGACGTGGCACAGTTGCCGGCGTAGAACACCGAGCTATCCAACAGTTTGGTCATCCGCGCCATGAACTCGTCGTTGGCCTCCTCGGTCACCTCGAAGGTGGACGCGTTCCTGCGCTTGACCTCGCCGAGCAGCCGGTCCATATGCCGCATCTGATATTCGATGGTGTGAAAGAAAGACAGTCCGGAGAAGGCGAACGGGCTGGCCAGGCTCAGGTAGTTAGGGAAGTACGGCATGGACACGCCCTGGTAGGCCTGGAACCTGGTCTCCCGCCACCACTTTCCGAGGTTGCGGCCTTTTCGGCCGACCACCTCGATGGCCGGGAAGTTGGCCTCCCACAGATTGAATCCCGTCGCGAGCACCAGGGTGTCGATGACGGTCTTGCGTCCATCGACGGTGACGATGCCGTCGGCCTCGATCCGCTCGATCGGGCTCGTCTCCAGGTGCACGTGTGGCTTTGTGAAAGCGCGGTAGAAGGTGTTGGAAAAGGTCGGCCGCTTGCAGCCAAGGTCATAATCCGGCGTTAATCTGGCGCGCAGCTCCTTGTCCCGGATCCACCGGAATCGGTTGATCTTGGCCAGGTCGGAGGAGGAAATGTTCCCCCGCCCCCGGGACTCCCGAAAATGCAGCGCCATGACGATCATGATGATCTCGAGCAGGACGTCGGTCACCCACCGCAGAGCCCGTTGCGCCGCCGGCACCCGCGCAAACAGGCGCCGCACTGCCGGGGAGATCGAGAAATCAAACTTGGGGATCACGTGCGTGGCGGTGCGCTGGTAGACGGTCAGGTCCGCGGCCGCCTTGGCCAACTCAGGAATGACTTGCACCGCGGACGCCCCGGTGCCGATGACCGCGATGCGCCGCCCCCCGTAGTTGTAGCCGTGGTCCCATGCGGTGGTGTGCACCACCTTGCCGTTGAAGCTCGCGACTCCCGGAATGTCGGGCATGCGCGGCTGGGATAGGAACCCCGTCGCGGTGATCAGGAAGCGGCACGACAGGCTTTCGCCGCCGGCCAGCGCGACCCGCCACCCCGCGGTCTCCTCATCCCATTGGGCGCCTTCGACGGTGGTGTTGAACCGCATGTGGCGGCGCACGTCGTACTTGGTGGCCACCTCGTGCGCGTAGGCCTTGACCTCAGCGCCCGGCGCGAAGAGCCGCGACCAGTCAGGTTTGGGCTCGAACCAGTACGAGTACGTGGTCGAGGGGATGTCGACAGCGATGCCTGGATAGTGGTTGACGTGCCAGGTGCCACCCAGGTCGTCCTCGCGGTCGAGGATGATGAAGTTGTCAAATCCGAGGCGCTTGAGCTGAATAGCGGCGCCGATGCCGCCGAAACCTGCACCTACGATGATCGCGTCGAAACGGTCCGTGTTCACAGCCTTGCTCCGTGCTACCTGTTTCCGTACTTAACGAATCATAAGCTTTCACTAAGATACGCGACTCTAATAGGGTGCCACGCCGGACGCATCCGAGCTTTGCCGGTATGTGACCTTGCTGACACAAGTGCGGCAATTCATGACACATTTATTAGGCCTGGTAAACCGGCGATTAACCGCGTAAACGGCCATCCCGCTAAGGGTTACGCCCTTGGCGATTGTTGACGCCGTCGTCCCAGCTCAGGGCGCACCGTGGCGGTGCGGGCCCGCCGAAGTCCTTAACTTGTCGTGGGTCCCGCCGTAGCCGTCCCCTGCAGTTGGCCCAAAAACTCGTGACATCGCCGGGCGCGTTCGGAGTCTTGTGCCATTACTTCGTTGAAGAAGGATTCGACATCATTCAGGCCCGCGTTCTTTGCATCACGCACGTACTGACCGTAATCATGCCCCGCCTTCAGCGAGTGGTATTGAAGGGAAATAAGATCGAAGGTCACGTCGTCGAAACCCGTTTCACCCGTTGCCATGTCGCCACCTCCCTGACAGTGAGCGCCAATCTGGTACTCGCCGTCTCCGGCTACCCTGAATGGACAACACCAAACGATGACTCCGATTGTTTTTTTCGCCGCATTGCTGCGCGATAGCCGGGCCGGTCCGATGGCGGCGCCGCCGCCATCTACCGCAGCCCCGGTATACAGGAAAACATCACCTACTGGTTGGCAACTTGACAGTTTGGGAGGGCCTTGCATGGGCACTTTTGACTCCATGATCGCATGTCACTTCGTTCGTTCTCTTGGTTCAGCAGTAGTTCTCGCAGCATCGGGCGTGGCCGTGTCGGCCGTGTCCACGTCC
>NZ_LZIF01000118.1 GCF_001667145.1 Mycobacterium sp. 852002-51971_SCH5477799-a
ATCACCGCCGCCTGGTCAACACCCTCGAGCCGGGCCAGAGCGGCCTGCACCTCACCCAGCTCGATGCGATACCCGCGAATCTTCACCTGATCATCGGCACGACCCAGATACTGCAACTGCCCGTCGGCGCCCCACCGCACCAAATCCCCGGTGCGATACATCCGTTGCCCCGGACCGCTGAACGGACATGCCACAAACCGCGACGCCGTCAACCCCGCCCGCCCGACGTAGCCGTAGGCCACGCCGGCACCGGCGATATACAGCTCACCCACCACGCCGGCCGACACCCGGCGCAACCCGGCGTCGAGCACGAACAACGCCGCGCCGGCGACCGGCGAACCGATCGGCACCACCCCCGAGCCCCGCCGCAACGGCGCGCTGGCCGCCGCGTACACCGTCGCCTCGGTGGGGCCATAGGCGTTGATCATCACCCGATTTGGCGCCCACCGCTGCACCAGCTCGGCCGGACAGGCCTCACCGGCCACCACCAACGCCGCCGACTCCAACCCCGAGGCCGACAACACGCCCACCGCCGAGGGCGTCTGGTTCAAGACGGTTACCTGCTCGCCAATCAGCAAGGCGTGCAACTCATCCGGTGACGAGGCCACCTCCTCGGGTACCACTACCAACCGCCCGCCGTGCAACAACGCCCCGAAAATCTCGTACACCGACACGTCGAACACGAGCGAATGCCATTGCGACCACACCCGCCCGGAACCGATCGCCAGACCACCGGCCTCAGCGGTCAACAACTCGGTGACGCTGCGATGTGCGACTGCGACCCCTTTGGGCACACCGGTCGTGCCCGAGGTGTAGATCAGGTAAGCGACATCGTCCGGGGACGGCATCGCCGGCAACCCGGTGCTGACTTCGCGGCCAACAGCCGGATCGTCGACATCGATGACCACCACCGCGGATCCGTGCAGCCGATCGGCAAGCGCCCCCGTCGTCAACGCGGCGACCGGCGTCGCGTCGGCCACCATGAACTCGATCCGCGCCACGGGCAGCGCGGGATCGATCGGCAGATAGGCCGCCCCGGTCTTGAGCACCGCCAGGATCGCCACGATCGCCTCGGTCGAGCGCGGCACCAACAGCGCCACACACTCCCCCGGACGCGCGCCCCACCCGACCAGCAAGTGCGCCAACCGATTCGAGGCCTCGTCCAGCTCCCGATACGAGATTGAGCGCCCGTCACAGGTCAACGCCAACGCGTCCGGCGTTCGCGTGACCTGCGCGGCAAACAACTCAGGGATCGACACCGACGCCGACGGGCGGCCCAGCACCGCCCGATTGCCCCACTCGTCCAGCCCGACCTGCTCATCCTCATCGAGCAGATCGATCGACAGCAATCGGCGACTGGTATCGGCGGTCATGGCCGACAGCACCGTTTGCAACCGCGCGAACAGCGACTCGACCCTGGCCGCGTCGAACACGTCGGCGTCGTACTCGACGCGAAGGCCCAATTCGGGACCTGGAATGGCGGCGACCGTCAGCGGGTAGTGGGTGGATTCGTGCATGTCGAATCGGGTGATGGCCAACTCCTGGCCGCCAACCAACGCGGCGGTGTCCACCGGGTAGTTTTCGAAGACGAACAAGGTGTCGAACAATTGGTCGTGTCCGGTGGCGCGGTGGATCTCGGCCAGCGCCAGATGCTGGTGCTCCACCGTGTGGTTGTAGAAATCTTGCAGCTGATCCAGCAGGTCGGCGCCCGTGGTTGCCGCGGTGATCCGCGCCCGCGTCGGGACCGTGTTGATCAGCAGCCCCACCATCGAATCCGCACCGGCCAATTCCGCCGGCCGCCCCGACACCGCGGTACCGAAGGCCACATCGTGCAGGCCCGTCAGCCACACCAACAGCTGCGCCCACGCCGCCTGCAGCACGACGGCGACAGTGGTGTGCTGCGTGCGCGCCAACTCGCCGATGGCACGGGTGAGCTCCGCAGAGATCCAAAACGATTGCACGCCTGGCGGTCCCGGCTCTGATCGCCCTGGTGGGCTCACCACGGTCGGGGTGTCAAGACCGGCCAACACCTCACGCCAGGCCGCGAGGGCCGCGTCGCGATCCCGCTCGGCCAGCCAGCCGACAAAGTGGCGATACGACGGCGCCGCGGGCAGCTGGCGTCCGTAATAGCCGGCGAAGATTTCGGCCATCAGGATGGGCAACGACCAGCCATCCAGGACGATGTGGTGATTCGTCAGCACCAATCGGTGCCGGTCTTTCGCGGTGCGAAGCAACACCGCCCTGAATGACGGCGGGTCGGCCAGATCGCACACCGCGGCGCGTTCAGCAGCACCAATCTCTTTGACCCATTCGTCGACGTCCAAGTCGACGCCGTCCAAGTCGATGTACCGCCACGGCAGCACCGGATCGGCCGGGATGATCTGCACCGGCTCGTCGAAATCTGCGCAGAATCGAGCCGCCAGGTGGGGATGCCGGGTCACCACGGTGTGCAGCGCCTCGCGTAGCCGATCCTGGTCGAGGGCACCGCTGAAAGTGATGTCGAGCTGCACCGCGTACACGTCCTGGCCGCCCCGGGCGGTGCTGGTGTGAAACAGCAACCCCTGCTGCAACGGGGTCAACGGCAACACGTCAGCAAGCCGGTACTGCTCCTGCAGCTCATCGAGCTGGGTTTGGGTCAAGCGAGCGGGAGCGAAATCTGATGGCGTCCATCCGCCCCCGCCACCGCGAACATGCGCACAGATCCCGGCCAGGGCCTCAAACCACAATCGGCCCAGCCGATCGACCTGTTCGCGATCCAGCGCCGACGGGGCCCACGTCCAATTCGCGTGCAGCTGCGGGCCGGATTCGGTGTCCACCGTGCCGGCGTTGAGCTCCACTGTGTGCGACATCGGCATCGCCGGCGGCATCCCCGCGACCGCGCCGCTGAGCGACAGCCCGTCCCGATGCACCCGCCACGAATCGTCGAATACCTCGGCCGCCGAACCCAATCGGCCCAGATAGTTGAACCCTATCGCCGGATCGGGTCCGGCCAGCTCAACGTCGGGATTCAGGTAGCGCAGCAAACCGTAACTCAGCGGATCCGGCAGGGCGCGCAGCTGCTCCTTGACGTCCTTGACCAGCGCTCCCAACGGCGCCTCACCGGCGACCACTTGGCCCCACCTCAGCCCTCCGACGCTCAGCGCCGCGGGATATTTGGTGGTAAACCACCCCACCGTGCGCGTCAGGTCCACATCGGCGGCCAACTCCTCGTGGCGCCCATGACCCTCCACGTCGATGCCGATCGGCGTGGCTGGCCGGCGGGAGAACTCCGCAACCGCCAGCGCGAACGCGATCAGCAGAATGTCGTGCACTCCGGCGTGAAACGCCGTCGGCACTTCACCCAGCAGGATCCGGGTGGTCTCGGCGTCCAGCGACACCGACAAGAAACCGGCGGCGGCAAACGTATCCGCCTCGGGCTGCGCGGCCGGCAACACCGCCGGTGCGGCCGTCACCTGCCGCCATGCGTCGGCCTGATCGACGACCGCCCGCGTGCGCGCGTGCTCCGCCAGCAATGACGACCACCGGGCAAACGAGGTGCCCGCCGCCGGAAGAGCTATCGGGTGCCCGCCGCGGCGCTGAACCCACGCGAGGTTGAGGTCTTCCAGCAGAATTCGCCACGACACCCCGTCAACGGCCAGATGGTGAATGACCAACGCCAACTCGCCCGTCGGGCCGGCCCACACCGCACTGAGCATCACCCCAGCCGCGGGGTTCAACCGCGACCGCGCCTCGACCAATGCCTCCTCGGACAACGCGTCCACGCCTCGCAGGCAATCGCCGGCATGCACCGACCCCGGTTCGGGAACCTCCAGCAACCAGTTTCCGGCGCCATCGTCGTCGGCGCGCAGCCGCAGCATGGCATGGCGATCCAGCAGCGCCTGCAACATGGCCACCACATCGGGCTCGCTCACCCCGGCGGGGGCATGCACCACCACGGTTTGGTTGAACTGCTCGACCGGGCCACCGACCTCCTGTAGCGACCGCATGATCGGCGTCGCGATGACCGGCCCGACCCCCTCGTCAATGCGGCCGGCCTCGCCGCTGGCCACGGCTACCACCCTGGCCAGTCGGGCCACCGTCTGCTCGACGAATACGTGGCGGGGCCGAAACACCAGGCCCGCTGCCCGCGCCCGAGCCACCACCTGCATCGACAGAATGCTGTCCCCACCCAGCTCGAAGAAGGACTCGTCAACCCCGACCCGCTCGAGCCCCAGCACCTGGGCGTAGATCCCTGCCAGGATCTCCTCGGTCGCGTTGGCCGGCGCCCGGTAGCGATCGCCGTCCTGGTACTCCGGCGCCGGCAGCGCGCGGACATCGAGTTTGCCGTTGGTCGTCAACGGCAGCGCCTCGAGGACCACCATTGCGGTCGGCACCATGTAGGCGGGCAGCCGCTCCGCCAATGCGCTGCGCACCTGCGCCGGGTCGGAGATGCCGGTGACATAGCCGACCAGACGTTTGTCGCCGCGGCGGTCCTCACGGGTGATCACGGCCGCCTGCTCCACGCCGTCCAGGCCGGCCAACGCCGCCTGCACTTCACCCAACTCGATGCGATACCCGCGGATCTTGACCTGCTCGTCGGCGCGCCCGACATACCGCAATTGCCCGTCGACGCCCCAACTGACCCGGTCGCCGGTGCGATACATGCGCTGTCCGGCGCCCCCAAACGGACATGCCACAAACCGCGACGCACTCAAGCCCGCCCGGTCCACATATCCATAGGCCAGCCCGTCCCCGGCCACATACAACTCACCCACCGCACCGACGGGCACCGGATGCAACCACCCGTCCAGCACGAATAGGGCGGCCCCGGGTACCGGTACGCCGATCGGCACCGACGCCGCCCCCGCCTCGAGCGGTGCGCTGATCGCCACGACCATCGTCGTCTCGGTCGGACCGTAGGCATTGCGCATCATCCGCCCCGGCGCCCACCGATCCACCAACTCGACCGGGCATGGCTCGCCGGCGACCATCACCGCCGTCGATCCCAAGCCCTGCGGCGACAGCACCCCCAGGGCAGACGGGGTTCGGGCGAGCGCAGTGACCTGCTCGGTTACCAGCAACGCGTGGAGGTCTTCGGGTGAGCTGGCCACCTCTTCGGGCACCACCACCAGCCGTCCGCCACCCAGCAGCGAACCGAAGATCTCCCATACCGAGGAGTCAAACCCGTACGAATGACACTGCGTCCACACCCCGGGCCTGGGCAGGTAGGCATCCAGCACCTCGATCAGCTGGGTGACGTTCCGGTGGCTGACCGCCACCCCCTTGGGCACACCGGTAGTGCCCGAGGTGTAGATGAGATAGGCGATGTCGTCGGGCGCCGGAGCCTGCACGGCCGTGCCAGGGCAGGCCTCGATTCGGGGGTCGTCGACATCGATCACGGGAAGGCCGCATCCGCTCAGCCGCGGGCGCAGGTCCGCCGAGGCGACCGCGACGATCGGCGCGGCATCGTCGATCATGAATTTGATGCGCGCGTCGGGATGCGCCGCGTCGATAGGCACGTAGGCCGCACCGGTTTTGAGAACCGCCAGCATCGCGACGACGGTCTTGGCCGAACGCGCCAACAGCAACGCCACACGCTGCCCGGGACCCACCCCGTCAGCGGCCAAGAAATGCGCCAACCTGTTGGACGCGTCATCGAGCTCTCGATACGAGATCGATCGGCCCTCGTACGTCAGCGCTAACGCCTCCGGGACGAGGGCCACCTGCGCAGCAAACAGCGCCGGGATCGAACCCGACATGCTCGACTGGCGAGTCAACACCCCCTGGTTGCCCCAACCACCCAACCGATCATGCTCAGTGGCATCCAGCAGATCGATCGTCGAGAGCGGCCGTGCCGGGTCGGCCGTCATAGCGGCTAAAACCCGCTCCAACCGTCTCGCCAGATCGCGGACCTCGAAGTTCCAGGATGACTGCCCATTGGACGCCGTGCTAAGGAAAAGGTCGTCACCGGAGCTGGAGAACATCAGGCCGAAGCCGTCTACCACGCCGCTGTTGGTCAAGGAGGCCGAAGCCGCGACGCCGCCAAACGGCAGAGTGAATCGAGACGGGAGAAAATTGACGGTCACCCTGTCGAATGACCGACCATGCCCCCGAGCCTTGCGCTCGAGGGCTTCCACCGGAAACCTCTGGTGCTGCACCGCTTCCCGTATTCGGGTGTCCACGTATCCGCAAAAATCGGCAACCGTAGCCGCGGGCGACAGCCTCAACACCAGGGGCACCACTCCGGCCACCATCCCGGGAAGCGTTTTCGACTCCGGACGCACGCGTCGGCTGACGGGAAAGTCGAGTACTACCTCTGACGCATCCGCGTGGTACCCGCGGACCAGAAGCGCGCATGCGGCGGTGATGACCGACGAGCGGGGCACATTCCACACCCGGCACAACTCATCGATGCGC
Organism: Mycobacterium sp. 852002-51971_SCH5477799-a; assembly: GCF_001667145.1. GTDB lineage: Bacteria > Actinomycetota > Actinomycetes > Mycobacteriales > Mycobacteriaceae > Mycobacterium. The sequence continues at coordinate 6,397 of NZ_LZIF01000118.1, forward strand.
CGAATTGCCAAGGGATTCAACCGAACCGGATCAGAAGGCGGCTCCGGTTCCCGCTCGCCACAGGGTTGGGGCAAGCGATGCTGCTCTGCACCCTCCGCCGGGAGGTTCTGCGTCCAATAACTCTGGTCTTCCAGATACTCCTTGGATGCCTCATATTCCTGCTCGCAGTCGACCAAGTCCTGCAAGGAACCCAGGAGGGCGCCAGGAATTGGCGCCCCGGACACAACCGCGGAGTAGACGGCCGCGAGCCGCTGGCCGATCAGCGCTATGCCGGACCCATCCAGAACTATGTGGTGGACACACCAGAACAGGTAGAACTCATCGCGGCGCACCTGGAAAAGTACAAATTTGAACAGCGGCCCGGTGAAGGGCATCGGCGTGCTCTGTATCGACGACGCGATCCGTTGCGCTTCCTGCAGCGAATCGCTTGAGCAGGTCAGGTCGTAGAAGTCGACCTTGACGTCCGGGTAGTCGATCACGCTTTGCACAACCTGGCCGTCGACCTCGAAGAAGGCGGCCCTGAGCGGCTCAGCCTCGCTAACGGATCGGCGAATCGCCCACTCCAGGGCTTCGCGTTCCACCGGGCCCTCGAACTTCACGAACAGGCCCAACTGCCACCCCGCGCCCAGCTGACCCGTTTCCTGCGCAAGCCAAATCTCTAGTTGACCCCGCGTCAGTGGAAGTGCCCGGTCCCCAAGCACCATCGACTCCTTTAAGTAACAGAGCTGCTGATCAGAAGGCCGACCAGCTGAAAAGATTCAACGGCCGCGCATTGCTCCGGTCCTGTCCGATGGAATACAGACACGAAGCACGCTGCGCCGCGCCGTAGGCCGGCAGGCAGGCGGCTGGGACGCCGCCCCGCAGGCTGTCGTGCTCCACGTTGTTGCCCAAGACCAGAAAGCTCCCCCCGTACGGCTGTCGAACGGATCGATCCACAACACTTCCTCCCGCCGATTGAAGGCAAGCGATGTGAAACCGCTCCAAACCCTAGTGGAGGTCAACCCGCCCTGTGCGGGTTTCGGCAAACATTCTGGCGTTGCTCTAAGAACGGTGGCGGAAGAAACGCGCCCAGCCGGTAAACGGGGTCCTGAAGTGCAGCGATCGGCTGGCTGCACCTCTTATTTACCGACCTGTAAGGGGCGCCGGGGCAGCGCCCAAACGTTCGCTAACCGTCCGTCGGGGTTCGCCGTTGCCGCGGCCCGTCCGCCAAGTCCGCGTTGGGGTAAAACCACGTCACCGCGCCGAGCCCGCGGGCCCCGACGGCAGTACCCTTCGCCGGCATACTGTGCATTACGATCCAATATCGCGTTGGGAAAGTGCCGATACGAAGACCGCGCACGTGGTTTACTCGTCAAGATCAGGTCGCGGTCCCTGATGCGCTGCTAATTTGAGGTGATCGCCGCACGGCTACCCTGCGGCGCGCATGCTCGAACTGCTTGCTCTTTGGTGGACCGCGTTTGATGTGTAAGTTGCAAGTTCGAACAACTGACATACGCCAGTGTGGACGCGGGTGGAAGGTTGGATGCGATGGTCGAGCAGGGGGTGCGAGACGTTGCCGGAGCCGATACCGATGTCGCCGACACGACTCCCTTGCGCACCGGACATGAGTCCGGCCGAGGCGGTCTCCCGCGACGTGCGGGCCGGCCTCCCGCCGCGCCGCCAACGCTGAGCAGATCACGAGAAATCCGACGAACTCGGGGGTTTTCGATTTTCAAGGTTCTGGGACGGCTATGGGTGCCGCTGGTCATACTCGCCGTGGTTGTTGCAGGAGGCTTCACCGTGTCACGACTGCATGGCATCTTCGGCTCTGAGAAGCAACTTTCGTACTCCGACACCCGCGCCAATGATTCCAAGCCCTTCAATCCCAAGCACCTGAGATACGAGGTCTTCGGCCCGCCTGGGACGGTGGCCGCCATCAGCTACTTCGACGTCAATGGCGAACCCCAACACATCAAGGGAGAAAGCTTGCCGTGGTCGTTGGAGTTCGCGATCACCTCGGCGACGGCGGTCGGAAACGTTGTGGCCCAAGGGGATACGAACAGCATCGGTTGCCGCATCCTCGTCGACAATGTGGTCAAAGCCGAAAAGACTAGTCATGAAACGGCGGCGTTCACCTTCTGCATGCTGAAGTCAGCATGAGCGAACCACAATTGCGCGGCGAGCAGGCGTTGCGCGACGAGCAGGCCAGGCCGCCCTTCGCGCCGCGGATGATCCGTCGATTCGCGGTGCCCATCATCCTGATTTGGGTGGCGCTGGTCGTAATAATGGGCATCAGCATCCCTTCGTTGGAAAAGGTCGAGCAAACCCATTCGATATCGCTGGATCCGACCGATGCGCCCTCGTTCAAGGCGTCGAAGCGCATTGGCGATAAATTCAAAGAAAATGACAACGGCAGCGGCGCAATAATCGTCTTAGAAGGGCAGCAGCCACTCGGCGATTCCGCTCACGAATACTACAACAGCATAATTCGCCAATTACAAGCCGATCCGAAGCACGTGCAGCACATCCAGAATTTCTGGGGTGATCCGCTCACGGCGGGAGCTGCGCAAAGCGCCGACGGCAAGGCCGCGTATGTGCAAGTGGCCGTGCGCGGTACGCCTGGTTCGAGCGAGTCCACCGACTCGACCCTGGCCGTCGAGCACATAGTCGCGCGCACACCCGCGCCGCCGGGCGTCAAGGCGTATGTCACCGGACCCGCGGCGATCATCACGGACATGGCCAACAGTGGCGACCGTACGGTAGTCCTGATCACCGCGGTGAGCCTCGCAGTCATCTTCATCACGTTGCTTCTCGTCTACCGATCGATCGTCACCGTAATCGTGTTGTTGCTGATGGTCGGAATAGAATTGCAAGTGGCCCGTGGGATCGTGGCCTTCCTCGGCGATCATGGCGTCATCGGTCTTACGACGTTCGCCGTCAATCTGCTGGTGTCAATCGGCATCGCGGCCGGAACCGACTACGGAATTTTCTTTTTCGGTCGATATCATGAGGCGCGGCAGTTCGGCGAGGATCGGGAAACCGCCTTTTACACGACATATCACGGCGTCGCCAAGATCGTCCTAGCCTCCGGTTTGACCATCGCCGGCGCCCTTTTCTGCCTCAAGTTCACCCGGCTGCCCCATTTCCAAGCTTTGGCGGTTCCATGCGCGCTTGGCGTGGTGGTTGCCGTCGCAGTCGCCCTGACGCTCGTCCCGGCGGTTCTTCATGTCGGGAGCCGTTTCGGCCTATTCGACCCCAAGCGACGGATCACCGCTCATCGGTGGCGGCGGATCGGCACCTCGATCGTTCGGTGGCCGGCGCCCATTCTTCTCGCGACTTTGGCGGTCGCGCTCGTCGGGCTGTTGACCCTCCCGGGCTACCGGCCGAGCTACAACGATATGAACTACATCCCGGCGAATATCCCTGCCGCGCAGGGGTTTGGCGCCGCAAAGCGCCATTTTCCCCCCTCGCGAATGATGGCGCCCGAGGTCTTGATGGTGGAGGCCGACCACGATCTGCGGAACTCGGCGGACGCGCTGGTATTGGACAAGCTCGCCAAGGGCGTCCTCGCGGTTCCAGGCATTTCCACCGTGCAGAGCCTTACCAGGCCTGAGGGCACACCGATCGCGCACACATCGATACCGTTCATGATCGGCATGCAAAACGCGTCACAGCTAGAGATCATGCCGTTCCAGAAGGATCGCATGAATGACATGCTCGTTCAAGCCGACGAGTTGGCGAAAATGATCGCCCTCATGCAGCACATGTATGGCCTGATGCAACAGCTCGTCGCGACCACCCATCACATGGTCGGCGAGACGCACGATATGCAAGCGATCACCAACGAGATGCGAGACCACATCTCAGATTTCGAAGACTTCTGGCGGCCGATCCGCAGCTACTTTTACTGGGAGAAGCACTGCTACGATATTCCGATCTGCTTTTCTCTGCGATCGATATTCGACACCCTCGACGGCATTGATGAGATTACCGATAAATTGGGAGATCTGGTAAAAGATCTCGATCAAATTGACGTGGTCATGCCGCAGCTGGTGGCGCAATTCCCGGCGATGATCGAGACTATGCAGAGCATGCGAACCATGATGTTGACCATGCACAGCACCATGTCCGGCATCATGTCCTCGATGGACGAGGCCTCCGATAACTCGACGGCCATGGGCAAGGCTTTCGACGCCGCCAAGAACGACGATTCCTTTTATATCGCCCCCGAGGTCTTCAAGAATGCGGACTTCAAACGGGTCTTGGACATCTTCGTGTCCCCGGACGGCAAGGCCGCCCGCATGCTCATCACCCAAAAGGCCGATCCTGCGTCGCCTGAGGGCATCGGACGGGTCGACGCGATAAAGAGTGCGGCCGAGGAGGCGCTCAAAGGGACTCCGTTGGAATCCGCCCGGGTTTACCTGACCGGCACCGCGGCGTTCACGAAAGACATTATCGACGGATCCAAATACGATCTCCTAATTGCGGGAGTCGCGGCGTGCTGCCTTATCTTCATCATCATGCTGATCGTGACGCGAAGTTTCGTTGCCGCGTTGGTCATCGTCGGAACGGTATTGCTGTCACTGGGTGCGTCCTTTGGACTGGCCGTACTCGTCTGGCAATATTTACTCGGCGTACCAATACACTGGCTCGTCCTCATCATGGCTGTGTTGGTGCTCCTGGCGGTCGGTTCGGACTACAACTTGTTGCTGGTAGCCCGAATGCAGGAGGAATTGGGCGCCGGCATCAAGACGGGCATCATCCGCGCTATGGGCGGTACCGGCAAGGTCGTGACGAACGCCGGCCTCGTATTCGCGTTCACGATGGCGTCCATGATCGTCAGCGATTTGGTCATCATCGGCCAGATCGGCACGACAATCGGGCTGGGTCTGCTGTTCGACACGCTGATCGTGCGTGCCTTCATGACCCCGTCCATCGCCGCGCTACTGGGACGCTGGTTCTGGTGGCCGCAACGGGTACGCCCCCGCCCTGCCAGCGTGTTGCTTCGCCCGACAGGATCCCGCCCGTTGGTGCGCGCCCTGCTGAAACAGCCGCCCGTCGGTAGCGGAATTCCCAGCTGATCGCCGCATGAGTACGAAATACTCTCGGGAGCCCGCTCTGGCGCGGATGATCCGCAGGCTGTCAGTGCCCATCATCTTGGCCTGGGTGGCACTGACTGCGGTGGTGAGCCTGGCAGTTCCGTCGCTGGAGCATGTCGGGCAGAAGCATTCCGTGCCACTGGCGCCTCAAGACGCCCCGGCGGTGCAGGCCATGAAGCGAATGGGCCGGGACTTCAAGGAATCCGACTCGGATAGTTTCGCGATGGTCGTGCTCGAGGGGCAGCAGCCACTCGGCCCCGATGCTCACGCCTACTACGACAAATTGGTTCACGACTTAAGGGCCGATCCCAAGCACGTTCAGCATGTGCAGGATTTGTGGGGCGATCGACTCACGGCCGGGGGGGCCCAAAGCCCCGATCGTATGGCGACATACGTGCAGGTGAATCTGTCGGGCAACCAGGGCACGACCTTGGGGCAGGAATCGGTGGCCGCGGTCCGGGATATCGTGCATCGAATGGCGCCCCCGCCCGGCGTCAAGGCTTACGTCACCGGCCCGGCAGCGCTCGTTTCCGATATGCAGCGCAGTGGTGACCGATCCATTCTGAAGATGACGGCGATAGGTGCCGTGATCATCTTCCTGGTGCTGCTGTTCGTCTATCGTTCGATCGTTACCGTCGTCCTGCTTTTGGCCACGGTGGGGATCGAAGTGCTGGCGGCCCGGGGAATCGTCGCATTTCTCGGTAATAGCAACATCCTGGTGCTCTCGACGTTCGCCACCAGCCTGCTGACGGCCCTCGCGATGGCCGCCGGGACCGACTACGCGATCTTCTTTCTCGGGCGCTATCAAGAGGCCCGTCATGCGGGACAGGACCCGGAAACGGCCTACCACACGACCTACCGTGGTGTCACCCCCGTTGTCTTGGGTTCCGGCCTGACGATCGCCGGCGCGATCATGTGCCTGAGCTTTACCCGGATGCCGATTTTCCAGACCATGGGCGTGCCCTGCGCGGTGGGCATGGTCGTGGCGGTCGTGGTGGCGCTCACGCTGGTTCCGGCAGTTTTGACTCTGGGAAGCGGGTTCGGTTTGTTCGACCCCAAGCGCGCGATCGGGTACGGCCGGTGGCGGCGCATCGGCACCGCGATCGTGCGGTGGCCGGGCCCGATTCTGGTCGCGACCATAGCGATCGCGCTGATCGGCCTGGCGACACTGCCGGGCTATAAAACGAGCTATAACGACAAGCTCTACATTCCCAAGGACATTCCGGCGAATGTTGGGTACGCGGCCGCGGATCGACACTTTTCGCAGGCTCGAATGATGCCCGAAATTTTATTGCTCGAATCAAACCACGACATGCGTAATCCAGCGGACTTTCTGGTGTTGCATAAGGTCGCCAAGGCGATTTTCCGAGTTCCGGGCATTTCCCGGGTGCAGGGCATAACTCGGCCCGAGGGCACACCAATTGAGCACACCTCCATTCCCTTTTTGATCAGCTTGAGAAATGCGACTCAGCTTCAATACCAGCAATATATGCAGATGCGGGCCGACGACATGCTCAAGCAGGCGGACATCATGTCGACGCAGATCGCGACGATGAAACGTCTGTACGCATTGCAGTCGCAACTCACCGACATTACTCATCATTCGATCACCGTCACGAATGAGATGGTCGGCGTGGTCAATGAGCTGAGAGACCACATTTCGGACTTTGAAGACTTTTTCAGACCGATTCGCAGTTATTTCTACTGGGAAAAGCACTGCTACGACATCCCGATATGCTTTTCGTTTAGAGCGGTCTTTGACACCATCGACGGTGTAGACGAGCTCAGCGACAAGATGGAAGACCTTGTCAAGGATCTCCAGAACATGGACTCAGTGTTGCCGCAGCTGCTCGCGCAGTACCCCGCGATGATTGCGATGTCAGAAGACGCCCGGACCATGATTTTGAAGATGCACAGCACCATGGCCGGAATGCTCGGCGGAATGGACGAATCAAGCTCGAACTCGGCCGCCATGGGTGAGGCCTTTGACCAGGCCAAGAACGACGATTCCTTCTATCTGCCGCCGGAAGTGTTTGACAACGCCGACTTCAAGAAGGCGATGGAGTCGTTCTTATCCCCGGATGGGAAAGCCGCGCGGTTCATCATTTCGCACCGGGGCGACCCCGCCACGCCCGAGGGCATATCGAGGATCGACAAAATCAAGACGGCGGCAGAGGAGGCGCTCAAGACGACGCCCCTCGAGAGTGCCAACGTCTATCTCGCCGGGACGGCCTCGACATTCAAGGACTTCCACGACGGGGCGAAATATGACCTGTACATTGCGGGAATCGGTGCGCTCTGCCTCATCTTCATCATCATGCTCGTCCTCACGCGAAGCTTTGTGGCCGCGCTCGTCATCGTGGGTACGGTGGCCCTGTCGTTGGGGGCGTCTTTTGGCCTGTCAGTGCTGATTTGGCAGTACGTGTTGGGCTTCAAACTGCACTGGATGGTGCTGCCGATGTCAGTCATCGTTCTTCTGGCGGTGGGGTCTGACTACAACCTGCTGCTGGTGTCCCGAATGAAAGAGGAAATAGCCAGCGGGATCAATACCGGCATCATCCGTGCGATGGCCGGTACCGGCAAGGTGGTGACGAACGCGGGCCTGGTCTTCGCGTTCACCATGGCCTCGATGGCGGCGAGCGATCTGCGGATCATCGGCCAGGTCGGCACGACCATCGGCTTGGGATTGCTGTTCGACACTTTGGTCGTTCGCTCGTTCATGACGCCGACCATCGCCGCACTGCTCGGACGTTGGTTCTGGTGGCCGCAGATAGTTCGAACCCGTCCGCCCAGCCGGATGCTTCGTTCCCGGCCACCCCGCCCGGTCGTGCGCGAACTGCTCGGCGAGAGGTTCGGCGGCGACGACGCGGTCACCGCGCCGATTCCGAGGCCCTCGAGGCTTCCGTCCTATTAGTTGGGGCTGTCGCCTGGGCTCGTTCCGATGGACGTAGCCAGGGTCAGCCGGCGACCGCTCCAGGCTCGAAGTAGGGCGCACCGTATCCGGTGATCGGTTCGAAACCGCGCTTGCGCGCTTTCTCCGCGGCCTTGCGGATCAACGCATAAATTCCGACGAACGCCGCGTGATCGGTCATCACGAACGGTGTCAGCAGCCGGTTGTGCACCAGCGAGAAGGCCACCCCGCTCGCCGGATCGGTCCAGCCGAGCGAACCACCGAGGCCGACATGGCCGAAGCCGGGCATCACGCTCCCAATTGGCAAGCTGTGGTAGCCCAGGTGGAAAGCCAACGGCACGTAGAGGTTTCGGTCCGGGCGCAGGCTCCGCTCCCCCGTCAGACCGGCGACCAGCTGACGGGACAGGAATCGGGTGCCGTCGACCTCGCCGCCGTTGGCGATGGCGCCGTACATGCGCGCCAGCCCGCGCGCCGTCACTACGCCGTTGGCGGCCGGGATCTCGGCGTCCAGCAAGGGAACCTCGCCCCGAACGGCGCCCATCAGGCCCTTGAAGTACATCGACCGGTATGCCCCGGACATCTCGTTGGCGACCTTGCGAGTCACGAAGCCGACGACCGGGTTTCCAATCATGCTCTGCGGGCAGATGATCTCGGCGACCCGGGTCGGCGCGTCGGCGGGCGGGCGGCCGAGGTGCAGGCCGTCCGTGTTCAACGGCTGGGCGAGCTCCTCGCGGATCAGCGCGCCCATGCCTTTACCGGTCACGGCCCGGCCCAGACCCGACATCAGCCAGCCGAAAGTCAGTGCGTGATAAGCCGATTTGCCCAGCAGCCGTCCCGGGGCCGCCGCGGCCAGCTTTTGCTCCATCACGACGTGATCAAGCAGTTCGTCCATAGTGGCGCCCCGCAAACCCGACAGGCCGGCCTGGTGACGCATCACCTGCCGCACCGTCAGCTCGGCCTTCCCGTTCGCCGCGAATTCCGGCCAATACTCGGCGACGGGGGCTTCGTAGTCGATCAGCCCGCGGTCCGCGAGCCGGTGAATGACGGTGGCCGCCATCCCCTTGGTCGCCGAGAAAACCATCGGGGCGGTGTTCGCTGTCCACGGCCGCTGTCCGCCGCGGTCGGCCCATCCGGCCCAGACGTCCACGACGGGTTGGCCGTCGAGATACACGGCCAGCGCGCCGCCGCCGAAACGGCGGGCGGGGAACATGCTGGAAAAGCTGCGAACGACGCATCCGAAGTGTGAGTCCGCCGCGCCGGACACACGGTGACCTGCGTCAAGGTCATCGCGGACAGGGACCGCGCGGCGATCGACTCGGGTTTCCACCGTCACAATTTCGAATTTACTTGGATTTCACACCCGACAGGAGCGTAATCAGATTGTTTATCTATCCGTTATTCTGACGCTGCCGATAATATTTGCTGGGCCGCCAGCGCCGGGGTCAGCTCCCCCGCCTTGACTTGCCGTTCGACGTCGGCGCGCATCTTGCGAACCTTGGGGCTGGACAGCAGCCGGTCCAGCACCGTGTCGCGCACCATCTGCCAAGTCCAGTCGACCAGCTGGGCGCGGCGGCGCGCCTCGAATTCCCCCGCCTCGGTGAGAACCTGCCGATGACGTTCGATGGTGTCCCACAATTCCTTGAGGCCGGTTCCCTCGGCCGCACTCATCGTGAGAACCGGTGGCCGCCAGAGGGTTTCACGCGGATGTATCAACCGAATGGCTCCGGACAGCTCGCGCGCCGCCGACCGAGCTTCGGCGAGGTGATCCCCGTCGGCCTTATTCACCACGACGATATCGGCCAGTTCGAGCACACCCTTTTTGATGCCCTGCAGCTGGTCGCCACCGCGCGCCAGGGTCAGCAACACGAAAGTGTCGACCATGTTCGCCACGGTCACCTCGGACTGGCCGACCCCGACGGTCTCGATCAGGATCACGTCGAAGCCGGCGGCCGCCAGCAGGACCGCCGCTTCGCGGGTGGCCTTGGCCACCCCGCCCAGGGTGCCTGACGTGGGCGACGGCCGAATGTATGCATCCGGATGCATGGCCAGGCGCGCCATCCGGGTCTTGTCGCCCAAGATCGAGCCGCCGGTGCGGGTCGACGACGGGTCGACGGCCAAGACTGCCGCTCGGTGGCCCAGTTCGATCAGATGCATGCCGAGGGCCTCGATGCTGGTGGACTTGCCGACCCCGGGGATCCCGGTGATGCCGACCCGGTACGCATCGCCGGCGTCCGGCGTCAGCTCCAGCAGCAGCCGCTGGGCCTTCTCGCGATGGTCGGCGCGGGTGGACTCCAGCAGCGTGATGGCCCGCGGCAACGCCGCGCGGTCGCCGTTGCGAACCGCCTCGGCCAACCGCTCCACGGAGTCGTTCCGTTCGGAAGCCATTTAGTCGAGGGTGTAACCCAGCCGCGCGGCGAGCTTGTGCAGCAAGCCGATTGCGGCGTCAGCGATCACCGTCCCGGGCGGGAAGATGGCGGCGGCCCCGGCCTCGTACAGCTCGTCGAAATCGCCCGGCGGAATGACGCCGCCGACCACGATCATGATGTCGGGCCGCCCCACGTCGGCCATCGCCTCGCGCAGCGCGGGCACCAGCGTCAGATGGCCGGCGGCCAGCGAGGACACCCCGACCACGTGCACGTCGTTGTCGGCGGCCTGGCGGGCCACCTCCTCGGGCGTGGAGAACAGCGAACCGACGTCGACGTCGAATCCGATGTCCGCGAAGGCCGTCGCGATCACCTTCTGGCCGCGGTCGTGGCCGTCCTGGCCCATTTTCGCGACCAGAATCCGCGGGCGGCGGCCGTCGGCTTCCGCGAACTTCTCGACGAGTTCGGTCGCGGTTGCCATGTTCGTGGCCTTTCCAGCTTCGTCGCGGTAGACCCCGGCGATAGTACGGATCTCCGCCTGGTGTCGGCCATAGACCTTCTCCAGCGCATCGGAGATCTCGCCGACGGTGGCCTTATGCCGGGCCGCGTCGATGGCCAGTGCCAGCAGGTTGTTGCCCAACCCGTCCGCGCCAGCGCGGCCGTGGGCGGCCGCCGCGCGCGACAGTTCCGCCAGCGCGGCGTCCACCGCCGGCTGGTCACGGGTTTCCCGCAGTTCCTTCAGCTTGGCCAGCTGCTCGGCGCGCACCCGGCTGTTCTCGACCTTGAGGACCTCGACCTCTTGGTCCTCTTCTACCTGGTACTTGTTGATCCCGATCACCGGCTGGATCCCGGAGTCGATGCGGGCCTGGGTGCGCGCGGCCGCCTCCTCGATGCGCAACTTGGGGATGCCGTCGCTGATGGCCTGCGCCATGCCGCCGTGCTCGGCGACCTCGGCGATGTGGGCGCGGGCCCGCTGGGCGAGCTGATGGGTCAGCCATTCGACGTAATAGGACCCCGCCCACGGATCGATCGGTCGCGTGGTGCCCGACTCCTGCTGCAGCACCAGCTGCGTGTTGCGGGCGATGCGAGCCGAGAAGTCGGTAGGCAACGCGAGCGCCTCGTCGAGCGCGTTGGTGTGCAGCGACTGCGTGTGCCCCTGCGTCGCGGCCATCGCCTCGATGCAGGTGCGGGCGACGTTGTTGAAGGGATCCTGCGCGGTCAGCGACCAGCCGGAGGTCTGCGAATGTGTACGCAGCGACAGCGATTTGGGGTTCTTCGGGTCGAACTGGGAGACCAGCTCGCTCCACAACAGCCGGCCCGCCCGCAGCTTGGCGACTTCCATGAAGAAGTTCATCCCGATGCCCCAGAAGAAGGACAGCCGGGGCGCGAACTTGTCGATGTCCAGCTCGGCGTCCAGGCCGGCCTTGATGTAGTCGACCCCGTCGGCCAGCGTGTAGGCCAGCTCCAAATCGGCTGTGGCACCGGCCTCCTGGATGTGGTAGCCGGAGATCGAGATGGAGTTGAACTTCGGCATTTTCGCGCTGGTGTAGGCGAAGATGTCGGAGATGATGCGCATCGACGGTTTGGGCGGATAGATGTAGGTGTTGCGCACCATGAACTCTTTGAGGATGTCGTTCTGGATAGTGCCGGCCAGCTTCTCCGGCGGTACGCCCTGCTCCTCGGCGGCCACCACGTACAGCGCCAGGATCGGCAGCACCGCGCCGTTCATGGTCATCGACACCGACACCGTCGACAGGTCGATGCCGTCGAACAGCTGGCGCATGTCGAGGATGGAATCGATTGCCACACCGGCCATTCCGACGTCGCCCTGCACGCGCGGGTGGTCCGAGTCGTACCCGCGGTGGGTGGCCAGGTCGAAGGCCACCGACAGACCCTTCTGGCCTGCGGCCAGGTTGCGCCGGTAGAAGGCGTTGGACTCCGCGGCGGTGGAGAAGCCGGCGTACTGCCGAATCGTCCACGGCTGGTTCACATACATGGTCGGGTAGGGCCCGCGCACGAACGGCGGTTCGCCCGGGAAACTGTGCAGCGGGTACCCGTCGGCCTCTACGGCCGCCCGGTCTGCGCCGATATAAATCGGTTTGACGTCGATGTCTTCCGGTGTCTGCCACTTCAGTTGGTCGGGTGTGTACGAGTGCGCGGCCGCGGCCGCGGCCACGTGTTCCTCGACGGCGGCCTGGGTCGCCGGGGTGACAGTCCGCTCGCTGTGCAACGGCACATCGGCGAAGCTGCCAACCGCAGGTGCAGTGGTCGTCATGGTAACTACGCCCCCAGCCTTGTGAGCAGATCCGACAAAGCTTCGACCGCATTGATTTTCGCGGTCAGGAATTGGTCCGGTTGGTGCTCGGCGTCGGCAACGGCTTTGTCGGGACCGGCCAGATACACCCGCGAAATCCCCGCGCCGCGGGCCGCCTGCGCGACGTCGGAGACCTCGTTCTGGTAGCGCTTGTCGGTGCCGCAGATGACCGCCACCGTCGGCGTCCCCGCGTCCGCCACCGCTGATGCGACACTGTCGGCCTCGACCGTGCCGGGGTTGATCGCCTCGATGCCGCCGGACGCCAGCAGGTTCGAGGCGAACGTCGCGCGGATGTTGTTCTCGGCCAACGGCCCCAGCGGCAGCAACAACAGCTGCGGGCGGGAGCCGGTGCGGGCCAGGTAGGCGTCCGACCGGTCCCGCAGCGCCTCGAACTCCGCGGCGTACCGCACCAGTTTCCCGGCGGCGAGCGGCGAATACGTCGAGTCGCTTTGTGGCAGCGGAGGTTCGGTGAGGTTGGGGAATTCGTTTACCCCGGTGATCGCGGTCCTGCGGTGCGCGATGTCATCGGTGCGGCGAGCGGCCACCTCGGCGATCTGCTCGGCGATGAAGTTGCGGGCCTGCATGAATCCGCCATGGGACTCGATGGCCTGGAAATGCTCCCAGGCCCGCTCGGCCAGGCGCCGGGTGAGGTCCTCCACGAACCACGAGCCACCGGCCGGGTCCAACACGCGACCCACGTGTGACTCTTCGAGAAGCAGCAGCTGCGTGTTGCGAGCGATGCGGCGGGCGAAACTCGTTGCTATTCCCGGGAATCCGCCATCGATCGCCACGTCGAACGGGAACACCAGCAACGAGTCGGCGCCGCCCACACCGGCGCCGAAGGCGGCCAGGGTGCAGCGCAGCAGATTCACCCACGGGTCACGCTGGGTCATCATGGGCAGCGACGTCTCGGCGTGGACTACGGCCGCGCCGGCATCCGGCTCGCCGACAACTTCGGCGACCCGCGCCCAAAGGTTGCGCGCCGCGCGGAACTTGGCGATCGTCATGAACTGGTCGTCGTCGGCGGCGAACCGGAAGCTGATCTGCCGCAGCGCCTCGCCGATCGACAGCCCCGATTCGGTGAGCACCCGCAGGTAACTCACCGCGGCCCCGATACCGGCGGCGAGCTCCCACGTCGCGTTGGCACCGAGATTGTGGAACGCGGGCCCGTCGACGGTGATCGCGCGCACGCCGGTGTGACCGGCGGCCCGCTTGGCCACGGCGATTACGTCCGCGATCGTCGGCGCGGGCCGAACACTGTGCGCCGCGCTCAGCGGGTCACCGCCCAGGTCGATCGACAGGGTGGCGCGCTGGTCGGGCTCCACCCCGTCCGCCAGCGCAAGGGCCACGTCGCTGGCCGCCGGATAATCGGCGCCGGCTTGCAGGATCAGCGGCGCCATGCTCAGGTAGACACCCTCGAGCGTCTCCCCCAGCTGATCGGGCGCCACGCCCGATTCCCCGATCCGCAGCACCAGCGCGCCGGCCCCGTTGCCGAGCGCGTCCAGCACCGCGGAGTTCACGTCCTTGGCCGCGACGCCGGGCACCGGGGTAGCCGGAAAGGCTTCGGCGACCTTCCAACCGGCCTTGACGTCCCGCAACGCGTCGCCGCCACGCACATAGGGCCACTCGCCCGGCAGCGGCGGTTCCGGCAGTTCGTCGAGCGCGGTGTAGAGCGCGCGGACCGCAATTCCGTCGTAAGTCGGGGTTTCCAGCAGCCGCTCGGGGTCGTCCCCCAACTGTTCGGGGTTCTTCCGGGTGCTTTTGGCCAGCACACCGGCGACCGCACTGCGCCAACGCCCGCGAACCTGTTCTAGGTTGGCGAGCTCGGGTACATCAATGGACACCGATTGCTCCCTTTTCCCAGCATTTGGGCTACAACTCCGGGGATACCACTTAGCTACAGAGGCTAATTGATGACCGCTCATCGCAAGAAACCGCCACTTGCGGCGAGCGTTCGCGATTTCCGATGAAACACCACCCGCAGGAAACGGCTTATTCATCTGCGCCCCGTACCCTAGGAAGCCGTGACGGGTTCCGCCACCAGCAAAATCACCGAAACACTTCGCGATCTCGGCTGCGCCATCGGCGTCGCCGCGCGAGGCGTGTCCCGGTCGCGGGTCGCCTGGACAGTGGTGGGCATCACAGCCCTGGTGGTGCTGGCGTCGTGGTTGCCGCTTCCCTCGCCGGCGCAGATGCGTGACTGGGCGCAGTCCGTCGGACCGTGGTTCCCGCTGGCGTTCCTGGTCGCCCACATCGTCGTGACGGTGGTGCCCATCCCGCGCACGGCGTTCACCCTGGCGGCCGGACTGCTGTTCGGCCCACTGCTGGGCGTCGCCATCGCGGTGATCGCCAGCACCGCGAGCGCGATGATCGCGATGCTGCTGGTGCGCGCAGCCGGGTGGCGGCTGAACCGGCTGGTGCGCCACCGATCGATTGACACCGTGGAACAGCGCCTGCGACAACGAGGCTGGCTGGCCATCTTGTCGCTGCGGCTGATTCCCGCGGTGCCGTTCTCGGCGCTCAACTACGCCGCGGGCGCGTCGAGCGTGCGGGTGCTGCCCTATGCGATCGCGACCCTGGTCGGATTGCTGCCCGGCACCACCGCCGTGGTGGTTCTCGGCGATGCTCTCGCCGGTCACATCAGCACGCTGCTGTATTTGGTGTCGGCGATCACCAGCGCTTTGGGTCTGACGGGGCTGATCATCGAGATCCGCCACTTCCGTAGGCACCACCGCCGGGCACACCGTCCCGTCGACGGCGAGCGCTCCCCAGAGCCGGCCACTATCGGCTGATCGCCGACTTCGGTAAGACCGGCCTGCTGACGCCGAAAGGCACGGCGCCACCGCTGCCGCCGCACCCCGGGTGCAGGATGGGAAGGTGCCACGAGATCGATCGCCGTTTCCCACCAAGGTCGCCGGACGGCTGCTGCGCTCGCGCCGCCTCATGCGCGCACCGATCTGGATCTACAAGGCTCGCGCCGGCGCGCTGTTCGGTTCACGCATCCTGCTGCTCGAACACATCGGCCGCAAGTCGGGCATGCCGCGCTACGCGGCGTTGGAGGTCGTCGACCACTCGACGCCCGACACCTACGTGGTCGCGTCGGGCTTCGGCCGAAAAGCCCAGTGGTTCCGCAACATTGAAGCCAATCCCCGGGCGCGGGTCTACGCCGGCAGCCACCCGCCCAGAGCCGCGACCGCGCGCGTGCTGACCACACCGGAGGCCGATCGCACCCTGGCCGCCTACCGAACCCGCCACCCCAAAGCGTGGGAGCGGATGCGCCCGGTGCTGGAAGACACTCTCGGCGTCCCGATCACCGACACCGATACTCCGCTGCCGCTGGTCGAGCTGCGGCTGGACTAACTGCGGTCCGGTCCCTTGATCGTCATTGCGGCGACCAGCGCCAGGAACAACGCGGCCGGAAGGCCGTTGACGACTTTGTCGCGCACCCGGACGTGCGCGCCGACCGCCAACACGAAGTACACCGTCAGCATCGCGGTCGTCAGGCGCGCCAGCGCGGGAAAACGGTTGACCGACAGCAATCCCACCGCGGCCGCCGCCTTGACCGCCGGCAGCACGGGCCGGATGTCCTCCGGCAGGCCCACCTCATCGAGAACCTTCTTGATCGGAGCCACCTGGACGCCGCACGCCACCGCGTCGACGGCGTGGAACACGCCGAGCGCCGTGTAGGCCTTCGGGGAAGTCAACACACTCATGCCGCAATCCTAGGGAGTCAGCTCCGCAGTCGAGCCATCTGCGGGCTTGCCCGCGATCGCCTCGGCCTTAGCTACCGCCTGGGCGACCGAGGGATCGGTTTCGGTGGAGAACCAGTCGGCGACCTCAGCGTCGTCGTCGGCGCTGTGCTTGGGCGCGTCATCGACGGGCGAAGGCTGGAAGCGGAACACGCCGTCCTCACCCGGGGTTGCCAACAGCTTGGTGAATCCCTGCAACGCTGCGCTGAAGTCACTGGGCACCACCCACACCTTGTTGGCGTCGCCGCGCGCCATCTCGGGCAGCGTCTGCAAGTACTGGTAGGCCAGCATCTCCGGAGTGGGCCTGCCGGCCTTGATCGCCGCGAACGTCTTCTCGATCGCCTTGGCCTGCCCCTGCGCCCGCAGGTAGGCGGCGGCGCGCTCGCCCTGTGCGCGCAGCACCCGCGACTGCCGGTCCGCCTCGGCGGTCAGGATCGTGGCCTGCTTGGCGCCCTCGGCGGCGAGGATCTGCGCAGTCTTCTGTCCCTCGGCCTGCATGATTGCCGCTTGCCGGTTGCCTTCGGCGGTCAGGATCATCGCCCGCTTCTCGCGGTCGGCCTTCATCTGCTTTTCCATCGACGCCTGGATCGACGGGGGCGGATCGATACTGCGCAATTCGACGCGGGCGACCCGCAACCCCCAGCGGCCGGTCGCCTCGTCGAGCACGCCGCGCAGTTGCCCGTTGATCTGATCACGCGACGTCAGCGTCTGCTCGAGTGTCATGCCGCCGACGACGTTGCGCAGCGTGGTGGTGGTGAGCTGCTCGACGCCGACGATGTAGTTGCTGATCTCGTAGACGGCCGCCTGGGGAACGGTGACCTGGAAGTACACCACGGTGTCGATGTTCAGGGTCAGGTTGTCCTCGGTGATCACCGGCTGGGGCGGGAACGACACCACCCGCTCGCGCAGATCCACCCGGGCGCGAACCCGATCGATGAACGGCACCAACAACGTCAGTTGTCCGCTGACCGTGCGGCTGTACCGTCCCAGCCGTTCGATCACCGCCGCCTCGGCCTGAGGTATCAGCGCCACGGACTTGGCCACCACGACGATCGCGAAGATCACCAAGACGGCCAGCAGTACCAAACCAGCAACCGCACCTTGCATCGGACTTCCTCTCTCTACGGGTCCTTGGCAGCTTCGTCTCGCCGCTACAGACTGCTCTTGAACACCACCGCGGTGGCGCCGTCGATCTGCATGACGGTGACCGGCTCGCCGGGCTCGTAGACGTCGCCCTCGTTGAGGGGGCGCGCGGACCACACCTGGCCGTCGAGTTTGACCTGGCCCGCATCGCGCCCGACCCGTTCGAGCACCAGCGCGGTTTTTCCCTGCAGCGCCTCGATTCCCAACCGCGGCACCTCGGCCGGGGTCAGCCGCCGCTTCAGCGGCGGGCGAACGAGCACCAGCAGCAGCACCGACACGACCAGGAACACCGCCCCGTTCGTCCACGCCGGAAAGTCGGTGACCCAACTGGTCAGCGCCGCGGCCAGTGCGCCACCGCCGAGCATGACCAGAAACAAATGGCCGGTGAGCGCCTCCGCACCGGCCAGCACCAGCGCGAATATTAGCCAAAGCACCGCGGCGGGCATGCGGCAAGAATACGCGTGATCCGCCCGTGCCGGGCAAAACAACTACACTGCCTGATCGTGTGGTGTCCCAGTGTTTCGCTGTCCCTGTGGGCCAATGCCTGGCTCGCCGGAAAGGCCGCGCCCGACGACGTCCTGGACGCGTTATCCGTTTGGGCGCCAAAGCAATCGGTGACCGCGTATGATGCCGTCGCCGCGGGCCACACCGGCTTGCCCTGGCCCGACGTGAACGACGCCGGGACGGTCACGCTGCTGCAGACGTTGCGCGCCGCAATCGGGCGACGGACGCCGTCGTGCGGCGGCGCCGGCTTGATGCGCGGGACGATCAACGTGGTTTTGCCGGTACCCGGCGATGTGCGCGGGCTCGCCCCGGGAACGCAGTTCGAGCGGGACGCCCTGGCCGCCGGCGAGGCGGTCATCATCGCCAATCCCCGCAACCCCGGCACCGCGGTGGGTCTGGTACCCGAATTCTCCTACGAGGACGACGAGGACGCGCCCGAGGACTACGAGACGCGGCTGGCGGAATTGTGCGCACTGACGTGGACCGTGTACTCGCTGCCCGGCGCCCCGGTGCTGGACCACTACGAACTCGGCGACGCCGAGTACACGCTGCGGTCGGCGGTGCGCTCGGCCGCCGACGCTCTGGGCGCCATTGGGCTGGGAGCCGCGGCCACCGACGTCGACGACCCGCGCGGACTGGTCGAGCAGCTACTGGAATCCGCACGGCAACACCGCATTCCCGACCACGCGCCGACGCGGGCGCTGCGGGTGCTGGAGAACGCCGCGCACGTCGACGCCATCATCGCGGTCAGCGCGGGCCTGAGCCGATCGGATTCTGCAGACCGTTTCACCGCGCCGGTCGCCGCCGGCCTGGAACCGGTGGGAACGCAATCATCCTCCGAGGCCCGCATCGCCAGCGATGCGCTGCGACCGCTGACCGCCGTGGTGCGTTCGGCGCGGATGGCGGCCGTGACCGCGATCCTGCATTCGGCCTGGGGCGACTGATCCCGAGCGCTAGCTGTCGATCGAGAGCTAAGGCCCGGCCGCGCAGTGCGGCGGGCGGCACGGCGCCCCGTTGACGCTGGCCTGGCAGCCCGGCACCGGGTCTGCTCCGGGGACCCTCTCCGGTGGCCGGCCGTAACGCAGTTCGTCGATCAGGTCCGCGGCCAGTTGCGCGAAACGCGGGTGGGCGTTGGGCGTCGAGGGCCGCACCATCGCCACGCCCGCCGCCTCCGCCTGGGCCGCCAACTCGTTGTCGAGGTCCCATACCACCTCGATGTGGTCGGCCACAAACCCTACCGGGCAGACGATGACGGCCCTGGTCCCGGCCTGCGCCACGGCGGCCAAATGGTCGGCGACGTCAGGCTCCAGCCACGGAACCTGCGGCGGCCCCGACCGAGACTGCCACGCCAGGTCGTACTCGCGGTATCCGGCCGCGGCCGCCACAAGGCTTGCGGCGTAGGCGACTTGGCGACTATAGAGCCGCGGCCCCAAGCGGTCGTCGGCGGCCACCGGGATGGAATGCGCGGTGAACACCAAGCGCGCGTCGGCCTGTTGCTCCGCGGTCAGGGCGCCCGAGGCCGCCCCGATCGTGTCGGCGAAGATCTGCACGAACCGGGGGTGGTCGAAATAGGGCCGCAGCTTGATCAATTCGGGCGCATCCGGTCCGGCCGTATCGCGCGCCCGGGCGATGTCCTCGACATACTGCGTGCAGCTGGAGTATCCGCTCCACGCCGATGTGGTGAACACCGCGGCTCGACGAATCCCGTTGTCCCGCATTGTCGCGACGGTGTCTTCGACGTAGGGCGCCCAGTTGCGATTGCCGAAGTACACCGGCAGCTCCAAGCCGCGGTCTTCGAGCTCGGCGCGCAACTGCTCGATCAGCGCCAGGTTGATCCGGTTGATCGGCGACACGCCGCCGAAATGCAGGTAGTGCTCGGCGACGTGGTCGAGACGTTCCGGCGGCACGTCGCGGCCGCGGGTGACGTTCTCCAAGAATGGCCGCACCTGCTGGGGGCCTTCCGGCCCCCCGAAGGACAACAGCAGGACGGCGTCGAATTCCATTACCGTCTACAGCAATTGGGTGCTTGCGCCACCGTCGGCGTAGATGATGGTTCCCGTCGTCGCCGGCAGCCAGTCCGAGAGCAACGCGCACACCGTCTTGGCGACCGGCGTCGGGTCCTTCATGTTCCAGCCGATGGGGGCGCGCTGGTCCCAGCCCTCTTCGAGCAGCTGCATCTGCGCGCCGGTCTCTTCGCCGAGCGCGCCGCCGACGATCGCGCTCATCGCCAGCGTCCGGATCGGCCCGGCGGCAACCAGATTCGAGCGCACGCCGAACTTGCCGGCCTCGCGGGCCACGAACCGGTTAACCGATTCCAGCGCACTCTTGGCCACCGTCATCCAGTTATAGAAAGGCATCGCCCGGGTCGGGTCGAAGTCCATACCCACGATCGAGCCGCCGGGGTTCATGATCGGAAGCGCCGCCTTGGCCAGCGAGGCGTACGAATACGCCGAGATGTGAATGCCTTTGGAGACATCCTCATACGGCGCGTCGAAGAACGGGGTGATGCCCATCCCCGTCTGCGGCATAAAACCGATCGAGTGCACCACGCCGTCGAGCTTGTTGCCCTCGCCGATCTCGGCGGCCACCCGGCCGGCGAGCGAGTCCAGGTGCTCCTGGTTCTGTACGTCGAGTTCGATCAGCGGCGCCTTCTCCGGCAGCCGGTCGGCGATGCGCTGAATCAGACGCAACCGGTCGAACCCCGTCAGCACTAGCTGCGCCCCCGCCTCCTGAGCCGCCTTGGCGATGTGAAACGCAATCGACGCATCGGTGATGATCCCCGAGATCAGAATCCGTTTGCCGTCGAGCAGTCCTGCCATGTCCGTCCTTAATGTCCGTATGTCGTGGTTGAAGTCAGTGGCCCATGCCCATGCCACCGTCGACCGGGATGACCGCGCCGGCGATGTAACTGGCGTCCTCCGACGCCAGGAAGCTGACCACCCCGGCGACCTCCGCGGCGGTGCCGACCCGCTTCGCGGGGATGAACTCCAGCGCCCCGGCCTGAATCCGCTCATCCAGCGCGCGGGTCATCTCGGTGTCGATGTAGCCGGGGGCCACCACGTTCGCGGTCACCCCGGCCTTGGACAGCTCCCGGGAGATCGACCGGGCCATGCCGATGAGCCCGGCCTTGGACGCGGCGTAGTTGGACTGATTACCGATGCCCCAGCTGCCGGAGACCGAGCCCACGAAGATCATCCGGCCGAACCGCTTCTTCTGCATGCTGCGCGAGGCGCGCTGGGCGACGCGGAACGCTCCGGTGAGGTTGGCGTTGATGACCTTCTCGAACCGCTCCTCGGTCATCCGGATCAGGAACGCGTCCGCGGAGACCCCGGCATTGGACACCAGCACCTCCACCGAACCCTGGTGCTCCTCAACCTCTTTGAAGGCGCGGTCGACGGCGTCGTTGTCGGTGACGTCACACTCGACGCCGAACAGTCCCTCCGGCGCTCCGGACCCGCGGTGGGTGATAGCCACCTTGTGGCCGTCGGCCGCCAACCGCTGGGCGATCGCCAGCCCGATCCCCCGGTTTCCGCCGGTGACCAGGACTGAACGGGATACGAAAGGCGGTCTGCCGCCGCTGGCGGCGGGTTCGGTGGCTTGCTCGGTGGCCATGTCAGTCACCCGGCCAACTTATCGCCTCGGCCAGCCAGGGCTGCAATCGGCTCAGCGCGAACACAAGGTCGATCCACCCCCTACGGCCGGCTCACCTAGGATTTGACCCTCATGGCAGCCCGGACCCGCCACTCAAGCCTCACCGCCCACGCCGCTGCGCTCTTCGCGGTCTGCTGGGGCGGATTGCTCGTTCTGCTTCTGGTGCGCAACCGCGGGCTGTTCGCGCACGCCGTCTACGAGGCCGGAGATCCCGCGGCCAACTCGATCCTCACGCTGCAGGCCAAGCACTTCGCCCTGCTGACCGGGCATTACTCCAGGGTCGGGTTCCACCATCCCGGTCCGGCTTTCTTCTACGTGCAGGCCGGCGGCGAATGGCTGCTGCACGACCTGACTCGGCTCGTTCCGGCGGCGTACAACGGGCAGGCGATCGCGATCATGGCGCTTAACGCCGCACTGATCGCGCTGGCGCTGACCATCCTGTACACGTGGGTGCTCTCGGTGCCGACGGTACTGACGGCGGCCGGCATCACCCTGATCTTCCTCGCCGAACACCCCCAGCTGGTGTGCTCCACCTGGATGCCCCACGTGTGCTTCGCGCCGTTTCTGCTCTACGTCTTCGCGGTCGCGTCGGTGGCCGCCGGGCGGCTGGGCCAGCTGTGGATCATGGTGCTCGCGGGCGGCCTGCTGGTGCACGGACACGCGGAATTCCTGATGCTGGTGCCTCTGCTTGCGCTGGCGGCCCTGGTGCCCCAGCGGCGCCGGTTGCTCGCGCACCGGCGCGAAGTGCTGATCGCTTCGGCGGTGTTGGCGTTGTTCCTGCTGCCCATGGTGCTCAACGTGACCCTGCACTGGCCGGGCGAGATTCCGCAGTACCTGGCGTACGGCCACCGCGCGCCGAACCCGCCGGTGGCGGCGGCGCGATTTCTCGCGCAGTTCTGGGGTCCTGGTCCCACCCTCGGCACGGTGTTCCTGGTGGTGCTGTTCGCCGCGGATCTGGCGCTGGTTCGCAAGCTGGCACACCCCGATATCGACGAGCAGGTTTACGGCTTCTTACGCCGCCTGCTTCGCGTCACCGCCCTGGCCACCGCGCTGTTCGCCTTCTACTGCTGGTACGGCGTGGACCATCTCTGGCAGTCCTACATCGGCGTCTTCTCGTACGCGTTGCCCCTGGTTCTGCTCACCTTGGGCTCCTCGGCGCTGATGGTGCTGGCGCTGTCGCGGGACGTGCTGCTAGCCCACCGCTTGGCTGCCGGCGTCGCGGCGGGGAGTCTGGTGGTCGGGGTGGCGCTGGCGCTCACTACGGACGCCTTGCGCAGAGACCGCGACGAGCTGACGGGCGTGCCCATCGCACTGGATTACCTGGCCGCACACGCCCACGGTAAGCCGATCGTGCTGGAGACCCGCACCGACGAATCCTGGGCCGACGCACTCGCGCTCCTCGACGCCGCCACCCGGGACGGACGGCGCGCCTGCCTGGCACAAGACCGCTGGCGGCTCCAGGCCACCCCGCAGTTCATCTGCACGCCGCAAGAGCTGGCCGGCGGGGCGCGCTTCACGCTCAGCCGCGTCGACCCGGTGTCCCCCGGCACTCCGGTGGTGCCGAATCTCAATCCGATCCCCGCGTCGTATCCGCCGTCGGCGATCATCGCCGCCGGCTGACGATCGCCCCCGGCGATGCAACATCAGGTCGGCAGGCGCCGATTGATCAGCAGCGCCGCCAGCGCCGCCAGCGCCAACACCAGCGCACCCAGCCGCACCCAGCCCACGCTGGCATCGCCCTTGATGGTCTCGTAACCGATCTGCTGCTGCAGCGTCCCGTACACGGATTTCAATTCCTGCAATGACGCTGCGCTGTAAGCATTCCCGCCGGAAAGCTGGGCGACCTTCTTCAGCGTCTCGTCGTCGACGGGCACCGGCTGGCGCTGGTCGTTGATCTCGACGAAGCCGTACGGGGTGCCGAACGAGATGGTCGAGATCGGCACGCCCTGGTCCTTGGCGGTGCGCGCGGCGGTGAAGGCGCCCTTCGGGTTGTCCGGGTTGGTCGGCATCGTTTCCTTGCCATCGGAGAACAACACGATGCGGGCCGGCGGCGGTTTGTCGCCACCGCCGATCACGGCGCCAACCGTCGCGATGGCCTGCAGGGCGGTGAAGATGCCCTCCCCGGTGGCGGTGCGGTCTGCGAACTGGAGCTTGTCCAGCGCGGTCTTCGTCGATTCCCGGATGGTCGTCGGCGACACCAACACCGTCGCGGTCCCTGCGTAGGCGATCAGCCCGAGGTTGATGCCCGGGGTCAGTTCGTCGGCGAACTGCTTCGCGGCCTCCTGCGCGGCCGCCATCCGGTTGGGCGCGACGTCGGTGGCGCGCATGGACTGCGAGACGTCGATGACCAGCATCACCACCGCACGGTTGCGGGGAATCCGGACGTCGTTCGTCGGGCCCGCCATCGCGATGGTGAACAACACCAGGGACGCGATGAGCAGAATCGCCGGCAGGTGCCGCCACTTGGGTGGCCGTTTGGGGGCGACGCTTTCCAGCAGCTCCATGTTGGCGAAGCGCAGCATGCGCCGCTGCCTGGCCAACTGCATCAGGATGTAGAGCGCGGCCAGCCCGAACACGACGAGAAGGAACAGGAAGAACCACGAATGTTCGAAGCCCGACAACGACATTGGGCCGAGTAGCGGCAGCGTCACTGCCGCCCTGCCAATGCGCCCCGCCGGCGGGATTCGACAAACCGCACGATGTCGGCGATCCAGTCGCGGTCGGTGCGCAGTGTCAGTATCGGGGCCCCGCAGCTGCGGATGGTGCGCGCCACGTCGGCGCGGTGCGCCGCGGCGGCCTTGGCGAAATCGTCGCGCAGCTGGGCGTCAATGGTGAACTCGCGGGTGACGCCGGACTCGGCGTCCTGCAGCACCACGTCGCCGATGTCGGGCAGCTCGACGTCACGGGGGTCGAGCACCTCGACGGCCAACACCTCGTGCCGGGCGGCGACGGCCCGCAGGGGCCGCATCCAGTTGATCGGCCCGAGGAAGTCGCTGATGATCACCGCCATGCCGCGGCGGCGTTCCGGACGGCGCAACGCGTCGATCGCCGTCGCCAGATCCCCGCGCACCCCGACCGGAGCGCGCGGCGTGGTGGCGATGGTGCGCAGCAGCGTCTGCTCGTGCTGGCGCCCGGAGCGGGCGGGCACCCGGGTGAGGTTGGCGCCGGTGGAGACGATCGCGCCGAGCCGATTGCCGCCGCCGCTGTTGAGGAAGGTGATCGCGGCCGCGGCGGCGACGGCCAGGTCCCGCTTCTCACACACGGTGGTACCGAAGTCCAGGCTGGCCGACATGTCGACAACCAGCCACGTTTCCAGCTCGCGGTCGGCGATCATCTGCCGCACGTGCGGGTGCGTCGTGCGCGCGGTGACGGCCCAGTCCATCCGGCGGACGTCGTCACCGGGCTGGTACTCGCGCGACTCGCCGGGCTCCGAGCCCGGGCCCGGGATCAGGCCGAGGTGATCGCCGTGCAGCACACCGTCGAGCTTGCGTTTGACGGTGAGTTCGAGGGCGCGCAGCGCCGCGGACAGCTTCGGGTCGTCGATCTGCCCCCGCTGCATCGACGGCGGATGGACCACCGCCGGCCTCTTGGGATCGGTCACCGACCGCTGGCCGCGCCGGCGGGTTGCATCACCGGGGGCACCGAATGACCTTGCTGCGGAACGGCATTCACCTGAGGCAGGGCCACCGTCTGCAGCACCCGGTTGATGACGATCTCCGGTGAGATCTCGTCGGCCAGCGCGTCGTAGGTGAGCACCAACCGGTGGCGCAGCACGTCGGGAATGACGTCCACGACGTCTTGCGGGATCACGTAGTCACGCCCGCGGACCAGCGCCAGCGACCGGGCCCCGGCGATGATGCCCAGCGAGGCGCGCGGCGACGCACCGAATGAGATCCAGGTCTTGACGTCGTTCATGCCGAGCTGTTCGGGGTGGCGGGTGGCGGTCACCACGCGCACGACGTAGTCCACCAGCGCGTGGTGGACGAAGCCGTTGGCAGCGATGTCTTGTAGCCGCAGCAGGTCGCCGGTGTTGAGGATCTGCTTGGGCTCCGGCGGGCGCACGCCCATCCGGTAGATGATCTCCCGCTCCTCCTCGGGCGATGGGTAGCCGACGTTGATCTTGAACAGGAAGCGGTCACGCTGGGCTTCGGGCAGCGGGTAGACACCCTCGTGCTCGATCGGGTTCTGCGTCGCCATCACCAGGAACGGGTTGGGCAGCGGGAACCTCTTGCCGCCGATCGAGACCTGGCGTTCCTGCATGACCTCCAGCAGAGCCGACTGCACCTTGGCCGGCGCGCGGTTGATCTCGTCGGCGAGCAGGAAATTGGCGACCACCGGGCCGAGCTCGGTGTCGAACTCTTCCTTGCCCTGCCGGTAGATGCGGGTACCGATGATGTCGGTGGGCACCAGGTCGGGCGTGAACTGGATGCGCGCGAACGTCCCGCCGACCACCTTGGCGAACGTCTCGACGGCCAGCGTCTTGGCCACGCCGGGCACACCCTCGAGCAGCACGTGTCCCTTGGACAGCAGGCCGACCAGCATGCGCTCCACCAGCTGGTCCTGGCCGACGATGATGCGTTTGACCTCGAAGATGGCCCGTTCCAGAGTCTGCACCTCGGCGGCCAGTCCATTGCCGCCGCCCGCCGGCGCTTCGTGAGCCGGACCGGATTGCCCGCCCGCGCCCGAGTAACCGCTGGCGCCTGGCGGCGGCCCACCTGCTGATGTCATCAAGAACCCTCCACGCTCAAACGGACACGACTGCCGGGCAGCGACGTGCCCGCGTCCAACTATTCCAGGCCCGCCGAATTCCGTCGACGCTCGCCCAGCTAATGGGTTCGCTGGCCTGCGATCAGTACTCGATGATCCTGGTCAGGAACGGGGTCATGCCGGGCTTACGCACCGAGCTGACCGTAACCTTCGCGGCGCTGCCGGATGCCTCCAGCATCTGACCGTTGCCCAGGTACATGGTGACGTGCTGGCTGCCGTTCGGCCCGTAGAAGATCAGGTCGCCGCGCCTGGCCTGATCCGGCGGGATGTGGCGCCCGGCGTTGTACTGGTCACCGGAGAACCGCGGGATCAGCACGCCGACGCCGGCGAACCCGTACCGCATCAGGCCCGAGCAGTCGAAGCCGGTGATGTTCGCGCCGTCGCCGACGCCTTTGCTCGGGCCATCCAGCGAACCGCCGCCCCACGAATACGGCACCCCCATCTGGGAGCCCATCCGGCGAATCACGTACTCGATGGCCTGCCGGCCGTTTGCCCGTGGAATCTTGCCGCCGGGGTTGCCGGGAGAGCTCGCCGCGGCGGGCGGATCACCACCGAGGTTGATCCCGAGACCGCTCAAGAATTGTTTGCCCAAATCCATCGTGGTCTGGGTGGCCTGGGCGGTGGCCTGCAGCGAGGCGTTGGCGACGGCGAGCGGGTCGCCGGGCGCACCGGCACTGATCTGGGCTGGCAGGGTGGGGTCCCACTCGCCGGGGTCGGCCCCGGCGAGGGGAACCGGGGCGGCCAGAGAAAACATCAGCCCGGTCACCAGTGCGGTGATCCAGGCGAGGTTGATGAGACGAAACCGATTGCGGCGCATGGCTCCTCGTTCAGCACTCACTCGATCACCATTCGATGTACCGAATCACGTAGGGCGTCATGCCGCTGGTGCGCACCGGGGCGACGCGGACCTTCAACCCGATATCGGGGGCCTCGAGCATCTGGCCGTCACCGAGGTAGATCGTCACGTGCTGGCTGCCGCCCGGCCCGTAGAAGATGACGTCGCCGCGGCGCATCTGGGAGGACGGGATCTTGCGGCCCAGGTTGTACTGCGAACCCGAATAGTGCGGCAGCTTGATGCCCACCCCGGCGAACGAATACAGCACCAATCCCGAACAGTCGAAGCCGGTGATGCCGGCACCGGAATCGATGCCCTTGCTCGGGCCGGCCGCGTTGCCGCCGCCCCAGGAGTAGGGCACGCCGATCTGCGACATGCCGCGCCGGATCACGTATTCGGTGGCCTGCCGGCCGTAGACCCGGGGAATGCGCCCCCCGACCCCGCCGGGCGCCGCGTTGGTGATGCCGGTGTCGTCGGGCTTGAGGATTCCCATCTGCTGCAGGAAGTTGCGGCCCAGGCCGGCGGTGACCTGGGTCGAGGTGGCCGAGATGCCGAGCACCTGGTTGATCACCGCGATCGGGTCGCCGGGAACGTTGGCGCTAGGGATCATCGGCAAGGTGGGGTCCCAGGCGCCATCCCACTGGCGGCCACCGGACGACGGCGCCGGCGCGCCCGGCGATCCGGTCTCCCATCGGTCACCCGACGCTGGTGTCCCGGGGCCGCCGGCGCCTGCGGACCACACGCGTGCGGCCTCGCGCTTGGCCGCTTCGAGCTTGACCTGAGCCTGATCGCGTTCGGCGGCAAGGCGAATGATGTCGTCGCGTTGCCGGTCGAACTTCTGCTTGGAGTTGGTCAGCGCCTGCACCGCCGCGTCCTGGCTGGACTTGGCGTCGGCCGCGGCCTTGTCTGCGTTCTGCTTGGCCAGCCGCGCCGCCGATTCCTTGTTCACCTGCTCGGTCCGGGCCTGCTGCAGCTTGGCCATCACCGCCTGTGAACTGGTGGTCAGGTTCTTGGCGGCGGCTTCGGTGGCGATGATGTCGTCGGGGCTGCTCGCCGTCAGGTAGCTGTTCGATGGCCCATTCATATAGGTGGCCGCCGCGAAGGTGTCGAAGCGGTGCTGCGCCCCGGAAATGGCGATGTTGGCGTCTTTGACCGCCTGCTGGCTGGTCTCCAGGTCGTGCTGGGCGGTGGCCACGTTGTCTCGCGCGGTCTCGACGTCGACGAGGGCCTTGTTGACGCTTTCTTGTTCGGTCTGGATCTCGGCGCTCAGGTTCTGCAGCCGCTGGTTGGCTTTGGCGACGTCGGCGATGAGTGCGGCCAGGTTGTCGGCGGTGGGATCGGCCTCCGCGAGGCCGGGCGTCGCAATCAGAAGGGCCAGGCTCAACACAGATGGGACGACTGGCCGCATCAGCCTTGCGGCCGGTCGCGCAGAAGACCCCCAGCGTGTGCGTCTCATTCGACTCAGGTCTCCTACGGCTCAACACGACGGGTGGCGCCAGCCACAGGTTCCCCGAAAGGCGCCAAAGACAACACCAGCATCATTTGCACCGTACGTCACACGGTTGGGCGTGCAAACGCCCCACCGAAATCGCACTCTCTACGTGCGTTTAATGTGACCGAACGGTGACCTACCGGTTTGCCGCAGCAGGTCGTGACGGTTTGTCGAAAGAAACCGAAGAAGCGAATACCTGTGGTTAGACCGCGGTATTGGCGTCGGTAGCGGCGGTCGCCGCGGTGTCGTCGGATGTTGCTGCGCGCCTGCTGCGCAACTGCAACAAGCGGGTGCCGACGGCCGCAGCGAAGACGGCGATCAACAGGAAAATCGTCATCCCAGTCCAGGGAAACTCGGGCGTGTCCAGCTCGTGCAGGAAATGCTGCGCGGAGACCACCGGGTTGCCCGTCTTGGCATTGTCCTCACCGGCTTCGAGGGTGACGCGCGCGAACTGCGTGCTGTAGCTGCCGACGTAGCTCGGGCTGAGCGTCAGCACCGTCGCGTCGTGGTAGTCCGCACCGACCACCGTCGAGATGTCGCGCAGCGGGGTGTCGTTCGGCGGGTTGTGGTCGAGCAGCACGATCTTGAGGTTGATGCCCTCGGCGTGCGCGTGGTTGACCACGTCGACGAGCCCTGGCATCGCGGCCGGCGGCGCGCTGACTCCGGTCGCGGCGACCTGAGCCTTCACCATGGTCATGTCGACGTCCACCGGAATATAAAGCGGCAAAGCCTGCCCGACCATCGCGTCCTCCTCATGTGCCCGTCACGCTGGCGTGACTCACGGCCACGGCGGTCACTTTAGCGTGACGCTCGGCCAAGGATTGGAGAGCTCGCGGGGGGTTTCAACGGGCGGCCACGGCGACAAGACTGGATCCACGAGTGCCGTCGTAATGCAGGACAAGCGTACTGTTAAAGTGGGCACGACAGTTTGGACGACCCGCCGGCGCCAGCCCGTCGCGGTGGGAGAACTAAAGACTCTGGGAGTTGAAGTGACTGATTCCGTGAATTCGTTCGAAGCCCGCGACACCCTTGAGGTCGGCGACCAGAGTTACCAAATCTATCGTCTCGACGCCGTTCCCAACACCGAGAAACTCCCCTACAGCCTCAAGGTGCTGGCCGAGAACCTGTTGCGCAACGAAGACGGCAGCAACATCACCAAGGATCACA
This sequence comes from Mycobacterium sp. 852002-51971_SCH5477799-a, assembly GCF_001667145.1. Taxonomy (GTDB): domain Bacteria; phylum Actinomycetota; class Actinomycetes; order Mycobacteriales; family Mycobacteriaceae; genus Mycobacterium. Next base: position 36,371 of record NZ_LZIF01000118.1, read on the forward strand.
TCGAGGCCATCGCGAACTGGGATCCCAAGGCGGAGCCCAGCATTGAGATCCAGTACACGCCCGCCCGCGTGGTGATGCAGGACTTCACCGGCGTGCCGTGCATCGTGGATTTGGCCACCATGCGCGAGGCCATCGGCGACCTCGGCGGCAAGGCGGACAAGGTCAACCCCCTCGCGCCCGCCGACCTGGTGATCGACCACTCGGTGATCGCCGACCTGTTCGGCACCGCCGACGCGTTCGAGCGCAACGTCGAGATCGAGTATCAGCGCAACGGTGAGCGCTACCAGTTCCTGCGCTGGGGCCAGGGAGCTTTCCAGGACTTCAAGGTGGTGCCGCCGGGCACCGGCATCGTGCACCAGGTCAACATCGAGTACCTGGCCAGCGTGGTGATGGAACGCGACGGCGTCGCCTATCCCGACACCTGCGTGGGGACCGACTCGCACACCACGATGGTCAACGGCCTTGGCGTGCTGGGCTGGGGCGTCGGCGGCATCGAGGCCGAGGCCGCGATGCTGGGCCAGCCGGTGTCGATGCTGATCCCGCGCGTGGTCGGCTTCAAGCTGACCGGTGAGATCCAGGCGGGCGTCACCGCCACCGACGTCGTGCTGACCGTCACCGAGATGCTGCGCAAGCACGGCGTGGTCGGCAAGTTCGTCGAGTTCTACGGCAAGGGCGTGTCGGAAGTGCCGCTGGCCAACCGGGCGACGCTGGGCAACATGAGCCCCGAATTCGGTTCCACCGCAGCGATTTTCCCCATCGATGAGGAGACGATCTCCTACCTGAAGTTCACCGGCCGCACGGAGGCGCAACTGGCGCTGGTGGAGGCCTACGCCAAGGAGCAGGGGCTGTGGCACGACCCCGATCACGAGCCGGCGTTTTCCGAGTACCTCGAGCTCGACCTGTCGACGGTGGTGCCCTCGATCGCCGGGCCGAAGCGCCCGCAGGACCGAATTGCATTGTCGGCGGCCAAGTCCACCTTCCGCGAGCAGATCCTCAGCTACGTCGAAGGTGACGGGGAACAGGGCTACTCGAAGCTGGACGAGTCGGTCGAGGAGACCTTCCCGGCCAGCGATCCCGGCGCGGTGTCCAACGGACATGCCGACGACGTCCCCGAGGTGCACTCGGCGGCAGCCCATGCCAAGGGCCGCCCGAGCAACCCGGTGACCGTAAAGTCCGACGAGCGAGGCGAATTCGTGCTCGATCACGGCGCGGTGGTGATCGCCGCGGTCACGTCGTGCACCAACACCTCCAACCCCGAGGTGATGTTGGGCGCCGCACTGCTGGCGCGCAACGCCGTCGAGAAGGGGCTGGCGTCCAAGCCGTGGGTGAAGACCACCATGGCGCCGGGTTCGCAGGTGGTCAACGACTACTACGACAAGGCCGGCCTGTGGCCCTATCTGGAGAAGCTGGGCTTCTATCTGGTCGGCTACGGGTGCACCACCTGCATCGGCAACTCGGGTCCGCTGCCCGACGAAATCTCGAAGGCCATCAACGACAACGACCTTTCGGTGACCGCCGTGCTCTCGGGTAACCGGAACTTCGAGGGCCGCATCAACCCCGACGTCAAGATGAACTACCTGGCGTCGCCGCCGCTGGTGGTGGCCTACGCGCTGGCCGGAACCATGGACTTCAATTTCGAGTCACAGCCGCTCGGTCAGGACAAGGAGGGCAATGACGTCTTCCTGAAAGACATTTGGCCGTCGCAGAAGGACGTCTCCGACACCATCGCCTCGGCGATCAACTCCGAGATGTTCACCAAGAACTATGGCGACGTGTTCAAGGGTGACGAGCGGTGGCGCAACCTGCCCACCCCAAGCGGCAACACCTTTGAGTGGAACGCCGATTCGACTTACGTGCGCAAGCCCCCGTATTTCGAGGGCATGCCGGCCGAGCCCGAACCGGTCGCCGACATCACCGGCGCCCGGGTGCTGGCGCTGCTGGGCGATTCGGTGACCACCGACCACATCTCCCCGGCCAGCAGCATCAAGCCGGGCACCCCGGCGGCGCAGTACCTCGACGAGCACGGCGTGGAGCGCAAGGACTACAACTCCTTCGGCTCGCGGCGCGGCAACCACGAGGTGATGATCCGCGGCACGTTCGCCAACATCAGGTTGCGCAACCTGCTACTCGACGACGTGTCCGGCGGCTACACCCGCGATTTCACCCAGGACGACGCCCCGCAGGCGTTCATTTATGACGCAGCGCAAAACTATGCCGCACAAGACATTCCGCTGGTGGTGCTGGGCGGCAAGGAGTACGGGTCGGGCTCGTCACGAGACTGGGCCGCCAAGGGGACGCGGCTGCTGGGTGTCCGCGCGGTGATCGCCGAGTCGTTCGAGCGGATCCATCGCTCCAACCTGATCGGCATGGGCGTGATCCCGTTGCAGTTCCCCGACGGGAAGTCGGCCAAGGATCTGGGCCTGGACGGCACCGAGGTGTTCGACATCACCGGGATCGAAGAGCTGAACAACGGCAAGACGCCGAAGACGGTGCACGTCAAGGCCAGCAAGGATTCCGGCGGGGACGCCGTCGAGTTCGACGCGGTGGTGCGCATCGACACCCCCGGTGAGGCCGACTACTACCGCAACGGCGGCATCCTGCAGTACGTGCTGCGCAACATGCTCAAGTCCGGTTAACCCGACCCGATTTCACCTCACCCGTGCCTAAGGTCAGCGAGGACCATCTGGCGGCTCGCCGCCGCCAGATCCTCGACGGCGCCCGCCGTTGCTTTGCCGAATACGGCTACGACAAGGCCACGGTGCGCCGGTTGGAGAAGGCGATCGGGATGTCGCGCGGCGCGATCTTCCACCACTTCCGGGACAAGGACTCGCTGTTCTTCGCCCTCGCCCACGAGGACGCCGAGCGGATGGCCGATGTGGCTTCCCGCGCGGGACTCATTCAGGTGATGCGCGACATGCTGGCCGCGCCGGACCAGTTCGATTGGCTGGCTACCAGATTGGAGATCGCCCGCAAGCTGCGCAACGATCCCGCATTCAGCCAGGGGTGGGCGGAGCGTTCCGCCGAGCTGGCGGCGGCAACCACCGATCGGCTGCGCCGGCAGACGGAGGCACACCGGGTGCGCGACGACGTGCCCGGCGACGTACTGCAGTGCTATCTGGAATTGGTGCTCGACGGCCTGGTGGCGAGATCGGCGGCCGGCGAGGACCCGCAGCGGTTATCCGCGGTCCTGGATCTGGTGGAGAACTCGGTGCGGCGCAACGATTCTGAGAAGCGGCCATAGCGTCACTGCGAACAAGGGGAGATGATTTCGCAGCTCGTCCAACAACTGGTCGCGTGTCCTGGCCGACCTTTGCGGCGTTCTCTTCATGGCGTTCTCTTCATGGCGCCTCCGACGCCTGACTCGATCGCAGGCACCCAGAGTAAAAAGCCGCCGACCACCGCGGGCCGATTCGCCCAATTCGCAGCCGAACTCAGGCCAGCTCGATGAGATCCCGGTATTCGTCAGACCAGAAGTCTTCGGTGCCGTCGGGCAACAGCACGACGCGCTGCGGGTCGAGGGCCTCGGCGGCACCGGGGTCGTGCGTCACCAGGACGACCGCGCCCCGATAACTGCGCAGCGCGTCGAGCACCTGCTCGCGCGAGGCCGGGTCGAGGTTGTTGGTCGGCTCGTCGAGCAACAGCACGTTGGCGGCCGACGCCACCAAACCGGCCAGCGCCAGCCGAGTCTTCTCACCGCCGGACAGGGTGCCCGCCGGCTGGTCGAGCTGGGCGCCGCTGAACATGAACGCGCCCAGCAGGCCGCGCAGATCCTGCTCACCCGAATCCGGTGCGGCGTGGCGGATGTTCTCCCACACGGTCGCATCGTTGTCGAGCGTGTCGTGTTCCTGGGCGAAGTAGCCGATCCGCAGTCCGTGCCCGGGCTCGAGTCCTCCGGTGTCGGGGGCCTCGGTGCCGCCCAAAATCCTCAGCAGGGTGGTCTTGCCGGCGCCGTTGAGGCCCAGCACCACCACCCGCGAGCCACGGTCGATCGCCAGGTCGACACCGGTGAACACTTCCAGCGACCCGTAGGACTTGCTTAGCCCGGCGGCCACCAGCGGCGTGCGCCCGCAGGCGGCGGGGTCGGGGAACTTGATGCGGGCCACCTTGTCGGCCACCCGCTCGTCGTCGAGTGCCGCCATCATCCGGTCGGCGCGGCGCAACATGTTTTGCGCCGCAACGGCTTTGGTGGCTTTCGCGCCGAGCTTTGCGGCCTGTGAGCGCAGCGCGGTGGCCTTGCGTTCGGCGTTCGCGCGCTCCCGGCGCCGGCGCTGCTCGTCGGTGGCCCGCGCGTCGAGATACTTCTGCCACGTCATGTTGTAGACGTCGACCTCGCCGCGCACCGCGTCCAGGAACCACACCCGGTTGACGACGTCGGCGAGCAGTTCGACGTTGTGGCTGATGATCACCAGTCCGCCGGTGTGCGCGCGCAGGAAGTCCCGCAGCCAGCCGATTGAATCCGCATCCAGGTGGTTGGTCGGCTCGTCGAGCAGCAGCGTGGTCGACGAACCCGACGTTCCCGCGCCGCCTTCCGACGCGGCGAAAAGGATGCGCGCCAATTCCACCCGGCGCCGCTGCCCGCCGGACAGGGTGCGCAGCTGCTGCGTCAGCACCCGCTCCGGTAGGCCCAGACTCGCGCAGATGCGGCTCGCTTCGCTTTCCGCGCCGTAGCCGCCCAGGGCGACGAAACGCTCCTCCAACTGCCCGTACCGGCGGATCGCGCGGTCGCGGGCGTCGTCGTCGGCGACCTCGGCCATCAACGCCTGCTGCTTTTCCAGATCGGTCAGCAACGCGTCGAGCCCGCGGGCCGACAAGACCCGGTCGCGGGCCAGCACATCGAGATCGCCCTCTTTCGGATCCTGTGGTAGATAACCGATTTCGCCGGTGCGGTTGATCGCCCCGGCATAGGGTTCGGTCTCCCCCGCCAGGATGCGCAGGGTGGTGGTCTTACCGGCGCCGTTGCGGCCCACCAGCCCGATGCGGTCGCCGGGCTGCACGCGTAGGTCGGGACCGTCCGGTGAGAGCAGGATGCGCGCACCAGCGCGGACCTCGAGGTCCGTGGCCGTGATCACGATCGCTCTCCTCGATGAAAAGACGCCTATTTGTCGTCGGTGAACACCGGTGGTCGTCGTTCTGCGCGCGCGGCAACCGCTTCTTCGAAGTTGGCGGTGAGCAGGCGGACGAAAAGCTGTCCCAAGCCTTCGGCTTGCATGTGCCCTTCCAGGCTACCGGCGTCCAGTCCACTCCACAGCGTGCGCTTGGTCAACTCGATGCCCGGCCGCGAGAAGGCCGATATCCGCGCGGCGATCGCGTAGCAGGTGTCCAGCAGTTGTTCCGCGGGCACCTGGCAGGACACCAGCCCGATGCGCTCGGCCTCCTCGGCGGTGACGTCACGACCGGTCAGCATGATCTCGAACGCGCGTGACGACCCGATGGCACGCGGCAACAGGTAAGACAGGCCCAGTTCGCTGGCGGTCAGCCCGTTGTTGATGCCGGCGGCACGAAAGTACGCGCTGGTCGAGGCCACCCGAATGTCGGCGGCCAGAGCCAGGCACAAGCCGCCGCCGATGGCGGGGCCGTTGACCGCGGCGATCACCGGTTGGTGCAACCGGCGCAGCGCCAGGATCACCTCGTCGAGGATCTCCATCGAGCGCAGCGCATAGGTGGGGCGGGTCAGCCCCTCCACGTGGGGCACCGAGCCGGCGGACTTGTGGTCGGCGCCGGAGGAAAAGCCGCGGCCCGCCCCGGTCAGCACGACCACCCGCACCGAATTGTCGTAGGTGACCTTTTCCAGGGCCTCTTTGAGGGGAAGCATGACGTCGAACGCCATCGAGTTCATCCGCTCGGGCCGATTCAGGGTTATCAGGGCGACGCCGGGTCGCGGGTGATCTACCAGTACCAAACTCACCCATGCAACCTAGCGCGTAGCTAGCCGTGATTTCGCCCCAGCGCGGTGTGGGCCTCGCCGGGGCTGCCGGGCCCCGGCGGCCCTAAACTTCCGAGACGTCGAACGCGCGGACTTGCTGGACCAGATCCTCCAGGGCGGCTGGCGGCAGGGCTCCGGGCTGATTGAACAGCAGTTTGCCCTTCTTGAAGGCCATCAGCGTGGGGATGGACCGGATCTGGGCGGCCGCGGCCAGCTGCTGCTCGGCCTCGGTGTCGACTTTGGCGTGCACGATGTCGGGGTGTTTCTCCGATGACGCCGCAAAAGTTGGGCCGAACTGGCGGCAGGGACCGCACCAGGACGCCCAGAAGTCGACGAGCACGATGTCGTTGCCCTCGATGGTTTCGTTGAACTTCTCCGCGGTGAGATCAAGTGTTGTCACATTTGCCGTAACGCCCGGCGCCGACGCCGTGTTCCCCGATGCAGTAGGCGTTCGGAATACGGCTGTCGGCGTACGCGCAGCTACCGGCGCACGGCGCCCTACCCGGCCGTCGCTGGTTACGGTTGCGTACGTTTTCCGGCGTCGGACAGACTGAGCCTGAGGATCCGCCGTTTTCAGGATCAGTGAGGGAATCGCCTTGAGCCACTACATCGCTAACGTTCGTGATCTCGAGTTCAACCTTTTCGAGGTCCTCGATGTCGGCGCCGTCCTCGGCACGGGCGGCTACAGCGACCTCGATACGGACACGGTCCGCACTATCTTGGCCGAAGCCGCGCGCCTCGCCGAAGGTCCGGTGGCCGAAACCTTCGCCTTCGCCGACCGCAATCCGCCGGTATTCGACCCGGCCGAGCACAAAATCACCGTCCCCGACGAGCTGGTCAAGACGGTGGCGGCGCTCAAGGAGGCCGGTTGGTGGCGGCTGGGTCTGGCCGAAGACATCGGCGGCATGGCCGCCCCGCCGCCGCTGGCGTGGGCGGTCAACGAAATGCTCATTTGCGCCAACCCTTCGGCGAATTTCTTCAATCTGGGCCCGGTCATGTCTAACGCGTTGTACGTCGAGGGCACCGAGCAGCAGAGGCAATGGGCCGCTCATGGTGTGGAGCGGGGCTGGGCCGCCACCATGGTGCTCACCGAACCCGACGCGGGCTCCGACGTCGGCGCCGGCCGCGCCAAAGCCGTCGAACAAGCCGACGGCACATGGCACATCGAGGGGGTCAAGCGCTTCATCTCCGGCGGCGACGTGGGTGACACCGCCGAGAACATCTTCCACCTGGTGCTGGCCCGCCCCGAGGGCGCCGGTCCGGGCACCAAGGGGCTGAGTCTGTTCTACGTGCCCAACTTCCTGTTCGATCCGGACACCTTCGAACTCGGCCCCCGCAACGGCGTTTACGTCACCGGCGTGGAACACAAGATGGGCATCAAGTCCTCCCCCACGTGCGAATTGACTTTCGGCGCAACGGATGTGCCCGCGGTCGGTTACCTCGTCGGCGACGTGCACCGGGGCATCGCGCAGATGTTCACCGTGATCGAGCACGCGCGCATGACGATTGGCGTCAAGGCCACCGGCACCCTGTCCACGGGCTACCTGAACGCGCTGGCCTTCGCCAAGGAGCGCGTGCAGGGCGCGGACATGACGCAGATGTCCGACAAGACCGCGCCGCGGGTCACGATCATTCACCATCCCGACGTGCGTCGCAGCCTGATGATCCAGAAGGCCTACGCCGAGGGCCTGCGGGCGCTCTACATGTACGCCGCCGCCCATCAGGATGCCGTTGTGGCGCAACGGGTCTCGGGTGCCGATCCGGGGATGGCGCACCGGATCGACGACCTGTTACTTCCGATCGTCAAGGGGGTGAGCTCGGAGCGCGCCTACGAGGTGCTGACCGAGTCGCTGCAGACGCTGGGCGGTTCGGGCTTTTTGGCCGACTATCCGCTCGAGCAATACATCCGCGATTCCAAGATCGATTCGCTCTACGAGGGCACCACCGCCATCCAGGCGCTCGACTTCTTCTTCCGCAAGATCGTGCGCGACCGGGGTGAGGCCCTGCAGTTTTTGACGACTCAGATCACGGCGTCCATCGACAGCTGTGACGAGGCGCTCAAGCCGATCGCCCAGCTGGTGCAGACCGCGTACGACGACGTGACGGCGATGACGGGCACGTTGACCAGTTACCTGATGTCCGCGGCACAACAACCCGGCGAGATTTACAAGGTGGGCCTGGGATCGGTGCGTTACCTGCTCGCGGTCGGCGATCTGCTGATCGGCTGGCGACTGTTGGTGCAGGCCGACGTCGCCACCCGCGCGCTGGCGAACGGCGCTCAGCACGACGACGCGTTCTATCGGGGCAAGATCGCGACCGCGGGTTTCTTCGCCAGGAACATGCTGCCGCAGCTGACCTCGCTGCGCGGCGTCATCGAGGCCATCGACGACGAGATCATGAACCTGGCCGAAGAAGCGTTCTGAGGGCCCACAGCTTAGGCACAGTTTAAACGGGTAACCATTACGTTGGCTTTAACCGACGAATGGAGAAACGTTGATGTCTGCCAGCTGTCAAGCGCCCCGGCTCGCTCGCTTTGCCGTATTCGCGGTCGCGGGAGCCACCGCATTGTCCCTGTCCGCCTGCGGCTCTTCGAACAATTCCAGTTCCACCTCCACCTCCACCTCCACGTCGACCTCCACCGTCACGTCGACGACGACGTCATCCACCCCCAATGCCGAAGCGCGCGTCAGCGGTCTGATCGCCTCGGTGGCGGGCAACTCCATTCAGGTCACCAAGGAAGACAACTCCACCGCGTCGGTCAACTTCACCTCGACCACCAAGGTCACCGAGGCCGTTCCGGCCGGGCTGCCCGACGTCACCCCGGGCAGCTGCCTCAGCGTGAAGCCGACGGAGGGGTCGGCGCCCGGCCAGGCGGTCACGGCCGCGTCGGTGAAGATCAGCGAGTCCGTCAACGGTGCGTGCCCGAAGCCGCCGCAGTCCGCGCCCGGCGGTTCCACCACCACGCCGCCGTCTCTCCCCCCGTCGAATGCGCCCACGAAGCCGGCCTGGGTCCGCGGCTCGGTGGCCTCGGTGTCCGGTAACACCATCAACCTGACCAACACCGATCCAAGCGGCAACACCACGCAAACGACCGTGACGGTCGATGACAAGACCAAATACACCAAGCAGTCGTCCGCTAAAACCGACGCGATCACACCGGGCAAATGCCTGTCCGCGCGCGGAACTCAAGAGAACGGCGGCGCGCTGCAGGCGACGAGCATCAAGCTACGGCAGGCCGTGGACGGCAAGTGCGGCAAGCCCAAGCAGCCCGGCCACGGTGGCTGAACCCGGCTGACTGAGATTGCCGTCACTCCCGCCGGACGCGGTGTGAAAACCGTGCCCGGCGGGGGTAATTGCTGGGGGCGGCGAAATGCATGATCGGAGATGAGATCTGTGCCTGCCTTGTTGAAGACCCGGCGGACCCAGATCGCGCTCGGCGTAGTCATTGCCTTCATCGCTGTGTGGGTGGCCATGTGCGGCTCCTCGCACGACACGTCGAACACCAGCGCGCCGCCCGCCGTCACCGCGGTCCCGCCGAGTGCGGCTCCCAGCGCCGCACCGCCGCCGGCGCCCCCACCCCCACCACCTCCGGTTGCCAAGGACTACGTCGAGGGCATGGTGCAGTCGAATTCGGGTCAAACGGTCGCGCTTCGCACGCGGACCGGCTCCGCGACGGTGGACTACACGCCCCAGACCATTGTCATGGACGTCACCCCGGCGAAGCTGGCGGATGTGACGCCGGGCAGCTGCGTGAATGTCAAAGCCACGCCGCAGAGCGCACCGCCCCCCGGGTCCATTACCGCGCAGACGGTGACCATCACCGCCGGCGCGGACGGCAAGTGCCCGCCGCCGGTCGGCTTCTACGGCACGGTGTCCTCGGTGTCGGGCAACACAATCACGGTCAACGGCCTGGGCGCCGGCGGTCCGGGAGCCTCCACCAACGTGACCGTCGCCGACTCCACCTCATACCAGCGGCAGACCCCGTCGGACACCCAGGCGATCACGAACGGCAAATGCATTGGGGCTCAAGGGATTCAGGATGGCGGCGTTTTACACGCCGCGATGATCAGTGTGGAGGCCTGCCCGCCGATGGGACGCCCACACCCGCACCTGCACCTACCTCACCTCCCTCACATCCACGTCTAGCGGCCTGAGACGAGGACAGCGCGTAGAGCGCGAAAGCCGGACTCAGACGGTGAAGCCGAGGGCGCGCAGCTGCTCGCGGCCGTCCTCGGTGATCTTGTCCGGGCCCCACGGCGGGTTCCACACCCAGTTGATCCGCAGGTCGTCCACCAAGCCGGCCCCCACCAGCGCGCTGCGTGACTGGTCTTCGATGACATCGGTCAGCGGGCAAGCCGCCGACGTCAGCGTCATATCGATCAGGGCGACGGTCCCGTCGTCACCCGCCTCGACGTTCAGCCCGTAGACGAGTCCCAGATCGACGACGTTGATGCCGAGTTCGGGGTCCACGACGTCACGCATCGCCTCCTCGAGGTCGGCGAGGAATTCGTCATCCTGCGCGGTGGTGTCGTTCATCTGTACCTCCTGACAAGTCCGCACCTTGGCCCGAATAGGCCTTGGCCAAAGCATCTTTGAAAGCCATCCAGCCCAGCAGGGCGCATTTCACCCGGGCGGGGTATTTGGCCACCCCGGCAAACGCGATCCCGTCGCCCAGCACGTCCTCGTCGCCCTCGATGGTGCCGCGCGAGGACACCATCTCGGTGAACGCGGCAATGGTCTTGAGCGCCTCATCGACGCTTTGACCGATCACCTGCTGGGTGAGCACCGAGGTCGCCGCCTGGCTGATCGAGCAGCCCTGCCCGTCATAGGACACGTCGGCAACGGTTTCGCCGTCCTCGGACAGCGCGACCCGCAGCGTGACCTCGTCACCGCAGACCGGGTTGACGTGAAACACCTCGGCGCCGAACGGCTCGCGCAGCCCGCGGTGCTGCGGGCGCTTGTAGTGGTCCAGGATCACGTCCTGATACATCTGCTCGAGACGCAATGTCAGCCTCTCCCAAAGAAATCCAGAACGCGGCGCACGCCGGCTACCAAGCGCTCGACCTCCTCGTCGGTGTTGTACACCCCGAAGGACGCCCGCGCGGTGGCCGCCACGCCGAACCGGCGGTGCAGCGGCATGGCGCAGTGGTGCCCGACCCGCACCGCGACGCCCTCGTCGTCGAGCACCTGCCCGACGTCGTGGGCGTGCACGCCGTCGACGACGAAAGAGACCGGCGAGGCGCGGTTCTCCATGGACACCGGCCCGACGATGCGCACGGCGTCGATGCCGGACAGGCCGTCGATGGCCGCGGCGACTAGGTCCTGCTCGTGGGCCTGCACCGACGCCATGCCGATGTCGCTGAGATAGCGGGTGGCCGCGCCCAATCCGACCACCTGCGACGTCATCGGAGTGCCGGCCTCGAACCGCTGCGGCACGGAAGCGTAGGTGGACGCTTCCATGGTCACGGCCTCGATCATGGAGCCGCCGGTCAAGAACGGCGGCAGGGCCGACAGCACCTCGCGGCGTCCATACAGGACGCCAATGCCGTTGGGGCCAAGCATCTTATGTCCCGAGAAGGCGGCAAAGTCCACGTTGAGGGCGTGGAAGTCGACGGGCTGGTGGGGCACCGACTGGCAGGCGTCCAGCACGGTCAGGGCGCCCACGGCCCGTGCCCGGCTGACCAGGTCGTCCACCGGCGCCACCGCACCGGTCACGTTCGAATGATGGGTGAAAGCGACGACTTTGACGCATTCGTCGAGCTTCAGCGAATCGAGGTCGATGCGCCCGTCGTCCGTGACGCCATACCAGCGCAGGGTCGCCCCGGTGCGCCGGGCGAGTTCCTGCCAGGGAACCAGGTTGGCGTGGTGCTCGAGCTCGGTGGTGACGATGACATCGCCGGGCCCGACGGCACGCTCGAAACGCTTGTCCCCCAGCACATACGACACCAGGTTGAGCGCCTCGGTGGCGTTCTTGGTGAATACCAGCTCGTCGCACTCGGCGCCGACGAACGCCGCGACGTCCGCGCGCCCCTGCTCGTAGGCGTCGGTGGCCTCCTCCATCAGCTGGTGCGCACCGCGGTGCACCGCGCCGTTGGAGGTCAGCAAAAACTCCCGCTCGGCGTCGAGCACCTGCAGCGGCCGCTGCGACGTCGCACCGGAATCCAGGTACGCCAGCGGGTTTCCGCTGCGCATGACGCGCTTGAGGATGGGGAAATCGGCGCGGATGGCCGCGAGATCGAGAGCGGAAGCCGCCGCATCAGGCCGAGTCATGTCAGGCCTTCGCTGACGCCGCCTGCTGGGGACCCCTCCCGCTTGCGGGGGAGAAGCGCACGTAGCCGTTCTGCTCGAGCTCGTCGGCCAGCTCGGGACCGCCGGATTCGGCGATGCGCCCGCCGACGAACACGTGCACGTATTCGGGGTGGATGTAGCGCAGGATGCGGGTGTAGTGCGTGATCAGCAGGACGCCACCATCCTCGGCCTCGGCGTAGCGGTTCACGCCCTCGCTGACTACGCGCAGGGCGTCGACGTCGAGCCCGGAGTCGGTCTCGTCGAGGATGGCGATCTTGGGCTTGAGGAGCTCCAGCTGCAGGATCTCGTGGCGCTTCTTCTCGCCGCCGGAGAAACCCTCGTTGACGCTGCGCTCGGCGAAGGCGGGGTCGATCTCGAGCGAGCCCATCGCCCCCTTGACCTCTTTGACCCAGTGCCGCAGCTTCGGGGCTTCACCGCGCACGGCGGTCGCCGCTGAGCGCAGGAAGTTCGACACCGAGACGCCGGGCACCTCGACGGGATACTGCATGGCCAAAAAGATTCCGGCCCGGGCGCGCTCGTCGATGCTCATCGCCAGCACATCCTCACCGTCCAGCGTGATGGAGCCAGAGGTCACCGTGTACTTGGGGTGACCGGCGATGGCGTAGGACAGCGTCGACTTGCCCGAACCGTTGGGGCCCATCAGGGCATGTGTCTCACCGGATTTCACCGTCAGGTCGACGCCGTTGAGGATGGGGATCTCGCGCTCGGATTCGGCGCCGTTCGGGTTGACGACGCTGACGTGTAGGTCCTTGATTTCCAGAGTGGTCATGAGGCTGTTGTTTCCGTCTTTTCCGTTAAGGCCAGTTCGTGTTCGATGGCTGCGGTCAGGCGTTCCCGGATCTCGGGCACCCCGATCTTGGAGATCATTTCGGCGAAGAAGCCGCGGATCACCAGGCGGCGAGCCTGCTCCTCGGGAATGCCGCGGGAGCGTAGGTAGAACAGTTGCTCGTCGTCGAAGCGGCCGGTGGCACTGGCATGTCCGGCCCCGACGATCTCGCCCGTCTCAATCTCCAGGTTGGGCACCGAGTCCGCGCGTGCCCCGTCGGTCAGCACCAGGTTGCGGTTCACCTCAAAGGTGTCGGTGCCGGTGGCTTCGGCGCGGATCAACACGTCGCCGATCCAGACGGTGTGCGCGTCGGGCAGCGCGGAATCCGGATTGCCTTGCAGCGCACCCTTGTACAACACGTTCGACTTGCAGTCGGGCCGCGCGTGATCCACCAGCAGCCGCGATTCCAGGTGCTGGCCGTCGTCGGCGAAGTACAGGCCAAGCAGCTCGGCGTCCCCGCCCGGGGCGGTATACCGCACGTTGGCCGTCAGCCGCACCACCTCGCCGCCGAGCGTGACGGCGACGTGGCGCAGCACCGCGTCCTTGCCCAGCTTGGCGTGGTGCATGCTGACGTGCACCGCGTCGTCGGCCCAGTCGGCGAGCCACACCACGGTGAGACGGGCGGCGTCGTCGACGACGAATTCCACGTTGTCGGCGTAGGTTCCGCTGCCCCGCTGGTCGATGACGACGACGACCTCGGCGAGCTCGGCGACTCGGATCTGCAGGTGCCCGTAGGCCACCGCGCCCTCGCCGGGGCCGGTCACGGCGATGCCGATCGGCTCGGCGATGCGGGTGTCGCGCTCGACGGTGACCAGCGTCGCAGAGTTGAACGACGAAAACGCTTGCGCGGCAACCCGATCGGTGGGGGCGCCGCCCTGGCCTAGCCGCTCGTCGCCGCGGGGGACGGTCTCGACCCGCAGGCCGGGCCGTTCGGTAACGCTGATCCCGGCCTTGGCGGTGGCGAGCGCCGAGCCGTCGTGCAGGCCACGCAGCCGGCGCAGCGGGGTGAACCGCCAGATTTCGTCGCGCCCGTGCGGAACCTCGAACGCATCCACCTCGAACGAGGAGAACAGCTCGCCCTTGTTGGCAGCGGCGAGGGCCGAACCCTCAACCGCCTCGGTCAATCCCGTCACTAGCCGACCGCACCTTCCATCTGCAGCTCGATCAGCCGGTTGAGCTCCAGCGCGTATTCCATCGGCAGCTCTTTGGCGATCGGCTCGACGAAGCCGCGGACGACCATGGCCATGGCCTCGTCCTCGGTCAGGCCGCGGCTCATCAGGTAGAACAGCTGGTTCTCGCTGACCTTGGACACGGTTGCCTCGTGGCCCATGGTGACGTCGTCCTCGCGGATGTCGACGTAGGGGTAGGTGTCGCTGCGGCTGATCGTATCGACCAGCAGCGCATCGCATTTCACGCTGGAGCGCGATCCGTGCGCGCCCTTGTTCACCTGCACCAGGCCGCGGTAGGAGGTGCGACCGCCACCGCGCGCGACGGACTTGGACACGATGTTGCTCGACGTGTTCGGCGCCAGGTGCAGCATCTTCGCGCCGGTGTCCTGGTGCTGGTCCTCGCCGGCGAAAGCGACCGAGAGCACCTCCCCCTTGGCGTGCTCGCCGGTCATCCAGACCGCCGGGTACTTCATGGTGACCTTCGATCCGATGTTGCCGTCGACCCACTCCATGGTGGCGCCGGCCTCGGCGCGGGCCCGCTTGGTGACCAGGTTGTAGACGTTGCCCGACCAGTTCTGGATCGTCGTGTAGCGAACGCGCGCATGGGGTTTCACGATGATCTCGACCACCGCCGAGTGCAGCGAATCCGACTTGTAGATCGGCGCGGTACAGCCCTCGACGTAGTGCACGTAGGAGCCCTCGTCGGCGATGATCAGCGTCCGCTCGAACTGGCCCATGTTCTCGGTGTTGATCCGGAAGTAGGCCTGCAGCGGGATGTCGACGTGCACCCCCTTCGGAACGTAGATGAACGAGCCGCCGCTCCACACCGCGGTGTTCAGCGCGGAGAACTTGTTGTCCCCGGCCGGGATCACAGTGCCGAAGTACTCCTGGAAGATCTCGGGGTGTTCGCGCAGCGCAGTGTCGGTGTCCTGGAAGATGACGCCCTGCTTTTCCAGGTCTTCACGGATGGAGTGGTAGACGACCTCGGACTCGTACTGGGCCGCGACGCCGGAGACCAGCCGCTGCTTCTCGGCTTCCGGGATGCCCAGCCGGTCATAGGTGTTGCGGATGTCCTCGGGCAAGTCGTCCCACGTCGCCGCCTGCTTCTCGCTGGAGCGCACGAAGTACTTGATGTTGTCGAAGTCGATGCCCTGAAGGTTCGAGCCCCAGTTCGGCATCGGCTTGCGGTCGAAGATGCGCAGCGCCTTCAGCCGGGTCTGCAGCATCCACTCGGGCTCGTTCTTCTTCGCCGAGATGTCGCGGACAACGGCCTCGGACAACCCGCGCTGGGCGCTGGCCCCGGCGACGTCGGAGTCCGACCAGCCGTAGCCGTACCGCCCCAGGGAGGCGATCGCCTCTTCTTGAGTCAGCGGCGCGGTGGCCGTCTTGCTGGCCTCGGGTGTGAGTGTCATCGAGACGCTCCTTTGATGCTCGTGGTGTCGTGGCGCGGGCTGGGCGCCTGGGTCAGGGGTACGTGCGTGGTGCAGGCGCAGTCGCCGTTGACGATGGTCGCCAACCGCTGGACGTGGGTCCCCAGCACCTCGGCCATGGCCTGCTGTTCGGCCTCGCACAGCTCGGGGAATTCCTCGGCGACGTGCGACACCGGGCAATGATGCTGGCAGATCTGCACGCCGTGAATCGGCCCGCCGACCTGCGTGGTGGTGGTGACGTAGCCGGCCTTGGTCAGCGCGGTGGCGATCCGGTCGGCCGCGGCCTCGACGTCGGGGTCCGCCGCGCTGTCGGCCGCGGGAACGTCGGCGAGGATGGTGTCGATGCGCTGCCGGGCGAAGGCCTGCACCGCCTCTTCACCACCGATCTCGCGGAGCTGCCGCATGGCCGCCGCCGCCAGGTCGTCGTAGGCGTGGTCGAGCTTGGCCCGCCCGGCCGCGGTCAGCCGGTAGCGCTTGGCGGGACGCCCGCGCCCCACCTGCTGCCACGCCGCGGCCGCCGTGGACTCGGCATCCCCGGCCTCGATCAGGGCGTCGAGGTGGCGTCGCACGCCGGCGGCCGCCAGGCCCAGCCGGTCACCGATCTCGCCGGCAGTGATCGACCCGGACTCCAGCAGCAGGCGCACGATCGCGCGGCGGGTGTGGCCATCCGTCACCGGCGCGCCGACGTCCGCCACGCGGGGAGCGACGGCGCCGCCCCCAGTGGCCCCATCGAGGCTGGTTCGGATTTTCACAACACCAGTGTGACGCAATTCCCGGGATCGGTCTAGCAAGGGTCCCCTGTCCTGGCGTTGCGCTGCTCACACCGCAGAGCCAGCTGGAACGGCGGCTAGGCTGCTCTGATGGCAGCCCGCCACCACACGCTGAGCTCATCGATCGCGAGTCTGCACGGCGACGAGCAAGCAGTGGGCTCGCCGCTGAACAATACCGAGCTCACCGCCCTGCGCCGCATCCGCCTGTTCGGCGCGACCGGCACGGTGGTGATGGCGATCGGCGCGCTCGGCGCGGGCGCGCGGCCCGTCGTCCAGGACCCCACGTTCGGGGTCCGGCTGCTCAACCTGCCATCGCGGATCCAGACGGTGTCGTTGACCATGACGACCACCGGCGCGGTCATGATGGCGCTGGCCTGGTTAATGCTCGGCCGGTTCGCCCTGGGAAACCGGCGGATGTCACGCGGCGACCTGGACCGCACCCTGCTGCTGTGGGTGCTGCCGCTGCTCATCGCCCCACCGATGTACAGCAAGGACGTCTATTCCTATCTGGCGCAGAGCCAGATCTCGCTCGAGGGTCTGGACCCGTACCGGGTGGGCCCGGCCTCGGGGCTCGGCCTGTCCCACATCTTCACGCTGTCGGTGCCGACGCTGTGGCGCGAGACGCCCGCACCGTACGGTCCGCTGTTCTTGTGGATCGGGCGCGGCATCTCGGCGATCACCGGCGAGAACATCGTCGCCGCCGTGCTGTGTCACCGGCTGGTCGAGTTGGTGGGCGTCGGACTGATCGTCTGGGCGACACCACGGCTGGCCCGGCGCTGCGGCGTCGCCGAGGTCAGCGCGCTGTGGCTGGGGGCGGCCAATCCGCTGCTGATCATGCATTTGGTGGCCGGCGTGCACAACGAGGCGCTGATGCTGGGCCTGATGCTGGCCGGGGCCGAATTCGCGCTGCGCGGCATCGACGCGCCGCGGCTGCTGCCCTCCTCCTGGAATATGGCCGCGGACTGGGAACCGCTCGGCATGCTGGCGGCCGGCGCCGTGCTGATCGTGTTGTCGTCGCAGGTGAAGCTGCCGTCGCTGCTGGCGCTGGGCTTCGTCACGATGGCGCTGGCCTACCGGTGCGGCGGCACCCTGCGCGCCCTGGCGGTGGCGGGCGGCTGCATGGCGGCGCTGTCGCTGGCGGTGATGGCGCTGGTCGGCTCGGCCAGCGGGCTGGGCTTCGGCTGGATCTACACGCTGGGCACCGCGAATGTGGTGCGCAGCTGGATGTCACCACCCACCCTGCTGGCGCTCGGCACCGGGCAGGTGGGCATCCTGCTGGGCCTGGGTGATCACACCACCGCGGTGCTGGGGCTGACCCGTGGGATCGGCGTGCTGATCATCACCGTGATGGTGGCCTGGCTGCTGCTGGCCGTCTTCCGCGGCCGCCTGCACCCGATCGGCGGGCTGGGTGTCGCGCTGGGTATCACGGTGCTGTTGTTCCCCGTGGTGCAGCCGTGGTATTTGCTGTGGGCGATCATCCCGCTGGCCGCGTGGGCGACCCGCACCGGCTTTCGGGTGGCGGCCATCGTCATCAGCCTGGTCGTCGGGATCTTCGGCCCCACCGCCAACGGCGACCGATTCGCGCTGTTCCAGATCATCGACGCCACCCTGGCCAGCACGGTCATCGTCGTCGCGCTCATCGGGTTGTCCTACTCGCGGTTGCCGTGGCGCCGCCCACCGGCTCAGGGCGCCGAGGCCGACGGCCAACCCGGCATCGACACGGCCGCGACGCCGGTCACACCGTCGCCCCCCCAGCCCGCGCCGGCACGCGACGCCTACGCTGATTCCACGTGAGCTCGGCCTTTCCAGAATCACGCGAATCCCCTGACGTAGTGGTGCGGCTGCGCGGGGTCACCAAGAAATACGGATCCGGCGCGACGGCTGTGGAGGCCGTCGCCAACCTCGATCTCGAGGTGCACGCCGCCGAGGTGCTGGCTCTGCTGGGCCCCAACGGCGCCGGGAAGACCACGACGGTCGAGATGTGCGAGGGCTTCGTGCGCCCGGACGCCGGCACCATCGAGGTGCTCGGCCTGGACCCGATCGCCGACAACGCGCGGCTGCGGGCCCGCATCGGGGTGATGCTGCAGGGCGGCGGCGGCTACCCCGCGGCCCGCGCGGGAGAGATGCTGAACCTGGTGGCGGCCTACGCCGCCGACCCGCTGGACCCCGCGTGGCTGTTGGACACGCTGGGCCTCACCGATGCCGCCCGTACCACCTACCGCCGGCTCTCCGGCGGCCAGCAGCAGCGGCTGGCGCTGGCGTGCGCGCTGGTCGGCCGCCCCGAACTGGTGTTTCTCGACGAGCCCACCGCGGGCATGGACGCGCACGCCCGGTTGCTGGTCTGGGAGCTGATCGACGCCCTGCGCCGCGATGGCGTGACGGTGGTGCTGACCACGCACCAGCTCAAGGAGGCCGAGGAGCTCGCCGACCGGCTGGTCATCGTCGATCACGGCGTCACGGTCGCCTCCGGTACGCCCGCCGAGCTGATGCGCAGCGGGGCCAAGGACCAGTTGCGATTCAGCGCGCCGCCACGCCTCGATTTGTCGTTGCTGTCCGCCGCGCTGCCGGAGGACTACAAAGCCACCGAGTTGACGCCGGGCGAGTACCTGGTGGAGGGGCACGTCGACCCCCAGGTGCTGGCAACCGTCACGGCGTGGTGCGCTCGGATCGACGTCCTGGCCACCGACATGCGCGTCGAGCAACGCAGCCTCGAGGACGTGTTCCTCGACCTCACCGGCAGGAAGTTACGGCCTTGACGGACAACGCGACCGGATCGAACACCTTCCCCGCGGGCACCTTCGCTCCCGATCCGCGGCCCAGCGCGGTGCCGAAAATGCTTGCCGCGCAATTCGGTTTGGAACTCAAGCTGCTGCTGCGCAACGGCGAACAGCTGCTGCTGACCATGTTCATCCCGATCACGCTGCTGGTTGGGCTCACGCTGCTACCGCTCGGCTTGTTCGGCCAGCACCGCGCGGCGACCTTCACTCCGGTCATCATGGCGCTGGCGGTCATCTCGACGGCGTTCACCGGTCAGGCGATCGCGGTCGCCTTCGATCGGCGCTACGGCGCTTTGAAACGGCTTGGCGCCACGCCACTTCCGGTGTGGGGCATCATCGCGGGCAAGTCTCTTGCGGTGGTCACCGTGGTGTTCCTACAGGCAATCCTGTTGGGCGCCATCGGTTTCGCGCTGGGCTGGCGACCCACGCCGGCGGCCCTGGCGCTGGGCGCGGCGGTCATCGCGCTGGGCACCGTGGTCTTCGCGGCGCTGGGGCTGCTGCTCGGCGGGACGCTGCGCGCCGAGATCGTGCTCGCGGTCGCCAACCTGATGTGGTTTGTCTTCGCGGGCCTCGGCGCGCTGACCCTGGAAACCGGGATCACCCCGACGGCAGTGAAGCTGGCCGCCCGGCTGACTCCATCCGGCGCGCTCACCGAGGCGCTCTCGCAGGCGATGACCATGTCGGTGGACTGGTTCGGAATGGTCGTTCTGGTGGCATGGGGCGCGGTGGGCGCGCTCAGCGCGCTGCGCTGGTTCCGCTTCACCTGACGTTCGTGCGTCGCTGGCCGCCGCGGCACGACACTTAAACCACGCCCACGACACGCCGCACCCTGTGTGCGTGGTTTAAGTCTCGCGAGCGGCCGGGCTTACTACGGGCTGTAGTTTTTGTTCGCATACCATCGGGCAATGCTTGGACGGATGCTGATGCGCGTGGTGGACCTGCTCCCCAACCCCAGCCCGGGTGTGCAGCGCCTGATCGCCGCGTTGGTCATCTTGACTCAGGGCGGCATCGCCATCACCGGCGCGATCGTCCGCGTCACCGCCTCGGGCCTGGGCTGTCCCACCTGGCCGCAGTGCTTTCCGGGCAGCTTCGTTCCGGTGGCGCACGCCGAGGTGCCGCGCATTCATCAGGCCGTCGAATTCGGCAATCGGATGGTCACCTTCGCGGTGGTGATCACCGCGGCGCTGGCCGTGCTGGCCGTGACCCGGGCGCGGCGACGGCGCGAGGTGCTGGTCTACGCCTGGCTGATGCCGGTGTCGACGGTCGTGCAGGCGGTGATCGGCGGCATCACCGTGCGCACCGGGCTGCTGTGGTGGACGGTGGCCATCCACCTGCTGACGTCGATGACGATGGTGTGGCTGGCGGTGCTGCTGTACGTGAAAATCGGCGAACCCGACGACGGCGCGGTTCGCGAGCGAGTGGTCCGGCCGCTGCGCGCGCTGACCGCGCTCTCCGCCCTGAACCTGGCGGCGGTGCTGGTCACCGGCACGCTGGTGACGGCCGCCGGCCCGCACGCGGGCGATCGCAGCCCCACCCGGACGGTGCCGCGGCTGAAAGTCGAAGTCGACACCCTGGTGCACCTGCACTCCTCGCTGCTGATCGCCTACCTGTCGCTGCTGGTGGGGCTGGGCTTCGGGCTGCTGGCCGTGCGTGCCGCCCGGCCCGTGCTGCTGCGGCTGGGGGTGCTGGTGGTACTGGTGTTCGCCCAAGCAGGGGTCGGCACCGCGCAGTACTACACCGGGGTTCCGGCCGTGCTGGTCGCCCTGCACGTGGCCGGGGCCGCGGCCTGCACCGCGGCCACCGCGGCGCTATGGGCTTCGATGCGAGAGCGGGCCGAGGCCGAGCCGCTCGCAAGCTGACTCCAACGCCAGCGCGAACCGGCGCTGGGCGAGTTCGCGGGCCGCGGTGTCCAGCCGGCGCCAACCCAATGAGGGCGCGACCAGGTCGAGCCCGACGAGCCGTGCCCCGGCCACATCGGCACGCGCGAAGAGCAACTCCCGCGCCCCAATGCCGGCGCGCCCGGCGGCCGCGGCCAGCGCGGCGTAGCCGACGTCCCACGACTCGAACTCCGGCTCGACCGGCCAGGCGTGTGACTGCTCGCCCCCCAGGAAGATCAGCGCCGCCTCGGGAATCGTGCCCGGCCCGCTCGTCGGCACCCCGTCGTCCTCGAGGTCGCTCAAGTACCGCTCATCGAGGTTCCAAGCCACCGCTCCGGGCGGGTTGAGCAGGTGGCGCACCCGCCGTGCCCACGACAGGAATTCGTCGCGCCGATCCGGGTTGCCCGCGGCTGCTCGCAGGATCACCAGATCTGCGCTGGCGGTATCCGGGTCGTCCCAGGGCAGCCGGCGCGCGTGCAGCCCGCGCCGCCGTAGCGCGCCCACCAGACCGGCGTCGTCCGCTGTCCTGTCCGCGCCGTCGGCCGGCCCCGCCAACACGATGCGGGGATGGAAGACGTCCGGGCGAGCGAGCTTCATGCCCGGGCATGATAAGCAGATGCACGCAATCGAAGTCAGCGAAACCGGCGGCCCCGAGGTGCTGCGCTACGTCGATACGGCCGCGCCGACGCCGGGAGCGGGTGAGGTGCTGATCAAGGCGGAGGCCATCGGCGTCAACTACATCGACACCTATTTCCGCTCCGGGCAATACCCGCGGGCGTTGCCGTTCATCCTCGGCTCGGAATTGGCCGGCACCATCGAAGCCCTGGGCGACGGCGTCGACGGGTTCAACGTCGGCGACCGCGTGGTCAGTGCGGCAGCGTCCGGAGGGTATGCCGAGTACGCTACGGCCCCAGCATATTTGACCGCCGAGCTGCCCGACGGCGTGACCGCCGACGTGGCGGCCTCGGCCCTGCTGAAGGGGCTGACCGCGCATTATCTGTTGAGGTCGGTGTATCCGGTGCAGGCGGGCGACACGGTGCTGGTGCACGCCGGCGCGGGCGGCGTCGGCCTGATCCTGACCCAGTGGGCTCACCTGCTGGGTGTGCGGGTGATCACCACGGTCTCGACCCCGGAGAAGGAGCGGCTGTCCCGCCGCGCCGGCGCCGACGAGGTGCTCCCCTACCCCGACGATCCCGCGGCGTTCGGCGACCGGATCCGTTCGTTGACCGACGGCGCCGGGGTGGCCGCCGTGTACGACGGCGTGGGCGCGACCACCTTCGACGCCAGCCTGGCCAGCCTGGCCATTCGGGGCACCCTGGCGCTCTTCGGAGCGGCCAGCGGACCCGTTGCGCCGTTCGACCCGCAGCGCCTCAATGCGGCCGGGTCGGTGTTCTTGACCCGGCCGTCGCTGGCGCATTTCGTCCAGACCGCGCAGGAATTCAGCTGGCGGGCAGAGGAATTGTTCGCCGCGATCGCCGGCGGCGACATCACCGTCGAGGTGGGCGGGCGCTACCCGCTGGTCGAAGCTGCCCGCGCCCACCAGGATCTGCAGGGCCGCAGGACGGCGGGCTCGATCGTGCTGCTGCCCTGAGGGGAATCACGAGCCGCAGTGATCCCGCCGGCCACAGTGATCTCGCCGCGGGGGCATTAGCCATTTGCCCGCCTTTGAGCGACAGACAGGAGTGGCAGGTGTGGCAGGCAGCCCGGTCGCGGCGACAGTCAGAACAGGTGCGGCAGGCCGATGGCCGAGTCCACGGCCAGCGCGCAGAACACCACGGCCAGATAGTTGTTCGATTGCAAGAACAACCGCAACGGCTTGACCGGCTCGCCGGCGCGGACCCCGGCGTACAGCTGGTGGGCCATCGCCAGGAACCACATCCCGGCCACCACGGCGACCGCCGCGTACAGCCAGCCCGTCGCCAGCGCCAGCGCCAGCGTGGCCAACACCGTCAGCCAGGTGTAGATCAGGATCTGCTTGGTCACCTGACGCTCGGTCGCCACGGCCGGCAGCATCGGCACGCCCGCCGCTTTGTAGTCGTCCTTGTAGCGCATCGCCAGCGCCCAGGTGTGCGGCGGTGTCCAGAAGAAAATGATGGCGAACATGACCAGCGCGGGCCACCCAATGGTGCCGGTGACGGCCGACCAGCCGATCATCACCGGCATGCAGCCGGCCGCGCCGCCCCACACCACGTTCTGCGAGGTGCGCCGCTTGAGCAGCAGGGTGTAGATGAACACATAGAACGCGATCGTCGCCAGGGCCAGCAGTCCGGACAGCAGGTTCGTCGTCCACCACAGCCAGAAGAACGAAGCCACCGTCAGCACCAGGCCGAGCACCAGGGCGTTGCGTGTGGGCACCGCGGCACGGGCCAGCGGCCGGCGGGCCGTACGCTTCATCACCTTGTCGATGTCCGCGTCGGCCACACAGTTGAGGGTGTTCGCGCCCCCGGCGGCCAGCATTCCGCCGATCAGCGTGTTGACGATCAGCAGCGGGTTCACGGTGCCACGCTGGGCCAGCAACATCGCCGGGATCGCGGTGACGAGCAGCAATTCGATGACCCGCGGCTTGGTCAGCGCCAGATAAGCCAGCACCGTGCCTTGTATTCGGCTTGGCAATCGGCTCGGCGCGACGCGCCCGCGAACGCTCACGCAATAACTCCTCGGGGTCGCAGCGGCGCGCAGCATCTACTACACACGATGGTAGACCGGGTTGTGGCGATGGCCCGCCCGCGGGTCCATTCCGCAGATTTTTCCCAGATTTCCGAACTGAATGTTAAACGTTTTCCACGGCCGCGTAATTTTCACATCTGCCGGCCGTGGGTACCCGAATCCTGCCGCTGCAAGAGCCGGCCCTCCCGCACTAGGGTGGGATTGATCAGCTCGATGACCCAAGGACAGAGTCTGTGACGACACTCGAAGAGATCTCCACGCTGACCCAACCGCACCTTCCCGACGACTGGACCGAGCTCGACTCGGCCGCCGTCGACACCATTCGGGTGCTGGCCGCCGATGCGGTGCAAAAGGTCGGCAATGGCCATCCCGGGACTGCGATGAGCCTGGCGCCCCTGGCCTACACCTTGTTCCAGCGCGCCATGCGCCACGATCCCAGCGACACCCACTGGCTGGGCCGCGACCGCTTTGTATTGTCCTGCGGGCACAGTAGCCTGACGCTGTACCTGCAGCTGTATCTGGGTGGTTTCGGCCTGGAGCTGTCCGACATCGAGTCGCTGCGCACCTGGGGATCCAAGACCCCGGGGCACCCGGAGTTCCGGCACACCAAGGGCGTTGAGATCACCACCGGTCCGCTCGGGCAGGGCCTCGCCTCGGCGGTGGGCATGGCAATGGCCGCGCGCTACGAGCGCGGGCTGTTCGATCCCGACGCCGCCCCGGGCACCAGCCCGTTCGACCACTTCATCTACGCGATCGCCTCCGACGGCGACATCGAAGAGGGCGTCACCTCGGAGGCCTCGTCGCTGGCGGCCGTCCAGCAGCTGGGCAACCTCATCGTCTTCTACGACCACAACGAGATTTCGATCGAGGACGACACCAACATCGCGCTGTGTGAGGACACCGCCGCGCGGTATCGGGCGTACGGCTGGCACGTGCAGGAGGTCGAGGGCGGCGAGAACGTCGTCGCGATCGAGGAAGCCATCGCCAACGCCAAGGCGGCCACCGACCGGCCGTCGTTCATCTCGCTGCGCACCATCATCGGCTATCCCGCACCCAAGCTGATGAACACCGGCAAGGCGCACGGCGCCGCCCTGGGCGACGAGGAAGTGGCCGCCGTCAAGGAGATCCTCGGCTTCGACCCGGACAAGAAGTTCGAGGTTCGCGACGAGGTGATCGCCCACACTCGCAAGCTGGTGGACCGCGGCAAGGAAGCGCACGAAAAATGGCAGGCGGATTTCGACGCCTGGGCGGAGGGCCAACCCGAGCGCAAGGCGTTGCTGGACCGGCTGACCGCCGAGGAGTTGCCCGACGGCTGGGACGACGACCTGCCGCACTGGGACCCCGGCTCCGACCCGATCGCCACCCGCAAGGCCTCCAACGAGGTACTCAACGCGGTCGGGCCGAAACTGCCGGAGCTGTGGGGCGGTTCAGCCGACCTGGCGGGCAGCAACAACACCACCATCAAGGGCGCCGATTCCTTTGGGCCGCCGTCTATTTCGACCAAGGACTACACGGCGCACTGGTACGGTCGCACGTTGCACTTCGGCGTTCGCGAGCACGCGATGGGCGCCATCCTGTCCGGCATCGTGCTGCACGGCCCGACCCGCGCTTACGGTGGCACGTTCCTGCAGTTCTCCGACTACATGCGGCCGGCGGTGCGGTTGGCCTCGCTGATGGACATCGACACCATCTACGTCTGGACCCACGACTCCGTCGGTCTCGGCGAGGACGGCCCGACGCACCAGCCGATCGAGCACCTCGCGGCGCTTCGGGCCATCCCGAATCTGTCGGTGGTGCGCCCGGCCGACGCGAACGAGACGGCCTATGCCTGGCGGACCGTCCTGGCCCGCGGCAACGGCAGCGGCCCCGTCGGCCTGATGCTGACCCGCCAGAATGTGCCGGTCCTCGAGGGCACCAGCGCCGACGGCGTCGCGCGGGGCGGCTACATCCTGGGCTCGGACGGCGAGGAAGCCGGCCAAGATCCCGACGTGGTGCTGATCGCCACCGGCTCGGAGGTCCAGCTCGCGGTCGGGGCACAGAAGTTGTTGGCGGACAAGGACATCGTGGCACGGGTGGTTTCCATGCCGTGCGTCGAATGGTTCGAATCCCAGCCCGACGACTACCGCGACAGCGTGCTGCCGCCGACCGTGTCGGCCAGGGTCGCCGTCGAGGCCGGCGTCGCGCAGAGCTGGCACAAGCTGGTCGGCGACACGGGCAAGATCGTCTCGATCGAGCACTACGGCGAATCCGCCGACTACGAAACCATATTCCGTGAGTTCGGCTTCACGGCCGAAGCCGTCGCGGCCGCCGCGGAAGAAGTAGTGGACAATTGAGGAAAGGGTAATTCACATGACCGCTCAGAACCCGAATCTGGCGGCGCTGTCCGCCGCCGGCGTATCCGTCTGGCTTGACGACCTGTCGCGTCAGCGGCTGCAGTCGGGCAACCTGCAAGAGCTGATCGACACCAAGAGCGTCGTCGGCGTGACCACCAACCCGTCGATCTTCCAGAAAGCGTTGGCGGAGGGCGATTCCTACAAGGACCAGATCGCCGAGCTCGCCGAGCGCGGCGCCGACGTCGAGGCGACCATCCGCACGGTCACCACCGACGACGTGCGCAATGGGTGCGACGTCCTCAAGCGTGAGTGGGAGGCGTCGGACGGGGTGGACGGCCGGGTGTCCATCGAGGTCGACCCGCGGCTGGCGGCCGAGACCGACAAGACCACCGCGCAGGCCGTCGAGCTGTGGAAGATCGTCGACCGCCCGAACCTGTTCATCAAGATCCCGGCCACCAAGGCCGGCATCCCGGCCATCACCGCCGTTCTGGCGGAAGGGATTTCGGTCAACGTCACGCTCATCTTCTCCGTCGAACGCCACCGCCAGGTGATGGACGCCTACTTGGAAGGCCTGGAGAAGGCCCGCGAGGCCGGCCACGACCTGTCCAAGATCCATTCGGTGGCCTCGTTCTTCGTATCTCGCGTGGATTCCGAGGTGGACAAGCGGCTCGAGAAGATCGGCTCGGATGACGCGAAGGCGCTGGCTGGACAGGCCGGTGTGGCCAACGCCCGCCTGGCCTATGCGGCCTACCAAGAGGTGTTCGAGGGCGGCGATCGCTTCGAGGCGCTCAAGGCCGACGGGGCCCGGGTTCAGCGTCCGCTGTGGGCGTCCACGGGCGTTAAGAATCCCGACTACTCCGACACCCTCTACGTCACCGAGCTGGTAGCGCCGAACACGGTGAATACCATGCCGGAGAAGACGATTGACGCGGTCGCCGACCACGGCGAGATCAAAGGTGACACGGTCACCGGCACCGCCGACGGCGCGCAGGAGGTGTTCGACAAGCTTTCGGGCCTCGGCATCGACCTCACCGACGTATTCAAGGTGCTGGAGAACGAGGGCGTGGAGAAGTTCGTGGATTCCTGGACCGAGCTGTTGGAGGAAACGCAGAAGCAGCTGGATTCCACCTCCAAATGAGCCCGGCCCGCACCGCGCAACAATGGCATAACCCCTTACGGGACAAGCGAGACAAGCGGCTTCCGCGCATCGCGGGGCCGTGCGGGATCGTTATTTTCGGCGTGACCGGCGACCTGGCCCGCAAGAAGGTCATGCCGGCTATCTACGACCTGGCCAATCGCGGCCTGCTGCCGCCCAGCTTCTCCCTGGTGGGCTTCGCCCGCCGCGATTGGAGCACCCAGGACTTCGGCAAGGTGGTGCACGAGGCCGTCAAGGAACACTGCCGCACTCCCTTCCGGCAGGAGAACTGGGATCGGCTGGCCGAGGGATTCCGTTTCGTGCCGGGCGCTTTCGACGACGACGAGGCGTTCGGCCGGCTGGCCGAGACCTTGGACAAGCTGGACGCCGAGCGCGGCACCGGCGGCAATCACGCCTTCTATCTGGCCATCCCGCCCAAGTCCTTCCCGGTGGTGTGCGAGCAGTTGCACAAGTCGGGTTTGGCGCGCCCGCAGGGTGAGCGGTGGAGCCGGGTCGTCATCGAGAAGCCGTTCGGTCACGACCTGGAAAGCGCGCAGGCGCTGAACAAGTCCGTCAACGCGGTCTTCCCCGAGGAGTCGGTGTTCCGGATCGACCACTACCTGGGCAAGGAGACCGTCCGCAACATCCTGGCGCTGCGGTTCGCCAATCAGTTGTTCGACCCGATCTGGAACGCGCATTACGTCGACCACGTGCAGATCACCATGGCCGAGGACATTGGTCTGGGCGGCCGGGCCGGCTACTACGACGGCATCGGGGCCGCCCGCGACGTGATCCAGAACCATCTGATGCAGCTGCTGGCGCTCACCGCGATGGAGGAGCCGGTCAGCTTCAGCCCGTCGGCGCTGCAAGCCGAGAAGATCAAGGTGCTCTCGGCCACCCACCTGGCCGAGCCCCTCGACGAGACCACCAGCCGCGGCCAGTACGCCGCGGGCTGGCAGGGCGGCGAGAAGGTCGTCGGTCTGCTCGACGAGGAGGGGTTCGCCAAAGACTCGACCACCGAAACGTTCGCGGCCATCACGCTCGAAGTGGACACCCGCCGCTGGGCCGGTGTTCCCTTCTACCTGCGCACCGGAAAACGCCTGGGCCGCAGGGTGACCGAGATCGCGCTGATCTTCAAGCGTGCACCGCATCTGCCGTTCGATGCGACCATGACCGACGAGCTGGGCACCAACGCCATGGTGATCCGCGTGCAGCCGGACGAAGGCGTCACGCTGCGGTTCGGGTCCAAGGTGCCGGGCACCGCGATGGAAGTCCGCGACGTCAACATGGACTTCTCCTACGGCTCGGCGTTCGCCGAGGAATCGCCGGAAGCCTACGAGCAGCTGATCCTTGACGTGCTGCTGGGCGAGCCGTCCCTGTTCCCGGTCAACGAGGAGGTCGAATTGGCTTGGGACATACTCGATCCCGTCCTCAACAACTGGGCGGCCAGTGGCAAACCCGAACCCTACGAGTCGGGCACGTGGGGTCCGGACTCCGCCTTTGAGATGCTGCGCCGCACCGGCCGGGAATGGCGGCGGCCCTGATGATCATCGATATGGAAGACACCACCACCACGGCGGTCAACAAGAGACTCGACGAACTGCGTGAAAAGGTCGGCGCCGTCGCGATGGGCCGGGTGCTGACCTTGATCATCGCTCCGGACAGCGACGAGATCTTCGACGAGTCGCTGAAAGCCGCGAACAACGCCAGCCATGAGCACCCCAGCCGCATCATCGTGACGATGAGGGGCAATCCGTATGCGGACAAACCACGCCTGGATGCGCAGTTGCGCGCCGGCGGTGACACCGGGGCCAGCGAAGTCGTGGTGCTTCGGCTGTCCGGGCCGCTGTCCGGCCATGCCGCCAGCGTGGTGACTCCCTTCCTGCTGCCCGACATCCCGGTGGTGGTCTGGTGGCCCGACGTCGCGCCGGCAGTGCCGGCGCAAGATCCGTTGGGCCGGTTGGCCATTCGACGCATCACCGACGCGACCAACGGGGTCGACCCCTTGTCGGCCATCAAGAGCCGACTGCCCGGATATACCGCGGGCGACACCGACCTCGCCTGGGCGCGCATCACCTATTGGCGCGCGCTGCTCACCTCGGCCGTGGACCTGACGCCGCACGAACCGATCGAGTCGGCGCTGGTGTCGGGCCTGGCAACCGAGCCCGCCCTCGACGTCCTGGCGGGGTGGCTGGCCAGCCGCATCGACGGCCCGGTGCGCCGGGCCGTCGGCGAGCTCAAGATCGAACTGGTGCGCAAGAGCGAGACCATCGTCTTGAGCCGGCCGCAGGAAGGAAGGACGGCCACGTTGAGCCGGACGGCCCGACCGGACGCCCTACTTCCTCTGGCGCGCAGGGAAACCGGTGAGTGCCTCGCCGAAGACCTGCGCCGACTGGATCCCGACGAGATATATCAATCAGCGCTTGACGGCATTGAGAAAGTGCAGTACGTGTGAGCACCAGCATCGAGATTTTTCCGGACAGCCAAACCATGGTCGAAGCCGCCGCCGCGCGACTGACCGATACCATCGCCAGCGCCGTGGCGGCGCGGGGCCGAGCGCTCATCGTGCTGACCGGCGGCGGCAACGGCATCGGGCTGCTGCAGTCGTTGGTGGGACGAGAGATCGACTGGGCGTCCGTGCATCTGTTCTGGGGCGACGAACGCTACGTCCCCGAGGATGACGACGAGCGCAACGACAAGCAGGCACGGGCCGCGTTGCTCTCCCACGTCGACATCCCGTCCAGCCAGGTGCATCCGATGCCGGCCAGCGATGGGGAATTCGGCAATGATCTCGCCGCGGCGGCGCTGGCCTACGAACAGCTGCTGGCGGCCAACGCCGCGCCCGGCGAAGCGGTTCCGAATTTCGACGTGCACCTGCTGGGGATGGGCCCCGAGGGCCACATCAACTCGCTGTTCCCCGACACCCCGGCCGTGCTCGAAACCACCCGCATGGTGGTGTCGGTCGACGACTCCCCCAAACCGCCCCCGCAACGAATCACCTTGACACTGCCCGCCGTTGCCCATTCCCGCGAAGTCTGGCTGATGGTCTCCGGCGGCGGCAAGGCCGACGCGGTGGCCGCGGCGATCGGTGGCGCCGCACCCGTCTCCGTGCCGGCGGCCGGGGCGGTCGGGCAGGACACCACGCTGTGGCTGCTCGACGAAGACGCCGCGGCCAGGCTGCCGTCGCGGTCTTCAGGGCGCGCCTGACCGAGCGCACTCGCGCTTCCAATGTCGCGGATGCCCGCGGGCAGCGGCCCGGGTCGGGTCATAATGACGGACATGGCAGACAGAACCGTGCGCGGGGGGCAAGAGCGAAGCCGGATCAAAACGCTCACCCAGGCCGCGTTGAACGCCGACAAAACGGTGGAGCAGGTCGAGGACGTCCTCGACGGGTTGAGCACCACCATGAAGGAGCTCAGCAGTTCGCTGTCCAGCCTGAACGCCACGGTGGAACGCCTGGAAACTGGCCTGGACCACCTGGATGGCACCATGTCCAGCCTCGATGACCTGGCCAAGCGGTTGATCGCGCTGGTCGAACCGGTGGAGGCCATCGTCGCGCGGGTCGACGACATGGTGCGGGTGGGCGAGACCATGATTTCCCCGCTGGCGATCACCGAGCACGCGGTACGCGGCTTCGTGGACAGGCTGCGCAACCGGAGCGTGCAGTAGCGGCGAGAAGGACTTTCGATGGTCACGCTGCTGCTGCACCACGCCGCCTTCGCCGCCCATCGGACCGCTCCCGGCCATCCGGAACGGCCGGACCGCTACCGGGCGGTGGAGGCGGCGCTGAGCCGGCCGCAGTTCGACGCCCTGATCCGCGAGGAGGCCGAGCCGGCCGACCTCGCGACGACGCGCTACGTGCACTCCAATCGTTACGTGGACGCATTGGAAGCCGCGCGACCCGCCGACGGATACGTCTACCTCGACGGCGGCGACACCATGATGGAGCCCTCGTCCTGGGAGACGGCGCTGCGCGGGGTGGGCGCCACGCTGCAGGCCGTGGACCGGGTGCTGGCCGGCGACGCGCAGAACGCGTTCGTCGCGAGCCGCCCGCCGGGCCATCACGCCGAGACCGAGCGCGCCATGGGCTTCTGCCTGTTCAACAACATCAGCATCGGCGCGCGTCATGCGCGGCGCAAGCACGGGCTGACACGGGTCGCGATCGTCGACTTCGACGTCCATCACGGCAACGGCACTCAGCAGATCTTCTACTCCGACCCGAGTGTGCTCTACGCGTCCACGCATCAGATGCCGCTGTTCCCCGGGACCGGTGCGGTGCGGGAAACCGGCGTGGGCAACATCTTCAATTCGCCGCTGGCCCCCGGTGATGGTGGCGCCGACTTGCGTGCGGCGTTTCAGGATCGAATCGTGCCTGCGCTGCAGGCTTTTTCTCCCGAGCTGATCATCGTGTCCGCCGGTTTCGACGCCCACGAACGTGACCCACTGGGCTCACTGACCATGACGGCAGACGACTTCGCCTGGGTCACAAGGGAATTGATGATGTCGGCCGAAACACTGTGCGACGGCCGGTTGGTGGCGGTGCTCGAAGGCGGCTATGACCTGCAAGGCCTCACCGATTCGGTCACCGCGCACGTCGGCGAGTTGGTGAAGGGCTGAGCCGACCCGCCACGATTCGCCACATCGATGCTCAGCGCGGGAAATAGCGGCTGTCGTTGTCGACCGAATCGAAGATGTCCAAGGCGTGCGTGAACGGCCCGGACGTAATGCGTTGATCGGTCGCATACGAGTGGTCGAGCTGGAACACGACGCACAGCAGCAGACCCAGCAGAACCGCGACCGTGCTGGACACGATGACGTGACCGACGGCGCTGCCCATCCGCAGGAAACCCGTAAACGCAACCAGCACAACCGCACCGAAGATGAGTCCCGCCCACATCAGGGCGGGTATCCGGGGCTTGGTGCCCACGATCCGCTCGTTACGGTCGGACGCCAGCTCACTCAGCTGGTTGAGAAATTGCTGATTGATCGGCTTGGCCGCGACGTTGGGTTGCTGGCGGCCGACGGTGCGATACATCCGGGTGATCGCGGCGCGCGCGCCATCGTTGTGCTGTTTGTTCCATTCCGGTCCGGCTACCGCGCCTGCGTACTTGCGCAACAGCTCCTGCACTTCGGTGCGCTCGGGTTCGGGCATCGCGACGGTTTGCCGATACATCGTCGTCAGCGCGGACGCCTCGCCGGACACCACAACCTGCGTCGAGGAGAAGTGCTCCCAGGTGGCCACCACGGTGAAGCCCAGCAGAGCGCCGTAGATGAATCCGACGACGGTGAGGAAGGAGGCGATCGGCGGATTCTGCGCTTCCCCGTGCCCATGCATCGGCAGGACGCGATTACCCAGCCAGATCGAGCCCACCGCGATCGCAATCGCGACGGCGACAACGGAAACCAGAAGTAGCCACAGGGGTAGTCCGGATCCGCTCACTGGTCTCCTTGGTCGGCGTCGCGTCGATCCAGGGTATTCGCGAGCGGCCCGGCCCGGTGACCGAATCGCCAGCAATCAGCCGCTGTTTCGCAGCGCGCTGGCCAGCCCGTTCATCGTCAGCAAAATGCCGCGCTGCACGAGCTCGTCGTCATCGCCGGAACGGTAACGGCGAAGCAGCTCCACCTGCAGGTGATTGAGCGGCTCGAGGTACGGGAAGCGGTTGAACACCGAACGTGCCAGCGCCGGGTTGTCGGCGAGCAGGTTGTCCTGGCCGGTGATGAGCTTGTGCATGGCGATGGTGCGCCGGTGCTCGTCGGCGATCTTGTCGAAGACGCGATGCCGCAGTTCCTCGTCGTCCACCAGTTCGGCGTAGCGCGCCGCCAGGCCGAGGTCGCTCTTGGCCAGCACCTGCGCCAGGTTCGACAGCACGCTGCGGAAAAACGGCCAGCGCTGGTACAAGTCGTGCAGGATGTCCACCCGCTCGCTTTCGCTTTCCGGGCCCGCCGCGATCCACTGCTCGAACGCCGACCCGGTGCCGTACCAGCCGGGCAGCATGACGCGCGACTGGCTCCACGCCAGCACCCATGGGATGGCGCGCAGATCCGAGATCGACTCGGTGGGTTTGCGCGAGGTGGGGCGGCTGCCGATGTTCAGCGACCCGATCTCGCTGACCGGCGTGCAGGCCATGAAGTAGTCGACGAAACCCGGTGTCTCGTGCACCAATTCGGCATAGGCGCGCTGCGCCAGCTCGGCCACCTCGTCGAGCAACGCGTACGCCGGTTCCGCGGCATCGCCCAACCCCTCCACGTCCAGCAGCGTGGATTCCAGCGTGGCGGCCAGCAGGCTCTCCAGATTGCGTTGCGCCGCTTGCGGTTCGGCGTACTTCGCGGCGATCACCTCGCCCTGTTCGGTGAGCCGCAGCGAACCGTTCACCGCCCCGGGGGGTTGCGCCAGGATGGCTTCGTAGCTCGGCCCGCCACCGCGGCCGACGGTGCCGCCGCGACCGTGGAAGAGGCGCAACCGGATTCCGGTCTTGCGGGCCACCTCCACCAGGGCCAGCTCGGCTCGGTACACCGCCCAGCTGGAGGCCAGATACCCGCCGTCCTTGTTGGAGTCGGAATAGCCCAGCATCACTTCCTGGCTGTCGTCGCGCGCGGCCACCAGAGCGCGATAGATCGGGAGTTCGAGCATCGCGTGCAGAATCGTCGCGCCGTTGCGCAGATCGTCGATGGTCTCGAACAGCGGCGAGATACCCACCGGGCAGTACGGCGCGTCCCCGGACGTGTCGATCAGGCCCGCCTCCTTGAGCAGGATGGCGGCCTCCAGGACGTCGGAGACCGATCGGCACATGGAGATCACGTAGTTCGGCACGGCGGAGGGCCCGTAGCGCTCGATGGCGTGCGCGGCCGCGCGGACCACGCCCAGCTCTTTGTCGGCCAGCTCGGACAGTCCCGCGCGGTCGCCGACCAGCGGACGCCGCACACTCAACTCGGCGGCCAACAGCTCGACCCGCTCGTCTTCGGACAGCGAACCGTAATCCGGATGCACCCCCGCCCAGGCCAGCAGCTCGGCGACCACTTCCTCGTGCACGTCGGAGTTTTGCCGCATGTCCAGGCCGCACAGATGAAATCCGAAGACTCGCACGCCTTCTCGCAGCAGCGCCAGGCGATCATCGGCCAGCAGGGCGCTGCCGTGCGCGCGCAGCGACGCATCGATGGTGTCCAGGTCGGCCTGCAGTTCGGCCGGCGTGGCATACGGCGCCGAGTCCAGGTCCAGCTCGTGCTGCGGTCGCCGGTCCAGGATTTCGGCGCTCGTCGCGGTGAGCCGGGCGCGGATCACCCGCACCGCGCGGCGGTAGGGCTCGTCGGCGCGGGCTTTCTCGCCACAACCCTGCGCCAGCTCGCTCAATTCGGGGGTGACTGCCACCAGTCGCGCCGACATCGACAGCTCCTGTTCCAGGGCGGTCAGCTCGGCCAGGTAGTGCGCCAGCGCGGTGAACGCGGCGTTGCCGGTGGCCTGGCGCACCACGTCGGCCGTCACGTTCGGGTTGCCGTCGCGGTCACCGCCGATCCAGGATCCCGGCTGCACGATCGGCTGCTTCAGCAGGTCGGCGTCCGGCCAGCGGGCCCGCAGCGCGTCGCGCACCTGGGCGTTGACCTGCGGGACCACCCTGAAGAACGCGGCGGCGTAGTAGCGCAGCCCCACCTCGATCTCGTCGGTGATCTGCAGCCGGGACAACCGGATCAGTGCGGTCTGCCACAGCGTCAGGACCTGGCGGCGCAGCTCGAGTTCGATGTTGCGGCCCTCGTCGGTCTCCTGGTGCCCCTCGGCCCGCAGCCGCATCAGTTCGGTGATGCGGTGCTGGGTGACGAAGACGGTGCGCCGGCGGGTTTCGGTGGGGTGTGCCGTGATCACCGGGGCCACCACCGCGCCCTTCAGTGCGTCGCCGACGGTGGTCGAATCCAATTGCGCCCGGTCGAGTTTGGCGTAGGTCGCGGCCAGGCTGCTGTCCTGCGGTGCCTCGCCGGCGGCGACGTGGATCGCCCGGCGGCGCTCTCGGTGGATGTCCTCGGCGACGTTGGCGAGCAACGCGAAGTGGCTGAACGCCCGGATGACGGGGATGGCCTGGTGAATGTCGATGCCGTCGAACATCCGCGCCAGCTCGGCCCGGTCGATCTCGGAGCGCCGCACCCGAAACGATTCCACTCGGGCGCGCTCGACGAGCTCGAACACCTCGTTTCCGCCCTGCTCGCGCACCGTGTCGCCCAAAATGGCGCCCAGCAACCGGATGTCGGCCCGCATCGGCTCCGTCGCCTCACGACCCACCGTGGTGCGCTGTACGGCACCAATAGGTTCCAGCGTGCCCTCGGATGCCTCAACCATGGGACCCAGTATCGATGGGAATGTCAGCGGCCGCCCGGCAACGATTCAAGCGTCAGCGGTACTTGATCATCAGCGCTATGCCGATGATGCACACCAGCCAGATGGCGGTGATGAAATACGTCAGGCGGTCCAGGTTCTTCTCCACCACCGTGGAGCCGGACAGGCTGGACTGCACGCCGCCACCGAACAGTGTGGACAGGCCGCCGCCCTTGGCGCGGTGCAGCAGCACCAGCAGCACCACCAGGATGCTGGTGACGACCAGGGTGATCTGCAAAGCCAACTGCATGGCGGCCAGCCTACCGGGACGGAGTCGTTCTCAGGGCAGCGGCCCACCGGCGGCGATCGCCGCCAGCGTGGCGAACTGCTCGCCGTCCAGTGACGCGCCCCCGACCAAACCGCCGTCGATGTCTTCGCGGGCGATCAGCTCGCCGATGTTCTTGGCGTTCACCGATCCGCCGTAGAGCACCCGCACGCCGTCGGCGATCTGCGGTGACGCCAGCGCGCCCAGTTCCTTACGGATCGCCGCGCACACCTCCTGGGCGTCACCCGCGCTGGCCACCCGCCCGGTGCCGATGGCCCACACCGGTTCATAGGCGATGACGACCTTGCCGATCTGTTCGGCGGACAGCCCGTCCAGCGAGCCACGCAGCTGCTCCTCGCAATGGCCGACGTGATTTCCCGCCTCGCGGACCTCGAGGTGCTCGCCGATGCACACGATCGGGGTCAATTCGTGCTTGAGCGCCGCGGCAGTTTTAGCGGCCACCACCGCGTCGTCCTCGTGGTGGTAGGTCCGGCGCTCGGAGTGCCCGACGACGACGAAAGTGCAACCCAGCTTGGCCAGGAAGGCGCCGCTGACGTCGCCGGTGTAGGCGCCCGAGTCGTGCTGGGACAGGTCCTGCCCGCCGTAGGTCAACCGCAGCTTGTCGCCGTCGACCAGGGTCTGCACGCTGCGCAGATCCGTGAACGGCGGCAGGACCGTGGCGTCGACCTTGTCGTAATACTTGTCGGGCAGCGCGAAGGCGATCTTTTGCACCAGCGCGATGGCCTCGAAGTGGTTGAGGTTCATCTTCCAGTTGCCGGCGATCAGCGGTTTGCGGCTCACGCGTCTCCTTCGCTTGGCTGGGGCCGGCTCAACACCTCGATACCCGGCAACGTCTTGCCCTCAAGGTATTCCAGCGACGCGCCACCTCCGGTGGAGATGTGCGAGAAGTCGCCCTCCGGGATGCGCAGGGCGCGCACCGCGGCCGCGGAGTCGCCACCGCCGACCACGCTGAACGCGCCCTTGCGGGTCGCCCCCGCGATGGCCTCGGCGACACCCTTCGTGCCCGCGGCGAACGCGGGAAACTCGAACACGCCCATCGGGCCGTTCCAGAACAAGGTCCTGGCGTTGCGCAACAGCGCCGTGAACCGTTTTACCGAGTCCGGCCCGATGTCCAGGCCGATCATGTCGTCCGGGATGGCGTCGGCCGACACGGTTTGCGGCGGTGAGTCAGCCGCGAACTTCTCGGCCACCACGATATCCCTCGGCAGGCGCAGCACGTCGACGTAGGTGTCCAGAAGGTTCCGGCAGGTTTCCACCATATCTTCTTCCAGCAGCGACTTGCCTAGCGGAAATCCTTGCGCGGCAAGGAAAGTGAAGCACATGCCGCCGCCGATGACGATGCTGTCGGCCTTGGTGGCCAGCGACTCGATGACGCCGAGCTTGTCGGAGACCTTCGATCCGCCGAGCACCACCGCGTAGGGCCGCTCCGTCGAACTGGTCAGCTGCTCGAGCACCCGGATCTCCTGGGCCACCAGGGTGCCGGCGTAGTGCGGCAGCAGGGTGGCTATGTCGTACACGGAGGCCTGCTTGCGGTGCACCACACCGAAGCCATCGGAGACGAAAGCCCCTGTCGGCCCGACCAATTCGGCCAGCTGTTTGGCCAGCGCCAGCCGTTCGCCATCGTCCTTGCTGGTTTCCCGGGCGTCGAAGCGGACGTTTTCCAGCAGCAGGACGTCGCCGTCGGTCAGCCCCTCGGCGCGCGCCAGCGCGTCGGTGCCCACGACGTCGCCGGCCAACTGCACGTGCCGGCCGAGCTGCTCACCGAGCGCCGCGGCGACTGGCGCCAGCGACAGCTTCGGGTCGGCTCCGTCCTTGGGCCGCCCCAGATGCGCGGTGACCACCACCTTCGCGCCCGCCTCGACCAGCGCCTTCAGCGTCGGCACCGAGGCGGTGATGCGGCCGGCGTCGGTGATCTTGCCGTCATCGAGCGGCACGTTCAGATCGGAGCGCACCAGCACGCCGCGCCCGGAAACCCCTTCGGCGAGCAGGTTTTTCAGATCGTGGACGGCCACGGTTTACAGCGACTTGCCGACCAGGTCGACCAGGTCGACGAGGCGGTTGGAGTAGCCCCATTCGTTGTCGTACCAGGACACCACCTTTGCCTGATCCTCGATCACCTTGGTCAGGCCGGAGTCGAAGATCGAGCTGTGCGGGTCGGTGACGATGTCGCTGGACACGATCGGCGCGTCGTAGTACTTCAGGATGCCCTTCATGGGCCCCTCGGCGGCGGCCTTCATCGCGGCGTTGATCTCGTCGGCGGTGGCGGACTTGCGCAACTCGGCGGTGAGGTCGGTGACCGACCCGGTCGGGATCGGCACCCGCAGCGCGTACCCGTCCAGCTTGCCCTTCAGCTCCGGCAGCACCAGGCCGATGGCCTTGGCGGCGCCAGTAGAGGTCGGCACGATGTTCAGCGCGGCGGCACGCGCCCGGCGCAGGTCCTTGTGCGGCCCGTCCTGCAGGTTCTGGTCCTGGGTGTAGGCGTGGATGGTGGTCATCAGACCCTTGACGATGCCGAACTCGTCGTTGAGGACCTTGGCGATCGGACCGAGGCAGTTCGTGGTGCACGAGGCGTTGGAGATGATGTTCTGGCTGCCGTCGTACTTGTCGTCGTTGACGCCCAGCACGATGGTGATGTCCTCGTCGGTGGCGGGCGCGGAGATGATCACCTTCTTGGCGCCCGCGTCCAGGTGGCCCTTGGCCTTCGCGGCGTTGGTGAAGATGCCGGTGGACTCCACGACGACGTCGACGCCCAGGTCGCCCCAGGGCAGCGCCGCCGGGCCTTCCTTGACCTCGAGCGCCTTGATCTTCTTGCTGCCGACGACGATCGTGTCGTCACCCTCGAGGCTGACGTCGTGGGGCAGGCGGCCCAGGATGGAGTCGAATTTCAGCAGGTGCGCCAGGCTGGCGTTGTCGGTGAGGTCGTTGACCGCGACCACCTCGATGTCAGCGGTGCCTTGCTCCTGTTGAGCCAATAAGGCCCGGTAGAAGTTCCGCCCGATGCGACCGAAGCCGTTGATACCTACTCGGACCGTCACTTGTCTCTCCTGTCGTCTTTCTTTCCTGCGTCCGCTGATCTGCGCTCGTCGCCAGCCTAGATCAGTGATGCACTCCGTTGCCGGGCTGGTACATCACCCGTGACGCCGACCACACGCGGTCCGGCTATCGACGACGCTTCCGCAGCCACCCCAGCGCCGCCTCGGCGGCGTAGTAGCCACACAGGCCGTGGATTCCGGCTCCCGGCGGCGTGGATTGCGAACACAGGTACACACCCGGCACCCCGGTCGCATACGGGTTGACGGAGATGCGCGGCCGCAGGATGACCTGCAGCCCGTCGTTGGCGCCGCCGATGATGTCGCCGCCGATGAAGTTGGGGTTGTAGGCCTGTAGATCCGCGGTGCCCTTGCTGACCGTCGCGACGATGCGGTCGCGGAATCCCGGGGCGAAGCGCTCGATCTGGTCGACGACGGCGGCGGTGGCGTCGCCGGTGTAGCCGAACGGCACGTGCGCGTAGGCCCAGATCGGGTTGATGCCGCCCGCCGACCGGGACGGGTCGGCCAGGTATTGCTGCCCGACGAGCACAAAGGGCCGCCGCGCCATCTTGCCTTGCGCGCGTTGTCGTTCGGTGTCTGCGACCTCGGCGAACGTGCCGCCTAGATGAACGGTGCCGGCGCGACCGCAGTCGGGATTGGTCCACGGGATGTGACCCTCGATGGCGAAGTCGACCTTGAACGCCGAGGAGCCCTGGCGGTAGCGGGCATAGGAGCGTTTGACGCGCCCCGGCATCGCATCCCCATAGATATTCAGCGCCGCCGCCGGAGTCAGGTCGAGCATGACGACGTCGGCGTCGGGGATGTCAGTGCGGCGCGTGACGGTCACTCCGTTGGTCACCGCGCCGCCGTGCGCTTCGAGGGCGGCGGTGAGCGCCTTGGTGATCGAGCCCGATCCCCCCTCGGCGACCGGCCACCCGTATCGGTGGCCGCTGGCCAGGATCATCAGCCCCAGCGACGCGGTGAGCGGGCGGTCCAGGCGGGTGTAGACGTGCGCGGCCGATCCGCCGAACAGCGCGCGCACCTGTTCGGTACGAAACCACCGGGCCATCGCGGTGGCCGGCAGGATCGCGCGCGGTCCGAAGGCGGCGAGGCGAACCGGGTGACGAGGAATGTTGAGCACGGGACGCAGCAGGTCTTCGGCCAGGGCGTCGAATCCGGCCGCAAGGTCCCCGACCGCGCGGCGCCACCGGGAGGCGTCGGGTCCCATGCCGGCCGTCGTCTCATCGAGGGACCGGTACAGCACCCCGGCGGTCCCGTCGTCGAGCGGGTGCGCGCAGTCGACCTCCGGCCACTTCCACGCCAGCCCATAGCGCTGCAGGTCCACCTGCTTCCAGAACGGCGAACCGATGCCCAGCGGATGAAACGCCGAGCAGTGGTCGTGGATGACGCCGGGCACCGTCAGCTCACCGGAGCGTGCCCCCCCGCCGGCGGTCTCGTGCGCCTCCAGCACCTGGACGTCGACGCCGTCCCGGGCCAGCCGGATCGCAGCGGCCAAACCGTTGGGCCCGGCACCGACGACTACCGCCTTCGTCATGACTCGCCGTGAACGACGGGTTGGGTGGTGAGGTGAACCGGAAATTCGTCACCCGGCTCGGGCCATGGCTGACGCGACGCCATGTCCTCGATGGTGACGTAGCCCGCCTCGATCAATCCGGTCTTGGCGTCCAGGATGCGGTACCACTGCTTCTGGATATGAATCGGTTGCCCCTCGAGGACGATCACGCGAAGGTCGCCGTCAGTGAAGTTGCAGCGTCGCTGTACCGCCTCGAGCAACTGCTCGTTGTGCAAATGGCCTTCACCGAAGTTCCACCCGACCAAAGGTCCGGCCACCACCTCGCCCTCGCGCACCTTGTAGTCGGCCTCGTTTCCGATCGCCCGCGGCAACAGCCCGTTGAGCGCCCGGCCGTGAATATGCATCGCACGGAATGCCGCCACCTTGTCCGCCATGACTTCGGCGGTCTCCGGGCCATAGAGCCGGGCCAGCTGATTGACGACGAGCGCGGAGCTTTTGACGACCTCGGAGTCGACCTTCTCCTCGGCGCCCGCCCGGAAGCACCACAGGCTGGTGGCCCAGTTGCCGGCGTAGTAGCGCATGGCCGGCAGGAACGAAATCTTTTCGGGGAACATGTTTCCCGCGATCACGAGGGCCACCACGACCACCACGAGCGCCAGCAGCAGCGGCGACGAAAGATCGGTGGCACGAATCCCGCCGTAGTGCCCGAACAGGTAGAACAGCGAGAAGATGAAGAACACGTTCCACTCCAACGGCACTCCCATCGGGAGGTTGGAGATGATGTTGAGGTGGAAGACCACCATGAACCCGATCAAAAACCACCGCCACGGTTGGTCGCCGGCGACGAATACCAGAACCGTGGGAACGATGAATTCGGCCGTCGTGCCGCCGACGTGAGCCATCAGCTTCGGCAACCAGGTGGGCCGTAGGTCGTTGACGTGGTCGCGGTAGAGCAGGTGCTTGATCGGGGTGAACAGCCTGGGCCGCAGCAGCGCGTTGTTGCTCGTCATCACCGCCACTACGTACGGAAAATGGTGGTTGAGCTTGGAGGTCGCCGCCCCCCACCACAGGCACAGGATGATGATCTTGAACATCGCGATCTGATCGGTGAACGGGAAGAAGAACACAAACAGTTTCAGCCAATAATGTTCACCGCGGGCGGCCAGGAAGATGGTCTTGTCGCGCAAACCCAACAGCGCCAGCGCGACGATCGTCGGGATCACCACGACGGGGTTGAGCAGCCCCACGTCGCCGGCGGCGGTGACCGGGCCGCCATGACCCGGCGACAACAGCGCCCACACTCCGCCGAGCAGGACGATGGCATACAGCACAACATCGACGACGGTGCGGGTGTCGCCACGGGTGAACGGAACCTTGCCGGGCCAGGCGGGTAGGCGAATCGTGTTGGGCCGCAACCAGTACAGGATGCCTCCGATCGGCGGCATGAACCGCCCGGTCAGCGGCCCGGATCCGCAGCCGAGGCCCATGACCTCAAATAGCAGCGTGAAGACGACGACCTTCTGATAGACGATGGGTTGCGTCCACCAGTCGCCGATGCGGCTCAGCCCGCCGAGGCCGGGAGTGAGCGAGATGATGGCGGCGGGCGCCGCGATGTACAGCAGGATCTTGAGCAGATACAGCAGATACACCGCGTACGGCGTCCCGAAGCCGTGCTCCGCCCAATGCCGCGTGACCACTTGCAGTCGGGTGGCCCGGGGCAGGGTCGGCCAGGTCTTGTGATCGACGTCCGGAAGTTCCGGAGCCATGAATCCCATGGGCGGCCTCGTTCCTGTCTAGAAACCAGCTGGCCCATCGAATGTATCGGCACCACCCTGCGGGTGTTGCGATTTGTGCGGGTCAGTCATCTGCGCCTGGCCACCTCGTCAGCGAAGCGGTGACGAAAGCAGCTGCGACAACCGTTGATTCAGCACACGGGCGAACCGCCGCCCGCGCCGGGGTCGGACCGGGACGGTTCCTGACTGCG
Source organism: Mycobacterium sp. 852002-51971_SCH5477799-a (assembly GCF_001667145.1). Classification (GTDB taxonomy): domain Bacteria; phylum Actinomycetota; class Actinomycetes; order Mycobacteriales; family Mycobacteriaceae; genus Mycobacterium. Next base: position 78,779 of record NZ_LZIF01000118.1, read on the forward strand.
CCGAGCGCTTTCCGGCCCGGTCGGCGTCCGGATCTTCAAAGCGAAACACCATGACAGCGGCCGGGCCCGGGTCGCTAACATCGATGCCACTCGGCGAGGCGGCCCCGCGCGAGCGTCAAGGGAGGAACGTGACCGACAACGGCAAACCCGACGGCGGGGACATCGGCAAATTCGACCCCGGCTTGACCCAGCGACTGATGACGGTCATGCGTCCGGTCCTCAAAACCTACTTCCGGTCCGAGGTGCACGGCCTGGACACGTTCCCGCCCGGCGGAGCGCTGGTGGTCGGCAACCACTCCGGCGGCATGTTCCCCATGGACGTCCCGATCTTCACCGTCCACTTCTACGACAAACTCGGCTACGACCGCCCGGTCTACACGCTCAGCCACGACATCCTCATGACCGGGCCTACCGGAGATTTCTTCCGACGCACCGGATACATCCGCGCCAACCGCGAGAACGCGGCGCAGGCATTGCGGTCCGGTGGGGTGGTGATCGTGTTCCCGGGCGGAGACTACGACGCCTATCGGCCCACCCTCTCGGAGAACGTCATCGACTTCAACGGCCGCAAGGGATACATCCGCACGGCGATCGAGGCCGGCGTCCCGATCGTGCCGGCGGTGTCCATCGGCGGGCAGGAGACGCAGCTGTATCTGACCCGCGGCACCTGGCTGGCCGAGCGGCTGGGCATCAAACGCTTGTTGCGCAGCGCGATTCTGCCGTTGTCGTTCGGCTTTCCCTTCGGCTTGAGCGCGGTGATCCCGCCGAACCTGCCGCTGCCCACCAAGATCGTGACCCAGGTGCTGAAACCCATCGACATCGCCAAGCAGTTCGGCGACGACCCCGACGTCGACGAAGTCGACGAGTACGTGCGGTCGGTGATGCAGGAGGCCCTGACCGCACTGGCCGCCAAGCGTCGCTTCCCGATCCTGGGCTGAGCGATGCCGAATCCTTTGAGCGAGACCCTCGGGCTGGTCACCACGCTGAGCCGCGCCGGCATGATCGCGCCGATGCGGCCCGACCGCTACCTCAAGATGGCCGCGGCCATGCGCCGCGAGGGCATGGGCATGACCGTCGGATTCGCCGGTGCGGCGCAGCGCTGCCCCGACCGTCCCGGGCTGATCGACGAACTCGGGACATTGACCTGGCGGGAACTCGACCAACGGATCAACGCGTTCGGCGCCGCGCTGCAGCACCTACCCGGCGGGCAGCCGAAGGTCTTGGGCATCATGTGCCGCAACCACCGCGGCTTCGTCGAGGCGGTGGTGGCCACTAACCGGATCGGCTCCGACGTCGTGCTGCTCAACACCTCGTTCGCCGGGCCGGCGCTGGCGGAGGTGGTCAATCGCGAGGGTGTCGACGCCGTGGTCTACGACGAGGAATTCACGCCGACGGTGGATCGCGCGCTCGCCGACAAGCCGGACGCCAGCCGCATCGTGGCCTGGACCGACGACCAACACGACCTGACCGTCGAGAAGCTGATCGCCGAACACGCCGGGCAACAACCGCGGCGCTCCGGCCGCAAGGGCAGGATGATTCTTCTCACCTCCGGCACCACCGGAACGCCCAAGGGCGCCAACCAAACCGGCGGCAACGCCGGAATAGGCACGCTCAAGGCGATTCTGGACCGCACGCCGTGGCGGGCCGAGGAGAACATCGTGATCGTCGCGCCGATGTTCCACGCCTGGGGTTTCTCCCAGTTGATCTTCGCCGCGTCGATGGCCTGCACGGTGATCACCCGGCGCAAATTCGACCCCGAGGCCACGCTGGACCTCATCGACCGCCACCAGGCCACCGGGCTTGCCGTGGTCCCGGTGATGTTCGACCGCATCATGGAGTTGCCCGCCGAGGTGCGACGCCGCTACAGCGGCCGGTCCCTGAGATTCGCCGCGGCATCGGGGTCGCGGATGCGGCCCGACGTGGTTATCGCGTTCATGGATGCGTTCGGCGACGTGATCTACAACAACTACAACGCCACCGAGGCAGGCATGATCGCCACCGCCACCCCGCAGGACCTGCGGGCCGCACCCGACACCGCGGGCCGGCCCGCGGGGGGAACCGAAATCCGGATCCTGGACCCGGAATTCAACGAGCTGCCCACCGGCGAGGTCGGCAGCATCTACGTGCGCAACAACACCCAGTTTGACGGCTACACCTCGGGTAGTACCAAGGACTTTCACGCCGGATTCATGTCCTCGGGCGACGTGGGATACCTCGACGAGGCGGGGCGCCTGTTCGTCGTCGGCCGCGACGACGAGATGATCGTGTCCGGCGGCGAGAACGTGTACCCGATCGAGGTAGAGAAGACCCTGGCGGCACACCCCGACGTGGCGGAGGCGTCGGTGATCGGCGTGGACGACGAACAATACGGGCAGCGGTTGGCGGCCTTCGTGGTGCTGGAGCCCGGCGCCACCCTCGACGCGGCCGCCGCTCCCGAGGCGCTCAAGCAGCACGTGCGGGAGAACCTCGCCAGCTACAAAATCCCGCGCGAAATCACCGTGCTGGACGAACTGCCACGCAGCAGCACCGGCAAGATCCTGCGCGCCGACTTGCAAGCGCGGGTGCAGGGGTGACGCGGCTGGCCCGGACGATCAGAAAGCCGCGGCCGCTGGCGCGGGCCGCGCTCGAGTTGGCCAACGCGGCCAACGGATTACGTCCGCTGGCCCGCAAGGGCTACAGCACCGTGCTGGTCTTCTGGTTCGGCTGGCCGGCCTCGGAGGTGCCCGGCGTCTACTTCTCCGCGTCGCTGCTCGACGCGCTGCGGCGGGGTCGCCGCGGCGACTTCGCGGGACGGCGCGGCAAGGCTGCGCTGGCGCTGACCGTGGCGTCCTGGGCCGTCCTGGGCGTGATCAAGTATCGCGGGGTCACCACTCCCGGGCCGGTGCTGGAGGCGGGGCTGCGCGACCAACTGGGCGACGACTACGAAGAGGCGCTAAACAAGCTGCCCCAGGCGACACCGACACGCAGCGGACGGCGCACCCTGCCGCTGGGCAACACCATCGCCCGCCGCCGCTACGTCGAGAAGACCAACGTGGTGTCCTACGGTCCACACGGCCGCGCGAATCTCGCCGACATCTGGCGCCGCCACGACCTGCCGCGCGACGGCAAGGCGCCGGTGCTGCTGCAGGTCCCGGGCGGCGCCTGGGTGATCGGGATGCGCCGGCCCCAGGCCTATCCGCTGATGAGCCACCTCGCCGCCCGCGGCTGGGTGTGCGTGTCGATCGGCTACCGGGTGTCGCCGCGCCACACCTGGCCCGACCACATCGTCGACGTCAAACGCGCGCTGGCCTGGGTCAAGGAGAACATCTCCCGCTACGGCGGGGATCCGGACTTCGTGGCGATCACCGGTGGATCCGCCGGCGGCCACCTGTGTTCGCTCGCCGCGCTGACGCCCAACGACCCGAAATTCCAGCCCGGTTTCGAAGACGCCGACACCTCGGTGGTCGCCGCGGTGCCCGTGTACGGACGCTATGACTGGTTCTCCACCGAGGGCGAAGGCCGGCGCGAATTCGTGGACCTGCTCCAAAAGTTCGTTGTCAAAAAGAAATTCACCACGCACCGCGACATCTACGTCGACGCCTCCCCGATCCGGCGGCTGCGCGCCGACGCACCGCCCTTCTTCGTCCTGCACGGCCACGACGATTCACTCATCCCCGTCGGCGAGGCCGAAGAGTTCGTCGAGGAACTGCGCGGGGTATCCAAGAACCCGGTCGCCTACGCCGAATTGCCGCACGCGCAACACGCTTTCGACATCTTCAGCTCTCCGCGGGCGCATCGGTCCGCGGAGGCCGTGGCTCGATTCCTGTCGTGGGTGTACGCGACTAATCCGCCCGAGCGCGGCTGAGACGCTACGTCACCGCGACGAGCGTCACGCTAGCGCGGCCGTGGCGCGCGAGCGTCGCGCTAGCTTGACTGGTTGTGGATGGACGGCCCTGGTGACCTGACGCGAGGTGCCGTTTATGCGACGCTACCGCGATGGCGCAGCCTTTCATCGGCAGTGAGGCCGTCGCGAACGGAGAAGTCGTCAAGAGTGCTCTGCGCACGCACTATATGAAGTTGGTGCGCGATGTTTATGTCAACCCTGACGCCGAGCTGACTCCACTGGTTCGCGCCCGCGCGGTGTGGCTCTGGTCGCGCCGGCGAGGCATTGTCGCGGGGCTCTCGGCTGCCGCTGTTCACGGTGCCGAATGGGCGGACGCCACCGCGCCGCTTGAGCTCCTTCATAGCAACAGAAACCCGTCGCCAGGATTGCGAATCCACAGTGACCGGATAGAAGACGATGAAGTAATTCTGATCAGCGGCGTACCTGTGACGACGCCGGCCCGGACTGCTGTCGACTTGGGGTGCTGGTATCCGCTTGACGACGCCGTCGCCGCGATCGATGATCTGTTGCGCGCGACCGACTGCAAGGTGACTGAGGCTCAGTTGCTCGCCGAGCGGTATCCGGGCCGACGCGGAATTCACTCGGCGCGCAACGCAATCGGTCTCGCGGATGCCGGCGCGCAGTCGCCTAGGGAAACGTGGGTGCGACTTCTACTGACACGGGCGGGCTTGCCAAGAGTACAAACGCAGATCCCAGTCAGCGACGAGTTCGGCGAAGTAACTTACTACCTCGATATGGGCTGGGAGGATCTAAAGGTTGCTGTCGAGTACGACGGCGAGCAACACCGGCGAAATCGCCGGCAATACACGTGGGATGTCCGGCGGCGGGAGACCCTTGAGCGCTTGGGCTGGATCGTCATTCGAGTCGTCCTGGGGGATCGACCCGCCGAGATCATCAGCCGGGTACGAGGCGCCTTGGCGCGGCGAGTGTCACGCTAGCGTGACGCTCGCCTGCGGCGGTCACGCTAGCGTGACGCTCACCCAGAGGCACTCGCCCCTAATCGCTCTCGCGCGCCGCGGCCTTCTCTAGGTCGGTCAACGCCGGCTCGATCCGATCGGCCATGTCGTCGATGTCGTTGGCCACCTCGGGCGTCGTCACGAAACCGAAGTCCAGGTAATCGGTGTAGGAGAAGCAGGTGATGTTCAGCGCAACGTCCATCACCGGCGGTCCCAGCGGCACCAGCGAATCCAGTTTCGCGCCGGCCATATACAGCGGGAACGACGGGCCGGGGACGTTCGAGACGACCAGGTTGATCGGGGCGAGGTTTCGCGACAGGCCGCTGGCCGTGTAGGCCCGTGCGGCCAGGTGCAACAGTCCCGGCGGCGTCGTTTCGGTCAGCCCCATGATCTGATGCGCCGACAACGCCTTGGCCATCAACTTCGCACTTCGCGTGCTGTCGTGGATGACTCGCAGCCGCTCGCCGGGGTCCTCCACATCGGTGGCAAGGGACACCGTCATCGAACCCACCTTGTTGCCGACGTCGTCCTTGTTCTCATCGGTACGGGTGGATACGGGGATCTGCGCAATGAGCGGTTTGGCGGGCAGCTCGCCGCGCTTCTGTAAGTAGTCCCGCACGGCGCCGGCCACTAATGCCAGCACGACGTCGTTGAGCTTGACGCCGTACGCGTCCTTGATGACTTTGGCGCGCGCCAGTTCGACGCGGCAGCCGGTGATGCGCCGGTGCGGCGAGACCGAAGCATTGAACCGGGTTTTCGGCGCATCGAAGTAGCGCGACGGCTTGCTGCGCACACCCAGGGCAGCGACCTGCTGTCGCACGGTCTGCTCCATCAGCCGAGCGATGCGGAACGGCGTCTTGACACCAACATTGATAAGCGCGCCGACGGCGCGCCGTTCCAGCCCCGGCAGTTTGAAACCCACCAGCGATCCGACCGTTTCCTGTTGCGGCGCACGCGGTTCCGGCGTGACGTCCAACAGAATCTCACCCAGGCCGGCGCCCGAGACCCCGTCGACGATAGCGTGGTGCATCTTGGTCAGCGTGGCCATCCGGCCACCCTCGACGCCCTCGATCACCCACATCTCCCACAGCGGCCGGGAGCGGTCCAGCTTGTAGGACATCAACCGGCCCACCAACTCCTCGAGCTCACGGCGACCGCCCGGCGCGGGAACGCCAATGCGGCGGACGTGGAAGTCCACGTCCAGCTCTTCGTCTTCGACGAACCAGGGCCGATCCAGGCCCAGCGGCGCGCCGGTGACCCGCCAGCGCAACTGAGGTACCTCAGGCAGGCGCTCGATCAGCAATTGACGCAGGCGTTGAAAGCTGTACTCGGAGCATTCCTTCGGGTCGCAAATTGCCAACGCCCCCACGTGCATGTGCCAGCCCGCGGTTTCCGCCGACCAAAACGCCGCATCGACACTCGAAAGCCGTTTCATCACCTGACCGTAACCCCCCCACACCCGTCCTCACCAGCAAATGCTCCACATTTGGCGGGACGCGATCAGGCGTCCTCCAGCAAATCCGGCGTGACCGCCGACTCGGTGTCGGGAATGCCCTCGACCTTCGCCTTGCGATCGGCCATCGACAACAGCCGCCGAATACGGCCCGCCACAGCATCTTTCGTCATCGGTGGGTCGGCGAGGCGGCCGAGCTCCTCCAGCGATGCCTGCCGGTGCTCGACGCGCAGCTTCCCGGCCGAGGCCAGATGGTCCGGAACGGTGTCGCCCAGGATCTCCAGCGCCCGCTCCACCCGGGCCGCCGCCGCCACCGCCGCCCGCGCCGATCGGCGCAGGTTGGCGTCGTCGAAGTTGGCCAGCCGGTTGGCGGTGGCCCGAACCTCGCGCCGCATCCGGCGCTCCTCCCACACCAGCCGGGTGTCCTGGGCGCCCATCCGGGTGAGCAGTGCGCCGATCGCCTCGCCGTCACGCACCACCACCCGGTCGGCGCCGCGCACCTCGCGGGCCTTCGCGCTGACACCGAGCCGCCGCGCGGCGCCCACCAGCGCCAGCGCCGCCTCGGGGCCGGGGCAGCTGACTTCCAGCGCCGACGAACGTCCCGGCTCGGTCAGCGACCCGTGCGCCAGGAAGGCTCCTCGCCATGCGGCTTCGGCATCGCCCACGCTGCCGCCCACCACCTGCGCGGGCAGACCGCGAACCGGGCGGCCGCGATTGTCGAGCAGGCCGGTCTGGCGGGCCAGCGCCTCACCGTCATTGGCCACCCGCAAGACGTACCGGGTGCTCCTGCGAATCCCGCTGGCCGACAACACATGCACGACGGCGTTGTATCCGTAGAGTTCGAAGATGTCCTTGCGCAATCGCCGCGCGACGTTGCCCAGGTCCACCTCGGCCTCGACCACGACGCGGCCGCCGACGATGTGCAGCCCGCCGGCGAACCTCAGCAGGGAGGTGACTTCCGCCCGGCGGGCGCTGACCGATTTCACGATGAGGCGGCTCAGTTCGTCCTTGACTTCGGTCGTCATCGCCACGCGTCATCACCCCTTGGTCCACTGCCGGCCGGCCCATCCCCGGCTTGTGGGCTTGCACCGTCCACCCGAATATCCGCGGTGGCCGTCACCGAAGACGCTCCCGGAGCTTTACGGGCCGCCCGGACCCCGTCCAGGGCCGCCGCGAGCTTGCCCGGATCATGTAAAGGTGTACCAGGTCTGGCCACGTCGGCGAAGTGGACCTCGGCCGAAAGCAGCGTGGCGGTGCGGCGCAGTTGATCGCGTTCGCGCTCACTGGGCACCCGTTCGGCGTCGATGATGATGTCGTGCACGCTGAATTCCGGTGCGTGCTGCGCCAGCACGTGCAGATGACGCTCGACGGAGAAGCCCGCGGTCTCCCCCGGCTCGGCCACCAGATTGAGCACCAGGGCGCGCCGCGCGGTGGTCGTCCGCAGCGCCGCCGCCAATCCGGGCACCAGCACATGCGGGATCACGCTGGTGAACCAGGAGCCAGGGCCCAGCACCACCAGATCGGCGGCCATGATGGCGTCGACGGCCTGCCGCGTCGCCGGCGGGTTGTCTGGCAGCAGCCGCACGCGGCGCACCTTGCCCGGTGTGGTCGCGATCGCCACCTGGCCGCGGATCAGCCGGAACATCCGCGGGTCGCTTTCCAGACCGGAGACGTCGGCCTCGATCTGCAGCGCGATCGGGCACATCGGCAACACCCGACCCTTGACGCCGAGGATGCGCCCCAGCTCGTCGAGTGCGGCCACCGGATCGGCCAGCACTTCGGATAGGCCGGCCAGCAACAGGTTGCCGATCGGATGCCCGGCCAGGGCGCCGCTGCCGCCGAACCGGTGCTGCAGAATGGTCGCCCACAGCCGCCCGTGCGGGCTGTCAGATGCCAAGGCGGCCAACGCCATTCGTAGATCGCCCGGCGGCACGACGTCCAGTTCGCTGCGCAGCCGGCCGGAGGAACCACCGTCGTCGGCGACGGTCACGACCGCGGTGACATGGGGAGTCAGCCGACGGGCCGCCGACAGCGTCGCGTACAGGCCATGTCCGCCGCCCAGCGCGACGATGCCCCGGTTCACCGGCTCGGTCATTCGCGGCCCAGATCCCGGTGCAGCACCCGCACCGACAGTTGCGCTTCCCCCTTTTTGGCGTTCAGCAACTGCATCAACGCCTCGGCGATCGCGACGCTGCGATGCTTGCCGCCGGTGCAGCCGATGGCGACCGTCATATAGCGCTTGCCCTCCCGGCGGTAGCCGTCGACGACCAGGGATAGCAATCGATGGTAGGCGTCAAGGAACTCGGCCGCGCCGGGCTGGCTCAACACGTAATCCCGCACCGCCGGGTCCTGCCCGGTGCGTGGACGCAATTCGTCGACCCAGTGCGGGTTCGGCAGGAACCGCACGTCCATCACCATGTCGGCGTCCATCGGCAGGCCGTACTTGAAGCCGAACGACTCGACAGTGACGCTGGTGGTCGCGGCGGCGGCACCGCCGAATGCCCGCTCGATGGTCTCGCGCAGGCCGCGCACCGACATCGTCGAGGTGTCGATGATCAGATCCGCAGTGGCGCGAACCGATGCCAGCATCCGGCGCTCGGCGGCGATCCCCTCGGCCAGGGTCTGATCACCCTGCAACGGGTGGCTGCGACGATTTTGTTCGTAGCGGCGCACCAACATGTCGTCGGATGCTTCCATGAACACCACGCGCGGGGCGATGTTTCGGGTGGCGAGCTCGGTGCGCACCGAGTCCAGGTCGCCGGTGAAACCCCGCGACCGTACGTCCATCACCACCGCCAGCTGGGTGATCCGCGAGCCGGCGGCCAGACCGAAATCGACCATCCGGGTGATCAGCTGCGGGGGCAGGTTGTCGGCCACGTACCAGCCGAGGTCCTCGAGCACCTTGGCCGCGGTACCCCGCCCGGCGCCGGATAAGCCCGTCACCAGAACGACGTCGATACCGGCCGGGGCGTCCACCGAGTGACTGCTTGCGAACTCACCTTGGCCCGTCATGGGGCGGGCTCGGACTGTTCCGGTCGCAGTGCCTCCAGGACGGCGGTGGCGGTTGCCACCCCGATGCCGGGAACCGCGGTGATCTGGTCGACGGTGGCCTCCTTGAGGCGGGCTATCGATCCGAAATGGGTTACCAATGCCTTGCGCCGATGTTCTCCCAATCCTGGCACCGAATCCAGCACCGATGCCGTCATTCGCTTGGATCGCTTGCTGCGATGGTAGGCGATCGCGAACCGGTGCGCTTCGTCACGGACGCGTTGCAGCAGATAGAGCCCCTCGCTGTTGCGCGGCATGATGACCGGGTCGGGCTCCGAGGGCACCCACACCTCTTCCAGCCGCTTGGCCAGGCCGATTACCGCGACGTCGGTGATGCCGAGTTCCTCGAGCACCGCGCTGGCCGCATTGACTTGTGGCGCACCGCCGTCGACGACGTACAGATTCGGCGGGTAGGCGAAGCGGCGAGACTTTCCTTCCGGCGAAAGCATATTCGGGTCGTTTTGTTCACTGAGGTGCCGCGCGAAGCGGCGGCGGGTCACCTCGGCGATGGAGGCGACGTCGTCGGAGCGCCCCTGTCCGGCGGCTTCCCGGATGCCGAAGTGCCGGTAGTCCGATTTGCGCGGCAGACCGTCCTCGAACACCACCAGCGACCCCACCACGTCGGTGCCCTGCACGTGGCTGATGTCCACACATTCGATGCGCAGCGGCGCGTCGGACAAGCCGAGGGCTTCCTGGATGTTCTGCAGCGCAGCGGATCTGGCGTTGAAATCACCTGCCCGCCTCAGCTTGTGTTGTTGCAGGGCCTCTTTGGCGTTGCGCTGCACTGTTTCGGCCAGCGCGCGTTTGTCGCCGCGCTGGGGCACCCGCAGCGCCACCCGGGATCCGCGCAGAGCGGACAGCCAACTGGTCAGCTCGCCAGCGTTGGACGGCAGGCAGGGCACCAGCACCTCCCGCGGCACCGGGTTTACGGATTCGTCTGCGGCACCGCCCAATTCGGCCTGCTCGCCGTAGAACTGCGTCAGGAACTGCTCGACCAGCTGTTCCTCACCGGAATCACCGGGATCCGCGGACTTTTCGACGATCCAGCCGCGCTGGCCGCGGACCCGGCCGCCGCGGACGTGGAACACTTGCACCGCGGCCTCGAGATCGTCGTCGGCGAACGCCACCACGTCGGCGTCGGTGCCGTCGCCGAGGACGACGGCCTGCTTTTCCATCGCCCTCTTGACCGCGCCGAGGTCGTCGCGCAGCCGAGCGGCCCGCTCGAAATCGAGCCGCTCGGCCGCGGCGTTCATCTGCTGTTCCAGTTCCCGCGCGAACCGGTCGGTCTTACCGGACAGGAAGTCGCAGAAATCCTCCACGATCTGGCGATGCTGCTCCGCGCTGACCCTGCCGATACACGGCGCCGAGCATTTGTCGATGTAGCCGAGCAGGCAAGGACGGTCGATCTGCTTGTGTCGCTTGAACACTCCCGCCGAACAGGTGCGAGCCGGAAACACCCGGGTGAGCAGATCCAGCGTTTCCCGGATGGCCCAGGCGTGCGAGTACGGCCCGAAATATCGCACCCCTTTGCGGCGGGGGCCGCGATAGACCATCAGCCGCGGGAACTCCTCGTTGAGGGTCACCGCCAGCACCGGATAGGTCTTGTCGTCGCGATAGCGGACGTTGAACCGCGGGTCGAACTCTTTGATCCAGTTGTATTCGAGCTGCAGCGCCTCGACTTCGGTGTTGACCACCGTCCACTCGACCTTGGCCGCGGTGGTCACCATCTGCCGGGTGCGCGGGTGCAGGCTGGAGATGTCGGCGAAGTATGACGTCAGCCGGCTGCGCAGGCTCTTGGCCTTGCCGACATAGATGACTCGCCCGTGCGGATCCCGGAATCGGTAGACGCCGGGCTGGACCGGGATGGACCCGGGCGCGGGGCGGTAGGTGGCGGGATCGGGCACAGATCCAGGCTAGTAGCCGCCCGCGCGGTGCCGAGAAAGGCGGGGCGCGTGCGGGTGCCGGTCTACTGTGGTGCATACCGGTCGCCACGATGTTTGGGGGGATTACCGTCGATTCCTCGCTAGCCAGGTTGCTGCAGCCCGTCGGCGTCGACACCTTCCTCGACGAGATCTGGGCGACGAGGCATCACCACATGGGTCTGACCACACTTACCGGCGCCTCCTTGGACGACAGCCCGAATCTGCCGCTGCTGCCGAGCAGCTGGAGCCCGGATGCCGAAGAAGGAACGACCGGCGGTTGACGTCGCGCCACCAGCGGCCAGACCCGCTGCACGCGCTCGAGCGCAGCCGGAGGGTCGAGCGGGCGCTGACTCGCCCGCCGTGGGCCGGCCAGGTTTTCAGGCGGTACGCCCGCTGATCTGCGCAAGGCGTTTCGACGTCCAGTCCGCCATGGGGAACCCGGGCTTGGCGTCACAGGCCGACAGCAACAGGACAACTCGCGGCAGGGCCGCCAGCCCGTAGTCACAGATCCAGCCCGGCTGGGTCATGGTCCACACCACGGCGGTGCGCGACGAGGTATCGACGTCGCTGAGGTGCATCGACGCTGACTGTCCGTCTCGGCTCACCCCGACCGCTTCGCGGCGGCACTGGGCGATGGCGATGAAACCGTCGACCACCACGCGTTGGACGTCCAGCGGGTCGCCGTAGAGGTCGACCGACTCGCCGTAGGTTGCCGGACCGGCGAAGCGGTAGGCGGACTCGGCGTGCTCGGATGCGCCGGGCGGCCGCAGGGGCGAGTTCTCGAACAACACTGCCGCTTCGCAGTTCGGGGGCTGGGCCGTGACGAAGTAGTTGTCGCTTACCGGAATCGGGGTCGCCGCCCCGAAAGGCGTGTCGTCCCCGCTGTGTAGCAGCAGGTCTTGCGCGCGGACCTTCACCGGCGCGGACGGCGCTGCCCCTGACTGACCGGACGCCCGGACCGCCCGTCCCCCCACCACAACGCTGCACCCACTGAGCACCAGCATGGCGACGACGGCGAGCGCGGCGACCCGTGCCTGAAGTGCCATCGGCCGATGGTACAGCGTTCAGTGGGTCGGCAGGTCCGGTCGATAGCGCGCCAGCAGCGAGCGCACCGTATCCATGGCGTCCACGGCGCGGCCCTTGTCAACGGCCTGGATGGCCATCACCGGGATGTACTCGTCATCGGGTAAGTCGATTCGCGCCCATCGGTGGCCCACCGGGAACGACACGCCCGCGACATCCGGCCATTCGATCAGCTTGTCGCCCAACAGGTTCCGCACCGAAACACCGGCCGGCCCCACTCGCAGCCGCGGGCGCGCGAACAACAGGACGACGCCGGCGACGACCAGACCGAGCGCCGCGATCGCCACCTGATCGGAGGTCTGAAAGACCACCCCGGTGGAGCCCACCTTGAGCAGCAGGCCCACCACGATGTGCGCCGCGGCGATGAGAAACGCCGCCCCATAGGCGAATAACGGTGTGCGATGGGGACGCAACACCGCATCCCAGGTCTCGCGGTCCGGCGACGTCACGACCGGGCGCGCAACTCACGCAGGGTGAGCGCGGCGGACAGGGCCGCCGCGGCGGCCTGGGCCCCTTTGTCCTCGGCCGACGCGGGGAGCCCGGCCCGATCCAGGGCCTGCTGCTCGTTGTCCGTGGTCAGCACGCCGTTGGCGACCGGGGTCGAAGCGTCCAGTGAGACCCGGGTCAGACCCTGGGTTACCGCATCGCAGACGTACTCGAAATGCGGTGTCTGCCCGCGGATCACGACGCCCAGCGCGACGACGGCATCGTAGTTTCGGGCGAGTTCCTGTGCCACCACTGGGATTTCGATCGCACCGAGCACGCGGACCACCGTGGGGTCATCGATACCCGATTCGGCGGCGACTTTGCGTGCGCCGTCGAGCAGCGCGTCGCAGATCTCGCTGTGCCAGGTGCTTGCCACGATGCCGAGCCGCACACCAGAAGCGTCAAGCGCCGGCATCTCCGGCACGCCGGCGCCACCACTCACAGGGCACCGCCGAATTCACCTGGCAGATGGACGGATTCGTGAAAGTCGTCCAGCCCGGCCAGGTCGTGGCCCATCTTATCCCGCTTGGTCATCAGGTAACGGATGTTCTCCGCGTTGGCGCGCACCGGTAGCGGCACGCGCTCGATGATGTGCAGGCCGTACCCGTCCAGCCCGACCCGCTTGGCCGGGTTGTTGGTCAGCAGCCGCATCGAACGCACCCCGAGGTCCACTAGTATCTGTGCACCGATACCGTAATCCCTTGCATCAGCTGGCAATCCGAGCTTGAGGTTGGCGTCGACGGTGTCTTCACCGGCATCCTGCAATTGATAGGCCTGCAGCTTGTGCATCAGCCCGATGCCGCGGCCCTCGTGGCCGCGCATGTACAGCACGATGCCGCGTCCCTCGCGGGCCACCATCGCCATCGCCGCATCGAGCTGGGGCCCGCAATCACAACGGCGCGAACCGAACACGTCGCCGGTCAGGCATTCGGAGTGGACGCGCACCAGCACGTCGTCACCCTCGGAGTTGGGCCCGGCGATGTCGCCGCGCACTAGCGCGACGTGCTCTACCTCTTCGTAGATGCTGGTGTAGCCGATCGCACGAAATTCCCCGTGCCGCGTGGGGATCCGGGCCTCGGCGATCCGAGCGATGTGCTTTTCGTGCTTGCGTCGCCACTCGATCAGGTCGGCGATGGTGATCATCGCGAGGTCGTGTTCGTCGGCGAAAACCCGCAGTTCGTCGGTCTGGGCCATCGAGCCCTCGTCCTTTTGGCTGACGATCTCGCAGATGGCGCCCGCGGGCTGCAGCCCGGCCAGCCGGGCGAGGTCGACGGCGGCCTCGGTGTGACCCGGACGGCGCAACACGCCACCGTCCTTGGCGCGCAACGGAACCACGTGGCCCGGCCGGGTGAAGTCGTCGGCGACGCTGGTGGGATCGGCCAGCAGACGCATGGTGGTCGCGCGGTCCGAGGCGGAGATCCCGGTGCCCACGCCTCGGCGCGCGTCGACCGTGACGGTGTAGGCGGTGCCGTGCTTGTCCTGATTCACCGCGTACATCGGCAGCAGCCCCAGCCGGTCACAGATCGCACCATCCAGTGGCACACAGAGGTATCCCGAGGTGTAGCGCACCATGAACGCCACCATCTCCGGCGTCGCCTTCTCGGCGGCGAAGATCAGATCGCCCTCGTTCTCGCGGTCTTCGTCGTCGATGACGATGACGGCCTTGCCGGCCGCAATGTCGGCAACCGCCCTCTCGACGGAGTCCAACCTCGTCATTTTTGCTACCTCGCCGTTCCCGCTGCCCGGCGGGAACACTGTCGAAAACGGCACACACGAGAAGCCCACGTGTTGCATTCAGTATGAACCACCGGGGCGGCCCCGTTATTGCCGCGGCTCGATCAGCGGGACGGCCCCGGAAGGCGTTGCACAGCCGGTCAGGTTGGCGGTGCCGACGGCCTGACCACTTCTGATGACCGTGCACTCATCGGGTTGCCGCAACCCCGACAGCGGCGCGGTGCCGGGCAAAGGCTTGTCACCGCGCGCGCCGGATCCGTAATCGTTGCCGGGATCACACTTTTCGCCACTCCCGACACCGGTTCGAGCGGCCGGGCCGAGGACGACGAGGTCCCGTTTTCGCCGCAGAAATTGGCAATCTCGCCATTCACCCGAGAGACCTCCCGCAAAACAGCACACCCGCGTCAAGAATGGTTCGCTCGGCCGGCGATACCGTCACTTAGTGCCAAAAATATGTCCATGAAAGGGTCGTATACGCCGGAACCCTTTGCATCAGATATGTGTTCGCTGTGCTCAATATTTGACGTGGGCAAACGCAAAAAACGGGTTTGCCGTGCATTACCACGGGGAATTTAAATCCGTATGAATACCAACACTCAAACACAGCTATGGGCCCGCCTGTGTACCGGCGCGCTGGCGGCCGGCGGCCTGGCCATGTCCGCCCTCGGTCTGTCCTCGGGCACCGCTGCCGCGGCGCCTCCGCCTGTACCTATGTATCACCACCACTGGTGCCCAGGAGAGCAGTGGGACCCGGGCTGGGGCCCATACCAGAACTGGAACAACTGCCGTGACTGGGACGACAACTACAACAACGGCGGCCCGGCAGGCTACGGGGCTCCGCCGTGGGCGGGACCACCGCCACCGCCCCCGCCGTGGGCGCCGTGGGCTCAGATCGTCTGGGATCCCGGCATGAACCACTGGGGTTACTGGGAAGGCCCCAACTGGCGCCCGGTCTAATCGCCCGGGCAAATTTGCTGATATCAGCGGGCCGCTGCCGCGGCGCCACACGCCGCGGCTAGCGTCCGGCTTGCATCAGCCGCTCTACATATTTGGCGATGACGTCGACCTCGAGGTTCACCGGCGTCCCGACTGGAGCGCGACCCAGGGTGGTCAATTCGCGGGTGGTGGGTATCAATGAGACTTCGAACCAGTCCCCCGGCGGGTCGCCGAGCGCGGACACCGTCAACGAAATCCCGTCGACGGTGATCGACCCCTTCTCCACGACGTAGCGGGCGACCTCGGCAGGCATCTCGATTCGCACCACTTCCCAGTGCTCGGACGGTGTCCGGGCCACGATGCGCCCCGTCCCGTCGACGTGCCCCTGCACAATGTGCCCGCCCAGCCGGCTGTCGACGGCCGCGGCGCGCTCCAGGTTCACCCGGCTGCCGACCCGCAATTCGCCCAGGTTGGACCGGTTGAGCGACTCGGCCATCACGTCGGCGGTGAACTGACCGCCGGGCAGCAGTTCGGCGACGGTCAGACAGACGCCGTTGACGGCAATGGAGTCGCCGTGGCCGGCATCGGCCGTCACGACCGCGCCGCGGATGGTCAGCCGCGCCGCGTCGGAAAGGACGTCACGAGCAGTCACCTCGCCGAGTTCCTCGACAATCCCGGTAAACATCCCCTTAGGCTAATTACGCCTCACGAAGACTGATGAACAGGGCAAAGACCGCGACCCAAGCGACACCGGCACCCCGCGTTCACCAGAGCAGTCACCGGCACCCTCTACGATGCACAGTATGCAGACCCGCCGCCGTCTATCGGCCGTCATCGCATCCCTGACCCTCGCCGCCACCTTGATCGCCGGCTGTTCGTCCGGCTCCAAGCAGAGCGGCGCCCCTCTCCCCGACGCCACGACCTTGGTCAAGCAGTCGGCCGCCGCTACCAAGAACGTGAAGAGCGCGCACCTCGTGCTGAGCGTTCAGGGCAAGATTCAGGGGCTACCGCTCAAGACGCTGACCGGTGACCTCACTACGGCGCCCGCCACCGCCGCATCGGGCAACGCGACGATCACCCTGGGCGGGTCCGACATCGACGCCAACTTCGTGGTGGTCGACGGAACCCTGTATGCCGCCCTCACCCCGAACAAGTGGAGCG
This sequence comes from Mycobacterium sp. 852002-51971_SCH5477799-a, assembly GCF_001667145.1. GTDB lineage: Bacteria > Actinomycetota > Actinomycetes > Mycobacteriales > Mycobacteriaceae > Mycobacterium. The sequence goes on from NZ_LZIF01000118.1 coordinate 95,441, forward strand.
ACTTCGGCAAGGCGTCCGACATCTACGACGTCTCGGTGCTGCTGAACCCTGACACCGGGCTGGGCAACGTGCTGGCGAACTTCAGCAACGCCAAGGCCGAGGGCCGCGACAACATCAACGGGCAGAACACGGTCCGGATCAGCGGAAACGTCTCCGCGGACGCGGTGAACAAGATTGTGCCGCAGTTCAACGCGACGCAGCCGGTGCCGAGCACGGTGTGGATCCAGGAGAGCGGTGACCACCAGCTGGTCCAGGCCAATCTGCAGAAGAGCTCGGGCAACACCGCCCAGATCACCCTGTCCAACTGGGGCCAGCAGGTTCAGGTCACCAAGCCCCCGGTGAGCCAGTGACCGCGGAGACCGAAGCCCAAACCGGGCACCAGACCGGACGCCGCGTAGCGATCAGCGCGGGTAGCCTCGCGGTCCTGCTGGGCGCCCTGGACGCCTATGTCGTCGTGACGATCATGCGCGACATCATGACCGACGTTCACATCCCGATTAACCAGCTGCAACGCATCACCTGGATCATCACGATGTACCTGCTGGGCTACATCGCCGCCATGCCGCTCCTGGGCCGCGCTTCCGACCGATTCGGCCGCAAGCTGGTGCTGCAGGTCAGTCTGGCGCTGTTCATCGTCGGCTCCGTGGTCACCGCGCTGGCCGGCCATTGGGGCGATTTCCACCTGCTGGTCGGTGGCCGCACCATCCAGGGTGTGGCCAGCGGCGCCCTGTTGCCGGTCACCCTCGCGCTGGGCGCCGATCTGTGGGCGCAGCGCAACCGCGCCGGTGTGCTGGGGGGCATCGGTGCAGCGCAGGAGCTCGGCAGCGTGCTGGGCCCGCTGTACGGGATTTTCATCGTCTTCCTGACCCACGACTGGCGCTACGTCTTCTGGATTAACGTCCCGCTGACCCTCATCGCGATGGTGATGATCCAGTTCAGCCTGCCGTCGCATGAGCGGGTCGAGCAGCCCGAAAAGGTCGACCTGGTCGGTGGTGTGCTGCTGGCGGTCGCCCTGGGCCTCGCCGTGATCGGTCTGTACAACCCGCAACCCGACGGCAAGCAGATCCTGCCGAGCTACGGGTTGCCGCTGGTCATCGGTGCCGTCGTGGTGGCGGTGCTGTTCCTGCTCTGGGAGCGCTTCGCGCGCACTCGGCTGATCGAGCCGGCGGGCGTGCACTTCCGTCCGTTCCTGGCCGCGCTGGGCGCCTCGCTGTTCGCCGGTGCCGCGCTGATGGTGACGCTGGTCGATGTGGAGCTGTTCGGCCAGGGCGTGCTGGGACAGGACCAGGCCCAGGCCGCCGGACTGTTGCTGTGGTTCCTGATCGCATTACCGATCGGGGCGGTGATGGGCGGCTGGATCGCCACCCGGGTCGGCGACCGGATCATGACCTTCCTGGGGCTGCTGATCGCCGCCTACGGGTACTGGCTGATTCACTTCTGGCGTCAAGACGTGATGAACCAGAAGCACAACATCTTCGGGGTGTTCAGCGTGCCCGTACTGCACGCCGACCTGCTGGTGGCCGGCATCGGCCTCGGCCTGGTGATTGGGCCTCTCACCTCCGCCGCGCTGCGCGTGGTGCCGTCCGCCCAACACGGCATCGCTTCGGCGGCGGTGGTGGTGGCCCGGATGACCGGCATGCTGATCGGTGTGGCCGCGCTCAGCGCGTGGGGCCTCTACCGGTTCAACCAGATCGTGGCGAACCTGACCGCCGACATCCCGCCCGACGCCACCCTGCTGGAGCGGATCGCCGCGCAGGGCACGCTTTACCTCAAGGCCTTCGCCCAGATGTACGGCGACATCTTCTTGGCCACCGTCGTGATCTGTATCGCGGGTGCGCTGCTGGGCCTGTTGCTCGGCGGGCGTAAAGAGCACGCCGAAGAGCCGGAAATCCCCGAGCCGGAGGCGGTCCCCCTGGGTGAGCGCTAGCCGCTACGTGGCACCAGGCTGAGCACCAGGTCAGGTCCGACCCGGTCGACGCCGTCGAACTGCCAGCGCAGCGCCCGCGCGATCGTGGTGACCCCCACGTCTTCGACCGCGGTGACGGGGCCGCCCAGCAGGGTCGGCGCGACGTAAGCCAGAATCCGGTTGACCACCCCGGCGCGCAAGAAGGCGCCGGCCAATGTGGGGCCGCCCTCCAGCAGCACATCGGTGCGGTCCGACACGGCCTTGAGCACCTCTAGCGGGTCGTGCGTTCGGATCAGCATGGTCCGCGAATCGTCGTTGAGAACCTTTGCCTCCGAGGGTATTTCACGCTTCCCGACGACGACTCGCAGCGGTTGCCGGTCGGCCAGTGAACCGTCGGGCAGCCGGGCGGTCAACGCCGGGTCGTCGGCCAGCACGGTGCCGGTCCCGACCACGATCGCGTCGGCGGCCGCGCGGCGGCGATGCAGGTCGAGCCGCGAGGCCTCGCTGGAAATCCACTGGCTGGAGCCGTCCGCGGCCGCGCTGCGGCCATCGACGCTGCTGGCGTATTTCCAGGTCAGGTGCGGAAGGCCGGTCCGTTGCTTGTGTAGCCACTCGCGCAGCGGGCCGCCGGTCACCGCGTCGGCCAGCACGCCGGAGGCCACCGCCACGCCGGCTTCCTCCAGGCGGGCCGCTCCACCGGCGGCCTTCGGGTTCGGGTCGGCGACGGCGAACACCACGGTGCCCACCTTGGCGTCCAGCAGGGCGTTCACGCACGGCGGGGTTCTGCCGTAGTGGTTGCACGGCTCGAGGGTGACGACGACGGTGCCGCCGGCCGCCAGATCACCGGCCCGCCGCAACGCCAGGATTTCAGCGTGATCGCCACCGGCCGGCTCGGTGGCGCCGACTCCCACCACGTCGCCACCGGCGTCCAAGACGACTGCCCCCACCGGCGGGTTCGGATACGTGGTCCCCTTGACATGATTGGACTGGTCGATCGCCAGGCGCATCGCGGCGTCAAGGCTGTCGCCCGGCGGAACCGTCATCGACGCAGGTGCGGGGATGCGGCGGCGGCCTGGCGCCGCAACGCGTCGATCGCGACCTCCGGGTCATCGGCGCCGTAGACGGCCGACCCGGCGACGAAGCAATCGACGCCGGCCTCGGCGGCCTGCTCGATGGTGTCCTCGTTGATGCCACCGTCGATTTCGACCAGGATCGTCAGCTCCCCCGCCTCGATGAGCTTGCGCGCGGTGCGCACCTTGCTCAGCACTTCGGGGATGAAGCTCTGGCCACCGAAGCCGGGCTCCACCGACATGATGAGCAGGGTGTCGAACTGCGGCAGGATTTCGAGGTAGGGCTCCAGCGGGGTTCCCGGCTTGACGCTGATGCCCGCCTTGGCGCCGGCGGCTCGGATATCGCGGGCCACCGCGATCGGATTCTGGGTGGCCTCGGCGTGGAAAGTGACGTTGTAGGCACCCGCCTCGGCGTACGGCGGCGCCCAGCGGTCGGGGTCCTCGATCATCAGATGGCAATCCATTGGGATGGTGGTGGCGGCCAGCAAGCTCTCCACCACCGGCAGCCCGAGGGTCAGATTCGGCACGAAGTGGTTGTCCATCACGTCGACGTGCAACCAGTCGGCGCCGGTCACGGCGGCGGCTTCGTCGGCGAGCCGGGAGAAGTCAGCGGAAAGGATCGACGGCGCGATCAGAGGCCCCTTCAACGGTTCCGTATTGCGAGGCATGAGCGCCAGACTACTGAGCCGCGCGGCCCCCTTCACATCCGGCGCGTCCCGCTGCACAACCGCGCGGCCGCGCTACCCCGCCTCGCGGCGTAGCGCGACCGCGAACATCGCGTCGGTGCCGTGCCGATGCGGCCAGAGCTGCACGTGCGGCCCGTCGCCCAGGTCGGCGACGGGCGCGAACATCGGCCGGGTGTCCAGCGCGCTCACCGGGTGGCGGCGCAGCGCGTCGGCGACCACGCCGACGGTTTCGGCCAGGTGTGGCGAGCAAGTCGCGTAAAGCACCACACCGCCGGGACGGGTCAGCGCAATCGCGGCGCCCAGCAACTCGCGTTGCAGCTTGGTGAGCGTGGGCACGTCGGTGGGTTGACGCCGCCACCGGGCCTCCGGCCGGCGGCGCAGCGCCCCCAGACCGGTGCAGGGGGCGTCGACGAGCACGCGGTCGAAGGTCGGTTCCAGATCCGTGTGTCGCCCGTCGATGCGCAGCACGTCCACCGGCAACCCACGGGTGTTCTCGGCCACCAGGTCTGCGCGGCGCGGCGCGGGTTCTACCGCCGTAAGCCGGAACCCGGACTCCGGGTGCTGCTGTACGCCCAGCGAGGCCAGCAGCGCCGTCTTGCCACCCGGCCCGGCGCACATGTCCAGCCACCGGCCACCGTCGCCGTCGACGGGCGCAAGAGTCAGCGCCCGGGCCACCAGCTGACTGCCCTCGTCCTGGACCAGCGCGACGCCGTCGCGCACCGGCGCCAGCCGCCCGGGATCACCGCCCGCCAGGTACACCGCGTACGGCGAATAGCGGCCGACCGTCCCGCCGACCGCGTCGGCCAACTCGGCGGCGGTCAGAGCGCCGGCGCGGGCGGCCAGATGCACCTGAGGGCGTTCGTCGTCGCTGGCCAGTATCGCGTCGAGTTCGGTGGCGGCGGCACCCAGCGCATCGGCGAAGGCCTGGGCGATCCACCGGGGGTGGGCGTGCACAAAGGCCGCATGCCCGATCGGATCCCGCGCCCGGTTCGGGGCGAGCTCGGCGACCCAGGACTGCTCGTCGCGCAAGGAGATGGCGCGAAGCACTCCGTTGACGAAACCCGCTCGCGCCGAATCGAATTCGATACCGGCCTGCTCGACGGTGGTGGACACCGCGGCGTGCGCGTCGACCCGGGTGCGCAGCAACTGATACGCGCCGAGGCGCAGCAAGTCGAGCAGCACCGGATCGATGGCTTGCGGCGAGCGCCCCGCGGCCGCGCCGATGACCGCGTCGAGCAGGCCCCGGGTGCGGCAGGTGCCGTAGGTGAGCTCGGTGGCGAACGCCGCGTCGCGGCCGGTGATTTCGCGTTCTCGCAGCAGCGCGGGCAGCGCCAGGTTCGCGTAGGCATCGCGCTCGCTGACCGCCCGAAGCACGTCGAAGGCGGCGGCGCGGGCCGGGTCCAGCGGGCGGCGTGGTGGTCGACGGTCCCGTTGCTGGGGCCGGCGGTCGCGCTGCTGCGGCTTGCGTTCCGGCCGGCCGCGCTGCGCCCTGTCGCGCCCGGTGCTCACGTCGCCCGCACCGCGGGGCCCAGCCGGGCGCCGCGCGCCCAGTCGACCGCGTTCATGAATTTCTTTCCGGGCGGCTGAATTTGGTCTAGCCGTACCGGGTCGGAACCCGTGCCGATCCAGACGCCCTTGCGATCGGCGTGAATAGCGCCGGGCGGCAGGGATTCTGATGGCCCGGGCAGAGCGGGGTCCTCGGAAACATGCACCGGCCCAAGTTTGACGCGCAGATCGCCGATCAGCGTCCAGGCGCCGGGATTGGGCGTGACGGCGCGGATGCGGCGCTCGACCGCCAGCGCAGGCAGGTCCCAGCGCACCCGGGCCTGCTCGACGGTGACCTTGGGCGCGATGCTGACCCCGTTGGCGGGTTGCGGCACCGGCGTCAGCGTCCCGTCGGCGATGCCGTCCAGCGTGGCCGACAACAGCGCCGCGCCCGAAACAGCCAGGCGCCCAAGCAATTCCCCGGCGGTATCGGTCGGCCGGATCGTCTCGGTCACGACCCCGTAGATCGGGCCCGAGTCCAGGCTCGGCTCGATCTGAAACGTCGTAGCGCCGGTGATGCCGTCGCCCGCGGCGATGGCCGCCTGCACCGGCGCGGCGCCGCGCCAGGCGGGCAGCAGCGAGAAGTGCAGGTTGATCCAGCCCCGCGGCGGCACCGCGAGCAGGCCGTCGCGCAGCAGCGCGCCATAGGCCACTACGGCGCAGCAGTCGGGCGCCAACCGCGAAAGCTCCGAGACGAATTCTTCCGAGTTCGGGCGCGACGGCCGCAGCACCGGGATGCCGCGGTCAAGTGCTTCGCGGGCCGCCGGTGACGGCTCTGGCTTGCCGCGCCGTCCGGCGGCGGCGTCGGGCCGGGTCAGCACCGCGATCACCTCGTGCCGCGGTGAGTCGATGAGACGGCGCAGTGCGGGTAGCGCGGGTTCGGGGGTTCCGGCGAAGACGATGCGCACCGGCCCAGTCTAGGAAGCGGCATGCGCAGGCCGGACCCGCCCGAGCCTGCGAAATGTGCGTGCGTATACTATTGCCTATAGCTATTATTTCTAAAAGCCATTAACGAACGGTGGGAACCCCACCGCGCACTCACGTCGACAACGAGGTCGAAGGCCACCCTTCCCCCCTCTCAAGGAGGTCCGCATGACCCTCGACGCTCCGATCAACGACGCATCAGTGGCCGCCACACATCGCACGGTATGGGCGCTGGGCGACTACGCCCTGATGGCCGAGGAGGTGATGGCTCCCCTCGGCCCCGCCCTGGTCGAGGCCACCGGCATCCGTCCGGGCCTGCGGGTCCTCGATGTCGCCGCCGGCTCCGGCAACATCTCGCTGCCGGCGGCCGCCACCGGCGCCGCCGTGGTTTCCACCGACCTCACCCCGGAGCTGCTGCGGCGATCGCAGGCCAGGGCGAAGTCGCGGGGCTTGACGATCGACTACCGGGAGGCCAACGCGCACGCGCTGCCGTTCGGCGACGGCGAATTCGACGTGGTGATGTCCGCGATCGGCGTGCAGTTCGCCCCTGACCAGCCGCGCGCCGCCGCCGAGCTGGTCCGGGTCTGCCGGCCGGGCGGCACGATCGGCGTGATCAGCTGGACCCCCGAAGGATTCTTCGGCCGGATGCTTGCCACCATTCGGCCCTACCGGCCGAGCCTGTCGCACCCCGTGCCGCCGGCGGCGCTCTGGGGGCGCCCCGGCTATGTCGCTGCGCTGCTCGGCGAGCAGATCGACGACATCACCACGACGCGAGGCATGTTGGCGGTCAACAGGTTCGACAGCGCCGAGGCCGTGCATGCGTACTTCAAGCACCACTACGGCCCGACGATCGAGGCGTACGCGAACATCGGCCACAACCGGGTGCTGACGGCCGAGCTGGACGCCCAACTCGTCGAACTTGCGCAGGACCACCTCGCCAACGGCGTCATGGGCTGGGAGTACCTGCTGGTCACCGCCCGAAAGCGGGGCCACTAGCCGGCACCGCCGCGCTCGCGATCGCCACAAGCCCGATGGCGGCGACCCGCTTCGCCCGGCACCGCCGCGCTCGCGATCGCCACAAGCCCGACGGCGGCGACCCGCTTCGCCCGGCACCGCCGCGCTCGCGATCGCCACAGTCGCTACAGGTCGATCTCGGCGTCCAGGTGGACGTCAGGCTCGCCGCCGGCGGCGGTGAAGGCCGTCAGGGCCCGGACGAGCCCATGCCGCTCCGGCGGGGGCATCTTCGCCACGATGGCAGCGATCTCGGCGCGTCGGTGCGCGGTGACCTGGTGGACGACGTCGCGGCCGCGCGTGGTGAGGGCGGCGAGCAACTCGCGCCGCGAGGTCGGATGCGGCAGGCGGTCGATCAGCCCGGCGGCGACCAACCGGTCCACCATCCGGCCGGTGGCCGACGGCTGCACACCCAGCAGACCCGCCAGCGTGGCCAGGTTGACCGGACCTCGATTGGACAGAATCACCAGCGTCCGGAACTGCGGGATGGTAATGGTCTCGTCGACCTGCCCGACGGAGCGAGCCGAGATGGCAATCAGCAAACGGGAGGCCGTCAGTAGCGCATCGGTGATGACGTCCAACGATTCGTCAACCGCGGTGTGATCCGCTGACATAACGCCCCTCTCCGGATGGTTTCCGGCCTTTCGGCGGCTAAGGATTAGAAAGTGTAGCAACACTCTAATGTCGTAAGAAGAGATTATTGCATACGCATATTGTCGCCTACGGTAATAGTTGGCGAAGGTTAGCCGATGTGCCGCGGGTCGATCTGCACCCGGGCCGGCTCATGGGTTTGGCGGGCGCTGAGCACGCTGATGCCGCGCCGCAACGCAGCCGCGAGCGACAGACCCTGCCGGCGGGGCACACGCACCAGCATTCGCGTCACGGGAGCGCCGGCGGGGGTTCCGGCCGGGCGGCGCACGCCGGCCGGAAGGTCTACCGGCCCAAGCAAATCCGCGTCGAGCGACTCCCGATCGGACAGCCGGGCCTCGTCTAGCAGCGCCGTCACGGCGCCGGCCGTCCCGTCGACGGCCGCGATATGCACGCTGGGCGGCAGACCGACCTCGGCCCGAGCGGTCACTTCGGCCTCCGCATGACCCACGGGATCCCAACGAATCAGCGATTGCACTGTGGGAAGCGATGATTCGGCGACGATCATCACCACACCGCCGTCGCCACGGGCGCGCACCAGCGCCGCGGCGGTCATCCAGCGCCACAACGCGTCCTCGGCCGCCCGCAGGTCTTGGCGGCCCAGCAGCGCCCAGGTGTCCAACAGCAGCGCCGCACCATAACCGCCGGACGCCCGCGGTTCGGCGCCCGGGGTGGCCACCACCAGGGCCGGACCGGTCGCGACCTCGGCCACGACGCCGTCGCCCGACGACGTGATCACCGCCGTGCCCGGAAACGCGCGGCCGAGTTCTTCCGCGGTGCGGCGCGCGCCGACGACGACGGCGCGCACCGCGTCCGATCCGCAGCGCGCGCACCGTCGTGTCGCGTCGACGCGGCCGCACCAGCGGCACAGCAGCGCGGCGCCGCCCTCCTGCAACGACAGCGGGCCCGTGCAGTGCCGGCAACGGGCGATTGTGCGGCATCGCGCGCAGGCCAGCGCCGGGATGTACCCGCGACGGGGCACCTGCACCAGCACCGGCGCCCCGGCCTGCAGCGCCGAACGGGCGGCGCGCAGCGCGATGGACGGGACACGGGCCGTGCGCGCCGCCGGGTCGCGCTCGTCGGCGTAACCGGTGTCGTCCAGCGCGATCACTCGCGGCGTGCGGGCGCGCACCACGGGCCGCGCGGCCACGATGTCGTGCGCCCAGCCGCTGCGCACCAGCGCGTGAGCTTCGGCCGTGCGCGCGTAGCCGCCGATCAGCGCCGCGCACCGGGCCTGATGCGCGCGCAGCATCGCCACCTCTCGAGCATGCGGATACGGCGCGCGCGGCTCGGCCAGGCTGTCGTCGGCGTCGGCCCACACCATGACCAGCCCCAGATCGCCCAGCGGTGCGAACACCGCGCTGCGGGTGCCGATCACCAACCGCGCGGAGCCGCGCAGCGCCGCCAGCCACCGCCGGTACCGGGCAGCCGGCCCCAGGCCGGCCGACAGGGCCACCACGCTGTCCTCGTCGATCCGCGTCGTCGCGGCCTGCCACAGTGCGTCCAGGTCGCGCTGGTCGGGAACGATCGCCAGCACCGAGCGGCCGGTCCGCACCGTCTGCGCGGCGGCGTCGGTGAAGCGCTCCGTCCACGGCGCGCCGGGAAGCGCCTGCCAGACGGCCCGGGCCGCCCGCGATTCGGCCAGGGCGGCCAGGAACTGAGCGCCCCGGCCGTAGCCGCCCCAGCCCGACGGATCGACGGGCCCCGGGGCCGCGGTATCGCGACTGACCCGGGGTTCCCGCTCCACCCTGGCGTGCCGGGCCGGCACCGCCAGACGCAACACGTCGGGGCGGGTGCCGGCATAGTGCGCGGCCACGGCGTCGACCAACCGGCGGATTTCCGGGGTGAGCACCGGTTCGGCCGACACGACGCGATCCAGCCAGCCCAGTTTGCCGGGGTGATCAGTGTCGTTGCGGCGCTCCAGCACGAACCCGTCGACCAGCCTGCCGTGGAAGCGCACCCGCACCCGCACCCCGGGCTGGGCATCGTCGGACTGTTCAGCCGACACCAGATAGTCGAATTCACGGTCCAGATGCGGCACCGACAGCATCGGCAGCACCCGGGCGATGGGCTCCACCTCGACGGGCGTGCGCGCACTCGGACTCACCGCGTCTCCGGACCGCGAATCATGTTGTCATCCAATGGTTTACCGACGGAGTCCGCAGCGTACCGGGCACCGGTGACAATCAGCTCTCGGCGGGCGCCGGGGTATCCTCGGCGGGCTGCGCGGGAAGGTCGCGGCCGAAGAAGAAGCCGGCCGTGATCAGAATCTGGGCCGCCGCGTAGGACCACCAGATCGGCACCGCGAGGGCCTCGTTGCCGAGGATGAAGCGGCCGATGGCGATCATCGAGTCCGAGACCGCAAAACACAGCGCCCCCACCGCCGTCCAGATTGTCGGCAGATTCGCCAGCAGGGCCGCGCACACCATCGCGGTCAGCACCACGATGTAGACAGTCACCGGCAGCGTCAGCTTTTGCGCGCCCAGGTGGGGCCAGAACCAGGCCAGCAACGCGATCGACGCCCCACACATCAGGACCACCGCGACGATGCGCACCGGTGACGGGCGGTCATCCTCCGAAGTCCCGGAGAACGCCGGAATCAGCGGCAGCAGGGCGGCAATAAAACACATGTGCGCCAACAGGAATGCCGCAAGACCCACCTCGAACGACATTGGCCACCACGGGATCGCCAGCACCCAGTCGCCGACGGCCGAGAGCAACAGCGCCAGCATCAGCCATCGTCGCTCGCGGACGCACGCATGGCCCGCCGCGGCCAGCGTGAGCAGGAACGCCATCGAGGCCTTGAACGCCGGCTGCAACACCCAGTGACCGGTCAGCTCGATACCCGGCGGGGAGCGCAGCGCCAGCACGGTCAAATAGATGCCGTAGCCGAGGGCCACCCAGCCGGCCACCACCCAGGCGCCGGCCACCAGACGGGGTGCGTACGGTACGTCCATGCCCAGCTTGGATAACACAGCCGAGGAGAAACCCGCTATCGACCCCATCCTGCAGAAGGTACTGGATGCGGTTCCCTTCCGGCTATCCACTGAGGACGGAATCCGCGCGGCACGCCAGCGGTTCCGCGACCTGCCCCGCCGGCCGCTGCATCCCGAGCTGCGGGTCGAGAACCGCACGATTTCCGGCCCCGCGGGCCCCATCACCCTCCGGATCTATTGGCCGCCAAGCTATTCCGGCGATGATCCGCAAGGGGCCACCGCCCCGGTCGTGCTGTTCTTCCACGGCGGCGGCTTCGTCATCGGCGACCTCGAAACCCACGACGGCACGGCGCGCCAGCACGCGGTGGGCGCCGACGCGATCGTGGTAGCCGTCGACTACCGGCTCGCCCCCGAGCATCCCTACCCCGCCGCCGTCGAAGACGCCTGGGCCGCAACGCTTTGGGCCACCGAGAACGCGGCCGAACTGCACGCCGATCCGAGCAGGATCGCCGTGGTCGGGGATTCAGCCGGCGGCACCATCGCCGCCGCGGTGGCGCAGCGGGCGCGCGACAACGGCGCTCCGCCAATCGTGTTCCAGCTGTTGTGGTATCCGTCGACGATGTGGGACGCGTCGCTGCCGTCGTTCACCGAAAACGCCGCCGCGCCGATCCTGGACACCCAAGCCGTCGCGGCGTTCTCCCGTTGGTACGCGGGCGAAGTCGACATGGCCGATCCGCCGCCGGGCATGGCGCCGGGGCGCGCGAAGGACCTGAGCGATCTGGCGCCGGCCTGCATCGCCGTCGCCGGGTACGACCCGCTGCGCGACGACGGCATCCGGTACGCCGGGTTGCTGACGGCCGCCGGCGTCGCCGCCGAGGTGCACAACGCCGAGACGCTGGTGCACGGCTACCTGGGCTATGCCGGCGTGGTGCCCGCCGCGACCGCGGCGCTCGAGGGCGGACTGACCGCCCTGCGCGCGGCCCTGCACCCGTGACCCCCCGGCGTACGGTGAACGCATGAGCGAGCCGACCACCGCCCGCCCCGGGACCGATCCGACCTTCAAGGCGTTGCTCGACGCCTATCCGATGACCTTTCGCGATGCCGACGGCGTCGAGGTCGCCCGTAAGCGGCTCCGGCTGCTCAAGGTGCCGGCGGAAATGCTGCCGGACCTGCGGATCGAGAACCGCACGATCTCCCACGGCGAGCTCACCGACATCCCGGTGCGCATCTACTGGCCCGACAGCGACCTCGCGCCGTTGCCCGTCGTCGTCTTCTACCACGGCGGCGGGTTTTGCCTCGGCGACCTGGACACCCACGACCCGGTCGCGCGCGCGCATTGCGTCGGCGCCGAGGCCATCGTGGTGTCTGTCGGCTACCGGCTGGCCCCCGAGCATCCGTTCCCGGCGGGCGTGGACGACTGCTGGGCGGCCCTGCAATGGGCCGGCGAGCACGCCGCCGAACTCGGCGGCGACCCGGACAACATCGCGGTGGCCGGTGATTCGGCGGGCGGCAACCTCGCCGCGGCGACGGCGCTGCTGGCCCGCGACAACGGCGGCCCGGCACTGCGTTTCCAGTTGCTGTGGTATCCGACTGTCACCGCGGATCTGTCCCTGCCGTCGCATACCGCCAACGCCGAGGCCCCCATTCTGAACCGGGACGTCATCGACGCGTTCCTGTCCTGGTACGTGCCCGACCTCGACCTCACCGACCCGAAGGCGCTGCCCACCACCATGGCTCCGGCCAATGCCGCGGACCTGTCCGGGCTGGCGCCCGCCTACATCGCCACCGCCGAACACGATCCGCTGCGCGATGACGGGGCCCGGTACGCCGAGCTGCTGGGCGCGGCGGACGTGCCGGTCGAGCTGGCCAACGAACCCACCCTGGTGCACGGGTTCGCCAGCTTCGCCCTGGCGATACCCGCCGCCGCCGAGGCGACCGAGCGCGGCCTCGCGGCGCTCCACAAGGCGCTCCACCCCTAGGCAGGCACCGATGATCCGGCGCGACGACGAAACCCCCGACTACCACACGCTGATCATCGGCGCCGGGTTCTCCGGCATCGGCGCCGCCATCAACCTCGACAGGGCCGAGCTGTCTGATTATCTGGTGATCGAAGCCGGCGACGGGGTCGGCGGCACCTGGCACTGGAACACGTATCCCGGTATCGCCGTGGACATTCCTTCGTTCTCCTACCAGTTCTCCTTCGAGCAGAGCCGGCATTGGTCGCGCACCTACGCGCCGGGCCGAGAACTCAAGGCCTACGCCGAACACTGCGCCGACAAATACGGCATCCGATCGCGAATCCGCTTCAACACCAAGGTGCAAGCCGCCGAGTTCGACGACGAACGCGGCCTGTGGCGGGTGCAGACCGACCCTTCGGGCGAAATCACGGCACGGTTTGTGATCAGCGCCTGCGGCGTGCTGACGGTGCCCAACCTGCCCGATATCGACGGCGTGGACTCGTTCGGCGGCATCACCATGCACACCGCGCGGTGGGACCACGGCCAGGATTTGCGCGGCAAGCGAGTCGCGGTGATCGGGACCGGCGCGTCGGCCGTGCAGGTGATCCCCGAAATCGCGCCAATCGTCTCGTCGCTCACGGTATTTCAGCGCACGCCGATCTGGTGTTTCCCGAAGTTCGACGTCCCGCTGCCCACGCCCGCGCGCTGGGCGATGCGAATCCCCGGCGGCAAGTTCGTGCAGCGCCTGCTCAGCCAGGCCTACGTGGAGCTCACCTTCCCCATCTCGGCGCACTACTTCACGGTCATCCCGCTGGCCAAGAGGATGGCGGCGCTGGGCAAATCTTATCTGCGGCAACAGGTTCGGGATCCGGCCGTGCGCGAGCAGCTCACGCCGAAGTATGCCGTTGGCTGCAAACGCCCCGGCTTCCACAACGGTTACCTGGCCACGTTCAACCGCGACAACGTGCGGCTGGTCACCGAACCGATCGACAAGGTCACGCCCGACGCGGTGGCCACCACCGATGGCGAGAGCCATGAGATCGACGTGCTGATTCTGGCGACCGGCTTCAAGGTGATGGACCCCGACAACGTGCCCACGTTCGCGGTGACCGGAAGCGGCGGAAAGTCGTTGAGCCGGTTCTGGGATGAGCACCGGCTGCAGGCCTACGAGGGTGTCACCGTGCCCGGCTTCCCCAACCTGTTCACCGTGTTCGGCCCTTACGGTTACGTCGGCTCTTCGTATTTCGCGCTCATCGAGGCGCAGACACATCACATCGTGCGCTGCCTCAAGCGGGCCAAGCGCGTCGGCGCGACCCGCGTCGAGGTCAGCCAGGAGGCCAACGACCGCTACTTCGCCGAGATGATGCGCCGACGGCACCGGCAGATCTTCTGGCAAGACAGCTGCAAGCTGGCCAACAGCTACTACTTCGACAAGAACGGTGACGTGCCATTGCGTCCGGGCACCACCCCGGAGGTGTACTGGCGCAGCCGGCGGTTCAATCTGAACGACTACCGGTTCACCGGCTTACCCGGCCCTAGATCGCGCGCTTGAGGTCGTCGACCTTGTTCAGCTGCTCCCAGGGCAGTTCGATGTCGGTGCGGCCGAAGTGCCCGTACGCGGCGGTCTGCGCATAGATGGGGCGCAGCAGGTCCAGGTCGCGGATGATCGCGCCAGGCCGCAGGTCGAACACCTCCGGAACGATCTTCTCGATCTTGACCGGGTCGACCGTCGCGGTGCCGAACGTCTCGATGAACAGCCCGACCGGGGCGGCCTTGCCGATGGCGTAGGCCACCTGCACCTCGACTCGCTCCGCCAGCCCGGCGGCGACGATGTTCTTGGCCACCCAGCGCATCGCGTAGGCCGCCGAACGGTCCACCTTGGATGGATCCTTGCCGGAGAAGGCCCCGCCGCCGTGGCGGGCCCAGCCGCCATAGGTGTCGACGATGATCTTGCGGCCGGTCAGGCCCGCGTCGCCCATCGGGCCGCCGAGGACGAACTTGCCGGTCGGGTTGACCAGCACCCGCGTCGCCGACGAGTCCAGGGTGTCGTGGGCCAGCTCGTCCAGCACGGTCGTGAGCACATGCTGCCGGATGTCGGGGTCCAGCGTCTTCTCCAGGTCGATGCCGTCTGCGTGCTGGGTGGACACGACCACGGTGTCCAGCCGGACCGGAACGTCGTCCTCGTACTCGATGGTGACCTGCGTCTTGCCGTCCGGCCGCAGGTACGGCAGCGTGCCGTTCTTGCGGACCTCGGTGAGCTTGCGGGACAGCCGGTGGGCGAGCGCGATCGGCAGCGGCATCCGCTCCGGGGTGTCGTTGATCGCGTACCCGAACATCAGGCCCTGGTCGCCGGCGCCCTGGGCGTCCAGCGGGTCCGCGGCGCCCTCCACTCGCGCCTCGTGGGCGGTGTCGACGCCCTGGGCGATATCGGGCGACTGAGCGCCGATACCGATGTTCACGCCGCAGGTCGCCCCGTCGAACCCCTTGTCGGACGAGTCGTAGCCGATGTCGAGGATGCGCGCGCGGACCGTGTTGGTGATGTCGGCGAAAGCCTCTTTGGCCGTCGTCGTCACCTCGCCGACCACGTGCACCTGTCCGGTGGTCACCAGCGTCTCGACCGCGACACGTGAGCTCGGGTCCTCCGCCAGCAAGGCGTCGAGGACCGAGTCGCTGATCGCGTCACAGATCTTGTCGGGATGTCCCTCAGTCACCGACTCACTGGTAAACAGGCGACCCTTTTCGCTCACAATGCCGATCCTTCCAATTAGTTAGTTAGCCGAATTATATCGACTGGCGTCGGCCCGCCAGCACCTGGTCCGGTGCCGAGATGAACTCGACCGCGTTACCCGCTGTCCCCGTGCAGGAACGCGGCGATCGCATCCACGATACGACTGGCCATCAAAGTCTTGGAGCCGTGCTGCAGCGCCGACTCGGTACCGTCGGCCGCCAGCAGCCAGCCATCGTTGCTGTCCACCTCGAAAGCTCTGCCGTCGCCCACCGCGTTGACGACCAACAGATCACATCCCTTGTTGCGCAGCTTCGTCCGGGCGTGGAACAGCACGTCCCCGTTGGCGTCCCCGGTCTCGGCGGCGAATCCCACGATGGCGCGCATGTTGGGCAGCTCGCCGTTGGCGCGTGCCCGCACGGCGCCGGCCAGCACATCGTCGTTGCGGACCAACTCGATCGTGGGCGGCCGATCCTGATCCTTCGGGCCCTTTTTGATCTTGGCGGCCGCAACCCGGGCCGGCCGGAAGTCGGCGACCGCGGCGGCCATCACCAGCACGTCCACCTCGGAGGCGTGCTTGGCGACGGCGTCGCCCAGTTGCTCGGCCGAGCTGACGTGGACCACCTCGACGCCCGCGGGATCGATCAGCCCCGCGGTATGCCCGGCGATCAGCGTGACCTCGGCGCCCCGCTGGGCAGCCACCCGCGCCACCGCATAGCCCTGCTTGCCGGAGCTGCGATTGCCGATGAAGCGCACCGGATCGACCGGTTCGCGGGTGCCGCCGGCCGTTACCAGCATCTTGCAGCCGGCGAGGTCGTAGGGCAGTGCGTCCTGGCGTTCCAGCAACAGGTGGGACAAGGTGGTGATCTCTTCGGCTTCGGGTAGCCGGCCCGACCCGCTGTCCGTTCCGGTGAGCCGCCCGGCGGCGGGTTCGAGCACCACCGCTCCCCTGCGGCGCAACGTGGCCACGTTGTCGACGGTGGCCGGGTGCAGCCACATCTCGGTGTGCATCGCCGGCGCGAACAGCACCGGACATCTCGCGGTGAGCAGGGTGGCGGTCAGCAGATCGTCGGCGCGGCCGTGCACCGCCCGCGCCAGCAGGTCCGCCGTGGCCGGCGCCACCACGACCAGGTCGGCCTGCTTGCCGAGCTGGACGTGCGGAACCTCGGGCACGTCATTGAAGACGCCGGTGTGCACCGGCTGGCCGGACAGCGCCTCGAATGTGGCCGCCCCGACGAAACGCAGCGCGGACTCGGTCGGGATGACGCGAACCGAATGACCGGCCTCGGCGAGCTGACGAACGACAGTGCACGCCTTGTAGGCGGCGATACCGCCCGAGACGCCGACGATGATCCGCTTGCGGTCCACAGCGCGCCCGGCCCGGCCGGTTACTCGCCCTCGGTGTGCTCGAGCAGGTCGCCGTGGATCTCGCGCATCGCGATCGACAATGGCTTCTCCTGCAGCCCCGGCTCGACGAGCGGACCGACGTATTCCAGGATGCCCTCGCCGAGCTGGTTGTAGTAGTCGTTGATCTGACGGGCTCGCTTGGCGGCGTAGATCACCAGGGCGTACTTGCTCGAAACGCGGTCCAGCAACTCGTCGATGGGCGGGTTGGTGATGCCCAGCGGGGTGTCGTATGCGCCCGGTCCCCCGGCGGACGGATCGAACCGGTCGGGGACGGCGGCCAGTGCCGCGTCGGACTGCGGAATGCTCACTTAGGTCAATCTCCTGGCGCATTGGAGCGGCTCGTCGCCGCTGAAAGATAGTGAAAAACTCGTGGTCAATCGTGCTGGGAGGTGGTCTGGCCAGACGGGTCATGGCGGCCCGGCGCGTTTCCCACCAGCAAGGATACCAATTCGGAGCAGGCTGACTCCAATTCGCTGTTCACGACCACGCGATCGAAGTCTTTTTGGGCCGCCATTTCGGTGCGGGCGGTCTCCAGCCGCCGGTGCATGACCTCGGGTGTCTCGGTGCCGCGGCCGATGAGCCTGGCCTCGAGATCCTCAAAGCTGGGCGGCGCCAAAAAGACCGCCAGGGCCTCGGGCATCGCCTTCTTCACGGCCCTGGCCCCGGCCAGGTCGACTTCGATCAGAACCGGGAATCCGCGGGCGGTGGCGGCCCGAACCGGCTCGGCCAGGGTGCCCGATCGATGCAGTCCGGCATGGATCTCGGCCCACTCCAACAGCGCACCTTCGTCGATGAGCTGCTGGAAGCGGGCGGGGGTGACGAAGTGGTAATCGACGCCGTCGACCTCGCCGGGGCGCGGGGCCCGGGTCGTGGCCGAGACGCTGAAATGCAGATCCGGCACCCGCTCACGCAGGCATCGGACCACAGTCGACTTGCCGACCGCTGAGGGACCGGACAGCACGACCACACGTCCGTTACCCGATGGTTCAGGACGTGTCCCGTGCTGGGCGTCCGGTCCCCCGCCGGCGCTCACGGGCGCTCCTGGGCCGGTGCGCCCACGGCTCGGTTAGGAGCCGAACTTTTCCAGCAGGGCCTTGCGCTGACGATCACCGAGACCCCGCAGACGGCGGGTCGGGGCGATCTCCAACTCGTTCATGATTTCCTGCGCCTTGACCTTGCCCACCTTGGGCAACGCCTCGAGAAGCGCGGAAACCTTCATCTTGCCCAGGACTTCGTCGGTCTCGGCGTCCTTGAGCACCTGGGTGAGGTTGGTGCCGCCACGCTTCAGGCGGTCCTTCAGCTCTGCTCGCGCTCGACGTGCGGCAGCCGCCTTCTCCAACGCGGCCGCGCGCTGCTCGTCGGTCAACTGGGGAAGGGCCACGATTCCTCCGTATCTGATCAATCAATTTCAATCGATCTCATTTTGTCTCGCCGGCACTTCTGCCAGCGCAGACGACCGTACTCAGGCCTTCTGACGAAATCTAACCCGGCCCCCTGCTTAAGGGGGCAAAGTCCCAGCATGGACCGGCGTGGGACCGGCCAAAGCGGCGCTCTGACGGAGGTCGGCGGCGGTCGCGTGTTGCACCGTCGGGGCGTCGTCACCAGCCCCGTTTCAGCGCGCCTATAGGCCATCGAGCTGCGGTTTTGTCTCCCGGCGGCGACGTAGGTCGGGCCGGCCGGGTGGCCCGGAACAGGCGCTGGCGGGTGGCCCTGACGCCCGGTGCGAGGGATCACCGATTTGTTGCGGCGTGTCGCGCGTGTCGCGTCGTTCGGTCAAACGGCAGGCCAACGCGGCGTTGGACGCCGCGCTCGGGTCTCAGCCGGTCCCGGGGGGCTTTCGCCGGGCCCCGGGGCGCCCTGCGTGCTGCCCGCACGTCGCGCACGGATCTCCAGCAACCGACGCAGCTATCGCGGGAATTCGAACACAGGGCGGACTGGCCGCCCGTGCGACGGACGCCCTTCGCCGCTCGGGGTGTTCGCGCCGGCGGGCGGGCCACCCATTCGGACGCCGGCACCGTCCCTCGCCGCAGAACATCGGCGTCTCTCGCTAATCACCAAGAGCCCCAGCATCTTCGGGCGCGGAGATTCGCCACCGCGGCCGCACGCGCGGAGAGGCCTGTTGCCCGTTTCCGTGGATCCGGTCGAACGATCCAGCTATCTCCGCACTAGCGGGCTCACACCGTCTTAAATACCGTAATTGCGGATGAACAGCCGGTCTCCGCCATGTTTCAGCTAATCGGCAGTGCGAAATCCGATACGATCGACCGGTGTCCAACCTGCGAATTCGCCAGGCGGCTGAGCTGCTGGGAGTCAGCGACGACACCGTGCGGCGCTGGATCAACCAGGGCACATTGACGGTCAGTCACGATGCCGCCGGCCGGAAGGTGATCGCCAGCGAGGACCTGGCCCACTTCTCCCGCACCAACGCGCCCGCCCCGCCGGCGGACCCGCTCAGCATCGGCAGCTCGGCCCGCAACCGCTTCGTGGGGCTGGTCACGTCGGTGGTCAGCGACAAGGTGATGACCCAGGTGGAGATGCAGTGCGGTCCGTTCACCGTCGTCTCGCTGATGAGCACCGAAGCCGCCGAGGAATTGCAGCTGCGTCCCGGCAGCGTCGCGGTGGCCGTCGTCAAGGCCACCACCGTCATCGTCGAAACCGCGCGGCCCAGCGCCGCATTGGCGTCCGACTAGGTGTACTGCCCAGCTCACACGGCCAGGTAGGCCACCGCATCCAGCATGCGATCGGCCGCGGCACGCAGCTCCGCCACGTCCGGGCCGGCCCGCAGCACCTCGCGGGCCACCGCGGGCAGCAGCTGCCCGGGTTCCGCCCCACCCAGCCCGGCGAGCGCCTCGGGCCGCCCGCCCTGCACGCCGAGCCCGGGCACCAGGACCGGACCGCCCAGCGCGCTGAGGTCGGGCGCCTGCAACACCGTCGCGCCGACGACCACGCCGACATATCCCGGCCCGGACGGGGTCGCCGACCGGTTCACCACCGCCGCCTGGTCGACGACCAGCTGGGCCACCGTGCGGCCGTCGAAGGCGGCTCGCTGCACCGTGGCGCCCTCGGGGTTGGAAGTGGCCGCCAGCACGAACACCCCGCGGTCGTGCGCCGCCGCGGTCTCCAACAGCGGGCGCAGCGAGCCGAACCCTAGGTATGGGGTGGCCGTCACGGCGTCGGCGGCCAGCGGTGAATCACCCGCCCAGGCGGCGGCATAGGACGCCATCGTCGTGCCGATGTCGCCGCGTTTGGCGTCGGCCAACACCAGCACCCCGGTCGATCGCAGGGCCGCGATGGTGCGTTCCAGCACCCCGAATCCCGCGGCACCGTAGGCCTCGAAGAACGCGACCTGCGGCTTGACGACGGCGTATCCGGAAAACGCCTCGATGCAGATGTCGCAGAACGCGGCCAGCCCGTCGGTGGTCGTGGGCAGGTCCCAGGCGCGCAGCAGCTCGGGGTGCGGGTCGATGCCCACACACAGCGGCCCGCGTTCCGCTTTCGCCGTCGCGAGGCGAACGCCGAAGCCGGTCACCGGTCCCCATGACCGGGCAAGCCGCCCTGACCGATTTGGCTGTGCAGCTCTTGCAGGCTGCGCACGCCGATGTCGCCGCGGATGCCCGCCTCGATGCCCTGGACGGCGGCCGAGGCGCCCTGCACCGTGGTGACACAGGGAATGTTGACCGACACGGCGGCCGAACGAATTTCATAACCGTCGATGCGTGGCCCGGAGTTGCCATATGGCGTGTTGATCACCATGTCGACCTCACCGGCCTTGATCGCGTCGACCGCCGACGTCTCGGGGCGGCCCGGCTGCGGGTCCTCGAAATGCTTGCGCACCTCGTCGCAGGGAATGCCGTTGCGGCGCAACATCTCCGCGGTCCCCTCGGTGGCCAGCACGCGGAATCCCAAGTCGGCCAGCCGTTTGACGGGGAAAACCAGCGATCGCTTGTCCCGGTTGGCCACCGACACGAAGATGGTGCCCTGCGCGGGCAGCGACCCATAGGCGGCGGTCTGGCTCTTGGCGAAGGCGCTGCCGAAGTCGCGGTCGATTCCCATCACCTCGCCGGTGGACTTCATCTCCGGACCCAGCAGCGAGTCGATGCCCGAGCCGTCAGCCCGGCGGAACCGGTGGAACGGTAGCACCGCCTCCTTGACCGCGATCGGGGCGTTCTGGGCCGCGTGGGCGCCGTCGCCGGACGACGCCAGCAACCCCTCCTCGCGCAGCTGGGAAATCTTGGCGCCCAACATGACCCGGGCACAGGCCTTGGCGAGCGGGATCGCGGTGGCCTTGGACACGAACGGCACCGTGCGGCTGGCGCGCGGGTTGGCCTCCAGGACGTAGAGCACGTCGTCTTTGAGGGCATACTGCACGTTGAGCAGGCCCACCACGCCGATGCCGTGTGCGATGGCCTCGGTCGCGCGGCGGACCTTCTCGATGTCGCTGCGGCCCAAGGTGACCGGCGGAAGCGCGCACGCCGAGTCACCGGAGTGGATGCCGGCCTCCTCGATGTGCTCCATGATGCCGCCGATGTACACCTCGGCGCCGTCACACAGCGCGTCCACGTCGATCTCCACCGCGTCCTCGAGGAAGCGGTCGACGAGCACCGGGTGCTCGGGCGAGAGCTCGGTGGCGCGGGTGATGTAGCCGCGCAGCGTCTCCTCGTCGTAGACGATCTCCATGCCCCGCCCGCCCAGCACGTAGGACGGCCGCACCAGCACCGGGTAGCCGATGTCTTCGGCGATCCGCTGGGCCTGCGCGAAAGTGGTTGCGGTGCCGTACTTCGGCGCCGGCAGGCCGGCCGCGGTGAGCACGTCGCCGAAGGCGCCGCGGTCCTCGGCCAGGTCGATGGCCTCCGGCGGCGTGCCGACGATCGGCACCCCCGCGTCGGCGAGGCGCTGGGCCAGCCC
Source organism: Mycobacterium sp. 852002-51971_SCH5477799-a (assembly GCF_001667145.1). Classification (GTDB taxonomy): domain Bacteria; phylum Actinomycetota; class Actinomycetes; order Mycobacteriales; family Mycobacteriaceae; genus Mycobacterium. The sequence goes on from NZ_LZIF01000118.1 coordinate 117,162, forward strand.
GAGCGGAGTTTGGCCGCCCAGTTGCACGATCACCCCGACCACACCGGCGCCGTCGCCCGCGGACTGCTGCTCGGCGCGGAACACCTCGAGGACGTCCTCGAAGGTCAGCGGTTCGAAGTACAGCCGGTCGGCGGTGTCGTAGTCGGTGGACACCGTCTCCGGGTTGCAGTTGACCATCACGGTCTCGAAACCGGCCTGGCTCAACGTCGTTGCCGCGTGAACACAGCTGTAGTCGAATTCGATGCCCTGGCCGATGCGGTTGGGCCCCGACCCCAGGATCAACACCTTGGGCTTCTCGGTCTGCGGCGCCACCTCGGTCTCGGCCGCGGGATCCAGCTCGTAGCTGCTGTAGTGATACGGCGTCTTCGCCTCGAACTCGGCCGCACAGGTGTCAACCGTCTTGTAGACCGGGTGCACACCCAGCCGCTCGCGCAGCGAGCGCACGCCGTTCTCGCCGGCCAATTCCGGCCGCAGCGCGGCGATCTGGCGATCCGACAGCCCACTGTGCTTACCACGACGCAACAGGTCGGCGTCGAGCACCGGGGCGGCGATCAACTCGGCACGCAGCTCGATCAGCTCGCCGATCTGCGCGACGAACCACGGGTCCACACCGCTGACCTCGGCGACCCGTTCCACCGAAGCGCCCAGGCGCAGCGCCAGTTCGATGTCGTATAGCCGGCCCTCGGTCGGCGTCAGCAGCCGGGTCAGCACCTCGTCGACGTCGCCGTCGGGATCAGGTTTGGTCCAGAAACCGGCGCGGGTGGTCTCCAGCGACCGCATCACCTTGCCGAGCGCCTCAATAAAGTTGCGGCCCAACGACATTGCCTCACCGACCGATTTCATGGTGGTGGTCAGGGTGGGATCGGCGCCCGGGAACTTCTCGAACGCGAAGCGCGGAGCCTTGACCACCACGTAGTCCAGGGTGGGTTCGAAACAGGCCGGCGTTTCCTTGGTGATGTCGTTGACGATCTCGTCGAGGGTGTAGCCGATGGCCAGCTTGGCGGCGATCTTGGCGATCGGGAAGCCGGTGGCCTTGGATGCCAGGGCACTCGACCGTGACACCCGGGGGTTCATCTCGATGACGACCAGCCGGCCATCGGACGGGTTGATCGCGAACTGGATGTTGCAGCCCCCGGTGTCCACGCCGACCTCGCGCAGGATCGCGATTCCCAGGTCGCGCATCCGCTGGTATTCCCGGTCGGTCAGCGTCATCGCCGGCGCGACGGTGACCGAGTCACCGGTGTGCACGCCCATCGGGTCGAAATTCTCGATCGAGCACACCACGACCACGTTGTCGTTGCCGTCGCGCATCAGCTCGAGCTCGAATTCCTTCCACCCGTAGATCGATTCCTCAATCAGCACGTTGGCGCTCGGGCTTTCGGCCAGCCCGGCGCCGGCCATGCGTTCGACTTCGTCGACGGATCGCGCCATCCCCGAGCCCAGGCCGCCCATGGTGAAGCTGGGCCGCACCACGACCGGCAGGCCGAGCTCCTCGACCGTTTCGCGAACCTCTTCCATGGTGAAACACACTCGGCTGCGGGCGGATTCACCGCCCACCTTGGCGACGATGTCCTTGAACATCTGCCGGTCCTCGCCGCGCTGAATGGCGTCGAAGTCGGCGCCGATGAGTTCCACGCCGTGGCGCTCCAGCGCCCCGTTTTCGTACAGCGCGACCGCGGTGTTGAGCGCGGTCTGCCCGCCCAGGGTGGCCAGCAGCGCGTCAATCTTGTTGCCGCGCTCGGCCTGCTGCACGATCACCTTCTCGACGAATGCGGCGGTTATCGGCTCGACGTAGGTGTGGTCGGCGTACTCCGGGTCGGTCATGATGGTGGCCGGGTTGGAGTTGACCAGGCTGACCTGCAGGCCTTCCGCGCGCAGCACCCGGCAGGCCTGGGTGCCGGAGTAGTCGAACTCGCAGGCCTGCCCGATGACGATCGGCCCCGAGCCGACCACCAGCACGTGGTTGAGGTCGGTGCGACGTGGCACTAGCTGCCCTCCCCTGCCATGAGCTCGATGAATTGGTCGAACAGGTACTCCGCGTCGTGCGGGCCGGCCGCGGCCTCCGGGTGGTACTGCACCGAGAAGGCTTGCCCGTCAGCGAGTTTGACGCCCTCGACTACTCCGTCGTTGGCGCAGGTGTGGCTGACGATCGCTTGGCCGAACGGCGTGTCGAAGGACTGGCCGGCCTCGCCCTCGAGCGCGAAGCCGTGGTTTTGGGCGGTGACGGCCACCCGGCCGGTGGCGTGGTCGATCACCGGGATATTGATGCCGCGGTGGCCGAACACCAGCTTGTAGGTGGACAGTCCCAGCGCCCGGCCCAGGATCTGATTGCCGAAACAGATGCCGAACAGCGGGATTCCGGCGCCCAGCACCTCGCGGGTGACCGCGACGATGTGATCGGCGGTGGCGGGGTCGCCGGGGCCGTTGGACAAGAAGACGCCGTCGGGCTTGAGGTCGGCGATCTGCTCGTAGGTCGCCGACGATGCCAGCACATGGGTCCGGACGCCGCGACGGGCGAAGTTACGCGGCGTATTGGTTTTGATCCCCAGGTCCAGCGCGGCCACCGTAAACCGCGGTGAGCCTTCGGGTTCCACGATGTAGGTCTCCGGCGTGCTGACCTCGCCGGCCAGGTCGGCCCCCAGCATGGACTGCTGACCGCGCACCCGCGCCAATAGTTCGTCCGTATCGGCGAGCGCGTCACCGGAGAACACCCCCGCCTTCATCGAGCCGCGGGTGCGCAGATGCCGCACCACCGCGCGGGTGTCGATGCCGGCGATCCCCACGATGTGCTGACGGACCAGTTCGTCCTCCAGCGTTCCGGTGGCCCGCCAGTTCGACGACCGCGGCGACGGATCGCGCACCGCGTAGCCGGCGACCCAGATCTTGTCGCCCCGGCTCTCGGCGTCCTCGCCGTTCCAGCCGGTGTTGCCGATCTGCGGCGCGGTGGCCACCACGATCTGCCGGTGGTAACTGGGATCGGTCAGCGTCTCCTGGTAGCCGGACATACCGGTGGAAAAGACGGCCTCGCCCAGTGTTTGGCCGACCTTGCCGAATGGTGTGCCGGTGAAGACGCGGCCGTCTTCGAGTACCAATTGCGCTTTACTCACGGGCGCCGCTCCTCCTCATGCTGCGATTTGAGCCAGCCGTCGTATTCGTTGCGGTGATTCGCCCGGAAGCCGGTGTCGATCTCGACACCCGACGGCAGCCGCCAACGGATCGCCAGTATCCCGATCCGGCCGGTCATCCGGCGCTCCATGCGGATCTCGGTGATCGAGTCTCGGGGGATCCAAATCGGTTGGGCTCGTACGCGTTCCACCATGATGCCCCCGGCGTAGCGGGTCAGCACCGCTCTGCTGCGGAAACCGAGATCGCCGGCCGCGATCCGCTCGTGCCAGCCCGGCGCCATCATGGAGCCGCAGTAGTGCCCGCGGGTGGTGATGGTCGCCGCCCCCACCTGGTCCGGGATCTCGGGCAACGCCCCGATCAGCTCCGCCTGCTGCTGGGAACGACGGTGCCACGTCCGCATCATCAGCTGGATCACCACCGTGATCACCACCACCACCACGGCGGCGAAGATCAGCGATCCCACCAGCGTGCCCGAGTTCATGCCGGGGACTTCCCATCTCGGGCGGTGACCTTGCCGCGTAGCAGCGTTGCGGTCACCGTGGAGGGCAGGGCCATCGCCTCGTACGGCGTGTTGGCCGACCGGCTGGCAAGGTCGGACCCGGCGACGGTCCATGACGCCGTGGGATCCACCACCGTGAGGTTGGCGGGCTCCCCCACCTCGAGCGGCCGCCCGTGATCCGGCAGGCCCACGATGCGTGCGGGGTTCTCACTCATCACCCGGGCAACGTCCCGCCAGGTCAGCAGCCCCGGGATGACCATCGTCTGCACCACGATCGACAGCGCCGTCTGCAGCCCCAGCATGCCGGGACGCGCCGCGGAGAACTCCACACACTTCTCGTGCTCGGCGTGCGGGGCGTGGTCGGTGGCCACGCAGTCGATGACACCGTCGGCCAGCGCTTGGCGCAACGCCATCGCGTCGGCGGCTTCACGCAGCGGTGGGTTGACCCGGTTTTGCCCGTCGTAACTGGCCAGCCTGCTGTCGTCGAGCATCAGATGGTGCGGGGTGACCTCGGCGGTGATCGAGATGCCTTGCCCCTTGGCCCATTTCACAATTTCGACGGTGCCCGCGGTGGAGGCGTGGCAGATGTGCACCCGGGCACCGGCATCGCGGGCCAGGAGCGCGTCACGGGCGACGATCGATTCCTCGGCCGCCCTGGGCCATCCCGCCAGGCCCAGCCGGGCGGCGGTCGGTCCTTCGTGGGCGACGGCGCCGACGGTCAGCCGCGGCTCCTCGGCGTGCTGGGCGATGAGCACGCCCAGGCCGGTGGCGTATTCCAGGGCGCGGCGCATCACCAGCGGGTCGTGCACGCAGATGCCGTCGTCGGAGAACATCCGCACCTGCGCCGCCCCGGCCGCCATCATGCCCATCTCGGTGAGCTCTTTGCCGGCCAGCCCGACGGTGACGGCGCCCACCGGATGCACGTCGACCAGGCCGACCTGCTGGCCGCGATGCCACACGTGGTCGGTGACCACCGGGCTGTCGGCGACCGGGTTGGTGTTGGCCATCGCGAACACCGCGGTGTATCCACCCAAAGCCGCTGCAGCCGAGCCGGTTTCGATGTCCTCGGCGTATTCGCGCCCGGGTTCGCGAAGGTGGGTGTGCAAGTCCACCAGGCCCGGCAGCAGCACGTGATCGGTGGCATCGATCACGTCGGCCGTCTCGGGGATCTCGCGACCCCGGCCGATGTCGACGATCTGGCCGTCATCGACCAGCACATCGACGCGATCGCCCTCGCCGTACAACCGAACCCCGCGCAGCAGCACGCTCACGCAACACCCTCTTTACTACCCGTCCGCTCCGCAGACTCGGTGCCGACCAGCACATGGAACAGCACTGCCATTCGCACGTGGACACCATTGGAAACCTGTTGCAACACAGCCGATTGCGACGAATCGGCCACCGACGAAGCGATCTCCATGCCGCGCAGCATCGGCCCGGGGTGCAGCACCACGGCATGGCCGGGCAGCATCGCCTGGCGGCGATCGGAAAGGCCGTACAGCGAGGAGTATTCGCGCACCGACGGGAAGAAGCCGCCGTTCATCCGCTCGGCCTGCACCCGCAGCATCAGCACCGCATCGGCGGCGGGCAGCTCGGCGTCGAAGTCGTTGGATACGGTGACCGGCCAGCCCTCGACCCCGACCGGCAGCAGCGTCGGCGGCGCGACCAGGACCACCTCGGCGCCCAGGGTGTCCAGCAGCATCACGTTGGAGCGGGCCACCCGGCTGTGCAGGATGTCGCCGACGATCACGATGCGACGGCCTTCGATGCCGCCGAGGCGCTGGCGGATGGTGAGCGCGTCCAGCAGTGCCTGGGTCGGGTGCTCATGGGTGCCGTCGCCGGCATTGATCACCGACGGCCCGCCATCCTCCTTCGCGCCGGTCCAGTCCGCGAGCAGATGCGCGGCGCCCGAAGCCGGGTGCCGGATGATCAGCGCGTCGGCGCCGGCGGCGCGCAGCGTGAACGCGGTGTCGCGCAGTGACTCCCCCTTGCCCACCGACGATCCGGACGCGCTGACGTTGATCACGTCGGCGCTCATCCACTTGCCCGCAACCTCGAAGGAGACCCGGGTGCGGGTCGAGTTCTCGTAGAACATCGTGACGATGGTGCGCCCGCGCAGCGTCGGCAGCTTCTTGATCTCGCGGCCCACCAGCGCCTGCGCGAACCGGTCGGCGTCGTCGAGGATGGCGGTGGCGTCGTCGCGGCTCAGGTCGCCGGCGGCCAGCAGATGGCGCGTCATCGTGAGATCACCACCCCGTCGTCACCGTCGTTCTCGCTCAGCAGCACGCGCACGCTCTCGCTGCGTGAGGTGGGGACGTTCTTGCCCACATAGTCGGCTCGCAACGGCAGTTCGCGATGGCCGCGGTCGACCAGCACCGCCAGCTGCACCGCCCGCGGCCTGCCCACGTCGCGCAGCGCGTCCAGCGCGGAACGCACGGAGCGGCCGGAGTACAAGACGTCGTCGACCAGGATCACCAACGCGTCGTCGATGCCGCCGGCCGGGATCGAGGTGGCTTCCAGCGGCCGCGGCGGCTTTTGCATCAGGTCGTCGCGGTAGAGCGTGATGTCTAGGGCGCCGTGACCGACTTCGACGCCGCTGTATTCGCCGATGTTGGTCGCCAGGCGGTTGGCGAGGATGACACCGCGGGTCGGGATGCCCAACAAGACCACCCGGGGCGCGTCCGGGGCGTCCAGCGCGGTCTTTTCGATGATCTGATGTGCAATGCGGGAAATGGTGCGGCTCACATCGGCCGCCGACATCAACTCCCGGGAATCGCTGCCCATGCCGGTGTCGCCCGCAGCACCCATACGAAACTTGACCTCCTTCTCCGCCTCGCCGGACGGATCGTTAAAGGATGTCGACTGCGTGGCAGCGTAGCACTTATTTCCAACGCGGCGCCGCCAGGCACCTGTCGCGCCGTCGGCCTCGCCCGCGCCAGTCACACCGGCCCGTCTCTGAAAAGGAACTCAGGATGTTTGCCCGCCGCACAGCGACAAGTTGGCGTCGCGGGCGAACGCGTCTTGTCGAATGGCGGGCACAGATGGCGTCCACCGCGATGCTCGGACGGGGCGTCAGCGAAGAACGCGAGCGCTGCTAGGAAGGCGGCGGAGGCGGCGCGGGCGGGGGCCAGGTGCGGCGCGGGCTAATGGGCCCGCAGTTCAGGCCGATTTTGCAGTGCCAGCCGCTTGCCTGGGGTTGGGTCGCGTCGCAGCAGGCGTCATCCGGCGATGTGGGCGCGGGGTCCACCGTCGTCGACGGGTCAGTGGCGGTGATGTGCGGCGCATTCGCGCCGCCGACTCCCGCCAGGGCAAACACGGCGGCACCACAGCACACTGCGGCCAGCGTCCTGGCCTTTTGATGGGCCATGACACGTAAGTCTAATTTCTGCGGGCTGAATGTACAGAGCCGCGACGCGGCGGCATGGCCGGCGAAAGGTGCCTGATCAGCTGCACCGAGATTGCCCGTTGAGCACGCAATTCGCCGGTGGCGAATAGGCACCGGTCAGCACGCCTCTCATGCCACCTGTGGCCGAACCGCCGGGCGCGATGGTGCGATTCCAATTCGCGGGGGCGAGCACATAGTGCGTGCCGGATTGGGTGATGGTGCTGTTCCAGGTGTGCACGACGGATTCTCCCGCCGGCAAGTCGAATTCCAGCCTCCAATCGGTCAGCGGCGCCGCACTGGGGTTGTTGACGATGAAGCGGGCGATGAAACCGGTCTGCCACGTGTGTTCCACCGACAACGTCGCCGTGGCCGCGGCCGCATGAGCCACGGGGGTGACGGCGAGCCCGAGGAAGGCAACTGTCACTGCCGCCACGGTTACGTGAAGCGCTGTGCGCCAGCGCTTCACGCAATTGTTCAGTCCGGACATAATGGCCAACACTAAAGCCAAACCTGCGATGCCGGCCCGCGCATCGCGGCTAAGCTGCAGTACCTTTGCTCAACCGAAACCATCATGAAATTTTGGCGCCGACACGGCCGATCGGCGCCGCCCCCGGCCCGCTAACCTGACCAGGTGAATCGCTCGACGCTTGGTGGCAATGCCGCCTCCGTTAGGGAAGTGTGCGACGCCGGCCTGCTCGCCGGTGCGGTGACGGTCGTCTGGCAGCGCGGAGAACTGCTACAGGTCAACGAAATCGGCTATCGCGACGTGGATGCGGGTCTGCCGATGCAGCGCGACACGCTGTTTCGCATCGCGTCGATGACCAAGCCGGTGACGGTCGCGACGGTGATGAGCCTGGTCGACGAGGGCAAGCTGACGCTCAAGGATCCGGTCGCCCGCTGGGCGCCGGAGCTGGCCGACGTGCGGGTGCTCGACGATCCGCACGGCCCGCTGGACCGCACGCACCCGGTGAACCGCACCATCCTGATCGAGGATCTGCTCACCCACACCAGCGGGCTGGCCTATGGCTTCTCGGTGACCGGGCCGATCTCCAAGGCCTACATGCGGCTGCCCTTCAATCAGGGCCCGGACGCCTGGCTGGCCGAGCTGGCCAAGCTGCCACTGGTGCATCAGCCCGGTGACCGCGTCACCTACAGCCACTCCATCGACCTACTCGGCGTCATCGCCGCCCGCATCGAAGACAAGCCGTTCCACGAGGTGCTCGACGAACGGATCCTCGGCCCGGTAGGCATGACCGACACCGGGTTCTTCGTCACGCCCCAGGCACGGCGGCGCGCGGCCACCATGTACCGCCTCGACGAACACAGCCGGCTGCAGCACGGCGTGATGGGACCGCCGCACCTGACCCCGCCGTCGTTCTGCAACGCCGGCGGCGGATTGTGGTCCAGCGCCGACGACTATCTGCGGTTCGTGCGGATGCTGCTCGGCGGCGGAACGGTCGACGGAGTGCGGGTGCTTTCGGAAGAGTCCGTCCGGCTGATGCGGACCGACCGGCTCACCGACGAACAGAAGAGGCACAACTTCCTCGGCGCACCGTATTGGGTCGGCCGCGGCTTCGGGCTGAACTTGTCGGTGGTGACCGATCCGGCCAAGAGCACACCGCTGTTCGGGCCCGGCGGTCGCGGCACGTTCAGCTGGCCCGGCGCCTACGGGACCTGGTGGCAGGCCGACCCCGACGCGGAGCTGATCCTGCTCTACCTGATTCAGAATCTGCCGGACCTGACCGTCGACGCCGCCACGGCCGTCGCCGGCAACACGTCGCTGGCCACACTCCGCACGGCGCAACCGAGATTCGTCCGCAACACCTATCGCGCCCTCGACCGCTAGAGTCACCGATGCCCACATACCCGCCCGACCGCATCAGCGGCCCGCGGCTGCTGCTACGCCCGCCCGCACTCGACGACGCCGGGGCGCTGTTTCAGCGGGTCGCCCGCGATCCGCAGGTCACCAAGTATCTGCTGTGGGCGCCGCATCCCGACGTCGCGGCGACGCGGCGCGTGATCACCGAAAAACTCAACGCCAGCACGGACGAGAAGACCTGGGTCATCGAGTCGCGGCACCGCGGCGAGGTGATCGGCCTGGCCAGCTGTCGACGCACCGCGCCGCACTCGGTCGAGGTCGGCTACTGCCTGGGCCGACGCTGGTGGGGCAAGGGATTGATGTCGGAGGTGCTCGGCATGCTGCTCACCGCGCTCGACGCCGATCGCGAGGTGTATCGCGTCTGGGCCACCTGCAGCGTGGACAACGAACGCTCGGCGCGGCTGCTCGAGCACGCCGGCTTCTTCCTGGAGGGACGGCTGGCCCGGCACGCGGTCTACCCCACGATGGGGCCCGAACCGCAGGACAGCCTGCTCTACGCCAAGATCCTGCGCTGATCAGGCTTTTTCCGCCACGCTGTCCTGCTCGAGCGCCCGGCGCGCATAGGCCCGCACGTCGGCATCGCCGTCCTTGAGCGCAAGCCCCAACGCGTCCCGGGCGGCGGGCTCACCGGCCCACCGGGTCAGGCTGAGCACGGCCGCCTTGCGCACGTCCAGATGGGCGTCGCCCAGCGCCTCGGACAGCTGCGGAACCGCGAGGTCGGCCGGCGCGCCGGCCAGCGCGCGCGCGGCGCCCTCCCGCACCTGCCAGGCCGGCGCCCGCAGCGCCTGCTTGATGGCGGCGTAATCCTCGTGGCCGCAACCTAATTGGCCCATTGCGGCCAGCGCGGCCGCGCGAACCAGCGGGTCGGCGTCGGCGACCAACCGGCGCACGGCCGACCTGGCTGGGGCTGCGGCCGCTCCCAGCGTTGCCAGCCCGGCGGCCACCGCGATGCGCACCTCGCGGTTCTCGTCGGCGGCGGCGGCGACGACGCCGTCGACGTCGTCGATGGACACCAGCGCCCGCACCGCCTCGATGCGCACCCGGTGATCAGTGTCGCCCAGGGCGCGACGGTACTGCCCGGCGTCACCGGCCCGGCGTGCGGCCAGCACGTACAGCGACGCGGCGCGCACCACGCGATCGACTGAATCCAGGTGCTCCCGAATGCTTTCCGGCTCGGGCAGCACCTCGACCAGCTCGCGGATTCCGTCGGCGCTGGTGAGGCGGACCGCGGCGTCGTCGTCGTTCAGCGCGGCCACCAGCGCCGGCGCGTAGCCGTCGGGAATGTGCTCGGTCAGCGTCGACACCGCGGTGCGGCGAACCCCTGGATCCGCGTCGACAAGGTAGGGCCCCAGGGTGGCGATCGTGGGCTCCTCGAGCGCAAGGACCTCGGCGATGCGCGGTGACGGCGGCTCGAAAGCCGTTGCTGCGGGGCCGATTCGGGACACCGCGGTGGCCGGCGCTTGGCCGCCGACCAACGGTGGCTGCTCCACGGGGTACACGGTCTGGTCGGTGGGCGGCAGGCCGTCGAGCTCGGGGACCGGCACGAAATACGGTGCCACCGGCCGCTTGAGGAACACCATCTCGCCGTCGGCGTCCCTGCGCAGATTGAGGTGATATCCCCACTGGTCGTCGTCGCGGCCCGGCAGGTCGGCGCGATCGTGATACAGCCCCCACCGCGATTCGGTGCGGGTGTGCGACGAGCGGGCGGCCATCTCGGCGCAGTCCCGGATGAACGACACCTCCACCGCGCGCATCAGCTCGTGCGGATTGCGGGCGCCCATCTCGGCGATCTCGGCGCTCATGCGCTCGAAGGTGCGGATGGCCAATGAAAGCTTGGCCCCGGTCTTGGGCGGCGCGACGTAGTCGTTGACGAACCGCCGCAGCTTGTATTCGACCTGCGGTTGGGGCGGGCCGTCCGGATGCCGCAGCGGCCGGTAGATCAGCTCGTGCGCCTCGCGCACCTGTTCGTCCGGAAGTTGTTGTGGCTCATCGACGTCGGCCAGGGTCGAGGCGGCGTGGGTGCCGGCCAGATCGCCGAACACGAACGCACCGATCATGTAGTTGTGCGGGACGCAGGCCATGTCGCCCGCGGCGTACAGCCCGGGCACGGTGGTGCGGGCGTGCTCGTCGACCCACACGCCCGATGCGGAATGCCCGCTACACAAGCCGATTTCGGAGATGTGCATCTCGATGTCGTGGGTGCGGTAGTCGTGGCCGCGGTTGGCGTGGAAGGTGCCCCGGGTCGGCCGCTCGGTGGTGTGCAGGATGTTCTCCAGCGCGGTCAGCGTCTCGTCGGGCAGGTGCGACACCTTGAGGTAGATGGGTCCGCGCGCGGAGTCGATCTCGGATTTGACCTCGGCCATCATCTGGCCCGACCAGTAGTCGGAGTCGACGAACCTCTCGCCGTGGGCGTTGACCTGATAGCCGCCGAAGGGATTGGCCACATAAGCACATGCCGGGCCGTTGTAGTCCTTGATCAGCGGGTTGACCTGGAAGCACTCGATGCCGGACAGCTCGGCGCCCGCGTGGTAGGCCATCGAGTAGCCGTCGCCGGCATTGGTGGGGTTCTCGTAGGTGCCGTACAGGTAGCCCGACGCGGGCAGGCCGAGGCGCCCGCAGGCGCCGGCGGCCAGGATGACCGCCTTGGCGCCGACCGTGACGAATTCGCCGGTGCGCGTGTTCAGCGCCGCCGCACCCACGGCACGCCCGCCGTCCACCAGCACCCGGACCGGCATCAGCCGGTTCTCGATGCGGATCTTCTCGCGCATCGACCGTTGCCGCAGCACGCGATACAGCGCCTTCTTGACGTCCTTGCCCTCGGGCATCGGCAGCACGTAGGAGCCCGAGCGGTGCACCCGGCGCACGGCGTATTCGCCGTGCTCGTTCTTCTCGAACTTCACGCCGTAGCGTTCCAGCCGCTGCACCATCGCGAAGCCGCGGGTGGCGGTCTGATACACGGTGCGCTGGTTGACGATTCCGTCGTTGGCGCGGGTGATCTCGGCGACGTAGTCCTCGGGTTCGGCCTTGCCCGGGATCACGGCGTTGTTGACGCCGTCCATGCCCATCGCCAGGGCGCCGGAGTGGCGCACGTGGGCCTTTTCCAGCAGCAGCACTTGGGCGCCGTTCTCGGCGGCCGACAGCGCCGCCATGGTGCCCGCGGTGCCGCCGCCGATGACCAGGACGTCGCAGTCGAGCCGGACCGGGGCCGCCGGGTCGGGGATCTGCATCACGCCGCCACCGCCGAGTGATTCAGTGCCGCAATGACTTCGGCGCGCAGCGCGGCGCGCTGCCGGTCGACGCGCGGCTCGGGCACGTCGACCAGGGTGCGCAACGGCTGACCGGCCTTGCCCAGGACGGCGATGCGATCGCCCAGCAGCAGCGCTTCGTCGACATCGTGGGTGACGAAGACGATCGTCGTCGGGTGGGCACGCCAGGTGTCGATGAGCAGGCGCTGCATGGCCGTACGGGTCTGGGTGTCCAGCGCGCCGAACGGCTCGTCCATCATCACCGCGCGCGGCGCCCCGGCCAGCCCGCGGGCCAGCTGGACGCGCTGCCGCATGCCGCCGGACAGGCTCTTGGGCAGATAGTCGCCGAAGCCGGTGAGGCCGAGCTCGGCGATCCAGCGGTCGGCCTCGGCGCGCCGGCCGGGCCGTGCGACGCCGCGCAGCCGCAGGGCCAACTCGATGTTGGAGCGCACGGTGCGCCAGGGCAGCAACGCGTTGTCCTGGAACACCATGCCCCGATCACCCGAGGTGGTGGTCACCTCGTCGCCGTCGGCCACGATCCGGCCCTCATCGGGCCGCAGCAGTCCCGCCAGGGCCCGCAGCACCGTCGACTTGCCACAGCCCGAGGGGCCGGTGAGCACCAGGATCTCCCCGGGGCGCACCGTCAGGCTCAGCCCGTCGATCACCGGTTCCCCGGTGTAGGACAAGCGAACTCGATCCATTTCCAGACTCACGCCCACAGTCATCGCTGCTCCTCCTCCGCTCGCGGCAGCCAGCTGGTCACCCGACGGCCCACGACCTCGACGGCCGCCGCCGTCGCGAAACCCAGCACGCCGATGGTGATGATTCCGACGAACACCTGCGGATAGGCCAGCACGGTGTAGTCCTGCCAGGTGCGATAGCCGATCCCGAGCCGGCCCGAGATCATCTCCGCGGAGATCACACAGATCCACGCCACGCCCATGCCGACCGAGAGGCCGCCGAACACGCCCGGCAGGATGCCCGGCAACACCACCTGCTTCAGCACATCCCATCGGCCGCCGCCCAGCGTGCGCACCGAGTCCTCCCACAGCGTGGGCAGGGCCCGCACCGCGTGGCGGGTGCTGACCAGGATCGGGAAGTAAGCCGCCAGGAAGGTGATGAACACGATGCCGGCCTCATCGGTCGGGAACAGCAGGATCGCCACCGGCACCATTGCGATGGCGGGCACCGGTCTGACCAACTCCGTCAGCGGGCCGAAGGTGTTGGCGAACAAGCGCGAACGGCCCAGCAGCACGCCGGTGGCGACACCGACCACGGCGGCCAATCCGAAGCCGGTGAGGATACGGATCAGCGACTGCGCCAGGTCGAGCCAGTACTCGGAGGTTCCGAGCCGGCGTCCCAGCGCGTGCACGATTTCGGTGACGGTGGGCAGCGTGTCGAAGCGCAGCAGCAGCCGGACCTTGTCGGCGGTGAGCGCCTGCCACAACCCGATCGCCGCGACAACCGAGGCGAGCCGCAGCAGCCGCCACTGCCACGGCGAGCCGGCACGTCGCGGGGTCGAGGTCGCCGGGACCGTGTCGACGACTTGCGTGGCTACCGGGGCTGCCGGGTCGCCGGTGAGATAAGCGGTCATACCGAACCTCCAAGGGCCTGCTCGTAATTCACGATGGTGCCGCCCGGGTGCGCGGCGAGATAGCGATGCGCGCCGGCCGGGGTTCCGAACGGCAGATAGTTCTGGCCCTCCTTGACCCAGACCGCCTTATCGGCGAACCACCGGGTGCCCAGCTCCGCATCGGGGACATAGGCTGCACGGACCTTGGCGCCGCGGGCGGTCGCGTCGCGCGCCGCCCGAAGCAGACCGGTCGGGTTGGCGACCGTCTGGGTGGAATCCGAACCGTCCAGCCACAGTTCGCTTGCGAGCGCGGGATCGCCGCGGAGCGTGGACGGGTTGGCGGTGGCGGCCCGGGCCGCCTCGTAGTTCAGGCCGCGCGCGCCGAACACGGTGCGCAACGGCGCGTCCTGGACGAAGGCGGATACCTCGAGGTCGGCGAAGTCGCCGATCGACTTCAGATACGGCACATCGTTTTTCAGCGCCTCGACCAGTGACGGTTTGAGCGTGGTGTCGAACGACGTACCGCCGGGACCGTTGTAGAGATACACCACTTCCTGCGGCAGACCGCTCCCCTGGGCGACGATGCGGGCAGCCTCCAGCGGCTTGGAGTTGAGGAAGTCGGTGGCGTCCAGTTGCGCCTGCAGGAAGGCGCCCAGCACATCCGGGTGGGCCGAGGCATACGAGCGTCGCACCAGCACCCCGTGCAGGGTGGGCAGGTTCAGCTCGGCGCCGTCGTACAGCAGTTTGGCCTTGCTCTGGAAGACCAGCAGGCCCGGCCAGGCGACGAACTGCGAAAGACCCTGCACCTGACCGGATTCCAGTGCCGATGCGCCCACCTGCGGTTGCTGGTTGAGCACTTCCACGCCGTTGATCCCGGCCCGGTCCAGCGCCCGCATCAAGGTGCCGTGACCGGCCGAGCCCACGCTGGCCGAGACTTTGGCGCCGGCCAGGTCTCGCAGCGTGGTCGCCGATGAACCGGGCGCCACCACCACCATGTTCAGGGCGCCCTTGGGGTTGTAGCCGGTGATGGAGACGATCTCGGTTTTCGCCAGCGGGTTGGCTTGCGTCTTGGAGCCGTTGATCAGCATGGGATAGTCGCCCATCGAACCGATGTCGATCTTTTCGGCGAGCATCTGCGCGGTGATCGGGGCGCCGGTGTCGTAATCCTGCCATCGCACCGCGTATTTGGTGCCGGTGCGGGTGGTGATGTCGGCCAGGCGGCGCTCCAGGTAGCCCTGCGCGCGCAGCAGCGTCCCGGCGGTGACGGTGTTGATGGTCTTGGACTGATATCCCACCACCACGTTGACCACACCGGAGGACTGCGACAGGGATTCCAGCGAGCAGCCGGTGGTGAGCGCGGCGATCACGATCACCACCGACGCGAGCCGGGTGGCGCGTCGTTTCATGAAAGTCCCTGGGATCGAATGCTTTTCAGCGAAGGAGATAGGGCATGTTGACGGTGACGGCGCCGGTCGGACAGCGGGCCGCGCAGGGGCCGCAATACCAGCACTCGTCGACGTGCATGAACGCCTTGCCGGTGTCGGGGTTGATGGCCAGCGCATCGAGCGGGCACACCTCCACGCACAGCGTGCAGCCGTCGATACACAGCGACTCGTCGATGGTGACCGGCACGTCGGCGCGGTTGTTGTTGATCAACGTCATGGGTTGCTCCTCATCGGCTCGGCTCTAATAAGTTTGCCCCGCATGGTGATTCGATCGCCCCGCATCCGGATGTACTCGAGGTCGACGGGGGTGCCGTCCGCGAGGCTGGTGAGCCGCTCGAGCATCAGCAGCGCAGCACCGTCGGGCACCTGCAGGGTGGCCGCCGAGTGCGCGTCGGCGGGAATGGCCTCCAGTGCCAGCGCCGCCGAGCCCAGCCGTTGCCCGCTCACCTTTTCGATGAGCGCGAACAGATCGTTGGTCTCCAGCGGATGGTTCAGCACCTCGCGGCCCAGCTTTGGGGCGAGGTAGGTGAGATCCAGGCTCAGCGGTAGGTCGCCCAGGTAGCGCAGCCGTTCGACGAACACCGCCTGCTGGCCCGGTTGCAGCCGCAGCCGGCGGGCCACCGACGGCGGCGCGGTGACCGGCATCGCGGCGCGCACCTCGTTGCGGACCTCACCGAGATCCTTGAATGTCTCCTTCAGACCCAGCAGCGCGTCGAGCCCGTGATCGTACTTGCGCTGCGCGACGTGCGTGCCGACCTTGGGTCCGCGGTCGATCAGCCCCTCGTGCTTGAGGACGGTCAGCGCCTCGCGAATGGTGTTGCGCGATACGGAGAATTCGGCGGCCAGGTCCAGTTCCGCGGGCAGGCCACCCGAGTAGGCGTCGGCGTGGATCTGCTGGCGCAGCACATCGGCGACCCGGCGGGCACGGTCGGCCCTGGGTCCTGCGATCGGTACTGGTTGCGCCACGGGGGTCACGCTAACGCAGCTCAGGGCGGTTTTGCGGGTCGCCGATCAGGCCCCGCGACGGCGGCCGGGCGCATTGCGCCGGGCCGCGTTCGGGCCCGACCAGCGAAAACCGCCACCCGCCGCGGTATTGCGCCACCTGCGCGAACGCGTCGGCTTTGCGATCCCGGTGAGCAGAACCTGCCAGGCCACCGAACCCGACGATTCCCGGATTGGCCCTCGACGAAGGATGATGGCGTGCATGACGGACGTTTCGAAGCACGCGCTGACCAAGGTGCCGGCGGTCACCCTGGGATTCTGGGTCATCAAGGTCTTGGCGACGACGTTGGGCGAGACCGGCGGCGACACCGTCACGATGACGCTGAATTGGGGTTACGCCGCCGGGGTCGCGATCTTCGGCGTCGCGCTGGTGGCGCTGGTTGCGGCGCAGATCCTCGCCAAGCGATTTCATGCGGTCCTCTACTGGGCGACGATCGTGGCCTCGACGACGTTCGGCACCGTGCTGGCCGATTTCGCGGACCGATCGCTGGGCATCGGGTACACGGGCGGATCGCTGCTGCTGCTGGCGTGCCTGCTGGCCACCCTGGGGCTGTGGCGATGGTCGCAGGGCACCGTGTCGGTCAGCACCGTCTCGACGCCCAAAGTCGAGGCTTTCTACTGGGCGACCATCACGTTCTCGCAGACGCTGGGCACCGCCCTCGGCGATTGGCTGGCCGACACACGCGATTTCGGGTACGAACGCGGCGCGCTGGTTTTCGCGGTCGGCCTGGCGGTGGTCGCGGCCCTGTACTTCTGGACGTCCATTTCCCGCGTCACCCTGTTCTGGGTGGCGTTCATCCTCACCAGGCCGCTGGGCGCGACCGTCGGTGACTTCATCGACAAGCCCGTGGCCGACGGCGGCCTGGCGTGGAGTCGCCCGCTCGCCTCGGCGGTGCTCGCGGCGCTGATCGCGGTGCTGGTCGTGGTCATACCGCAGCGCCCGGGCCGCCACCCCGGCGAACCCAAAGATGATGAGGCACAAGATTATCCGGGTAACGAAGTCGAGCAACCAGACCGGGACGGACGCTGACCGCCGCCCGATTGAGGGTACGTCCGGCCCTCGACGTAGCTTGGAAACATGCGCGTCCTGCTCGTTGAGGATGAACCGCGGCTGTCCGCCACCGTGGCCAGGGGGCTCAAGGCGGAGGGCTTCGTCGTCGTGGCCGTCGGCAACGGTGTCGACGGCCTGCGCGAGGCCACCGAAAACGCTTTCGACGTAGTCGTTCTCGACATCATGTTGCCGGGGCTCAGCGGTTATGAGGTGCTGCGCCGGATGCGGTCGCACAAGGTGTGGACACCGGTGCTCATGCTGACCGCCAAGGACGGTGAATACGACGAAACCGACGCCTTCGACCTGGGAGCGGATGACTATCTGACGAAGCCGTTCTCGTTCCGCGTGCTGGTTGCTCGGCTGCGGGCACTGATTCGTCGCGGCGCCCCGGCGCGGCCGGTGGTGATGAAAGCGGGGACGCTGGCCCTGGACCCCGCCCGGCACACGGTGAAACGGGGCTCGACCCCGATCGCGCTGACTCCGCGCGAATACGGGGTGCTCGAATTCCTGATGCGCAACAAGGACGTGGTGGTGACCAAGGCCGAGATATTGCAGAACGTCTGGGACGCGCACCACCACGGCCCCGACAACGTGGTCGAGGTCTACGTGGGATATCTGCGGCGCAAGATCGATGTTCCTTTCGGTACCAACACCATCGAGACCATTCGGGGCGTCGGTTACCGACTGCTGTCCTGAGACACGGGCAGCGTCACGATCATTTTTGTTCCACCACAGGGCGGGTCGTCGATGGTGACCACGCCCCCGTGCGCGGCAACGACCTCGGCGACGATTGCCAGGCCCAGCCCGGCCCCTCCCCCGGCGCGGGCCCGATCGGTATCCAGGCGCACGAAACGTTCGAATACCCGGCTCCGGTCGGCCGGGGCGATTCCGGGGCCGTCATCGCTGACGGCGAGCGTCGCCGTTCCGTCCTGGCCGCCGACTTCGATGGCGGCACACGAAACCGCATGGCGGACAGCATTTTCGATGAGGTTACGGATCATCCGCGACATGGCCACCGGGTCGGCTTGCAGGCGCACCGGCCGGATCTCGGTGTGGATCACGCATCGCGTGTCACGCCGCGCGCGGTCGACTTCGGCCTGAGCGAGCTCATCGAGCGCCACCTGCTCTTTGCGCCGCAGCAGCGTCTGCTCGTCGGCGCGGGCCAGCAGCAGCAGATCTTCGATCAAGGTATGCATGCGCCGCGCCTCGGGCAGCAAGGTGTTGATCGCCAGTTCGGCGTCGAGCAGATCGGGATGTGCCTCGGCCACTTCCAACCCGGAGATGATGGTGGTCAGCGGGCTGCGTAATTCGTGTGACGCGTCGCCGACAAAGCGCTGCTGCGCACGGTGACCCGCTTCCAGGCGCGAGAGCATCTCGTTCATGGTGACGGCCAGGGCCGCGATTTCGTCGTGGCTGTCCGGCACCGGCACCCGCTCGGCCAGATCCGAGGTCGAGATGTCGGCCACCCGGGTTCGGATGGCGTCGACCGACTGCAGCGACCGTCGCACCAGCCAGTAGGTTGCCCCGGCCGCGACCGCGACGATCACGGGCGCGCTGCAGGCCAACAGGATCGCCAGCGTCCGCGCGGTCGCCTCGACCGCCTCGCTGCCTCCCCCCACCAGCACCGTGTACACCCCCGATGGGGTCGCGACCTTTTGACCACTGACACGCATATCGTCACCGGCGACCGCGTCGTCGGGTAGGCCGCGACGCAGGTTGAAGTCGAACTGATTCGCCGGGACCAGCGGCGTTTTCGGCGCCGAGCCGGATCGCTTCACCACGGTGCCATCCGGACCGATCAATTGTGTTGCGACCACGCGCTGATCGGTATGCAGCAACGCGTTGTCGAGGTCGTCGAGCGAACCGGACTGCAGCGCCTTGGTGATGTCGTGGACCCTTTCGGCGGCGGCGTAGTCGACGCCCGCCAACAACTTGCGGTACAAAACCGCGTCCAACCCCGCGCCGGCCACGCTGAGCGCGCACAGCACGACGATTGCCGACGCGGCCGCCGAGCGGGCCGAAATGCCCAGCTGCGCGAGGTGCCACGAACGCGCTCGCCCGCTTCGCCGGAACGGCCGGATACCGGATATGCGCACGTCGTCAATTCTGCAACCCCGCCGCCGGGCTGAAAACATCGAGCTCAGCGCGTTCTCAGCGCCCTCTCAGCGGCCGCGTCCTAGGCTGACGTCGTCATGCCTGGTATTGCACGCCCTGTGCGTCGTAACGACCGTGCGATCACCCGACTACTGGTCGGCGTGGCGGTCATTCTCGGTTGCGCTGCCCTGGGAGCGACCCCCGCCGGTGCCGACCCGAGCCCGTTCAACACCCTCAGTTCGAGCTGCAACCAGACGGCTCCCGCGGGCCGCGACGCACTGCTTCAGGGGATCCGGCATGGCATCGCCGACTGGACGCCGGGTGGACCGCACACCTCCGCCCGCACCACGTGCGGCCCGAGCCCGACACCGACGACCGGTTAGTCGCTCAGCTGTCGGCGGCCGACGGCACCGCTGGGGCGTCGTCGACACCGTTGGCGCGTGCCCCGTTGGTTCCGGACGCGTCCGAGGGAAGCTCGAAAGCCGCGGTCACCGAACCCACCGCCGCCATCGCGGCGTTGCGTTGCGCTTCCATCCGGGCCAGCGCCGCCTCGGTGAAGACCGACAGCCCGAGATCGGGGTTGTAGCCGTGGATTTCCTTGACGTCGAGCTGGGCCATGAAGTACACGATCTCCTTGGAGACCACCTGGCCAGGCACCAGCACCGGAAATCCCGGCGGGTAAGGCACCACGAACGTCGTCGACACCAGGGTCTTGCCCTCGGCCAGCCGCCGTCCGGCGGTGCCGATCAGCACATGCTCTCGATCGGATTCTTCGTATCCCGAATAAAAGGCCGAACGCATGTCGCCGAACTTGCACTCATCGACGGGTTTGAAGGCGACGTCGAACTCACTGAAGTCGGGCAGATGCGGCAGATCCTCGGTGATCTCCTCCACATGACGCTGCTGCAACTCCCGGTCGGCGACGCTGGCCGCCTTCTCGATGCGGTCGAAATCGATTGCCACCCTTCGCAACACGTCGAGCAGGTAGTGCACGCTCGACCAAGTGACACCGATCGTGAAGATCAGCAGCACGCTGTTGATCGACGTTTTGTTGATCTGGATGCCGAATCGCTCCATCAAAATTTTCTCGCGGAAGTCGTAGCCGTTCATTCCGGTCGTGCCGACGAAAAGCGTGACACGCGTGGGATCCAGCACGAACTGGTCGGATCGCCACGCCTCGTTCCACTCGGCCAGGGCGCCCTGCCTGATCGAAGCGGTCGAGCTGACCGCGGACTCCCGGAAGTCCTCGGGCACCAGGTCCGATTCGTCGAGAATCCGAAACCACCTGCTGATCAGCCGGTCTTTACGCACCCGATGCCGGAAGACCAGCGCCATGTCGTAGACCTGCCGGACCAGTTGGAAGCCTTCGATGTCGACCTGGCGCCGGGCCAGGTCCAGGGACGCCAGCAGCTGCTGGTTCGGTGACGTCGAGGTGTGGGTCAGAAACGCCTCACCGAACGAATCGCGGGTCAGCGCGTTGAAGTCCTGATCGCGTACGTGGATCATCGACGCCTGCCGCAACGCCGACAGCGATTTGTGCGTGGAGTGCGTCGCATACACGCGCACCCGCGCGGTGGCCGGGTCGGGCATCAGCTTGCGCTCGACCCACTCCGACCGGTCGACCCCGGCCATGGACGCGGCCCATTTCCGGTATTCCGCAACGTATTCCGGCGATGCCAGCATCTGCTCGAGACGCTCGGCAGACACCATCGCGGTCCGCTGCCGGGCCCATGGCACGGCCGTGGCGAACGCATACCACGCCTCGTCCCACAAAAAGCAGATGTCGGGCTTGATCGCCAGCACCTCCAGCATGACCTGCAGGGGGTTGTAGACGACACCGTCGAACGTGCAGTTGGTCAGCAGAAGCATGCGCACCCGGTGCAGCTGACCGGCCGCTTCCAGATCCAGCAGTGTCTGCTTGATGGTGCGCAGCGACACCGCGCCATAGATCGCGAACTGCGGCAGCGGATACGCGTCCAGATACAGCGGGTAGGCGCCGGCCAGCACCAGCCCGTAGTGGTGCGACTTGTGGCAGTTGCGGTCGATCAGCACGATGTCGCCGGGTCGCGTCAGCGATTGCACCACGATCTTGTTGGCGGTCGACGTCCCGTTGGTGACGAAGTAGGTGTGGTCGGCGTTCCACGTCTTCGCGGCCTTGTCCATCGCCTTCTTGATGTTGCCGTGCGGGTCCAGCAGCGAGTCGAGGCCACCGGAGGTGGTGGAGGTTTCCGCCATGAAGATGTTGCGGCCGTAGAACTCCCCCATGTCCTGCAGCGACCTGGAGTTGAAGATGCTGGCCCCGCGCGCGACGGGCAGGGCGTGGAATTGGCCGACGGGCGCCGCGGCATACGCCCGCAATGCGTCGAAAAACGGTGTGGCATAACGGTTTCGCAGCCCGGCGAGCACCGTGCTGTGCAGGTCGGTGACGTCGTTGAGCCGGTAGAACGTCCGGTCGTAGACGTCGGGCTCGGCGTCATCGCCGGCGGCGATCGACTCGTCGGTCAGCAGATAGAGGTCGATGTGGGGGCGCAGCTCCCTGATCCACTCGCCGCACTCCACCCAGTCGTTGGCGCGATCGGGGATGACGCCGTTCGCGTCCTCGTTGGGCCCGAGCAACGTGTTCATCAGCGGCAGCCGGTCGCGCGACCGAAGCGGTAGGTCGTCGCGAATGATCGCGGCCTGGATCTCGCCGTTGAGTGCGACCGCGGTGATGGCGTCCTCGACGCTGGGAACCACCAAGATTTCGAACTGCACGTCGTCGGAGGGGCTGCGCAGCGTGCGCAAGCACTCGGCAAGGCTGTCCGGCGCCGTGCTCGGGGCGTCGTCGGCGAGCAGCACGGTGTAGAAGTGCTGCTGCTTGGCCTGTGCGACCAGCTCCTGGTCATCCAGCGGCGACGAGGTGTCGAAAAGCCCTGCGCGGTCACCGTATTCACTCAGCAATCGCACGGCCAAGGAGACCTCTTCGGTGAGCCGCACGGTGGACAGGCTCTCCAGGTGCGCGCGGAAGATCGCCAGATTCGACGCACCGGGGTACAGCCAGTACCGCTCGTATGCGGCGATGCGATCCATCAGCCGTTTCACCCGCGCCACGTCGTGGGCCTTGTCCAGACCGGCGAGGTCCACCTCGGCCAGGTGACGGCAGGCGTCGTCGAGCAGGTTCCACGTGTCGACCCGGGCGTAGGACGGGTTGGCCACGGCCGCCAGTGCGGACACTCGAAGTCGTCGCGGCTGGGTGCTGTATCGAATCATGACTCACCTGTTCTTCTCGGATCCGCCGCCGCTGACGTGCCGCTCGTATTGTCAACCCGCCGCGCCACCCCCGTGGTCATTTCACCGCAGCTCGATCAATCCGCCTCGTCGTCGCTTTCCACGTCACCCTCTATTACGCGCCTTCGCCCCCGGGCGCCGTCCGTCCACCGCAGCATCGGCAGCTCCCAACGGCGGGCCGGCAACTCGGTGACATCGGTGAGGGACCTGACCACGCCCTGCGTCAGTCCCATGATCGCGGCCATCACCGGCAGCAGCGGCTGCAGCGGCTTGGCCGCCGAGCGCACCGTGCTGATGCGGCGCGCGACGACCACCCGTTCGACGCAGTGATACAGCCAGGCGCCCACGGCGAGCGCGTAGATCGAGAGCACCGAGGCGACGATGGTCAGGCGAAAGGCGGCGCAGATCACCGCACCCAGCACCACCGTCGCGGCCAGGACGGCCGCCACGAGCAGGCGCAGCTCCAACCGGGTCATGGCTGCGGTCCGTGGCCCTCCGGTGTCGTGTCGGAACCCACCGCGCCCCGAACCGCCCGGGCGGCGGCCCTGATCTGCGGCGTCACCAGCATGATGTGGCCGAGGACCCCGTTGACGAAGCCCGGCGAGTCGTCGGTGGACAGCTCCTTGGCCAGCTGGACGGCCTCGTCGACGGCGACCGGCTCCGGCACGTCCTCGGCGTAGAGCAGCTCCCAGACCGCGACCCGCAGGATGGCGCGGTCCACTGCGGGCAACCTGTCCAGCGTCCAGCCCTGCAGATGCGAGCTGATCAAGTCGTCGATGTGCGCGGCGTGTTCGCTGACGCCGCGCGCCGCCGTGGCCGTGTACGGCTGCAGCGGCGCTATTTCGGGGTTCGTTTGTGCGAGCCCGGTGCGGACGTCGACGACCTCCGCCGGGCTCAATCCGCGGGCCTCGGCTTCGAACAGCAGGTCGACGGCGCGCTTGCGGGCCTGGTGGCGTCCCCTCACGGGTCTACTCACGCGTTGATGCGCCCCAAGTAGCTGCCGTCGCGCGTGTCCACCTTCAGCTTGTCGCCGGTGTTGATGAACAGCGGCACCTGGATCTCGGCGCCGGTCTCCACGGTGGCCGGCTTGGTGCCGGCGCTGGACCGGTCGCCCTGCAGCCCCGGCTCGGTGTGGGTGACCTCCATTTCGACCGATACCGGAAGCTCGAGGTACAGCGGTGACCCATTGTGAAAAGCCACCTGCACCGGTAGGCCCTCCAGCAGGAACCGGGCGGCGTCGCCGACCAGCGACTCGGGCAGCGGGTGCTGCTCGTAATCCTGGCTGTCCATGAACACGAAGTCCGAGCCGTCGCGGTACAGGTAGGTGGCGTCGCGCCGGTCGACGGTGGCCGTCTCCACCTTGACCCCGGCGTTGTAGGTCTTGTCGACGACCTTGCCGGAGAGCACGTTCTTCAGCTTGGTCCGCACGAAGGCCGGGCCCTTGCCGGGTTTGACGTGCTGGAACTCGACGATCTGCCAGAGCTGGCCGTCGATCACCAGCACCAGTCCGTTCTTGAAATCGGCAGTGCTTGCCACGGTTCGGTATATCTCCTCGGACGTTGGACAGTCGTCTGCGGACACTGTCTGTGACTTGTCGGCCAGTTTAGAGCGGTCCGCGACCTCGCCCCCCGGGCCGGGTCGGCCGGCGACGCACAACCCCTGGGGCTTACGCCAGAACCGTCAGCTCCTTGGGGAAGTTGGTCAGCAGTTCCGGGGGCTTGCCGCCGGCCTCGTCGGGCACCACCAGCGTGTCCTCGATGCGCACCCCGCCGCGGCCGGGCAGGTAGACGCCGGGTTCCACGGTCACCACGGATTCGGCCAGCAACGTACCGGTGGACGTGGCGCCGATGCCGGGCGCTTCGTGGATTTCCAGACCGACGCCGTGGCCCAGACTGTGGCTGAACTGCTCGCCATAGCCGGCGTCGGCGATCACCTGGCGGGCCGCGGCGTCCACCTCGCGCAGGCCGGCGCCGGCGTGCAGCGCCTCCCGGCCGGCTCGCTGCGAGTCGGCGACCAGCTGGTAGATCTCCAGCTGCCAGTCGGCCGCCTTGCCGAGCACGAAGGTGCGGGTCATGTCGGAGTGGTAACCGCCGACCAGCGCACCGAAGTCGATCTTGACGAAATCGCCGCCGGCCAGCGCCGCGTCGGTGGGTCGGTGATGCGGGATCGCCGAATTCGGCCCCGCGGCCACGATGGTCTCGAACGAGATCGCGTCGGCGCCGTGGTCCAGCATCAGGGCCTCCAGCTCGCGGCTGACCTCGCGTTCGGTCCGGCCGGGCCGCAGGCCGCCATGCGCAACCAGGTCGGTCAGTGCCGCGTCGGCCGCCTCGCAGGCCAGCCGCAGCAGCGCGACCTCGCCGGCGTCTTTGACCTCGCGCAGCGCTTCGACGGTTCCGGCCGCCTTGACCAGCTCGGTGGACGACTTGCGCTCGTCCAGCTCGCGGGTCAGGGAGTCGAATCCGTCGACGGTCACCACGTTGCTTTCGAAGCCCAGCTTCTGCACACCCGCCTCGGCGGCCTGTGCGGCCAGGTAGCGTCCCAGCGCCCGTTCGATTGCGACTTCGAGGTCCGGTGCCTGCTCGGCGGCCTGGGTTCGGTACCGCCCATCGGTGGCCAGCACGGGGCCGCGATCGTCGGCGAACACCAGCAACGCGCCGTTGGACCCGGTGAACCCGGAGAGGTAGCGAACGTTCACCAGGTCCGTGACCAGCAGCGCATCCAATCCGCTGGCCTCAAGTCGCGCTCTGAGTCTGCCTCGACGCTGTGAATGTGTCACGAGTCTTGACGGTACTCGCTACGCTTTGGGGCCATGAGTAAGTGGATGCTGCGCGGATTGGTCTACGCCGCGACGATGGTCGTGGTCCGATTGTTCCAGGGTGCGCTGATCAACGCGTGGCAGACGCAGGCGACGCTGTTCAGCGTGGCGCTGCTGCTTCTGTTCATCATCGGCGTGATCATCTGGGGGATTCGCGACGGCCGGGCCGACGCCATCGCCAACCCCGATCCGGATCGCCGCGGCGACCTGGCGATGACCTGGCTGTTGGCCGGCCTGGTGGCCGGCGTGCTCAGCGGCGCCATCACCTGGCTGATCGCGACCTTCTACAGCGGCCTGTACACCGGGGGGCTGCTCAACGAGTTGACGACGTTCGCGGCCTTCACCGCGCTGATCGTCTTCGTGCCAGCGATCATCGGCGTGGCCTTCGGGCGCTGGCGGGTGGATCGCAATCCCCCGGCGCGCCGGCCCGGCACTGACGACGAGCGGGCCGACACCGACGTGTTCTCCGCGGTGCGCGCCGACGACGCGCCCACTGGCGAGATTCCCACGCAGGGGTCCGGTGCCCACACCGAGGCGCGCACCGCGTCGGTCGCCACAGCCGAGCGCGAGGCGCCCACCGACAAGGTGTCCACCACCGAATCGCCGACCGAAACGATCGCCAAGCCCGGAGACGACCCGAAGACCGAGGTGATCCGCACCGGCGACGAGCACGCCAGGCCCAGCACGGAGCACGACAAGGGCTAGCTGTCGGAGCCGGGCTCCCCGGCCAGGTAGCGCAGGGCGAGCAGATAGCCCTGCACCCCCAGCCCGACGATCACGCCGGTCGCGACCGGGCTGAGGTAGGAGTGCCGCCGAAACTCTTCGCGCGCATGGACATTGGAGATGTGCACCTCGATGAGGGGGGCACTCAACTCCGCGCACGCGTCGCGCAGCGCCACGGATGTGTGGGTGAGCCCCCCGGCGTTGAGGATCACCGGTTCGCCCGCATCGGCGGCCGAATGGATCCAGTCCAGCAGCTCCGCTTCGTTATCACTCTGTCGCACAACGGCTTTGAGTCCGAGCGCGTCGGCCTCCCGTTCGATCAGCGCGGCCAGTTGATCGTGCGTCGTGTCGCCGTACACGTCCGGCTCGCGCACGCCCAGCCGGCCCAGGTTCGGGCCGTTGATGACGTTCACCGTGGTGGTCACGAAGCCTCCTCCGCGAGTCCGGCATAGGCCGCCGCCAACAACGAAGGGTCGGGGCCGGCCATCCGGCCCGGCTTGCCCAGGCCGTCGAGGACCACGAACCGCAGCACCCCGGCCCGCGACTTCTTGTCTCCCGACATGTATTCCAGTAACTGCGGCAACGCGTCGGCGTCGTAGCTGACCGGCAGGCCGAGCGCGGACAGGATGCTGCGGTGCCGCTGCGCGGTGGCATCGTCGAGGCGGCCGGCCAGCCGGGCCAGCTCGGCGGCGAAGACCAAACCCACCGACACCGCGGCGCCGTGCCGCCACTGGTAGCGCTCGCGACGCTCGATCGCATGCCCCAAAGTGTGTCCGTAGTTGAGGATTTCGCGCAGCTCCGACTCCTTCTCGTCGGCGGCGACAACCTCCGCCTTGACGGCGATCGCCCGGCGGATCAGCTCCGCCAGCACGTCACCCGACGGGTCGACCGCGGCCCGCGGATCGGCCTCGATGAGGTCCAGAATCACCGGATCGGCGATGAATCCCGCCTTGACGATTTCGGCCATCCCCGCGACTAGTTCGTTGGCCGGCAACGTCTGCAGTGTTGACAGGTCGACCAGAACGGCGTGCGGCTGATGGAACGACCCGACCAGGTTCTTGCCCGCGTCGGTGTTGATCCCGGTCTTGCCACCGATGGCCGCGTCGACCATGCCGAGCAGCGTGGTGGGCACGTGTACGATGTCGACGCCGCGCAGCCACGTGGCCGCCGCGAACCCGGCGACGTCGGTGGCCGCTCCGCCGCCCAGACTGACCAGTGCGTCTTTGCGCCCAATCCCGATGCGGCCCAGGACTTCCCACAAGAAGCCCACCACCGGCAGGTCCTTGCCCTCCTCGGCATCCGGGATTTCGATGCGGTGCGCGTCTACACCCTTGTCCGCCAACCGGCTTCGGATCACCTCGGCGGTCTCCGCCAGCACCGGTTGATGCACGATGGCGACCTTGTGCCGGCCACAGAGAAGTTCGTCCAGCTCGCCCAGCAAGCCGGTGCCGATGATCACCGGGTAGGGCGGGTCGACGGCCACCTCGATGGTGACCGGATCACCGGGCGGGGTCATACGGCGCCACTCCTCATCGCTTCGCGACGCATCGTCGCCGGCGCTGTCATGTCGCGGCCCCGGCGGGGGCCTGCAACCGCGACACGATGTAGCGGACCACCGCACCGGGGTTGCGCCGGTTGGTGTCGACGCGGATGGTCGCCGCGCGCCGGTACAGCGGGCTGCGCTCGGCCAGCAGCGCGCGGTACTTGTCGGCGCGATCGGGTCCGGCCAGCAGCGGGCGCACGGTGTTGCCGCCGGTGCGCCGCACGCCTTCGGTGGCGCTGATCTCCAGATAGATGACGGTGTGACCGGCGAGCGCGGCCCGAACCCCCGGGCTGGTGACCGCGCCGCCCCCGAGTGACACCACGCCGTCGTGGTCGGCCAGCGCGGCGCGCACCACGCCTTCCTCGATGCGGCGGAATTCCGGCTCGCCGTCGGTGGCGAAGATCTCGGCGATGCGGCGCCCGGTCTGCTGCTCGATGGCCACATCGGTGTCCAGGAATTCGACGCCCAGCGCCTTGGACAGACGCCGGCCGATGGTGGACTTGCCCGACCCCGGCAGACCCACCAGGACCGCTTTGGGCGCCATTACGCGGTACCCCGCGCGGCCGGCGACTCCCGCTCGGCGACCGCCTGTCGATAAGCCTCGACGTTGCGGCGGGTTTCGGCCAGCGAATCGCCGCCGAACTTCTGCAGCGCCGCCCGGGCCAGCACCAGCGCCACCATGGCCTCGACCACCACGCCGGCGGCCGGCACCGCGCACACGTCCGAGCGCTGATGGATCGCGACGGCCTCGTCGCCGGTCGCCATGTCGACGGTGGCCAGCGCCCGCGGCACCGTGGAGATGGGCTTCATCGCGGCGCGCACCCGCAGCGGCTGGCCGTTCGTCATGCCGCCTTCCAGGCCGCCCGCGCGGTTGGTCGAGCGGACCACGCCGTCGGGCCCGGGATACATCTCGTCGTGGGCGCGGCTGCCGCGGCGGCGCGCCGTCTCGAAACCGTCGCCGATCTCGACGCCCTTGATCGCCTGGATGCCCATGACGGCCGCGGCGAGCTGGCTGTCGAGGCGGTTGTCGCCGCTGGTGAACGAGCCCAGCCCGACGGGCAGGCCCACGACCACCACCTCGACCACCCCGCCGAGGGTGTCGCCGTCCTTCTTGGCGGCTTCGATCTCGGCGATCATCGCCTCCTCGGCCGCCTTGTCGAAGGCCCGCACCGGGCTGGCGTCGATCGCGGGCAGGTCGCCCGGGCCCGGCGGCGGGCCCTCGTAGGGCGCCGACGGGCCGATCGCGATCACGTGCGAGAGCACCTCGACGCCGAGCGCCTGACGCAGGAACGAGCGGGCGATGGTGGCCGCCGCGACGCGGGCCGCGGTCTCGCGGGCGCTCGCCCGCTCCAGCACCGGCCGGGCGTCGTCGAAGCCGTACTTGAGCATGCCCGCGTAGTCGGCGTGGCCGGGCCGCGGCCGGGTCAGCGGGGCATTGCGCGCGGTGTCCGCCAACTCGGCCGGGTCGACCGGATCGGCGGCCATCACGGTCTCCCACTTCGGCCATTCGGTATTGCCGATCTCGACGGCGATGGGCCCGCCCAGGGTGACGCCGTGACGCACCCCGGCCAGCACGCTCACCGCGTCACGCTCGAACGCCATCCGCGCGCCGCGACCGTAACCGAGGCGGCGGCGGGCCAGCTGTTCGGCAATGTCGAGCGAGGTGATCTCCACACCGGCGACCATGCCTTCGAGCACGGCCACCAGCGCGCGGCCATGCGACTCCCCAGCAGTGATCCAACGCAACACGGGTCCCATCTTCCCATGTCGACTTCCGAAAAGCCGATTCGCGCAGCCCGCGGCGATAGTGGGCCCGCGCGCGGCCCGGGTCAGAAGAAACTGCTCTGCGGCAGGTCCGCACCGTGGACGGCGCGCCCGCAGATTCATCCGCGCTGATTCTTGCGATGACCATGGGATAGGCCGCGAAGCCGCGCCGCGCCTTCGCGGTCATGTGCCACCATGTTGCCTGGTGGGGCAATTTCTCTGGTACATACCGAATACCGTCGAGCCGGGCCATCGAGGCGACGATACCGTCGACGGCTGGGGAAGCCTCGACTATTCGGTCGACCTGGCGCTGCGGGCCGAGCAACACGGCTGGGAAGGCGCGCTGATCGGCACCGGCTGGGGGCGGCCGGACACGTTCACCGTCGCGACCGCAATCGCCGCGCGCACCACCAACTTCGCCCCGCTGGTGGCGGTCCGCCCCGGTTACTGGCATCCGGCGCATTTCGCCAGTGCGGCGGCGACCCTGGATCGGCTCAACGACGGCCGGCTGTTGATCAACATCGTGAGCGGTGCCGATGACCTGGCCGCGTATGGCGACGCCGAAGTCGACAAGACACGCCGCTACGATCGCACCCGCGAATTCATCCGGCTGGTGCGCCGGTTGTGGAGCGAGGACGACGTCACCTTCCGCGGCGAGTTCTACCGCGTCGAACGCTCGACGCTGCGGCCGCGTCCGCTCGGTGCGGCCGGCGGCCGGTTCCCGAAGCTCTACTTCGGCGGGGCATCGGCGACCGCCGAGCAGGTCGCCGCGACCGACGCCGACGTCCAACTGTTCTGGGGCGAGTCACTGGACGGGATCGCCGAACGCATCGACAGGCTGAAGTCGTTGTCCGACAAGCTCGGTCGCGAACACTCGCCGCTGGAATTCGGCCTTCGGGTGACCACGCTCGTGCGCGACACGTCCGAGCAGGCCTGGCGCGACGCCGAGGCGAAGGTCGCCAAACTGGCCGGCACGCCGACCATGCTGCTGCTGCACGACCCGGCGGGGTCCGAGGGGCAGCGGCGTCTCAACGACCTTGCCGGGCGCGGGGAGGTGCTCGATTCCTGCCTGTATACGACGCCGAGCAAGTACGGCGGGGAAGGCGCCGGCACGACGTGGCTGGTCGGCTCGGCCGTCGAAGTCGCCGACGCGTTGCGCAAATATGCCGACCTCGGGGTCAGCCATTTCGTGTTGTCGGACACCCCGTACAAGTCCGAGACGGTCAGGTTGGGCGACCAGTTGTTGCCGCTGCTGCGCTCCACCGCCGTGCCGAACTGAGGGCGTCAAAACAGCGCCAGCCCCACGCCCGCCGCGCTGGCCAGACACATCGACGGCCCGTGCGGCACCGCGGCCGCGCCGTCGGCACCGCCGCGAAGCCGGCCGACCGCCCCGATCACCGCGGTCAGCAACGGCGCCCCCACCGCCGCCAGAAACCACACGCCGACCCCGAAGCAACCGGTCAGTGCGCCCAGACCGAGAGCCAGCTTGACGTCACCGGCGCCCATTCCGCGCGGCACAGCGCAGTGCACCGCCAGGTAGACCGCGGTCAAGGCCCCGGTTCCGGCCAGTGCGGCCGACCCGCGGCCAGCCACCGTCGCGACGGCCAGGACCGCCGCGGCGCCGGTCAGCGTCAGCGCGTTGGGCAAGCGCCGTTCGCGGATGTCGTAGCAACTCAGCGCCGCCAACCAGGCCACCACCAGACACGCCGCCGCAATTCCCATGCGCGGCAGGCTAATCCGGGGGAGCCACCGCGCAAGTCATGGCCTCGCGCGGCGCGGGCAGCCCGGTGAACTGCTCCACCTGCGCGAAAGCCTGGTGCAGCAGCATCTGCAGACCGCTGACCACCCGGCCACCCGCGCCGCTGACCGCGGCGGCCAACGGCGTGGGCCACGGATCGTAGACGGCGTCCAGCAGCACACCGATGCGCGCGAAGGTGCCGACGTAGCGTTCGGCCACGTCCGCCGGGATGGTGCTGACCAGCACCTCCGCGGCCGCCACCTCGTCGGCCAGCCCGTCGCCGTCCAGGTCGCAGAACCGGCTCGACACGCCCAGCTGCGTGCCCAGGTCCACCAACCGGGCCGCCTTGTCGGGATTGCGGGCCACCACGGTGATGCCGGCGACGCCCAGTTGGACCAGCCCGGCGACGGCGGCCGGCGCGGTGCCGCCCGATCCACAGACGAGCGCCCATCCAGAGGTCCGCCCTGTTGACGCGAGCGCCCCCGCGACCCCGTCGATGTCGGTGTTGTCGGCCCGCCAGCCGGTCGGCGTGCGCACCAGGGTGTTGGCCGAGCCCACCCGCTGCGCGCGGTCGGTGCGCTCGTCGGCGAATCGCAGGGCGGCGAACTTGCCCGGCATCGTCACCGACACCCCGGCCCATTCGGGGCCGAATCCGCCGACCACGCCCGGCAGCTGGTCGGCGTCGCACTCGATGCGCTCGTAGGTCCAATCGGTTAGACCGAGCGCGCGGTAGGCGGCCAGGTGCAACTGCGGGGATTTCGAATGGGCGATTGGCTTACCGAGCACGGCCGCCCTGCGCGGGCCCGCGCTAGCGGGGTGTGCTGTCGAGGACACCGTTGTGCTTAGCCAGCTCGATGTTGGCCAGGTGTTGTTGATAGTCGCGGGTGAACAGCGTCGTCCCCTGAGCGTCGATGGTGACGAAATACAGCCAGTCGCCGGGCTCAGGGTGCTCGGCGGCGCGCAGCGCGTCGGTGCCGGGCGAACAGATGGCGGTGGCGGGCAAGCCCTGGGACACGTAGGTGTTCCACGGCGTCTTCTGGGCCCGGTCGGCGTCGCTGGTAGCCACCTCGCGGCGATCCAGCGGGTAGTTGACCGTCGAGTCGAACTCGAGCGTGTGGTGGGCGTGTAGGCGGTTGTAAATGACCTGCGCGACCTTTGCGAAGTCCTGGGAGTTGGACTCCTGCTGCACCAGTGACGCCACCACCAGGATGTCGTAGGGCGACAGGCCCATGGCCTGGGCGGTGTCCACCAGCCCGGACTTCAGGTACTCCTCGGCTCCGGCCCCGATCAGGGTGGCCAGGATGGCCTCAGGCGAAGCGGATGGGTCGATGTTGAACGTGCCGGGCGCGATCAAACCCTCGATCCGGCGGTGGTCCCTGCCGAGCTCGCCGACGGGTTCGGTGGCCCATGGCGGCACTGCCAACGCCAAGGGAGAGCTGTTGGTCGCGGCCGCGCGCAGGTCCTGCGCCCGGACGCAACGGGTGTCACCGTCGAGGTCCACGCAGGTGGCTCGCGAGATCAGCGTCAGGATTCCGGGCGTCACCACATTGGTCTTCATGTCGGTGGTGTCGTCGAGCTGACGGCCTTCCGGGATGACCAGCCGGCCCACCCGGCTATTCGGGTCGGTCAACCGCGCGACGGCGTTGGCCGCCGGGATTTCGGTGCGCATCCGGTAGAAGCCGGGCTGAATCGAGTTGATGGCGCTGTTGCCGTGCGCGGCGTTGACGAACGCCCGCACCGTCTTGATGACCTGCTCTTTTTGCAGCGTCTCGCCGATGTTGGTGGTGGAGTCACCGGCCTGTACCTGAATCACCAGGTCCCGCTTGCCGCTGCCGCTGTAGTCGTCGCCGAGCCCAAACAGGGCGTGCCACAGCTTGCCGCCCATGAAGACGCCGGCGACCACCACCACGACGAACACCGCGAGCGCGATCTTTGCGGCGAAGCGCCGCCGACGGCCCCGCTTCGCCTGGTTGCGGGCGACGCGGCTCGACCTGCGCCGGGACGGCGCGCCCACCGCCTCGGGCTCGGCCCGTTCCCGCCGTGCGCTGTCAACCATCGCTGAGCTCCCCCGCCACCGCCGTGCGGCGCTGATCCAGCCAGCTCTGCAGGATCGCCACCGCCGCCGCCTGATCGATCACAGCACGCTGTTCCTTGGCCCGCACCCCCGCCGCGCGCAGCGATCGCTGCGCGGCCACGGTGGTCAACCGCTCGTCGGCCAGCCGCACCGGAGTGGGCGCAATCCGCTGAGCCAACGCGTCGGCCACCTCGATCGCGTCGAGGGCCGACGGGCCGGTGCGATCGGCCAGCGTGCGCGGCAGCCCGACCACCACCTCGACGGCCTCGTATTCGGCGGCCAGCGCGGCCAGTCGCCGCAGATGTTTGCCGTTGCGGTCGCGGCGGACGGTTTCGACCGGGGTGGCCAGGATGGCGTCGGGATCGCTGCAGGCCACGCCGATGCGGACGCTGCCGACGTCGATGCCTAGCCGTCGCCCCCGCCCGGGATCCTGCTGCGGATCGCCGGGCCGGTCAGGCAAGCGGTGCTGTGTCAAGACCACTCAATCGACCCGCGCTATCGCGGCGATCTCGGCACGTATCGCGTCGAGCGCCACGTCGATGGCTGCCGGGTCCTTACCCGAACCCTGCGCCAGGTCAGCCTTGCCGCCGCCACGTCCGTCGACGGTCGCGGCGAGCTGCTTGACCAGGTCGTTGGCGCGAAGGCCGAGATCTTGGGCGGCCGGGTTGGCGGCGACCGCATACGGCACCGACCCGCCTTCGCCCTCGGCGATCAGCGCGACCACCGCGGGATCGCTGCCCAGCTTGCCGCGAATATCCCCGACCAGGGAGCGCAGATCGGCCGCCGTCATCCCGCCCGACATCCGCTGCGCCACCACCCGGACGTTACCGATACGCTCCGCGCCGGCCGCGGCGTTGGTCGCGGCGGCCCGCGCCCCGGCCAGCCGGGCGCGTTCGAGTTCCTTCTCCGCCGCCTTGAGCCGCTCGACCAGGTTGGCCACCCGGGCGGGCACCTCGTGGGACGGCACCTTCAGCGACGACGCCAGTCCCGCCATCAGCGCGCGTTCCTTGGCCAGGTGCCGGAACGACTCGAGCCCGACGTAGGCCTCCACCCGGCGCACGCCGGAGCCGACCGAGGATTCGCCCAGGATCGTCACCGGGCCGATCTGAGCCGAGTTGTGCACGTGAGTGCCCCCGCAGAGCTCCAGCGAAAACGGGCCGCCGATCTCCACCACCCGAACCTCGTCGGGGTAGGCCTCGCCGAACATGGCCATCGCGCCCATCGCCTTGGCCTTGTCCAACTGCTCGGTGAACGTGTGCACCTCGAAGTCGGCCTGCACGGCCTGGTTCGTCACCTCTTCGACCTCGGTGCGCTGTCCCTCGGACAGCGGACCCTGCCAGTTGAAGTCGAACCGCAGGTAGCCCGGCCGGTTCAGCGATCCAGCCTGAACGGCGTTGGGGCCCAATACCTGTCGCAGCGCCGCATGCACCATGTGGGTGCCCGAGTGCCCCTGGGTGGCGCCGCGGCGCCACTGCGGGTCGACCGCGGCGACGACGGTATCGCCCTCCACGAATTCACCGGACTCGACGTTAACCCGATGTACCCACAGGGTTTTGGCAATTTTCTGCACATCGGTGACCGCGGCGCGGGCGCTCTGTCCGGCACCCGTCCCACTGATGGAGCCCTCGTCGGCAATTTGGCCGCCGGCCTCGGCGTACAACGGAGTGCGGTCGAGCACGAGTTCAACCCGGTCCGCCCCTTCGGCGCCGTGGGCGACCACCGGAACCCGCTTGCCGTCGACGAAGATGCCCAGAATCTTTGCCTCGGAGGTCAGTTCGTCGAAGCCGGTGAACTCGGTGGGCCCGGCGTCCACCAGTTCGCGGTAGGCGGTCAGGTCGGCGTGTGCGTGCTTACGCGCGGCGGCATCGGCCTTGGCGCGGCGGCGCTGCTCGGCCATCAATTCCCGGAAGCCGACTTCGTCCACCCGCAGGCCGGCCTCGGACGCCATCTCCAGCGTGAGCTCGATGGGGAAGCCGTACGTGTCGTGCAAGGTGAAAGCATCCGAGCCCGAAATCCCTTTCGCGCCAGAGGCTTTGGTAGTGCCGGCCACCTCGTCGAACAGCTTCGAACCCGCCGTCAGTGTGCGATTGAATGCGGTTTCCTCGGCGACGGCGATCCGCCGGATGCGGTCGAAATCGGCGACCAGTTCGGGATACGACGGGCCCATCGCGTCGCGCACGGTGGCCATCAGGTCACCGACGATGGGTCCCTCGATGTCGAGCAGCTTGGCCGAGCGAATCACCCGGCGCAGCAACCGGCGCAGCACGTAGCCCCGGCCATCATTGCCGGGTGTGACGCCGTCGCCGATCAGAATGGCCGCGGTGCGACTGTGGTCGGCGATGACCCGGTAGCGCACGTCGTCTTCGTGGTTGCCTACGTCGTACCCACGCGGTGCCCGCGCTGCCGCGGTGTCGATGACGGGCCGCAACAGGTCGGTCTCGTACACGTTGTGCACGCCCTGCAGGATGAAAGCGACCCGCTCCACCCCCATGCCGGTGTCAATGTTCTTGCGCGGCAACGGCCCCAGGATCTCGAAGTCGGCCTTGCCGGTGCCCTCGCCGCGTTCGTTCTGCATGAACACGAGGTTCCAGATCTCGATGTAGCGGTCCTCGTTGGCGATCGGGCCGCCCTCGACGCCGAACTCCGGCCCGCGGTCGTAGTAGATCTCCGAGGACGGGCCGCACGGGCCGGGGATGCCCATCGACCAGTAGTTGTCTTCCATGCCGCGGCGCTGGATGCGGTCCTCCGGCAGCCCGGCGATTTCCTGCCACAGCCGCACGGCCTCGTCGTCGTCGAAAAAGACTGTCGTCCAGATGCGTTCGGGATCGAGGCCGTAGCCGCCCTGCTCGACGCTGTTGGTCAGCAGGCTCCACGCGAGTTCGATGGCCCGACGCTTGAAGTAGTCGCCGAACGAGAAGTTGCCGGCCATCTGAAAGAACGTGTTGTGCCGGGTGGTGATACCGACCTCGTCGATATCCGGGGTGCGGATGCACTTCTGGATGCTGGTGGCGGTCGAGTATTCGGGGGTCCGCGCACCCAGGAAGTAGGGCACGAACTGGACCATGCCGGCGTTGACGAACAACAGGTTGGGGTCGTCCAGTATCACCGATGCGCTCGGCACCTCGGTGTGCCCCGCCTCCACGAAATGATCAAGAAACCGTTTCCTGATCTCGTGTGTCTGCACTTTCGGAGTCCGCTTCTTCCTGTTACTTCGACGTCTGCATCCCAGCCTATTCGCCGGCGCATGGGAAGCCCGTCTAACGACGCATTTCGACCGCTCACAGTACCTGCCCCGGCGCGACGGGCACCGAGGCGCTAACCCTCCAGAAAGCTCAGCCGGACCGAGCGTTGCGGGTTGTCCCGGTTCAGGTCGACCAGGACGATGCTCTGCCACGTGCCCAGCATTGGCTCACCGGCCGACACCGGAACCGTCACCGACGGCGCGACGAGCGCCGGCATCACATGGTCGGCGCCGTGGCCCGCGGAGCCGTGCGAATGCCGGTAACGATCGTCGCGCGGCAGCAGGCGCTCCAGCGCGTCGACCAGGTCGTCGTCGGAACCGGCACCCGTCTCGATGATGGCCACCCCGGCCGTGGCGTGCGGAACGAACACGTTGCACAGGCCGTCCCCCCGCGAAAAGCAGAACCCGCGCACCGCCTCGGTCAGATCGACGATTCGGCGGCGCGAGGTGTCCACGTCCAACAAATCGGTATGCACCCGGCCAAGCCTACGGCGCGAGCCTTGAGGCCAGCCAATGCATTGTGAGCGCTGCCACAGAGTTCAGGGCAGCGAAGAAGCTTGCCGAAAGCGTTGCGGCGACTAATCGGCAGGAGGAAGGTAGCGGGTGGGACCGGTGGCGCCGCCGGGGCGCCGCCCCGACACAGGAGGGGCCGACCGTGTACGCACGCTCCACCACCATCCAGGCGCAACCCCTGTCCGTCGACATAGGTATTGCGCATGTTCGCGATGTCGTCATGCCCGCCCTCACCGAAATCGATGGGTGTGTGGGGCTGTCGCTGTTGGTCGACCGGCAATCCGGCACCTGCATCGCCACCAGCGCGTGGGAAACCATCGACGCGATGCGCCGCAGCGCCGAGCATGTCGCACCGATCCGGGACCGTGCCGCGCTGATGTTCGACGGCAGCGCGCGCGTCGAGGAATGGGACATCCCGTTGCTGCACCGCGACCACCCCTCCCGCGCTGGGGCGTGTGTGCGGGCCACCTGGCTCAAAGTGGTCCCCGACCAGCTGAACCGGTCGCTGGAGTTCTACCGGATGGCGGTGCTGCCCGAGATGGAGAATCTCGACGGTTTCTGCAGCGCCAGCCTGATGGTCGACCACCCCGCCTGTCGCCGCGCCGTGAGCTGCTCCACGTTCGACTCCATGGAAGCGATGGCCCGCAACCGCGACCGCGCCAGCGAACTGCGCAGCAGGCGGGTGCGTGACCTGGGCGCCGAAGTGATCGACGTCGCCGAGTTCGAGCTGGCGATCGCGCACCTTCGGGTGCCCGAGCTGGTCTAGCGCGTCAGCGCAGCGCGTCGCCGGGGAATCCGCGGCAGGCGTGCACCTCGTAGGTGAAGACCCCCGCGGCGACCCCGGGGTCGTCGGCCATGATGGCCGTGGTGTCCTCGACCGTCGCCGCGAACACCCCGATGCCGCAGACGTCGGATTCGTCGCTGACCGGCAGGACCACGGCGAGCACGCCGTCGTCGCGCAGCCCGAAATTGCGCCGGCCGTGCTCCCAGATGACGCCGACTGACGACTCGTCGACGAACCTCGGGCCGCGCTTGAGGATGACGACGCTGTAGGCCTTGGCGGTGGGCAGCAGCCGGCGCATCTCTTCGTCGGTGAAGGTTTTCATGACGGTTTCCTCTTGTTGCGGATGATCGCGCGCAGCCGGTCCAGCCGGCCGGCCATTTCGCGTTCGCCGCCGCGGCCGGTGGGCCGGTAGTAGTCGACACCGACCAGTTCGTCGGGTGGATATTGTTGCGCGACAACGCCATCCGGGTGGTCGTGGGAGTACTGGTAGCCCTGTGCGTTGCCCAGCCCCGCCGCGCCCGAATAGTGCCCGTCGCGCAGATGCGGCGGAACCAGTCCGGCTTTGCCGGCCCTGATGTCGGCCATCGCCGCACCCAGCGCCGTGGTAACCGCGTTCGACTTCGGCGCGCTGGCCAGATAGATCGTGCAGTGCGCCAGGGTGAGCTGCGCCTCGGGCATGCCGATCAGCGCCACCGTCTGTGCGGCCGCAACCGCGAGCTGCAGCGCGGCCGGGTCGGCCATGCCGATGTCCTCGCTGGCCAGGATCATCAGCCGGCGCGCGACGAACCGGGGGTCCTCGCCGGCGACCAGCATGCGGGCCAGGTAGTGCAGCGCGGCGTCGACGTCCGAGCCGCGGATCGACTTGATGAAGGCGCTGATGACGTCGTAGTGCTGGTCGCCGTCGCGGTCGTAGCGCACCGCGGCCTCGTCCAGGGACTGCTCAACGGCTGCGACGGTCAGCTCGCCGTCGGGCTCGACCGCCTCGGCGGCGACCTCCAGCGCGGTCAACGCGCGGCGGGCGTCGCCGGCGGCCAGCCGCACCACCAGGTCGACGGCCTCGGGCGCGACGGTGACCTGACCGCCCAGCCCGCGCGGGTCCTCGATCGCGCGCCGCACCACGGTGCGGATGTCGTCGGCGCTCAGCGGCCGCAGCTGCAGGATCAGCGAGCGCGACAACAGCGGCGCCACCACCGAGAAGCTCGGGTTCTCCGTGGTTGCCGCCACGAGGAGCACCACCCGGTTCTCCACCGCGGACAACAGCGCGTCCTGCTGGGTCTTGGAGAACCGATGTACCTCGTCGATGAACAGCACCGTCTGCTCCCCGGACAGCAGCGCCCGGCGCGCGGTGTCGATCACGGCCCGAACGTCTTTGACGCCGGCCGACAGGGCCGACAGCGCCTCGAACCGGCGGCCGGTCGCCTGCGAGATCAGCGCGGCAAGCGTCGTCTTACCGCTGCCGGGCGGGCCGTACAGGATGGCCGACGCCACGCCCGAACCCTCGACCAGGCGGCGCAGCGGGGATCCGGGCGCCAACAGATGGTCCTGCCCGACCACCTCGTCCAGCGATGCCGGACGCATCCGGACCGCCAGCGGTGCGCCGCCCGACACGCCCAGCCCGTGATCGCTTGACTGCGACGGGCCGGGCAGGTCAAACAGACCGTCGGACACGGCTTCAGGCATACCACGAAGCCGCGACACGGCGGCGACTCATATGGCGGGGTCTGCAAGCCCGTCGGATACTTGTTAAGTTCTGCGACGCATGCCCAGAACGTCGACGACGTAGGAGCGGCCATGAGCCAACCCCCGGAGTACCCCGGCAATCCGATCGGCCCGCAAGGCAATCCTGAGCCCTCCGGTTACCCGCCCCCCGGATACGGGCCACCTCCCGGCTCCGCGCCGCCGCCCGGATACGGGCCACCACCCGGCTCCGCGCCGCCCCCCGGATATGGGCCACCACCGGGTTACGGTCCACCCCAACAGCCCGGCTACCCGCCGCCGGGCTACGGCGGCCCGCAACGGTTCAGCATCAGCGAAGCCTTCTCCTGGGCGTTCAACAAGTTCGGTAAGAACGCCGTGCCGCTGATCGTTGCGTTGCTGGTGTACGCCGTGGTCGGGCTGATCCTTTACGCCCTGGTCTTCGTGCTGTTGGGCGGGGGCGACGCGACGACGAGCAACGCCGACGGAAACTATGGCGCATCGTTTGCGGGGAGCGTGGGCGGCGTCGGCGCGATCGTCCTGCAGATCGTGATTTTCGTCTACACCATTTTCGTCCAGGCGGCGTTCCTGTCGGGCGCCCTCGACATAGCCGACGCCCGGCCGGTGACCGTCAGTTCCTTCTTCAAGCCGCGCCACTTCGGCAACGCGCTGCTGGCCGCGGCACTGCTCAGCGTGATCAGCGCGGCCCTGGACGCGGTGTCGCTGATCCCGCCGACGATTCTCTTCAACTTGGTGGCGCTGTTGGCGGTTGCGGTCTTCAGCTTCTTCGCGCTATTCACCATCGCCTTCGCGACGGATCGCGACCTGCCCCCGATCGAGGCGCTGAAGGCAAGCTTCACCACGGTCCGCTCCGACATCGGCAGCACCTTGCTGTCGTGGCTGGTGCAGTTCGCGATCGTGCTGGTCGGTGCCCTTCTCTGCCTGGTCGGGCTCGTCGTCGCCGCCCCGGTAGCGCTGTTGATCCAGGTCTACACCTACCGCCGGCTGTCCGGCGGATCGGTCGCGCCGTGAGTCCCCTGACTGCCGCCGTCAACTGAGCCGGCCCCGCTGCCTCAGTCGGGTTACCAGGCCGGCCCGCAAATGACATTCGCCACCGGTGCACCATCAGGGCCCGGCACCGTGCGCTATGACGCGGATCGCCTGCTGGCCGGATACCGCGCCGCGCGGGCCCAGGAGGCGCTCTTCGATCTGCGGCACGGTCCGGCAAGCGGCTATGACGAATTCCTCGACCGGGACGGCAACGTACGACCGGCATGGGGCGAGCTGGCCGACGCCATGGCGGAGCGGGGCCGCGCCGGGCTGGACCGGCTGCGCTCGGTGGTGCACGACCTCATCGACAACGATGGCATCACCTACACCGACGTCGAGCTCGACGGTCGCGGCCAGGAGCCCAGGCCCTGGCAGCTGGACACGCTGCCGATCGTGCTGTCCGCGGCCGACTGGGAGGTGCTCGAGACCGGCCTGCTGCAACGGTCGCGGGTTCTCGACGCCGTGCTGGCCGACCTGTACGGGCCGCGCAGCCTGCTCACCGAAGGGGTCCTTCCCCCCGAGCTGCTGTTCGGCCATCCCGGGTACGTGCGCGCGGCCAATGGAATCGAAATCCCCGGGCGCCACCAGCTTTTCATGCACGCCTGCGATGTCAGCCGGCGCCCGGACAGCACTTTCGTCGTCAACGGCGACCACACCCAGGCGCCCTCGGGGGCCGGGTACGCGCTGGCCGACCGGCGCGTGGTCGCGCACTCGCTTCCCGACCTCTACGAGCGAATCGCGCCGCGCCCGGCGACACCGTTCGCGCAGGCGCTGCGACTGGCGCTGATCGACGCCGCACCCGATGACGCCCAGGATCCCGTGGTGGTGGTGCTGTCCCCGGGTAGCTACTCGGAGACCGCATTCGACCAGGCCTATCTGGCCACCCTGCTGGGTTTCCCGATGGTGGAAAGCGCCGACCTGGTGGTGCGCGACGGCATGTTGTGGATGCGCTCGCT
The DNA here is from genome assembly GCF_001667145.1 of Mycobacterium sp. 852002-51971_SCH5477799-a. Taxonomy (GTDB): domain Bacteria; phylum Actinomycetota; class Actinomycetes; order Mycobacteriales; family Mycobacteriaceae; genus Mycobacterium. The sequence goes on from NZ_LZIF01000118.1 coordinate 158,624, forward strand.
GGGCACCTTGAAGCGCGTCGACGTCGTCCTGCGCCGGGTCGACGCAGACTACACGGACCCGCTGGATCTGCGCGCCGACTCCCGGCTCGGGGTGGCCGGACTGGTGGAGGCGCAGCGCCGCGGGACCGTGACCGTGGTCAACACGCTGGGCAGCGGCATCCTGGAAAACCCTGGGCTGCTGCGTTTCCTGCCCCCGATGGCCGAGCACCTGCTGTCGGAAACGCTGCAGCTGCCCACCACCGAAATGTATTGGGGCGGCATCGCGAGCGAACGCTCACACCTGCTGGCGAATCTGCCTTCGTTATTGATGAAGTCCACCATCGGCGAGAAAACCCTTGTCGGACCGGCACTTTCGTCTCACCAGCTGACGGACTTAGCGGCCCGCATCGAGCAGATGCCGTGGCAGTGGATCGGCCAGGAGCTGCCGCAATTCTCGTCCGTGCCGACCGACCATGCCGGCGTGTTGTCCTCGGCGGGCGTCGGCATCCGGTTGTTCACCGTTGCCCAGCGCGGCGGCTACGCGCCGATGATCGGCGGCATCGGTTACGTGGTGACCCCCGGAGCCGGCGCGTATACACTGAAAACAATTGCGGCAAAAGATGTCTGGGTGCGGCCCACCGAGCGGGCGCGGGCCGAGGCGATCAGTCTTCCGGCGCCGGAGCCGCCGGCGAAGACGGCCGCGGGCACCTGGGGCGTCAGCTCCCCGCGCGTCCTGTCCGACCTGTTCTGGATCGGCCGCTACGGTGAGCGCGCGGAAAGCATGGCGCGGCTGCTGATCGTCGCGCGCGATCGGTTCCACGTCTACCGCCACCACCAGCACAGCGAGGAGAGCGAGTGCGTGCCGGTGCTGATGACCGCGCTGGGGCGAATCACCGGAACGGCCGACGGCGACGGTGACCACGCCGAGATGATCGCCGTTGCCCCTTCCACGCTGTGGTCACTCACCGTCGATCCGCACCGGCCCGGCTCTCTGGTCCAGTCGGTGGAGGGGTTGGCACTGGCCGCGCGGGCGGTGCGCGACCAGATGTCCAACGACACCTGGATGGTGCTTGCCGCGGTGGAGCGTGCGTTGGCGCTGGAAAGCGATCCGCCGCAATCACTTTCGGAGGCCGACGCCTTGCTCACCGGAGCCCAGACCCAGACGCTGGCGGCCATGCTGACTCTTTCGGGAGTGGCCAACGAGTCGATGGTGCGCGACGTGGGCTGGACGATGATGGACATCGGCAAACGGATCGAACGCGCGCTGTGGCTGACGGCGCTGCTGCAGGCCACACTCACCGTCGTCCGCAACGCCGCGGCCGAACAGACCGTCATCGAATCCACCCTGGTGGCGTGCGAGTCCTCGGTCATCTACCGGCGCCGCACCGTGGGCAAGATCAGCGTGGCCGCCATGGCCGAGCTCATGCTGTTCGACGCGCAGAACCCGCGGTCGCTGCTGTACCAGCTGGAGCGGCTGCGGATCAATCTCAAGGACCTGCCCGGCTCGTCGGGATCGACGCGCCCGGAACGGTTGGTCGACGAGATCGGCACGATGTTGCGGCGGTCCCACCCCGCCGAGCTCGAACGGGTCAGCGACGACGGCCGGCGTGCCGAGTTGGCGGAGCTGCTCGCGTCGGTGCACGGCGAACTGCGCGACCTGGCAGAAGTCATCACCACTACCCAGCTGGCGTTGCCCGGTGGTATGCAACCGATTTGGGGTCCCGACGAACGACGCGTGATGCCGGCCTAGTTTCGTTCTCTGCCATCATCTCTCACACGTTCGATGCCGCGTGGTCCGCGGTGAGGCCGTGGTAGCGGTGCGGATCGGGCAGTCGCCGTCGCCGCACCATGTGCACCAGTGCCAGGACCGACAGCGCGGCGGCGTAGATACACCACAGTGACGCGAAGGCGTGCACGTACAGGACGGCGACCACGATGAGCCCCACCAGGTTGGCGAACCCGAACACCACGATGGAGCGATAGCCCGACAACAGTGCCGGGCCGATGACGGCGATGACGTAGAGCACCGCCCACACGTAGCCGCCGTGAACGCCGATCTGGTATTGCAGCGCATGGGGGCCCTTCGTCACTTCGACCGGTTCGGTGAGCACGACGACAGCCAGATAGGCCGACACGACGGTGCCCAGCACCGCGAACGGCGCCACCCGCAGCCGGGCACCGCGCGGTTCCAGCATCAGGATCGCCCACGGGACCAGCGCGGGAAGCAGCGGCAGCGCGATGAAAACATATGCGCGTGTGGCCAAGTGGACCAGCCCCGGCGAGAAGAAGCCGTCGGGCCACACGGCCGCCTCGATGAACTGGTGGACCGCGAACACCGTCGGCAACAACGCAAATGGCACCTCGCGCCAGTGCCTCACCTCGCGCAGGGTCGCCACGGCGACCGGGACGAGGGCGGTGCCCACCACCAGATCCGCTGTGATCGAAAAGCACATCGTCGCAGAGTTCCCGTTCGTGCCGCCGCGAATCGGGCTTTGGCCCCGAGAGCGACTCAGCCGGCCACCGAGGCGGGGCCGCGCGACTCCGAGGTCACCTCGTCGACCACGGTGTGGATGAACTTCATCTTCTGCAGCACCGCGGCCGGGAGCACGAACGGGTACAGGTCGTCGTGGCCCATCGATCGGTTCACCATGTTCAGCGACCATGACAGCGGCAGCCACATGTCGATGATCGTCTGAAAAGCGCTGGGGCCCAACGCGGGCCGGTCGAAGGTGGCCGACGCCGGGGCCAGTCCGCACCACGCCGAGGTGTCCAGCGTGTCACGGATGTGCAGGTAGTGGGCGAACGTCTCGGCCCAGTCCTCGGCGGGATGCATGGTGGCATAGGACGATACGAACTGCTCCTGCCAGCCCTGGGGAGCGCCCTCGCTGTAGTGACGATCGAGCGCCGCCTGATAGTCGGCTTCGTGGTCGCCGAACAGCTCGTTGAACCGCTCCACGTAATCGGTGAACCCTGCGACCAGCCGGTAGTAGTAGTAGTGCCCGATCTCGTGGCGGAAGTGACCCAGCACGGTCCGGTACGGCTCGTCCATCTCGACCCGCAACTGCTCGCGGTGCGCGTCGTCGCCCTCGGCCAAGTCGATGGTGATGACGCCGTTCTCGTGCCCGGTCATCACCTGCTCGTGCGCGCTGGACAGCAACCGGAAGGCCAGCCCGTAATCGGGATCCCTATCACGCCCGACGATCGGCAGCTTCAGCTCGTGTAGCTCGGCGATCAGCCTGCGTTTGCCCGCCTCGGCTCTGGCGAACTCGGCCATCCCGGTGGTGTCGGCGTCGTTGGGCCGTTCGATCGTCAACGCGCACGATGGGCACAGCAGCCGGGGGTTGTTGACGGGCACCAGCCAATTGCATTCGGCGAGTAGTAGATTGGCGCACAGCTGATACTCGCTCGCGCGCACGAAGCCGGCGTGCTCACCGGTATCGCCGTCCGAGATCACCAGCAACGCCATCTGGTCGAGCGAAAACCCCAGCGCGCTACCGCAATTGAGACAGGTGGAGTTCTCGAAGGTCAGGCGCTGCCCGCAGTTGGGGCAGGTGAAGTCACGCATACAGCACATCGCCTTCGAAGGGCACCACGTCGACGGCGACGTCGATCGCGCTGTGTTCCGAGTTGGTGTAGATGATGCCCCGCAGCGGCGGGACGTCCGCGTAGTCGCGGCCCCGGCCCACGACGATATAGCGCTCGTCGACCATCTGGTCGTTGGTGGGATCAAGCCCCAACCACTCGAAGCGACCGGGCTGCTGCGGAGTCCACACCGCTGCCCAGGCGTGGGTGGCGTCGATGCCGATCATCCGATCCTTTCCGGGTGGCGGGGCGGTGGCCAGATATCCGGACACGTAACTAGCCGCCAACCCGTTGGCTCTCAGGCAGGCGATCGCCAGCCTGGCAAAGTCTTGACATACCCCTTCGCGCGCTGCGAGAACCTCGTTGACTCCGGTGGAAATCGTCGTCGACCCCGATCGGTAGGTGAAGTCGGTGAAGATGCGCGACGTCAAATCGCGCAGCACTTCGATCAGGGGACGCCCGGGGGTGAAGCTGGGCGCCGCGTAGTCGCGGACGTCGTCGGTGATCTCCGGCGGATTCAGGTCCAGCGTGAACTCGGTCGCCAAGGCCGCGCTGGGTTCGGTGGGCCGGGCCGCCTCCCACGGCTGGGCCGCTGAGGTGTGGGAATCCGGGCGGGGCGGATAGACGTCGACGATGGAATCGCTGATCACCTTCAGGGTGCGGTGCGGCTCGGTCACGTGGAAATAGGAGCTGGTGTTGCCATAGCTGTCCATGCTGGTGGAGCTGTCGGCCGGGGCCGGCTCGATGATCAGCTGATGCGCGACGCAGCGCTGCCGCAGCGAGTCGCGCGGCGTGAGAAACCCGCGCCCGTACGAGCTGGTCACGATGTCGGAGTAGCGGTACTCGGTGCGGTGGGTCACCCGGTGTCGGCGGGCGGCCCCGGCCCCCGGTTCGCCTGGTTCTGCTAGCAAGCGCTTGTCCTCCTCACCGCTGATCTCATCACATGCATGACCCCTGGGCAGAGCCCGCGGAAGCCTTCGTCGCCCACCGTTTGCCAATCCGACGGCAATGGCGCCGACACGGGAGCACAATCGTGTTGTGGCCACCTGGGGCGAGGTCGCCCGCATCGTCGGTGAGCTGGCGCTCACCTCCGAGCCGTCACCGCACGACTGGCGGGTCGGCAAGAAATTGCTGGCCTGGGAGCGGCCGCTGCGGCCCTCCGAGCGCGAGGCGCTGGAGCGCAACGGCCCGCAGCCACCGCAGGGCGACATACTCGGGGTCCGGGTGTCCGATGAGGGCGTCAAGTTCGCGCTGATCGACGACGAGCCGGGGGTCTACTTCACCACCCCGCATTTCGACGGCTATCCCGCTGTGTTGGTCAACCTGGCCGAGATCTCGGTGCGCGATCTCGAGGATCTGATCACCGAGGCGTGGCTGACCCAGGCGCCGCGGAAATTGGTTCAGGAGTTTCTGGCCGAATCGCGGTGATGCGCTCAGACGTGCCGAAGGTCGATGACGCGCTGCAGGTCGTCGATGCAGGCGCTGACGACGTCGGCGAGGATCACCTGCGTCTTCTCGTGCGCCCCGGACTGCAACTCCGCGGCGTGATGACGCGCCGACGCCGCGTACGCGCATGCGCCGGCGGGATCGGAGTCGGCGAGTGCGGTCGCGGCCGCCAGCACCACCAGCACGCTGGGCACCGGATGCGGAAGGGCTTCGCGGCCGCCGTCTGCGATGGGATCGGGGCCGGGCGAGACCGCGCGGGCCAGTTGCAGCACCGAGCCGGCCAGCAGGGCCACGTGCACGGCCTGGTGATCTGCGGCCTCGATCGTGGTGCGCAGGCCCCAGCGGCGCGGCGCGATGGTGACGACATGGCGGGCCGTGGTGCGCGCCTCGAGCAACCCGCTGAGCTGTTCGTGCACCCGGTCGACGGCCGTCAGCGGCCAATCCGGCGGCGGGGCTTTGCGTCCGGCGGCGACGTCCGCGGCGCGCGCCAGGACGTCGTGCAGTACCCCGAGCACACCGACGCGGGCATTGCGCAGCACCGTCAGCGGGTCGGCGGGAAACAGCAAGACGGCGAAGACGATGGCCACGGCGCCGCCGATCAGCGCGTCGAAGATGCGTTCCAGGCCGACGCCGCCGTGGTACAGGGCAAGCACCAGAATCGCCGACACCACGGTCTGGTTGGCGAACATCATCCCGTGCCCGATGAAGCCGCCCCCGATGAACACCGCCGCGGCCAACGCCACCAGCGCGGCGACCGCGATGGGTAGCTCGCCGGGCCCGAGTAGGCCCTGCACCAGCGAACCGAGACCGATCCCCAGGGTCACCCCGATCATCATCTGAACGGCGCGTTGCGCCCGCAGCACATTGCTGGTCGACAACGACACCGCGGCGGCGATCGGCGCGAAGAACGGCTGCGGGTGATCCAGGACGTCGTGAGCCAGGTACCAGGACAGGCCCGCGGCCACCGCGGTCTGCACCAGGTTGAACCACACCACCCGCAGCCGCTTGCTGCCCGCGCGCGCGGCGGCGAGAACCAGCGATGGCACCGCTCGCCGCGAACCGCCCACCGGCTAGGTCCGGTTTAACTCGAACAGCGGAATCACCCGGGTGGTCTTGGCCTGGTACTCGGCGAAGCCGGGAGCAACGGCGGTGATCTTGTCGAAGAGCGCGGCCCGCTCGTCGGCAGGAAGCTCGTGGGCGGCGACGTCGTACGAGTCGGTGCCGATCTCCACGCGCGCCTGCGGATCAGCGCGCAGGTTGTGTACCCAGGCCGGGCTGACGGGGGCGCCGGCGAAGGAGCCGATGATGATGAGCTTGCCGTCGACGCGGAAATAGGCCAGCGGCGATACCCGCGGCTCACCGGATTTCGCGCCGGTCGTATGGAGCAACAGCAGGTTGGCGCCCTCGAACTGGCCGCCGACCTTGCCGTCGTTGGCGCGGAACTCGTCGATGATGCTCTTGTTGAATGCGTTGACGGTCTCGGCGTCAGGGGTATCGGTCATGCCCTGTGAACCTTTTCGGGCTTGGCGTCTATTCCGGACTCCTTGCGCTGCTGGGCGGTGATCGGCGCCGGCGCTTCGGTGAGCGGGTCGACGCCGCCACCGGTCTTCGGGAAGGCGATGACCTCACGGATGGAGTCGACCCGGGACAGCAGCGCGTTGATCCGGTCCCAGCCGAACGCGATGCCACCGTGCGGGGGTGCGCCAAAGGTGAAGGCCTCCAACAGGAATCCGAATTTCTCCTCGGCCTCGGCGTGATCCAGGCCCATCACCGCGAACACCCGCTCCTGGATGTCGCGGCGGTGGATACGTATCGATCCGCCGCCGATCTCGTTGCCGTTGCAGACGATGTCGTAGGCGTCGGCGAGCACGTTGCCGGTGTCGGTCTCGATGGCGTCCTCATGCCCGGGCTTGGGTGAGGTGAACGCGTGGTGCACGGCGGTCCACGCCCCCGACCCGACGGCCACGTCCCCGGCGGCGGTCGCGTCGTCGGCGGGTTCGAACAGCGGCGGGTCCACCACCCAGACGAACGCCCAGGTGTCGGGGTCGATCAGGTCCAGCCGGTGGGCGATCTCGCCGCGGGCGGCCCCCAGCAGCGCGCGGGAGGGCTTGGCCGGGCCCGCCGAGAAGAAGACGCAGTCCCCCCGCTTCGCCCCGACGTGCGTGGCCAGCCCATCGCGTTCCGCATCGGAGAGGTTCTTGGCCACCGGACCACCCAGCGTGCCGTCGTCGGCGATCAGGACGTAGGCCAGCCCGCGGTGGCCGCGCTGTTTGGCCCACTCCTGCCAGCCGTCCAGCGTGCGCCGCGGCTGCGATGCCCCGCCGGGCATCACCACGGCACCGACATAGGGCGCCTGGAAAACACGAAATGTGGTGTCTTTGAAGAACTCTGTGCAGTCGACGAGCTCGAGCCCGAAGCGCATGTCGGGCTTGTCGGAGCCGAACCGTCGCATCGCGTCGGCGTAGCTGATCCGCGGAATCGGCGTCGGGATCCGGTAGCCGATCAACGCCCACAGCGCGACCAGGATCTCCTCGGAGATCGCGATGATGTCCTCGGCGTCGACGAAGCTCAGCTCCATGTCGAGCTGGGTGAACTCGGGCTGGCGGTCGGCGCGGAAGTCCTCGTCGCGGTAGCAGCGGGCGATCTGGTAGTAGCGCTCCATCCCGGCCACCATGAGCAGCTGCTTGAACAGCTGCGGGCTCTGCGGCAGGGCGTAAAACGAGCCTGGATGCAGTCGGGATGGCACCAGGAAGTCGCGGGCCCCTTCCGGGGTGGAGCGGGTGATGGTCGGGGTTTCGATCTCGACGAAATCGTGTTGCGCGAGCACCGACCGCGCGGCGGCATTCACGTTGGAGCGCAGGCGAATTGCCGTGGCCGGACCGTCACGGCGCAAGTCCAGGTAGCGATACTTCAGCCGCAGCTCCTCGCCGGCGGGTTCGTCGAGCTGGAACGGCAGCGGGGCGCTCTCCCCCAGCACCGTCAGCGAGGTGGCGTTGATCTCGATGTCACCGGTGGTGATTTCGGGGTTGGCGTTGCCCTCTGGGCGGATCTCGACGACACCGGTGACGGCGACACAGAATTCGGCGCGCAGCCGGTGCGCCTGGGCCAATACATCGTTCTCGCGAAACACCACCTGGGCGATCCCGGAGGCGTCGCGCAGGTCGATGAAGATGACGCCGCCGTGGTCGCGGCGGCGGGCCACCCAGCCCGCCAGCGTCACCTGCTGCCCGGCGTCGCTACTCCTCAGCGAACCCGCGGCATGACTGCGCAGCACAAAACACTCCTCTTCACCTGGGTTGAACGAGTGCCCAGTCTAAAGGAGGTAATTTCGGTGGCATCGCCACAGACGCTGCTACCAATATCGCCCTGGTCGGTCCCGGCGCCGTCGGCACGACGGTCGCCGCGCTGCTGTACCGGGCGGGCCATTCGGTCATGATGTGCGGCCGCACCCCGCGCGACGCCATCGAACTGCGGCCGGACGGATCGGATCCGATCGTTGTTCCCGGGCCGGTGCGCACCGATCCCACCGAGGTGACCGGGTCGGTGGACATGGTGCTGCTGGCCGTCAAGGCCACCCAGAACGACTCGGCGGCCGGCTGGCTGGCCAGGCTGTGCGACGTCCACACCATCGTCGTGGTGCTGCAAAACGGCGTGGAGCAGGTCGAGCAGGTGCAGCCGCACTGCCCGCGCTCGCCCGTCATCCCCGGGATCGTGTGGTACTCGGCCGAGACCCACCCCGACGGCTGGGTGCGATTGCGCACCGAGGCGGCCCTGGTCCTGCCCAGCGGGCCGTCCGGGGAGACCGTCGCCGAACTGCTGCGCGGCGCCGGTTGCCGGGTGGACTGCGACCCCGACATCATCACCGCGGCCTGGCACAAGCTGCTCACCAACGCGTTGGCCGGGTTGATGGCGCTGGCGCGGAGGCGGTCCGGGATGTTTCGCCGCGACGACGTCGCCGCGCTGTCGCGCCGCTACGTCGCCGAGTGCCTGGCCGTCGCGCGGGCCGAGGGCGCTCGGCTGGCCGACGGGGTGGTCGACGAGTTGGTCGACATGTTCGGCAACGTTGCCGAAGACCTGAGCACGTCGATCCTCACCGACGCGGAACACCGGCGCCCGATGGAATGGGACGTCCGCAACGGCGTGATCATTCGCAAGGGCCGGGTCCACGGGCTGGCCACGCCGATCAGCGACGTCGTAGTGCCCTTGCTGGCCGCGGCCAGCGACGGCCCCGGCTAAGTTATTGTCATGTTCCCCTGCGAACGCGTCGATACCAGCTTCACCGACACCGCACCTTTCCGGTTCAGCAACAGCGTCGACCTGGCGATCACGCCCGAGCAGCTGTTCGAGGTGCTTTCCGATGCCCAGTCCTGGCCGCGGTGGGCGAAGGTGATCACGAAGGTGACCTGGACCAGCCCCGAGCCGCGCGGCGTCGGGACCACCCGCGTCGTCGAGATGCGCGGCGGCCTCGTCGGCAACGAAGAATTCCTCGCCTGGGAACCGTTCACGCACATGGCATTTCGGTTCAACGAATGCTCGACCCGATCCGTGGCGGCATTCGCCGAGGATTACCGGGTCGAGGTCATCCCCGGTGGCTGCCGACTGACGTGGACGATGGCCCAGAAACCGGCCGGCCCGGCGAAGCTGGCGATGGTCGTGGTGGGCCCCCTGCTGAACCTGGCGCTGCGACGCTACCTGCGCAACCTGCGCAGGTACACCGATTCCCTTGCGACCCGGCAACATTAGGAGAGTGTCATGACCTTCAACGAGGGCATGCAGATCGACACCAGCACGGCATCCTCGTCCGGCGGGGGCGGGATGGGAATGGCCGTCGGAGGTGGTGGCCTCGGGCTGCTCATCCTCATCGGGGCGCTGTTTTTCGGCGTCGACCCCGGTCGCGTCATGAACTCCCAGCAGACGAACACCGGCGGGTACTCGGCGCCGGGCTTCGATCTGAGCCAGTGCAGAACAGGCGCCGACGCCAACAAGTACGTGCAATGCCGCGTGGTCGCCACGGGCAACTCGGTGGACGCGGTGTGGCATCAGCTGATGCCGGGTTACACCCGCCCCCACGTCCGGCTGTTCAGCGACCAGGTGAGCACCGGGTGCGGACCGGCCACCACCGACGTAGGGCCGTTCTACTGCCCGGTGGACCAGACGGCGTACTTCGACACGAGCTTCTTTCAGGATGTGCTCGTCAAGCAGCTGCATTCCAGCAATGGGGCTTTTGCACAGGAGTACGTCGTCGCCCACGAATACGGTCATCACGTGCAGCAACTGCAAGGCACCCTGGGCCGCTCCCAGCAGGGAGCCAAAGGCGCCGGCGGCAACGGCGTACGCACCGAGCTGCAGGCAGACTGCTACGCCGGTGTCTGGGCGCACTACGCCGCCACGGTCAACCAGAAGGACGGCACGCCGTTCCTGAATCCGTTGAGCGACGACGACATTCGCGACGCGCTATCGGCTGCCGCATCGGTCGGCGACGACCGGATCCAGAAACAGGCAACCGGGCATGTCAACCGCGAAAGCTGGACCCACGGCTCGGCCGAGCAGCGCCAGCATTGGTTCACTGTCGGCTATCAGACCGGTGATCCGAAGCAGTGCGACACCTTCTCCGCGCCCGACTTGGGCTAGCCGTTTCAGGCCAGCAGGTCCTGTAACTCGGCGCGGCGCTGCTCGTCGAGTGGCAACAGCGGTGCGCGCGGGTCGCCGACCGGGAAATCGAGCAGCTCCAGGCCGGCCTTCACGGTGGTGGCCAGCCCGCCGGCGACGATGAAAGTGAGCAGCGGGTTGAGGTCGTCGTAGAGCTTTTGCGCGGTGTCCAGGTCTTGCGCAAGCACCGCCTCGTACAGGTCGATGCAGGGCTGCGGCCGCAAATTCGGTGCGGCCGTGCACCATCCGGACGCTCCGGCCTTCAGCGCGTCGAGCACCAGCGGGTTGCTGCCGTTGTAGAAGGGCAGCCGATTGCCGGACAGTTCGGCGATGCGCTGCATGCGGGTCAGGTCGCCGGTGGATTCCTTCACCATGGTGACGTTGTCGATGCTTTCGAACATGCGCACCAACAGTTCGGGGGGCATGTCGACACCGCTGGTGGCCGGGTTGTTGTAGGCCATGATCGGGATGGAGATGGCGTCACTGATGCTGCGGTAATGCTGGAAGATCTCGCGCTCGGTGAGCTTCCAGTAGGACACCGGCAGAATCATCACCGCGTCGGCCCCGGCCTGCTGCGCGTACCGGGCGCGCCGAATTGTCTTGGCGGTGGTCACATCTGACACCCCGACGATCGCCGGGACACGGCCGGCGACGGTGGCGATGGTGGTGTCGACGACGGTGTCGAATTCGGGTTCCTCGAGGTAGGCCAGTTCGCCCGTGCTGCCCAGCGGTGCGATCGCGTGAACATCGGCCGACACCAGCCGCTCGACCAGCGCGGCCAGCCTTTCGGTGTCGATACCCTTCTCGGAGAACGGAGTCACCGGATAGGCGATGATGCCGTGGATCGGGGGCTCAGACGGTTGCGCCACAGAGGTCTCCTCGGATTACGGTTGGCGGATAACGGGTTCAGCTGGCCAGCACGTCGGGGTGCCGGGCCAGGGCGCGCCGGGCGTAGTAGGCGAAGTTGGCCCTGCTGCGCTGCGGTGACAGCGTCCAGTCGTGGGCTTCGCGGGCCAGCTCTTCGGGCAGTTCCCTGACCGCGCCGGCGGACATGGCGGCCAGCTGCAGCTTGGCGGCACGCTCGATGAGGATTCCCAACGAACATGCCTCCTCGACGCTGGCACCGGCGATGACGTGGCCGTGGTGCGCGAGCAGCACAGCCTTCTTGTCGCCGAGGGCGGCGCTGATGATCTCGCCCTCTTCGTTGCCGACGGGCACGCCCGGCCACTTCGGCAAGAACGCGCAGTCGTCGTAGAACGGCGTGGTGTCCATGTGGGAGACGATCAGCGGGACTTCCAGCATCGACAGCGCCGCGACGTGAAACGCGTGGGTGTGCACGATGCATTGCACGTCGGGCCGGACGCGATAGATCCAGCTGTGAAATCGGTTGGCGGGATTGGCGATTCCGTCCCCGTCGAGAACATTGAGGTCCTCGTCGACCAAAAGCAGGTTGTCGTCGGTGATCTCGTCGAACCCCAGGCCCAGCCGCTGGGTGTAGTAGGTGCCGTCTGCCTCGGCGCGGGCGGTGATCTGCCCGGCCAGCCCCGCGTCATGCCCGGCGTCGAACAACGCCCGACACGTCAAAGCCAGCTTCTGGCGCGTGGTCAATTGCGAAACGGCGACGTTAGCGGTCAACTGCTCGGCAGCCCTGCGCATCAGATCGGACTTCGAATCGGTGAACGTGCTGGCCATAATCCGCTCCCTCGACGATATGACACAATGGTAGCACTGTAGGAAACCTTGTGTCATGAGAGGGGGCCGCCCATGACCGCACTGCTGCGCGCGGTCCGCAAGCAACGCGGCCTCACGCTCGAGGCGCTGGCCCAGCAGACCGGACTGACCAAGAGCTACCTGTCCAAGATCGAACGCCAACGCAGCACACCCTCGATCGCGGTGGCCCTCAAGGTCGCCAAGGCCCTCGATGTCGACGTCGGTCGGCTGTTCTCCGAGGACGCGGCGCAGGAGAAAATCATCGTCGAGCGTGCCACCGGCAGCGCCCCCGAGGGTGAGCGCTATCGGGTGCTCGCCTCGTCACTGCTGGGGAAGACGATGTCGCCGTTCGTGATTCGCCCGACGGAGCAGCTGGCCGACGATCCCCATCCCGAGCATGCCGGCCAGGAATTCATGTTCGTGCACGCCGGAACCATCGAATTCGATTACGGAGACCAGACATTCACGCTCGAGGCCGGCGACAGCGCTTATTTCGACGCCTCGGTCAGCCATAAGATCCGCGCCGTCGGCGCCGCTCGCGCCGAAGTCGTCGTCGTCGCGCACGCCGAACCCGGGAGCACACCGGCGTGAGCGCGACCGAGCTGTTTGACCGGCGTCGTCGCGACGGGCGAGACGGTGTTCGCCATCAGCGAACGCGGGCTGCTTACCCGGGCTAGGCCGCGCAGGTGACGGTGGTGGTCGCGTCCTGCTGCGCGATCACCTGGCCGTCCACGGCGATCTCGCAGTGGAACGAGGCCGGACCGTTGCCCGAATCCGGCCAGTGCAGCATGCCGCTGGCGCTGATCCTCGCCGTCTGGCTCGGGTTGGCCAGGGTGGCGGTGTAGGTAACCGGCGTTCCCGCGCTCAGCGGGGCCTGCACACTGGTCGTGAACTTCGACGGGTCCGCGTTGTAGGCCGCCTGGCTGGGCGGATCGGAATTCACGTAGTTGACGGTGGCGGTCAGATTGTTGGGGCTCGTCACCGTGTAGGTCACCTGGTGACCGGGCGGATCCGCATAGCTGGTCGCGGGCGTGAGCACCGCGCCCGCGGCCATTGCCAGCATCACCGCTGAGATCGCGCTCGCTGTCTTTTGCACGTTCGTCATATCGAAAACGCTACCGGATTCGTTAGCGGCGGTTCGTTGTTTATCGGCAGCTGTGCCCGCGGTTGGCCGGCTCCGGTATGAAGCAAGCATGAGCGATGAGCCGCATTCGGCACCGAAACGGGCCGGTGTCGCCGAAGCGCCGGTGACCCGCCGCCGCTTGCTGACGACCGGGGCGATCTCGGCCGCCCTGGGGGTGAGCCTCGGGGGCGGTGCCGTGCTGTTGGGATCCCGTCCGCAAGGCCCGATGGCCTGGCTGCAGCCCGATCGCCACGGCGCGCCACCAGTCGGCGGGCTGCACCTACAGTTCGGCAAGAACGCCGCCACCGAAGTGGTGGTGTCCTGGCACACCACCGACGCGGTCCGCAATCCGCGCGTCATGCTCGGGACGCCGACATCCGGCTTCGGCCGCACCGTCGCCGCGGAAACCCGTACCTACCGGGACGCGAAGTCGGGCACCGAGGTTCGCGTCAACCATGCGCGGCTGACCAACCTGACCCCCGACACCGACTACGTGTACGCGGCGCTGCACGAGGGCGCACAACCCGAGCAGGGCACCGTACGCACGGCACCCATAGGACGAAACCGACTGCGGTTCACCAGCTTCGGTGACCAGTCCACGCCGGCGCTGGCCAAGATGCCCGACGGCAGGTACGCCACCGACAACGTCGGCTCGCCGGCCGCCGCCGACACCACCATGGCGATCGAACGGATGGGGCCGCTGTTCAACCTGATCAATGGCGATCTGTGCTACGCCAACCTGGCCCAAGACCGGGTGCGCACCTGGTCGAACTGGTTCGAGAACAACACCCGCTCGGCGCGATACCGGCCCTGGATGCCGGCGGCCGGCAATCACGAGAACGAGTTGGGCAACGGGCCAATCGGTTACGGCGCCTACCAGGCCTACTTCGCGGTACCCGACTCCGGGTCGAGCCCGGAGACCCGCGGCATGTGGTACTCGTTCACCGCCGGCTCGGTGCGGGTGATCAGCCTGAGCAACGACGACGTCGCCTTCCAGGACGGCGGCAACTCCTATGTGCACGGCTACTCCGGCGGTGAGCAAAAACGCTGGCTTGCAAGCGAACTCGCGGCGGCTCGGCGAGACCCTGACATCGACTGGGTCGTGGTGTGCATGCACCAGACGGCGATCTCCACCGCCGACAAGACCAATGGCGCCGACCTGGGCATCCGCCAGGAATGGTTGCCACTGTTCGACCAGTACCAGGTCGATCTGGTGGTGTGCGGTCACGAACACCACTACGAGCGCTCACATCCGCTGCGCGGCACGCTGGGGACCGACACCCGCACTCCGGTACCCGTCGACACGCGCAACGATCTCATCGACGCCACACGGGGAACGGTGCATCTCGTCATCGGCGGGGGCGGCACCTCGGCACCGAGCAACGCGATGTTCTTCCCCGAGCCACGGTGCCGGGTGGTGACCGGTGTGGGCGCGTTCGACCCAGGGCTGCAACGCAAGGCTCCCATCTACGTCCTCGAGGATGCCCCATGGTCGGCGTTTCGCGACCGCGAAAACCCTTATGGCTTCGTGGCTTTCGACGTTGACCCGGGTCAGCCCGGGGGTAGCACCACGATCAAGGCGACGCACTACGCGCTGCGGGGTCCGTTCGGTGAAGTCGCCGTCATCGACGAATTCACGCTCACCAAGCCGCGCGCCGACAGGGTCGGCTAGCGCGGTTGCGCTCAAAACAACGTCGGCTGAACGGGTTCCGGCGCCGGCGCGACCGGGGCCGACTGCGAGAAGGGGCGATGATCGCCCGCCAGTCGATGCTTGGCGATCAGCGGTGCGACCCGTTCCCGCAACATGGCCCGATAATCCTGCGGCAAGTAGGCACCGCGCCGGTACAGTTCGCGATAGCGGCCGACCAGCTCGGGATGCGAGCGCGCCAGCCACCCCATGAACCATCCCCGGGTCGAACCGTGCAGATGCAGGCCGAAAACCGTGACGCTGCTGGCACCGGCCGCCGCGATCTGGCCGAGCAGCGCGTCAAGGTGCTCGACGGAATCTGTGAGGTGCGGCAGCACCGGCGCGACCATCACATGACAGTCCAGACCGGCGGCGCGGATGGCGCTGATCAGGCCCAGCCGGGCCTGCGGTGTGGGGGTACCGGGCTCGACGTCCTTGTGCAGCTCTGGGTCGCCGACGGCCAGCGACACCGCGACCGAGACCGGAACCTGCGCCGCGGCATCCGCGAGCAGCGGCAGGTCGCGGCGCAGCAGCGTGCCCTTGGTCAGGATCGACAGTGGCGTGCCCGACTCGGCCAGGGCGCCGATGATGCCGGGCATCAGCGTGTAGCGTCCCTCGGCCCGCTGGTACGGATCGGTGTTGGTGCCCAGGGCGACGGTCTCGCGCTGCCAGGATGGCCGCCGCAGCTCGCGGCGCAGCACCTCGACGACGTTGGTCTTGACGACAACCTGGGTGTCGAAGTCGTTGCCGCAGTCCAACTCCAGGTATTCGTGGGTGGGCCGGGCGAAGCAGTACCGGCAGGCGTGCGAGCAGCCGCGGTAACCGTTGACGGTATAGCGGAACGGCAACGCCGACGCGTTCGGCACCTTGTTCAGCGCGGACTTGCACACGACCTCGTGGAAGGTGATCCCGTCGAACTGCGGCGAGCGCACGCTGCGCAGGAAGCCGATGCGTTGCAGCCCTGGCAGCGCCCCGTCCTCGACCGGCTTCCCATTGACCGCGACGGCCTGATTCGCCCACCGCATACCCGCTATTCGAACATCAGTTCGAGCACTAGTCAAGCGCCGCGGCGGTGGGCGATCACGTCTTCGAACATAGATTCGGTTATCACAACGGGTACGGCATCCCCAACCGAACGCGGCGAACGCAGGCCGGAATCGAGGCTAAGCTGCGGGTCGTATCGCCCCTACCCGGCTGCGAGGACACATGACCGACCGCATCGAGACTTCCCGCACCATCGCCGCCCCGGCGCCGGCCATCTTCGCCGTGCTGTGTGACCCGCAGGGCCACGTCGCAATCGATTCGTCCGGGATGCTGCAGGCGGCCGACGGCGATCCGGTACGCGGCGTGGGTGACCAGTTCGTCGTTCACATGGACCGCGAGTCATTAAACGATTTCCCGGAATTGGGCAAATACGATGTCACCGTCGACATCAAGGAGTTCGAGCAGGATCGCCTGATCGCGTGGACGGTTCTGGGCCAGATCAAGCCGCCGCTCGGCCACGTCTACGGCTATGCGCTCGCGCCGTCCGAAGACCAGTCGGCCACCGTGGTCACGTCGTTCTACGACTGGTCGAACATCGACCCGCAATGGCGGGAAGCCGGAATCTTCCCGATCCTGTCCGAGGGCGCCCTGCGGGCCACTCTGGGAATTCTGGACCGTACCGTGCGCCGTGGTTATCCGGCCGGATAATTTCGAAAACAGCGACCGCCATAGGCGGTGTATTTCACCGGGTTTCGGGCGAGCGCGTCTATTCGGAATGCAGTTTCACGCCGCATTCGTTCGGGTATTATCTCGGAGCCCCTCACGAAAGGACCTGTCATGTTGCACTCGGTGATTTTGGCGAGTTCGGACCCCGTCGCGGCAGGCTTTATCCTCCGCGGCATCAAGGGGATTTTCGTCGCTATCGGCAGCATTATCGCGGCAATAGTCTGCGGCGTGATCGCAATGATGAAGGGCCGCAACCCGCTGGGATGGGGAATTCTCGGGCTGTTTTTCTCGATCCTCACATTGATCGTCGTCATCATCATTCCCAGCAAGAAAAGCTAGAAGGCGCTTCCGGGACGGTGACTCAGGCGCCCCCCGGGCGTCGCCGAGAATTTCGAGCTTGTCAAACAATGCGGACGCGGGATAATGCCCGCATGCGTTTCATGTGTGTCGCGGCGGCGGCCGCCGTGCCCATCGCCATGCTGATCGGGACGTCGTCAGCTCACGCCGACACTGGCGTCGATGGTTACGTTCAATGCCTGGGCGGCGACGCGAAGCCACCGCCGCCGGGGGTAAGGGCGGAAAATTGGTTTCCCAGCCTCCATGTGATCGATACCGACATCGGGTCTGGCATTCCCTCCGCCGAGGTAGTCCGGAGATTGGTGGACATGGGAGTCAGCCCGAACGACGCCGAAACCCGAGTGCGGTGCTATCTGGCCAATCTGCCGCATTAGCGCGAGGGGCAGGCTAGCGAGCCAGCCGCGAAAGCACTTCGGCGACAACCGAATCCAGCGCAACGGGGACCTGCTCCCCCGTTGTCAGATCCTTCACACCGACGGTGCCGGACGCGATGTCGCGGTCGCCCAGGACCAGCGCGAGCCGGGCACCGGATCGGTCGGCCGCGCGCATCGCACCTTTGAGACCGCGGTCGCCGTACGCCATGTCGACGCGCACACCGCCGGCGCGCAGCTGCGCGGCCAGCACCGCCAGCCGCAACTTTGCCTGCCCGCTCAACGGCACACCGAACACCTCGCAGCGCGCCGTCTCCCCCACGCTCTTGCCCTCGGCGCGCAGCGCCAGCAGCGTCCGGTCCACACCGAGCCCAAAACCGATGCCGGACAAGTCTTGTCCGCCGAGCTGGCGCATCAGACCGTCGTAGCGGCCGCCGCCGCCGATGCCGGACTGCGCGCCCAGGCCGTCGTGCACGAATTCGAACGTGGTCTTGGTGTAGTAGTCCAGCCCGCGCACCATACGCGGGTTGAGGACGTAGGGCACCGCCATCGCATCCAGGTGGGCCAGCACGGTATCGAAGTGCTGCTTGGCCGCATCGGACAGGTGATCGAGCAGGACGGGAGCCTCGGCCGTCATGGCGCGCACCTCGGGTCGCTTGTCGTCGAGCACCCGCAGCGGATTGAGCTGCGCGCGCCGTCGCGTTTCGTCGTCCAGGTCGAGCGCAAAAAGGAAGTCCTGCAATAGTTCCCGATATTGCGGACGGCAGCTGTCATCACCCAGCGAGGTGATTTCCAGGCGGAAGCCATCCAGCCCGAGCGAGCGAAAGCCGGCGTCGGCGACCGCGATCACCTCCGCGTCCAACGCGGGGTCGTCGACGCCGATCGCCTCCACACCGACCTGCTGCAGCTGGCGATAGCGGCCGGCCTGCGGACGCTCGTAGCGGAAAAACGGCCCCGCGTAACAGAGTTTGACCGGTAACGCCCCGCGATCCAGGCCGTGTTCGATCACCGCGCGCACCACACCGGCGGTGCCCTCGGGCCGCAGCGTCACCGAACGATCGCCACGGTCGGCGAAGGTGTACATCTCCTTGGACACCACGTCGGTGGATTCCCCGACGCCGCGGGCGAACAGGGCGGTGTCTTCGAAGATCGGCAGCTCGATATCGCCGTAGCCGGCCCGGCGGGCGGCCCCGAGCAGGCCGTCGCGCACCGCGACGAACTGCGCCGAGTCCGGCGGGACGTAGTCCGGCACGCCTTTGGGCGCCGAAAAGGAAGAAAATTCCGTCACGGGCTACAGGCCTTCGAGGAACGGGTTGAGGCGCCGCTCGGCGCCGATCGTGGTGGCGTTGCCGTGCCCCGGGAGCACCACGGTCGCGTCGTCGAGGACCAGGAGTTTGTCGACGATCGAGGTCAGCAGGTCGCGCCCGCTGCCGCCGAACAGGTCCGTGCGGCCGATGGAGCGCTCGAACAGGGTGTCGCCGGTGAACACGACGTCCGTTCCCTCCTTGCTCGCCTCGAGGACCCGGAACAGCACCGACCCCCGGGTGTGCCCGGGGCTGTGATCGACGTTGACGGTCACGCTGCCCAGGTCCAGCTTGTCGCCGTCGCGGTCCAGCTCGACGACCTGCTTGGGCTCCCGCCAGAAAGCGCCCGCGACCATCTGCGCCAGGCGAGGGCCCAGGCCGTAGATCGGGTCCGTGAGCATGAACCGGTCCTCGGGATGGATGTAGGTCGGGCAACCGTAGGTGTCGGACACCTTCTGCGCCGACCACATGTGGTCGATGTGCCCGTGGGTCAGCAACACCGCGGCCGGCGTCAGCCGGTTTTTGTCCAGGATGTTTCGCAAGGGGCCCATCGCCCGCTGCCCCGGATCCACGATGACGGCGTCCGTTCCTGGCCGCTGGGCCAGCACGTAGCAGTTGCACTGCAACATGCCGGCGGGAAACCCGGTGATCAACACGGTCCCCAGTTTCCCACGGGCCCCACTTGACACGAGTCGCGGCGCCCACATTAGCCTGAGCTGGCAGCTCACCGGTTCAGCGAGGTTCCGACTCACCAACCATGGAGGCATAGCGGCCGTGCCGACCAACGAACAGCGACGTGCCAACGCCAAACGCAAGCTCGAACGGCAGCTGGAGCGGCGCGCGAAGCAAGCCAAGACGCGCCGAATCGTGCTGATCGCGGCCGGCTCGATCGTGGCCGTGGCCGTGATCGCGGCGGTGGTGATCACGATCGTCAACACCAAACATGACCACAAGAGCACCACGGCGTCGACGACCACCAGCAGCAGCTCCCCGGAGACGACGACCCCCGCCGGATCGCCGCCGTCCGCCGCGCCGCTGCCGCCGTTCAAGCCGTCGGCTGACGTGGGCGCCAACTGTGAGTACCCAGCGTCGTCCGAGCCGGCGGCCAAGCAGGTCAAGCCGCCGCGAACCGGCAAGGTCCCGACCGACCCGGCCCAGGTGAGCGCCAGCATGGTGACCAACCAGGGCCACATCGGTCTGATGCTGGCGAACAACGAATCCCCTTGCACGGTCAATAGTTTCGCGAGCCTTATCGGCCAGAAATACTTCGACAACACCAAGTGCCACCGGCTGACCACCTCGCCGGGCCTGGGCGTCCTGCAGTGCGGCGACCCGAAGGGCGAGGGCACCGGCGGGCCGGGCTATCAATTCGCCAACGAGTACCCGACCGATCAGTATCCGCCGAACGACCCCAAGGCGCAGGAGCCGGTGCTCTATCCGCGCGGCACGCTGGCCATGGCCAACGCCGGCCCCGGAACCAACGGCAGCCAATTCTTCATGGTGTACAAGGACTCCCAGCTGCCACCGCAATACACCGTGTTCGGCACCATCCAGCCCGATGGGCTGGCCACCCTGGACAAGATCGCCAAGGCCGGCGTCGCAGGTGGCGGTGAGGACGGGGCACCTGCCACCGAGGTGACCATCACCTCGGTGCTGCTCGACTGAATCCACAGCGGCGCAACGCAGACCGGGATTCGCCAGAATCACGCGGCGGCCACGACCGACGGCTTATTGTCGTTGCGTGGCGGGAGAGTCATTCGGACAATATCAATTGCTGGAAGTCTTGGGGCGCGGTGGCATGGGACAGGTCTACCGCGCTTTCGATTCCACCACCGATCGGGTCGTCGCGCTGAAGGTGCTGCCCGCAAACCTGGCCGAGGACCACGAGTTTCAGCAGCGGTTCCGGCGCGAGGCACGCATTGCTGCAAGTCTGAACGATCCGCATGTGGTGCCCATCCACAGCTACGGCGAAATCGACGGCCGGCTCTACGTCGACATGCGGCTCATCGAGGGCCGCGATCTGGTCGACTACATCAGCGAGAACGGCGGGAGGCTCAGCCCCGAGCGCGCAGTCGCGGTAGTCGAACAGGTTGCCGCGGCCCTGGATAGCGCGCATGCAGCGGGATTGATCCACCGCGACATCAAGCCGAAGAACATCTTGGTCACCACGGCACGGGATTTCGTCTACCTGATCGACTTCGGCATCGCCCGCAGCGCCGCCGACACGGCCCTGACGCAAACCGGACACACGATGGGCACCGTGGCCTATATGGCGCCCGAACGTTTCAGGGGCACAACGGATCACCGCGCCGACGTCTACTCGCTGGCGTGCGTCCTGCAGGAGTGCCTGACCGGAAAGCGTCCCTACCCGGGTGAAAGCCTCGAAGAACAGCTCAACGCGCACTTGACCATTCCGCCGCCCCGCCCGTCGGCCAGGGTACCCGGACTGCCGCCGGGACTGGACGCGGTCGTCGCGCGCGGCATGGCCAAGGACCTCGAACACCGCTACCAGTCGGTGATGGAGCTCGCCGAGGCCGCCCGCGCCGCACTGGCCAGTCCGGCAGCCGGGCCGATCGGGTCCACCTCGCGGACACCGCCACCCACCGGTGCGTCGCCGCCGGAACTCGCGGCTCCGCCGTCGGTCAGCAAATCCGATGCGCGGCTACGGCGTGGCCGCCCAACACATTCGCGGCGTTTGCTGATCGGCATCGTCGGTGCATCGGCGCTGGCGCTGACCGCGGTGGCGGCGCTGGTCGTCGCGCTGGTGGCCCAGAGTCACGGTTCCGCCGACAGCGCGGGCGCCTCCACCCAGACCGGGGTCCCGGCTCCTGGCCGGACCGGATCCAGCCCCGGCACGACCGGCCCGGCGGCAGCGACGGTGCCGCCCCTGCCCGCGTTCGCGCCGCCGCCCGATCTGGGCGCCAACTGCCAGTACCGATCGGTGCCGGACCCGGTCACTCGACCGGTGAACCCGCCGCCGCCGGGCAGGGTGCCCACCACTCCCCCGCGGATCGGTGCCATCATCTCCACCAACGTCGGCGACATCGCCATCCAGCTGGCGAATTCCGAATCCCCGTGCGCGGTGAACAGTTTCGTCAGCCTGGTCAAGCAGCGGTTCTTCGATGGCACCCAATGCGCCCGATTGATCAGCTCCCAAGACGGCGGATCGCTGTTGTGTGGCGGCCCGGAGGTGGACGGATCGGGCGGTCCCGGTTACGAATTCGCCGACGAGTACCCCGCCGACCAATACAAGCCCGACGATCCCGCGCTGCGCGCGACGGTGGTGTACCCGCGCGGCACCATCGTCATGGCCACCGAGGGGCCCAACACCAACGGCAGCCAATTCGCCTTGATCTTCAAGGATTCCGAGATGGAACCGCAGAGCACGGTGCTGGGGACGATCGACCCGGCCGGGCTCGAGACCCTGGACAAGATCGCGCGGGCCGGGATCGCCGGCAATCGTCAGAGCGGTGCGCCCACCAATCCGGTGAAGATCACCTCGGTGCGACTGAGCTAGGGCTCAGGCCGCGGACGTGACGCGGTAGACGTCGTAGACGCCTTCGACGTTGCGCACGACGTTGAGCAGATGGCCCAGATGCTTGGGGTCGCCCATCTCAAAGGTGAAGCGGCTGATGGCAACCCGGTCACCGGAGGTGGTGACCGACGCGGACAGGATGTTGACCTTCTCGTCGGCCAGCACACGGGTGACGTCCGACAACAACCGGTGCCGGTCGAGCGCCTCGACCTGGATGGCCACCAGAAACACCGACGACGGCGACGGCGCCCAATGCACCTCGATGATGCGCTCGGCCTGCTGCTGCAGCGAGGCCGCGTTGGTGCAGTCGGTGCGGTGCACACTCACTCCGCCGCCCCGGGTGACGAATCCCATGATCTGGTCGCCGGGCACCGGGGTGCAGCACTTCGCCAGCTTGGTCAGCACGCCCGGCGCGCCGGGAACCGAGACGCCGACGTCGTCGCTGCTGCGCGGGCGGCGCAACATGGTGGTCGGCGTGGACCGTTCGGCGAGATCCTCTTCGGCCTGGTCGATACCGCCGAGTTCGGCCAGCAGTCGCTGCACGACGTGCCGGGCCGACACGTGGCCCTCACCGATCGCGGTGTAGAGCGCCGAGACGTCGGTGTAGTGCAGCTCCCGGGCCACTGCGGCCAGAGTTTCGCCATTGACCAACCGCTGCAACGGAAGTCCGCCGCGGCGCACCTCGCGGGCCATGGCATCCTTGCCGGATTCGAGCGCCTCCTCGCGGCGCTCCTTGGCGAACCACTGCCGGATCTTGGCCTTGGCGCGTGGCGAGACCACGAACTGCTGCCAGTCTCGCGACGGCCCCGCATTGGCCGCCTTGGAGGTGAAAACCTCGACCACTTCCCCGTTTTCCAGCTTGCGTTCCAGCGCCACCAGCCGCCCGTTGACGCGGGCGCCGATGCAGCGATGGCCGACCTCGGTGTGCACCGCGTAGGCGAAGTCCACCGGCGTGGAACCGTTCGGCAGGGTGATGACATCGCCCTTGGGGGTGAACACGAAGAGCTCTTGTACCGCAAGGTCATAGCGCAAGGATTCGAGGAACTCGCCCGGGTCCGCGGCCTCCCGCTGCCAGTCGAGCAGCTGGCGCATCCAGGCCATGTCGTCGATCTCGGCCGCGGCGTGCGGATGCGGGACGCCGTTGCGTCCCTTGGCTTCCTTGTAGCGCCAGTGCGCGGCGATGCCGTATTCGGCGGTGCGGTGCATGTCGCGAGTGCGGATCTGCACCTCCAGCGGCTTACCTTCCGGACCCACGACGGTGGTGTGCAGCGACTGATAGACGCCGTACCGCGGCTGGGCGATGTAATCCTTGAACCGCCCCGCCATCGGCTGCCACAGCGAATGCACCACGCCGACAGCCGCATAGCAGTCCCGGATCTCGTCGCACAGGATGCGGATGCCGACCAGGTCGTGGATGTCGTCGAAGTCGCGGCCCTTGACGATCATCTTCTGGTAGATCGACCAGTAGTGCTTGGGCCGGCCCTCCACCGTCGCCTTGATCTTGGACGCGCCAAGGGTATTGACGATCTCGGCGCGGACCTTGGCCAGGTACGTGTCCCGCGACGGCGCGCGCCCGGCAACCAGCCGGACGATCTCCTCGTACTTCTTGGGATGCAGAATCGCGAACGACAGGTCTTCCAGTTCCCACTTGACGCTGGCCATACCCAGCCGATGCGCAAGGGGCGCAATGACTTCCAGCGTCTCGCGGGCTTTGCGCGCCTGCTTTTCCGGCGGCAGGAACCGCATGGTGCGCATGTTGTGCAACCGGTCGGCGACCTTGATCACCAGCACGCGCGGATCGCGCGCCATCGCGGTGATCATCTTGCGGATGGTCTCGCCCTCGGCGGCGCTGCCCAGCACCACCCGGTCCAGTTTGGTGACGCCATCGACGAGATGACCCACCTCTTCACCGAACTCCTCGCTCAAGGCGTCCAGGGTGTACCCGGTGTCCTCGACGGTGTCGTGCAACAGCGCTGCCACCAAAGTGGTGGTGTCCATGCCCAATTCGGCCAGGATGGTGGCCACGGCCAGCGGATGGGTGATGTAGGGATCGCCGGAGTGGCGCAACTGGCTGGCGTGGCGCTCGTCGGCGACCTCGAAGGCGCGCTGCAGCAGCGTCACGTTCGCCTTCGGGTAGATCTCCCGGTGCACGGCCACCAGCGGTTCGAGCACCGGGTTGAGCGTGCTGCGCTGCGCGGTCATCCGGCGGGCCAGCCTGGCCCGGACCCGCCGCGACGCGCTGCTGGACGTTTTCAGGGATTCGGCTGGAGGCTCCGGAGCCTCCATCGGCTGGGTGACGGCCGGCGACTCCGAGGTTTCAGTGGGCGCGTCGAGCGCTTGCGCCGCGCTGTTTTCCTCCGCCACGTTGGTCACCTCCGAAATCGAGGATATCTCCAATGCCTAAGCGCTACTCGCAAGTCAGGCTGTGCACCGCCAACGGCGCGACTACTTCCCGTCCGCGCAACCCGCTCAGTTCGAACACCACCGCGGCCGCCGTCACGTTGGCCCCTGCGCGCTCGACCAGCCTGGCTGCCGCGGCCAGGGTCCCACCGCTGGCCAGCACGTCATCGATGATCGCGATGTTGCGCCCGCGCAGGTCAAGGCCGTCCGCGGGGATTTCCAGCGTCGCACTGCCGTATTCCAGGTCGTAGCGCTCGGCGTGGACGGGCGGGGGCAGTTTTCCGGCCTTGCGAATGGCCAGGACGCCGGTCTGCAGCCGCTCGGCGACGGCTGCGGCCAGCAGGAACCCGCGGGCTTCGATGCCGGCCACCAGATCCGCGCCGGACGCGATCTCGGCCAATGCGCCGGTGATCGCCGTCATCGCCGTCGCGTCCGCGAACACCGGGGTGAGGTCCTTGAACTGGACCCCCGGCTTGGGAAAGTCGGCCACCTTGCGCGTCAGCGACTCGATCAACTCGGCCACCGGCGCCGGGCCGGACTGAGTCATCGGAGCCTCACTGGATGAGGGCCCATCGGTCCATGTTCCAGCCCGCGCCCCACCGCGTCGGGTTCTTGCTCACCGCGTACATCTTCTTGGAGCTCAGCAGCGTGCGCTGCTGCCGGTAGAGCGGCAAGGTGGGCATGTCGCCCCACAGTACCGGGGCGGTTTCGGCCAGCAGCCGGGCTCGTTCGGAGCCGTCGGCCGACACGGCCAACGCGCTGATCGCGTTGTCGACCTGGGGATTGGTGTACCCGGACAGGTTGTTGCCGTTGCCCGTGTGCAGGGCGTAGGCATCGAACGCCGACGACCCCGACGACCCGCTGCCGGTGGCCCCCCCGGTGCTGGCCAGCAACGCGTCGATCCTGCCGTCCCGCAGCGCCTGGGGGCCCGAGCCGTCCAGGATGACGGCGGAGACGGTGACGCCGGCCGCGCCGCACGCCTTGGTGATGACGCCGACGTTGACCGCCAGCCGCGCGTTGGGTCCCTGGTACCCGATCCGGACCGTCAGCGGCGCACCGCCCAGCGCCTTGCGCGCGGCGACCGGATCGGACTTGCTGAACGGGCCGGCCTCGGCCGCCCCGTCGCCGGCCGACACCGCATCATCGGTGGCCGGGTCCAGGCGCGAGTTGGCGATCGGTGTCCCCGCGTCCTTGGCCAGCGAATCGCGCGGCGTGCACAGCGCGACCGCGCGCCGGGCATTGGGCGCCGCCAGCGGACCCCGCGGCGCGAAGATCAGCTGCTCGATGCCGTTCGACGGCCCATCGGAGCGCTCGTAGTTGTCCGGCGTGGTCAGCGCCCCCGAGGAGCCCGAGGCGACGTCGACCACGTCGACGCTGCGGTTGTTGACCCGGTCCTGAATGTCGGGTCCCTGCGACCACACGGTCACCCGCTTGGTGATGGCCTTGGGCCCCCACCACCGGTCGTTGGCGACGAGGACCACGGCGCCGCGGTCCAGGACGGATTCGATCTTGTACGGCCCCGACGACGGGAAGCGCTTGAGGTCGACGCCGGGCTTGAGGTCCCAGATGGTGTTCCACAGCCTCGCGATCTGGGCCACCAGGGGCCCGTTGTTGCTGAGCAGGGCCGCGGTCACGTCGACGTTGAGCTGGTCGGCGATGACGTGCGACGGCATCAGCGAGGTCGCGGTGAACAGCTGGTTGTAGTCGACGACGCCGCGGTCCGGGATGAAGGACACCCGCGCCTTCTTCTGCCCGGGCATGCATTCGACGTTGGCGATGTCGAGGTAGCCGGCCTGGGTGGCGGCTTGGAAGTCGGGGAACCTGCCGGACTGAGCCGCCCAGGCGAGCACGATGTCGTCGCAGGTCACCGGCTTGCCGTCGGAGTAGACGGCATTGTCGGCGATTTGGTAGTCCAGCACCAGCGGCGTGCCGCCGACCACCGAAACGGTGCCGAAGTCGCGGTCGGCGACGATTTGCCCGTCGGGCCCGTGATAGCTGAAACCGGTGAGCGCGCGGGCGAACGCCTGCGCTCCGGCCGACGCGGCGCCGGCGACGGTGTTGGTGTTGTAGGTGGACAGCGGGCCGTCGACCACATAGTCGACCTGGGACGCGGCGCTACCCGCGCAGGCGGTCAGCGTGAAGCCCGCCGCCAGCACCACCGCCAATCC
This sequence comes from Mycobacterium sp. 852002-51971_SCH5477799-a, assembly GCF_001667145.1. Lineage (GTDB taxonomy): Bacteria > Actinomycetota > Actinomycetes > Mycobacteriales > Mycobacteriaceae > Mycobacterium. The sequence continues at coordinate 185,645 of NZ_LZIF01000118.1, forward strand.
GGCGCCGATCCACCCCGCTACCCCCCGACGGCCGACGAGCCCGCCACGATCGGCCCCAGTTTCGGGGTGCCTGGTGGCCATGGGCCTACCGCCGGCCTACGTTCCGCTTGCCGGTCGGACGCCGGGTCCCGGTCGGCCGCACCGGACGGGCACCCGGCGCCGGCTTGCTCGGTGCGGGCTTGGGCGGCTCGGCGGCGGCCGCCGTTTCTTCCGCTTCTTCGGCGGTCTCGGTGTCGCCGTCGGCGGTTTCGGCCGCCGCGCCCGAGCCGGGGCTGCGGCGCCGCATGACGCGTCGGGTGTGGGTGCGCACCAGCTCGGTGCGCTCGCGCAGGGTGACCAGCAGCGGCGTGGCGAAGAAGATCGACGAGTAGGTGCCGACCAGGATGCCGACCAGCTGCACCAGCGCCAGATCCTTCAGCGTGCCGACGCCCAGCAGCCACACCGCCACGACCATCAGCGCCAGCACCGGCAGGACGCTGATCAGGCTGGTGTTGATGGAGCGCATGAACGTCTGGTTGATCGCCAGGTTGGCCTGCTCGGCGAAGGTGCGCCGGGCGGTGTGCTGGAAGCCGTGGGTGTTCTCCTCGACCTTGTCGAACACGATGACGGTGTCGTACAGGGAGAAACCCAGAATGGTCAGCAGGCCGATGACGGTGGCCGGCGTGACCTCGAAACCGACCAGCGAGTACACCCCGGCGGTGACGCTCAGGTCGAAGACCATCGTGGTCAGCGCGGAGATGGCCATGTACCGCTCGTAGCGGACCATGATGTAGACGCCGACCAGCACCAGGAAGACCGCGAGCGCGATCAGCGCCTTATCGGTGATCTGGTCGCCCCAGGTTTCGGAGACGGCGGCGTCGCTGATGGCCTGCTTGCTGGGCTTGCCGTCGGCGCCTTTGGGGTGGAAGGCGTCGAACAGGGCGTTGCGCAGTTTGGTCGTCTGGTCGTTGGTCAGCGTTGCCGAACGGATCTGCACGGTCGCGCCCGCGCCGTTGCCGACGACGACCACCGATTCAGGGTCGTTGCCGATGGCCTTGTGGAACACCTCGGAGACCTGCGAGGTCTGCACGGTGCCGGCGGCCCCTGCGGCGGGCATCGACACCGTCGTGCCGCCGTTGAAGTCGATGCCGAAGGTGAAGCCCCGCAACAGGATGCTCAGGACGGCGATTGCGACGATGGCACCGCTGATGCCGAACCACAACCTGCGCCGTCCGACCACCTCGAACGCGCCGGTGCCGGTGTAGAGCCGCGACAGGAAGCCGTGCTGCGGCAGGCCCGCGGCGCTGCTGCCGGTCAACTCGGTCGCGCCCTCGGAGGCTTCGGTGATCTCGGTTGCGTCTTTGGAGGCTTTGGAGGAAGTCATGCGCTAACCCCGTCCCGTCTTCACCTGCGCCGAAACCCGCCGTTCGCGGGCGACCCGCTGAACGGCACCCAGGCCGTTGTAGGCCGGCTTTGCCAGCGTCGGGGACTTGGACGCCAGGTACACCAGCGGCCAGGTCACCAGGAACACCACCACGATGTCGAGGACCGTGGTGAGGCCCAACGTGAAGGCGAATCCCCGCACCTGGCCGATGGCCAGGGCGTAGAGCACCGCGGCGGCCAGGAAGGTGACGGCGTTACCCGACACGATCGTCTTGCGGGCACGCACCCACCCTCGTGGCACAGCCGATCGGAACGAACGGCCCTCGCGGATCTCGTCTTTGATGCGCTCGAAGAAGACGACGAACGAGTCGGCGGTGGTGCCTATACCGATGATCAGACCCGCGATGCCCGCCAGATCCAGGGTGTAGTTGATCTGCCGGCCCAGGATCACCAGGATCGCGAAAATCATTGCCCCGGAAGCGGCTAGCGACAGGGCGGTGAGCAATCCCAGCACCCGGTAGTAGAGCAACGAATACAGCAACACCAGGATCAAGCCGATCGTTCCCGCGACGAGGCCCGCTCGCAGCGAGGTCAATCCCAGTGTCGCCGAGACGGTTTGGGCCTCCGAAGCCTCGAAGGACAGCGGCAGCGAGCCATATTTGAGGACGTTGGCCAGCTGCTTGGCGGTCGCGGCGGTGAACGGCGGATCGCCACCGCTGATCTGGGTCCGGCCGCCGGGAATGGCTTCCTGGATCATCGGCGCGCTGACCACCTGCGAGTCCAGGGTGAACGCGGTCTGGGTGCCGATGTGGGCGGCGGTGAAGTCGGCCCAAGTGCTGGCCGCGGCGGACTTGAACTGGAGGTCGACGACGTAGCCGATCCCGCGTTGGTTCTGGCTCGCGCTGGCGTCCTGGATCTGGTCACCGCTGATGATCGACGGGCCCAGCAGGTAGGCGACCTTGTGGTCGGTCGAGCAGGTGACCAACGGCTGGGCGGGATCGTCGTTGCCGGCCAGGATGTCTTCTTTGTCGCAGCGCGTCGCCTGGAACTGCAGCGCGAGGAACTGAATGCCCTGACGCGTGCTCTGGCGCCACTTCTTCTCGTCGGCGATGCGGTCGGCGAGCTCCTTGCGCGGATCAGGCGGCGCGGGCGCTTCGGCGGGCGTAGCCCCTTCTGCCGGCGCGCCGGGTGCGGGAGCGGGCGCTGGTGCGGGCGCGCCGGACGCGGGAGCCGGCGCGTTCGAGCCGGGCGCCGGGGGTGCTGGGCTGGGCGGCGGGGGGTCC
>NZ_LZIF01000119.1 GCF_001667145.1 Mycobacterium sp. 852002-51971_SCH5477799-a
GCCGCACACGACACCTACGCCGACGACGGCGCCGTGATCGACAAGGGCGTCGCCTTCGCCTCCAGCCACCTGGGCATGAGCGGGCCTGGCGCAACGTCGGTCGCGTCGCCACATGGCGGCTTCGGAGAATGACCGGCAAACCGGTATCGCCGGCTAATCCCTGATGAAACCTTTGTTGCGCATCAGGGCGTCGGCCAGAAATCCGTCGTGTGGAATCTGCGGTGCATGCAACCACGTCGGGTGGTGCCCGCAGTAGACGTTGGCGACGGTCGGTTCGGCCACCAGATCGTCGATCAGCGTCCCGTCGCCGGTGATAGCGGTGACGACGAGCGAATGCCGTAACGGCCCCAACCCGGCTAGGCGCGACCATCCCGATACCCACACACACGGGAAGGGCAGCTCGAGGTTGAGTTTGTCCACGTCGGGTTCGGTCATCAAGTGAACGGCCGGGCGCAGCGCGGCATAACCGTCGCCCAGGTCGGCGACGACCTGATCGGCGCCGAGCAGCGGGGTTGACCCGGCGGCCTTGGCCGCCAGGAAGTTCGCGAGTGCGCGCGCCTTTTCGATGGGCTGCGTGGGCAGGCTCGCCCGCTCGTCGTCGGTGGGCAGCGGTTCGATGGTCACCAATCGTTCGGCGATCGCTCGGGCCAGCGCCGTGGGATCACCCTCGCAGAGCACCGCGGTGGTGTTGACGCATGCCATGCCGCCGTGGTTGGCGATCGAGTCGACGATGAGGTCCAGATAGTCGCGCCAGTCCCGGTCGGCGGTGATCACGATCTTGGTGCGGCCCGGCCCGTTCACGATGACCGCCGGATCGCCGGCGTACTTGTCGACCACCTCCTGGCCGCCGTACACCATCGCGAGGTCGGCGCGCCGGATGAGTTCGTCCGCACCGGCGTGGTCGGTGGGCAGATAGGCGGCGTCCTCGGCGCGAAAACCGGCCTGGCGCAGCGCGCACACCAGCCGATGCGCCGTCAGCGGCTCGCGCCGCGACGGGCGCACCGCGACCCGGTAGCCCAGCGCCAGCGCCTGGGGCCAGAGGCCGTGCACACCCGGGCCGTTTCCGGCCGCGTGCACGGCGAACACCTCGCCCCGACGCACCCACAACGCACCGCCCGCGCGAATGCGCTCGTCGCGCCAGTCCAACCTCGCCCCCGCCGGCTGAGCCGGCCGGACCGCATCGAAAGCGTCGGCGACGGCGTCGGCCACCCCGCTCGCCGCGGCCCGGGTGACCGCGATCGGCATGCCCGAAATCCGGCCGGCCAACCCGACGTAGGCTTCGAAATCCAGGCCGGCGATCACACCATCGACAAATATCTCGGCGGCCCGGGCCAGCGCGGCCGCGCGCTGGGCGACCGGAAGCGGTGCGGCTTTGCGCTGCGCGGCCAGCGTCCGCGAAACGTAGAGCGGCGGAACCATGCTCACCTCGGCGGCCGCGGTGCCCGCGGTCGTGGTGATGACCTCGCGTCTGCGGGTTCGATAGTCGCCGTCCGCCCCGAGCGCATCCAGGTCTACCAAACCGGTTGCGGTGGCACCAGTTTCACTGGCCATGCTCAGTACACGCCTTCGATGACGGTCTCGCCCTCGAAAGTGGCCACCGGTCGCACCTCGCTGACCGAATCGCTGAGGTCGCCCGCGGGCCCGGGCCTCCTGATCGCCAGGTCGCGCTCCGGGTTGTTCGGGATGAACATGCCCTTGCTGACATGGTTCATCACCACCTGCCCGTGCTGCCCGTACGGCACGCGTTGCCCGGTGCCGGGATCGACCACCCAGAACACCACATACGGGGTGCGCGGGTCGAAGACGAACACATCGCCGTCGACGGTTCTGGTGACCGCCTGTGAGAGCACCATGGTGCTGCCGAACGCCATGGTGATCGTCGTCGCCGGGAACATGCCGCGCAGCAGGTCGAGCGTGTCGGCGTCCACATGCGCGCCGCTGAGCAGCAGGTACCGAATCTTGTCGTTGACCAGGTCGACCACCCGATCGTCGCGGGCCATCGCCTCCAGCAGCGGCGGCGTGGTGTGCAGGTTCGCGACGTTCTGCATCTGCAACACGAAGACGGCCTGCTCGACGACATGGTCGACGTAGGCCGCCACTTCGGCCGCAGCGCCGCGCGCGGCGATCTTCTTGACCCAGCGGGGATCGATGTCAATCGCGTGGAAAACCGCGCCGAGTCGCTGTGACACCAGCCGGGAGAAGTAGCCGACGCCGTGCGGGCCGCTCGGCATCAGGCAAAGAAAGCCCTGCCCGCACCGAAAGCCGCCCGCAGCGAAGTCCTCGGTTTGCCATTCGATGACCTGTGCGACCCAATCCGGCAGCTGCACAGTGCGTTTCGGGGCGCCAGTGGTTCCGCCGGATTCGAAGACCTGGGGCAACGATGCCGCGGAACCGTCGGCCGCGTAACCGCGAGGGATGAGGTCCTCCACTGGGACATTGCGTAATTCGTTGATCAGGTTGGGAAACAGCCGAAGATCGGCGAAGGTGTCGATGTCGGTCAACGGGTCGAAGTCCAGCGTGCGGGCAACCCGCAACCAGAACGGCGAACCGGTGTCGTCGCCGAAATGCCAGGCGATCGCCGCGCGCAAGTAGGCGTCGGCATCCTCGACGGGTGCCGCGCGCGGGACGTCCAACAACGAGAAGTCGACATCGGCCATGTCCTCGATCCTGTCCCATCGTGAACCGGTAAGCCAAGGACGCCGGACACCTGGCCAGGGGCGCGCGTCGTCGTATTGCCTTATTTCACAAGAAGTTTCATCTCTATGCATATGGTGTTCAGCGCCGCTTCCGGGCTCGCCGCCTAGGAGGCGTGCGGCGCTGCTGCGGCCTAACTGCCGAGCATGGCCGTGATCGTCTCGTTGAAACGCCGATAAATGTCGTCGTAGGTGCCATCGCGTTCGGCGAACCGGAACATCTTGACGCGCTCCACCACGATCTCCTTGGCCTGCGGCTGCGTCTGCAGCAGCGTCATCGTCTCGGTGATGTAGTCCTCCAGTGGCATCGCCCGGGGATCGAATCCACGCTCGCCCTGCAGCGCGGTCTGCACGTGTGGCGGAATGATCTCGATCACCTGCACCGAGGTGTCGCGCAGCTGGAACCGCAGCGATTCGGTGTAGGAGTGCAACGCCGCCTTGGCGGCGCAGTAAGTCGGGGTGAGAGCGCTCGGCATGAAGGCCAACCCGGACGTCACGTTGAGGATCGTGGCGTGCGGCTTGCGTTGCAGTGCCGGCAGCAGTGCCGACGTCAGCCTGATGGGGCCCAGCAGATTGATGGCGATGCTCTGTTCGGCCAAGCCGACGTTGCTACCGGTCAGGTCCTCGACCCGCTGAATCCCGGCGTTGTTGACCAACACGTTGAGGTCCGGGTAGTGGTCGGTCACCTCGGTGGCGAATCGCCGGATGTCGGCGGGGTCGCCCTGGTCGAGCGAGAGGGTCTGCATGCCCGGGTTGGCCTCGGCCACGGCGCGGAGATGATTGCTGCGCCGGGCGGCGATGATCACCTGATTGCCCAATCGGTGGAAGGATTCCGCCAGCCCGCGGCCGATGCCGCTGCCGCCACCGGTGACCAGAACGGTGTTGCCCGTCATCTGCATCGCGGTTCTCCTTCGGGGTCGCCCTGCCGTCGGCTCGCTCGACCGGCCACTCGGCCGACAGAGCGGAATGCCCCAATGCGGAGCCGGCTAACCACGATGCCCTATGCGCCTGCGCGGTGTCACGAAAAACGTGACCGCGGCCGATTCGGTTACGCGCCCGGTTGGTTGTGCAGCCGGCGCGGATCGACGCCTGCGCGGTGCCACGCCGCGGCGGCCCAGCTCGTGTAGAGCACCCGGACCGGCAGCCGGTTGAGCAGCGGGCTGAGCGCTCGAATGGCCGCGGCGATGCGCTGAAAACGCCTCTCCCTCTTGGCATCCCACTGCAGCTGACACACCTCGCGCATCTGCGGCGGCAGCGTTCCGACGACGATCAGCCGGGTGTAGGCGTTCAGCGGTGCGGAGAGGACCGTCCAGATTGGCTTGGGAATCCGGCGTGGGCCCGGTATGCCCTTGCGGATGTAGCCGGTGCCGTACAGCACGGTCTTGTGCGGGACGAACCGGTCGAGCATCTCGTCCCAATAGGCCACGAACTCGTCGTAGGTCTGCGGTTGTCCCCGATCGCTGACGCCGTACAGGCTGTACCAGAGCTTGCCCTCGTTGAAGATCTGTTCCTTTTCGGCGTGCGACAGCCGGCGGATGAAGGTGTCGGTGTTGTAGATGACCTGGTCGACGAAGCTGGCATGCGCCCAGTAGAAGAGCTCCGGATTCAGGGCGTGATATCTCGAGCCGTCGCTGATCGTGCCCTTGATCGTCTTGTGGAAGTCGCGCACCTTGCGGCCCCACTGGTGGGGCTCATCGGAGTAGACGGTGTTCATCAGGGGCGGCGCGGTCCGCTTGGCGCGCCCCAGCGTGTCGCTGAAGATCACCGAGTGGTCCAGCACGCCCTGGGCCAGCTGTTCGATGCAGTTCTCCACCCCGGCCGTGCGCTGAAACCCGAACAGCTGAGTCCGGACGTCGCCGTAGAACTTCCAAATCAACGAATCCGGCCCCAGCCGCGGGGCGGTGTCGCCGACCTCGTCGTCGATGGGCATGGGCATCGCTTCGCGAACGCCGGAGTCGAAACGCGACCCAGCGGTCGCCTCGACAAACTCGTCGTTCTGGGCGGTCATGCCCACCTCCCTGCCGCACCGGCGCCGCATCGGGTGGACGCCGGCATTGTGAAGTAATGGCGCAAAGACGTATCTTTGTGTCAGCAGCCTAGCAGGTCGAGGAGTTGATGCGATGCCGCCGATCATGCAGTCCGAACCGGGCTCTGCCATTGCCGGCGGTAAGACCGATCTCGACCGCACCATCCTGGACACCGCGCGAAGCGTGTTCGAGACCTACGGGGTGCGTCGCGCCAACATCGACGACGTCGCCGCTCGGGCCGGGGTCAGCCGCAGCACCATCTACCGTCGCTTTCCGACCAAGGAGAACCTGTTCGCCCAGGTGGTCCGGCGCGAGGCCGGACTGTTCTTCAGCACCCTGGATCAAGCGACCGCGGGTTGTGATCCGCAACAGGCTGTGGTCGAGGCCTTCGCACTCGGGGTCCGCCTGATTGAAGACTCGCCCCTGTATTCGCGGATCGCCGACAGCGAACCCGAACTGTTCGGCATGTTCTCCCGCTCGCATGCCTTCCCGATTCGCCAGTTCGCCGACGGAATCGCGCATACCCTGCGGCGGTGCGGCGCCGACCTGCCCCAGTCCGACCTGGACAACGTCGCCGACATCCTGCTGCGCGTCGCCCTCGGCATCATCGTGTTTCCCACCGACCGGCTCGACACCTCGGACCCGGCCGCGGTTCGCGAGTACGCGGCCCGCTATCTGGTTCCGATCATCAGCCGTGAGCAGGCCTCCTGACGACGGTCAAATTGTCGGCGTCCTGAACTAGCCTTGAGCCGTGGCTGGGAGTTCGGCGGCTCCGCGGACCCGGTACGCCAGTTGCGGCGAGATCGACATCGCCTATCAGGTCTTCGGCGATGGACCGATCGACCTGCTCATGCTGCCGGGTCCGCTGATCCCGATCGACTGCGTCGACAGTGAGCCGTCGATGTATCGGTTCCATCGTCGGCTGGCCTCCTTCTGCCGGGTGATCCGCTTCGATCAACGCGGGATCGGCCTGTCGTCCCGGGTTCCCTCGCTCGACATGCTCGGCCCGGAGTCGTGGGCGCGGGACGCGCTCGCGGTCATGGACGCGGTCGGTTGCGAGCGAGCCACGATCTTCGCGCCGGGTTTCACCACGCTTGCCGGTGTGGTTCTCGCGGCCGACCACTCCGACCGCGTGAACAGCCTTGTGATAGCCAACGGCGCGGCGCGCACGCTGCGGGCACCCGACTACCCCATCGGGGCTGAGCTCGACGCCGCCGACCGATTCACGTCGATCGGGATGGAGCCCGACGCCGTCGAGCAGGGTTTCGACATGCTCGGCATCATCGCCCCCAGTGTCGCGCACGATGACGCATTCCGTTCGTGGTGGGACATGGCCGGCAACCGGGCGGCGTCGCCCAGCATGGCTCGCGCCTTCATCAACAAGGTCAGGGAGGGCGACGTCCGCGACAGGCTGCCTCGCGTCGCAGTGCCGACGCTGATCCTGCATCGCGACAACCCCGCGTTCAGCCCCGTCGAGCACGCGCACTACCTCGCCGAGCGTATCCCCGGGTCCCGCCTCGTCGAACTGTCCGGGCAGGACTCCCTGTACTGGGTCGGCGACACCGCGCCGATGCTCGACGAGATCGAAGAATTCATTACCGGGGTGCGCGGCGGCTCCGATGCCGAGCGGCTGCTCACCACCATCATGTTCACCGACATCGTGGGCTCCACCGAGCGCGCCGCCGCGCTGGGCGATCACCACTGGCGCGATCTGCTGGACAACCACGACACGATCGTGCGCCACGCGCTGCAGCGGTTCAGCGGCCGCGAAGTCAACACTGCCGGAGACGGATTCGTCGCGACGTTCAGCAGCCCGAGCGCGGCGATCGCCTGTGCCGACGCCATCGTGGACGCCGTTCACGTTCTGGGCATCGAGGTGCGGGTCGGCATTCACGCCGGCGAGGTCGAGATGCGCGGCGCGGACGTCGCGGGCATGGCCGTTCACATCGGGGCGCGGGTGGCGGCGCTCGCGGGGCCCAGCGAGGTTCTGGTGTCCTCCACGCTTCGCGACATCGTCACCGGGTCGCGGCACCGGTTCGGCGATCGCGGCGAGACCGCGCTCAAGGGCGTCCCGGGCTACTGGCGGCTGTACGCCCTGGTCCGCGAGCACGCCGTCGCCCACCGGTAACCCACCCGACAAATCGCAGCGGTCGAAGCGTCACGGTCCTCGGCGTAGGCTGCGAGCGGGGACTTACCGGAGCCGACGCTTGCGGCTTTCCATTCGATTTCTGGCGTCTGGCTTGACATTTGATCGAAGGAGTACGCATGACCGACGTGCACATCTCGCTGCCTCCCGCGCTCCGGCGAGCGCTGGACCTGCTGATCGACCCACCGGCCGATCCCGACGTGAGCCACGGTTATCTCAACCTGCTCGGCGCCGACATCGACGGTGCAGTCAAGAAGAACACCGGCCCGATTCAGGCGGCCTGGGCCTCACCGATCGGATCGATGCTCTACGACAACGCCCAAGCGCTTTCCCGGCGCTGGTTCAGCGCATGGCAACTACCGCTGGAGTGGTTGGACGTCCCGCAGGGCGGTATCGCGCTGGACGTCGGCTCGGGTCCGGGCAATGTCACCGCATCCCTGGCGCGTGCCGCCGGACCGGACGGGCTGGCCCTCGGCGTCGATATCTCCGAGCCGATGCTTGCGCGCGCCGTGCGTAACGAGGCCGGACCGCAGGTCGGCTTCATCAAGGCCGACGCACAGAGACTTCCGCTGCGCGACAGCACTATTGATGTGGCGGTGTCCACCGCGGTGCTGCAACTGGTGCCGGATCCGGCGGCTGCCCTTGCCGAGATCGCGCGCGTGCTTAGGCCCGGCGGCAGGCTGGCCGTCATGGTCCCGACCGCCGGGCGGCTGGCCCGCTATTGGCAGCTGCTGCCGAACGTCGGGGCGCACGCGTTCGACGACGACGAAATCGGTGATGCCTTGGAAGCCAACGGTTTTGCGAGCGTCAGGGTGAAGAATCTGGGTACGTTCCAGTGGGTGCGCGGCAAGAAGGGCTGATCCGTCGGGCGTCACGGAGGCCACCGGCCGGACCTATTCCGGCGATTGCGCCAACACGGCGAGGTTGTCCATCGACTCGCGCAGCATGTCGGGCGTTGTCGCGCGGGCTCTTTCGATGCGGTTGGCATCGGTGAGTGCGGTCCAATCGTAAGTGTGGGTCACCGTGGTGAGTTCGGCGTTGACCGGGCTTAGCTCCCATCGCCATAGATGGCCGGGGGGCGCCTTGCCGGGTTCGGCTGGGCGCCAAGCGATTAAGCTGCCTTCCACAAACTCGGTGACGTGGTTCTCGCGCACCGCGCCGTTGGTCAGCGTTGTCTTGAAGATGTCGCCCACCCGATGAACACGCTGGCCAGCAGCCGCCGAGGCCAGATTGTCGTTGCCGTCCCAGCTCGGCTGGCGCGCCGGGTCGGCGATCAGTTCGAAAATCCGGGCGGCATTGGCCGATATCACGCGGGTGGCGCTCACAACGCGTTCCTCTTCCATGTCGCTATCCAAACATGTCCGGCCGGTCGGCGCGTTCGTGACTTCGGGCCGAAGCGTTGAGAACCTTTGTTCGTCGCCTCCGGCCGATTCACCCCATCCGCGGCAGCGCCTCGATTGGCCCGGACAGCGCCGCCTTGAGGTAGCGGGTGTCATCGTCGGCCAGCACCTCGGTGTCGTCCCCCTCGATGCCGTCGACGATCGCGCGCGCCACCTGGCGCGGGTCGTTCTTGGGTGCGTCGAAGCCGGAGGCCATATCGGTGTCGGTGAAGCTCAGGTGCGCGGCAACAACCAGGGTCCCCTGCTTCTCGAGTTCGATGCGCAGCGAATTCGTCGCCGACCACAGCGCGGCCTTGGAATCTCCATACCCACCGGAGCCGGGCATCCAGGACAGGATCGAGGCGATGTCGACCAGAGCCCCGCCGCCGTTGTCGGCCAGGATCGGTGCGAACGCCTTGGCCACCCGCAGAGCGCCGAAGTAGTTCGTCTCGAAGACCGCTCGCACCTCGTCGATGTCGCTGTTAAGCAGGCTTCGCGCGCCGAGCACACCGGCATTGTTGACGACGATGCCGGTGTCCGATGCCCCGGCCGCCAGCGCCGCCACCGAATCCGGTTTGGTGACGTCCAATTCGACGCTGACCACCCGCGAATCCTGACTGGGCTGGGGCGCCCGGGCGGTGGCGTAGACCTTGGCCGCGCCCCGTTCCAACAATTCCGCCACGATTGCCTTGCCGAGCCCGCGCTGGCCACCGGCGACCACCACCGTCGACCCCTTGACATTGACCATGATCCCACTCCCTTGACGTAGCCAAATCTTGTTTGATTATGTCACGGTAGTTGACCGGTCCGACATAGGCAAGTAGCATTCGGATATGTCCTCACCGTGGGCTGCGTCGCAGCGTTACGGGTGTGCCTCGGCTCCTGGAGGCTTGGGCCTGGTCCAGGACTTCCTCAACACGAGGGCCATCGACGGGTATGGTCCGGACCTGCTCGCCGACCCGGACCTCGCCGGCCACTGGGTAGCCACCGCGGTGCGCGCGTGGTCGTCCGCCCGCAACGTGGAGGTGCAGCCACCCGAGCTGGTCGACGCGGATCTGGTCAAGCTCCGCGGCCTGCGGACCACCATCGAGCAGCTGGTGGCCGGCGAACCGCCGAGCGGGCGAGGCCCCGGCGGTGTCACCACCTCGTTCGCGCTGTCCGAATCCGACGAGGTGCGGCTGGATCCCAGCGGCAGCGGATGGCGCTGGCTGGCGTCGGCGCTGTGGGGCGAGATCCTGTTGAGCCAGCAAGCGGGCACCTGGCGGCGGATCAAGCGGTGCCACAACCACCGGTGCGGGTCGACGTTCTACGACCGCTCGAAGAACAACAGCGGGGTGTGGCACGACGTCAAAACCTGCGGTAACGCCGTCAACCTGCGCGCCTCCCGCGCGCGGCGCCGCGAACGCGATCGAGCGGCGCGGTCAGCCGTTCCGCCGGATCAGGCGGGTATCGGCGATAAGGCCAGGTAGGGGCGTTTGGCTACCCGACTGTCCCGTCAGCAGCGTTCGACGCCCTTGGGCATCAGGCGCGGACCCGCAGCCGCCGGTCGCCGCGAGCTTCTCAGCACCGCGTGCACGACGTCGGAGGCGCGCGTCTTCAGCGGCGGCACCACGTCGAACGTGGCGGGAGCCTGGCTGACCCAGGCCGGAAGTGTGGCCACAATGTGTTCCTTTGTTCTTTCGGCTTGTGCGCCGACTCAGTCAATTGCACCGCAGCCGCTTTACGGCGGCGCCGCGCCGCGGTAAACGTCACGAAAAGCCCGTTTGTGGCGTACGGCACAATCGTGACGCAACCAAGGGCACGCAACAGTGCGTCTAATGAAAACCCTTGAACCGGCGCAGATAGCCCGGCAATCGGTGTGCCGGTACCGCCTTCGGCCAGTCGTCGGGACGGAAATACGCGTCGGTACCGCCGTCCACGAATACTACACTGCCGCAGAGAAAGTCGGCGGCGTCGGACAACATGAAACACATCCAGTCCGCCATGTGTCCCGCGTCTCCGAAGCCGCCCAGGGGGACCGGGAACGACTGTACGGCCTTGGCCTGCCTCGGGTTCGACAGCTGTTCCTGCAGAAGCGGGGTCATGATCGCCCCCGGAGACAACGCATTCAGGCGCACGCCTGAGCCGGCCCACTCCGGAAGCACCGCGTGGCGTCGCACCCAACGGCTGACCGCGATCTTGGATGCGCCGTACATCATCGTCGGTGCCGCCGGTCCCAACAGCCGCACCGTCCGCACCGCCTTGTCTGCATCGTGGGCAAGTAACGCCTTGACCGCGCGGCGTGGCACCGCGGGAATCGTCGTCGTCGAATTACTGGCGACGACAACGACCTTCGCGCGTTCGGCGGCCGCCAGCGCGGCGCGCCAGGCGGCGAGCAATTCGACGACACCGAAGTAGTTGACCGCAGCGATCTTGCGGATGCGGTCGCGACCGGGGCTGGGGCCCAGGCCGGCCGCGAGGACGGCACCGTCGAGTCTGCTGTCCGAAGCCGCCAGGACGCGGTCGGCCGCCGCTTTGCGTCCATCGGGCGTCGACAGGTCGGCGACGATATCGGCGTCCTTGATGTCGACACCTATGACGCTATGCCCGTTGTCGCGCAGTCGTGCGGCGGTCTCGCGGCCCATCCCGGAAGCCGACCCGGTAATGGCATAGGTGCCCATTGATTCCTCCGTTCCGACGGGCAGTATGCCTGTCGGACCGGCGGACGCGGCCCTGGGTGGGGGTCAGTTCGCCGCGGCGGCCTCCTCGACGTCGAGCAGCTGCTCGCCGCGTCGTTCGTCGTCGTAGGCCTTGCGTCCGCCCCGCAGCCCGAACAATCGCTTCGAAACCAACAGGTAGATCACCGCGGCGACGTTGATGGCGAAGGTCACCGCCCGGGTCATGGTGATGCCCTTGGCCAGGTCGTGGATCTCGAGCGGCAAGAAGACCGAGGTGGCTATCACCGCGAAGTATTCGCCCCAGCGCTTCAGCAGCCACAGGCCGACCCCTTCGACGACCTCGATCAGCGCGTACCCCAACAGCGCCAAGGTCAGCAGGGCCAGCGTGGACGGCTTGGCGGCCAGCGCCTTCTCCAGTTCGTGCACGATGGTCATCTGGTCGACCTTGAATCCGGCGGCGCGGAAGATCGGCAGGTCACGATCGAGGGTGGCCTGGATGGCGCCGCGCGCCCCGCGGAACTTCCACACCGCGTAGGCGGCCAGCGCGATCACCACCGCCCGCAACAAGCGTTCCACCGCCAATGCGCGGATGATGATCGCCTGACGTAAGGCCTTGCCGCGCATGATCATCGGCGCGTCTTCGGCGCGGCCGCGTCCGTGCGGCTCACCTACGGTGAATTCACCGCACCGCAAGCAGCGCCACACTTCGCCGAGTCCGGTGCTGCCGCTCAACCGGTCGGCGAGCAACTTCTCGTCCGGTGCGTAGGTGGCGTGCCCGGCTACGGCGCAGGTGACCAGCTCCCACCGATTGTGGCGGTGTTCTTTGCCCATGGCCGGATCATTCATGGCCGAAGGTCGGCGACGCAAGGGGGGCACGCGCAACGGGTCAGAAGCGCGGCTTGCTGCGAGCGCACCGAGCGGTGGCAAACACCGACCCCAGGAGTCCGGTGAGTTCGGCGACTTCGATCTCGTCGAGACGGGCCACGGCGGCGACGATGTCATCGCGCAGCGGCTCGTCGCAGAACGGTTCGGCGAGCCAGGCGAACTTGTCCACGACGCGTTCCCAGGGCATCGGGCGGGTAGGCGACCCCTCGTAATCCGACTGCTCGCGGCTGAACTCTCGGCCGTCGCTGGTTATCACGTGCACCCGCGCCGCGGTGCGCTGCGGATAGTCGGCGGTCAGGTCGTCGGCCGCCCCGACCCGCACCCGCGACAACAGGTCTTGGACGTCCGCCCGCGAAACCCGGTGATTCGCAAGCTGTTCCGGTCCCACGCCCCCGTCGAGCAGGGCGGCCGCGGTCAGGTACTTGAGGTTGTAGTCGGCCTGCTCCTTGGTGATCGGGTGATCTTTGTCGCCGTACGCGCCCCCGCCGGCAAAGTCGTACGCCCCCTGAAAGACCTCGAGGTCCACTCGGGCGACATCCGCACCGCGCAAACCGTTCTCGGTGCGAACCGCCAGGACCGCGTCGATGACGACCTGGCCGTGGATGAGCGAGCAGTACTGCTTCAAGTAGGTCTGCTCGACACAGGTGAGGCTCCGGTCGGCGGTGTGGAGATCGACGGGCTGATCGAATAACTGCACCAACCCGTGCGGCCCCTCGAACAGTGACTTGGGTCCGGTGATCCCGCGCGCGGCGAGCATCGTCGTGTACACGGCGCGCATGCCGGTGATGGCAGGCGAGATGCCCTTCCAGTTCGACACTGGTTCGGCATGGACCGTCGCCAGCGACACGTTGTCGGCCGCCGCGGCGGCGATGGCGTTGGCGGTCTGCGCGGCGTTCAGCCCCAGCAGCTTCGCGCTCCCCGCCGCGACCGACATGGACAGCTGCAGCGCGTGGTTGAGTCCGTGTGCCATCACGGGAACCTGTGCGCTGAAACGGCATTGGACCTCATACGCGACCGCCAGCGCCAGCAGCAAGTCCGCCCCGCCGGCTCCAACGTGTTCGGCCACGGCGAGAACGGCGCCGAAGTTGTCGGCGGGATGGCAGAGCCCGCCCACGGTCAGATAGGTGTCGAGCAGATCGGGGTAGCGCACCAGCACCGCGTTGAAGAACGCGGCCTGGTCGACCGATGCTCGCCCACCACCCACCAGGGTGGCCGTCGGAGCGCCGCCGAACTGGGCGGTGTGGTCACGAATTGTCGGGATGAGCTCGCCGTCCAGCGAACCGACGGCGCACGCGAGGCTGTCGAGCACGTTGCGTTTCAACAATGCGCGCGGCTGCCCGGTCAGATCCGCCTGCTGTGCGCTCACAACGAATTCGGCCAGCTCGTCCACAACGTAGTTATGTGCCACCACTTTTCGCCTCCCAGGCGAGGCTACCCCGACGCCAGCGCCCACGATCTGTGCGATGCGCTACATGGCGGTATCGACCTGCGGTGGCGATTCGCTGAGTGCGGCCGTTTCGTCGGTCAGGTGTTTGCCGATGTCGCGGATCTGTCGCGCGCTCAGCGTGCACAGCGGGTGCACGGCCACCATCAGGGCAACACGGCCCCGGTCGTCGAAAACCGGGGCGGCGATGGTCACCACGGGTTGCTTGCGCCGGCCCGGGTTGTCGTCGGAGAGAAACCCGATGGTGGTGAACTCGACCAGCAGCTGATCCATGATGTGACGCACCGGGGTGGGCACCTCGCTGCTGTCCAGCGTGCCGACCACCTGCACCGCCTGCGCCAGCGCCGGAGTCGTCCAGTCGACGTCGTATCCCCGTTTCCGCGTGTGCGCCAACACCTGCTGCAGGCGCTGGGTGCGGTCGGCATTGTCGCCCGCACCACGCCGGACCCACGCGCGTTGCTCCTCCTCGGTGTCCCAGGCCGCCATCGCGACCCCGAACGGCGGCGCGAACGGGATGCGATCACCCGGTATGCCCGACGGCTGGGTGGCCGGTTCACCCTCGAAGGCGGTGACAACCAAGGAATCACCCAACTTCTCGACCACAGAACAGGCGTAGCCGACTTCCCTGGACAGCCGCAGGGCCGCCGACCGCGCCGCGTGCGCGAGCGGCCGGGCGGTGTCCGTGCGGGCGGCCACCACCGCGAGCGCGGGGCCGAGCGCGAACGTCTTCGCGACCGGATCGCGACTGGCCCAGCCGCGGTCGCACAGCGTCTTCAGGATCGCGTGCGCGGTCGCCTGGGTGAGGTCCAGCTCACGCACCACGTCGGAGAAGCGCAGCCGCGCGCTTGGAGACCGTGCCAGCAGCTCGACGACATCGAGCACGCGGGCGGTCGGCGCTGACGTCGAACCGCGAATCGCTTGACTCCTCTACGACGGCGTTTTTACAGTTAGACGAACATTCGAGATCCTATATCGATTATTCGAGAAAGTTAACGGATTGCGCGCTGTGGTGTTACGAGACGGCCGGTTACAGGTCCGCGAGACGGCGGACCCGAAGCCCGGGCCGGGTGAGTTGTTGCTGCGCACGTTGAGTACCGCGATCTGCGCATCCGACGTGCATTTCATGGATCATCCCGAGCTCGCCATCGACGACCCGACCGGCCGCTCGCTGTATGACACCGACCGCGACATCGTGCTCGGCCACGAGTTCGTGGGCGAGGTCGTCGGACATGGACCCGGCTGCACCGACCAGTTCGCCGCCGGCACGCGCGTGACGGCCATGCCCGTGCGTCTGGTCGACGGCGGCGCCGGCGGAATGCGCATCATCGGTCAGCACCCCGAGGCGCAGGGCAGTTTCGCTGAGCTGCTGGTGGTTTCGGAGGTGGCGGCCAAACCAGTCCTCGGCGAGGTGTCCAGCGATGCCGTGGCATTGACCGACGCGTTCGCTGTCGGCGAGTTCTACGTGCGCTCGGCGCAGTTGCAGCCCGGCGAGATCCCCCTCGTCATCGGTGCGGGAGCGATCGGGCTCTCGGCCGTCGCGGCCCTGGCCGGTCGCGGCATCGAACCCATCGTCGTCGCCGACTACAAGGCCGACCGGCGCCGGCTGGCCGGTGACGGGTTCGGCGCGCACGTGCTGGTCGATCCGGGCGAGAAGTCCCCGTTCGAGGCGTTCAACGAGGTGCGCGCGCAACGCGGATTGCCTGGGCCTGCAGTCGTATTCGAGTGCGTCGGCGCATCCGGGCTGATCCAGAAGTTGGTCGAATCCGCCGAAATGGGCACCCGCATCTATTGTGCGGGCGGCTGGTACACCGGCGACACCCTCGACATCACCACCGCCACCCGCCAAGGCGTGACGATCCAGTTCGGCGGCGGACCACACCCGCAGGATTGGTACGGCACGCTCGACGCCATCGCGGCGGGCCGCCTGGACCCGCTGCCGAGCGTCGGGAAGATCATCAGCCTTGACGAGGTGCCCGAGGCCCTCGATCAGGCCCGCCGGTCGGACGGTCCGCCCCGGATCGTCGTCCGCCCGAATGGAGACCTCTCGTGAGCGAACGCGATGACCGCCAAGACATCTCCGAACTGCTGGTGCGCTATGCAACGGGGATCGACCGGCGCGACTGGCGGCTGTTTCGCACCGTCTTCACCGATGACTGCCAACTGGACTACGGGGAGATCGGCACCTGGAACGGCGTCGACGCGGTCGCCGACTTCATGGAGCAGGTGCATGCCCTGGCGGGGCACACGCTGCACCGCCTGACCAACCAGGCCATCACCCTCGACGGTGACAACGCCACGGCACGTACCTACATCGACGGCCTGATCATGGCCGCCGACAACAACTCTGGCGTCAACGCGATCGGGTTCTACGACGACGACATGGTCCGCACGCCGGCGGGGTGGCGCATCGCCCGCCGGCGCTACACCCAGGTTCGCATCACCACGGTCGGGGGCGGGTAAGTGACATTCGCGACGAAATACGGGCCATGGGCGCTGGTGGCCGGCGCCTCCGACGGTGTGGGCGCGGCGTTCGCCGAAGGCCTTGCCGAGCGCGGTGTCAACGTGGTACTGCTGGCCCGCCGGCAAGCCGTTCTCGACCTCGTCGCAGCCGGCATCGAGGGCCAGACGTCGGTGCAAACCCGCACCGTCGCAATCGATCTCGCGCAGCCCGGTGCGGCCGCGGCGATCGCCGCGGCCACCGGTGATCTGGAGATCGGCACACTCGTGTACTGCGCCGGCGCCGACCCGAATTTCGAACCGTTCCTTGCCAATCCGATCGAAGCCGCCGAGGCGATGGTGCAACGCAACTGCATGGTGCCCATGCAGCTATGCCACCATTTCGCGCCAGCGATGGTGCAGCGAGGCAGCGGCGGCATCGTCATCTTCGGGTCGGGCGCCGGTCTGGCCGGCGGACCGAACATGGTCGCCTACGGCGCCTCGAAGGCGTTCGACATGGTCTTCGCCGAGGCGCTGTGGGCCGAGTTGCATGACAAGGGTGTCGACGTCCTGGGCCTCATCCTGGGCAAGACCGACACACCGGCATTGCGCGAACTCGAATACAGCCGCGGCCAGATCGGCTCCCCCGACGAGGTCCCCTCGGACGCCGCGGCCGTGTCCGACGTCATCGCCGAGGCATTCGAGAACCTCGGCAACGGCCCCACCCTGATGGTGGGCGACACCATGCGCGCCGCCGCGCAGCTGCTGGCATCGCTGAACCGCAATCAGGCCGTTGAGCTGTTCGCTCAAGCTGCCGCCACGGCCATGGGCCCGGACGCTTAGGGGAAACGACGGGAACCGCCCCAGTTCGCTGTGCGTCGTAACGAATGGTGGCGAGGTTTGCCAAAGTTCCAAATCAGGGCAGCCTAACTCTTGCTTCCGCAGTCCCCTGGGCAGCAAATATGCGTTCGCACGCACCGCTTCGAAGGTGAACCCGCTGCGTTGCTGACCCCGGCCGCCGCGGGTAGGTTGGGTATCCGGTTCGCCACGGCAACCGAGCCGAAGTAGCCACCCGATCGCTAGCGCGAAGGATGACGATGCTCGCCACAGACAGGCCCGCAACCACCGTCTCGACGACGACGGCCTGGCGGCGCCGCACCCTGACCCGTTCTGGCTTGATCACCGGCGCTTTCGTCGTCCCGGCCGTGGTCGTCCGGATCACCGGAGTGCATACCGGCGCGGTGCTCGCCCTGCTGATCTTCGGGGCCGCGGTGGTGGCGGCCAGTTTCTTGCTGGCCTGGGCCGCCGAGGCGGCACAGATCGATGTCTCCGGTGGGCTGGCCACGGCGCTGCTCGCCCTGATCGCCGTGCTGCCGGAATACGCCGTGGACCTCTACTACGGCTACGTGTCCGGCCACAACGCGGATTACACGCAATACGCCGCCGCCAACATGACCGGATCCAACCGGTTGCTGATGGGTCTGGGTTGGCCCGTCGTGGTGCTGGTGAGCATCATGGTCGCGCGCAAGTCCGGGTCGGCGAAGTCCACCGGTCTGACGCTCGAGTCAGCAAACCGGGTCGAACTCGGATTTCTGTTGATCGCCGGCGTCCTCGCGTTCGTGATCCCGGCGAGCGGCCAGATCCATCTCGGGCTGGGACTGGCGTTGCTGGCCTGGTTCGGCTTCTACCTCTACAAGATCAGCCACGGCGAGGTCGAAGAGCCCGACCTGGTCGGCACCGCCGCCGCGTTGGGCGACCTGCCCGACGGCCGGCGCCGCGCCGCCGTAATCGGCCTGTTCTTGGTCTCGGGCGGGGTAATCCTGCTGTGCGCCAAGCCCTTCGCCGACAACCTGGTCGCCGCCGGCACCGAACTCGGCATCAACCGCTTCCTGCTCGTGCAGTGGCTGGCTCCCCTGGCCTCCGAAGCACCGGAATTCATCATCGCGACCATCTTCGCCGCCCGGGGCAAGGGCACCGCGGCGATCGCCACGCTGATCTCCTCCAAGGTCAACCAGTGGACCCTGCTGATCGGGTCACTGCCGATCGCCCACCTGCTGGGCGGGGGCGGGTTCTCCCTGCACCTGGACTCCCGCCAGGTGGAGGAGGTGCTGCTGACCGCGACCCAAACGATGATGGGGGTGGCGCTGATCCTGGCGCTGCGATTCAACCGGTCCGCCGCGTGCACACTGCTCGGGCTGTTCGTAATCCAATTCCCGATCTTCTCGACTCAGGGGCGGTTGCTGCTCTGCGGTGTATACATCGCGGTGGCCGTCGTCGGGCTGATCATCAACCGTCGCCATGTGCGTCCGACCCTCGGGGCGCCGTTCTTCGGCACGGCCATTCGGCACAGCGGTCACCCCCACCAGGAGCCGGGGGCCTCCGTCCACCCGTAGTAGCCGCCGCGGCACCGATGACCGTCCTGCGCCCGCCATCGCGCTGCGTATACGGTCCCAGGTATGAATCGAGTGTCGGTGATCACAGGCGGCGCGGGCGGCATGGGTCTGGCCACGGCGAAAATCGTCGGCCGCGACCACACCGTGGTGCTGTGCGACGTCAGGCGGGACCGGCTGGCGACCGCGGCCACGACACTGCAAGACCTCGGCATCGCCGCGACGGCCATCGACTGCGACGTGACCGACCGGCGCGCCGTCGCCGACCTGCTCGGCACCGCAGCCGGCCTCGGGACCGTCGTCTCCGTCATCCACACCGCGGGGGTCAGCCCGAGCATGGGCGCGGCCGACTACGTCATGCGGACCAACGCAATTGGCACCGTCAACGTCAACGAGGAATTCTTCGCGGCCGCGGGCGAGGGCGCGGTGATCGTCAACGTGGCATCGATGGCGGCTCACATGCTACCCGCAGAAATCGTTCCGGCACAACAGTTTCCGACGGCGATGGGCGACACGGACGCCTTCATGGACGCCATGCTGGCGGCGTGCAGCATCGCTCCCGAGGAGGCGCGATCCGGCCTCGCCTATGCCGTGAGCAAGAGCTTCGTGAAGTGGTACAGCCAGTCGCAGGCCGAGCGATTCAACGCCCGCGGATTGCGCATCGTCTCCGTGTCACCGGGGTCCATCGACACCGAGATGGGCAGGCTCGAGGAGCAGGCCGGCGCCGGCGCGATGGTCGCCAACGCCGCCGTCCCGCGGTGGGGCCAGCCGGAGGAGATGGCCGAGCTGCTCGCCTTCTGCGCCAGCGAGCGGGCCGGATACCTCACCGGCACCGACATTCTCAACGACGGCGGTGTGATCGCGTCGATGACCGAACGAGCCAGGGTGGCCGCCGGCGGTTAGACGAGGTAGTCCAACTCGGAGTGCGGGGGCACTGGTGAAGGGCTCTTTGGCGGCGAGCTCGGCCAGCCTGTTGTGGGCGTAGCGAACCACCTCGGCGTTGCGCGACAACATAACTGCTGTCGGCCGAGCTCCCGACACGCAAGGCAGCCGAGGGGCTACCGAGGGGAACGCTCTTGACCGGCAGCCGTCAGTGAGTCGCCCAGCGTCCACAACGCGACCCCGAGCAAGACCAGATCCTTGAGCAGAAATTGGCCCGGCAGCGCCGAGAGCACTGGAAAACCGTGGGCATACGTCACGACCACCCCGGGGGTGGTGAATAAAAAACTCAATGTGCCCGCGAACAGCACCACAGCCAAGGCGCTGCCCGCCGCCGAGACCCGGGGCCATCGGGGGCGTAGCGCAATGAGAAGGGCGGCAACGATTTCCATCGTTCCGAGCGCGTACGCGACGAAGGTGACGCTGAAAACATGGTAGACCCAGCTCATCAGGGGGCTGTGCTGAATGAGCACGCGGGCTTCCATTTTCACGTATTTGCCGAATCCGATCCATGCCAAGACGAGTACCAGGCCGTAGCGGCTGATGAGTTGGCCCCATCGGGTCAGCGCCGGCGCCAGGGTTTGGTCGATCACCGGGAGAAGTCCTTTCAGCTCGAAACGGGGGGCATCCCCCCAATCCACGGTTCAGGGCACGGCTGCGTTCACTTCCGCAACCGCTCGAGCCCGGCGACGATGAGCCGCAAGCCGAACGCAAATTCGTCGGCCAAGGGGACGGGCAGGTCGTCGGCGACGGCGACCGTCGCGGGAAAGCGGAACGGATCGAGCCGGTGAAATGCCACCGAGAGTTCGGCGTCCCGTTGATCGCCCTCCCCCGGCACCGAAGACAGTTGTATCGCAAAGCCCAGGACGTAGCGCGCCAGCGTCGCGTACGCGCGGGCCGCGAACGCAGGTGAAAAACCGTTGTCGAGAAGGACGGCCAGGCAGCGCTCGCGAATGGCCAACGCGTTCGGACCCATCGGGGTGTATTCGACCAACAGGGGCGTGACGTTGCCATGCCGGCTCAGCGCGTCAAACATGTTCTGCGCGAACAAATTACAGGCCCGCTGCCATGGCATTGCGGCGAGCTCCTCCGCGTCGAGGTCGACCTCGCCGAGGATCTGATCGATTACCAGGGAGACCAGCTGCGATCGGTTGGAGAAGTGGCGGTACAGCGTGGCGGTGCCCGACTCCAGGCGCTGCGCAAGCGACCGCATCGACAAGGCCTCGGGCCCCTGCTCGTCGACGAGCTCGACGGCCGCACCCAGGATGCGCTCCATCGGTAGGGCCGGGCGCCCGCGCGCACGCCGTGGCCGGTCGATGTCGCCGACATCACGCAAGGTGGCTCTCCCGCCGCTTGACACCTGCATTAATTACGGAGACACTGTATCCATAATTAGTTCCATAGTTCAAGGACGTTGACAGCAAGGAAGATTCGCCATGCTTCTCCCCCTGGCGGCAGAACCCTTCACCGCTCCCACCGACCGCGACATGCTTCCCTCCGAACGGCGCGAGTTCGTGCGCACCCATCGCACCTGCGTCTTCGGCTACCGTCGTCGCAACGACGGCCCCGGCATGTCGATCGTCTATTACATCCCCACCGATACCGACGAATTGCTGGTCTCCACCATGGCCGGCCGCGGCAAGGCTCGCATCGTCGAACGTGATGGCAAGGTGAGCCTGTGCGTGCTCGACGAGCGGTGGCCCTTTGCCTATCTGCAGGTCTATGCCGACGCAACTCTAGAACAAGACCGGGATCTGGCGGTCGACGTCATGATGGCGGTCGCCGGTCGGATGTCCGGCCAACCACTCGGCGACGAATCCCGGCCGCACATCAGGGCAATGTGTGAACGCGAAAATCGTGTGGTCATCCGCTGCCGGCCCTACTCCACCTTTGCCACGCCGCCGCGCCATCTGCACCGCAACGACCAGGCCAAGGAACTCAGCCATTGGGTGTCCGGCGTGATGTCTTGGGACGCAGCCGATCCGGCGGCCTGATCAGCCCGCGAAGCGGTCACGCAGCTTGCTCAGCGTCGCTTCGATGCCCGACGCGTTCGCCTTTGCGAAACCCATCCGCTCGTAGTAGTTCAGCTTGTTCTTGATCGTGCCGGCATCGCGATAGTCGAATGTCTCGGTGACCTGGGTCAGCGTCGACGACAGCTTCTCGAATTCCCACCGCCAGCGGTGACCCAGCGGGTGGCGCCATTCGATGAGCTCGTTCTGCGTCAGTGCGGTGACCGTGCTGGTGATCCGGTAGGGAAGCCCGAACCTCTTCATGTGCGTCGAAAACTTCGAGCCCTCAACCAGTTGTGCCGGCACGGTGATGTTATCGCGCACCGTGCCCGACCCGTCCAGCTCGTGGTGACGGCGTGGGTCGGCGACCAAGGCAAACAGCTCTGCGGCCGGGGCGGCCACCTCGACCCTGCGGCTCACCTGGCGAGGCCCCCGTTCGACGACAGTGACGGTCATGATGTCTCCTTCCACTACCCGGCAGCGTAATCCGGTCTAGTTCTGTTGAGCCGGAATGTTCGGATCCCACACCGGCGATGCCACGAACCGTGCAGCCCAGAAGCCGGATGTGGTCAGCCGCGCGACCTCTTCACCCAACACGACGGCACGACTACGGCATGCTGGAACGCCGGAACCAACTGCCGGTGAGCGAAAGGATCCCAACCGCTTATGAGCCAGTCATTCTCGGGAAAGGTCGCGCTGATCACCGGAGCCGCGCGTGGACAGGGTCGGGCACACGCGGTACGGCTGGCCGCCGACGGCGCCGACATCATTGCGATTGATATCGCCGGGCCGCTGCCGCCGAGCGTCCCCTATGATTCGCCGACGCCCGGCGATCTGGCGGAGACGGCGCGAGCGGTGACCGCAAGCGGCAGCAGGGTCATCACAGCAGAGGTCGACATCCGCGATCTGGATGCGCTCAAAGCCGAAGTGGACGCTGCCGTGGGCAAACTCGGCCGGCTCGACATCATCGTCGCCAACGCCGGGATCTGCAGCCCCGCCCCCTGGAATCAGATCACCGCGCAGGCGTTTCGAGACACCATCGATACCAACGTCATCGGCACCTGGAACACCGTGATGGCGGGGGCGCAGCACATCATCGACGGAGACCGCGGCGGCTCGATCATCTTGATCGGATCGGCTGCGGGCATCAACATGCAGTCGTTCATGATCCACTACACAGCAAGCAAACACGCCGTCGTCGGAATGGCGCGCGCGTTCGCCGCCGAACTCGGCCGGTACAACATTCGCGTCAACAGCCTCAACCCCGGAGCGGTCGCGACACCAATGGGTACCGGCCGGATGCGGGAAGCGCTGCGATCGGCCGCCGACGACTACCCGCATCTGCGGGGTCTGCACAAGCCCCTGCTGCCCGACGGTGTTGCACAGCCCGAAGACATCGCGGACGCCGTGGCCTGGCTGGCCTCCGACCAATCCAGACTGGTCACCGCAAGTCAGGTTTCCGTCGATATCGGCGTCGGCTACGTCTGACGTGAGGCCGTTCACCCGGCGGCGGATCGCACATGCGGAAATGGGCCACTCCGCCGAGCAGGCAGAATGGAGTGGTCAAAACCTGCCGGGGATAGCGAAGGAGCGGCATGCCCACCAGCGAGTATCGGGTGAGCGGGATGAGCTGCGGGCACTGCGAGGCGGCAATCCGCAGCGAGGTGGCCCAGATCCCGGGCGTCGACGACGTGACAGTCAGTGCCGCCACCGGCAGGCTCGTCGTCACCAGCACCCGGCCCATCGACGCGGACGCCATCCTCGGTGCGGTCGACGAGGCCGGCTTTGAGGCCGTCCTGGTCGCATGAGCACGCCCCCGCGAGAAATACAGGAC
>NZ_LZIF01000120.1 GCF_001667145.1 Mycobacterium sp. 852002-51971_SCH5477799-a
CCGTATGCAGGCGGTGGGCCGTAAGCCGGGGGCGGGCCATACGTCGCGGGTGGACCGTATTGAGGTTGTGGGCCGTATGCCGGTGGCGGACCAGCCGGATAACCAGGTGGCGGCGAGCTCACCGAACCCCGCGGCCTTTGCAGCCTGGCGCGTCGTACATCATGGGCTCCATCCTGTCGGCGGCCGGGGCATTTCACAACGTTGACCCCCCGTCCGGCGCGTAGCGTCTCACACATGGCGGAACTCAAATCCCGGATCCGAACGGACCTGACCGCGGCGATGAAGGCCCAGGACAAGTTGCGGACGGCCACCCTGCGCATGCTGTTGGCTGCGATCCAAACCGAGGAAGTCTCCGGCAAGGAGGCCAAGGATCTCACTGACGAGGATGTCGTCAAGGTACTGGCCAGGGAATCCCGCAAGCGGAGCGAAGCCGCGGAGATCTACACCCAGAACGGGCGCGGGGAACTCGCCGCTAACGAGCACGCCGAGGGGCGGATCATCGACGAGTACCTGCCCACCCCGCTCACCGAGGCCGAGGTGGCCGACGTCGCCGACACGGCGATCGCGCAGGTCGCCGAGGAGATTGGCGAGCGGCCGGGAATGAAACAGATGGGCATGGTGATGAGGGCCGCCACCGCGATCGCCGCCGGAAAGGCCGACGGCGCCCGGCTCTCGGCCGCCGTCAAAGAGCGGCTGTAGCCCAGACGGGCCGGTCGCCAGGAGTTGCGCCCAGCCCGGCTCGGTGAGCGAAACACGTTGCGCCGCAACGCCAGAAGGTCCGTCGCGATCGCGGTGGTCCGCCACGCCGTTTGCGCTCGGAGCAGTGGGGTACTCCGTCACGCATGACGAATTTTGGCTACACTTTGATGACGGAGCAGAGTGGACCCAAAGACCTTGTCCGGTATGCGGTTTCGGCCGAGGAGCGGGGCTTCGACTTCCACGTGTGCAGCGACCACTTCTCGCCGTGGCTCACCTCGCAAGGACACGCTCCGAACGCCTGGGCGGTGCTGGGTGCGGTGGCGCAGGCCACCGAGCGGGTGGACCTCTATAGCTACGTGACGTGCCCGACGATGCGGTATCACCCCGCGGTCGTCGCCCAGCAGGCGGCCACCGTGCAGATCCTGGCCGACGGCCGGTTCACCCTGGGCCTGGGCAGCGGTGAAAACCTGAACGAACACGTCATCGGCAAGGGGTGGCCGTCCGTCGCGCGCCGCCAAGACATGCTGCGTGAGGCCATCAAAATCATCCGCGAGCTGTTCGGCGGTCAATTGGTCGACTTCACCGGCGACTACTTCCAGGTCGATTCGGCGCGCTTGTGGGACGTGCCCGACGTTCCGGTGGGCATCGGGGTGGCGATCGGGGGCACCAAGGCGGTCGACAAGTTCGCCAAGCTGGCCGACCACCTGATCGCGACGGAACCCAACACGGATCTGGTCGATGCCTGGCACGGTGCCCGCCAAGCGGCCAATCTGGCCGGCGGTGGTCGGGTCGTCGGGCAGATACCGGTGTCGTGGGATCCCGACCGTGACACCGCCGTCAAGCGTGCGCACGGACAGTTCCGCTGGTTTGCCGGCGGCTGGAAGGTCAATGCCGACCTGCCGACGCCGGCCGGCTTCGCCGGAGCGACCCAGTTCGTGCGACCCGAAGATGTCGCCGAGACGATCCCCTGCGGTCCTGACCTCGATGTCATCGTCGAGAGCGTCCGGCCCTACTGGGAGGCCGGTTTCACCGACATCGCGCTCGTACAGATCGGCGGAGACACCCAGGAAAGGTTCCTCGCCGAGGCCGCTGAGCCGTTGCTCGCCGCCCTGCGCGACGCAGCAAACTGATCGCAGGTTTGACCGCTTTTCACTCGGGTATCCGGGTCGCAGTCGTGCGCAGCCGACCAACGCGCGTCGGACGCCGGTAGAGCTGGGACGTGAACGGGCGTTCCGGCGTGCGCTGGTCTCTCGAACTGCTGTCGCACAGCCGGCTCGCAGATATGCGCATTGCGGCTAAGCAGGGGAGTAACGATGAGCAGTGGCGACGGTGACACCACAGCCACACTGGTGAGGGCACTCAGCGGCGCCAGTTTCGGCCTGGGTGTGAGCGAACTGGTAGCCCCGGGCAAGGTCGCCGCCATTGCGGGTGTGGACGACACGAGGCGCTCCCGGCGGGTCATCCGCGCACTCGGGGTGCGCGAATGCGGTCACGGCGCGGCGCTGCTGGGCGGTCCCCCCAAGCTGGTGTGGACCCGGGTGGCCGGCGACGTCCTGGACATGGCGCTGTTGATCGCGGGAGTCCTTGCCCGCGGGCCCGGGCGACGGCGCCGCGGGACCATTGCGGCCATCCTGCTTTCGGGGATCGGCGGACTGGACCTTTATACGGCGTTGCGAACAACCGGGGCGTGATTCGGCGTTCGGAGTTGAGAGCTCTTTGATCCGACGGAGATCGGCGATCGCAGGAAAGGGATGTGACGATGTCAAATGAATTGCAGGGCAAGAAAATAGCGATTCTTGCCGCCGACGGCGTAGAGAAGGTGGAGCTCGAACAGCCACGTGCGGCGTTGCAGGAGGCCGGTGCGGAAGTGCACCTGCTTTCGCTGAAGGACGGCGAAATCCAGGCGCGTAACCACGATCTCGAACCAGCCGGAACCTTTGCCGTCGACCGGAAGGTGTCCGAGAGCTCGGTGGACGATTACGACGGCCTGGTGCTGCCGGGCGGCACCGTGAACCCGGACAAGCTGCGCATGGACAGCTCCGCCGTGTCCTTCGTTCGCGATTTCGTCGGGTCGGGCAAGCCGGTGGCGGCCATTTGTCACGGTCCCTGGACGCTGGTCGAAGCCGGTGTGGCAGTGGGCCGGACGCTGACGTCGTACGCCAGTATTCGCACCGACCTGCGCAACGCGGGCGCCCACGTCATTGACGAGGAGGTCGTCGTCGACGGCAATCTGATCACCAGCCGCTCGCCATCGGACCTCCCGGCGTTCTGCGCGACCATTCTCAAACAGTTCGCGCACGCGACGGCGGGTTAACCGCGGATTTCCGGCACGTTCGTTTGAAAGCGCCGGTTTGCGGGCATTATCCCGCCAAGCCGTGATCAGCGGCGAATTTTATTGGGTTTCGAAAGGCCAACAGTGACAACCACGTATCCCGAGCCCGCTGTTTCGTCCGTCCCCAACGTGTATCAGCCGCAAGAGGACTCTCGATTGCTGGTGGACGTGATGCATGACACCGGCCTGATCCCGGGGCGGCGGGTCCTCGATCTGTGCACCGGCAGTGGTTTCGTCGCGATTGCGGCCGCCGCCATGGGATGCGCCGGCGCAACGGCCTTCGACATCTGCCCACAGGCGGTGCGGTGCGCTCGGGAAAATGCGGCGGCCGCCGGTGTGGAGGTGGACGTACGCGAAGGATCGTGGGTCACGGCGGTGGATTGCGCGCCGTTCGATGTCGTCGTGTCCAACCCGCCGTATGTGCCCACGCCGCCCGGTGCCGAGATGGAAGAGATCTGCCCGGCGGCCGGACCGTCGTGGGCATGGAACGCCGGAGTGGACGGCCGGATGATCCTCGACCCGCTGTGCGAGTCGGCGCCAAAACTCCTGCGCGACGGTGGATCCCTGCTGCTGGTACATTCGGCGCTCGCCGGTGTTCAGGAGTCGCTGGATTCGCTCAAATGGGCCGGCATGGACGCGAAAGTGATTGCTTCCAAATGGATCCCATTCGGACCGGTAATGTCCTCCCGGGCTACGTGGCTGGAAGAAGTTGGCCTGATACCGCGCGG
The DNA here is from genome assembly GCF_001667145.1 of Mycobacterium sp. 852002-51971_SCH5477799-a. Lineage (GTDB taxonomy): Bacteria > Actinomycetota > Actinomycetes > Mycobacteriales > Mycobacteriaceae > Mycobacterium. The sequence continues at coordinate 3,760 of NZ_LZIF01000120.1, forward strand.
ACGCCGGGAGGAAGAGCTGATCGTGATACGCGCGGAAAAGCGATGACCGCGACTCGGGTACAGGTGGTGCCGAACGGGCCCGTGCTGGTGTCGGGCCCGGTGCGAATCGAGATGCCCAACGGAGAGGTGGTCGGGTCCGACCGGTTCATGGTGGCGATCTGTACCTGTCGCCGCAGCGACCGCTACCCGCTCTGCGACACCAGTCACCGCCGGTGCCGGCGCCTCAAGACGCCGGCACGTTCGTCTGCTCAAGCGGCGTCCGCAACGACGTCTGATTCCGCCCCCACGACGTCATAATCCGTTCCGCCAAGCGGTCTTCGACCGCAACGTGCGCACGGATCCCGAAGATGACATCGTGTTCGAGCCGCGGATACTGGGCGACGAGATCACCGACCACATCGTTGCGCACGACGTGTTCGTGCACCGCGTCGGCCTCGACATGCTCGCTGTAGAACTCGATGCACTCCGCCGGTGCCTGCAACCGCCGCAAGGCCTTCACCATGCGTTGCGATCCCGGCGGCGAGGTGATCTCCGTCGCGGCGAAGTGCCCGATCGCGGCGCCGCGCAACGAGCGGTGCAGCCCGAACAGCGACATGAGGTTGACCACCGCCAGGGCTTCGGCCGGCACCGCGTCGATGTAAGCCCAATACGTCGCATCCAGACCGGCCGCCGCGAGCAGATCGGCGAACAGTTGCTGGTGCAGCCGCGAGCCCCGTCCGGCGCCGTATTCGTCGAATTCGATTGCCACAAAAGCCGCTTTGGCCACACCCGTCAGCCGCGGAATGGCGAAGGCGTGCGGATCGCCCTCTTTGAGGTGGTAGAGGGAGCGGTGCACGAAGTACTCGCACATCTGCTGCCACGTTCCGGTGTCGCGCAGGTAGTACGACGGGCCCGTGCCGTCGACGGGCTCGACCGTGAGCGCTTCCATCTCGGCCGCCGCGGTCTGATCTGGATCGATATGTCCGACGTCGCGGCGCACGCCGGCCAGAAACACCCGTTCCAGTTCGGCGCGCAGACCCAGCAGCGTGGGATTCCACTCCCATGCTGGGTCGACGCCGGCAAGCCCGCGGTAGTGCAGCTCATAGCACATCGACAGCGCCAGTTGCAGATCCAGACCGTAAGGATCGGAGTCCCGCACAGAGGCGCCGATGCGCGCCAGGTGGTCGACCGATGGTGGACCCGCCAGCGCGCAACGTACGGCTGTCGACAGCGGCCCGTGTGCCGCAGGCAAGACTGGTTCGGTCATGGTCGATGCGTGGGTCACGCCGATGTCTACCCGCTTCACGGGGCCGACAAACGGACGGGCGGCGGCTTCCAGGTCTTCAATCCGCCTCAGGCGGCTCCGGCCGGCAGTCGGAAGCTGATGTCGGCGGTGGTGCCGGCGGCGGTGGTGTCGAGCTCCATCGAGTCGCTGAGTACCCGCATCAACGGCAAGCCCCGCCCGCCGTTGCCCGGGGCGGCGGCCGGCGGCTTCCACGATCCGTAATCGGTGATCCGGGTGCGCACTTCGCCGTCGGCAAGATTGACTTCGAGCAACATGGACCCGGCGGCGAATCCACGATAAGCGTGTTCGACACAGTTGGTGCACGCCTCGTTGACGACCAGCACAATGTCGGCCGCCTGGTCTTCCGTTACGCCTCGGGCGTGCAGCCAGTCCGCCAGCCGATGCCGGATGAGAACCAATTGGTCTGCGGTGGCGTCGCTTTCAATGCGTAACGGTGTCTGCTGATGCCGGTAGATCACCATCGCGACGTCGTCGTCGTACCCCGCAGCCGGCGCCAGTTCGCGCAGCACCACATCGGCGACCGTGTCCAGAGGCGACGTCATGGTCTGCGCCAGAACGTCTGCCGCACGGGCGATTCCGTCGTCAATCGACTCGTGCTTGCGTTCGACGAGCCCGTCGGTGAACAGCATCAGGGTCGAGCCGGGCGGCAGCACCTGGGTGGCTTGCGGACGCGGCTCAGTTCGGCGCACCGCGAGCGGCACCGATGCGGCATCGGTCAACAACGTCGTGCGGGGCTCCGGACCGACCAGCACGGCCGGCATGTGACCGGCGTTGCTGTATTGCAGCGCCCCGGTTTCGGTGTCCAGAATCGCCAGGAAGACCGTCGTGCAGTACGCATTCGGGATGAGCGATGCCGCCGAGTCGAGCTGATCGAGCAGCACCGCGGGCTCGGCGCCGTTGATCAGCAGCGCCCGCGCGGAGCTCCGTAGCTGGCCCATGATCGCGGCCGCAGGCAGGCCGCGGCCCACGCAGTCCCCGACGACGATGCCGATGTGGTGCTCACCGATCGGTAGCACGTCATACCAGTCACCGCCAATCTCCAAGGGCGGCACCGCGGGTTCGTACCGAACGGTGAACCCGGGCGGCGGCTCAACCGGGGGCAGCATGGCACGCTGCAACGTCAGCGACGTCTCACGCGCGCTCTCGAACTGACGCACGTGCTGCATGGCCAGACTCAGGTGCCCGATCAGGACGGTGACCAGCAGCCGATCCTCCCCGCTGACGAAGCGAGGCGTGCGCAGCTCCAGCCACAACGCCAGGTCCCCCTTGCCGGAGAGCACCGCCACCAGGCCCCGCACCTTGCCCGGATTATCAGGTGCTTCAATCGTTTTCGTGGTCAGCGCCAGTTGGTGACGCGCATCTTGAAAGGTATGGCGCAGCCACGGATCCAGGTCGCGCCACGACGAGGCCGAGGGCTCGCCGGCCACCTGGACCGTCGGATCGCCGTCGCCGTTGGGCCACGAGACCGCGATCACCCGTCGCACATCGATTGCCGCGCTGCACTCGTCGAGCGTGATCGACAGCAACTCGTCCACACTCTTGGCTACCGTCACGGCGGTGGCCAAGCGCAGCACCGCGGTTTCCCGGGCCGCAAACGCACGCTCGGCGGTGACGTCGCGGATGGTTCCGACGTAGGCGTCCCGATCGCTGCCGGTTTCCTTGACCGCGTTGATGCTCACCTTGACCCACGCGAGGTGCCCGTCGGCATGTCGAATGGGCGTCTCGTAGTCGGCCCTACCCTGGGCCAGGACACGGGCTATCTGTTCGGACGCCGTCTTCGTGTCGACGAGCCAGGGGTGGGGCCACTTGTACGGCAAGCCCTCGCTGGGGAATCCGAGGATCTCGATGAAGGCACTGTTCATCTCGACCACGGAGCCCTCGTGATCGGCGACGAAAAAGCCTTCCTGCAGGGAGTTGACCAGCGCGGTGCGGAATTTGTCGCGGTCGGCCAGACCTTCGGCGCGGGCGCGTTGTTCGGCATAGCGTCGGTTGCCGTCGATGAAGCCGCGCGTCGCGACGTCGAGTGGAACCAGCAACTGCAGGAGGAATTCCAGTGCGATCGGCGCATCCATGCGCACGTCCTGCGAGATTTCGAAGACCAGCCGGACGTGCTGTTCGACGAGGTCGAGCAGGCTGATCTGTTCCTGCAGGGCCCTGCGCCCGAGCTCGTTGCCGATCGACAGGTCGGCCTCGTCGTGTGAGTTCAGATAGGCGCGCAGCGCAGCCTCGTACTGATCGTAGAAGTCGTTGACGCCGCTCAAATCGTTGCTCCCCTGTGACGTGCAGCCAGCACCATCGCATCGTCGGTCTCCTTCGCGTCCTTGCCGAGGAGCCCCTCGGCAATAGCGACAGCGGTGGCAGAGAAGTCGATGTGGTCCAAATAGTCTTCCGCGATGCCGTCAGTGCTCATCACGAGTAGGTCACCGGGGCGAATGGAAACCACTTGTGCCGGTGTGGTTTCCGGTATCCGGTAGCCGACGATACCTCCGGCAAGGAGTGCACTGGACCGAACCTGGATACCGGTTGGAGCCTTGGCCACCAGGTCGGCGGTGACATTACCGACGCCGGTCCAGGTGACGGTGTTAGCGGCAAAATCAACCCGCGCCAACGTCATCGCGACTCCTCTGGTGCCGACCAACACACGGTGGCAGAGCTGGATCAAAACCTCGACCGGCTCGAAGCCGGCGCGGGTGACCACATCGACCGCGCGCAGCGCAGCTTCAGCGGCGGCGGGCCCGTGGCCGAGCCCGTCGACCACCCCGAACAGCGCCGCCTCGCCGTCGACATCGACCGCGATACCGCGGTCACCAGACGTGTATTCGCTGGGCAAAGGCCGTCCCGCCCTTGCCCATTCGATAGGCCCGAAGCGACCGTTTTTATGCACGAGGAGGGACCCATTTCCACATTTCGATGACTGTTCCCCGGCCGACGGTGGACTCGACGACCAACCGGTCCATCAGGCGGCGCGCGCCCGGCAGGCCCATCCCCAGCCCGCGCCCGGTGGTGTAACCGTCTTCCATCGCCCGCGCGATGTCGGCAATACCGGGACCATGGTCCTCGGCGCGTACCACTAAGGCCTTACGCCCTTCCCGGTCGGCGATCGCGACGGAAACGGCACCACGGCCGGCGTAGCTGGTGATGTTCCTTGCGATCTCCGAGATCGCCGTGGCGATCATCGTGACGTCGGTCAGGGAAAATCCCAAATCAAGCGCGAGTTGGTGTCCGGCTTTGCGGGCTTCGACGATGTCGTCGGGGTGATCGATGGCGACGACGATATCAGCCGCCACCGTCGAGCCCGATCGTCGACTTCCCCACTCCACCTTGACGATTCAGAGCTTGGCGATTCAGCAGCGCGATACCCTCTTCAAGATCCAGCGCGGTGTTCATGTCGTCGAACGCCAGACCGAGCTGGACCATCGCGAAGGCCACCTCCGGCTGCAGACCGACGATCACCGTGTCCGCACCGCGCAATCGGGTCATGTGCGCGATCGTCCGCAACGATCGGGCGGCGAAGGAGTCCATCACATCGATGGCGGTGACGTCGACGATGATGCCCTGAGCGCGGAACTGGCTGACCCGTTCCATCAGGTCATAGCGCAGGCGTTCGGCGTCGGAATCGGTGAGGGCGGCCTGTACCGACGCGATGAGAATCGAGCCCTGTTTCAGGATCGGTACTGGCATGGGGTGCTCGTGTCGATTTTGGTTATCCGGTCTGCTCGCCCGTGCGGGTGACCTCGTAGCCCAGCAGGCGTTCGGCTTCCTCGATACCGCCCTGCAGGTCACCGACGGCGTTCATCTTCGACAAGTCCAGCCCGATGGTCACCAGCGTCAGGGCGATCTCGGAGGACAGGCCGGTGATGATCACGCTGGCACCCATCAACCCCGAAGCGTCGACCGTCTGCACCAGGTGGTTGGCCACCGTCGAGTCGATGGTGGGAACACCGGTGATGTCGATGACCACGACTTTGGCGCGGTTCGCGCGGATGGCCCGCAGCAGCTGCTCGGTGACCTGGCGGGCGCGCTGACTGTCCAACACACCGATGATCGGCAGAATCAGCAGCTGCTCACGCACCTGCAGCACCGGCGTCGAGAGTTCGCGGATGGCCTCCTGCTGCTGGCGGATGATGCGCTCGCGTTCCTGCACGAAGCTGACGCCCACGGTGTTGGCGATGCGGTTGGCCGCCGGCTCGTAGGCGTCGAGGACGCGGTTGAGCATCTCGAACTCGGCCTGGTATTTCTCGAACAGCGAACGGGCGAGCACGTCGCGCAGCAGCAGGACGATGCCCAGCACCTCGTCGGTCTCGACGCCTCGCGGAATGATGCGTTCGGACAGGTCACGCGCATAGGCCTGCAACGCCTCCACGCTACCGGTCTCGAGCACCTCGACATAGTTGTCGTAGACGGCCGTCGCCTCGGAGAAGAGCTCCTCCGGGGTCATCGCGGTCAACAGCTCGGCCTCGGTGATACGGCGGGCCCACTCCTCGCGCAGAACGGTTCGATTCTGCCGTAGATGCTGGACCAGCTGTGGCAGCAGCCCCTCGCTGGAGACGCCCACTGTCGCTGCTGCAGTGCCGGTACTGTTGAAATCCGACGGCGAATCTGACATCTGGCCTCCCGAGTGCCACGTCGCGCCCTGCGGTCTGCGTTCCTTTTGCGAGACTAGCCTGGGTTGTCGCGGGGCACGTATAGAGGGCATATTCTTCTCGCAGTTCACAACGCAGGCTAGGGTTGAACCACGCCACGGCCCTGGACAAAGGATTGCCATTGTCAGCTCCTGATTCGATTACCACGTTGGTTGAGGACCACGACGGGGTTTCCGTGGTCAGTGTCAGCGGCGAAATCGATTTGGTCACGGCTCCAGCCCTGGAACAAGCCATCAGCGCGGTCGTCGCAGACAGCCCGACAGCATTGATCATTGATCTGTCCGCGGTCGAGTTTCTCGGTTCGGTGGGGCTGAAGATCCTGGCGGCCACCTACGAGAAGCTGGGTAAGCAGACCGGCTTCGGCGTGGTCGCACGAGGCCCGGCCACCCGCAGGCCGATCCACCTGACCGGTCTGGACAAGACCTTCCCGCTGTACCCGACACTCGACGACGCGTTGACCGGGGTTCGGGACGGCAAACTCAACGGCTAGCGATTCGCCTTGAGGGAGCGGGCCATGTCGCGTGCCGGGCATCGCCGTCCCCATCGCTTGCCCGACAACATGTTTGGCGTGCAAGCGCCGAATTCGGCTGCGGAGAGCGTCGATTTCGGGACTAGCCGCATCCTTTTGAAAGGGAGCCGGCCGCCGCAATTCGCTCGTGCATTTCATGGCGAAAAATTATTATCGAAGTCTGGCCGTCCGATGCGGTGTCCACTCCTGGTTCAGGTGCGATGATCAGGGTATGGACGTCGACCATCCGCAAGAAGACCAGCGGTGGGATCGCCGTGAGCGAGGCGAGACCGAAGTTCAACGGCTGGACCGCAATTGGAACAGCCTGTTACAGGAGCTGCGGGTCGTTCAGACCGGGGTGCAGCTGCTGACCGGATTCCTGTTGACACTGCCGTTTCAGCAACGCTTCGACGTGTTGGGCCCGCCGATGCGCATCATCTATCTGGCGACGGTGGTGTGTGCGGTGTGCGCAACCCTGTTGCTGATCGCGCCGGTCGCCATGCACCGGATACTGTTTCGGCGTCACCGGCTCCAGGTCCTCGTGTCAGCCGCGCACCGGTGTGCCTTAGCCGGGCTGGGCTTGCTCGGTCTGTCGATAATCGGCCTGACGACGATCATCTTCGCCGCGGTGGCGGGGCGGCATGTCGGCCTCATAGCAGGAGCCTGCGCGCTGCCGCTGTTCATCTTCTTCTGGTGGGTGCTGCCGCTGGTGCTGCGCACGCACGGCGAGTGAGCGAGCTCGTCGGTCAGCGGCCCGGCACAAGCGCGGCGATTCGGGTGGATTCCAGGTGCTCGAGCAGGTCTTGGGGGTCGGCGAAGACGGGTTCAGCGCCCGCCTCCTGCAGCTCCGCGCGGGCGATACCGCCGCTCAACAGCCCGATGCACGGCAAATGCGCGCCGGCCGCGGCGTGTGCGTCCCACACCGCATCGCCGACGAACACGGCGTGCTCGGCATCCACGCCGGCGCGGTCCAGGGCCACCTGGACTATGCCGGGTTCGGGTTTGGCGGTATCGACGTCGCGTGACGACGTCGTCTCCGAGATGACGTCGTCACAGTCGAGGACCTTACGCAAAATCTCTAGTTCGTCTTCGGGCGCCGAGCTCGCCAGCACGACCTGTAGGCCCAGGTCGGCGACGCGGTGCAGCAGGTCGCGCGCTCCAGGCAAAGGCTGCAGCAGCGGCGTGATTTCCCGGTAGTACTCGCTGTGCTTGTCGCTGAGCCGCTCCTGCACATCGTCAGGAGCGTCACCGGAGAGCTTCCCGACCAGCCGGGACCCGTCCATCCCGATGCAGCGGTGAATTCGCCAGGACGCCACCACCATGCCTTCGTCGTCGAAAGCGCGTTGCCAGGCATGAACGTGCAGATAGTTGGAATCCACCAGGGTGCCGTCGACGTCGAACAGGACGGCGGGTGTCCCGCTGCGCCCCATCAGTGCGGGCTCCCTGTGTGGGTTTCGGGGCGCTCGGCCGCGTGCGATTGTGAAGTCATGTGACGGGCATACCCAGGCCTGCCAGTGCTGACACGGGCCGTGGGTTGGTTTGGCTACCGGGGCGAGGGGTACACATGGGTGGTTCGTGGCACCGGGCCGATTCCGCCGCGCTTGCCAGCCGAGTCGATCACAACAATGCGCCCTGCGAATAAGGTTGGCACACAATAATCTTCGACGAGGAATGACGTTGGATCACCGCAAGAACGCCCCAGTCGACCATGCCCGAACCACTCGTCAGCACGCCGGCGAATCCCTGAAGAACGGCGCAAACGTCCCCGGCCTGGCCGCTTCGGCCGCCGCGGTGATAGCGCTGACCGTGGGCCTGTTCGCCGTGGCGACCGGACATCCGGCGGTCGGCGCCAGCGCCCTGATCGTGGCCGTTGCACTCGGCGCGCTGAGCCCGGCGTGACTGCTGCGCGCCCACCGCAAGGTCCGCGACGCCGAACTGCGCTGGCACGCCGCGTATTCCGACCAGCCCGCGCCGCCGCCCACCAGCTGAGCGTCCGGGTGTTTGCCGCGCGTGCGGCGCGTTCCCAGCAAGCACGTGCCGGGAGTTCACCGTCGACCGATTTTTCGGTCGCCGCAACTTTTTGGGGCCGCATCGGTGTAGCCCGCCCTGGAACTGGGTACTGCCTGCGCCACGGGTGAGTGCAGGAAAGTGCATCAGCCCGTTCCATAGCAGGGAGGAACTCCGATGGCGACCACCACTGACTACGACGCACGCCGCGTATCCGACGCCGACACCCAGGACAAGTCCTCGCTTCGCGAACTGGCGCCGACCCTGCAGGGAGCTGTCATTGCCGTGGTCGACGAGGACCCCAATGACGTGCACTTCTTCGAACTACCGGACGCTGACCTGTCCGGGGAGGAGCTGTCGGTGGCGGTGATCCCCAAGCGCGCCGACGAGTTCACCTGCTCGAGCTGCTTTTTGGTACAGCACCGTAGCCGGATGCGTGTCTCCGGCTCCGGCCTGCCGGTGTGCGCCGACTGCGCCTGACACCCGGACGAGGCGAGCCGCCCGCGAGCCTTGCGCGACCGTGAAGGTGCGCCGGTTGCGCTGAATTGTCAGTGCTCTCCACTAGATTCAGCGACAAATGGAGAAGATGCTCGGGTCGCTGCTCGTGCTGGGGTTAGCGCTCCCTTGGTATTTCACGCAGCAGGCCACCGGCAGTCTGCCGGCGGGATGCCTCGCCGGGCTCGGTGGGCTCGCCGTCGCGGTGGCGATCCTGTGGTGGCTGTCGCTGCAACGGGACCGCTACCAGGCCGAAGCGCACCGACGACGCGACCTCAAATGCGCGAAAGCGGGGCTTCGGGCCATCGACCGGATGTCCGGTACCGAGTTCGAGGAATTCGTTGCGGCACAGCTTCGCATCGCGGGCTACAGCGTCGCACCCACGGCCAGCACCGGCGACTATGGCGTAGATCTGATCGCCAAGAAAGACGGCGTCCGCATGGCCGTCCAATGCAAGAGGCTGGTGAAGGCCGTTGGAGTCGCCGCCGTCCAACAGGTCGTCGCCGGCGCGCTGCACCATGGCTGCAACCGGACGGTCGTCGTGACCAACCAGACTTTCACGAAGGCGGCCCGCCAATTGGCAAGCACCCATCGGTGCCGGCTGGTGGGGCGCAGCCAATTGCAAAGCTGGACGCGGATTCAGCCCATTGTCGTGCGCGGCCCGCGGCGCATACGCGGCAACTCGCCGCACGTTCGGACGCCGCGGCTAGAACCGGAGTGAGAAGCCTGGCGAGATAGGTTGAGTCACAGCACTTTCGGTCCGGCAAGTCGACCGCGGCGCGGCGTCACCGCCCAGTGGCGTCCTCGATCACCCGGCGCGCGACTTCCCGCAGCGGGGTGTTCATGCTCTGCGAGAGTTTGATCAGGGCGTTGAATGCCGTCTGGTCGTCGAGGTCGTAGCGCTCGATGAGGATGCCCTTGGCCTGTCCGATCGTGTCGCGGGTGCTCAAGGCTTCCCGAAACTGTTGGGTGCGCACGACGTTGCTCCACGCCAGGGCGCCCAGCGTCGCGAACATGGCGGCGACGCGACGAGAGTCTTCGGAGAAGGACTTCGGGCGTTCGGCGTAGAAATTCAGCGCACCCATGCTCAGCTCGTCGGCGGACATGGGTAGCGACAGCACGCTGCGAATGGATGTGTGCGCGAGCGCGTCGGCCTGATACTTCGGCCAGCGGGCGTCGGCTTCGAGGTCGTCGATGACGACGACCTTCCGGGTCCATGCGGCGTGAACGCAGGGTCCTTCGAGGTGGCGCTGCTGGAACTCGTCGAGCAGCCGGGCGCACTCATGCGTGACAGACGGGGTGCTGACCTCGTTCTGCCGGCTGGTAACCGTGATCCCCGCTTCGTCGGCGCCCGGTACCCAGCGCGCCGCCGCCCTGGTCAAGTCGTCCAGCACCTGGGGGAAGGCCCCTGCGTCCGCCGAATAGATGGCGCGCAACACGTCGGTGAGCAGGGTCAGATCGTCAAAGTTGGTCACTGAGTGTCGCCCTCTTGCTTCGAGACCGGTGCAGGCATTACCCGTGCCGTTTCAGCAGCCTGCGGTCTCGCGAGGCGATCACTTGTGATTTTGACGGCGACGAATGTCAATGCTGTTTGCTCAGCATTACGGTGAGATCCACTATATCGGCCCAGTTTCGGGTGTTTGCGCCCGGCGTGACCGCGATCCGCTATCCGGGGTTGCGCTGGCGAAGCCAGGTGGTAGCGTCCGGCTCACCGGCCTGACTTTGGAGCGCGATGGTGGCAACCGAAGACGAGTGGACCAAACCTGCGGCTCTGGCCATCCCCAAGGAAGGCTATTTCGAACTCGAACGCGGCCGCTACGGGCCGCTGTATCCGCGCACCCCGGCTTGCTACGGCTTTTCCATCATCGCCAAGGTCAAGGAAGGCCGCGAAGAAGCCGTTCGCGCCTACGGCAAACAGATTGAAGAAGCCATCAAGGCAAACCCGGAAGTGCTGGCACCGCTGCGGCTGCACTACCTACGCTGGCAACTCTTCGACATCGGGTCGGGGCCGCACTTCCAGTACCAGGGCATCTTCGACACCGACTTCGACAAATACACCGAGGACGCGGTGCACCTGTTCAGCCAGACCGGGATCACCACCGTCTTCACCAATCTCGAGGGCTTCCCCGAAGACTGGCGCGAGAACCCGGATGCCTTCGTCAAGTTCGTTCGCGAGCACCAGTGCCCGAGCTTTCTGGAATATGGTGAGTACCCCTACGTCACGGCCGACGAGATCAAGAAGGCACTGCGGCTGAAAGCCGCGTTCGGCACCATGCTGGATCAGATGCAGTGACGCCCACCGGAGCGTGCAGATGCTTGAGCTCGACGACGTCCAGCACATCCTGCTGACCCGTACCCCGGCCATGACCGGACGGTACGAGTTTCTCTCGTTCGACAATCCGCCGGCCGGCCGCGCCTGGCTGTCCGAACTGGTGGATGTCGTCGAGTCCGCCGCGTCGGTGCGAGACTCCGTGGACCGCGCCAAGCGATGGGTCACGCTGGGCTTCACCTGGAACGGCCTTCGGGCGCTCGGCGTGCCCGAGGAGGCTCTCGCGACCTTTCCGGAAGAGTTCCGGCAAGGCATGGCCGCCCGGGCCGACATTCTGGGCGACACCGGTCGAAACCACCCCGACAACTGGGTCGGCGGATTGGCCGCCGACGCCCTGCACGCGATTGCGATTCTGTTCGCGCGAGACGACGCCGAGCACACCCGAGCCACCCGGGCCCATGACGACCTGTTGCGGAGGTGCGCGGGCGTGCAGCGGTTGTCATATCTGGATCTGAATGCGACACCCCCGTTCAACTACGCCCACGACCATTTCGGCTTCCGCGATCGGTTGTCGCAGCCGGTGATAGAGGGATCGGGCGAGGAGCCCACACCAGGTTCGGGCGCACCGCTGAAGGCCGGCGAGTTCATCCTCGGCTATCCCGATGAGGTCGGCCCGGTGGTCAATGCGCCCCGGCCGGATGTGCTCTCGCGCAACGGCACCTACGCGGCGTACCGGCGACTGCAAGAGCACGTCGCGTTGTTCCGCGACTACATCAGTTCGCAGGCCCACACGCCCGACGACGAGGAGTTGTTGGCCGCGAAATTCATGGGCCGCTGGCGCAGCGGCGCTCCGTTGGTGCTCGCACCCGACCGAGATGACCCCGAGCTGGGCGCGGACCCTATGCGCAACAACGACTTCAACTACAGGGAGATGGACCCGCTCGGATACGCATGTCCCCTGGGCGCCCACGCTCGACGGCTCAACCCGCGTGATACCACGCACAACATGAATCGGCGAAGGATGATTCGGCGCGGGGCGACTTTTGGGCCGGCGCTTCCCGACGGTGCCCCCGACGACGGAGTTGACCGTGGCGTTGCCGCGTTCATCATCTGCGCCAGCCTGATCCGGCAGTTCGAATTCGCTCAGAACGTCTGGATCAACGACCGCACGTTCCATGAACTCGGCAACGAGCACGACCCGATCTGCGGAACGCAGGACGGCACAATGGAATTCAAGATACCTAAGCGGCCGATCCGCCGAGTTCTCAAGGGCCTTCCGGCATTCACGACGCTAACCGGTGGGGCGTACTTCTTCCTTCCGGGCATCAACGCCATGCGATACCTCGCCGCGCTCGACGACAACCGGGAACCGTCATGAGCACTTTGCCCGCCGCACGCACTTACAACCAATCCCACGTGGTTCGACCGCGCACGGGCGGACGACGCATCAGCATCTACTGGACGTGGAGCTATCCGTGGGAATCCCAGCGCGACATCGAAGCGCTGGACAACCGTTTTTCGACGATGACCGAAGTGCGCAGAGCGGCATGGCCCCACTACGAGGAATCCGACTGGGATGAGGCGCACTTCCTGCAGGGGATCGCCGGCACCTTGGAGCTGTTCCACCGCTCGACGCTGGCCTTCCAGGAACTTGCGGGCGACGCGACCGGCCACCCGGTCGCGGTGTTCCAGCGCGTCGACCAGGCCGGCTATGAGCAGCTAATCGACGAACGGATATTGGCCGACACCGACACCTTGATGGTGTTCGGGCTCGACCATCTCGTCGGCGAAGAGGAGGCGCGGCCCGAAGAGATCGCCGCCATTCGCGAGTGGCTGAAACGCGAAGGCACCTGCCTGCTGTTGGCGCCGCACCACGACGTCGGCTTCACCGACGACCCGGCACAGCGCCAGCTGGAATACCTGCATCATGGGGACCCGCTGGTGCCACGGCAGCAGCGATTCACTGCCTACACGCGTTCACTGATGAAGGCGCTCGACGTTCCCGTTCACAACACATGGGGATTGCGTCCCGCTCTGGTTGAGGGAACCAACCAGGTCGCAGCGCTAACCGGCTTCCGCGATCTGGACGCGCCCGGGCTGCTGACCAACGTCACGACGCTGAACTTTCACCCGCACCTGCCGCACTACGAGCTGACCGCTCCCGAAAGCCATCTGCTGCGCGTGCTCGGCAGGCAACGCGTCGATCCGAAACGGCCACATCCTTTTACCGAAGCGGGTAACAGCGAGTTCAATGCGTTGATCTGGATGCCGCCGGTCGCCGAACGGGCCGGTGACATTGTGCTCGTCGACTCCACGAACTTCACGACACTGTTCGGCGGAACCGACAGCCTCGAAAACTTCTGGCACAACCTGGCGACGATGCGGTGATGGTCGGGGTGGCGGGATTCGAACCCACGGCCTCTTCGTCCCGAACGAAGCGCGCTACCAAGCTGCGCCACACCCCGCTTGAAGCTTCGACAGCCTATCGCACCGGGCCATCGGCTGGCCAAACCGCGGTGCGCCCGATCACTGCCACGTGCACGATCGCTCGAATTCGAGCAGCGCCCCGGCCGCATCCGTCGGATCCAGTCCCTGCGCCGCCACCCACTGGTCGCTGAAATAGGTGTCGCGGTAGCGGTCGCCGCTGTCGGCGAGCAGCGTCACGACCGAACCGCTGCGTCCCTCGGCGACCATCTCAGCGATCAGGCCGAGCGCGCCCCACATGTTGGTGCCCGTCGACGGCCCTACCCGGCGCCCCAGCACGGCGCTCACGTGCCGCGCGGCCGCGATCGACGCCGCGTCCGGGACGGCCACCATGCGGTCGACCACGCTCGGCAGAAACGATGGCTCCACCCGCGGTCGGCCGATGCCCTCGATGCGCGACGAGGTGGGCATCACTATGTCGGCACGGTCCTCGGCGTAGGCCGGAAAGAACGCCGAGTTCTCCGGGTCGACGACGCACAACCGGGTGGCGTGCCGTCGGTAGCGGATGTAGCGGCCGATCGTGGCGCTGGTTCCGCCGGTGCCCGCTCCGACCACGATCCAGTCTGGGACGGGGTAGCGCTCCTCGCGCATCTGCTCGAAGATCGACTCGGCGATGTTGTTGTTTCCCCGCCAGTCGGTGGCGCGCTCGGCGTTGGTGAACTGGTCCAGGTAATGCCCGCCGGTCTCGCGCGCGACCCGTTCGGCCTCGGCGTAGACCTCGCTCGAGCTCTGCACGAAATGGCAGCGGCCGCCGTGGGCTTCGATCAGCGCCACCTTTGACGTGCTCGTCGCCGCGGGCATCACGGCGACGAACGGCAAACCCAACAGCGCCGCGAAATAGGCCTCCGAGACCGCCGTCGAGCCCGACGACGCCTCGACCACGGTGGTGCCCTCGTCGATCCAGCCGTTGCACAGCGCGTAGAGGAACAACGAGCGGGCCAACCGGTGCTTGAGGCTGCCGGTGATGTGTGTGGTCTCGTCCTTGAGATACAGCGCGACCTGAGCGCGCGTGCTCCACGCCGACGGCAGTGGATAACGCAGCAGGTGGGTGTCGGCGCTACGGCGTGCGTCGGCCTGGATCAGCCGGATCGCTTCGTCTGCCCAGCAACGTGAGCGGCTGCGGACCGCGATCCGGGTCTGGTCGGTCAACGCACGGATGCTGTTGGCTGCGAACGGCTCAGGTCGCTGGCCGCCTCGCGGTCGCCCATCGGGGTGGCGATCAACGTCAGCAGGGTCGCCTCGGGCCGGCAGCAGAATCGCACCGGCGCGAACGGCGAGGTGCCCATGCCTGCGGAGACATGCAACCGCATGTTCGCACCCCAGCGCGACGGGCCCTTAGCGCGTGAGCGGTCCAAACCGCAGTTGGTCACCAGTGCGCCGTAGAACGGCAGGCACACCTGACCGCCGTGGGTGTGCCCGGCCATCACCAGCTGATAGCCGTCGGCGGCGAAGCGGTCCAGCACCCGCGGTTCGGGCGAATGGGTCAGTCCCAGCCGCAGATTCGCGGCCGGACTGGCCGGGCCGGCAACCCTTTCGTAGCGGTCGCGATCGATGTGCGGGTCGTCCACGCCCGCGGCGGCGATGTGCAGACCCGCCACTTCGAACTCGCGCCGGGTGTGGGTGAGGTCGAGCCAGCCGCGCTCGGTGAACGCCGCCCGCAGGTCTTGCCAGGGAAGGGGTTCACCGCGGACCCGGTGCGTCGGGTTGGTCACGTAGTTCAGCGGGTTCTTAAGCCGCGGACCGAAGTAGTCGTTGCTGCCGAACACGAAGACGCCCGGTCGCGACAGCAGGTCTCCCAGAGCCTGAATTACCGACGGCACCGCCTTCGGGTGGGCCAGGTTGTCACCGGTGTTGACCACCAGATCCGGTTCCCAGCCGGCCAGCTCACGCAGCCACGCCTGCTTGCGGCGCTGGCCGGGAGTCATGTGGAGGTCGCTGACATGCAGCACCCGCAGCGGAGTCGAGCCCGGCGTCAACACGGGCATGGTGATCTCGCGCAGGACGAACGCGTTGCGCTCGATGACCGCGGCATAACCAAGGCCGGCGACGCTCGAACCGAGCGCGGCGGCGCCAGCACGTATCAGGACGGGCAAAACATCAGCCATGCCGGCAAGCCTACTGCCGGTTGCGGACTGGCAGCGTATCCCGTGAATTCACGATGCGTAGCCGGACGACGATGCGGTCCGCGGCGCAGGGTGAGCAGGAGTGCGGCAATCACGTCTATGGGGGCGGCTGACCGGGCGCCGGCGGTGGCGGCGCGCGCAGCGGAATGGTGATCGGCGGCAGACCCGGAATCTCGACTACC
Source organism: Mycobacterium sp. 852002-51971_SCH5477799-a (assembly GCF_001667145.1). Classification (GTDB taxonomy): domain Bacteria; phylum Actinomycetota; class Actinomycetes; order Mycobacteriales; family Mycobacteriaceae; genus Mycobacterium. Next base: position 19,756 of record NZ_LZIF01000120.1, read on the forward strand.
TGCGAGCCGACCGGCGGCGGGGCACCTTCCGGCGGCGGTGGCGGGGCAGGCGGTATGCCGTTGCTGACTTGGATGGTGACGATCGAGCCGGGAATCGTTGCGCCGCTTGGGGTTGTCCCGACCACCTCGCCCTGTTTTGCGCTGCTGTTGACGAAGTTGTTCTGGTCGGCGACCTGGAAGCCCGCCTCCTTGATGCGCTGGCGCGCCGCATCGATATCGAGGCCGGCGACGCTGGGCACACGCGAACCGGGTGACCCGTCGACGTAGCGAGGGTCGGTGGGCGGCAACTGCACCGGCCCGAAATTGTTGGCGATCGGTTTCATCGCGGTGAACCACGTGCGTGCCGGTTCATTACCGCCGTACAGGTCACCCTCGCCGCAATGGCGCAGCGGGGCCGAGCACAGATCGGTGGGATTCGGGGAGTCGTCGTAGATGTAGTTGGCCGCCGCGTAGTGGTTGGTGAACCCCACGAAGCCCGACGAGCGGTGCGCCTCGGTGGTGCCCGTCTTACCGGACACCGGCAGGTCCCAGCCCGCCGCACCGGCGGATCCGGCGGCCGTGCCACCGCCGAGGGCGTCCTTGCTCATCGCGTTGGCCAAGGTGTTCGCCAGGCCCTCGGGCACTACCTGATCACAGGTCTCGGTGGTCACCGCGACCTCGTTGCCTTTGCGGTCGACCAGCTTGTCGATCGGATTAGGCGGGCACCAGGTACCGCCCGAGGCGAGGGTGGCCGCGACGTTGGACAGCTCCAGGGCGTTCACCTCGATCGGACCCAGCGTGAACGAGCCGATGTTCTGCCGTTTGACGAAGTCGGCCAGGCTCTCGTTGCTGTCGGGGTTGTAGTCGCGCGCCGTGCCCGGGTCGGCGTAGGACCGCAGCCCGAGCTTGATCGCCATGTCCACGGTGCGCGTCACGCCGACCTGTTGGATCAGCTTGGCGAAGGCGGTGTTGGGTGAGGTGGCCAACGCGTCCGTGACGTTCATCGACCCGCGGTAGTTGCCGGCGTTGACCACGCACCAGTTGTCCTTCGGGCAGCCCTTGGCCCCACCGCTACCCATGCCCTTCGCCTGGAACCGGCCTGGCACCTCGAGGGTGGCGTTGATGCCCATCCCCATGTCCAGGGCCGCGGCCGTGGTGAAGATCTTGAAGACGGATCCCGCGCCGTCGCCGACCAACGAGAAGGGCTGCGGACGCATGGTTTGACCGGCGTCGACGTCGAGCCCGTAGGTGCGGTTGCTGGCCATGGCCATCACCTTGTGCGAGGTCTTGCCCGGCTGGAGCACGCTCATCACACTCGAGATCCCTGGAAGTGTTGGGCTGGCGAACTTGTCGATGGCCGCCTTGACCGGGATCTGCACGTCCGGGTCCAGCGTGGTCTTGATCGTGTAACCGCCCCGGGCCACCTGCTCCTTGCTGATCCCGGCCCGGGACAGGTACTCCTGGACGTAGTCGCAGAAGAACGCGCGGTCGCCCGCCGCGATGCAGCCGCGGGGTAACTCGTTGGGCTGCGGCAGGATTCCCAGCGGCGCGGCCTTGGCGGCGCGCAGCGCTTCCTCCTCCTGCGGGATATTCTCGATCATGGTGTCCAGCACCAGGTTTCGCCGCGCCAACGCGCCATCGGGATTGATGTACGGGTTGAGCGCGCTGGTCGACTGCACCATGCCCGCCAGCAGCGCCGCCTGCTGCCAGTTCAGGTCGGAGGCGTTGATGCCGAAGTAGGTCTGCGCCGCGTCCTGCACCCCGAACGAGCCGTTGCCGAACGAGACCAGGTTCAGATACCGGGTCAGGATCTCCGGCTTGGTGAACGTCTTGTCCAGCGTCAGCGCCATGCGGATCTCGCGCAGCTTGCGCGCCGGGGTCGTCTCGATGGCCGCGCGCTTCTCGGCGTCGGTTTTGGCGGTGACCAGGAGTTGGTAATTCTTGATGTACTGCTGCTCGATGGTCGAGCCGCCGCGTGTGTCGACGTCGCCGCGTGCGTAGCCCGCCAGCCCGGTCAGGGTGCCTTTCCAGTCCACCCCGTTGTGCTCGGCGAACCGTTTGTCCTCGATGGACACGATCGCCAGCTTCATCGTGTTGGCGATTTTGTCGGTGGGCACCTCGAACCGGCGCTGCGAATACAGCCAGGCGATGGTGTTGCCCTTGGCGTCGACCATCGTCGACACGGCCGGCACCTCACCCTCGAGAAGCTGAGCCGAGCCGTTGGCAACCACTTCCGAGGCCCGATTGGACACCAGTCCTATGCCGCCGGCGAAGGGAAACAGCAGCGCAGTGGCGACGACACTGGCCAACAAGCACAGCCCCGCGAGCTTGAGGATGGTGAGTGCGGCCGGGGGGCGGTCAGACATGGCTACTACATTAGCGGCCCTCAGTCACGCCGCCACGCTGCGCGTTCGCCCATTAAAAGCGTCCATCCAAGCGTGAAGTGCCGGCGGGTGCGAAAATTTGCGGTCGCGTCACGCGGCGCGCACCTGACCGCCCAAGATCACTTCCGCGCTCGCCGATTGGCACGAGACGGCACGCCCGTCCCAAAAAAAGCGTTATCGGACTGTTGCGCAATTGCCACCTGACCACCTAACTTAGACACACGGTGAGATTCAGGTAACACCGATGTACATAGTGTGGCGTAGATCGCTAGGTCGGGATCTGCACCCGAGGAGGGCGGCCGTGTCGGGCGGCCGATAGGGAAGGGAACAGTTCGTGTCACCAATACGGCCGGCGGCGCGTAGGACAAACATTGCAGCCGCACAAGGGGTACTTCGCAGTGTCGATGCCGAGGAACGGATTGCTTGGGTCTCCAAAGCGCTCTGCCGGACCACCGATCCCGACCAACTGTTTGTCCGCGGAGCGGCCCAGCGCAAAGCGGCGGTGATCTGCCGACACTGCCCGGTGATGCAGGAATGCGGGGCGGACGCGCTGGACAACAAGGTCGAATTCGGGGTGTGGGGCGGCATGACCGAACGGCAACGTCGCGCCCTGCTCAAGCAGCACCCCGAGGTGGTTTCCTGGGCGGACTTCTTCGACAAGAGGCGCACCCGCAGCGTCGGCTGAACCTTCCGTGGGGGCGGAAGGTTTTCAGCGTGCCGTTGCCCGGCCCGCATCGTCAGCTACCGAAGTGATCTGATCGGCCAGCGCGCGCAGCGCCTCCAAATCCGACACATCAAAGGGCAACGACGGCACGCCGATGACGGGCACGTGCGAATGGGCTCCGGTGAATCGGGAAAGCAACCTGATCTCGCGCTTGGCGATCTGCGCACGGTCGGCGTGAATCTTCAACACCGCCGAGGCCAGCGACGTGGCTTCGGAGTCGCCGTCCTGCTCCAGCATTTCCCTGCCGTCGATCGCCCGCTCGGCCGGTAGGGAGCACAGCGGCGGATGGGTGCGGTTCAAGACCAGCCCGGCAAGCGGCATGCCTTCCTGCGACAGCCGGTCGACGAAGAAGGCCGCCTCCCGCAGCGCGTCCGGCTCGGCCGCCGACACCACGACGAACTGCGTCCCACGCCTTTTCAGCAGCGCGTAGGTGCGATCGGCCTTCTCACGGAAGCCGCCGAAGGTGGCGTCCAGCGATTGCACGAACGCCGCGGCGTCGCCGAGCATCTGCGAACCCAGGATTGTGGACAACGCCTTCATGGCCAAACCCATTGCGCCGGTGACTAATCGGCCGATGCCCCGGCCCGGCGCGAGCAGCAGCCGCCACAGCCGGCTGTCCATGAAGCTGCCAAGCCGTTTGGGCGCGTCCAGGAAATCCAGTGCGTTGCGCGACGGTGGGGTATCGACGACCACCAGGTCCCAGCGATCCTCGGCCAGCAGCTGGCCCAGCTTCTCCATCGCCATGTACTCTTGCGTGCCGGCGAGCGAACTGGCGACGGTTTGATAGAACTGGTTATCCAGAATCGCTTGTGCGCGACCGGGTCCGGAGTACTGAATCACCATCTCGTCGAAGGTGCGACGCATGTCGAGCATCATCGCGTGCAACTCGCCGGGAACCTCGGCCGCAAGCGGGACGCGTTGCGGTGTGTTACCGAGGTCGCTGACCCCAAGCGCCTGGGCCAGTCGCTTGGCCGGATCGATCGTCAAAACACAGACGTTGCGGCCGTATTCGGCGGCGCGCAGCGCGATCGCGGCGGCGGTGGTGGTCTTGCCCACCCCGCCCGCGCCGCAGCACACCACCACGCGATTGGTCGTGTCGGCCAGGATGGCCGCCATGTCGAGCTGTTTAGGCGTGGTGCTCATCGAACCCCCTGCTGTGCAAGTGATTCCGACAGCTCGTAGAGGCTACCGAGGTCGACCCCGTCGGAAATGGCTGGCAGTTCCAATCGCGCCACTTTCAATGCATCGAGCTGTTGGGCGATCTCGGCGCGGGTGGCGACGACCGTCGCATGCTCGATGGTCTCCGTCAGCAGTCCGGCAAAGTCCTTGTCGTTCAAGATGATTCCGGACTTCTCCAATCCCGAACGCACCGAGTCCGCGTCGATGTCTCCCTCGGCGGCCTTAGCCAGATCGGCCGGCTGCAGGTAAGAGGGGATGTTGCGGTTCACGATCACGCTGCCGATCGGCAGCTGCATATCGGCGAGCTCCTCGATGGCTTCCAGCGTCTCCTGGACCGGCAGCGCCTCTAGCAGGGTGACTAAGTGAATGGCCGTCTGTTCGGAGTGCAGTAGCTTCACCACGCCGTCGGCCTGCGAATGCACCGGGCCGCCCTTGGCCAAATCGGACACGGCCTTGGTGACATCCAGGAACCGCGCGATCCGTCCGGTCGGCGGGGCGTCGACGACGATGGCGTCGTAAACCGGCAGGCGATTCTTGTCGACGCGTATCACGGTCTCCTTGATCTTGCCGGTCAGCAGCACGTCACGCAGACCCGGCGCGATCGTCGTCGCGAACTCGACCGCACCGATCCGGCGCATCGCGCGGCCCGCAATGCCCAGGTTGTAGAACATGTCGAGGTACTCGAGGAAGGCGGCCTCGATGTCGATCGCCAGGGCATTGACCTGACCGCCGCGCTCGGCGGTCGCGATCTTCACCTCCTGATAGGGCAGGGGTGGCACATCGAAGAGTTGCGCTATTCCTTGACGGCCCTCGACTTCCACGAGCAGGACCTTGCGGCCTCCCGCGGCCAGGGTCAGCGCCAGCGCGGCCGCGATGGTCGACTTACCCGTTCCGCCTTTGCCGGTCACTAAATGTAAACGGGCCTTCGTCAAGCGCGACGGCCAGCCGACGGCAGCTCCGCCGCTCGATGTGGTTGCCACCTTCGCATGCTAGCCCGACCCGATAAGCTCGCGGCATGAGCCAACCGACCGCATGGGAGTACGTCACGGTTCCGCTGCTGACGCACGCCACCAAACAGATCCTGGACCAGTGGGGGGCCGACGGCTGGGAGCTGGTGTCGGTGCTGCAAGGGCCGACCGGCGAGCAGCACGTCGCGTATCTGAAGCGCCCCAAGTAAAGGTCGGTCCGATGAGTGCTTCGGCCCGGCTCGGGCAGCTCGGCCTCGCGCTCCCGGAGGTGGTCGCGCCGTTGGCCTCCTATGTACCGGCGGTGCGCACCGGCAACCTGATCTACACCGCAGGCCAACTCCCCATGCGCGAGGGAAAGCTATTGGCCACCGGCAAGGTCGGCGCCGGCGTCAGCCCCGACGAGGGCAAGGCCATGGCCCGCATCTGTGTGCTCAACGCGTTGGCGGCCGTCAACTCGCTGGCCGGGATCGACGAGGTGACCCGGGTGGTGAAGGTCGTCGGATTCGTCGCCTCGGCTCCGGGATTCAACGGCCAGCCGGGTGTCATCAACGGGGCCTCCGAACTGCTCGCCGAGGTGTTCGGGGAACAGGGCGCGCATGCGCGCTCGGCGGTCGGCGTCTCCGAGCTGCCACTGGATGCGCCGGTGGAAGTGGAGCTGATCGTCGAGGTCGGCTGACCTCCGTGTCCCAGGCCGCCGAGTCGCTGACCCATCCCGCATACGCCGAGCTGCGGCCGGTCACCGAGACCGCCTCGGTGCTGTTGGCCGAGAACCCCGGGCTGCTGACCCTCGAGGGCACCAATACCTGGGTACTGCGCGGCCCGCGCAGCGATGAGCTGGTCATCGTGGACCCCGGGCCCGACGATGACGGCCACATCGCACGGGTTGCCGCGCTGGGCCGGATCGCCCTGGTCCTGATCAGCCACCGGCACAGCGATCACACCGACGGCATCGACAAGCTCGTCGAGCTGACGGGCGCGATCGTGCGCTCGGCGGGCAGTGGCTTTCTGCGCGGCCTCGGCGGGGAGCTGACCGACGGCGAGGTGATCGACGCCGCCGGGCTCAAGATCAAGGTCATGGCGACCCCCGGCCACACCGCCGATTCGCTGTCCTTCTTGCTCGACGATGCCGTGTTGACCGCCGACACCGTCCTGGGCCGCGGCACGGCCGTTCTCGACAAGGAGGACGGCAGCCTGACGGACTATTTGGAATCGCTGCGGCGACTGCGCGGCTTGGGCCGACGGACGGTGCTGCCCGGGCACGGCCCGGATCTGGCCGATCTGGAAAGCGTCGCGCAGGGCTATCTCGTGCACCGGCGGGAGCGGCTGGATCAAGTGCGTTCGGCGTTGAGGGAGCTGGGGGAGGACGCCGGCGCCCGCCGGATCGTCGAACACGTCTATATCGACGTCGACGAGAAACTGTGGGATGCCGCCGAATGGTCGGTGCAGGTGCAGCTGAATCACCTGCGCTCGGAGCCGTCGGCGTAACCGAGTCCGCGCGCTTACCTCGCTCGGGGTTGGATTTCTCGCTCGGTCGCGCCCGCGCTCCGCGCGCGCTTACCTCGCTCGGGGTTGGGTTTCTCGCTCGGTCGCGCCCGCGCTCCGCGCGCGCTTACCTCGCTCGGCGGGCCAGTCGCTCGGAGTCAGAGATCAGCACGCTCTTACCCTCCAGACGGATCCAGCCGCGGTGGGCGAAGTCGGCCAGCGCCTTGTTCACCGTCTCCCGCGAGGCGCCGACCAGCTGCGCGATCTCTTCCTGCGTCAGGTCGTGGGTGACCCGCATGGCGCCGCCCTCTTGGGTGCCGAACCGCTGCGCTAGCTGCAGTAGCTGCTTGGCCACCCGGCCGGGCACGTCGGTGAAGATGAGGTCGGCCAGGTTGTTGTTGGTGCGGCGCAGGCGTCGGGCCAGTACCCGCAACAACTGCTCGGCGATCTCGGGACGATCGGCGATCCACGCCCGCAGCGCGTCGCGGTCCATCGACACCGCGCGCACCTCGGTGATGGTGGTGGCGCTAGACGTCCGCGGACCCGGGTCGAAGATCGACAATTCGCCGAACATGTCCGAAGGGCCCATGATCGTCAGCAGGTTCTCGCGTCCATCGGGCGAACGGCGACCGATCTTCACCTTCCCGGCGACGATGATGTACAGCCGATCGCCGGGTTCCCCCTCGGCGAAGACCGTGTGTCCACGGGGGAAGTCGACGGGTTGCAGCTGCTTGGTCAGCGCTGTGACCGCACCGGGTTCGACCCCTTGGAAGATTCCTGCCCTTGCCAGGATCTCGTCCACGTTGCCTCTTCAACTTTCCCAGAAAATTAGTGTGCTACGGGCAGGCTAACCCCTTGCTCGCGTGACGAGTCTAGAGGAACGCCGTTGTGTCCAACGTGCCAACGCTACACAGGATTGGCGTGTCGAGGTGCCCTAAATTGCGGATTGACGTGCGAATGGCCGTGTATCCGGGTCGGTAGCGTCAATTCATCGCGGTCGACGTAGCTCACGGCGAACGACGGCGCGGCGTGGCGCGGTCCGGCGCTCCCGTTCCCCGGGGCCCCAGGTAGCTGCGCGAGCTCGCGCCGGTGCAGGTATTCGACTGCCTCCGGCATACCTTCGGCGGCCAGCGTGTGCATGTCGACGCCGTCGGCACGCTCGAGGAACTTGTCGACGTCAGCCACCGCGCGGGCGCGGGGGGTGAGGTCGGACTCGAGCCGCCCAAGACCCAGCGCCGCCAGCATCAGCAGCGCCGGAACACCGGCCACCAGCAACCACGACACATCGAAGAGTAAACATCGCCTTGGATCAACACCGGGTCTCGGCGAGATCACGAAATCAGTACTCTGTCGTAGGTGACAGCGGCAAAGTCGTCCGGGCGTTCGAAATCGACTCCGGCCCCGCCGGTTGGCGTCGATTCCCGACGTTGGTCCGAAGAAACCCGCGTCGGCCTGGTGCGACGGGCGAGGCGCATGAATCGTGCTCTGGCACAGGCCTTTCCGGACGCCCACTGCGAGCTGGATTTCACGACGCCGCTGGAATTGACGGTCGCCACAATCCTTTCGGCGCAGAGCACCGACAAGCGGGTGAATCTGACGACGCCGGCGCTGTTCAAGCGGTATCCGTCGGCGCTGGATTACGCGCAAGCGGACCGTGCCGAGCTGGAAGACCTGATCCGTCCGACCGGCTTTTTCCGCAATAAGGCGTCCTCGCTGATCGGCCTGGGCCAGGCACTGGTTGAACGGTTCGACGGCGAGGTGCCCTCGACCATGGCCGAACTGGTCACCCTGCCTGGGGTGGGCCGCAAGACGGCCAACGTCATCCTGGGCAACGCGTTCGGGATTCCGGGCATCACGGTCGACACCCATTTCGCGCGGCTGGTGCACCGGTGGCGCTGGACCGCGGATACGGACCCGGTCAAAATCGAACACTCCGTCGGTGAGCTCATCGAACGCGGCGACTGGACCATGCTGAGCCACCGGGTGATCTTCCACGGCCGCCGGGTGTGCCACGCGCGCAAACCGGCGTGCGGCGTCTGCCTGATCGCCAAAGACTGCCCGTCTTTCGGCCTCGGTCCCACCGAGGCGGCGCTGGCCGCGCCGTTGGTGAAGGGCCCGGAAACCGAGCACCTGCTCGCCCTGGCCGGGCTCTAGGCCGGTCCGCGAACGACGCGCACTGGGACCGCAATGCCGACGCTGACCCGCAAGGCTCGCTGGCACATTGCGATCCTGGCGGTGGTGGCGGCGCTGGTCGCGGCGCTGGTCGCGCAGCTGCGCGATGACTCCGCCTCGACGTCGATGCCCGCGACTGATCAGACGGTGGCCGACCGGGAACACCGCGACGCCGATACGCCCGCTGCATTGTTGGGCCCGCGGCGCCGCGCCAACCTGCCGCCATGCCCCGCCGCCGGAACCGGCGACGGACCCGAGGCGCTGCGCGGTGTGACGGTCGATTGCGCCGCCGACGGATCCCCGGTCGACGTCGCGCGCGCGCTGGCCGGTCGCCGGGTAGTCCTCAACCTGTGGGCGTATTGGTGCGCGCCATGCGCTGCCGAACTGCCCGCGATGGCCGAGTATCAACGGCGGGCCGGTTCGGACGTGATGGTGGTGACGGTGCATCAAGACGAGAACGAGACCGCGGCGCTGTTGCGGCTGGCCGAGCTCGGTGTGCGCCTGCCGACGTTGCAGGATGGTCGTCGCCGGGTCGCGGCCGCGCTGCGGGTGGTAAATGTGATGCCCGCGACGGTGGTCCTTCGACCGGACGGTAGCGTTGCCCAAACGCTGCCACGAGCTTTCAACACTGCCGATGAGATCGCGGCCGCGATCGACAACGACAGGGGATAAGCGGACACATTGAACCGACTGGAGGGGCCGTGAGTGCTGGGGGTTCGCCCCTGCGGAATGGGGACCCCGCCCCCGCGCGCGAGACCGTTCCGCTGAGGCCTGACGCCTGTCCGTCGTGGCTGCGTCCGCTGGTCGACAAAGTCGACGACGTTCCCGACGCGGCTCGGCGCCGCCTGCCGGCCGACGTGCTGGCGATGATCACCAGCAAGGCCGTGTCGGCGGTGGCCACGCTGCGCGGTGCCAACCGCGAGGCGGCCGTTCTGGTCTTGTTCTCCGGTCCGGAATCCGGCCCGCCAGACGGCGGTTTCCCCGACGAGGCCGACCTGCTGGTCACCGTGCGGGCATCGACTCTGCGCCACCACGCCGGGCAGGCGGCATTCCCCGGCGGCGCCGCCGATCCCACCGACCAAGGTCCCGTGGATACCGCCTTACGCGAGGCCCGCGAGGAAACCGGCATCGACGTCAGCAGGCTGTATCCCTTGGCGACGATGGAAAAGATGTTCATCGCGCCGTCGCAGTTTCACGTGGTCCCGGTGCTGGCGTACTCGCCGGATCCCGGCCCCGTGGGCGTCGTCGACGAGGCCGAGACAGCGATCGTGGCGCGAGTTCCGTTGCGCGCCTTCATCAATCCGGACAACCGGCTGATGGTGTACCGCGGCGATCTCGGCCGACGGTGGGCCGGCCCGGCGTTTCTGCTCAACGAGATGCTGGTCTGGGGATTCACCGGTCAGGTGATTTCCGCGCTGCTCGACGTCGCCGGCTGGGCCCAACCGTGGGACACCACCGACGAGCGCGAGCTGGACGCGGCGATGGCGCTGGTCGGCGACGGTGGTGGGTCTCGATGAATTCCATGACTCCGTCACAGTGGCTGGATGTCGCCGTCCTCGCGGTCGCTTTCATCGCGGCGATCTCCGGCTGGCGGTCGGGCGCGCTGGGGTCGTTGCTGTCGTTCGTCGGGGTTTTGCTCGGCGCGATCGCGGGTGTGCTGCTGGCACCCCACTTGGTCAGCCACATCGCCGCGCCGCGCGCGAAATTGTTTGCCGCACTGTTCCTGATCCTCGCGCTCGTCGTCGTCGGCGAGGTCGCCGGTGTCGTGCTCGGACGCGCCGTGCGCGGCGCAATCCGCAGCCGGTCCATCCGAACGGTCGACTCGGTCATCGGGGTGGCGGTCCAGTTGGTTGTGGTGCTGACCGCCGCGTGGTTGTTGGCGACGCCGCTGACCCAGTCCAAGGACCAGCCGGAACTGGCCGCCGCGGTCCGCGGTTCGCGAGTGCTGGCCCGCGTCAACGACGTCGCGCCGCCCTGGCTCAAGACGGTGCCCAAGCGGTTGTCCGCGCTGCTGAACACCTCCGGTTTGCCCGCGGTGCTGGAGCCGTTCAGCCGCACCCCGGTCATTCCCGTCGCATCTCCTGATCCCGAGCTGGCCGGCAATCCGGTGGTGCAGGCCACCGCTCCCAGCGTGGTCAAGGTTCGCAGCCTGGCACCCAGCTGCCAGAAAGTGTTGGAGGGCAGCGGATTTGTGATCGCACCCGACCGGGTGATGACCAACGCGCACGTGGTGGCCGGCTCGAACAGCGTTCAGATCTACGCCAGCGGCAATCCCCTCGATGCCACCGTGGTGTCCTACGATCCGGCGGTCGACATCGCGATCCTGGCCGTCCCCAACTTACCGCCGCCCCCGCTGGCCTTCGCCCAGGGTGACGCGAAAACCGGTGCCAGCGTTGTGGTTCTGGGTTATCCCGGAGGCGGGAACTTCACCGCGACCCCGGCCAGGATCCGCGAGCTGATCAAGTTGAGCGGACCCGACATTTACCGTGATCCCGCACCCGTCACCCGTGACGTCTATACGATCAGAGCCAGTGTGGAGCAAGGAAATTCGGGTGGACCATTGATCGATCTCGACGGTCACGTGCTTGGCGTGGTGTTCGGTGCGGCGGTCGACGACCCCGACACCGGGTTCGTGTTGACCGCCGACGAGGTGGCAAGTCAGTTGTCCAGGATCGGTGACACCCAACTGGTGGGAACCGGGTCCTGCGTTGGCTGAGCGGCCGCGCCTATCGCGCCCGGGTCAGGTGCACCTGTTCCAGGAATTTCGTCAGGTGCCTATTGATTTCCTCGGGTGCCTCTTCGTGGCTGAAATGCCCTGCGCCCGCGATAGATACGTAGCGTCCCTGCGGCGCGTAGCGCCGCGTGCGGTCGACCGGGTCGGCCAGCACGTAGGGATCCGCCTCGCCGCGCAGGTGTAGCAGCGGCACGCTGAGCTGCTGACTCATCGATTTCATGAAACGCCGGCCTTCATCGCGCAGCTGGCTGCGCGCCGCCCAGCGCTGATATTCGAGGGCGCTGTGCGCGGCCGCCGGGATTTGGATCGCCGTCCGCAAATGGCCGATGGTCTCGGAGAAGTCTTCGGAGGCAAGCCATTTGCCGCAGCTGCGACTTCGGACCAGGCGTTCGATCTCGGCGGCGTTGTCCCGGGTCAACAGCCGCTCTGGCCACAACGGGATCTGGTATTGCAGCAACGTCGGCAAAAGCGCATAACCCTGGTCGCGCCGCGTCAACGTGGAGCGCCGCAACGCCGCCGGATGCGGAGCACTGATCAGCGCGATCGCCGACACCAGCCGCGGATGCAACAACGCGGTGGCCCAGCAGCCCAGCCCGCCGTCGGCGTGACCCACCAAGGTCGCCGAGGAGTGCCCCAACGCACGAATGAGTCCGGCGGTGTCGCCGGCCATCGTCCAGCCGTCGTAGCCGCGGGGTGGCTTATCGCTGCCGCCATAGCCGCGCAGGTCGACGGCGATCACCCGCGCGCCGCGCAGACCGCGGAGCTGATGACGCCAGGACCACCAGAACGACCCGAAACCGTGCAGCAGCATGACAAGCGGGCGGGCGGTTGCAGGCGGGCCGTCGGCGTCGTTGAGACCTTCGACGACGTGGAAGCGGATGCCGTTGGCATGGACATCGAGATGGCGCCACGGCCCCTCGATGCGCGCTACCGACGGATCCGGCGGTGCCATCTACCAACCCGATGGATCGCCGGACGCGCCGTCTCCGGGCTTCGCGTGCCTGACAGGCGGTTCGGGGAGCTGCTTGGCACCGCCGGGCGCCTTGTCGTGGCCCGGCGTGAGCGCGGTGCGCGTTTCCTTGACCGATTCGATGGTCTGACGCGGCCCGCGGATCCGGCGCACCTTGAGGAAGCCCAGCAGCGCCAAGAGGGCGCCGGTTACCACCATGATCCCGAACACGATCAGATAGGAGACCCAGCGCCACAGCCAGGTGTCGAGCAGCTCGGCGACGAAGAAGAAGAAAAAGAAGGTGGAGTAGAACAGCACCACCAGCGCCGCGATGAAGAAGACGCTTCCCGTGAGACCCTTTTTGACGTCGCGGGTAATTTCGGCGCGGGCCAGTTCGACTTCGGCCCGCACCAGCGTGGAGACCTGGGTCGTCGCATCCTTGATCAGATCACCGATCGACGGCTCGGCGGGCTTGGCATGCGGATCCGTCAGCGGAATCGTGGTCAGGGTGTTGGGCACACCGTTCTTGTCATCGGCTTTGCTCACAGACGGTCCTCTTTCGTCATCGCCGGCTCGCTGTCATCGCGGTTCATGTTGCCATGTGGTGCGATGACATACGAGGCCAGCCGAGCACTCCGCCGCGCGATTGGACTCCCCACGGCCAGTTCGGTTCGGCCAGAGGGCCGTCGGTGACGCGGCGCGGCCGACGCGCTTTCTTCAGAACGAGACATCACATCCCGGACGATTACACTCGGCCAAGCCGGTCGCGATGTCCGGCCTACCGATAGGAGTGGGGCTGTGCGGAGGGCGCACCGATGCTTCGTATTGGCGATGGTCGCCCTGCTCGTTGCCGCCGTGGGTTCGTTTGCCCGCGCCGCTGCCGCCGACGTCCGCATCCCGATGGGCGGTGGTGCGGGCATCGTCATCAACGGCGACACCATGTGCACCCTGACCACCATCGGCGGCGATGCCGCCGGTGAGCTGATCGGTTTCACCTCCGCGCACTGCGGCGGCCCGGGAGCACAGGTCACCGCCGAGGGCGCGGAGAACGCGGGCGTATTGGGCACCATGGTGGCGGGTAACGACAACCTCGACTACGCGGTGATCAAGTTCGACCCGGCCAAGGTGACACCGGTGGCCAACTTCAACGGCTTTTTGATCACCGGCATCGGTCCGGACCCCGCCTTCGGCGAGATCGCTTGCAAACAGGGCCGCACCACCGGCAATTCGTGCGGTGTCACCTGGGGCATGGGTCAATCACCGGGCACCATCGTCATGCAGGTTTGTGGTCAGCCGGGCGACTCCGGCGCGCCGGTCACCGTCAACAATCTATTGGTCGGGATGATCCACGGAGCGTTCAGCGACAACCTGCCGACCTGCATCATCAAATACATCCCGCTGCACACGCCGGCCGTGGTCCAGTCGTTCAACGCGATCTTGGGCGACATCAACGCCAAACATCGGCCCGGTGCGGGGTTCAGCCCGCTGCCGGGCTGAACGGGCAGCGACTACTTCGCCGCCCTGATCGCGTCGAAGACGTCGGGATCCAGCAGCGTGGACGTGTCACCCAATTCGCGGTTTTCGGCGATGTCGCGTAACAGCCTGCGCATGATCTTGCCGCTGCGGGTCTTGGGTAGCTCGGGCACCACGTGAACCTCGCGTGGGCGGGCGATCGGTGAGATCTCCCGGGCCACCTCGACGCGCAATTCGTCGACGATCCCGTCGTGCACTTGGTGATCGCCACGCAGGACGACGAACGCGCAGATGGCCTGGCCGGTGGTCGCATCGGTCGCCCCGACCACCGCCGCCTCGGCCACCGAAGCGTGGCCGACCAGCGCCGACTCCACCTCGGCGGTCGACAGCCGATGCCCCGACACGTTCATCACGTCGTCGATGCGGCCCACCACCCAGATGGCGCCGTCGCGGTCGTAATAGGCGCTGTCGCCGGCGAAATACCAGCCCTGCTCGGCGAATCTGGACCAGTAGGTCTCGACGTATCGTTCCGGATCGCCCCAGATGCCGCGCAGCATGGACGGCCACGGCCGGTCCAAGACCAGGTAGCCGGTGATGTGCTCCTCCTTGTGGACGGCCGGCTTCAGGTCATCGCCGTGGTCATCGACGATCTTGGCCGAGATGCCGGGCAGCGGCCTCATCGCCGAACCGGGCTTGGCCGCAGCGACTCCGGGCAGCGGGGAGATCATCGTGGCGCCAGTTTCGGTCTGCCACCAGGTGTCCACGATCGGGAGGCTCTCGGCGCCGATCACCTTGTGATACCAGCGCCACGCCTCGGGATTGATCGGTTCACCGACCGTGCCCAGCAGTCGCAGGCTGGACAGGTCGTGCGCGTCGGGAATCTCGCGACCCCACTTCATGAACGTGCGGATCAGCGTGGGTGCAGTGTAATAGATTGTCACACCGAGCTTTTCGATGATTTCGAAATGCCGGTGCTGAGTGGGCGAGTCGGGCGTGCCCTCGTAGAGCACCTCGGTGACACCGTTGGCCAGCGGACCGTAGACGCCGTAGGTGTGGCCGGTGACCCAGCCGATGTCGGCGGTGCACCAGAAGACGTCGCTTTCGGCCTTGATGTCAAAGACGTAGTAATGCGTATAGGCGGCATGGGTCAGGTAGCCGCCGCTGGTGTGCACGATGCCCTTGGGCTTGCCGGTGGTTCCCGAGGTGTACAGCAGGAACAGCGGCTGCTCGGCGTCGAACGGTTCCGGGGTGTGTTCGGCCGGTGCCGCGTCGACGACGTCGTGCCACCACAGGTCACGGTCGTCGTTCCAGGACACGTCAATTCCCGTGCGCCGCACCACAAGTACGTGCTCGACGGGGCTGTCGCCGGCGCTGACGGCCTCATCGGCCGCGTCCTTCAACGGCGCCGGCTTGCCGCGGCGGAACTGGCCGTCGCTGGTGATCACCAGCTTGGCCTGGGCGTCGGCGATGCGGGCCTGCAGCGCCTTGGCGGTGAAGCCGGCGAACACCACGCTGTGCATGAGACCCAGGCGCGCGCAGGCCAGCATCGCGATCACCGCCTCGGGAATCAGCGGCAGGTAGATCGCGACCCGGTCGCCGGCGACCAGGCCGAGGTCGGTCAGCGCGTTGGCCGCTTTACAAACTTCGGCCTGCAGGTCGCAATAGGTCAGGCTGCGGCTGTCGCCGGGTTCACCCTCCCAGTGGATGGCGACCCGGTCCCCGTGCCCGGCCTCCACGTGGCGGTCGACGCAGTTGTAGGCGACGTTGAGCTTGCCGTCGGCGAACCACTTGGCGAACGGCGCTTCGGACCAGTCCAACACCTCGGTGAACGGCGTAGCCCACGCGAGCCGATTGGCCTGCTTCGTCCAAAACGCCAACCAGTCGTCGTCGGCCTCGCGGTACAGTTCCTCGCCGGCGTTGGCCTGTTCGGCGAACTGCGCCGGCGGTGGATACGACGACGGGCCCGCGGAATTGGTGGCGGTCACTGGCTTCTCTCCTGTGTCGGGACTGCGCCGTTGGAGTGGCGTCACGCTGTCGGCCGACTGCGAGCCTAGCCGGGTGACGCGTAGCTGTGCGAGTGCTAGCTGCGGGCGCCAATCCTGGGTCAAGTCTGCCCTCATGCCGGATGATCACCCGTGTGCCGGGTCATGGGCGGTGCGTCCGCCGACTAGTCCCCGGTTTTGCCGCGGCCACAACGATGTACGCGATGGCCACCCTGTTCCGGCCATGCCGCTGGAAAGCGGCGAGGAGGCCACGCCCTGCCGGTCAGACCAGGTCGCCGTCACCGCCTTCCCGGCAGAAAGCGCGGTGGGTCATCGCGCGGTGACGTTGATGTTCGCGCTCGCCGGCGGCGCCGAGCCGTGCACGCTGACCGGATACCCCTGGGTGGATTCGGGCGCCGGCGGGTCACCGATTCACGCCCGGCCCACGCCGCGTGGCTACGGCAGCGGCGCTGCCTGCGATTTGCAGTTGCATCCATCACCGCGGCGACATAAACGATTTCACGACCGGCCGTTTGCCGGTCTAGTGGCTTCGGCGAAGCGCACCCGCAGTTCGGCGATCAGCAGGGCTTCGATGCAGGTGCTGGCCGGGCCGGAGCCTGAAGGTTAAGCCGACGTCGAGATCAGGGTCGGCCCACGATGTTTCGTCGTCACCGCCCGACGGCGCTGTCCGCCGATCCCAATTACCCGCGGCTGTGGCAGATCGTCAGCAAGAACAATCAAAACCGGTACAACGGATACCAAAAGAAGACGTCGCGACCAATCGCTATCGTCGACATGGTCCCGAAAGGTGGAACAGCCCGGTAGCCCCGCAGCTCAGGGGGCGGCGGGAGCTTCTAGGCCGAGAGTGAAGACCCGCACCTCGGCCGATTTGCCCTTCAACGCGTGCGTTCCCCGGTCGAGGAGGCCGGGCGGTCGAGATGTCAGCGCGTCCACGCACGCGCCGGTGAGAAGGATCGCGTCACCGGTGGACTTAGTGAGCTGTTCGACGCGGGCGGCGACGTTGACGGTGTCGCCGATCAGGGTGAACTCCAGCTTGCTTGCGCCGCCGATGGTTCCGGCGATCACCTTACCGGTGTTGATGCCGATGCCGATGCGAAGCTGATCGCCGAACCGTGCGCCGACGAGGCGGTGGATCAGCACCGCCGCGGCGACCGCGGCATCGGCATGATCGGCAAGGTCGTTGGGGGCGCCAAAGAAGGCCAGCGCACCGTCGCCTAGGAACTTGTTGACGTGCCCACCGGCGTCGACGACAGCGGGCACGACGATCTCGAACAGCGCGTTGAGCCGGGCAACGGTGTCTTCGGCGGTGTTGGCCTCGGCGAACGGGGTGAAATCGCGGATGTCGACGAACATCACCGTCACCTCGCGGCGTTCTCCGGTGAACACGTCATCGCCCTGCTGAAGCAGCCGCGCCGCTAAGGCCGGGTCGACGTAGGTGCCGAACGCACTCTGAAGTCGTTGCCGCTCAGCCAAACCCGCCTGCATACGATTGAATGATGCGGCCAACGCGCCAAGGTCATCATCCTGAACCACCGGCAGCCGCTGGCTATAGTCGCCTGCCGCAACACGTTCGGCACCCTTGGCTAGGTCGCGAACGGGTTTCAGGGAGTGGGAAAACCCGATACCGACGGAGACCGGCACCGCGAAGGCAAGCGTCAGCGCGCATCCGATCACGACGGGCAGGATCGGGGCATCGCTAATTGGACCGAGCACGGTGGCGAACATGGCGCCACCAACGGCGTACCCGAACGCGGCCGCAACCATGGACATGTTTGACCGCGCGGCAAAACTCGGGCGCGAACGGGGCAGCGAATCGCCGATCCCGGTGTTGCCGGCAAGCGCGATTCTGACTGGGCGCAGTACCGCCTCCACGATGCTGTGAAAAGCGATCAGCTGGATCGCCGCTCCTATGACGGCGCCGCGGATGCCGTATTGGATCAATCGTGTCGATGTCGCTCCGGCGATCGCGCCGATAACGACGGACAACACCGCGGCCCATACCCCTGTTCCCCACACCGTTCGGGCAGTCGAACTGCGGGCGTAGTTATACGTGGCCTCAAGCGCGGCCGCTCGGTCGACGTCGCGGCCGGCTGACCACTGCTCCATGAGGCGCGCCCACGGGCGACCCGGAAGAATAATGATGCAGACAAGAACCATCACGGCGACAACGCTGATGGCCGTCGCATCCGCGTAGCGATCGGACTTCTCAGAAGCGACGATCGGAAGCGACAAGAAGCTGAAGTAGATCGGAAACGAAACGAGAAACGCGGCAGCGCACAGAGCCCACCAGTAATATCTCGCCCCGCAGCGCTCCCATATCCACTGCCAGATGCGGTCCATGCCGGGAGATTAAAGGGCGGCCGGCCGCGATGGGCGCAAAAGGCCGCATCTGTGCTGCCCCCGTGGGGGGTTGCCCGGATTCGGACCTGATGCTGTGCCGACGATTTTGCGGTGTGAGCTGGGTGTTCGTTACGTCTCGTTCCGGTTGTTCCCGGTTGCTACCTTTGGGTCGGTTCTCCGATGCCAGCACTTGGCGGCTGTGATGGCATACGTGCGCGAGCCGGGACCGGTGTACGAAGCGATGGCGCAACATTGTTGCGGCCGGGGATGTGATGATGACTTTCTTAGGCGCGCTGGCGCCGGCCGGGGCGTTGTGAGGCCGGCCTGCCAGTGCCACAGCGGCTGGGAAGGGTGGCGCGGTCACGGTCAGGCGCGGTCGTGTTGAGGACTGCTGGCGCTATCGCCTGACGACGGCGTGAGTCTCGTTGCCATGTACCGAGATTTCCGGGCCGGTCTCAGGGCTTTTATCAACCGTGACCGTGTGCGAGTCGCGGTGCTTGCCTGGTGAATGGGCTATGCGCGCCTGTCGGGTTTGTGGGCGACCAGGACGCTGCGATCACAGATGGTGGGGCGCTCGACGATATCGGCAAAGCCTACTGCGGTGGCAATTTTAGCGAGTTCGTATCTCGACCAACACTTTCCGAGGGTGGAGTGCATCAACAGAACCGAGTATTCGGCCACGGACAGTGGACCGCGTTTGTCTGAGTTGATGTGAGTGTCGTGGTCGAGTAACCAGCCCCCGGGGAGCAATGCCGCAAACGATGCGGCCAGCAACTGGGCGACTCGCTCGGCATCCCAATCGTGCAACACTTGCGAGTACAGGTGTACGTCGTAACCGTCGGGGAGCGGGTCGGTGAACATGTCGCCGGTGATGACTGAGATCCGGTCACTGAGGCCGCGTTCCCGCAGGAGCGTGCGGGCCGCCTCATCGACCGGTGGCCGCTCGAACACCGCCGCGCGGGTATCGGGGCGCCTGTCGATAATGGCACTCGCATAACTACCCGAACTGCCGCCGATATCGAGCAGGTTGCTGATCGGAAGGCTTTCGACAGCGCGTGCGAGTGCGGGGGCGAGAAAGGCGGCTCGAGCATCCATGGCCGCGGTGATCGTGGATGCGAATTGCGGGTCGGTCAGCCTGCCGGACCAATCGGCGTTGGCGGGTGCCCCGGCGGGTGACGCCGATATTGGTCCGGTCAGCTGCGCGCTGGCCCAAGGGGCCTGCTTGCCGGTTCGCAGCACTTGCCCAAGTTCGATGACCGCGGGCCGTTCGGCCAATGATCCGTAGTAGGGGCGCAAGTCGTAACGTGAACCGGCCACGAGATGATGGCGCGCCGTTTCCGTGAGCTCTACGCGATCCCCGTCGACCACGTCGCGATCGATCAATCCCAGTGCGGCGCAGTAGGTGAGAAGGACGTCAGTGGGGCGCCTCGCCAGGTTTAACTCGCCAACTAGCTCGGATGCGCGAATTGGTCCGCGTTTGTCTAGCCAGGTGAACAGATCCAGGTCGGCCACGGCGGTAATCAACAGGTCGTTGGCGTATACGCCGTCGCGTATCCGATACAGCATTGTTGGATCAGGAACCGAGGCAGTTTCGTCCATCAGATCAGCATGCCGGATCGCTGCACTCTATTTGACTTGCCCTAGGGTCGATTGGCATGCGTCGGATGTGGGGCTGGCCGGCTGTCGCTGCCGTCGTCATGCTGGCGGCCGCCGCACTGGCCGGGTGCGGCGGCGGCGTCCTCAGCCCGGATCTGGTGGTGGCCAACGGCGGGGAACCGCCGAACCCCCTGATTCCCACCGGCACCAACGACAGCCTGGGCGGCCGGATCCTCGATCGGCTGTTCGCCGGGCTGATGTCCTACGATGCCGCGGGAAATCCGTCACCGGAGGTGGCCCAGTCCGTCGATACCACCGACAACGTCAGCTACCGGATCATCCTCAAACCCGGTTGGACGTTCACCGACGGCTCGCCGGTGACGGCACATTCATTCGTCGATGCCTGGAACTACGGCGCGCTGAGTACCAATGCCCAACTGCAGCAGAGCTTCTTCAGCCCGATCGACGGTTACGACGCCGTCGCCGGGCTGACCGCCGACGGCAAGCCGACGACCACCACCATGTCCGGCCTGCAGGTGATCAACGACCGGGAGTTCACCGTTCGGCTGAAAGCGCCAACCATCGACTTCAAGTTGCGGCTGGGCCACAGCGCGTTCTATCCGCTGCCGCAGGCGGCCTTTCGGGACATGGGCGCTTTCGGGCAGCACCCGATTGGTAACGGCCCGTACAAACTCGCCGACGGCCCCGACGGGCCCGCGTGGGAACACAACGTCCGAATTGACCTGCGGCCCAATCCGGATTATCACGGCAACCGTAAACCCCGCAATAAGGGCCTGCGGTTCGAGTTCTACGCAAACCTGGACACCGCGTACGCCGACCTACTGTCGGGCAATCTCGATGTGCTGGATACGATCCCGTCCAGCGCGTTGACGATCTACAAGCGCGACCTGGGCGGCAACGCCGCCAGCGGGCCCGTCGCCGTTAGCCAATCGCTCGACACGCCGCTGCGGCTGCCCCATTTCGGCGGCGAGGAAGGCCGACTGCGCCGGCTCGCGTTGTCCGCGTCCATCAACCGCCCCCAGATATGTCAGCAGATCTTCAACAACACTCGCAGCCCCGCCCGCGATTTCACCGCCAGCTCGTTGCCGGGATTCGACCCGAACATTCCGGGCAGTGACGGATTGGACTTCAATCCCGAACGGGCGCGCGAACTCTGGGCCCAGGCGAACGCGATCTCGCCGTGGAGCGGGCGGTACGCCATCGCCTATAACGCAGACAGCGGCCATCAGGAGTGGGTGGACGCGGTGGCCAACAGCATCAAGAACGTGCTGGGCATCGACGCCGTCGGCGCGCCGCAACCCACCTTCGCGGGGTTTCGCACGCAGATCACCAACCGTACGATCGACACCGCGTTCCGGGCCGGCTGGATAGGCGACTACCCGTCGATGATCGAGTTCCTCGCCCCGTTGTACGCCACCGGTGCGGGATCCAACGACGTCGGATATTCCAGCCGCCAATTTGACGCTGGACTGGCCGCGGCCGAGGCGGCTCCCGACCTACGCCGGGCCGACGTGCTGGTGAACGTCGCTCAACGAATCCTGTTGCGCGACATGCCCGCCGTGCCGCTGTGGTACTACATCGCCGTGGTCGGGTGGTCACCGGAGATCAGCGCCGTCAAGGTCACCTGGAACGGGCTGCCCGACTACGAGAATCTTGTCAAGGGTTAAGACATGGGCTGGTACGTCGTGCGCAGGATCGCCGTCATGGTGCCCGTTTTCCTGGGCGCCACCTTGCTCATCTACGGCATGGTCTTCCTGCTGCCCGGCGACCCCCTGGCCGCCATCGCCGGGGACCGGCCGCTGACCCCGGCGGTTGCCGCCGCGCTTCGGGCGCGCTATCACCTCGACGATCCGTTCATCGTGCAGTATCTGCGCTACCTGGGCGGCGTCGTGCACGGCGACCTGGGCCGCGCCTATTCCGGGTTGCCGGTCAGCGCCGTTCTGGCACATGCGTTTCCGGTCACGATCCGGCTCGCGCTGATCGCTTTGATCGTGGAGGCCGTGCTGGGCGTCGGGTTTGGCGTGATCTGCGGGCTGCGTCAAGGGGGGCTGTTCGATGCCACGGTGCTGATTGCCGGGCTGATGATCATCGCGATACCGATCTTCGTCCTGGGCTTTCTGGCCCAGTTCCTGTTTGGGGTCAAGTTGGGCGTCGCGCCGGTCACCGTCGGCGAACGGGCGACGTTCGTGCGCCTGCTGCTTCCCGGAATCGTCTTGGGCTCTGTCTCGTTCGCCTACGTCGTACGGTTGACGCGATCCGCCGTGGCGGCCAACGCGCACACCGACTACGTCCGCACCGCCACCGCCAAGGGGTTGTCGCGCCCACGGGTGGTGACCGTGCACATCCTGCGCAACTCGCTGATCCCGGTCGTGACCTTCCTGGGCGCCGACCTGGGTGCGCTGATGGGCGGAGCCATTGTGACCGAGGGGATTTTCAACATTCATGGTGTCGGCGGCGTGCTCTATCAGGCGGTCACCCGGCAGGAAGCGCCGACCGTGGTGTCGATCGTGACGGTGCTGGTCCTGATCTATCTGGTGACCAACCTGGCGGTGGATCTGCTCTATGCGGCCCTGGACCCGAGGATCCGCTATGGCTGAGCATTCCGGCTTTTGGGGCGAGACCTGGCGCAAGCTGCACCGCCGTCCGAAATTCGTCGTCGCCGCCGTGCTGATCTTCCTCATTCTGCTTGTCGCGCTGTGTCCCTCGTTGTTCACCCACGGCGACCCCAGCTATGCCGATCCGAGCCAAAGTCTGCGCAGCCCTTCGGCGGCGCACTGGTTCGGCACAGACCTGCAGGGCCACGACATCTACACGCGCACCATCTACGGGGCGCGCGCGTCGGTGACCGTCGGGCTGGGCGCCACACTGCTGGTCTTCTTCGTCGGCGGGGCGCTGGGCGCATTGGCCGGCTTCTACGGAGGCTGGCTCGACGCGGTCGTCTCCCGCGTCACCGACATCTTTTTCGGCCTGCCGCTGCTGTTGGCCGCGATCGTCCTCATGCAGGTTCTGCACCATCGCACGGTGTGGACGGTGATCGCCATCCTGGCGTTGTTCGGTTGGCCGCAGATAGCCAGGATCGCTCGTGGCGCGGTGCTGGAGGTGCGCGGCAGCGATTATGTGCTCGCGGCCAAAGCGTTGGGGCTGAGCAGGTTTCAGACGCTGCTGCGTCATGCACTGCCCAACGCGGTGGGACCGGTGATCGCGATGTCCACGATTGCGTTGGGGGCCTTCATCGTCACCGAGGCCACGCTGTCCTATCTCGGCGTCGGGCTGCCCACCTCGGTGGTCTCGTGGGGTGGCGACATCAACCTCGCCCAGACGCGGCTGCGGGCCGGTTCGCCCATCCTGTTCTATCCCGCCGGTGCACTGGCGACGACGGTGCTGGCGTTCATGATGATGGGCGACGCCCTGCGCGACGCCCTCGATCCGGCCTCGCGGGCGAGGCGCGCATGACCGCGCGTGAGCCACTGTTGAGGGTCGAGGGCCTGGAAGTCAGGTTCGGCAACCACACTCCCGCGGTAGGCGGGGTAGACCTGAGCATCCAGCGC
Organism: Mycobacterium sp. 852002-51971_SCH5477799-a; assembly: GCF_001667145.1. GTDB lineage: Bacteria > Actinomycetota > Actinomycetes > Mycobacteriales > Mycobacteriaceae > Mycobacterium. The sequence continues at coordinate 43,308 of NZ_LZIF01000120.1, forward strand.
GGCCAAACCGTCGCCGTGGTCGGCGAGTCGGGATGCGGAAAATCCACGACGGCTGCCGCGATACTCGGGCTGCTGCCGCCAGGGGGCCGAATCACGGCCGGCCGCATCATTTTTGATGGCCTGGACCTCACCTCCGCCGACCGGCGGCTGCTGCGGACGATCCGAGGGCGTCGCATCGGCTACGTGCCTCAAGACCCGATGACCAACCTCAACCCTGTGTGGAAGGTCGGCTTTCAAATCTCAGAAGCGTTGCGGATCAACACCGATGGCCGCGCGGACAGGCGTCGGGCGGCGGAGCTGCTCGCCCAGGCCGGCATGTCGGATCCTGCGAAGCAGGCCGTTAAGTATCCGCACCAATTGTCGGGCGGCATGTGCCAGCGCGCGCTGATCGCCATCGGTTTGGCGGGCCGCCCGCAGTTGCTGATCGCCGACGAACCGACATCGGCCCTCGACGTCACGGTGCAACGGCAGGTGCTCGATCACCTCGCGCGCCTCACCGACGAGCTGGGCACCGGGCTGCTGCTGATCACGCACGATCTGGCCCTGGCCGCCGAACGGTCGGAGCGGATCGTCGTCATCCATCGCGGCGTCGTGGTGGAATCCGGTGCCGCACATACTATTTTGCGCAATCCGCAACATGAGTACACGCAGCGTTTGGTGGCCGCGGCCCCGGCACTGGCGCGCGGGAGCCGGCCGGTCGCCGCCCGGACCGACGACATCCTCATCGGCTCGGATCTCACCAAGGTCTACCGGGATTCGCACGGCGCACCGTGGCGGCGTGGCGAGTTCCGCGCCGTCGACGCGGTGTCGTTCCGGCTGCAGCGGGCCCGCACCCTGGCTATCGTCGGTGAATCCGGCTCCGGCAAGTCGACGGTGGCCCGCATGGCGCTGGGTCTGCTCCGACCCACCTCCGGCACCGTCGTTTTCGATGGCACGCCGATCTCCGACGGCATGGGCCGGGAGGCCATGATGGCCTTTCGCCGGCGCGTGCAGCCGGTGTTCCAAAACCCCTACAGCAGCCTGGATCCCATGTACTCGGTCTTTCGCGCCATCGAGGAGCCGCTGCGCGTTCACCGCGTCGGTGACCGCAAACACCGCGAGAAAGCCGTGCGCGAACTCGTCGACCAGGTGGCGCTGCCGTCGTCGGTGCTGAGCAGGTTGCCACGTGAGCTGTCTGGCGGCCAACGCCAGCGGGTCGCGATCGCGCGGGCGCTGGCGTTGCGGCCGGACGTCCTGGTGTGTGACGAGGCGGTGTCGGCACTCGACGTCTTGGTACAAGCGCAGATACTCGACTTGCTGGCGCAGCTGCAGGCCGAACTCGGCCTGGCCTACCTGTTCATCAGCCACGACCTGGCGGTGATCCGGCAGATCGCCGACGACGTCCTGGTCATGCGGGCGGGCCGCGTCGTGGAGCAGGCGCCCACCGAGCGCCTGTTCATCGCCCCCGGGCACGAATACACCCGGCAGTTGCTGGACGCCATCCCGCATGCCCGAAGACCCCGACGGGGATAGGTTGTGAAGTTGTGACAGCCGACCCGCTGGCCCCCCTGATGGCACTGCCCGGCGTCGCCGAGGCCAGCGACCGGGCCCGCGACGCGCTGGGGCGTGCCCACCGCCACCGCGCCAACCTGCGAGGATGGCCGGTGACCGCCGCCGAGGCGGCGCTGCGGGCGGCGCGCGCGTCGTCGGTGCTGGACGGCGGCCCCGTTCGGCTGGAGGACCTCGCCGATGCCGGGCAGATCAGCGATCCGGTGTTCGGGGGAGCGCTGCGGGTCGCCCAGGAGCTGGAGGGCGGCGAGGGTCCGCTGGTGCGGACCTGGGAGCGGGCACCCCTGCAGGCACTGGCGCGCTTGCACATGCTGGCCGCCGCGGACTTGGCCGACGAGGATCGACTGGGACGACCACGTCCCGACAGCGACGTGCGGGCGCGTCTGGCATTGCTGGCGGACATCGTTGGTGGGCGCACCCAGGTCCCGGCGCCGGTGGTCGCCGCCGTCGCGCACGGAGAACTGCTGGCTCTGCGGCCTTTTGGCAGCGCGGACGGCGTGGTGGCACGCGCAGTGGCGCGATTGGTCACCATCGCCAGCGGGCTGGACCCACATGGGCTGGGAGTTCCCGAGGTCAGTTGGATGCGTCAACCCGCCGCGTATCGCGACGCCGCGCAGGAATTCGCCGAAGGCACACCGCGGGGTGTCGGAGCCTGGCTGGTGCTGTGTTGCCGTGCGATGAAAGCCGGTGCGCAGGAGGCTGTGTCGATCGCCGACGCGATGTCGAACCGATAGCTGGAGCGGTTGCCGACCGCCAGGGAAGTGGCACCGGAAAGGGACCGGAAAATGCAGAGCGGGCGACGTTCCGAATGTTCGGTCCGCCGCCCGCTAGCACGGGACTCGGTTACCAAGCGTGCATCTCGGGGCTGCGTGGGTTGGCCTCGGCGATCTCACGACGCTTACCGGTTGCGACCCCACCCAAAGGGCCGTCGACACCTTCCGCATTTCGCAATATCGCAGGCCCGCAACACTTCTGCCATTTTCGCGGCTATGACTCCGCGTGGGTGCCGAGCACCGTGCTGGGCGCCCGGGTCGGGAGGACGAACCTTCTCTTCCGGCTCGACCTTGGCCTCACCGGGCTTCCGTGGTTCCTTTGTACTACTAGACCCCTAGCTCAGCAAGGCCCAATTGCGAATAGCGCCGAATCCGTTTTGTGTTGCCGGTTCAGCGAGTTTGCTGTCCCGTCCCGCTCGGCTCAGAACGCGTAGCGGCGCAACAACGAATACGTGACTGCGCCGGCCGCCAGCGCGCTGACACCCACCGCCGCCGTGGTGGCGATGGCGGCGCCGGAGGGCGCCGGGATGCGGTCGCGCAAGGACACCGGCCGGGAGAACGACATCACCGGCCACCCGCGTTCCACGGCTTCCCTGCGCAGCCCGCGGTCGGGATTCACGACGCTGGGATGGCCGACGGACTCGAGCATCGGGAGATCGGTGACCGAGTCCGAGTACGCGTAGCAGTGTTCCAGCGGGTAGCCCTCGCGCGCGGCCAGTTCGCGGATGGCTTGCACCTTGCCCTCGCCGTAGCAGTAGAACGCGATCTCGCCGGTGTACCGACCGTCCTCGACGACCATCCGGGTTGCCATCGCGTGGGTGGCGCCCAGGGCGCGGGCGATCGGGGCGACGATCTCTTCGCCGGAGGCCGACACCACCACGACGTCACGCCCGCACAACTTGTGGGCCGCGATCAGGTCGGCGGCTTCGGCGAACACCAGCGGAGTGACGATGTCATGCAGCGTCTCGTTGACGATCGACTTGACCTGTTCGACGTCCCAGCCGGTGCACATATTGGTCATGTGGGCGCGCATCCGATCCATCTGGTCATGATCAGCACCGGAGAGCAGATAGATGAACTGGGCGTAGCTGGACTTGAGCACGGCGCGGCGGTTGAGCAGGCCCTGATTGAAAAACGGTTTGCTGAAGGCCAGGGTGCTGGACTTGGCGATGATCGTCTTGTCCAGGTCGAAGAAGGCCGCCGTGCGGGCGTGGGGGGCGGCGATTGCCGCAGATTGGTCCGAGGCCGACGGCTCCGCGGTGGGGTCGAAGACGGTCACCGACCCAGCATAGGTCGGCGATCGCGCGGGCGGCGGTCCCGCACCGGAAAATCGCCGCTCAGGGGTTCGGGCGGCTTGATTAGCAGTGTTTACGCGGCTCAAGCTGTTTTTTCAGCAAATGCGCTCTTGCGTTACTCCGGCTTGGCATGTGTATAGTAAGCATTACTCGGCCTGAGCCGAGGGTGTATCAGCCCGACCCCCCGGGGCTGATGCACGACGACCCTCGCCTCCTCCCCCCCTGGCGGGGGTCGTCCCATTTCTACGGTCAGTTGTTCTCGCCGCACGGCGCCAAGCCCGGCTCTCGGTGCGTTGCGGGGCAGCATGCGCGTCGTCGCTGGCGGGGTGCCCTCGCGGTGGCTTTGTGCACACTCGCGTCTCTATCCACAAATCCGCGTTTGGGACTGTCGTGCCAAGGTCACGAGGCGCACAGTGGTCGGGTGGCTAGCGGCTCCGGAGTTGATGCGGCGGGTTCCGCGGGTGTCTTGGCGGCCTTGGCCGAGCCCGACGTGCGCGCCGAGTTGGATCGAGTGGCGGCAGCAGCCGGTATCCGAGTGGTGCACGCCAGTGACGCGTCTCCAATCAGTCGCAAGAGTTGGGCGGCGGCTGCGGCCGTCGTGTTGGACGCGCGGGCCGCGGCGCGCTGCCGCGGATGGGCGCTGCCGCGCCGCGATCACGTGATCGTGCTGACGGTGCTCGAACCGGAGACGTCGACGTGGGCGGCCGCCGTCGGGGTCGGTGCCGAGCATGTGTTGCGGCTGCCCGCGCAGGAAGCGGATCTGGTGGGCGCACTGGCCGAAGCCGCCGAATCGTCGCGCGACGACGGGTCACGCGGCCACGCCGTCGCCGTCATCGGGGGCTGCGGCGGAGCCGGCGCCTCCCTGCTTGCGGTCGCCTTGGCGCAGGCCGCCACCGACGCGCTGTTGGTGGATCTCGACCCGTGGGGTGGCGGCCTCGATTTGTTGCTGGGCGGCGAAACCGCGCCGGGGCTGCGCTGGCCGGATTTGGCGTTGCAGGGTGGGCGGCTCAACTGGTCGGCCGTCCGCGATGCGTTACCCCGGCACCGCGGAGTCAGCGTGCTGTCCGGCACGCGGCGCGGTTATGAGTTGGACGCCGGACCGGTGCACGCCGTCGTCGACGCCGGCCGGCGCGGCGCGGTCAGCGTCGTCTGCGACCTTCCCCGTCGTCTCACCGACGCCACCCGAGCCGCATTGAACGCCGCCGACCTGGTGGTCGTCGTCAGCCGCTGTGACGTGCGGGCATGCGCGGCGACCGGTGCGCTCGCTCCGGTCCTGGCGTCCATGAACCCCAATGTCGGTCTGGTGGTGCGCGGCCCGTCACCCGCGGGATTGCGGGCGGCCGAGATCGCCGAGATCGCGGGCCTGCCGCTGCTGGCCTCCATCAAAGCCCAGGCCCGACTCGTAGAGCAGATCGATCGCGGTGGTCTGCGGCTAGGGCGACGCTCGGCTCTTGTGATGGCGGCGCAGCAAGTGCTCGGCATGCTCCCGCCCGCAGGTGCGCGACGGCGGCCGGGACGGAATGGCAAGGCGGCGTGAGCGGTTCGCTGATCGAACGTGTCCGGGAGCGACTGGCCGGCGAGGCCGGCCCCCTGGGGCCGGCCGTGGTGGCCGCCGCGATCCGCGCCGAGTCCGGCGGGATGCTCGGCGACACCGAGGTGCTGGCCAATCTGCGGGTACTGCAGACCGAGCTCACCGGTGCGGGCATCCTCGATCCGCTGCTTTGCGCGGACGGGACGACCGATGTCCTGGTCACGGCACCGGATGCCGTGTGGGTCGACGACGGGGCGGGCCTGCGGCGCACCGAGATTCGCTTTCCGGACGAAGCGGCGGTGCGGCGGCTGGCGCAGCGGTTGGCGCTGGCCGCCGGCCGCCGCCTGGACGACGCGCAACCTTGGGTGGACGGGGAGCTGACCGGCATGGGCGCCGGCGGGTTCGCGGTGCGGCTGCACGCGATATTGCCGCCGGTGGCGGCCGCGGGCACGTGTATTTCGCTGCGTGTCCTGCGACCCGCCAGTCAGGAGCTGGCGGCGTTGATTGCCGCCGGTGCGATCGAGCCCGCGGCCGCCGCACTGGTCACCGGGATCGTCGACGCCCGGCTGGCATTCCTGATCAGCGGAGGTACCGGGGCCGGCAAGACGACGCTGCTCGCCGCGATGCTCGGTGCCGTGCCGCCGACGGAACGGATCGTCTGCGTCGAGGATGCCGCGGAGCTGGCGCCGCGGCATCCGCATTTGGTGAAGCTGGTCGCCCGGTGCGCCAACATCGAAGGCGTCGGCGAGATTCCGGTACGCCAGCTGGTCCGGCAGGCGCTGCGGATGCGGCCCGACCGCATCGTGATCGGCGAGGTCAGGGGCGCCGAAGTGGTGGACTTGCTTGCCGCGTTGAACACCGGCCACGACGGCGGGGCGGGCACCGTGCACGCCAACAACCCCGCGGAAGTACCCGCCCGCCTCGAGGCATTGGGTGCGCTCGGCGGCCTCGATCGCGACGCGCTGCACAGCCAACTCGCCGCCGCCGTGCAGGTGCTGTTGCATGTCGAGCGCGACCGCACCGGGCGGCGACGGCTCAGCGAAATCGCTGCGCTACACCGCGATCAAGGCCAGGTTCGCGCGGTCACCGTGTGGCATGCGGACCGGGGAATGACGGACGCCGCCCCCCAACTGCGGCGCCTGCTGCACAGCAGGATGCCGGCGTGAACGGCCCGGTGGCCGGCGCTCTGCTGGTGTCGCTGGCGCTGATCGTCGTCCAGCCCTCACCGCGGCGACGCCTTTCGCCGTCACGGCCACGGCGACTTCCGACGGTCGGGCTTCGTGGGGCGTGCTGCGTCGCCGCTGGCGTCGGTTGTATCGCCGTGATCGTGCTGCCGCCGACGACCGTCCTGTGCTTCGCGGTGGTGTGCGCGACCGCCGGATTGCGATATCGGCGACGACGGCGCATCCGGCGTGCCACAGCCGAGGGCCACGCTCTGCAGTCCGCCCTCGAGGTGCTGGTCGGCGAGTTGCGGGCCGGCTCGCATCCGGTGCGCGCGTTTCGCATCGCCGCCGACGACACCGCAGGCGCGGTTGCGGTATCGCTGCGTTCGGTGGCGGCGCGTGCCCGCCTGGGCGCCGACGTCGCGGCCGGGCTGGCCGCCGCGGCCCGTTGCTCGGCGCTGCCCATGCATTGGGAGCGCCTCGCGCTGTGCTGGCGACTGGCCAGCGACAACGGGCTGGGAATAGCCACGTTGATGCGGGCCGCCCAGCGCGATATCGCTGAGCGGCAACGGTTCTCGGCTCGTGTGTCGTCGAGCATGGCCGGTGCGCGGGCCACCGCGGCGATACTGGCCGCGCTGCCGGTGCTCGGCGTGCTGCTGGGCCAACTGATCGGGGCCCGGCCACTGGGCTTCTTGCTAGGCGGGCACGCGGGCGGGTGGATGCTGCTCGTCGGGTCGGCGCTGGCATGCGTCGGTCTGTTGTGGTCGGACCGCATCGCCGATCGGGTCGCGTCGTGAGCGCGCGTCGACGGTGCGGAGCGAGGCGGTGAATGTCGCGGCGGTGTTGCTGGCCGCGGCAATCTGCATCGGTCCGGGTCCCTCGCTGGTGCGCTGCCGCGCCGGGATGCCGGTGCGCGGCGGTCGACCTGCGCGCGGCTCGGGACCGGCGCCCGGCCCGGATCCGCTGGCGGTCGCCTCGTGTCTGGACGTGCTGGCCGTGTGCCTGACGGCGGGCATGGCCGTGTCGACGGCCGCGGCGGCCGCCGCCCCGTCCGCACCGCCGGAACTGGCCAGGGCGCTGCGCCGCGCCGCCGACCTGCTCGCGCTCGGCGCCGATCCCGCTGTCGCATGGTCCATTCCGTCGAGCCCGCACGACTCGACCGACCCGCAAGTCGATGCGCTGCTGCGGCTGGCCCGGCGTTCGGCGTCCTCGGGGGGCGGCGCTGGCCGATGGCGTCACCGCGTTGGCCGAGGAGTCTCGCCACGACGCCGCGCACTCGGCGAGCGCGGCCGCCGAGCGGGCCGGCGTACTGATCGCCGGACCGTTGGGTCTGTGCTTCCTGCCGGCGTTCATCTGCCTGGGCATCGTCCCGGTGGTGGCCGGCTTAGCCGGTCATGTTCTGCAGTCGGGCCTGCTGTGAAACGAGAGGAAGACATTGATGATCAACATGATTCGCCGCCTCTGCGCACGTGCCGTCGTCCTGGTGGTCGACGAGTCGGGCATGTCGACCGTCGAGTACGCCATCGGCACTATCGCGGCGGCGGCCTTCGGCGCGGTGCTCTACACCGTCGTCACCGGCGACTCCATCGTCTCGGCGCTGACCAACATCATCGGTCGTGCGCTCAGCACCAAGGTGTAGCCGCCAGTGCGGGTGCCAGCACCGTGGAGGCGGCACTGGGCATCGCCTCGCTCGTGGTGGTGCTGGTGCTGTGCCTGGCCGGCGTCGCCGCGGTATCGATGCAGGTGCGCTGCATCGACGCCGCACGCGAAGCCGCGCGGCTGGCGGCCCGCGGCGACCAACGCTCCGCCGTGGCCGCCGCGCGCCGGCTCGCGCCCGCTGGCGCCCGAGTCGAGCTGCGGCGCGACGGCGATTTTCTGGTGGCCACCGTCGTCGCGCGTTCGAAGTTGTTGCCCACCATCGACATTGCGGCCAACGCGGTCTCGGCGGCCGAGCCGTCGCGGTGAGCGGGGTTCGGCCACCCTGGTCGCAGCCTGGATGATTGCGGTGCTGCTGACGGCAACCGGCGCGGGCGCTTACCTGGGCTCGGCGGTGGTGGCACGGCATCGGGCCCAGGCGGTGGCCGACTTGGCCGCGCTGGCGGCCGCGGCGCGGTTGAGTTCCGGAGCTAATGCGGCCTGCGCCAGTGCCGCGGACGTGGCCCGGCGCATGCGGATCGACGACATCCGCTGTGCGGCGGACGGTCTCGATGTCGTTGTCACCGCGCGGGTGGCGGTCGCCTTCGGCGGCGCGGCGAGGGCCGCTGCGCGGGCGGGCCCGGCGACGCGGGAATCCGACTAGGGCGCCGCGTCGGGGGTCGGCGACAATCCCGCGGTGGCCAGCTCGTCGTCGGTGGGCAGCCGCAGGGACACCAGTCCGGCGTACGTATCCGCTTCCAGCTCCACCCGGTTGACGGTGACGTGCACCGGAACCCAATCACCGTCGTGCCCGGGCATCCGCAACACCCGGCTGGTGGCGCCACCGCTGAATTCCCTTGTCATGGTGGCCATCAAGTCGTGGTCGTCGGGGTGGACCCGGGGCTTACCCGTCTCACTGCTGCGCCAGTCGTAGAAGGGGCAGGGCTCGTCGAGCCATTTCAGCAGGACCCAGGTGTTCAGGTCGATCAGTGCGCGGTGTACCCCCGCCTGGGCCAGCCCGCTCAGTATTCGTTGCGCGAGAATGTCCGTCGACACCTCCGGGCCTCTCAGTTCGGACGGCCAGTTCATCACCCGCGCCACCAGGTGCTCCCGGCCGTCGGGCCCCGGTTCCAAAATCGTGCGTGCGACGAAGCCTATCCGGATCGACTCACCGCGCCAGTCGGTGATATCCCAAGTGCTGCAGAGTGTTTGGTCGGGCTTTGCCCTGACCGCCATGGCGAGCACCTTGGTTTCGTTCGGATTGAGTTCACGCGACGGAAGGTCCTCGGCGAAGGCCCTGCCGAATGTGACTTCCACCTCGGGATTCTTCCCGCTGTTGAGCAGCGACTCTCGGGTGTCGGTGGCCACGCCGAGCGTCAGGTCCCACTTCAGGGGCCCCGGGATCGGCCGCTCGGGCGGCTCGGCGCCGGCGGGGCCGGTCCAGACATGCACGCCGTGGACGAACCCGTCGGACATCACCACCGGCTCGGTGCGAATGATGCGGTCCCGCTTGGGCGTGATGCTGGTCAGCGCCTGACCGGTCTGCACCGATTCGGCGATCGCAGTGCGCACCGCGGCGAGGTAGGGGCTGCGGCGCAGGAATGTGGTGATGGGGACGAGATTCTTGAGTTGGCGGCCCTGCGCCACCACGGTGGGCTCACCCCCGAGCGTCTCCACGAGCAACCAGTCGTGGGCCATGCGGCCGATTTTACCGGCGAGCCGACTGGGCTAGGGGAGTGCCGGCGGTTCGCCCGGCGCCGACTGCCCCACGCATCGACATCCGTCGGCCGGCGTCAGCGGTGCTTGCGATGCCGTCGCGGCCTTGGTAGCTTTTCCTGCTGCGCCCGCATCGTCGGGATTGTGGGCGGCGCGCCACCTAGAAATTCCTGATCCGTGCGACAGTATGCCGCCATTTGTTGAGCAGCAGGAAATGCGTTCTAGGCGTAGGCGTCACAAGACAAACCCGCTGAATCGACCGTCGAGGGGTCGGTCGTCATCGGCGGGTTTGCGCTGCCGTGGCCCACGCGCCAACTCGGCGAGGACCAGCTTCAGCACCAGCACCGCGCCCGTCTTGTCGAGCGGGTCGTTGCCGTTGCCGCACTTGGGGGACTGCACGCACGAGGGGCACCCCCGCGGGCACTCGCATGCTTCGATGGCGGCTGCTGTCGCACCCAGCCAGGTGCGGGCCTGGCGAAAGCCCCGTTCGGCGAATCCCGCGCCACCCGGATAGCCGTCGTAGACGAAGACGCTGGGCAAACCAAGGGGATCGGGCCCGACCGCGGTCGACAGACCGCCGATGTCACCGCGATCACAACTGGCCACCAGCGGCAGCAACCCGATCGCCGCATGCTCGGCGGCGTGCAACGCGCCGGGAATCCGTGTGTCGTCAATACCGTTGCGCCGCAGTGCATCCCCGGTGATCGTATACATCACCGCCGTGGTGGCCAAGGTGTGTTCCGGCATGTCCAATTCGATGAAATCGATCACCTCCCCGGACAACCTGCGACGCAGATACCCCACCACCTGATGGGTGACCCTGACCGGCACCAGACCCAGCGTGACCGTGCCGAACGTCAAGCGCTCGCCCGTACCGGTGACGGCGATATCGGTGATCTCGCGCGCAAACGTCGCGTACCCGGGGTCCTCGGCGTGCACGAACGCGATGCCCTCTTCGGTGTCTAGGGAGTCCACCACGTAGCTGTCGCCTTGATGCAGGTAAACCGCGCCGGGGTGGACGGTGGCCGGTGCCTGCCCGGCGCCGGCGCTGCCCAGCAGCCGTCCGGTGTCGGCCTCGACGATGACGATCTGGCCCCCCGCCGAGCCTCGGATATCCACGGCGGCATGCGGTTCCAGGCCGGGCACCGGAAAGTACTTGCCGCCGCGCCGCCGCAGCAGCCCATCATCGACCAGGCCGTCGGCCACCTCGGTGGCGCCGAAAGTCCGTACCTCCGCCTCGTCCAGCGGTAGTTCGGTTGCCGCGCACAGTAGCTGCGGACCCAGAATGTAGGGGTTGGCCGGATCGATCACCACCCGCTCGACCGGCTTGTCCAGCAGGGCGGCGGGATTGTGCACCAGGTAGGTATCCAGCGGATCGTCCCTGGCGATCAGCACCACCAACGCGCCCTGCCCGCGCCGCCCGGACCGGCCGGCCTGCTGCCAGAACGAGGCGACCGTGCCGGGAAAGCCGGCCAACACCACCGCATCCAGTCCGGCGATGTCCACGCCCAACTCCAGCGCGTTGGTCGTGGCCAGGCCCCGCAATCGACCCTCGGCCAGCGCGCGCTCCAACGCGGTGCGGTCCTCGGCGAGGTAACCCGCCCGGTACGACGCCACGGTCGGCGACAGCTCCGGAGCGATGTCGTCCAACCTCGACTGGGCGCCCAGCGCGGTCAGTTCCGCTGCGCGGCGCGATCGCACGAACGTGAGCGTCTGGGCGCCCTCGGCGATCAGGTCGGCCATCACCCGCGCCGCCTCGGCACCGGCGGAGCGCCGCACGGGCGCGCCGTTCTCGCCGGTCAAATCGGTGCGCAACGCGGGCTCCCACAAAGCCACCGTCCGGGCGCCCTGGGGCGAACCGTCCTCGGTGACCTCCTCGACCGGCAGCCCGATGAGCTCCGCGGCCGTCGCCCCCGGCGAATCCGTTGTGGCGCTGGCGAAGATCACCGTCGGTGCCGACGAATAGCGAGCGCACAGCCGCAGCAGGCGGCGCAGCACCATCGCCACGTTGGAGCCGAAAACTCCACGATAGTAATGACATTCGTCGACGATGACGAATCGCAGCCCTCGCAACAGGACCGCCCAGCGGGCGTGGTTGCGCAGGATCGACAAATGGATCATGTCGGGGTTTGAGAACAACCACCGCGAACGTTCCCGCGCGAAGCGGCGGACGTCGGTGGGGCTGTCACCGTCGTAGGCGCTGGGCGCGACGTCATGCAGCCTTGGAATGGCCGCGGCGAGCGCGTGCGCGGCCCGCAGTTGATCATGGCCTAACGCTTTGGTCGGTGACAGGTAGAGCACCCGGGCCCGCGGATCGGTCGCCAACGCGTTGAGGACGGGAAGTTGGTAGGCCAGTGACTTGCCCGACGCGGTACCGGTGCTGAGCACCACGTGACGGCCCGCGTATGCCAGGTCCGCGGCCGCGAACTGATGTGACCAGGGTGAGGTGATCCCGCGCTGGGTGAAGGCGCTGACCACGTCGGCCTCGGCCCAGGCCGGCCAATCGAGCGGCTGCCCGCTGCGCGGTGGCAGTTCGGCGACATGACGCAGCGGATGCTCGTCTGATGCGGTTCCGGCGAGTGCGGCGGCAAGCAGGTCACTGCCGAAACTCGCCATCTCACTCCTTCCGTGGATCCGTTGTGAAATCGGCGCCGCAATCGGCCTTCGAATTGGCGGGAGACACAAGTCTGTCGCCAACGCGATGAACATGGTTGACTATTTGCGGTCGCAGCTTCTGTGTTCGTGTCAAACTTTCGCAGGATCGACGTTGCGGCCGCGGTTCCTGCGAGGTTAATCGGTCGGGTGAAGTTCCGGCGACTCAGCGAGGTAAGCGGTCGTACCAGGCCCGGGGCATCGAAAGGCGATGCCCCGCACCCAGAAGAAAAGGAAAGATCGAGAGATGCCACAGGGAACTGTGAAGTGGTTCAACGCGGAGAAGGGCTTCGGCTTCATTGCCCCCGAAGACGGTTCCGCTGATGTGTTTGTCCACTACACGGAGATCCAGGGTTCGGGCTTCCGGACCCTCGAAGAAAACCAGAAGGTCGAGTTCGAGATCGGCCACAGCCCTAAGGGCCCCCAGGCCACCGGAGTCCGCTCCGTCTAAGACAGAGCAGACCTGAACGGATACCCCCCGTGCAGACCCGCCCAGCGGGTCCCGCCGGGGGGTTTCCTCTTTTACCTGTCGCCACCAGAAGCGCGTCAGGGCCGGCCCCGGGCGCCGCGCCGGTTGCCTCAAGACGCGGACGGGTCCGCTGGCCTACTGTCGGGGGCGTGAGCCAGCTTTCCTTCTTTACAGCGGAGTCGGTGCCGCCCGCGGTCGCCGATCTTTCCGGGGTGCTGGCGGCGTCCGGGCAGATCGTCACCGTGGGTGCCACCGGTGAAAATCCCGTCGCGGGTGCCCGGCTGTCGGTGGTCGTGGACCAGTCCTGGCGGGCCTCGGCGCTGGCCGAGATGATCCGGGAGGCCGGCCTGGTGGCCGAGATCAGCCGGACCGACGAGGACACCCCATTGGTACGGACGATGGTGGACCCCTCATTGAGGACGCTGGCCGCCGAATGGACGCGCGGTGCCGTCAAGACCGTGCCGCCGCGCTGGCTGCCCGGGCCGCGCGAGCTGCGGGCGTGGACGCTGGCGGCCGGAAACCCGGAGGGCGAGCATTACCTGCTGGCATTGGATCCGCACGCGCCGGACACCCACTCGCCGCTGGCGTCGGCTTTGATGCGCGTCGGGATCGCGCCCACCCTGATCGGCACCCGTGGCGGTCGGCCGGCGCTGCGGATCAGCGGACGCCGCAGGCTATCGCGCCTGGTAGAGAACGTGGGGGAGCCGCCCGACGGTGCCGAGGCGTTATCGCGGTGGCCGCACGTTTAGCCAGCAGATGACTCGCGAAATCGCGTCCGCTTTCCGTCGTTGTCGCGAATGTCAGTTTGCGCGGGCCCGCCCAAGGGTGCGAAATTGTCAGGTGCCGCAGGGCGAAGGAACGGTCGCGTACCTGAATTTCACCGGAATTTTCGATGCCGACCTGTCATTCTTCCTGCAGGTGGTCTCGTGGGGGGACCAATCAGGGATGGAGCGTAAGGGCAGTTGGCTGACCCGAAACTGAAGGACACCGGCAGCGGCCGGCGGCGGCTCGTGATTGTCGAGTCGCCCACCAAGGCGCGAAAACTGGCCAGCTACCTGGGCTCCAGGTACATCGTCGAATCGTCGCGGGGTCATATCCGCGACCTCCCCCGGGCAGCCGCCGACGTGCCGGCCAAATTCAAGTCGGAGCCGTGGGCCCGCCTCGGGGTCAACGTCGACGCGGACTTCGAACCGCTCTACATCATCAGCCCCGAGAAGAAGAGCACGGTCACCGAGCTCAAGGGCCTGCTCAAGGACGTCGACGAGCTCTATCTGGCCACGGATGGTGACCGCGAGGGCGAAGCCATCGCCTGGCACCTGCTGGAGACGCTCAAGCCGAACGTTCCGGTCAAGCGGATGGTGTTCCACGAGATCACCGAGCCGGCGATCCTCGAGGCCGCCGAAAACCCCCGAGACCTGGACATCGACCTGGTCGACGCGCAGGAAACCCGGCGCATCCTGGACCGCCTGTACGGCTACGAGGTCAGCCCCGTGCTGTGGAAGAAGGTCGCGCCCAAGCTGTCGGCGGGCCGGGTCCAATCGGTGGCCACCCGCATCATCGTGCAGCGCGAACGCGACCGCATGGCGTTCCGCAGCGCCTCGTATTGGGACATTCTGGCCAAGCTGGACGCCAGCGCGTCCGATCCGACGGCACAGCCGCCCACCTTCACCGCCCGGCTGACCGGCGTCGACGGCCTGCGCGTGGCCGCCGGCCGCGACTTCGACTCGCTGGGGCAGCTGCGCAAGGCCCACGAGGTGACCATCCTCGACGAGGCGAGCGCGACGCAGCTGGCCGCGGGACTGCGCGGCGCCCAGCTCACCGTCGCGTCGGTCGAGGAAAAGCCCTACACCCGGCGCCCCTACGCCCCGTTCATGACCTCGACGCTGCAGCAGGAGGCCGGCCGCAAGCTGCGGTTCTCCTCCGAGCGCACGATGAGCATCGCCCAGCGGCTCTACGAGAACGGCTACATCACCTATATGCGTACCGACTCCACGACGCTGTCGGAGTCGGCGATCAACGCCGCGCGCACCCAGGCCCGCCAGCTTTACGGCGCCGAGTACGTGTCCCCGTCGCCGCGCCAGTACACCCGCAAGGTCAAGAACGCCCAGGAGGCCCACGAGGCGATCCGCCCCGCGGGCGAGACGTTCGCGACCCCGGACGCGGTGCGGCGCGAGCTCGACGGCGACGAATTCCGCATCTACGAGCTGATCTGGCAGCGCACGGTGGCCTCGCAGATGGCCGACGCGCGCGGTACCACGCTGAGCCTGCGGATCAACGGCCAATCGGCCGGCCGGGATGTGGTGTTCTCCGCGAGCGGTCGCACGATCACCTTCGCGGGCTTTCTGAAGGCTTACGTGGAGACGGTCGACGAATTGGCCGGGGGCGAGGCCGACGACGCCGAGAGCCGGCTGCCGCAGTTGACTCAGGGCCAGCGGCTGGACGCCCTCGAACTCACCCCCGACGGCCACGCCACCAACCCGCCGGCTCGCTACACAGAGGCGTCGCTGGTCAAGGCCCTTGAAGAGCTGGGCATCGGCCGCCCGTCGACGTACTCGTCGATCATCAAGACCATTCAGGACCGCGGCTACGTGCACAAGAAGGGCAGCGCGCTGGTGCCCTCCTGGGTGGCATTCGCCGTAACCGGTTTGCTGGAACAGCATTTCGGCCGCTTGGTCGACTACGACTTCACCGCCGCGATGGAAGACGAGCTCGACGCGATCGCCTCGGGACAGGAACGACGCACCGACTGGCTCAACAACTTCTACTTCGGCGGTGAGCACGGGGTGGCCGACTCGGTGGCCCGCTCCGGTGGCCTGAAGAAACTCGTCGGCGTCAACCTGGAAGGCATCGACGCTCGAGAAGTCAACTCCATCAGGCTCTTTGACGATGAGCAGGGCCGGCCGGTGTATGTGCGGGTGGGCAAGAACGGGCCGTATCTGGAACGCATGGTGGCCGGCGACGACGGCGAGCCCAAGCCGCAGCGGGCCAACCTCAACGACTCGCTGACCCCCGACGAGCTGACGCTGGAGGTGGCCGAGCAGCTGTTCGCCACCCCGCAGGAGGGGCGCGTGCTCGGGGTCGACCCGAACACCGGGCACGAGATCGTCGCCAAGGACGGGCGGTACGGGCCATACGTTTCCGAGGTTCTGCCGGAGCCACCGCCCGACGACGACGGCAGCGCCGCACCGGCGAAGAAGGGCAAGAAGCCCACGGGGCCCAAGCCTCGCACCGGTTCGCTGCTGCGCACCATGGACTTGCAGACGGTCACGCTCGAGGATGCGCTGCGGCTTCTTTCGCTGCCGCGGGTGGTCGGCGTCGACCCCGCCTCCGGCGAGGAGATCACCGCGCAGAACGGTCGCTACGGCCCATACCTGAAGCGCGGCACGGATTCTCGCTCGCTGGCGACCGAGGAGCAGATGTTCGACATCACCCTCGAGGAAGCGCTGAAGATCTACGCCGAGCCCAAACGCCGTGGGAGGCAAGGCGCCGCCGCGCCGCCGCTGCGTGAGCTGGGCGCCGACCCGGCGACGGGCAAGCCGATGGTGATCAAGGACGGCCGGTTCGGGCCGTACGTCACCGACGGTGAGACGAACGCCAGTCTGCGAAAGGGCGACGACGTCGTCTCCATCACCGACGAGCGCGCCGCGGAATTGCTGGCCGATCGCCGGGCGCGTGGTCCGGCGAAGCGGCCCGCCAAGAAGACCACCCGCAAGGCTCCGGCCAAGAAGGCCGCGGCCAAAAAAGCTGCCAAGCGCAGTTAGTCCGGCTCAGTAGCCCGGGCCGATGGTCTCACCGGACATATCCTGGGCCCGGAGCTGTGTGGGCGCGGAGTCCGTTGCGGCCAAGTGCACGGGGCGCGCCAGCTGGGTGGGCGCCCGGCGGCCGCGCAGCTCGACGACTTCGCCGACGTCCCAGCACAGGGCTTCGGCGTCCAGCGCCCCGCTGACCGCGATCGCCGACGCGAGCACGTGCCCGGGCTCCAGCTTGGCCAGCTCGGTCAGCCGGGCGGCCTCGTTGACCGGGTCGCCGATCACCGTGTACTCGAAGCGCGCTTGCGCGCCGATGTGACCGGCGATGGCGCGCCCGGAAGACACCCCGATGCCGAACTCCGCCGAACCGATCACCGGCAACAGCGCGTCGTGCAGTTCCCGGGCTGCGGCCAGCGCTCCACCGGGTGAGTCGGGGTGTTCAATCGGAGCGCCGAAGATGGCCAGCGCGGCGTCACCCTGGAACTTGTTGACGAAACCGCCATGCTTTCCAACGGTTTCCACGACCACCCGGAAGAATTCGTTGAGCAGGTGGACGACCTCGGCGGGCGGGCGGGTCGCGGCCAGCTGGGTGGAGCCGACCAGGTCCACGAACAGCACCGCGACATCGCGCTCCTGGCCGCCCAGCTCGGTGCCGCGCTCCAGCGCCCGCCGGGCCACGTCCTCACCGACGTAGCGGCCGAACAGGTCGCGCAGTCGCTGCCGCTCGGACAGGTCGCGCACCATGTCGTTGAAGCCCGCCTGCAGCAGGCCCAGCTCGCTGGCGTCATAGATTTGCATGTGCGCGTTGTAGTTTCCGCGCTGCACCTCCGAGAGCGCCCAGCGCAGCTGGCGCAGCGGGTCGGCGATCGACATGGCCACCAGCAGCGTGCTGATCAACCCGATGCCCAGCGCCGCCGCTGCCAGCAACAGGATCGGGGTGAACAACTTCTCCGGCGTGGCATGCAGCAGCGAGACCTTGTCGGCCACCACCGCCAGCACGATCGCCAGCACCGGCACGGCGGTGGACAGCATCCAGGTCAGGATCTGCCGGAGGATGACGCCGGGCGCCTTGACGTTCTCGGGCACCCCGCTGCGCAGGGCGGCGACCGCAACCGGCCGCAGCACCCGCTCGGACTGCAGATAGCCGATGATCGAGGTGGCCGCGGCGCCCAGCCCGGTGGCCACTGCCACCACGGGTGCGGCGTATCGGGCGACCGACCAGCTGGCAATGATGAACACCACGCTGCCGATGGCCCAGGCCACGATGCTGATCAGGGTGCGGTAGAACGGCATTCGCAGCGCCCGGCTGCGGGCCAGTTCGGTGGCGGCGGGGTCGGCCTCCGCGAGCATGTTGTCGCGGCGCTGCCACCGGAACACCGGCAGCAGCAGCCGCAGAGTCACGGCCAATCCGGTGAGGAACACGACGACCAGCGCGGTGGCGAAGATCGCCACGTTCAAGACCGGCAGATCCTGTAGCTGGATCCGATCCTCGGGTGGCAGCGCGTAGCGAAGGAAGCCGAGTACGAACAGGGCACCGATGATGTCGGCCTGCAGCATGCTGAGCGAGAACAGCGGCCACGGCGTGCGCATCACCCACCGAACGAATGCGCTGATCCGCCCCGGTAGTGCCGCCGCCGTTGTCACTAACCCACCGTATCGGTCACCGGTGACCCTTCGGAAACTTAATACTGATCTCGGCAGGTTGCCCGGGGCCCGCCACGACGTCGAAGATAACGGAATGGTCGCGGTCCAGTGGCCGTTCGGTATCTGTCGGCAGCGCCATTAGTGTTACCGGTGATGTCCGGGGTGTTTACGCGGCTGGTAGGCCAGGATGCGGTGACGGCCGAGTTGCTGGCGGCCGCCCACGCCGCTCGTGGTGACTCAGCCCACAGCGGCGTGGGCGCCGGGACTATGACACACGCGTGGCTGATCACCGGTCCGCCGGGTTCCGGGCGCTCGGTGGCGGCGTTGTGTTTCGCAGCCGCGCTGCAGTGCACCTCCGATGGCGAGCCGGGCTGCGGGCGTTGCCATGCGTGCACGACGACGATGGCCGGCACCCACGCCGACGTGCGACGGGTGATCCCCGAAGGCCTGTCCATCGGCGTCGACGAGATGCGATCGATCGTGCAGATCGCGTCGCGGCGCCCCGCCACCGGCCACTGGCAGATCGTGCTGATCGAGGATGCCGACCGGCTGACCGAAGGCGCCGCTAACGCCCTGCTGAAAGTGGTCGAGGAACCGCCGCCGTCGACAGTGTTCCTGCTGTGCGCGCCGTCCGTGGATCCCGAGGACATCGCGATCACGCTGCGTTCGCGGTGCCGGCATGTGGCGCTGGTGACGCCGTCGACCGAGGCGATCGCGCACGTGCTGGTCGACAGCGACGGCCTGACGCCCGACACGGCGAGCTGGGCGGCGTCGGTCAGCGGTGGGCATGTGGGCCGGGCGCGACGGCTGGCCACCGACCCCGAGGCCCGCGCGCGCCGGGAGCGGTCGCTGACGCTGGTGCGCGACGCCGCCACGCCGTCACGGGCCTACGCCGCCGCCGAAGAGCTGGTGGCCGCGGCCGAAGCCGAGGCGACCGTGCTGACGGCGGACCGCGCGGAGGCCGAGACCGAAGAGCTGCGCACGGCTTTGGGCGCCGGCGGCACCGGCAAGGGCACCGCGGGCGCGATGCGCGGTGCGGCCGGGGCGATGAAAGACCTTGAGCGACGGCAGAAGTCGCGTCAGACCCGCGCCTCGCGGGATGCCCTTGACCGCGCGTTGATCGATCTGGCGACGTATTTCCGGGACGCGCTGATAACCTCGGCCAACGCCGGCGCGGTGCGGGCCAACCATCCCGATATGGCCGAGCGGGTCGCGGCGCTCGCCGCCCACGCCCCGCCGGCGCGGCTGCTGCGCTGCATCGAAGCGGTGCTCGAATGCCGCGAGGCGCTGGCGATCAACGTCAAGCCCAAGTTCGCCGTCGATGCCATGGTCGCCACCATCGGCCAGGAACTGCGCGACTGATTTCGTGGTGTCCGCCCGCCTGCCGTAGACTCGTGCCGCCCGGCGTGCGGGTATGCCGCCTTAGCTCAGTCGGTAGAGCGATTCACTCGTAATGAATAGGTCGGGGGTTCGATTCCCCCAGGCGGCTCCATGTGATGAGTCGAGTCATGGGTTACACATGAGTCGCGTCATTGGTGACAGATCGCTCCGGCCATCGGCCGGGGCGTTTTTGTTGGTTGCGCCAGTAGTTCGTGTCGGGGTCGATGTGGTGGCTGCTGAGGATGTGGTGGCCGGTTTTGCTCATGACGGTGACGGTGTGGGTGGTGACCAGGATCAGCACTGGGGTGTGGGCGTGGGTGGCGCCGACACCGAGGTGGTGGAGGCGGCTGCCGTGGCGCAGGGTGAGTTTGCCGAATTGATCGACGGTGTCGTGGCGGATGCGCAAGTGTGCGCTGGGTTGGCCGGTGGGGTGGGCCTTGGGTCGGGCGTGGTAGGCCTGTTCGGGGGTGGTGCGTGCGGGGTGAGCGCGGTGAGCGCGTGCGGTGTTGTAGAGGATCTGGAAGGCGCCGAGCAGGGTTTGCAGTTCGGCCAGGGTGGCTGGGCGGGGTCGGGCGGCGAGCCAGCGTTTGAGGGTCTGGTGGAAGCGTTCGATTTTGCCTTGGGTTTGTGGATGGCCGGGATGCCCGTTTTTCTGGGTGATACCCAGACTGGCCAGGAGGCGTTCGAAGTCGTTGTGGCCGTGGGTAAATCGCGAGGTATAGACCGATCCGTTGTCGGTCAGGGTGGCTGCTGGCAGGCCGAATTCGGCTGCGGTGGCGGTGAAGGTAGCTACCACGTCTGCACCGTTGACGCGGCGGTGGGCGGTGCAGGCCAGCAGATAGCGGGAGTGATCGTCGAGCCAGTTGAGGATTTCGACGTCGGTGCCATTGGCCAGGGTCCAGTGGGTGAAGTCCGATTGCCAGCATTCATTGGGTTGCTCGGCTTGGAAGCGGTGATAGGAGCTGCGCGGCCGTTTGCGTGGTTGGGGGGTGATCAGGCCGTGGTGATGCAGGATGCGTCGGATGGTGGAGGCGGCCGGCACCGCCAGGCCCTGCTGGGCCAGATGTTCTTGCAGGGTCAGCGGGCCGGCGTCGAGGCCCTCGGCGGTGAGGTGTTCGCGTAGCACCACGATGGCGGCGATGACCTCGTCGCTGATCCTGCGGGGGTTGCTGGCGGGTCGTCGAGAGCGCGGATCGACGGTCTCAAGGCCGCCGAGTTGGTAGCGCTTGAGCAAGCGGTAGATGTGTTGGCGAGACAACCCGTACATGCGGGACGCCGCCGACACCGTGAGGTGACCACTGGTGACTTCAAGGACGACCACACGCGCTTTGGACATGAACCACGACTGTCACCTATGACGCGACTCATCACCCGACCACGCAGGTGTCACCCATGACTCGACTCATCTGTCACCTATGTCATGAACTCAGACACCCCAGGCGGCTCCACAGTTTCAGGCGGGTGCGATGAACCCCACCGGGCCCGATGCGAGGCACAACGCCAGCGCGGCGGTGTTGGCCCGCACGGTGATCGCGTCGCCGGCACCCGGCAGCCGGGCGAAGACCCGGTTGAGGCCCGGATGCACCGGCACTTTGACCTCGGGGCCTTGCGTCATCGACAGCGTCATCGAGCCGTCGCTGTTGGCCAGGTAGTTCAGTTCGACGGTCCAGTCGGCGGGTAGCAGCGGGCCGTCGAGAACCATGCGCGCCGGCCTGTCCGGCTGGGCGAAATAGCCGCACTGCGGCATCGGCCCGGGTGCGATGGTCCGAACCCAGGTGACCCGCGCCTTGATCAGCCGGCCCGTGCTGTCGATCATGCGCAATTGGGTTGTCGCAGGCGCGAATTCGGGCCTATCGCGCAGCAGGGCGAACAGGTGGCTGGCCAGATTCTCCGGTGCGGCCACCCGCTGCAGCACCAACGGATCGACCTCCTGATCCAGCAGCGGCGCATCGGAGGCCGCGCGCGCGTCCGCCAGAGCGGCCCGGGCGTGCTGCAGGTAGGGCTGGGCGGGGTTGTCGCGCCAGCTGGTCAGGAACGTGGCCGTCGAGTACAGGCTGCTGGCCACGAACAGCACCGCCAAAACCGTGACTACCGCGGTGCGTTTGGGCGAATCGTCGAGCCAGCGCGGCCCGGCCCGCCGGTTCGGGGCGCACAATGCCACGGCGACCAGCAGCGCCAGCACCACGACCAGATCCGGCAGGTAACGCAGCGTCTGCGCGAGTTCCAGCGCGGTCTGCTTCGACGACCGCATCAGATAGATCGGCACCTGGCAGGCCACGGCGTAGCCGACGGCGACCAGCCACACCGGTCCGAGGCGTTCCTTGCGAACCAGCGACACCGCCACGGTTCCGGCCAGCACCAGCCAGCCCAGCGCCATCACCGACAACGGGGGCGTGGCCCAGGGCGAGGCCGGCGCCCACCGGTCCCAGTGCCACGGCCCGCCGGCCAGCCCCGGCACGATGCCGTGCGTGATCGAGCGCATCAGCAGCTGCCACGTCATCGACAGGTCGGAACTCCACCGCTGCTGATTGACCACGGCCAGATACAGCGCGATCCAGGCCGCGGTGAGGGCGAGCGCGGTGATCCACAATCGCCGGCCCGCCCCCCACACCGTCGCCAGCGCCGCTGTCAGACTGCGATCGCCGGTCACGTGGCACAGCAGTGCCGCCACCGCGAACGCGACGAACGGGATCACCGCGGCCTTCTCGAAGAACAGCAGGCCGCCGAAGTACACCAGCACGCCGGTCGCGGCGTAGCGCTGGTTGCCGGTGCGCACCAGCAGGATGGCATCGGCGCACACCCAGGCCAGCGCCGCCAGCATCGGCAGCGAATTCAGCGCCGCCGCCCACCACGCGAATCCGGGCACGGCCAACGGCGTGAACAACGCGAACGTGAACGGGATCAGCAGCACCGGGCGCCAGCCCAGGATGACGTACAGCGCGCGCAACAACGCCAGCGACGCCAGCAGTTGCAGCACCACCAGGCTGACCGCCGGCCACGTCCAGTTCAGCGGCGCCAGCCGGATGATGGTGCCCGCGACCAGAAATGCCCCGGGCATGACATGGCCGTCATGGTCGTCGAACAGATACGACGGCGCGAGCAGATTGTGGGTGCCGGCCTTGCCGATGAGGATCAGGTCGTCCCAGTAGAAGTAGCCACCGAAGGCCAGGACCGCGCGCACCACCAGCTGCACCGCGATGAGCGCGGCGGCCAGGACGGCTATGTATGGTGGGCCGGTGCGTGCACTGGTTACCGGGTCGGCCGGATTCATCGGCTCGACGCTAGTCGACCGTCTGTTGGCCGACGGTCATGCGGTGGTGGGGCTGGACAACTTCGCCTCCGGTCGCGCGACCAACCTCGAGCACCTGGCCGACAATGCGGCATACGCCTTCGTCGAGGCGGACATCGTGACCGCCGACCTGGAGGCCATCCTCGATGAGCACCGCCCGGAGGTGGTGTTTCACCTGGCGGCCCAGATCGACGTGCGGCACTCGGTGGCCGACCCGCAATTCGACGCATCGGTCAACGTGATCGGCACGGTACGCCTGGCCGAGGCCGCGCGCCGCGCGCAGGTCCGCAAGATCGTGCACACCTCCTCGGGCGGATCCATCTACGGCACCCCGCCGCGCTACCCCACACCCGAGACCGTGCCGACCGACCCCGCATCCCCGTACGCGGCGGGCAAGGTGGCGGGCGAGATCTACCTGAACACCTTCCGCCACCTGTACGGCCTGGACTGCTCGCACATCGCCCCGGCGAATGTCTATGGCCCCCGCCAGGATCCGCACGGTGAGGCCGGCGTGGTGGCGATCTTCGCCCAGGCGCTACTTTCGGGCAAGCCCACCAAGGTCTTCGGCGACGGCGGCAACACTCGCGACTACGTGTTCGTCGACGATGTCGTGGACGCCTTCGTCAAGGCGTCCGGGGACGCGGGCGGCGGGCAGCGTTTCAACGTCGGCACCGGCATCGAAACCTCGGACCGCCAACTGCATTCGGCGGTGGCGGCCGCTGTCGGCGGGCCCGACGATCCGGAGTTCGCGCCGCCGCGGCTTGGCGACCTCAAGCGGTCTTGCCTCGACATCGGTTCGGCCGCAGAGGTATTGGGCTGGACACCGAAGGTCGACCTATCCGACGGGGTGGCCCGCACGGTGGAATTCTTCCGGCGGGCGCAGAACGGTTAGCCCACTTCGGGCGCCTGCGCGGACTCCATCGCCACCGCCCGGGCCAGCCGCGCGTAACGCAACTCCAGGTCCTTGAACCGCATGTAGGTGCTGAGCGTGGTGAAGCAGAAAGCCATGATCAGCGCGTAGAGCATCAGGTCGGTGCCGCGGCGCACCCCGAACCATTGCGCCACCACCGTGGTGTCATCGGGCCGCAGCACGGCGTAGATGCCGGCCAGCACGAACACCACGTAGCCGACCTTCACCCAGGCCTTCGACCGCGAATTGCGGCGCGAGCGCAGCAGATACACCAGCAGCGCAACGATCGACCCGATCAGCAGCACCTGGATCCAGTTCATGGAGTCCTCCCTCGCAGGAACCCGTCGAAAATGATGTTGACGCCGTTGAGCAGGGGCTGGCCCTTCGACATCGAGTACGCGGTGTAGAGCACCTCGATCGGTTCTTCGGCGACGCGCCAATGGTTTTCGTCGATAAGCATGATGAATTCGTTGGCGTGGCTCATGCCGCTCATGGTGATGTCCAAGCCGTCGGCGACCTTCTTGTTGAAGACCCGCAGCCCATTGTTGGTATCGGTCAGGCCAAGTCGGCGGCCGCGCCGACTCAACCGGGCGGCGGTCTGCAGCACGATCCGTTTCACGAACGGTGGCCGGGCGCCGTGCTGCGCGCCGAACCGGGTGCCGATGACGACGTCGACGTCGCCGGTGCGCAACCGATCGACCAGCGTCGCCAGGTCCTTGACGCGGTGCTGGCCGTCGGCGTCGAAAGTGGCGAAAATCTGGGCCCCCGGCTGCTTGCGCGCATACTCGACACCGGTCTGGATGGCGGCGCCCTGCCCGAGGTTGATCGGATGGCGCACCAGGTGAGCGCCGGCCCGCCGGGCGATCTCACCGGTGTCGTCGGCACTGCCGTCGTCCACGCACACGACATGGTCGAACACCGCGCGCACATCGGCTACCACCTCGCCGATGACAGCTGCTTCGTTGAAGGCGGGAATGACGACCCAGACAGCATCCGTTTCAGTACCCATTTATGCCCACAAGGTACACGCTGGTACGGCCATATCAGCCGGTAGAGCGCGCGGCGCGCGACAGAGCCACCAAATGAACACCGATCCCCACCACCGGGCCGCACAACAGCCCGACCACGGTTCGGGTCTGCAGGGACAGCGGCAGCAACAGCAGCAAGCCCGACGCGACCGTGGCGCTCACCCAACCCAGCGAGTAGGCCCGGTGCAGCGCGGCGGCCACCGCCGCCGCGCCCGTCAACGTCAGCATGGCGATCGCCACCGCGGCCGCTGTCAGCCACGCCAGCAGCGCGCTGCTGGCGTGGTACTGCGGCCCGAAGGCGACCCGCAACAGCCACGGACCCACCACGCCCGCGGCCGCCACCCCGACCGCGCCGATCGCCGCGACGATCGCCACCGGGGCGAGCAGGGCGCGAATCCGGTCGTTGCGCTCGTCGACGAAGTGGGCAATCAGGTTGCCCTGCATGGCCGTCAGCGGCACCAGCAGTGGCGCACGGGTCAGCGTGACGGCCAGGATGATCACCCCGCCCTGCGCGCCGAGCTCCGCGCTGGTCAGCTTCAGCAGCACCGGAAATCCCATCACCAGGATGGCGCTGGCCCCGGCCGCGGTGATCGAATGCGCCGCGCCCCGTAGAAAGGTCGCGGTACCCCCGGGGGTCAGCAGGCGCGCGGTGGCCCTGATCGACGGCGAGGCCATCAGCAGGATCAGCCAGGCGACCGCGCCCGCCACCGTCGCCCACAAGAATCCGACCAGACGCCAGCCCAGCGCCACGGTCGCCGCGGCCACCAGCACGCGGATGACGGCGTCGGTCACCATCAGCGCGCCGTAGCGCGTCCACTGGTTGGTGCCGGCCAGCATGCCCAGCAGGGTGGCGTGCACGCAGAACCCGGCCAGCCCGACGGACAGCAGAGCCACCGACAGCAGCCGCGCCTCGACGAACACCCGTCCGCTCCACAGCGGGGAACTGCCGGCGATCACGACGGCGGCGGCCATCCCGACCAGCATGGCGACCCGCATCGGGTGGGTGCGCGGTTCGCCGGGCACCGGCAGGGCGGCCAGGTCGCCGACATAGGGAGTCGAGCGAACTTCCCGGGTGGTTTCCTGCAGCAGGCCGTTGGCCGCGCCGGTAACCAGCCCAAAAGCCCCCCAGAACACCCCGAAGATCGAAAAGCCGCTGGGCGCCAGGTCGCGGGCGGCCAGGTAGATCACCGCGTAGCCGCACAGCGCCGTCACGGCGGTGGCGGTGCCGACCCGGGCCATGCTGCCGCGCGCCACCGGCCCCTGTGAGGCGCTGATTTCGGTCATCGGGGCGGCGGCGCTTTCGGCCGGGTTTCCCGATGTCTCGCCACAATTTGAAAATTCTATGCGGCCCGCAGCGACCAACCATCGCGGCGATCCGGTTCGCTAGTGTGGTCGGCGGCCGGAAAGGATCCATTGTCCGCTTTGCGCACCTTCGGGATCTCGCTGGTGGTCACCGCGGCGGCCCTCGGCGTCGGATATGCCTACGGCGGTTTCAAAGGCTTGTATCTGCTGTTGATGCTGGCCGTCCTCGAGGTGTCGTTGTCGTTCGACAACGCCGTCATCAACGCCTCGATCCTGAAACGGATGAGCCGCTTTTGGCAGCGGATGTTCCTGACGATCGGGATCCTCGTCGCCGTGTTCGGCATGCGACTGCTCTTCCCGCTGCTCATCGTGTGGGCGACGGCGGGCCTCGACCCGGTGCGCGCGATGGAGCTGGCCCTGCATCCGCCACCGCACGGCGCGCTCGAGTTTCCGGACGGCTCGCCCAGCTACCAAAAACTCGTCATGGCCGCGCACCCCCAGATCGCCGCCTTCGGTGGAATCTTCCTGTTGATGCTGTTCCTGGATTTCGTTTTCTATGACCGAGAAATCAAGTGGCTGAAGTGGATTGAGATCCCGTTCGCGCGCTTGGGCCGGCTGGGGCAGTTGTCGCTGGTGGTCACCGGTCTGGTGCTGGTCGGAGTCGGCACGCAATTGACGGACTCCCGTGACGAGACGGCGACGGTGCTGACCGCCGGGCTGCTGGGCATGGTGACCTATCTGGTGGTCAATGGACTGAGCCGGGCGTTTCGCCCCTCCGAGACCGAGGCGGCAGGCGCCGCGACGGGCTGGGCCGGCCTGACCCTGTTCCTCTACCTCGAAGTGCTCGATGCCGCTTTTTCATTCGACGGCGTCACCGGCGCGTTCGCCATCACCTCGGACCCCGTCGTCATCGCGCTGGGGTTGGGACTGGTGGGCTCCATGTTCGTCCGGTCGATCACCATCTACCTGGTCAGCCAGGAGGCGTTGGGCCGGTACGCGTACCTGGAACACGGCGCGCATTGGGCCATAGGCGCGCTGGCGGTCATCATGCTGGGCTCCATCGAGCCCAGGTTCGAAGTCCCCGAGGCGGTCACCGCCTCGGTCGGCGTGCTCTTCATCGCTGCGGCGCTGGGGTGGAGCATCCTGCGCAATCGCCGCGAGCCCCCCATGGCGGACTAGGGCCCGCCGGTGTGGTTCAGTGCCCGTCGGCCTTGAACCGCTCGATCGAGCGCTGGATCTCCGCCTCGGCTTCGTCGCGGCCGACCCAGTCCGCGGCCTTGACGAACTTGCCCGGTTCCAGGTCCTTGTAGTGCACGAAGAAGTGCTTGATCACGTCCAGCTCGAACTCGGGAACGTCCCCGATGTCCTGGACGTGGTCCCATCGGTGGTCACCGGCCGGCACGCACAGGACCTTGTCGTCGCCACCCTTTTCGTCGGTCATCCGGAACATGCCCACCGGGCGGGATTCGACGATCACGCCGGGAAACACCGACTGCGGCAACAGCACCATCGCGTCCAGCGGGTCGCCGTCCTCGCCGAGGGTGTCCTCGATGAAGCCGTAGTCGGTCGGGTAGGCCATCGCGGTGTACAGGTAGCGGTCCAGACGCAGCCGTCCAGTCTCGTGGTCGACTTCGTACTTGTTCCGCTGACCCTTTTGAATCTCGATGGTCACGTCGAATTCCACCGCGTCGGCTCCTTGTCTGGTAGGCAGACCAAATTTGCTCTGCTACACCCTAGTCGAGCGCATCGGCGCCGATTCGGCAGAATGGGTTCAGACAGTCAGGAGAGTGATGGCCCGTACTCGCTGGCAAAAATCCACCCCAGTGCTCATCGGGTTGGGCGTGCTGGCGTTTGTCGCCGCCGTTGTGGTGGCGGCAACGTTTTTCACCACGGCCGGACATGGCGCCAACAGCGCGCATGCCCCGATACCGCCCCCGCACGCCCCGGCGGTGAAGCCCGGCATGACCCCGGTGAGCGACACCGCTGAGCTACCCAGCGGGCCCGGCGTCGGCGCGATGCTGGCGCCGGTGGCGAGCGACCCCAACCTGGGCCGGCTCGGCGGACGTATCACCGACGCCATCACCGGAAAAGAGTTGTGGCAGGTCGCGGCCGACCTGCCGTTGGTGCCGGCCTCGACCAACAAGGTGCTCACCGCGGCCGCGGCCCTGCTCACGCTCGACCATCAGGCCCGCATCAGCACCCGCGTGGTGGCGGGCAGCCAAAACGCCCAGGGACCCGTCGTGCTGGTGGGTGCCGGCGATCCGGCGCTGTCGGCCGCGCCGCCCGGCGTGGCCACGTGGTACCGGGGGTCGGCCCGGATCAGCGACCTCGTCGAACAGATCCGCCGCAGCGGCGTGACGCCGACCGCGGTGCAGGTGGACACCTCGGCGTTCAGCGGGCCGACGATGGCGCAGGGCTGGGACTTGGCTGACGTCGACAACGGCGACATCGCGCCGATCGAGGCGGTGATGATCGACGCCGGACGCATCCAGCCTTCGACGGTCAACTCGCGGCGATCCCGAACCCCGGCCCTGGACGCCGGCCGGGAGCTGGCGAAGGCGCTTGGGTTGGACCCGAACGCGGTCACGATCGTCTCCGCGCCGTCGGGGGCGCGGCAGCTGGCGGTCGTGCAGTCGGCGCCGCTGGTCCAGCGGCTGTCCGAGATGATGGATCACTCCGACAACGTGCTGGCCGAGAGCATCGCTCGTGAGGTGGCTGCCGCGATCAACCGGCCGCGCAGCTTTGCCGGCGCCGTCGACGCGGTGACCAACCGGCTGACCACCGCTCACGTGGACACCGCGGGAGCGACGCTGCTGGATTCCAGTGGGCTTTCGGTCGACGATCGGTTGACGGCCAAGACCCTCGACGGCGTGCTGCAGGCCGCGGCGGGACCCGATCAGCCGTCGCTGCGGGCGCTGCTGGATCTGCTCCCGATCGCCGCCGGCAGCGGGACGCTGGCCGATCGCTTCACCGACGCCTCCACCGCGCAGGGCCCCGCGGGCTGGCTGCGGGCCAAGACCGGCTCGTTGACCGGCATCAACGCGCTGGCCGGAGTGCTCACCGACCGCAGCGGCCGGGTGCTCACGTTCGCGTTCATCTCCAACGACGCCGGCCCGAACGGCCGCAACGTGATGGACGCGCTGGCGACCCGGCTGTGGTCCTGCGGGTGCTCATGACGCCGGCGCCGGACCTGACCCTCGGTACCGCCGTCGACTGGAAGTTCGCGGCCGCGGTCGGCCGGCGGTTGGCCCGCCCGGGCCCGCCGTCCAGCGACTACACCCGCCGCCAGGTGATCGACGAACTCGCCGCCGCGTCCACCAGAGCCGAACCGTTGGTGCGTGACGTCACCGGCCTGGTCACCAACGGCCCGGTGCCGGCCGCCCGCATCGTCGACCGCTCGGACTGGATCGCCGCGGCCACCGAGTCGATGCGGGTGATGATGCACGGCGCCGAGAAGCCGCGTGGGTTCCTCACCGGTCGCGTCACCGGCGCGCAGACCGGCGCCGTCCTGGCATATGTGTCCTCGGGCATCCTCGGCCAATACGACCCCTTCGCCAGTAACGACGGGGCCAAAACGGGCTGTCTGCTGCTGGTGTATCCCAACGTCATCGCCGTCGAGCGGCAGCTTCGAATCGAGCCGGCCGATTTCCGGCTGTGGGTGTGCCTGCACGAGGTCACCCATCGTGTGCAGTTCACCGCCAACCAGTGGCTGCCCGACTATATGTCGCAAGCGCTGGGCCTGATCACCCGCGACGCCGGCGAGGACGTCGGGCAGGTGATCAGCCGGCTGGCCGACTACGCCCGCAACCGCGGCGACACAACGTCGGAATCCGACGCCAACTCCTCGGGGATTCTCGGGCTGGTGCGCGCGGTGCAGTCCGAACCGCAGCGGCAGGCGCTGGACCAGTTGCTGGTGCTGGGCACCTTGCTGGAGGGCCACGCGGATCACGTCATGGATGCCGTCGGGCCGATGGCGGTGCCGTCGGTGGCCACCATCCGCCGCCGGTTCGACGAGCGCCGCCACCGCAAGCAGCCGCCGCTGCAGCGGTTATTGCGCGCGCTGCTGGGGCTCGACGCCAAGCTCAGCCAGTACACCCGCGGCAAGGCGTTCGTCGATCACGTGGTCGGCAAGGTCGGGATGGCGCGGTTCAACGCCATCTGGACGGGTCCCGAAACGCTGCCGCTGCCCACCGAGATCGAAGAGCCACAGCGATGGATCGACCGGGTGCTGTAGGCCAACTGCGCGCGGCTGTCGAGGCGTTCATCAAGGCCCACCTCGCCACCGTCGAACAGTGGTGCGTGGCGCTGTCCGGCGGTCCGGATTCGCTGGCGCTTACCGCGGTCGCGGCCCAGCTGCGACCCACCACCGCGGTGGTCGTCGACCACGGCTTGCAGTCCGACTCGGCCGCCGTCGCCGAGACCGCCCGCGCCCAGGCCACAGCGTTGGGATGCGTTGGGGCTCAAGTGGTTCGGGTGCAAGTGGGCAACCGCGGCGGTCCCGAGGCGGCGGCGCGCGCGGCCCGCTACGCCGCGTTGAGCGCCTACCACACCGGCCCGGTGCTGCTGGGCCACACGCTGGACGACCAGGCCGAGACGGTACTGCTGGGTCTGGGCCGCGGGTCCGGGGCGCGCTCGATCGCCGGGATGCGTCCGTACGATCCGCCATGGTGCCGGCCGTTACTGGGGGTGCGCCGGGCCGTCACCCACGGCGCGTGCCAAGAGCTTGGGCTGACCCCCTGGCAGGATCCACACAACACCGACCGCCGGTTCACCCGGACCCGGCTGCGCACCGAGGTGCTGCCGCTGCTGGAGGACGTGCTCGGCGGTGGCGTGGCCGAGGCGCTGGCGCGCACCGCGACCTCCCTGCGCGAGGATTCTGAGTTGATCGACACGCTGGCGGCCAGGGCGCTGCCCGAGACCAAGGCGGACTCCGGTCTGCGGGTGCGGGCGCTAGCGGCCCTGGACGCCCCCCTGCGGCGCCGGGTGATCCGGACCTGGCTGCTGACCGGCGGCGCAACGAACCTGACCGACAAGCAGATTCGCGGGGTGGACGCCCTGGTCACCGGCTGGCATGGGCAGGGCGGGGTGGCGGTGGGGTCATCGCTGCCCGAGGAACGATTGTTCGCGGGCCGCCGCGACGGCGTGCTGACGCTGTGGCGCGAGCCGGTCGGCAAACCTGTCCAATAGTCGCAATATCGGGCCTGCCATTGGTTATTCGCCCGTCGTCGTGGCACTCTGTGGGCGTGGCCCAGATCTCCTCGGCGATCACCCCCGCTCAACCCGCGGAGCTGTACCCCGGGGATATCAAGTCTGTCCTGCTGACGTCGGCGCAAATTCAGGCGCGAATCGCCGAACTCGGCACCGAAATCGGCGAGAACTACCGCGACGCCGCGATCGAGACCGGCCAGGATCTGCTGCTGATCACCGTGCTCAAGGGAGCTGTGATCTTTGTCACCGACCTGGCCCGCGCGATCCCGCTGCCCACGCAGTTCGAGTTCATGGCCGTCAGCTCCTACGGGTCATCGACGTCGTCTTCGGGCGTGGTGCGGATTCTCAAGGATCTGGACCGCGACATCGAGGGCCGCGACGTGCTGATCGTCGAGGACGTCGTCGACTCGGGCCTCACCCTGTCCTGGCTCCTGCGCAACCTCAAAACGCGCCACCCGCGGTCGCTGCGGGTGTGCACCTTGCTGCGCAAGCCCGACGCGCAGGGTGCCCATGTCGACATCGCTTATGTGGGCTTCGACATCCCCAACGACTTCGTCGTCGGCTATGGCCTCGACTACGACGAGCGCTACCGCGACCTGTCCTACATCGGAACCCTGGACCCGCGGGTCTATCAGCAGTAGACGCAGCCCGATTAGCCGCGCTTGCGATCGCCGCTAGTCCAACTCCCACTGCGCGGTCACTGAGAAGTTCACGGTCTGCTGTCCGGGCTCCAGCGGAACCATCGACGGCATGGCCCGCGGTGCCCCGGTCGGCGGCGGGGTGTTGCCGGTGACCTCCGAAATGGACAGCACCCGGCCCAGCCGGAGCCCGGACAGCTGGGCGTACTGCTCGGCTCGGCTCTTGGCGTCGTTGAACGCCCGGGACCGGGCGTCCTTCACCAGCTGCGAATCGTCGGCGATGGAATAGCGGACGGATTTGATCCGGGTGGCGTCGCCGCCCGTGCCGACGATGAGGGCGAGCAAGCGCGACGCGGCGTCCGCTGGGTGGATTTTGACGGCGATGGCGTTGGTCGCGCGGTACGCGGTGATGGCGGCGGTACCGGTGGGGCCTGGGTTGTTGTATTCGGGTGACAGCGTGACCTCGGTGGTGCTGATGTCCTTGCGGTCGATGCCGGCGCCAGTCAGGGCGTTGATGACCGCCTGTTGACGATCGTTGGTTTGGTTCATCGCCGTGGTGACGTCGGGCGCGGTGAATTCGATGCCGACGTCGGCGGTCAGGGTGTCCGGGACCCCTTGCACCTGACCGGTGCCCACGACCGTGACCTGACGAGGGTTGGCCCCGGGCTGCGGCGCGTTGTGCTTGTCGCACGCCGAGATCGCTGCGACTGTGAGCCCGGCCGTGGCTACGGCGATCGATCGGCGAAGAAGACCTTGTGTGCTGGGTTTCGGCATGCCTCACCCTGACACTGACTGGACCCTAGCGTCTACCACGCTTCGAAACGAGGCTGCTTCGTCCCCACAAGCTGTCCCTTCACCACTGGGCGCTGCCCACAATTGTCGTTGCGTGAGCGCATATTTGGGGCGCTTCGTTGCCATGACCGCGGCCGGTCGGCACTACAGAAGCGGCAGCAGCCATCCGCCCGGACCCTCGTCGTGTGGCCCGGTCAGGTCGGACCTGAATCCACGAATGCCGCCGTCGTTCGTCCGTTTATCCGTGAGTCGCCTCTGGACGTCGTCGGGGAGGCGGCCAATGCGGTCAGGTGAATTCCACAGTTCCCAGGTTTGCACCGCCCAGTACAACGCGAACTCGATGATCACCGCCGATTCCAGCCAGATGACCCATGGCTCCCATCCGGGATGCTTGAGATGCACTGCGACAACTGCGATTAACGTCACCACCATCACTGCGGCGATGATCCAGTAGTACCACTTGTAGCCGTTTTTGTGCGGTGCCTTCACCGGGTCCTCCTGCCCGACGACGAGGGCGGCGCAAAACACGGTGATGATGAAGGACAAGAGCATCAGGAAACCGGCGATGCCGTGGATTTGCGCGTAGAACCAGTTCGGGAAAAAGACGAGGGCAACGAAGCCAAGCGCCATGATCACCCAGAAAATCCACTGCGCGACGGTGCCCAACGGGCTTCTCTTGTGCCGAGTGTGGTTGCGCCAGTGCAGCACGGCCATCGCCGACCAGCCCACGATCAGTGCAACAACGACCGCCCAGACATTGGGCTGGGTTGCGGGCTCGAATTGGGACGGCAGATCATATTTCCCACACAGTTTCGTGGGTCGACCCTGCGGGACCATTGCGATCATCAACGCCGAGACCCCCGCCAAAGTCAACAATGCATCCTCGGTGTCGTTGCTGCCCTTGTACATGATGAAGAGCGTGCCGAGCGCCAGCAGCGCGGCGATCAGGATGCTGTGCGCGGAGGTGTAATAGTAAGCGCTGAGGGCGAATTGCCAGCAGGTGGCCGACAATTGTTCGATGACAATGGCCACGAATACCATGAGCGTTACTATGACCATGCCGACGCGTAGGTCACGGTAGATGGCAAGTGTGATGGGCGTTGGTTTCTGGTTGCTCATGCTGCCTACTTCAGACCAGTCCGATATCTAATCGGCGACGATAGCCGGTGATATGGCTGACCGCTGAGGATTTATGCAAATGTGTGCAGCGTTCCGGCATCGCTCAGTTGATTGCCGGGTCGGCCGCGACGGCGATTGAGGCTTGCCGGAGAGGGGCTGCGGCGTCCCCACACAAATGAGCGACTCTGTACCTCCGGTCAGCCCGGGCACCAAAGCATTGCCTGCAAAGGCTTGGCGGTCACGTCAGCAGCCTCATATAAGTTCATATATGTCTCCAATCATATTTATTCGCAACATATTTCATGCGAAATACAAATGATGCAGCATTTCAGACCAGCTAAGTGAACAGTTCTCGTCCTGGTCATGAATTAGCGAGTCGCGGGCTGTCATCTCTGGACATGCCTGGCCTAACGTGTCCAGACGTCTGATTCGGCACGCCTATCGGTGCCGAGAGCTATTGATTTGAAAGGGTTTTGAGAAGACATGTCGTTCTTGATGGCGCAACCGGAAATATTGACTGCTGCTTCCCGCGAGCTGCATAGGATCAATGCGTCCGTGCGGGAGGGAAATTCGGCGGTGGCAATTTCCACGACGAGGGTGACCCCCGCCGCAGCTGACGCGGTATCGATATTGACCGCGCAGCAGTTCTCGCGGCACGGTCAGCTCTTCCAGGAGATCAGTGCGCAGGCCGCGCTGATTCGTGAGCAGTTGGCGACGATGCTTGGCATCAGCGCCGGTTCGTACGGCGCCACCGAGGTCGCCAACACTGCCTCAGTCGGTTAGGCGAGGACACCATGCTCGACTTCGCGCAGTTACCACCGGAGATCAACTCGGCGCTGATGTATGCGGGACCCGGCTCAGGGCCGCTGCTGGCCGCCGCGGCGGCCTGGGACGGTCTGGCCACCGAGTTGCACTCCGCGGCCGCCGCCTACGGGGTGGTAATCGCGGGCCTCACCGACGGGCCATGGCAGGGGCCGGCCGCCTCGGCCATGCTCACGGCGGTCGCACCGCAAGTGGCGTGGCTACTCGGCACGGGTGGACAGGTCGAACATGTCGCCGCTCAAGCGGTGGCGGCGGCGGGTGTCTATGAGCTGGCGTTCGCCGAAACGGTGCCGCCGCCGGTGATTGCGGCGAACCGGGCGTTGCTGGCGGAGTTGTTGGCGACGAACTTCCTCGGCCAGAACGTCGCGGCCATCGCGGCTACCGAGGCCCAATACGGCGAGATGTGGGCGCAAGACGCCGCCGCGATGTACGGCTACGCCGGCGGGTCGGCCGCAGCGTCGATGTTGCCGCCATTCGAACCGGCCGAACCCGCTACCAACCCGGCCGGCGCTGCTCGTCAGGCCGCCGCGGTCGCCCAGGCGGCCGGCGCGAGCGGAAGCGAGAGTGCGCGGGACGCGGTGCCCCAAATGCTTGCCGCGTTGGCCGGGGCGACGAATAATCCCGCGTCGTCCGGCAATCCCACGTTTTCCCTGGGCGGAATCAGCCTGAACCCCGAAGGCGATGGTCTGGTGGTGGGGGGTCCATTGGGTGATCTGTTGGAGGGCCTGACCGGGTCGCAAACACTGGACGCCAGCACACCTTTCGACGCGTTCATCCGATTGATTTCTCCGACCCGGCTCTTCACCACGTCGTTCAAAGACATCCAAAGCATCGCTCAGGGCATGATGCCGGCCGCGAAGTCGGCCACCGAGGGCGTCGCCAAGGCCGCAGAAGCCTCGCTCCCCGCCGCCGTTTCGGGCGCGAGCCTGGGCTCGGTGGGCGCGGTTGGATCGGCGGGCGCGGCCGTCGGCAAGGCGGCGTCTGTCGGTGGATTGTCGGTTCCGGCGGCCTGGGCGAGCGCGGCCCCGACGGCGCCTTCGGTCGCCGTGGCGCTCAACGGCGCCACTGCCACGGGCGCGGTTGAGCGTGCCACCAATGCGGTGGGAGGGGTGCCGATGACGCCTGTCGGCGGGGCGGGGCGCGGCGCCGCGGCCCACTTCGTCACTCCCCGATACGGTTTCAAGCCCACCGTCATCGCACAACCCCCGGCGGGAGGCTGATGCGTTAGAAGGGTGGGTCGTCGGGCAAGGGCTGCAGAACCAGCTCATCGGGCTGCCAATCCGGCGGCAACTCTTCGGGCTCTCTTGGATCGTTCACCCAGGTGCAATAGGGGCTGGTGCTCGGTGCGCCCTTGAACAGGAAGAGCATGTCGCGCATATGGTTTCGGAACTTGCGCGACGCGATTTCCTCTTTGCGCCCCCACTCGAGCCGCATCCGGGCCTCGTTGATCGGCCGTTGCTCGCGATTGTGCCCACGGGCTCGAGCGATTCGTGCACTGCGGTGTTGCAATCGGGACCGCCGTTTCGGGGCCGGCGTCACGCATGCCGGGCCGCGCGGCGGTGGAAACAGGTCCGCGCCGGCAGGCGAGGTCCGATAGGTCCGTCCGCTCGGCGACGTCCACACCACGGTGCCGTCGGGAAGCTGATTGTCGCGCCAGCCGCCGAAAGTCTTGAGTCGATGATGTTGTCGGCAAAGGCATTTGAGGTTCTCCGCCGTGGTCTGGCCGCCTGCCGCCGGATCCCGGTGATTGAACGGAACCGTGTGGTCGAGGTCGCAGACCACCGCCGGGCGGCTGCAGCCGGGGAAGCGGCAGGTCAGATCCCGGCATCGAACGGTTCGTTCGAGCGCGGCAGACGGTTGATAGCGCAGCGCTTCGACCGGACTGGTCACCGGGTCGGCGACGAGTACGGCTGCGGCGCCGGCTAATTGGCGCACCTGCTCCGCATCGATGACGCCATAACCCTCCAGATAGCCGGGCTCGGACCCGTTATCGTGGACGGTTCGCTCGCTGGCCACCACGTTGATGACGACGCGCACGCCGGCCCGACCGTCGTCGCCCTCGCCCAGCCGGACCGGGCACTCCGCTTGTCCACAGGCGCAACCCAATCCACGACCCTCGGCCAGCGCGCCCAACGCGTCGGCTCGCCGCTGATCCATGGTCCGCGGATCCGCGGGGCACACCTGCTTGGCTAGCTGGGACAGCCGTCGATCGAACGCGACGGCAGCCGAGGCCGCGACCGATCCATGCACCTCGGCCATCCCATCGGCCGCGGCTCTGATTCCGATGCAACGTTCGTCCTCGGCGGCCCGGCGGCGCTCGCGGGCGGCGTCGGGATCGGCGGTTCGCACGGCGGCGTCGACGGCGTTGACGATGCGTTGCCTCGACCACCCGTGCCAGTTACCGATGCGCTCGGCCAGCGAATGGTCGAGATTGGCGATCAGCGTTTCGTCGGTGACCAGATCGGTCCGGCTGATGACCAACCGCACTGTGCGCCAATCCGTTCGGCCCTCTGTCAGCAAGGCCGCGATCTTGGGCAACCTGACGTCGAGCGCCTCCGCATAGGACACCAGGTAGCTGGCGCCCATCGGCGAGAGGTTCATCGCGGCGGCGACCTCCGCGGCGGTCTGCTCGAAGCCGTCGATCTCCGCGTACTCCCGGTCGGGCTGCTCGGCGAGCGCAACTCGATGCCGGAGCAGCGCCGCCACCGCCGCCAGCCGTCGGGCCACCAGGGTCGACTCCTGCCGATGGGTGGACTCGATGACCCCCACCAGGGAAGACGGATCGGCCGGAAATTCGAACATGGGTTCGATTATAGCCAGGCCGTCCGACAACGCTCACGGCGTGACGAGTATCTTGCAGTGCCGCTCCGGGTCGGCAAGATCATCGAAAGCCGTACCAACCGCGTCGAGGCCGACCTCACCGGTGATCAGCGGGCTGACGTCGATGTCGCCCTCTGCCAGGGCGCGTAGCGAGTCGCCGAACTCCTCAGGCGTGTAGGCGAGTACGAATTGGACGTTGATCTCCTTGGCGATCGCGAAGAACGGATGCACCGTATCGGGTTGCATGCACACACCGGCGACCACCAGGCGGGTGCCGGGCCGCGCCCGAAGGAGTACGTCGTCGATGATGCCGGGCACGCCGACCGCCTCGAACACCACCGCGGGCTTGGCGGCGTCGAAGGGCGAACCCTGCGCCGCATCCAACGTCCGATGGGCTCCCATCGCGGTGGCCAGCTCACGGCGTTTTGGCGAAAAGTCGGACGCCACAATGGTTTCGACACCCTTCGCCCGCAGGGCGGCGACGATGGCAATTCCGATCGGTCCGCAACCGAGCACCAGGGCGGTCTCGCCGGGGGCGATATTCGACTTGTTGACCGCATGCAGCCCCACCGCCATCGGTTCGGTCAGGGAGGCGTGTTTGAAGTCCAGGCCGTTGGGGATCGGCAGCAACAACGGCGCCGAAAGCAGCATCCGTTCGGCGTAGCCGCCGACGGTGCTGTTGCTGTACACGATCGGCTCGACGCCCTTGGCGGACAACAGCACCGGCAGCGACGTGACCAGGGTGCCCGGCGGATGGGTCTCGGTGTCTGGCCCGGCTTCGAGGATCTCGGCGCTGAACTCGTGACCCATGAAGATGTCGTGGTCGAGGTCGACGTGCATGGCGCCCGAGCCGCCGGCCACCCGGTCGCTCATTTCCATCACCTGAGCGCCGTGGGCGGCGAAATGCAAGTCGGAGCCGCAGATTCCGCACGCTCGCACGCCCACCAACACCTGGCCGGCTTCGGGGATCGGGTCGGGCACGTCGTCCCGGTAGACCATGCGGCCGTCCCGCAACACTGCCGCGCGCATCAGTGCACCGCGTCTTTCTGCTCGTCGACATGCTCGGTGATGGCCTTCACGACTGCCTCGCCGGCCCGGCCGATCAGCTGGTCGCGCTTGCCCTTCGCCCAGTCATGCGACGATCGGGACGCTTCGAGCTGTCGTTTGAAGTGCGGAATCACCTTGCGCGCCATCAGGTCGTAGCTGTGGTAAGTCGCCTGCGGCGAAGCCCAGTCGTGGCCGAGCATCAACAGGGTGCCAAAGCCGCCGGAGCGGTCCAGCAGATCCTCGATGTGGGCGATGGCGTCCTCGGGGGTGCCAATGCAGCAGTTTCCCTTGGCCGCATAGTCGGCGACGAATTCGTGTGGCGTCTGCGTGCCTTCCACGCTGTTGGCCAGCGGCACAAATCCGGCGGCGCCAAAGTAATTCGCGAAATCCTGCAGTCCGTAGGTGCAGTCGTCGATCGCCTGCTCACGGCTGTCGGCGATGTGCATGATGCTCAGGACGCGCCAACCGGCCCGGTCCGGCTCCTCCCTGCCGACCTTCGCGGCCTGTTCGCGGACCACGTCCCAGGTTGTTTCCAGCGCCGCGTAGCCGCCGGGTACCGACATCGACAACGACAGCAGCGAGGTCCCGAGCGCGCCGGCCAGGCGCGGCCCGGACGGCGAAATCATTGCCGCCGTGGAGATTTCGGGGTAGGGCCAGGTGTAGGGGCGGATGTGCAACTGCGCGTCACGCAGGGTGAACCAGTCGGAGTGACGGTCTATGCGTTCGGTGGGCGCGGCGCGGAACAGCGCCAGGATCGCCTCGAGAGACTCCTGCATCATCCGGCGCTGCTCGATCGGGTCGATGCCCATCATGTAGGCGTCCGAGGGCAGCGCACCGGGGCCGGTGCCGAACATCACGCGCCCCCGGGTGAGGTGGTCCAGCAGCACCCAGCGGTCGGCGACCATGAGCGGATGGTGGTAGGGCAGCGACACGACGCCCGTGCCCAGCCGGATGTGTTTGGTCCGCTCGGCCGCTGCCGCGATGAAGACCTCCGGGCAGGCGATCAGCTCGTAGCCACCGGAGTGGTGCTCGCCGAACCAGGCCTCGTCGAATCCCAGCCGATCCAGGGCTACGACGCGTTCCATGTCGTATTCCAGTGCCACGGTTGGGGATTGGCCGATGGGGTGAAACGGGGTGATAAAGACACCGAAACGCAGGGGCGCGATCATTGCAGCTCCAATCCGTTGAGGAATTCCAGTAAGGCCGCATTCACCTCTTCGGGGCGCTCCTGCTGCAGCCAATGCCCGGCGCCGTCGATCATCACCTGCTGGTATGGGCCCGAGATCGCATCCGCGGCACGATCGGTGCGGGTGAAAGACAGGACGGGATCGGCCGTCCCGCCGATGAACAAACACGGGACCGGGATCTTCGCGCCGTCGAGTTCGGCGGTCGTCTCCCAGTTGCGGTCGAAATTGCGGTACCAGTTCAGGCCGCCGGTGAAACCGGTGCGGGTGAACTCGGCGACGTAGTGGTCGAGCTCGTCGCGGCTAATCCAGTCAGGCAGCCCGTCGGGTTCGGCCAGCCGCTCGATGAAACCTTCCGGGCCGGGGGCCACCATCCGTATCGCCGCGGCTTTGTCACCGGCTGTCCCCAGGCTGCCCATCATGCGTCGCATCACCCGAGCGGGATCGGCGTTCAATTCGGCGTCGGCGACGCCGGGCTCCTGGAAATAGAGGATGTAGAAGAAGTTCTCGCCGAACGTTTTGCGCCACGCCGTGGTCGGCGCCACCCGCGGGCGCGGCGTCACCGGCACGCTCATCGCGGCGACGGCCGCGACCCGGTCCGGGTGCAGCAGGGGGGCGTTCCAGACCACGGCGGCACCCCAGTCGTGTCCGACCCAGACGGCGCGTTGCGCGCCG
Source organism: Mycobacterium sp. 852002-51971_SCH5477799-a (assembly GCF_001667145.1). Lineage (GTDB taxonomy): Bacteria > Actinomycetota > Actinomycetes > Mycobacteriales > Mycobacteriaceae > Mycobacterium. The sequence goes on from NZ_LZIF01000120.1 coordinate 83,697, forward strand.
ACGTCGTCGAGCAGACCGACCAGGTCGGCGGTCAGCTCATGAATGTCGTAGGCGTCGACGGAGTCCGGACGATCCGAACCGCCATAGCCCCGCTGATCGGGTGCCAGCACGTGGTAGCCCGCGTCGGCCAGGACGGGTATCTGGTGACGCCAGGAGTAGGCGAGTTCGGGGAAACCGTGCGCCAGGAGCACCACGGGTGCGCCTCGGTCGCCCGCCTCGGTCACTCGCAGCCGCACACCATTGGTGTCTACTAACCGTTCGGTTGGGGGCACCGTCTCACCAAAGCACAACGGTTGCTGGCTGAGAAGGCCCCGCACTGTCTTGGCTCACCGAATGGCGCTCGGTTGGTGATCAAAAGGGCGGCAGGCGGGAATACTCGATTCGATGCGACTGGACCATGTGGTGGTTTGGACCAAAAATCCGCGGGCGTCGATGGACTTCTACACCCGCGTCGTCGGGCTGGAACCGGTCCGGTTCACCGAATTCGAAGCCGGAGATGCACCGTTTCCGAGCGTGCGGGTTTGTGCGGACTCCATCATCGACTTGATGCCCGCCGAAAGCATTTCGGCGACTGAAAAGTTGACCCGCATCGAGGGCAGCGCCGGCCATCCGGTCAATCACGTCTGCCTGGCGCTGTCAAAGGCCGAATACGATGCGCTGGACCGGCGGCTGCAGGCCGAAGGCGTGGACACCAGCGCGCGGCTGAACCGCAGCTTCGGCGCGCGGGGCTGGGCGCCGCAGGGGTACTACTTCCCCGATCCGGACGGCAACGTGGTCGAGGCCCGCTATTACGAGTAGCCGGGAACTGCCGGTCGTTAACTGAGCAGGACGGCGGCGGCCTGGCGCACTGCCCCCTTACGGGAGACTGCGCCCCGGCTCTGCCGGAGCTGGCGATCGCCACTAGCGGTATGGTGTCGACCCGCTGCGCCCCGGCTCTGCCGGAGCTGGCGATCGCCACTAGCGGTAGCCTGGACTTTTCCAGCTGCGTGCACATCGGGGAAGGACCTGGCCGGCAAGGCCGATGATTGATGAACCGGAAAAACGTGATTCGTACCATCGTGGCGATTGCTGTCGTGGTGCTGCTCGGTTGGTCGTTCTTCTATTTCAGCGACGACACCCGCGGCTATAAGCCCGTCGACACCTCGGTGGCGATGTCCCAGATCAACGGCGACAACGTCAAAAGCGCACAGATCGACGACCGCGAACAGCAACTTCGATTGACCCTGAAGAAGGGCAACGGTGACACCGACAATTCCGACAAGGTCATCACCAAATTCCCCAGCGGCTACGCCGTCGACCTGTTCAACGCGCTGAGCGCCAAGAACGCAAAGGTCAGCACTGTCGTCAACCAGGGCAGCATCCTGGGTGAGCTGCTGGTCTACGTGCTGCCGCTGCTGCTGCTGGTCGGCCTGTTCGTCATGTTCTCCCGCATGCAGGGGGGCGCCCGGATGGGCTTCGGTTTCGGCAAGTCGCGCGCCAAGCAGCTCTCCAAGGACATGCCCAAGACCACCTTCGCCGACGTCGCCGGGGTCGACGAGGCGGTCGAGGAGCTCTACGAGATCAAGGACTTCCTGCAGAATCCCGGCCGCTACCAGGCGCTGGGCGCCAAGATCCCCAAAGGCGTGCTGCTGTACGGGCCGCCGGGAACCGGCAAGACGCTGCTGGCCCGCGCGGTCGCCGGGGAGGCCGGGGTTCCGTTCTTCACCATCTCGGGCTCCGACTTCGTCGAGATGTTCGTCGGCGTCGGTGCGTCCCGGGTCCGCGACCTGTTTGACCAGGCCAAGCAGAACAACCCGTGCATCATTTTCGTCGATGAGATCGACGCGGTAGGCCGCCAGCGCGGTGCGGGCCTTGGTGGCGGTCACGACGAGCGCGAACAGACGCTCAACCAGTTGCTGGTCGAGATGGACGGGTTCGACCCGCGGGCCGGCGTCATCCTGATCGCGGCGACCAACCGACCGGACATTCTGGACCCGGCGCTGCTGCGACCCGGCCGCTTCGACCGGCAGATCCCGGTCTCCAACCCGGACCTGGCGGGTCGCAAAGCGGTGCTGGAGGTGCACTCCAAGGGCAAGCCGATCGGCCCGGACGCCGACCTCGCCGGGCTGGCCAAACGCACGGTCGGCATGACCGGCGCCGACCTGGCCAACGTCATCAACGAGGCGGCGCTGCTCACCGCCCGCGAGAACGGCACCGTCATCACCAGCGCCGCCCTGGAGGAAGCGGTGGACCGGGTGATCGGCGGGCCGCGCCGCAAGGGCCGGATCATCAGCGAACAGGAAAAGAAGATCACCGCCTATCACGAGGGCGGGCACACGCTGGCCGCCTGGGCGATGCCCGATATCGAGCCGATCTACAAGGTGACGATCTTGGCGCGCGGGCGCACCGGCGGGCACGCGGTGGCCGTGCCGGAGGAAGACAAGGGCCTGCGGACCCGCTCGGAGATGATCGCGCAGTTGGTGTTTGCCATGGGTGGGCGCGCCGCCGAGGAGCTGGTCTTTCGGGAGCCGACGACGGGCGCGGTGTCCGATATCGAGCAGGCGACCAAGATCGCGCGCGCGATGGTCACCGAATTCGGCATGAGCTCGAAACTCGGTGCCGTCAAATACGGTTCGGAGCACGGCGACCCGTTCCTGGGTCGCACCATGGGGACGCAGGCTGACTACTCACACGAGGTCGCCCGCGACATCGACGACGAAATCCGCAAACTGATCGAGGCCGCCCACACCGAGGCGTGGGAGGTCCTCACCGAATATCGCGACATTCTCGACATTTTGGCCGGCGAGCTGCTGGAAAAGGAAACCCTGCACCGGGCGGAGCTGGAGGGCATCTTCTCCGGCGTCGAAAAGCGGCCTCGGCTCACCATGTTCGACGATTTCGGCGGCCGCATCCCGTCGGACAAACCGCCGATCAAGACGCCCGGCGAGCTGGCCATCGAACGCGGCGAGCCCTGGCCCCCGCCGGTTCAGGAGCCCGCTTTCAAGGCGGCCATCGCGCGGGCCAGCGAGGCCGCCGCGGCCGCGCAGGCCGAGGCCGAGCGAAACGCCAACGGCGGCAATGGTTCTCATGGCGCTCAAGGCGGTAATCGTCAGGGGGATCCGCAGGGGCCCATGCAACCCGACTACGGCGCCCCGGCCGGCTGGCGCGCGCCGGGCTGGCCGCCACAGCAACAACAGCCGCATTACTGGCATCCGCCCGCGCAACCCGGCCAGCAGCCGCACTGGCAGCAACCGGCACACAATTACGCCGGCCCGCAGGGCTATCCCGGACAGCAAGGCGGTCAGCAAAGTTACCCCGGACAGCAGGGCGGCGCGGGTCACCCGGGTCAGCCACATCCCGCCTATCCGCCCTATCCGCCGTATCCGCCGCCCGGCCAACCCGCCCCGCAGGGCGGTTCGCCCGACCGGCAGGATGAGGACGTAAGCCGGTCCAACCCGCCGGCTCACGGCTGAGCAAACGGAGGATTCGATGGCGCTGCCGGATACCGCGATACACACGACGCGGCTGTTCGATCAGGAGCGCGCCGAGGCCGCAGTCCGCGAGTTGCTGCACGCGATAGGCGAAGACCCCGACCGGGATGGCCTGCGGGAAACACCGGCCCGGGTCGCCCGCGCCTACCGTGAGATGTTCGCCGGGCTCTACACCGACCCGGACAGCGTGTTGAACACGATGTTCGATGAGGATCACGACGAGTTGGTGCTCGTCAAAGAAATCCCGCTGTACTCAACGTGTGAGCACCACCTGGTGTCGTTCCACGGGGTGGCTCACGTGGGCTACATCCCGGGCAACGACGGCAGGGTCACCGGCCTGTCGAAGATCGCGCGGCTGGTCGATCTGTATTCGAAACGGCCCCAGGTGCAGGAGCGGCTCACCAGCCAGATCGCCGACGCACTGGTGAAGAAGCTCAATCCGCGCGGCGTGATGGTCGTGGTGGAGGCCGAGCACCTGTGCATGGCGATGCGCGGGGTACGCAAACCCGGAGCGATCACCACCACCTCGGCGGTACGCGGACTGTTCAAAACAAACGCCGCTTCTCGAGCCGAAGCGCTCGACCTGATCCTGCGTAAGTGAGTCTGGCGCCTGTGCAGGTAATGGGAGTCCTGAACGTCACTGACGATTCGTTCTCCGACGGCGGCCGTTATCTCGACCCCGACAAGGCCGTCGCGCAGGGCCTGGCCCTGATCGCCGACGGGGCCGACATCGTCGACGTCGGGGGAGAATCGACCCGTCCCGGCGCAACGCGCATCGATCCGCACGCCGAGACGTCCCGGGTGGTACCCGTCGTCAAAGAGCTTGCAACACAAGGCGTCACGGTCAGCATCGACACCATGCACGCCGACGTCGCGCGGGCGGCGCTGTGCGCCGGAGCGCGGATCGTCAACGACGTGTCCGGCGGCCGCGCCGATCCCGCGATGGCGCCGCTGCTGGCCGATGCGAAAGCGCCCTGGGTGCTGATGCATTGGCGATCGGTCTCGGCCGAGCGGCCGCACGCGGCGCCGCACTACCGGGACGTGGTCGTCGAGGTGCGCGACGAGCTGCTGGCCAGCGTCGACGCCGCGGTGACTGCCGGTGTCGACCCCGGGCGGCTGATGATCGATCCAGGACTGGGATTTGCCAAGACGGCACAACACAATTGGGCGCTGCTGCATGCCCTGCCGCAACTGGTTGCCACCGGCATTCCGGTGCTCCTGGGTGCATCGCGCAAACGGTTCCTCGGTACGTTGTTAGCCGGGGCCGACGGTTCGCCGCGACCGCCCGATGGGCGTGAGACGGCAACCGCGGTGGTTTCGGCGCTGGCCGCCCTGCATGGCGCCTGGGGGGTGCGCGTGCACGATGTACGGGCCACGGTCGATGCCCTGAAGGTCGTAGCGGCCTGGACCGACCGGTCGCAGACGGAGCTGGCTGAGGGCGATGACTGATCGAATCGAGTTGCGCGGCTTGATGGTTCGTGGACAACACGGGGTTTTCGACCACGAGCGCGCCAACGGTCAGGACTTCGTCGTCGACATCACGGTTTGGATCGACCTCCTCGACGCCGCGGCCAGCGACGAACTGGCCGACACCTACGACTACGCCGCGCTGGCCCAATTGGCCGCCGATGTGGTCGCGGGGCCCGCGCGCAATCTGATCGAAACCGTAGTAGCCCAGATCGCCGACCAGGTGATGGACGACGAACGCGTGCACGCCGTCGAGGTGGCGGTGCACAAGCCGCAGGCTCCGATTCCGCAGCAGTTCGCCGACGTCGCGGTGGTGGTGCGGCGGTCGCGCCGCGGCGGCCGCGGTTCGGTGATCCCGGCGGGCGGCGGGGCGCTATGACCAGAGTCGTGTTGTCCATCGGCTCCAATTTGGGTGACAGGTTGGCGCGGTTGCAGTCGGTCGTCGACGGGCTGGCCGACGCGGTGCTCGCCGTGTCCCCGGTGTACGAGACCGACCCCTGGGGTCGGATGGATCAGGCGCCGTTTCTCAACGCGGTGCTGATCGCCGACGACCCGTCCTGCGACGGGCAGGGCTGGCTGCGCCGGGGACAGGAGTTCGAGCGCGCGGCGGGCCGCGTGCGCGGCGAGCGCTGGGGTCCACGCACCCTCGACGTCGACCTGATCGCCTGCTACGACCCAACCGAGGTGATCTCCCGGGACAACAACCTGACGTTGCCGCATCCGCTGGCCCACCTACGGGCGTTCGTGCTCATCCCGTGGCTCGATGTCGACCCGGAGGCTCGGCTCACACTGGCCGACGGGCCACAGCCGGTCGCCGGCCTGCTAGCTCAGCTGGAAGCGGTCGACCGGGACGGCGTGCGGCCGACCGGACTGACGCTTCGGCCGAATGGGACCGGCCAGGCCGACCGGGGGCCGATGAGCTGATGGGGCCCACCCGCAAGCGTGACCTGACCGCCGCGGTGGTCGGCGCCGCCGTGGTGGGGTATCTGCTGGTCAACGGCCTATATCGGTGGTTTCCGCCGATCACGGTGTGGACCGGCCTGTCGCTGCTGGCGGTGGCCATCGCCGAGGCGCTGTGGGGGCGCTACGTGCGAGCCAGGATCAACGAGGGCGACATCGGGTCCGGTCCGGGTTGGCTGCACCCGCTCGCGGTGGCGCGCAGCCTGATGGTCGCCAAGGCATCGGCCTGGGTCGGCGCGTTGATGCTGGGCTGGTGGGTCGGCGTCCTGGTGTACTTCCTGCCCCGCAAATCCTGGTTGCGGGCCGCTGCCGAGGACACCTCGGGGGCCGTGGTGGCGGCGGTCAGCGCATTGGCGCTGCTGGTTGCCGCGCTGTGGCTGCAACACTGCTGCAAGTCGCCGCCGGATCCGACGGAGCAGGGCGAGGGGGCGGAAAGCTAGCCCGGCGACCAGAATTGCCGGCGCCGGGCGGCCGGTCGACTTCCGCGACCTTGCGGACACCCGCGCGAGAATCGCCGAAGCAGCGCGACACGCGGATTGACCTCGCACAGGTAGTCTCAGGCCATGACCGTTCTGTCCCGCGGCGCCCGGGTCCGGCGCGGCGGCCGCAGGCCGGGGTGGGTGCTCTTGACGGCGTTGCTGGTCCTCGCGATGGGGGCCAGTTCCGCATTGGTTTTCACCAATCGGGTGGAACTTCTCAAGCTCGCTGTAATCCTGGCGCTGTGGGCCGCAGTCGCCGGCGCCTTCGTTTCCGTGCTCTATCGCCGCCAAAGCGACGCCGACCAGTCCAAGGTCCGCGACCTCAAGCTTGTTTACGACCTGCAACTGGATCGGGAGATCTCGGCCCGGCGCGAATACGAGCTGACCGTCGAGTCACAGCTGCGCCGCGAGCTGGCCTCCGAGCTGCGCGCTCAGGCCGCCGACGATCTGGCCGAGTTGCGCGCGGAGCTCTCCGCGTTGCGGACCAGCCTGGAAATCCTGTTCGACACCGACCTGGCGCACCGCCCGGCCCTCGGCGGCACGTCGGACGCTGAGCCGCAGCCGGAGCGCGCGTACAGCGAATGGGATCGCAATGGCGAGCACCCCCGCGACACTCCGGTCGATTGGGTGTCCAGCGACCGCGTGACGTCGGTGTCGCAGGACAACCGCGACGACGCCATCATCGACGTGCCCGAGGAACCGCTGGTTCCCCCGCGGCAGCAGGCGCCGCCCCGCCGTCAGCGGGTGCAAGACCAGCACGAGCCGGCCCCGGATCCCGCATACGCCCAGGATCCCGCCTACGCGGAGGAGTCCCCCTATGCGGGACCGGCGGAGCCGCGGTTCGAGCCTCGCCCCCAACCGCCGCGGGCCGCCCCGGCGGCGCAGTTCCAACCGGAGCCCCAACCGCGGCCTGAACCAGAACCAGCGCCGGAACCGCAACCACAGCCTCAGGCGCAGTGGCCGGGGCAGGGCTGGCAGCGGGTCGCCGCGGAAGGCCAGTGGCTGCCTCCCGGCGCCCCGGGCAGCAATTGGGCCGGCGCGGATAGCCGCGCGGAACCGTCCGGTGGGCGGCGTGCCCGGCATTCCGGCGTCGACGAATCCTGGGATGGCCTGCTCGTCGAGCCGGTGCCGCCGCCACCGTCGTACGGCGACCCCGGCCGCCGGGCACGGTCTCGCCACTCGGCGGAGCACCGCGACTACGGGGTGAGCGATTTCTCGCGCAACAACGAACCGTCGCCCGGACCTTCCGCCGCGCCGCCCCCGCCGGCCGCCGCCACGCCGCCACCC
>NZ_LZIF01000121.1 GCF_001667145.1 Mycobacterium sp. 852002-51971_SCH5477799-a
AACACCAACGTGTTGACGAAAAAACCCACCAACTCATCGAGCGCAGGGTCACGGCGCCCGGCGATCGGGAACCCCACCGCCACATCAACACTGGCGCTGATCTTCGACAACAACACCGCTAACGCGGCCTGCACCACCATGAAACTGGTCGCATTATGCTCACCAGCTAACTGACGCACCCGCGCCTGCACCTCAGCCGGCCACTCCACCGCCACCGTGGCCCCGCGATAATCCGCCACCGCCGGATACGGCCGATCCGTGGGCAACTGCACCCGCTCGGGCATCCCGGCCAACACATCTTCCCAATACGCCAACTGCCCAGCGATACGACTACCACTGTCCTCGAGCTCACCAAACTGCGCCCGCTGCCACAACGTGTAATCGACATACTGCACCGCCAACGGCGCCCACCCCGGCACCTGCCCCACCGACCGGCTGGCATACGCCACACCCAAATCCCGCACCAACGGGGCCACCGACCACCCATCAGCAGCGATATGGTGCACCGCGGC
>NZ_LZIF01000122.1 GCF_001667145.1 Mycobacterium sp. 852002-51971_SCH5477799-a
CCCTCCCGCCCGCGCCTCCCGTGGACCTGCCGCCGGCACCCCCGGCCGATGCCCCGCCGCCGGCCGAGGCGCTGCCGCCAGCACCACCGACGGACTTGCCGCCGGCCGAGGCGCTGCCGCCAGCACCACCGACGGACTTGCCGCCGGCCGAGGCGCTGCCGCCAGCACCACCTGCGGACGCACCGCCCGTCGCGGACACGGACTTCCACGGTTCCGTACCGGAAGACATGCCGCAGCAGGCTTCCGACGCCAACTACCTCGTGCAGCTGTGGGAGGCGATCCGGGCCCAGGACGTTCAGGGCAACGACGCGCTGGACGCTCTCGCTCAGCCGTCACCCAACGCCTGACACCGCCTGACTCCCCGCACGCCCCGAAACCCCTCCTTTTCGGGGCGTGTTGGGCATGGCGCACCAATCCGGTGGCCGGGCCTGGCGCGTCAGGCCGAGCCCACCCACTCCTCGGTTCCGTCGGCGAAGAATTGGTGCTTCCACACCGGTAGCCGCGCCTTGATGGTGTCCACCAGATGCGCACAGGTGGCGAATGCCGCCTGTCTGTGGTCGGCGGCGACGGCCGCAACCAGCGCCGCCTCTCCGATGCGCAACGCGCCGATGCGGTGGCTGGCGGCGACGGCACGCACCCCGCTGGACTGCTCGGCCACCTCGGCCACCACATCGGCGATGACCTGGTCGGCCGACGGGTGCGCGGAGTACTCCAGTCGCACCACCCGCCGTCCGCCGTCATGGTCGCGGATCATGCCGACGAATCCGACGATGGCTCCGGCCGACTGATGACCCACCAACTCTTCATGCTCGGCCAGTGAAATCGGTTGCCCGGTCATGGCAGCGCGCACGACGAGCGTCATCGCCGGTGATCTTTGCCGGCGAGCTGGTCGAGTGCGTGGTCCAGCACATCGGCGAGCACGCCGAGGCCGTCGCGGACCCCGCCGGGCGAACCGGGCAGGTTGACGATCAGGGTCTGGCCAGCCACACCGCACACCCCGCGTGACAGCACCGATGTTGGCACCTTCGGCAGGCCCGACTGGCGGATCGCTTCCGCCAGCCCCGGAATCATGTAGTCCACGACGGCCGCGGTGTGGTCCGGTGTGCTGTCGCTGGGCGAGATGCCGGTGCCGCCGGAGGTGATGACGACGTCGACCCCGGCATCGATCGCGGTGCGGAGCGCGTCGCCGACCGGCGGCCCGTCAGCCACCACCTCCGGCTGCGGGGCCGAAAAGCCGCGCTCTGCCAGCCATTCGGCGATGATCGGGCCGCAGCGGTCGTCGTAGACGCCAGACGACGCGCGGGTCGAGGCGATGACGATGCGGGCCGAACGGGTGCTCATGGGCGCGCCCACCTTCCGGTTTTGCCGCCTTCCTTGCGCAGCACTCGAATGTCGTCGATTCGTGCGGCGGGGTCTACCGCCTTGATCATGTCGTAGAGCGTCAGTCCCGCGACGCTGACCGCCGTGAGCGCTTCCATCTCAACCCCCGTGCGGTCGGTGCTTCGCACCGTTGCGGTGATCTCGACCTCAGACTCCCGCATGGTGAAGTCGATGTCGACCCCCGTAAGAGCGAGTTGATGACACAGCGGGATGAGTTCGCTGGTGCGCTTCGCGGCCTGGATGCCGGCGATCCGCGCGGTGGCCAGGGCATCGCCTTTGGGCAGACCCCCGGTGGAGATCAACGTCAGCACGTGCGCCGAGGAACGCAGGACGCCGGCGGCCACCGCGGTCCGCTTGGTGGCCACCTTCTCGCTGACGTCGACCATGTGCGCCGCCCCGTGGTCGTCCAGATGTGACAGGACGCCGGGGCCGGGGTCTTCCGACGCCCATTTCGCAGAGGCTTTGGAGTCCTCAGAGGCCATTTGGCGGCCTACCGATTGACGACGGTGACCGGGTGCAGGTAGGGCAGTTCGGTGGAGGGCAGCGGGAACACCAGTTCGCCGAAGGGCGACAGCGCGCCCGTGCGATCGGTCACGAGTTCGCTCACCGCGTGGTCGTCGGGGTCGGTCGTCGGCCAGCCGTTATCGACATACTTGGATTTGCGGGCTTTGCCCTCAGCAGTGTCAGCCACGAGGTCCATTCTGACAGGTGGCCCAACCGCACGCGGCGCAAGACCGGGGTTCCAGCCGCGCGCCCGTCGCCGCCGCTGGTCACGGTGCTGGCGAGGCGGCGGGCTTTCGGGGACTGCTGGGTACGCGCGGCCTGCTTTACGCTGGTCAGCAATGACCGACAACACCCCGGATATCCCGCTGGGGTCTTGGCTGGCCGAGTTATCCGATGAGCGGCTGATCCGACTGTTGGAGTTGCGGCCGGACCTGGCCCAGCCCCCACCCGGCAGCATCGCCGCACTGGCCGCGCGCGCCCAGGCCCGCCAGTCGATCAAGGCCGGCACCGACGACCTCGACTTCCTGCGGCTGGCTGTACTCGATGCGCTGCTGGTGCTGCAGGCCGACGCGGAGCCGGTGCCGACCGCGAAGCTGCTGGCGCTGATCGATGACCGTGCCCCCGAAACCGACGTCCTCGACGCCCTGGACGACCTCCGGGAGCGCGCCCTGGTCTGGGGCGAGGCCGCCCTGCGGGTGGCCGCCGACGCCGCGACCGGAATGCCCTGGCATGCCGGCCAGGTCATTCTCGAGGACACCTCGCGCAGCGCCGAACAGATCGCCGGCCTAATCGACGACCTCAACCAGGCGCAGCTCGACGTGTTGGAGAAGCTTCTCGAGGGCTCCCCGATGGGCCGCACCCGCGACGCCGCGCCCGGCGCTCCCGCCGACCGGCCGGTGCCCCAGCTGCTCGCCATGGGCCTGCTGCGGCGCATCGACGCCGAGACGGTGATCTTGCCCCGCCACGTAGGGCAGGTGCTGCGCGGCGAGCAGCCCGGGCCCATGCAGCTGACCGCACCCGATCCGGTGGTGGCTACCACCACCGCCCACGACGCCGACGCGGTGGCCGCCGGCGCCGCCATCGACTTGCTGCACGAGGTCGACGTCCTGCTTGAAACGCTTTCCGCCGCACCGGTTTCCGAGCTGCGCAGCGGCGGCCTGGGGATTCGCGACGTCAAGCGGCTGAGCAAACTGACCGGCATCGACGAGCCGCGGCTGGGATTGATCCTCGAAGTCGCGGCCGCGGCCGGATTGATCGCCAGCGGCATGCCCGACCCCGAGCCGGTCACCGGCGAGGCACCGTACTGGGCGCCGACGATCGCCACCGACCGGTACACCGCAATGTCGACCGCCGAACGCTGGCAGCTGTTGGCCAGCAGCTGGCTCGACCTTCCCGGGCGGCCGGCGCTGATCGGCAGTCGCGGCCCCGACGCCAAGCCCTATGGGGCCCTCACCGACGGCCTGTACTCCACGGCCGCGCCTTTGGATCGCCGGCTGCTGCTTGGCATGCTGTCCGAACTGTCCCCCGGTGCCGGCGTCAACGCGGCGGCAGCCTCGGCGGCGCTGATCTGGCGGCGTCCGCGCTGGGCCAAGCGGTTGCAGCCCGGACCCGTCGGGGACCTGCTCGCCGAGAGCACCGCCCTGGGGCTGGTCGGCCGCGGCGCGATCAGCACACCCGGCCGTGCGCTATTGGACGACGACGGCGATCCGCAGGTCGCGATCGAGGCGATGAACCGGGCGCTGCCCAAACCGGTCGACCACTTTTTGGTGCAGGCGGACCTGACCGTGGTCGTACCCGGGCCGTTGGAACGCGACCTGGCCGAGCAACTCGCCGTCGTTGCCACCGTCGAATCGGCCGGCGCCGCGATGGTGTACCGCGTCAGCGAGCAGTCGATCCGGCACGCGCTCGATGTCGGCAAGACCCGCGACTGGATGCATTCCCTGTTCGCCAAGCATTCCAAAACGCCAGTGCCCCAAGGGCTTACCTATCTGATCGACGATGTTGCACGCCGCCACGGGCAGCTGCGGATCGGCATGGCCGCGTCGTTCGTGCGCTGCGAGGACCCCGCGCTGCTGGCCCAGGCCTTGACCGCACCGGCGACCGAGGAGGTGCAGTTGCGGGCCCTGGCGCCGACGGTCGCGGTGTCGCCGGCTCCGATCGGCGAGGTGCTCGCCGCCTTGCGTGCCGCGGGCTTCGCGCCGGCGGCCGAGGATTCTTCCGGCGCGATCGTCGACGTGCGTCCGCGCGGCGCCCGAGTGGCCGCGCCCCAGCAGCGCCGGCCCTATCGCCCGGTCCGGCGTCCCAACAGCGACAGCCTAAACGCGGTGGTGGCGGTGCTGCGCAAGGTGTCCGCCGCACCCTTCGGCAATATCCGCATCGACCCCGCGGTGACCATGACGCAGCTGCAGCGCGCGGCAAGGGAACAAGACACCCTGGTGATCGGTTATCTGGATGCGGCCGGCGTGGCCACCCAGCGGGTGGTGTCGCCCATCACCATCAAGGGTGGGCAGCTCGTGGCCTTCGACTCCGCGTCGGGACGGTTGCGTGACTTCGCCATTCACCGCATCACGTCGGTGTTGTCGGCCGGCGGCCGATAATGGTCGGCATGGCCCCCGCCGTGAACACAGATCAGGAGGAGTGGCGCTGAATATGTCTGACGGACCGTTGATCGTGCAGTCCGACAAGACGGTGTTGCTCGAGGTCGACCACGAGCTGGCCGGCGCGGCGCGCGCCGCTATCGCGCCGTTCGCCGAGCTGGAACGCGCACCCGAACACGTGCACACCTACCGCATCACGCCGCTGGCGCTGTGGAACGCGCGCGCCGCCGGTCATGACGCCGAACAGGTGGTCGATGCGCTGGTCAGCTTCTCGCGCTACGCGGTGCCCCAACCGCTGCTGGTCGACATCGTCGACACCATGGCCCGCTACGGTCGCTTGCAGCTGGTGAGAAACCCCGCGCACGGCCTGACACTGGTGAGCCTGGATCGCGCCGTGCTCGAAGAGGTGTTGCGCAACAAGAAGATTGCCCCGATGCTGGGCGCCCGGATCGACGACGACACCGTCATCGTCCACCCCAGCGAGCGCGGCCGCGTCAAGCAGATGCTGCTCAAGATCGGTTGGCCCGCCGAAGATCTCGCGGGTTACGTCGACGGCGAAGCGCATCCGATCAGCCTGGCCCAGGACGGCTGGCACCTGCGCGACTATCAGCAGATGGCCACTGACTCCTTCTGGTCCGGCGGATCCGGGGTGGTGGTGCTTCCGTGCGGTGCCGGTAAGACGCTGGTGGGCGCGGCTGCCATGGCGAAAGCCGGTGCGACGACGCTGATTCTGGTGACCAACATCGTCGCGGCCCGCCAGTGGAAGCGCGAGCTGATCGCGCGCACATCGCTCACCGAGGACGAGATCGGCGAATACTCCGGCGAACGCAAGGAGATCCGCCCGGTCACGATCTCGACGTATCAGATGATCACCCGCCGCACCAAGGGCGAGTATCGGCACTTGGAGCTCTTCGACAGCCGGGACTGGGGACTGATCATCTACGACGAGGTCCATCTGTTGCCGGCGCCGGTGTTCCGGATGACCGCGGATCTGCAGTCCAAGCGGCGCCTGGGCCTGACCGCCACGCTGGTCCGCGAGGACGGCCGCGAGGGTGACGTGTTCTCGCTGATCGGCCCGAAGCGCTATGACGCGCCGTGGAAGGACATCGAGGCGCAGGGATGGATCGCTCCGGCCGAGTGCGTCGAAGTACGGGTCACCATGACCGACAACGAGCGGATGCTCTACGCCACCGCCGAACCCGAAGTGCGGTACAAGCTGTGCTCGACGGTGCACACCAAAATCGCTGTGGTCAAGTCGATCCTGGCGAAACATCCCGGCGAGCAGACCCTGGTGATTGGTGCCTACCTGGATCAGCTCGACGAGCTCGGTGCCGAGCTGAATGCCCCGGTGATCCAGGGGTCCACCCGGACCAAGGAACGCGAGGAGCTGTTCGACGCCTTCCGGCGCGGCGAGTTGTCCACCCTGGTGGTGTCCAAAGTCGCGAACTTCTCCATTGACCTGCCGGAAGCCTCTGTGGCAGTGCAGGTTTCGGGAACATTCGGCTCTCGCCAAGAGGAGGCGCAACGGCTGGGCCGGCTGCTGCGGCCCAAGTCCGACGGTGGCGGCGCCATCTTCTATTCCGTGGTGGCGCGCGACAGCCTGGACGCCGAGTACGCCGCGCACCGGCAGCGCTTCTTGGCCGAGCAGGGCTACGGCTACATCATCCGCGACGCGGACGACCTCCTGGGCCCCGCGATTTAGGTTGTGAAGGGCTCGCTGCTTAGCGTGGCGGCCACCGTGTTATTCGACGTGCCGCGATCATCGAATCTTATTGCGCTTCTTGACATCCATGGACACGACGAACCCACCGAGGCTGACAAAGCCAGCACCGACTCCTCCGATGTAAGCCTTGGCCATATCGCGGGTGGACACGTCACCGCAGTGCGATAGCGAGGCCAGCCATGCGACGGCGTCATCGCGTTGATCGTTGTCGTACACCCGAAGCGGGCATGGCATCCAGGCACCGATGGCGCGGCTTGGTGCCCGAATCCAGCCGATATCACTCATGACAGCGCACCCGTCGAGCAAGCGCAGATAGGCCGATCCGAGTCGCGCCTCCGTCCACAGTGCTCCCGCCGTGATGCGCTGAAACCCCGGGCCGAACGCATACAGCAGCCGCATCCGATCCCCTGCGCGTCCTGCCTTTTCGATCATCGGCGCGAAGACCCGTGCATAGTCGGATGCGGTCACTGTTCCGACGGCCTCCAGCGCTTGAATGCCCGCGGGCATGCCCATAAGTTCCTTCAGCACCGCCGTCTCCTCTCCGGTGTCGACGATCGACGCGCTCGCCGTGCCCCTCCACAAATTACTATCCCACCGCAACTATTGCCTAGTGCTATGATAATTTGGCTTTACTCGCCGCGGAGGTACGACATGAAGATCGCCATTGTCGGTGCTGGCATCGCCGGTCCAACACTTGCGTACTGGCTTTGCCGCCATGGCCACGAGCCCACCCTGATCGAGAAGGCGGCGTGTCTTCGCACTGGCGGCTACGCAGTGGACTTTTGGGGCGGTGGGTATGCCGTTGCCGAACGTATGGGTCTTACCGCCGAATTGCACGCCGCCGGATACGCGGTCCAGGAGGTGCGAATAGTGGACCGGAATTCGCAGAAGGTGGGCGGCTTTTCGGCTGAAGCTTTCCGGCGGAACGTCGATGGCCGGTTCGTGACTGTGCCCCGCGGCGATTTGGCGGCCATTATCTATCGCTCCATCGACAATCATGCCGAAACCCTGTTCGGTGAAAGCGTTTCGGCCATCGAACAACACGACTCGGGCGTGCAGGTCACCCTGCAGCGTGGCGGGTCACGAGAATTCGACCTGCTCGTCGGCGCGGGTGGTATCCATTCGCCTGTCCGGGATTTAGTATTCGGCCCGCCACCCCGATATGAGGTCGACCTGGGCTACCGAGTCGCGGCGTTCGAGGCCGAGGGCTATCAACCGCGTGATGAACTCGTCTACTTTGCGCACACCATGCCCGGGCGCATGATCACACGATTCACGATGCGCGACGACAAGACGATGTTTCTCTTTGTTTTCACCTCTGGTCACATGAGCGGGCCCGATCCGCAGGATGTGCCACAGGCCAAGACGACCCTGCATGAGGTTTTCGGCAACGCGGGCTGGGAATGTCCGGAGATCTTGCGCAAGCTCGACGGGACCTCCGATGTGTACTTCGATCGAGTCAGCCAAATCGTCATGGACCACTGGTCGGATGGACGTGTAGCGCTCATCGGTGACGCCGCGGCCGCGGTCTCGCTGCTGGCGGGTGAGGGAACCGGTCTCGCGATGGTGCAGGCCTACATACTGGCCGGCGAACTCAATAGCGCAGGAGCCAATCACCAGGATGCGTTTCGTCGCTACGAGCGGCAGCTGCGTCCGATCGTCGAGGCCCGGCAGCGGTCGGCGCGGGCATTCGCCACGATGTTCGCGCCGAAAACTGCGCTGGGCGTATGGACCCGCAATCAGGCGTCGAAACTGCTGAACATTCCGCGGCTGGCCGACTGGGCCATCCGCAGCGAATTCCGCGACGACATCGCGTTACCCGAATATGCGGCGTAGCCGTCCGACTGCGGTGGACCTGAGAAGGGTTTGGGCTCAGTCAATTAGAGCGACAGGATGGTCGCCGACGCGGTGCCGGGCGCGCCGTACACCTGGGCCAGGCCGACGCGCGGGTTGCCGGGGACCTGGCGCTCCCCCGCCTCGCCACGCAGCTGCCGCACCAATTCGTGCATCTGCCGCAGCCCCGACGCGCCAATCGGCTCGCCGTTGGCGATCAGCCCGCCGTCGGTGTTGACCGGCATCGAGCCGTGGATCTCGGTGGCGCCGTCGGCCAGCAGCTTCTCCTGCTCACCGTCGGCGCAGAGCCCGGTCTCGGCCATGTGGATGACCTCGTTGCCGGCGTCGGTGTCCTGCAGTTGGGCGACATCGACGTCCTCGGGCCCGATGCCCGCGGCTTCGTAGGCCGCCTTGGACGCGTACACCGTCGGCGAGACGTCCTCGTCGAGCGGTGCGAAGGTGGCATGTACCTCGTATGCCCCGAATGTGCGGGTGCGGATCTCACAGGCGCGCACGTACACCGGCTTGTCGGTGAACTTGTGCGCGATGTCCGCGCGGCACATGATGACCGCGGCAGCGCCCTCGTCGGGCGCGCAGAACATGTACTGCGTCAACGGGTAGTTGAGTACGGTCGAATTGAGAATCTCCTCGACCGAGATCTCCTTGCGCCGGAAGGCATTCGGGTTCAGCGCGCCATTGCGGAAGTTCTTGTTGGCCACCCGCGCCAGCGTCTCCTGGGAGATTTTGTGGTCGTGCAAGTACTTGTTGGCCTTCATCCCGAAGAACTTGGTGGTGACGAACTGACCGTTCTGCGCGTACCACTGTGGCAGCGCCAGCTTGGCGGGGTCGTCGGTGAAGGCTCCACGCGGATGCTTGTCCAGCCCGATGGCGATGCCGATGTCGTACTTGCCCAATCGGATGGTGTCCGCGGTCTGCTGAATCGCACTGGCGGCGGTGGCGCAGGCGTTGAAGACGTTGGTGAAGGTGATGCCGGTCAGTCCGACCAAACGCGTCACCGCGTCCGGGTTGGACACTTCGTGACTGCCACCGAACCCGAACTGGATGTCTTTCCACTCCACGCCGGCATCGGCGAGCGCGCTTTGGATGGCTTCGGCGCCCATCTGCATCGCGGTCTTCTCGAACCGGCCGAAGGGATGCAGGCCCACACCGATGATCGCCACATCGTTGGTCATCTCAGGCTCCTTCTGTCTAGACCGGCTGGAAAGCGAACGTGATGATCTCGTTGCCGTCCGCGTCGGTGGTGAAAGGCACCATGGTGAGCTCGACCTCCTGGCCGAACGTCAGCTTGGCGGGGTCGTTCTCGGTCAGCCGGCCCTCGACGCGGATCACGTCACCGAGCTGGACCAGACCCACGCCGAACGGCACGAAGTCCTTGCCGGTCGGGCCGGCGTACGGGGCCCCGGGCGGGAAGCCCTGCGTGGTCCAAGCGATGACGGTGCCGGTCCGCGGCAACAGGACGTCGCTCATCGCGCCGCCGCTGCACCGCGGACACCGCTCCTGCACCGGGAAGGTCGTGGCGCTGCAATCGCCGCACCGACTGCCGATCAGCTGCGGATTCTCGTCGGGCCAGGTTGAGATCTCGGGAGCGAGTGCCTTCTGCATTGAGGGGTCCTCCAGGAACGTCCACGGTGTGCCAAAAGAACAATTGTGACTGAAACCGTATAACAGCTTTCCGAAAAGTGGAAACCACATTCTCATCATCGGGAGGACGGGCGAACCACCCACGGAGGAGCGAAGATATGGTGGGCCCATGACGGTCACGGTGATACTTGAGCTCAGGTTTAAGCCGGACGAGGTCGCTGCGGGGCGCGAGCTGATGGGCCGGGCGCTACAGGACACTCGGGCATTCGACGGCAACGTGCGCACCGACGTGCTTGTCGACGAGGACGACGAAGCGCACTGGCTCATCTACGAAATCTGGGAGAAGGTCGAAAACGACGAGGCCTATCGCGCGTTTCGCGCCGGCGAAGGCAAGCTGACTCAGCTCCCTCCGCTGCTGGCCGCGCCTCCGGTCAAGACCAGGTACATCACCAGCGACGTGTAGCGCGCTAGCTGCGCCACCGGCTCACCGAGCCCGCCATGGCCCCGAAAAGCGGGTCGGGGAGCAGCCGAAGCGCCCGGTTTCGAGCGCTCTCCAGGGCGGCGCTTTCCGGGGCGGTGAATCGGGAGCCCGCTTTCGACGCGCCGTACAACGCAAGCATGCGCAGCCATCGTCGTGACAGACCGGAAGTGCCGTGCCGCGCCAGCGTGATCGCGTCTTCCATGGCCAGGGCTGCGCCTTGACCGAATGTGGGACGCATGCCGTGTGCGGCGTCACCGAGCAGCACGACCTTGCCTCGGACGAGTCGGCGGGGTGGTCGGGCCTCAAAGATCTCCGGTGTGATCATTTCGCCGTCCGTCGCGGCGTCGATCAGAGCCGGCAAGGGTTCGGGCCAGTCGCGGAACGCCTGCAAGTCCGCGTGCCGGTGTCGGGTACCGCCGTAGACGTAGGTGCGACCGTCGACCAATGGCAAGATGCCAAAATCCGCTGCGCGGCCCCAAATCGGGCCGAAACCTGTATCGAGTTCGCGGTCAGTTATCCAGGCCCAGCCGGTGATGCCGGTCGGGCGCGGCGACGGCGCGTCGGCAAACATCAACTTCCTTGTGACGCTTCGCACCCCGTCGGCACCGATAATTAGATCGAACCGCGCGGCGCGGCCATCGACGACGACGGACCCGTCGACACCGATAGCGCCAACGCTGGACGAGTACTGCACACATTGTGCGGGCAGCGCCGCGGCCAACCAGGCGATCAGCTGAGCGCGCGGAACAGTCGCGAACTCATCACCTCCGGTGAGTTGTGCAAGGGTGCGTCTGACCAGCACGCGCCCGTCACGAGCACGTACGGTGGCCGCCATCCGGGACCACGGGTCGGTCGCTACGCGGTTCCGTACACCCAGAATTGACAAGCACGCCAACGCGTTTGGGGCGAGCGCGATGGCTCCGCCCATTGCGGAGGGTTCGGGCGTCTTCTCGAATACCGTGACGTCGTGGCCGTCCTGCCGGAACGCGATGGCAGCCGCCAAACCCGCGAAGCCTCCGCCGACGATCCCCACCCTCATGAACAAACACCACTGCCCTCGGTAGGTGCGTGGAAGCGTCGGCACAACACGGGGACCGCCCTAAGTCAGCGCGGGTATGACTTGGCTTTCGAACATCTCGATACCGGAACGGTCGTAGGCAGCCTCGGGGAAGTAGCAGATGGCGTACTCGCACCCGAGGTCGCGGATCTTCGCGAGCCGTTCGATCACTTGGGCCGGTGTGCCCGTCGCCGAGTCCGGTCCGCTGGTGCCGGCGATCATCGCATCCGCCGAAGCCTCGCCCACACAGCCCACCAGCCGGTCCCGGACTCGTTGCAGCCGCTCTTTGACATCGGCCTCGGAGCTGCCCACGATCGCATTGATGTTGACGGAACGCACAATCGCATGGAAGTCGGTGCCCACGCTGCGGCAGTGCTCGGCCAGGACCTCGGACTTGTGCGCGAACGCCTCCGGCTCTGGCGTGAAATTCGTGTACTGCGCGTATTGGGCGGCGATGCGCAACGTCACCTTCTCACCTCCGCCGGCAATCCATAGCGGAATTCCGTTTTCCCGCAAGGGCTTCGGCGCAACGATTGCTCCGTCAACCTGGTAGTGCTTGCCATCGAAGCTGACCTTGCCATCGCGCCAGGCCTCACGCATGATCTGTACGCCTTCGTCGAGCCGACCCAACCGCACGCCCGCCGACGGGAATCCGTAACCGTAAGCGCGCCATTCGTGTTCGTACCAGCCACCACCGATCCCCATCTGAACCCGGCCACCGGAGATGATGTCGGCGGTCGCGGCGATTTTGGCGAGGTAGACGGGGTTGCGGTAGCTCATCGCCGTGCACATCTGGCCGAGTTTGATCCGCGATGTGGTGGCCGCATATGCCGCCATCAACGACCAGGCCTCGTGGGTAGCTTCACCCGTTGGCACCGGAACCGTGTGAAAGTGGTCGTAAACCCACAGCGAGTCCCAGGCGCTGCGGTCTGCGTAGGTGGCCAGGTCGCGCATCACCGCCCAGTGATTTTCGGGTTCGATGCCGACCAGATCCATTCGCCAGCCTTGCGGAATGAAGAGACCAAAGCGCATACCGGGACTGTAGCCCAACGAGCTCATAGCGGATCGATAGCTCGAGTCCAGCCGCCGCCAACGCCCGAGCCCTTCGTATAACGAAGACGTCATCGCGGTCGACGACGGTGGCATCAAATGTCAGGGGCAGACCTCTGGCAACATCTTCGCCCAGAACGCTCACGACCAAAGCACTGCCAATGGTGCGGGCACGTCCTGTTGCAGTCCCCGCGCCTCAGCCACCCAGCGCGTCGAGCGCGGCCGCAACCGACTTCTCGCGCAGCTCTTCGTAAGGCGCGTCGGGAAATTGCACGCAGCAATCCTGCAGGCCGCCGAACGCGACCACCGCCCGAGTGGACTGCGCGAGCGTCGGTTTCTTTCCGAACACCAGCCTGGCCAGCCGTTCTCGCCACGCCAGCACGGTGTCGATGAGATCGAGGTCGATCAGTGCCGACAGCTCGGTCAACAGCAGCCAGAGTTCCCGGCGGTGCCGATAGTGGAAGTCGAAGTAGCCCTCCAGCAGCTCGCGCACATCGTTGCGGCCGCGGCCCTCGTGGTCGGCGACGAATCGCTCGCCCTCGTCGATCAGCGGCACCAGGATGCTGCGCACCAAGTCCTCGCGTGACGGAAAGTGGTAGTACAACGCGGGTTTGGTGATGCCCAACTGGTTCGCGATGTCCTGCAGACTGGTGCGCTGCACGCCGCGCTGCAGGAAGAGCTCGCGGGCAACCTCTTGGATGCGCTCGCGGGTGTCCGACCGGGGCCTGCTCACCCACCGAGTTTATCTGACTTACCGATAGGTAAGTGGGATGTTAAGCTTACCGAACGTTAAGTAAGCGTGGGAGGTGATCATGCGGATACTCATCTCTGGCGCCAGCATCGCTGGCCCGGTCCTGGCGTACTGGCTGACCCGATACGGCTTCGACGTCACTGTCGTGGAGCGCGCACCGACGCTGCGCAAAACCGGTGGCCACGCCGTCGACTTGTTCCGTCCCGCAATGGAAATCTCGACGAAGATGGGCGTCCTCCCGCGCATCGAGGCGCGGGCCACCGGAACGGAACGACTGACGATGTACCGGGAAGGGCGAACGAAGGCCATCGAAGTCGACCTCACCAAGATCTACGCCGCCACCTCCGATTCGCACGTGGAAATCATGCGCGACGACCTGAGCGAGATCTACTACGACGCCGCCCGCGACGACGTCGAGTACGTGTTCGGTGACTCGATCACCGCGATGGACCACGACGGCACCGTGACCTTCGAGCGTTCGCCAGCGCGCAGCTTCGACGTCATCGTGGGGGCCGACGGGTTGCATTCCAACGTTCGGCGCCTGACCTTCGGCGACGACGCCGACTTGACACGATTCCTCGGGGGATACCTGTCGGTGGTGTCAGCACCCAAGGCGCTGGTCGAATCCGGCGAGATGGTCGGTCACGTCGGCGTCGGACGCTTCGCCGGGATCTACACCGCGGATCACCTGGACGACGCCCGCGCGGTTTTCATGTTCCGTAGCAAAGACGAATTGGACTACGGCCATCGCGATGCGTTGCGGCAGAAGGAAATACTGCACGACGCGTTCACAGGAATGCACGAACAGGTGGACACTTGGCTGGCGGAACTCGAGCGCACACCCACCTTCTACTTCGACTCGATCACCCAACTGCGCACCGACCGCTGGTCGCGGCGTCGGGTCACCCTGGTCGGCGACGCCGGATACTGCCCGGGACCCGCGGTGGGCGGCAGCACCAGTCTCGCCGTCCTCGGCGCCTATGTGCTGGCCGGAGAACTCGCCGAGGCGGATGGCGACCACCTGCGCGCCTTCGCTGCCTACGAACTACGGATGCACGACCCTGTGCACCGCAGCCGGACTTTCGCCCGCGGCGCCGCCAAAGGCATCATCCCCGGTTCACGGGTTGGAGTGTGGGCGTTAACCCGTGGAGCCCAGCTGGTCTCGGCGATGCCCGGGTCGCTGTCCCGGACTGTGGCGAAGCTGAATACCAAGGGCATCCGGATGCACGATTCGATGCCGGTGCCCGAATACACCGGAAGCGGCGTCTGACAGCATGTCATGTAGGGCCGCGGCCCGAGCGGCCGCGGCAGGCGGGCGCCACGAAGGGAAGGCTTTCATGGAACTGACCGGTGTCGGAATCTGGAGCAGTCAGCTGCGCTACGGCGACCCGGCCGAATCCGCCGAGGCCGCAGCTGAACTCGACGAACTGGGGTTCCCGGCGTTATGGATTCCCGACGTCGGCGGGCCGGTGTTCGACGCGGTGGGGCATCTGCTCGCCGCGACCAAACGGACCGTGATCGCCACGGGAATCCTGAATCTGTGGATGCATTCGCCCGGCGACGTCGCCGACTCCTACGCGACCCTGACCGCCGAGCACGGTGACCGCTTCCTGCTCGGGATCGGCGTCAGCCACGCCCCGCTCATCGATGCCGGCGAACCCGGGCGGTACCGCAAACCGCTGGCGGCAACCGCATCCTTCTTAGACGGCCTGGACGCCGCGCCGCGGCCGGTGCCCACCGAGCGCCTGATACTCGCCGCGCTGGGCCCGAGGATGCTGACTTTGTCGGCGACCCGCGCGGGCGGCGCCCACCCGTACCTCGTGAGCCCTGTGCACACCGCTTCTGCCCGTTCGACTTTGGGCCCGGGCCCGTTGCTGTTGCCGGAACAGACCGTGATCCTGACCGACAGCGCCGACGAGGCCCGTCAGATCGGAACCGATTGGCTGCGGGCGTATTTGGCCTTGCCCAACTATGCGAATAATCTTCTGCGCAGCGGCTTCTCCGAAGACGACCTGTCACAGGTGAGCGATCGGCTGTTCGACGCGATCATCGCGTGGGGTGATGAGGAGGCCATCATGCGCCGCGTCGCCGAGCATCGTTCAGCGGGTGCCGACCACGTCTGCGTCCAGGTGCTGCGGGCCGATCCCCGGGCATTCCCGCGGGAGGAATGGCGCCGCATCGCCGCAGCCTCCAAGTGAGCCGCCCATGGGCCTAAGGTGAGCTATGGCTTCCAAACAAACGCTGTTTCGGATCTTTTACCGCATCGGGTTCACCCCATGGGATGGTCATCCCCTCGCGCAGAGCCTGCGGGATCTGGTCGAGGGAACTGATGACGCCGCGGCGCTGACCGCCGGGTCGGCCTTGGAGGTCGGCTGCGGTACCGGCGACTGCTCCATCTATCTCGCCCAACACGGCTGGAAGGTCACCGCGGTCGACTTCGTGGCCAAGCCACTCGAACGCGCACGCGCCAAGGCCAGCGCGGCCGGCGCCGCCGTCGACTTCCTTCGGGCCGACGTCACGCAGCTGAGCCGGGCCGGCATCGGCGCGAACTTCGACCTGATCGTCGACAACGGCTGCCTGCACAACATGAGCGACGCCGATCGCGACGCCTACGTCCGGGAGATCAGCGCCCTGGCGGCGCCGGACGCACGGCTGCTGATCGTCGCGTTCGTCCCAGGCGGTCGGGTGGGCGTGCGCGGAATTGACCGCGCCGAGATGGAACGACGATTCACGCAGAGCTGGACGCTGTTGTCGGCCGGCGCGGAACGCGAGCTCGACCGCGCCGAGAAGACGCCGGCGTGGTACTACCTATTCCAAAGGCGCCGTTAGCTTTTCGCGGCCACCCCACGCAGAAGCCCCCGAAACGTCCGTTGTTCCGGGGGCTTTTGCGCCTGCGTGATGCAGGACTAGCTCAGCGATGCCGGCGGCAAGAAGCGGTCGCCGTACCTGGCGGCCAGTTCCTTGGCCCGGGCCACGAAGGCTTCCTTGCCAACACCGTGCGCACCTTCGTAACCGACGATGAACTGCGCACTACCACCGGTGTACGGCGGGAAGCCGATGCCCATGATCGATCCGATGTTGGCGTCGGCGGTCGACGTCAGCACGCCCTCGTCGAGGCACTTCTGCGTCTCGAGCGCCTCGGCGAACAGCATGCGATCGATCATGTCCTGCAACGGGATCTCCGCGCTGCCGGACTTGAACGTCTCGCGCAAGCCCGGCCACAGCCGGGTCCGCTTGCCGTCGAGGTACTCATAGAAGCCGGCGCCCTTCAACCGCGAGGGCCGGTCGAGCTCGATCATCTTCTCGACGACGGCCTCGGCCGGGTGCGGCTCGTAGGTGCCGCCCGCGTCCTCGACGCCCTTGCGGGTGGCCGTCGCGATCTTGTGCATCAGCTCCAGGTTGAGCTCGTCGGACAGCTGCAGCGGAGGCGCCGGGTAGCCGGCCTGTGAACCGGCGTGCTCGATGCTGGCGGGCTCCACGCCCTCGCCCAGCATCGCCAGCGCCTCGTTCACGAACGTGCCGATCACCCGGCTGGTGAAGAAGCCACGGCTGTCGTTGACGACGATCGGGGTCTTGCCGATGGCCAGCGTGTAGTCGAACACGCGGGCCAGCGCCTCGTCGGAAGTCTTCTCGCCCCTGATGATTTCGACCAGCGGCATCTTGTCGACCGGCGAGAAGAAGTGGATCCCGATGAAGTCCTCCTGGCGCTTCACGCCGGTCGCCAGACCGGTGATCGGCAGCGTCGAGGTGTTCGACCCCAGCAGGGCGTTGGGCTCGACGACGTCCTCGATCTCCTGGAAGACCTTGTGCTTGAGTTCCTGGTTCTCGAACACCGCCTCGATCACGAAGTCGACACCCTTGAGGTCGGCGGGGTCGGCGGCCGGCGTGATGCGGTCCAGCAGCGCCTTGCTCTTCTCCTCGGTGGTCTTGCCACGCTGAAGCGCCTTGGCCTCAAGCTTTTCCGAGTAAGCCTTGCCCTTCTGGGCGGCGTCGAGGCTGACATCCTTGAGCACCACCTCGAAGCCGGCCTTGGCCGACACGTAGGCGATACCGGCACCCATCATGCCCGCGCCCAGCACGCCGATCTTGTTGATCTTGACCGATTCGATGCCGTCCGGACGCGACCCGCCGCCGTTGATGTGCTGCAGGTCGAGGAAGAACGCCTGGATCATGTTCTTGGCGACCTGGCCGGTGACCAGCTGGGTGAAGTAGCGGCTCTCGATGCGGCTGGCGGTGTCGAAGTCGACCTGCGCGCCCTCGACGGCCGCGTCCAGGATGGCGCGCGGCGCCGGCATCGGGGCGCCCTTGAGTTGCTTCTTCAGCAGTGCCGGGAACGACGGCAGGATGCCGGCCAGCGCGGGGCTGGCCGGGGTGCCGCCGGGCATCTTGTAACCCTTTTTGTCCCAAGGCTGTTCGTGCGAATCGGGGTTTGCCTTGATCCACGCCTTGGCGGCCGGCACCAATTCCTCGACCGAGCCGACGAGCTCGTCGACCAGGCCGATCTCCTTGGCCTTGTCCGGCTTGAAGCGGGTGCCCTGCGACAGAATGTTCATGAATGCGTTCTGAATACCGAACATCCGCACGGTGCGGGTCACCCCGCCGCCACCGGGCAGCAGGCCCAACGTGACCTCGGGCAGACCGACGACCAGGCCCTTGACGTCCGCGGCGATGCGGTGGTGACAGGCCAGCGCGATCTCCAGGCCGCCGCCCAGCGCGGCGCCGTTGATGGCGGCCACCACGGGCTTGCCCAACGTCTCCAGCGCACGCAGGTCACGCTTGACCGATTCGACGGTGTCAAACGCCTCACCGGCGTTCTCCGGGCCGAGGTTGATCATGCCCTTCAGGTCACCGCCGGCGAAGAAGGTCTTCTTCGCACTGGTGATGACCACGCCGGTGATCGAATCCTTCTCAGCGGCAAGGCGTTCCACAGCGTTGTGCATGGACTCGCTGTAGTGCTCGTTCATCACGTTGGCCGACCCGGTGGGGTCGTCCAGGGTCAGCGTGACGATGCCGTCGTCGTCCTTGTCCCACTGAATGGTGTTCTCTGCCATGGTCTTAGACCCTCTCGATGATGGTGGCGACACCCATGCCGCCGCCGATGCACAGCGTGACCAGGGCGCGACGCGCGTTGCGGCGCTCGAGCTCGTCGACCATGGTGCCGGTGATCATGGCGCCGGTGGCGCCCAGCGGGTGGCCCATCGCGATGGCACCACCGTTGACGTTGAGCTTCTCGTCGGGAATGTTGAGGTCCTTCTGGAACTTCAGCACCACCGACGCAAACGCCTCGTTGAGCTCGAACAGATCGATGTCATCGACCGTCAGGCCCGCACGGTCGAGAACCTTCTGAGTGGCCGGCGTCGGGCCGGTCAGCATGATGACCGGGTCCGCGCCGCTGGTGGCGGTGGCCACGATGCGCGCCCGCGGCGTCAGCCCCTGCGACTTGCCCGCGGCTTCCGAACCAACCAGCACCAGCGCGGCGCCGTCGACGATGCCCGAGCTGTTGCCGCCGGTGTGGACGTGGTTGATCTTTTCGACCCAGTGGTACTTCGTCAGCGCCACATCGTCGAAGCCGCCCATCTCACCGATGCCGTCGAACGCGGTCTTCAGCTTGCCCAGGCCCTCGAGCGTGGTGTCGGGCCGCATGTGCTCGTCGTGGTCGAGGATGACCAGACCGTTCTGGTCGCGCACCGGCACGACCGACTTGGCAAAGTAGCCGCCCGACCACGCCTCGGCGGCCTTCTGCTGGCTGCGCAGCGCGTAGGCGTCGACATCGTCGCGGGAGAAACCCTCGATGGTGGCGATCAGGTCGGCGCCGATGCCCTGGGGCACGAAGCCGATCTGGTAGTTGGTCTCGGGGTCGGTCGCCCAGGCGCCGCCGTCGGAGCCCATGGGCACGCGGCTCATCGACTCGACACCGCCGGCCAGCACCAGGTCGTCCCAACCGGACCGCACCTTCTGGGCGGCGGTGTTGACCGCCTCGAGGCCCGAGGCACAGAACCGGTTGAGCTGCACGCCGCCGGTGGTCTCGGGCAGCCCCGCGGCCAGCACCGCGGTGCGGGCGATGTCGCCGCCCTGGTCACCGACGGGGGACACGACGCCCAGGATCATGTCGCTGATCAGGTTCTCGTCGAGGTCGGGGAAACGCCGGCGCAGCTCGTCAACCAGACCCACGACCAGGTTGAGCGGCTTCACCTCGTTCAGCGAACCGTTGCGCTGCTTGCCCCGCGGGGTGCGGATGGCCTCATAGATAAAAGCTTCTTCGGACATGACGACTTCCTGTTCTCCGAATAGGGTTCGAATCCGTCTTGAAGACTAGATCCCGCCCCACCCTAACAGGGCCCCCGGCCAACCTGTTGGTTGGCCAAAGCGCGCAGCTCAGGGGCACCGAGTGACGGACGCCACGCGCCGCCTCGGCGGATGGCCACCCGCTCGAGCGTCGCGTGAAACTAGTGTCACGCTCGGCGTCGAGTGTGCACGTGACTTCACGTGGGAGGGCCAAGACGTCGTGCTCAAGCGGAACCACGCCCGCCTAAGCTCGACCACCATGACGGTGTCGCGACTGAGGCCCTACGCGACCACGGTTTTCGCCGAAATGTCGGCGCTGGCCGCGCGGATCGGAGCGGTGAACCTTGGCCAGGGGTTCCCCGACGAGGACGGACCCCCGGCCATGCTGAAGGCCGCCCAGGAGGCCATCGCCGACGGCGTCAATCAATACCCACCGGGCATCGGCATCGCACCGCTGCGCCACGCCGTCGCCGCCCAGCGGCAGCGCCGCTACGGCATCACCTACGACCCCGACACCGAGGTGCTGGTGACGGTCGGCGCGACCGAGGCGATCGCCTCGGCGGTGATCGGCCTGGTCGAACCCGGCGCCGAGGTCCTGCTCATCGAGCCGTTCTACGACTCCTACTCGCCGGTGGTGGCGATGGCCTCCGCGCAACGGGTGGCCGTGCCGCTGGTCCCGCATGGCCGCGGGTTCGCCCTGGATGCCGACGCCCTGCGCCGGGCGGTGACGCCACGGACCCGCGCGCTGATCGTCAACTCCCCGCACAACCCGACCGGTACGGTGCTCAGTGCCGAAGAATTGGCGGCCATCGCCGAGGTCGCGATCGCGGCCGACCTGCTGGTGATCACCGATGAGGTCTACGAGCACCTGGTGTTCGACGGGCGCCAGCATGTTCCGCTGGCCGGCTTCGACGGGATGGCCGACCGGACGATCACCATCTCCAGCGCCGCCAAGATGTTCAATTGCACCGGCTGGAAGATCGGATGGGCTTGCGGCCCAGCACAACTCATCACGGGAATGCGCGCGGCCAAACAATATCTGAGCTACGTCGGCGGTGCGCCGTTCCAGCCGGCGGTGGCGCTGGCGCTGGCGACCGAGGACGCGTGGGTGGCCGGCCTGCGCGCCACTTTGCAGGCCAGACGCGATCGACTGGCCGTCGGGCTGGTCGACGTCGGGTTCGAGGTGCACGACAGCGCCGGCACCTACTTCCTGTGCGCCGACCCGCGCCCGCTGGGCTATGACGACAGCAGTGCGTTCTGCGCGGCACTACCGGAAAAGGTTGGAGTCGCCGCGATCCCGATGTCGGCCTTCTGCGACCCGGCCGCCACACACGGCCCGGCGGACGTGTGGAACCACCTGGTGCGCTTCACCTTCTGCAAACGCGACGACACGCTCGACGAGGCGATCAGGCGACTGGCCGCGCTGAAAGACGCTGGCTAGCCCACTGCACCCAGCACGCGTTTGCGCAGGCCCTCGAGCGCGGCGTTGAGGATCTTGTTGCCCGCCGAGCGCACCCAGAACCCGGGCAGCGGCGCCCTGAGCTCGATCGTGAGGCTGAATCGCACCCGCGTCTTGTCGTCGCCTTCCCGTTCCAGGTTGTATTCGCCGTGCTGAGCGTGCTGGTGGGCGGTCTTCTGCGCATCCCAGACCATCCAGTCGGGGCCCCAGTGGTATTCGACCATTTCGGTATCCGGGATGCCGCTCACCCTGAGCGTCATCTTCACGTGGTGTGGCAGGCCGTCCGGATATCTGTCGACGACTTCGACCCGCTTGTGCAGTGGTGACCACGAGGGCACGGCGTCCATGTCGGCCAGCGCCTCCATGATCACTCCCGGGGGCGCCTCAATGACGATCTCAGACGATGCGCGTATGGCCACCAGCTACCAAATTAGCAATCGGCCCGTCCCAGCGAGCCGAAAGCAGTATTTACGTTGCCTTGTCCGAATGGCCGCCGCCCAAAACTTGGTCGCGCAAACCTTTCATCGCGGCGTCGAGAACACTCTCGGCCGCCCGCCGCACGACGAACGCGGGCATGGGCCGGCCGGGTTCGACCGTGATGTCGAAGCGCACCCGAGTCTGGTCGAGCCCTTCGGGTTTGAGGGTGTACTCGACGTGCTGGCCGTGCTGCTGTGAGGTCCCCTTGGCGTCGTAGACAACCCAATCGGGTCCCCAGTGGTATTCCAGGACCTCTTTGTCGACCAGCCCGAGAATCTTGATGGTGGCTTTGACGTGGTGCGGCCGGCCGTCCGGATACCGATCTATCACCTCGATGTGTTTGTGCAGGGGCGACCAGGATGACAGAACGCCAACATCTGTCAGCGCCTCCATGACCACTTCTGGCGGCGCGTTGACGACGAATTCCCGTGATGCTTTTACGGCCACTGAGGATCAACTTAGCAACGCCGACCGCGATGCGGACCGGTTCGCCGTAAACGACTTCCTACCAATCGATTTCGTTGAGCGGCGTGGTCGTCGCCGGGGGCGACCCGACGGGTCCGGCGGGGGTCCGCGAAAAGCGTGGGGCGGGTGCGGCCTGGTCGGCGCCGTGGGCGGTGATGACCGTGGACCTTTCCCGCAGGTGCTCATCGGCGGCGGCCTCGCTCCACGTCAGCACCGCGGTGACGCACGCATCGGTGCCGGCGAAAGTCCGCGCCCATTCGTCACGAGTCCGGCTGGCGAATCGTTGGGTGAAGATCTCGCGCATCCGCGGGTAGGACGCTTTGTCCTGCTGGGCGGGCACGTCGTCGGGTGACAGGCCAAGCCCGTTGAGCAGCGCCACGAAGAATTGCGGCTCGATGGCGCCGACGGCGACGTATTGTCCGTCGGCGGTCTCGTAGCAACCGTAGAACGGGGCGCCGCCGTCGAGCAGAAAAGATTCGCGTCGATCCCGCAGCGCGCCAGTGGACTTCATAGTCCACATCATCTGGGCCAGCAGGCTGACCCCGTCGACCATCGCCGCGTCGATCACCTGCCCCGTGCCCGACCGCTCCCGTTCGTACAGGGCGGCCGCGATGCCGAATGCCACCAGCATCGAGCCCCCGCCGAAGTCCGCGACCAGGTTCAGCGGCGGCATCGGTGGCCGGTCGGCGTAGCCCAGTGCCGACAGCGCACCGGTCTGCGACAGGTAGTTGATGTCATGACCGGCGGTCGGCGCCAGCGGCCCCTGTTGTCCCCAGCCGGTCATCCGCGCGTAGATCAACCGCGGGTTGACCGCCGCGCAGTCGTCCGGCCCGATGCCGAGTCGCTCGCACGTCCCGGGCCGGAAGCAGTCCAGCAGCACGTCGGCCTTGGCGGCCAGCTCCAGCAGCGTTTGCGGCTGCGTCTTGACGTCCAGGTCGACGATTCGCTTGCCGCGGTGCAACAGATCGCGGTCCTCGTCCGGCATTCCGAGACCGCCCGCCGGGCGGCGCACTCGCACCACGTCGGCTCCCAGATCGGCGAGCAGCATTCCCGCGTGCGGTCCCGGTCCGATGCCGCCGAGTTCGATGACTCGTACCCCGGACAGCGGGCCGCCACTCATGGCGGCTACTTACCCTTCTTCACCTGGAGCACCCGGTCGCGCAGCGCCTTCGTCGCCGAATCGATCGTTCCCTTCACCGCACGTTTGAGCACGAAGCCGGGCAGCGGCACATTCGGGTCGGCAAGAAGCTCGAACTTGACCAGAGTCTCGTCACCTTTCGGCACCAGGGTGTAGCGCCCGTCCTGCGCCTTCTGCTGCGACGAGCTGACCAGCTTCCAGCTCACCACGTTGTCGCCCCACGTGTAGGCGACCACCTGTTCGTCGGTGATGCCGGCGACCTTGACCTTCATCTTCACCTGGCGGGGGCGCCCGTCGTCGCCGGTGTCCAGGATCTCCGCACTCTGATGCGGTTCCGACCATTCGGGCATCGCTTCGAAGTCGGCGATGACGTCCAGAATCTCGTCCGGACTGGCTTCGATGACGATGTCGCGGGATTCTTTGAGTGCCATGGCCCGCACGATACTGGCCCGGCGTCTCACCCGGAACAGCTTCGGCCGAGCGTACCGTCGTGCCTGTGACTGATGCCGCGACCGATCCCGCATATACCGTCGGTGACTATCTGTTGGACCGCCTCGCCGAGCTCGGCGTCTCGGAGATCTTCGGCGTTCCCGGCGATTACAACCTTGAGTTCCTTGATCACATCATTGCCCACTCCAGCATTCGCTGGGTCGGCAACGCCAACGAGCTGAATGCCGGCTACGCCGCCGACGGGTATGGGCGGCTACGCGGAATGTCGGCTTTGGTAACGACTTTCGGCGTCGGCGAGCTCTCCGCGGCCAACGCGGTCGCGGGCAGTTACGCCGAGCAAGTACCCGTCGTGCACATCGTCGGCGGCCCGTCCAAGGATGCCCAGCACACCCGCCGGGCGCTGCACCATTCGCTCGGCGACGGGGACTTCGAGCACTTCTTCCGGGTCAGCCGCGAAATCACCTGCGCCCAAGCCAATCTCATGCCCGCAACGGCACGCCGCGAGATCGACCGCGTGCTGTCCGAGGTGCGGGAGCAAAAGCGTCCCGGATACATCCTGCTGTCCACCGACGTCGCCCGCTTCCCCACCGAGCCGCCGGACGCGCCGTTGCCCCGCTACACCGGCGGCACCAGTCCCCGCGCACTGGCGATGTTCGTCGAGGCCGCGACCAAACTCATCGGCGACCACCAACTCACCGTGCTCGCGGACTTGCTGGTGCACCGGCTGCAGGCGATCAAGGAACTCGAGGCATTGCTGGCGGCCGACGTGGTGCCACACGCCACCTTGATGTGGGGAAAGAGTCTGCTCGACGAGAGTTCACCCACCTTCCTGGGCATCTACGCCGGATCCGCCAGCGCGCCGGCGGTGCGCACCGCGATCGAAGAGGCACCCGTCTTGGTCACCGCCGGAGTGGTGTTCACCGACATGGTCAGCGGCTTCTTCAGCCAGCGGATCGACCCGGCCCGCACCATCGACGTCGGCCAGTATCAGAGCAGCGTGGCCGGCGAAGTCTTCGCGCCGCTGGAAATGGACGCCGCACTCGAGGCGCTGGCCACCATCCTGGCGCGGCGCGGCATCGCTTCGCCACCGGTGGTGTCGCCGCCGGCCGAGCCACTGCCGCCGCCCCCGCCGCGCGACGAACCGCTGACCCAGAAGATGTTGTGGGACCGGCTGTGTGTGGCCCTCACTCCGGGCAACGTGGTGCTTGCCGACCAGGGCACCTCGTTCTACGGCATGGCCGACCACCGGCTGCCGCAGGGAGTGACCTTCATCGGTCAACCACTATGGGGCTCAATCGGTTACACGTTGCCGGCCGCGCTCGGGGCGGCGGTGGCGCATCCGGACCGCAGGACGGTCCTGCTCATCGGCGACGGCGCCGCGCAATTGACCGTCCAGGAGGTCGGCACCTTTTCCCGCGAAGGTCTCTCCCCCGTCATCGTGGTGGTGAACAACGACGGCTACACCATCGAGCGGGCCATCCACGGCGAGGCCGCGCCCTACAACGACATCGTGAGTTGGCAGTGGACCGACGTTCCCAAAGCGCTGGGCGTCACCGGCCACCTGGCGTTCCAGGTCCAGACCTACGGCGAACTCGACGACGCCCTGACCGCCGCCGCCGAGCAGCGAGACCGCATGGTGTTCATAGAGGTGATGTTGCCGCGACTCGAAATCCCCGACCTGCTGGTCGAACTCGTTCAACCGACATCACCGGATGGCAGTCCGCGCCGCTGAAGAGCTAGCGCGAGTTCGGGGTTCGGTCCGGACTGGACGATCGCAGGATGGCCTGCACCGTGCGACGGCAGCGTCCGCAATCGGCTCCCGCACCGCACGCCTGGGCGACTTCCTTCGTGGTCGACGCTCCGCATGAAACGGCTTCGGTCACCGTCTGAGTGGTGACTCCGTTACACAGGCACACGAACACGGGCGGATCCTCAGTCCGCCTCGATGCGCATCATGTCGAAGAATCGGCCGACGAACAAAGGTGGGTAGGCACCGATGCCCGCACCCGACATCCATTGCGCCGCCGCGTCGGGGTGGTCGATCCAGTGCCGCGCGCTTTCCTCGTCGGGGAACTCCTGCAGGATCAGCACCTCGTGATCGTCGTCGAAAGCCTGAAACACCCACGTCTTTCGGATGCCGGCGGTGGTGAACCTGTCGATCGCCGTGCTGACTTCGGAGGTCAGCAGGGACACGTCGTTGACGGACGCGATGGCAGCCACCACGATGCCGGGCGCCGCCAGGAGTTTCGGTGGCTGCGCGATGAACCTGTCGACGATCTCGCCGGCGAAGACCGCGGGAATGTCTTCGACGCCGGCCTCGTCGAACCAATCGAAGAAGACCCGGGACCGCAGCAGCTCTACGATCGGCTCGCGGCTGTGAACGCCGATCATCACCAGCACCCGGCCGTGATCGCGGGTTGAGGTGTAGACCAACACGTGGTGTGCGCCGATATCGGCCAGGGCGGCCTTGTTGCGTTTCAGCAGCGGCCATACCCGGGTGGGATCGGGGACGCGATAGTCCGACGCGATCACCATCGAATGGATGTCGCCGTTGTTCATCGGAGTTGGTCCTTCATCACTTTCCCCGTCGCGTTGAGTGGGAGTGAGTTGAGGAACTCTACCGTGCGCGGCACCTTGAATCCGGCCATACGGTCACGACACCAGCCGATCAATTCATCGGCACCGACATCGCCGTTGCGGACCACAAATGCTTTGCCGACCTGGCCCATCCGCTCGTCGGGGACACCGATGACCGCGGCCTGCGCGACGGCCGGGTGGTTGAGCAAGAAGCCCTCGATCTCGGCCGGGTAGGCGTTGAAGCCGCCGACGATGAACATGTCCTTCTTGCGGCCTACGATGCGCAGCCGCCCTGTCTCCGTGAAGTCTCCGAGGTCTCCGGTGTGCAGCCAGCCATCGCGGTCGATCGCTTCGGCAGTGGCCTCCGGTTCGTCGAGATATCCCTGCATGACTCCGTAGCCACGGACCAGCACCTCGCCGTCCTCGGCGATGCGCACCTCGACCCCCTCGCACGGCATGCCCGCGGTGGTCGCGACATCCTCGAACGAATCGCCGGGCAAAGACAGGGTGACGTTGCCGGCCTCGGTCAGGCCGTAACCGGTCATCAACGTCTTGAACGGCAGTTCGTCATGGATGCGACGCACCAGTTCGACCGGGATGTCAGCGGCGCCGGTCACTCCCGCACGCAACGACGACAGCCTGGACTTGTCCCCCACCGTCAGCAACGAGTGATACAGCGTCGGCGGTCCGGGAAGCATCGTGATGCGTTCGCGTTCAATCAAATCCACCACCGTGTCGACGTCGAACACCGCGACGGGCAGCATCGTCGCACCGCGCAGGAAAGAGGTCACGAGGCCGGCCTTCAGCCCGAACGTGTGGAAGTACGGGTTGATCTGCAGATAGCGGTCACCCTCGCGTAAATCCGCAAGCGTCGCCCATTCCTCGTACATGCGCAGCGTTTGACCGTGGTTGAGCATCGCCCCCTTGGGGCGCCCGGTCGTGCCCGAGGTGAAGATGATGTCCGAGGTGTCGGTGCCACTCACCGGACGCTCGAATGGCGAACCACTGGACAGGAAGTCGGACTTCAGGTCGATGACCGGCACCCCGGCGGGCGCGGTGTAATCCTGGTTCAGAAAACCCTCTTGGACCAGGACGGCCTTCACGGTGCTGCGGACGATAATGTCGCCGGCTTCTTCGGTCTTGAACCGCGTGTTGACCGGGACGAGCACACCGCCCGCGGTGAGCAACCCGAACGCGGCGATGATCCACTCGGCCGAATTCGGTGCCCAGATCGCGACCCGGTCGCCCTTTTCGATGCCAAGGTCAGCGAAAGCGCCTGCGGCGCAACGAATTCGCTCGTCAACCTGCCTGAAAGTCAAGCGCAGCGAACCGTCAACGACCGCTTCCGCGTCGCCGAAGCGGTCCGCTGCGCTGAGGACCATCTCCGGGATGGTCTGCCACTCAGGTTCGATTGGCCGACTCCTCCTCATCGCGCTTCGCGCTCTGCATCGTCGCCGACCGGCGGCTACGCGTCACACCGTGACGAGCCGACCGAGGTTGCCGCCCATGATCTTTGCCTGGTCGTCGACCGACAGGTGTGACAGCGCCTCGATGTAATAGGTCGGCTCCGCCAGCCCCTCGGGGTGCGGCCAGTCCGAGCCGTACAGCACCTGATCCACACCGACGAGGTTGACCAGATCGTCGATGCCGTCCTCGAAGAACGGGCTGACGTGAATCCGGCTCTTGACCATCTCGACGGGGTCGCTCGGGAAGGCCTCCGGGGCCTTGCGGAAGACCTCGGCCAAGCCGTCCAGCAGCGGGGTCATCCACTTCGAGCCGGCTTCGACGATCGCGACCTTCAGCTTCGGGTGGCGGTAGAGCGCGCCGTGAATCACCCATGACCCGACCGAGTCCTGGATCGGCCGCCACTCGTTGAGGATGCCCATCGCGTTGGTTTGGAACGGCAGCATCTCCTGGTCGGCGCCGTCCCACTCCGAGGTGTACCGGGAGTAACCGCTGTCGCTGGAGTGCATGCCGACCAGCACGTCGTGTTCGACAACCCGCTCCCAGAACGGGTCGAACTCTGGCACCGCGAACGACCGCGGACCGCGGAAGCCGGGGACCGGCGCCGGGCGAACCAGGATGGCGCGGGCGCCACGCTTGACCGCCCACTCCAGCTCCTCGATCGCCTTCTCGACGATCGGCAGGGTGATGACGGGTGTGGTGAAGATGCGGTTCTGGTAGTTGAAGCCCCAGACCTCGTCTAGCCACTCGTTCAGGGCGTGGACCAGAACGTGGATGGCGAGCGGGTCGTCACGCAGACGCTCCTCCAGGAGGCTGGCCAAGGTCGGGAACATCAGGGTCTTGTCCAGGCCCAGCTCGTTCATCGTCTCCAGGCGCGGGCCGGGCTCGAAGAACGCCGGGATCGCGCGCATCGGCTCGCCGAACAGCTCGCGCTTGGTCTTGCCGTCGGGGTTGCCGTACTTGAAGTACTCCTCCCAGGCGCCCGGCCGGGCAACGACCTCGAAGGTCGGGTTGGGGATGTAGTTGCTGATCTGGCCGCGGATGGCAATCTTGGTGCGACCGTTGATCTGCACGTACTGGACGTAGTCCTTGTACTCCTTGGGCAGGAACTTGGTCAGCGCCTCCGGCGGCTCATAGAGGTGATTATCCGCGTCAAAGATCGGGAACGGGACGTCCACCTTGTGCGACAACTGGCCCATGAAATCCTCCTTCGCAATTTATGAGAATACTATTCTCTACCCGCGCGTAATCGCAACGTGGGTCCCCGGATCGCGGTTCGGCGTGCTCAGCACGCCACGGAAATCTTGTACGTGGCGGTAGCCGGTTCACCGGGTTTGGCGGTCAGGTAGCCGTTGGCGGTCCCGCTGACGGTGAATTTGTCACCGGTCATGCTCATGCCGGCCTCCCCGTCGCCGCCCCGGGAGTACATTCCGCTGAAGCCACCCAGGTTCTGGATGTGTACCGACTCGGCCGTCGCCGGTTGCGCACTCTCGTCGATCACGACCTTGGCTCCGGCAAAGTCGCTGCCGATCTCGATCGTCCGGGTCCATTCCCTCTGACTGCATTTCACAACGTGAAAACTGCGGTCGTTGCCGTTGACGGTCACCGATGCGGTGCTGGCGATTTGGCTCGGCGACCGCGACGTGCACGCCCCAACCAAGGCAACGGCAAGGACCGCCGCGGCGGCCACCATTCGGTTCCGCATCGGATCACCTCTATCCTCACTGGCTGAAGTTCTTGGGCCTGCAGCGATGATGTTATTCTCGCGAAAAGAGAATGCCAATATCGTGTTCTTGTCGAGGAGCGATACACATGGTGGACCTGGAGATCGATGCCGGGTTGGCGGTGGTCACCATCGATCGCCCGCAGGCACGCAACGCCATCGGTCTGGACACTATGGACCAGCTGGAGAAGGCGCTCGTTGCGGCGGAAGGCGCTGAAGCGCTGGTGATCAAGGGCGCCGGAGACAAAGCTTTCGTCTCCGGCGGCGACCTCAAGGAACTGAGCGCGCTGCGGACCGAGCAG
The DNA here is from genome assembly GCF_001667145.1 of Mycobacterium sp. 852002-51971_SCH5477799-a. Lineage (GTDB taxonomy): Bacteria > Actinomycetota > Actinomycetes > Mycobacteriales > Mycobacteriaceae > Mycobacterium. The sequence goes on from NZ_LZIF01000122.1 coordinate 29,319, forward strand.
GACGCCGCGGCCATGGCCCGGCGGATGCGGTCCATCTGCGACCAGCTGGCGGACTTCCCCGCACCGGTCATCGCCGCGCTCAACGGCCACGCGTTCGGTGGCGGTGCCGAAGTCGCTGTCGCCGCCGACATCCGGGTAGCCGCCGACGACATCAAGATCGCCTTCAACCAAGTACAGCTGGAGATCATGCCTGCCTGGGGCGGGGCCGAGCGACTGGCCGCGCTGGTCGGAAAGAGCAGGGCGCTGCTGCTGGCCGGCTCCGGAACCGCCCTCACCGCTTTCGACGCCGAACGCATCGGCCTAGTGGACCAGGTCGTGCCCCGCGGCGTCTTCGATTCACCCGACGAGGGTTGGCGAGCCATCGCGAGGTCGCTGACCCGCCGCCCGGCGGCCGAGGTAAAGCGCGTAATCCGCGGAGTTTCCCCTGAGGAGGCGATAGCATCCTTCGCACGGCTTTGGGTTGCCGACCCGCACTGGCAGGCCGCAGAACGGGTGATGAACCGCAACAACAAACCGCGCCCGGCCGCCGGAGGAGCGTCATGACCACAACCAGGACAGTGATGGGCGTCGGCTCCGTCGTGTCGTTGGCTGCTCTATTGACATCGGCGGGCGTGCTGGTGGGAAGCGGACGGGCACATGCCGACCCGGTCATGCATCACGTCAGGTACAGCGTCTCGGCACAGAATCCGATCTATACGAGCATCTACTACCTGGACCACCAGCCGGACAAATTCTCCGACTACAGCCACAACCCCTACTCGTTCACACCGCACGTCGACGTCGACCTGGCCCCGGGCAAGCCATGGGGCTTCGATCTGGAGATGTCGGACCCCGACCATTACGCGATGGTCGTGGCGAGCACGGGCACGGAGCCCGGCACGCCGGGACTTCACTGCGATCTGGCGGTAGACGGCGCCGTCGTCGTATCCAAGGACGGTCCCAAAGGCGTGCTCTGCTCGCTGCGGAATTGGTGAACCACCCAGGTCTGCGGTACGCCCTCGATCGGCTGCGGCTCGCCTTCCAGGCGGCGCAAGTAGTTCTCCACCAATTCCAACGTCTCGGCGTGTCCGGCGGACATACCGATCGCCTGCTCGAGTACCAGAAAGCGCGACAGACTGCTCATCAACACCGTCCACACGACCGGAGGGATGTCGATGTCTTGGCCTTCGTCTTGAATTCTGGAGCCGTAGCGCTCCAGCGCTGTCGCCACCGCTTGGCGCTGCTCTTCGCGGAAACGCTCTGCGTAATAAGCGATTTCGGCCCGCATCTCTTTGCGGTGATTGGCCAGTGCCATGAATTCCATCGAAATCCGCGTGAACGCGGGGTCCGTGCCGAATCGCCACAGCGCCCACAGCGGCTGCGGCAACTTCAGCATTTGCGCGTGCACTTCGAGCGCTTCCTCCGCCCGGCGACGGAAGACCTCCAGGAACAGCTCCTCCATGGTGCGGAAGTAGTAGTGCACCAGCTGAGGCTTCAGCCCGGCCTTGTTCGCGAGGCGGCGCGAGGTGACCGCGGCATAGCCTTCCTCGAGCATCAGCCGCTCGGCGGCATCGAGCAACAAGCCGCGGTTTTTCGCGTCCGGCGCCCCGATTCTGCGGGCCGATGTCATGTCCCTGCTCCGTACTGTGTGCCATCCCGTGCCGACCACACGGATCGTATCGTGGCGTGGCGTTGCGACCTTGACCCTGACATTACCGCCATGCTAAGCAGGTGCTCAGCACATTTTCGATCTCGAAATCGGGCGGCGGTACAGCTTGCCGCCGAATACCGCCGGTAAACGCAGCCCAGGGAGACGCAATCCGATGAGCACCTTCGACTCGATCGACTTCTTCACCGATCCGTCACTGGTCCCAGATCCGCACCCTTACTTCGACTACCTGCGCAGTCAAAATCCGGTGTTGCGCCTGCCGCACTACGGGGTCATCGCCGTCACCGGCTACGACGAAGCCTGCGAGATCTACAAGGACCCGGACACTTTCTCCAACATCGTCGCCCTCGGTGGGCCCTTCCCGCCGTTACCGTTCACGCCCGAAGGCGACGACATCGGCCCGCAGATCGATGCGCACCGCAGCTCCTTTCCGATGAACGAGCACATGGTCACCATGGACCCGCCCGACCACACCAAGGCACGGTCGGTGCTCGCCAAGCTGCTGACCCCGAGCCGGCTGAAGCAGAACGAGGAGTTCATGTGGCGCCTCGCCGACCGTCAGCTCGACGAATTCCTCAGCCTCGGTGAGTGCGAGTTCATCGCCGAATATTCCAAGCCCTTCGCCACCTTGGTGATTGCCGACCTGCTCGGCGTCCCGGAGGAGGACCACAAGGAGTTCCGCACCGTCTTGGGCGCCGACCGGCCCGGCGCGCGGGTGGGCGCCCTGGACCACGAGTCGGTGGGCATCAACCCCCTGGAGTGGCTCGACGACAAGTTCTGTAACTACATCGAGGATCGGCGCCGCGAGCCTCGCGGCGACGTGCTCACCTTCCTGGCGGAAGCGAAGTACCCGGACGGATCGACGCCCCCGGTGATCGAGGTCGTCCGCTCGGCGACCTTCCTCTTCGCCGCGGGCCAGGAAACCACGGCGAAGCTGCTCAGCGCCGCCCTGCAAGTTCTCGGTGACCGGCCCGATATCCAGCAACAGTTGCGCGAGGACCGCAGCCTGATCCCCGGGTTCATCGAGGAATCGCTGCGGATGGACAGCCCCGTCAAGAGCGACTCGCGGCTGGCCCGCAAGGCAGCCACCGTCGGCGGTGTCGACATCCCCGCGGGCACCGTGGTGATGATCCTGCCGGGCGCCGCCAACCGCGACCCGCGCCGGTTCCAGAACCCGCACGAGTTCGACTTGCGCCGCAAGAACGTTCGCGAACACATGGCGTTCGCCCGTGGTGTGCACTCGTGCCCCGGCGGTCCGCTCGCCCGCGTCGAGGGGCGTGTGTCGATCGAGCGCATCCTGGACCGGATGCCGCACATTGAAATCAACGAGGCCCATCACGGGCCGGCCGCCGATCGTCGTTACACCTACGAGCCGACCTACATCCTGCGTGGACTGAGCGAGCTGCACCTGACGTTCACCACCGCGGACGCGGTCGCTCCGGTGGCCTAGGAACACTCGCCACTGGCGAGCGCTACCGGACCTGCATTCCGACGAAGTAGCTGCCGAGCAAGACGACGGCGATCAGCACCACCCACGCGTCGGTGAGTCGGCACAGCAGGACCGGGGCGTCTCGCACCTCCATGAACTCGCGAAATATGATGCGCACCTTGATAAGTGCGATGACGATGACGCTCGACGTCACCACCGCGCTGGACTTCAGCAGTCCGCCGGCGGAGTGATCTATCCCCAGATAAGCCAGCGTCAGCGCGGCCAGGATCACCCAGACGAACAGCAACCTCTTGTTGAATTTCACCCGCTCACCTCACCACGTAAAGCAGCGCAAAGATGAGCACCCATAGGAAATCGACGGTGTGCCAATACGTTGCGCCGGTTTCGACGATTTCCTGGGAGCGCCGCGCCGGACTCATGAGTTGGTAGACGACGACGCCCAGGACGACGAAGCCGATCAGCAGGTGAACGAAGTGGATCCCGGTGAGGAAGAAGTAGTACATGAAGAAGTCGTTGCGGCCTATGCCGTTCCCCGCTTGGACCAACCGCGCCCACTCGAACACCTTGAAAAACAGGAACACTACGGCGAATCCTGCCGTGACGACGACATCCCTGAGAGCCGCGCGGTAAGCACCGGCGCGTGCCGACTGAACACACCGCGCCACTGACCACGAGCTGAGCAACAAAATCAAAGTATTGAAGACTCCGATGCGCAGGTCGAGGTGCGCCTGCGAGTGCAAGAAGAGCTCAGGATTGCGGCCCCGGGCGAACAGGTAGAAGGCGAAATATCCTGTGAAAACCAGGGTTTCGAACAATACGAAGGCCCACATGTCGGGTTGGCCGGGCACGGCCCTGGCGCGTCCGCGCTCTTCGGCGAGGTCTGTCATCGCGCAACCGCCTTCTTTCGCGGCAGCTCAGGCAGCGGTCCGGTACCGAAGTCTTCACGTCGGATCATCTGAAACAGCATGACGATGAACGTGACCTGGTAAACCCCGAAGACGACCATGTCCAGCCACCAAGCGATCTCGCCGTCCCACGCGAACACGCCGCGCCGGAAGATCCAGCAGGGCGCCACGACCACCTCGGTCAGCGCGTTGCACAGGTTGAGGTAGCCGAACCACTTGGGGAATACGCGATTCCTGTCCAGCAAGATCGCCACCATCCAGATCAGCGAGCCGATCAGGAAGACTCCCATGGTTCCGTCGAAAGACAAGAAGGCGAAGTCATAGAGCCAACCGATCGCCTCGGGGTCGCGGTTGGGTCGCAGCGTGCCGACGATCAGGGCGATGTTGAGCAGCAGCATGCCGGGAACCGCGCTGAGCGAGTAGATGAGCAGATAGGAGTAAGCGAACGCGCGGCTGACCGACATGCGCCGCATCGAGTAAGCGATGAGGGCGTTGTTGACCGCGATCATGCCGCTGATGGCGAAGATGACCCCGAAGCCGACGGGTATGCCGAGGTGCCGTTCGGAAAACCAGTGAGCTTGGGTCGTGAGGTCCCAAGTGGGCTCCGGCGGCGGCTGAACTTGCGCCACGATGAAGAACATCGGGAAGAAAAGACTGTAGAACACCATGAGCACCCCCCACGCCAACCACAGCTCTCGCTTGGGGTCGCGCCTCAGGTGCCAACCGATTCGGTGGTGCAGGGGGCCCGCGGGCGGCGTGGCCGGGGACGCCGGCGGTGCGACCACCGCGCTCATGCGGTGATCAATTCATCTGAGCGCCCGCGAGATTCGGCGCGCTCACGATACACGGCCCGTCCCAACACGACGCCCATCACAATGATCCAGAGCGCGATGGCCACGTTTTTCACCCAGAACGACAGCACGCCATCCCAGGCCAGCGGGCCGGTCAACGACGCGCCGACGAACGTCGCCGGCACCAGCGCGGCCGCCACCAGAAGATTGAAGTTTGCCACCCAGCGGTTGAACACCGGACGGGACGGGTCATCGAAATAGATTGCCAGCGCCAAGATTACGCATTGACCGATGAAAAACGGGACCAGGATGGTGAAGGTGATCCAGGCGAGATCGTTGAGCAGCTGCGTCAGTTCGGGGCTGCGCTCCGGGCGAAAGGCGGCCAGCAGCCAGCAGACGTCGGCGACGAGAAACAGCGTCGGGCCGCCGGCCGCGCACCCGAGCATGGCGTAGGAAAAGATCGGCGTCCGGTGCGCCATGCGGCGGATCTGCAGCACGATCAGCGCCAGTATCGGCACGAGGCACACCCCGAACCAGTTGAACAGGATCATGCTGGAACGGATCTGCGGAATGTGCCCCGGATCGCGGTAGAAGGCGGCCACCTGCTCTGCCGGCATGGTGGGTGACATCGGCGGGTCGAATCCCGGGAATAGGAGGAAGGCGGCGATCCAGAGGATCAGCGCCGCCGGCAATGTCCAGAGCAGGATCAGCTCGCCCTCGGTCCGCCGGTAAGCGCTTCGGGCAGATGGGCTACTGCCCGCATCGTTTACGCCGACGTCGGACATCGGTACTCCTTCCCCGCACGAAATCGCTGCCGGAACCCGGCTAGTGAGCGAAGCTAGCCGATCGGCTAGCCAGGGTCAATAGCGTCGTCTAGTCTCGGTGCGTGGGAACAGCACGGCAGCCGGTCACCGGTGAGCAATTCTGGCTCATCGAGCACAGCCCGGCTCGGACGCGGGTACTCGATGCCGCGTTGGATCTGATCGCCACACACGGTGTCAGCGGTACGTCACTGCAGATGATCGCCGATGCCGTCGGAATCACGAAAGCCGCTGTCTACCACCAATTCCGGACTAAAGAGCAGATCGTCATCGCCGTGACCGAGCGTGAACTCGGTCGGCTCGAACCGGCGCTCGAGGAGGCCGAAGCATACGACGACGGCCCCCAAGCGCGCGATGCCCTATTGGTGCGGGTGGTTGAGATGGCCGTGCGCGACCGCCGGTTGGTGCGCACGCTGCAGTTCGACCCCGTCGTCGTCCGATTGCTGGCCGAGCACAAGCCGTTTCAACTTTTCATGGACCGTTTGTACCAGGTACTGCTGAGTGATGCGGGTCTGGACGGGCGGATCGAGGCGGCCATGTTCTCCGGCGCGCTCAGCACCGCGGTCATGCATCCGCTGGTTGCCGACATCGACGACGACACTTTGCTCGATCGGGTTACCGACTTGAGCCGGCGCCTACTCGGTCTGCCTCGTGCACCCCATGACTGAGTCGGCTATGTGTCGGCGCGGACCCAGCTCTCTATGCCGTCGTGGGCGATGCAGATCAGGAACAGGCCATCGGGCGCCTGCGCGACGTAGTTCAGATAGTTCTGGCAATCCGCGTTTTCTTCCTTGACTCCCGCCATCGGCGGTGACCGGAACCACCGCGGCTGATATCTGCGCGGCGAGCCGCAGAACATCAGCCGCCCGGGCTCCGAGGCGAAGGAAACGTATCCGTCGGCGACACCGAACGCGTAGTAGCTGGTGTTGTCGCACGGCGCGCCCAGAACCTGATGGGGCATGATGCCCGGGGTGCAGGCCGGGTAGTCGCAGCCGGTCGGCCCCGCCGAGGCTGGCGGCGCCGCCACCACACCGGCGCTGAGCGATGCGGCAACCAGAGCCACGATTGATCGCACCCGATTACTCTGCCACACCCGAAAAGAAAATTCTCCTGGTTGGAGAAGATCAGTCGGCCCGCACGGCCGTCGGCGCCGAGGCACTGGACGCGGCTGCGTCACGTTCCCCCGCGGGGCGAGCATTTCCGCATTTGAGAGCCGCGGGGGCGGCTGGCCGACGGCGCCATTGAGCCCGGGCCGAAGTGATAAGCTCGCTCTCCGTGCGCGATCCGGACGGGCCTGAGGCCGACCTCTCGGAAGTGGACGCGGAAGACGAAGTCGCCCAAGCTGAAGCGCGTGCCCGAGCGGCTCGGGCACGCCTGGAAAGCCTGCGCGGGGCAGCCGAAAGCGGGGACCCGGCCGACGATGCCCAAGATGTCGAGCAGCGCCCCGCGGCGTCGATCCGGAAACGGTTACGGTTGCCGCGGCGTCCCAGGCGGCCGCGATGGCTCCGGCGCCCAAAGCGGCGAACAGTAGCCGCCGGCATCGGCATCATGCTCTTCTCCGCTTCTCTCGGGGCGAGCGGCTTCATGCTGTGGCAGCACCACATCGCGCTGCATAACCGTCAGCTCACCGCGGAGTTCAGTGCAGCTGCCCGGCAAGGGATCACGGCATTCATGTCGATTGACCCCGCTCATGCCAAAGAGGATGTCCAGCGCTCGATCGATGCCTCCACGGGCGACCAGAAGAATCAGCTGTCTGTGCTGTCGACGCTGCTAGTCAATAAGGCCGAGGAGACGAAGGTCGGCACCAGGGTCACCGTTGAAGCCGTCGCGGTCCAGTCGGTGAGCGACAATTCGGGAGTCGTGCTTGTGGCGGCGAAAACCGATCCCATTGGGCCCGACAACGCCAAACCACCACCGGCCCTGTTTCGCCTCAGTGTCAATTTGGACCGCGACGGCGGCAAGCTCAAGATGTCGAAAGTTGATTTCCTGCGATGACTGTCGAACATGGCTCCTCGCAGGACGGCACCGAGAACGACAGTGACGGCCCGCCGATTCCAAGTGTCGACCAGGAGGGGCGGCCGGCTGCGATTCGGCGTCGGGCCCGCCGGTATTTGGCAAGGTGGCGTTCGATCGTCGCGACAACGCTGGTTATCGCCGCCGTGGGAGTCGCCGCTGGGGTGTACTTCATCCTGTACCGGCCGGATCAGCAGGTTGGCGACGCGGCGGCGAACCGGGCGATCCAGGCGGCGTCGGATGGCACCGTGGCGGCATTGTCGTATTCCTATGACCATTGGAATCGCGATTTCAACAACGCGAAATCGCATCTCACCGGCGACTTCCTGGCCTACTACAGCAAATTCGCCGACGAAGTCATCGCGCCGACGGCGCAGAAGGGACGACTCACGGCGACGGCCAAGGTTATTCGGGCCGCAGTCTCGGAATTGCATGCCGATTCGGCCATCGTGCTGGTGTTCGTCGACCAGACCACCGCAAGCGTGCAAAAGAAAGACCCCGAGACGACGCAGAGCAGCGTCTTGGTCACGCTGACCAAGGTCAACGGTTCTTGGCTGATCGCGAAATTCGACCCGTCCGGATGAGCGCGACAGATGTTGTCCTAACCATTATCTGGCGGGCCAAAGCGGTGTAACGTCATCGCTCGAGAACGCCGCAACCGACGGCGGAAAAGGTGCCATAGGCACTCTCGAATTACGCGCTTCGAGGAGCACCTGATGCGTTCAGTCAAAACACTCACCACCGCAACGCTGTTGGCTGCCACTGCATTCGGCGGTTTGGGCACTGCACCCACAGCCCAGGCAATAACCAAGGAAGACGTGGCCATCAATGGGACTTTCCGCGCCACGTCCATCGGCGACTATGCCCAGAGAAACGATCAGTATTTCGGCGAACCGACGGTCTACCAAGTATGGACCATCACCTCGACGTGCGAGTCAACCCAGGAATGCCATGGCACGGTGAAGAGCGACCAGGGATGGAGTGCGGCGCTGTTTATGAATGATGGGGAGATGTGGAAGATCAGACGCGAAGTCCTGAACTGGGAGCGGTGCGAGGACGGCACCGCGTTCCCCGGACAACAGCAATACTTCTTCTACCCGGTGAACGACAATGGTGGATTCCAAGTCGGGTCGCGGGTTTTCGCGGGTAAGGACAAGACGGTCGGTCCAAGCGGTGCCTGCGGGCAAAACCAGTGGCTTGACATCACGATGCCGTTGCGTCTCGACCAGCTTTCCTGACCGCGCCGTCGTGACCTGATTGCCCGCCCCTGGGGCCGCTTCGTCTCCGGGCGAATTCAGGTGGGCAGCATGTCCTTCCACGTCCTGGGCGCTTTCGGAGCAACGAGATCCGACTGCTGATACAACTTTCCGTCGGGACCGACATAACGACCCGTGTGCGGATCGTACTTCGCCACCACGACCGAGGGCGCGGGCTTAGATGCGTTGCCTCCGAACGAGCTTGGCGCAGCCTTGGGTCCTCCGCCGTCGGCCCCCTCGGCCGGTGCAGGGCCGGGAGGAACGAGCGGGACTGGAGGCGGGGCCGGCGCTGCGGGCGGCGGCGGAAGTTCTCCCGCCGCAGGGACATCGAGTGGCGCGATAGGCGGAAGGTCCGCCGACATTCTCGACATCGGCGCCAACGCTGGGGGTCCCGAAGACGGCACCGGGGGAACAGCGGCCCCAACCGTGCCCGGCGGTGGATTTTCCCCCCGCGGCCCCGCAGGGGCGCCGCGCGGCACCGCCCCCGGCGGTAGTGGCGTCCCCTCGACCGGGCCGAAAATCCTGTCATTGGTAGTGATCCGGTCATCGGGCGGGACACCCTGGGACAACAGATTCGGGTCCAGCGGATAGGGACCGAGGGTGTGCTGGCGCATCGCCAGCGGCATGTACGGCTTGTCGCTGTTGCAGATTTCGACGGTCGGTGCGCGCTTGCCCGGGTGGCCCATGCAGGGATAGTTGCGGGCGCCACGAACCGCGATCGGTGAATCCTGCGGGAGTTTGCAATACAACCCGTCGGGTGTGTCGATGTCGGTGAGGTCGTCCGGGGATCGCCAGGTGTTGGGGGGCATGAAGCCGACCGTGCAAATAGGCGGATCGTCGACCGTGGCCGCGAAGTCGCCGTATGCCCTACCGTCGGGGTGGTTTTCACCCTGAGCGGCCTGCTCGACAGCAACACCCGACGGTAGCAACACCAGTAGCTGCTCGAGTGAGGGGTGGTAGGTGACGCCGATCTGCCCGATGGTGGTCAGGTTGGCAAGCAGGACTGGCAGCGTCGGTTTGATTTGCTCGAGAAGACGCGAAGCTTCGTTCGCGGTGTCAGGGCCCTTCTCCAAGATGGTGCGGAAGTGGGAATCGTTATCCACCAGCGTATCCGAGATGCCGGCGAAGCTGTGTGCCCACTTCCTGATCGAATCGGTGGTGCTCGCTTGGGTATCCAGCAGCGGGGCGGTGTCCTCGGTGAGCGCTCGTGTCCGATCGACGACGCCGTTTGCGTCGCGGGACAAAGTCTTCGAGGAATCGAGTAACGACCCCAGGTCGTAACCGGAACCGTTGAAGCCCTGGAAGGACTCGTCGAGCAGTTGTCCGAGTTTGGTCTTCGGGATGCTTTGGACCAAGGCATTGACCTGTTCGAGCATTGGGGCGACCGGCTGCGGAATCGTCGTGTCGCGCACGGCGATTACCGAGCCGTCGTGCAGATAGGGCGGCGAATCGGTTTTGGGCCGCAGGTCCACGTACTGCTCACCCACCGCGGAGACACTGAGCACCTGCGCTGTGAGGTCAGCGGGCACCTTGGGTGAAGTGCTCAGCGACAGCGTCGCTTTCGCGCCGGTCGGCGTCAAACCCACCGAGGTGACCTTGCCGAGCTGAACCCCACGGTAGGTCACGTTGGAAAACCGGTACAGGCCGCCGGTGGCCGGCAGCTCCAGCGTCACCGTCATCCGGCCGATGCCCAGCAAGGTCGGCGCTTGGATGTAGAAGAGGACCATCGCAATCACGCCAATGATTCCGGCGATCACGAAAATCGCCAGCTGGATACGAACGAAGCGCGTCAGCATCTATCCACCCGCTCCCGCCGGCGGCGCCTCTGCGGGCGGCGCCGTTTGGCCGAGACCCGCGTCGGGCAGCGGGGCCGCACCCGAAGCAGGTCCGGGCAGCGGGGCCGCACCCGGAGCAGGCCCGGGCAGCGGTCCATAATTTCCCGGTCCCGGTCCCGCAGCCGGCGGTGGGCCGGGCAGCGGAGCCGCACCCGGCGGTGGTGGCGGCAGCGGCAACGCGTCGGGATCGACCCACGGTGGCCTCAGCGGGCTATGCAGAGGATCGAGTGTGTAATTCATGCGATACGGGTCGCCCGGCACCGGTGGCACCGGCATGTCCAGTTGCCCCCAGTGGGTTCCCAGGAACAATCCCTTCTTGAGCCGTGGAATCGTCAGGTCAAAATCGAAATGCAGGTTGAAGAAATCGCCTCGGACCGCTCGGTCGACGAAGTTCTGGGTGAACGGGAACACGAACGCCGCCGAGATGGCCGCGCCGAACTCCGGTCCGACGTCGGCGAGCGCTTTGATGGTCGGCTCCAGGTTTTTGAGGTTCGTGACCAAGTCGGCCTGCGCGTCGTTGACCAGCCGCGTGGCGGTGTTGCTGAAGACCCGAAGATGATCCAGCGCGGCCGTCAGACGCGGCCGCTCCTTGATCAACACCTCGAGCGCCGGCGGTATCTTGCGCAGCGCTTCGGTGACAACGTCGCGCTGGTCGGCGAAGTTGGCCGACAGCCGATTCAGCGCCTGGATGGAGGCGACGAGGTTGTCCCGCTGGTCGTCCAGTGTCCCCACGAAGGTGTCCAGGCGGGTAATGAGATCACGCACCGCGCCCTCGTGCCCGGACAGGGCGGCCGAGAAATTGTGAATGACCTCCCCGATCTGTCCCAATCCGCCGCCGTTGACGACCGCGCCGAGCGACGAGAGCGTTTGCTCGGTCGACGGGTAGGCCGACGACCGGCTCAGCGGGATGGTTGCCCCCGGCTGCAGCCGTCCGCTTCCCGATTGTCCGAGCGGGGTATTGAGCTCCAGATGCATCGAGCCGAGCAAACTGGTCTGGCCGACGGTGGCTACCACATTGGCCGGGACCACCACATCGCGCTTGACCGAGATCTCGACGTCGGCGTGCCAGCCCTGCACCCTCATCGCACCGACACTGCCAACGACGACGTCGTCGATCATCACCGGCGAATTCGATTCCATCGTGCCGACATTCGGGAGCTCGACGTGGTAGATGTTGGCCCCCGGCCCGCGTCCGACCGCGCCGGGCAGGGGTAGTGAATTCAGGCCGTGGAATGCGCATCCCGTGGCCGTCAACACCACGCAACAGCCGACGGTGAACACGCGCCTGGCGACTACCCGGGCGATCATTGTTGTGGCCCTCCGTCTGGCAGCAGCATGCCCGACACGGTGGGCGCCGGAGGTGGTGGCATCGGTGTCGACGGTGGCGGCGGCAGCGGCATCGCCGCGCCCGGTATCCGCTCCGGCGGCACCGCCCCCGGCGGTCCCACCGGATCACCCGGCAGGCCGGTGTACGCCGACACCGCCGGCGGGATCTCAGGGGCCGCGGGTTTCGGCCCCTCGCCGCCGGGGGCCAGGCGCGGTTCGGTGTAGAGAACCCTGCCCGGGTCGATTGACTTGGCGATGAACGGGTTGATGGGAATCGGCGAGTTATTCCAGCTCGTCTGCCGCAATCCAGGACCAAGGAACAGCGAGCACAGCTTGCCCGATTCGACCGCGGTGATGTTCTCGATGGCGCCGATTTGCGTGCAGCCCGGTGTGGACAGCAGAACCTGACCGCCCCAGGTGGGATTCGCCATGTTCATCAGCCCGAAGCCACCCACGATCGTTCCGGTGTCGGCGTTGTAGTCGTTGAAGAAGTTGCCGAACGCGTTCGGCGCCGCGTGCAGAATGTTTTCCAGGGCCATGTGGTGATCGACCAGGTTCTGCGTGACATCGGCCAACCGGGCGATCTGCTCGCTGGTCTGGTTGCGGGTCCCGGCGATGAATCGCCGCACTTCGCCCACCGCCGTCGACAGATCGGTCAACGCCGCGTCCAAATCCGATTTGCTGTCATTGACCACGCTGGTGAGCGTGGCAAGGCGATTGTTGAACTGCACGAGTTGGACATTGCTGTCGCGCAGCGCGGCGACGAAGGTCTGCAGGTTTTTGATGATGTCGACGATGTTGCCACTGCCGTTGGCGAGGATCCGGCCTACGCCTGACAATTGACCGAGCGTTTGGCGCAGCTTGTCGCCGTTGCCGTCCAACGCGTTGGCGGCGCTGTCGATGAACCGCCCCACGGATGTGCCCGATACCCCGCTCTTGGGTCCCAGATCCGTTGCCAGCCGCATCAACTGGGTTTTGACCTCGTCCCACTCGACCGGCACTGCGGTGCGTTCGACCGGTATGACTGCGCCATCGCGCATGACCGGCCCTCTATCGCGGTAGGCCGGTGAGAGCTGGACGTAGCGGGCGGCCACCAGATTCGGGGCGACGATCACCGCCTTCGCGTCCGCCGGAATGGGCACGTCGCGGTCGACCTTGAGGACCATCTTGGCCTGAGTGCCTTGCGGCTGAATGGATTTGATGCTGCCGACTTTGACACCCGAAACCCGCACCTCGTCATGGGGATAGATCGCGGTGGCGACGGTGAAGTAGGCGGTAATCGTCCGTGGGCCGAAGAACGTGTTACGGATGACCACGGCGGCCCCGGCAACGATCAGCCCGACGAGCACGATCGCGGTCACCGCGGCCACCCGCTTGCGCGGCATCCGGGAGATCATTGTGATCCTCCGATCCGTCCGCCCAAGGTGCAACCAGGGCACTGCGGAATCAAGTTGTATGGCCAAGGGGTCAGTGCCCGAGGTACCGGCGATGGGGAGCCGGGGCCCTTAGCAGTATCGAAGGTCCGGAATCCCCAGAGGTAGTCGACCAGCTCCTGGAAGAGTTGCGGGACAAGGAAGTTCGGGGCGAACGCCTGGTAGGCGTACATGCCGGAAATGGCCTCACCGACGGTGATCTGGAATTTGGCAAGGCCTGGCAGCGCTTTGCCGATGTTGTCGCGGTTCTTCTCCAACACTCCGAGAACCCGATTCAGCCGCTCCAGCGTCGGCGCCAATGTGCTTTCGTTGTCGTGCACCAACGCCGTCAGCTGCTTGGCCACCACCGACGTGTTGGCCAGCAGGTCCACGATCTCTTGCCGGCGGGCGACCAGCACTTGCAGCAGGGAATCCGAGTTCAGGATGAGCTTGTTGACCTGCATGCTGCGTTCGGAGAGTATTCCGGTGACATCGCCGGCACTCTTGAACAACTCGCCCAGGTTCTTGTTGCGGCTGTTGAGGGTTCGCGACAACCGGGTGAGCGCGTCGAAGGCCGGCCCCATCTGGGGTGCGATCTGGTCGAGCGTCGCCGCCAGCGTGTCCAACGACTGATTCAGCGCCGTGGTGTTGGTGCCGGCCGTGTCCGACGTCAGGTCACTGACCGCTTCGGTCAACGAATACGGCGAGGACGTGCGCGAGACGGGGATCAGCGTCATCGGATGCATCGTGCCGCCGCCCGCGGACTCCACCGTCAGCATTCGCTCGCCCAGCAACGTGCCGGTGCGGATATGCGCGGAAGTCTCCGAGCCGAGCAGGATGTTGCCCTTCATCGCGAACGTCACCAGCGCATCGCCGTGGCGCAGCTTCACGTCCGACACCGTGCCGACCTTCAACCCCGACACGATCACGGGGTTGCCGGTCGCGAGACCGCCGGCTTCGGTGAACAGCGCCTGGTAGCGGACCATCGTCGCCCATTGGGTGAACCGATCGGGCGACAGGCCCACCAGGATGACCATCACCGCCAGGACGACGCCGATCAGTCCGGGCTTGACCAGCCCAGCTCCGCGATACTTGAGCATTAGGGTTCCGAGCACCTTCCTGCTTCTGACCTGAAGATATTGGCGCGCACCGTCTTACCCGAAAGATCCGTGCCGCGGAGCCCGAACTGGCAGAGGTAGTACGGGATGGTGGCACCGTTCACGCCGAGTCGGACCAACTTGCGGTAGTTCTTTGGCGCCTTGCCGAGTACGGCGTCGAGGCGGTCCCTGTCGCCATCGAGTATCGGCGCCAGGCGATTCAGCTGAGCTATGGTGCCGGACAGAGGCGGGCGCGCCTCGGCCAGCAGATCCGCCAGCGAGGCTGTCCCCTTGTCCAGGGCGTCAATGGCGGACCCGATCGTGTCGCGGTCATTCGACAGCCCGCTGACAAGCTGCTCGAGGCGATCGATCGCGCCGGAGAACTGTTTGCCGTCCTTGGAGACCGTGCCGATCACGATGTTGAGGTTGTCGATCAATTGCTGCACGGTTTGATCGTTGTCGGCCAAGGCGTTCGAAAACGACGTCGTCTTGGCGAACAGCGAGTCGAGAGTCCCGCCCTGACCCTGAAAGACCTGCAACAATCCTGAGGTGAGTGCGTTGACGTCGCGCGCATTAAGGCCCTGGGTAACGGGTTTGAGTCCGCCCAGCAGCAGATCGAGGTCGAGTGCCGGGGCGGTGCGGCTGACCGGAATCTGACCGCCGGCCGGCAGATGCTTGGTCGAGCCCGGACCATCGACGAGTTCGAGGTAGCGATCGCCCACCAGGTTCAGATAGCGGACCGCCGCCCTAGTGCCCTCGGTGAGGACGACGTTGCGGTCGGCGTCGAATTTCACCACAACTTTCTTGTCCGGTTGCAGCGACACGCTATTGACCGAGCCCACCCGGATCCCGGCGACGCGCACCGACTGGCCCGGCTTGAGGCGCGAGACGTCAGAGAACACCGCCGAATACTCGGTCGTCGAACCCGTCCGGTACTGGCCGAAGATGAAGAACAGGAAGGCGGTCAGCAACGCCATCACGACCGCGAAGATGCCGAATTTGATCAGCGTGGCGCGCGTTCTCATCCGGGTTGTCCGATCTGCGCGGAATTGCGTGGCGGACCGGCGAGCGGGCCGTACAACAGCTGCTTGAGGAGATCGGAGTTGATCAACAGCTGTGGGTTCCCGAAGTTCACGGGGTTCGCGCCGGTGTCGGCAATCAGCTGGGGTGGGCTCGTATTGAACGGCAACTTGGGCATACCCACGCACTGCGGGCCGCCCGTCGCGGCGACCTTGGGCAGGTTCGTGGGATACCGATAACGTTCGGCGCCCCACGTGAGACTCGCCGAGATGTTGATGCTCGGCTCCGACAACGGCGCGCCGTGAGATAGCTGCACCAGCCCGCCGAAGCCACAGGTGAGCGCCGGGCCGTACTCATTGGTCAGATCGGTGGTCGGCACGAGCAGATGCAACACATTCGTCAGGGGTCCGCGGTTCGTCGACAAAACCTCGTTGCCGATGTCGGCCAAGCCGATCGCGCTGATCAGCAAGGCGTCCAGGTTGTGCTGCTCCTCAACAATCGTCTTGCTGATCCGGGTCGCGTTCGCGGCGGTCTTCACCAGGTCGGGAGCCGCGTCGGCATAGGCGTTGGACACCTCAGGCAAGACTGTGAGGTCATGACGGAATGCGGGAAGGCTCGGCTCCAACTTGGCCAGAAACGAATCCAGGTCGCTGAGCGCCTGGCCGAGCTGTGGGCCCCGTCCGCTGAACGCCTGTGCCAGCGCACCCAGCGACTCGTTGAGCTTCGGCGGGTCGATGTGGCTCAGCACTGACACCAATTGCTGGAACACCGTGTTGATTTCGACCATGACGTGCTGGCCCTGCAGCGTCTGGCCGGCGCGTAGCCGCTGGGCCGAAGGTTGGTCGGGTGGTACCAACTCGACGGACTTCGCGCCGAAGACCGTCGATGATGCGATGTTGACGAGGACGTTGCCGGGAATGAAGTGCATCTGCGACGGGTCCATCGCCAGATGAATGGCCGCTTGGCCGTTGGGCAGCGAGTCGATCGAGGCGACCTTGCCCACCTGCACGCCGCGCAGCTTGACCTTGGCGTCCGGGTTCATCACCAGGCCGGCGCGTTGCGAGATCACAGTCACCGGCACGGTTTCGGTGAAGGAGCCCTGAAACAGACCCACCGCCACGGCAAAAATCAAGCAAATGATGAGGACGGTGGCCAACCCGAGCAGGGGCGGCAAATAGTTCCGTCCGGCCGGTGGCCGCGCGTGTCCGGTGCGCCGGGGTCGGCCCGCCGTCGCGCCGCGACCCGCCGGCACATTCTGAGTCACTTCGGTTCCACCTCCTCTGCTAACCGGACAGGTTGAAGTTGCCGTTCGTACCGTAGATAGAGAGCGAGACCAACAGCGTCACCGACACCACGACGATGAGCGAGGTGCGCACCGCGTTACCGGTCGCGTTGCCGACACCGGCCGGCCCGCCCGAAGCGAAATAGCCGTAGTAGGTGTGGATCAGCAGGATGGTGAGCGCCATCAGGATGGCCTGCAGGAACGACCACAACAAGTCGATCGGGTTCAGGAACGTGTTGAAGTAGTGCTGGTATAGACCCTGCGACTGTCCGAGCAAGAACGTCGTGGTGAACTGGCTGGCAACAAACGACAGGATCACGGCGATGCTGTACAGCGGCGTGATAGCCATCATTCCGGCCAGGATCCTGGTGCTGACCAGGTAGGAAATCGGGCGAATGGCCATGCTTTCCAACGCATCGACTTCTTCGTTGATCCGCATGGCACCTAGCTGAGCCGTCACTCCGGCGCCGAAGGTGGCCGCCAGGCCGATCCCTGCGACCACCGGTGCCGCGATGCGGACGTTGATGAACGCGGACAGAAAGCCCGTTAGCGCTTCGATGCCGATATTGCCCAGCGAGGTGTAGCCCTGAATGGCCAGGGTGCCGCCCGCCGCGAGCGTCAGGAAGCCGACGATCACGACGGTTCCGCCGATCATCGCCAAAGTGCCTGCGCCCATGCTGATTTCGGCGATCAGTCGAATGACTTCGCGTGTGTAATGTTTGGCCGCGAAGGGTATTCCGGCGAGCGCTTTACCGTAAAACAGCGTGTGGTCGCCGATCCGCCCCATCAGGGAAACCGGCCGCTCGAGCTGGCGGGTCAATCGCGGATATGCGGCCCTCAGCGCCATTGTCGCCCCTCGCCCTACTTCGCCGTCATCTTGATGCCGACCGCGGTGACCACCACGTTGACCACAAACAGGGACATGAAGGCATAAACCACGGTCTCGTTCACCGCGTTGCCGACGGCCTTTGCGCCTCCGCCGGTGATCGACAGGCCCCGATAGCAGGCCACCAAGCCGGCGATAAGGCCGAAAAGGGCTGCCTTGACACACGAAATAATCACCTCGGGCACGCCGGTGAGCAAGGTGATACCCGCGGCGAACGCGCCGGGATTGACGTCTTGGACAAACACCGAAAAGACGTAGCCGCCAAGGACGCCGATGATGACGACCAGGCTGTTGAGCAGAAAGGCCACCAGTCCGGAAGCCAGCATTCGCGGTGTGACCAACCGCTGGACCGGGTTGATGCCCAGCACTTCCATCGCGTCGATTTCTTCGCGAATCGTTCGTGCCCCCAGGTCCGCGCACATCGCCGTTGCACCGGCGCCCGCGACGATCAACACTGTGACCAGCGGGCCGAGCTGAGTGACGGCACCGAACGCGGCACCCGCACCGGACAGATCCGCCGCGCCCAGTTCGCGCAACAGGATGTTGAGCGTGAAGCTGACGAGGACGGTAAAGGGGATCGCCACCAACAAGGTCGGAGCCAGCGACACCCGCGCGACAAACCAGGACTGCTCCAAGAACTCCCGCCACTGGAACGGCCGGCGGAACGCGTACTTGACCGCGTCGGCCGACATTGCGAACAACGCTCCGACGGCCTGCATCGGCCCTGCGAAATTGAACTTGAGCCGCAGCGCGGGCAATCCCGTCGACCAGTGGTCTGCTCCCTTAGTCGCCACCGGCAGCAGCCCCTTTCCACGCTACGAGACCGACAGTCTTGTTGTCGCGCAACGGCTGAGGTAAGTTCAGCGGAATTGACGGCTGTAAACGCACGCTGACGAGGGCGAAATGCTCAGCGGGCAAGCGCGTTCCGGCATCGATCGCAGATGCAGCCGCGAGGTCGCTCACGCCAAACCTCCGTCCCGTTGCGTGAGATCACGCCGCAAAACGAGGGACTCCGCGTCTTGGAGCGTCCGGCGATTATGACTCATGCCGCGTCCGGGCGGAGCGAAAAATGCATAACCGTTATCGCGCTCTTCGCGGTCGGTGCAGTGACGCAAGGCAACTGCGTCCCAACGCAAGCGACAGTCTGCTCAACCATTTCAGGGCTGCTCCGGTCTTAGGTGACGGCGCCGGCCGTCTTGAGTTCGATGATGCGGTCCCAGTCGAGGCCGAGATCCATCAGGATCTCGTCGGTCTGCTCAGCGAATCCGGGGGCAGGCCCGGTCTGTGGCGCTGCGACGTCGAACTGTACCGGGTTGGCCACGAGCTCGAGTTCACCAGCCTTCAACAGGTACTCGTTCGCGCGGATCTGCGCGTCGTCGGCTGCTTGCAGGGTGTCCTGCACGGGAGCCCACGGGCCCGAGAGTGTGGCGAAGCGCTCGCTCCACTCAAGCAGCGTGCGGGTGGCGATGGCCTTGGTCAGCAGCTCCACCGCGTCGGCCGTGTTGGCGGCGATGTTCTCCACGGTGTCGAAGCGCGGGTCGTCGGCCAACTCCGGCAGGTCGACATGACGGCACACGTCGGCCCAGAACTTGGTGGGCTGCATCATCACGAAGGAGATGTAGCGGCCGTCGGATGTTGTGTACAGGCCGACCAACGGGTTATTGGGTGCGCCGTGCACTCCGGGCGGCGGCGCCTCCAGTCGCTGGCCCAAATGCTTTGTCAGCGCGACGGTGTGTCCCATCGACCACAGCCCGCTGCCCAGCAGGGACACGTCGACCACGGACGGTTCACCGGTGCGCTCGCGCTTGAGCAGCGCCGCCGCGATGCCACCGGCGAGGTTGGTACCCGAGATGGTGTCGCCGTAGGCCGGTCCGGGCGGCGCGATCATGCCCGGCATGCCGGCCGGGGTGATGGTGGCCGCGGTTCCGGCCCGGCACCAGAAGGCGGTCATGTCGTAGCCGCCCTTGGTCGACTCTTCGCCACGTGGGCCGAGCGCGCTGCCCCGCGCGTAGACGATGTTCGGGTTGACCGCCCGGATGTCGTCGACGTCGATGCCGAACTTTTGCCGGTGGTCGGGCAGGAAACTGGTCAGGAAGACATCGGCGCGACGGGCCAGCTCGTAGAGCACCTCCTTGCCCTCGGGCACCGACATGTCGAGTCCGATGCTGCGCTTGCCACGGTTGGCGTGCTCGATGTTGGGGTTGGGATCGCCTTCGACGCGCAGCATCCCGGTTTGACGCAGCCCGCGCTGCGGATCACCGGTCACCGCATGCTCGACCTTGACCACGTCGGCGCCCCATTCGGCCAGGACCGCACCCGCCGAGGGAACGAACCCGTACATGGCAACCTCGAGGACGCGGATGCCTTCGAGCGGCCTCATGCGCCGGCCTCTTTCGCTGAGACGGCTGTTGACCCCATGGCCGCTGCGGTCCCAGTGGCGGGCTCCGCCGTGTCCTGGGCAGGCATTACGTACCCCCTAGTGTGGTGGCCGTCACGATAATTTCATTCTCTTCCCCGGCGAATCTTACATTCGACTTTCGATAATTCAAGAAAGTCTCAGGAACGGTATCGAGGTGATGACCGGGGCGAAAAGCCACCGTACGCCGTCGGCCTGGGCCTCTCCATGCAGGCAGGACGTGCTGTTGCGCGCGTGTTGCATGCCGCTCCGCATGGAGAGTAAGGTTCTCATAATTGTAAGGGAGATTCTTTGTGACTGAAATGGCCCCCGTGGGAGTCGAGGCCTCAACGTGAAGACTGCGGTAGTCACCGGTGGCGGATCCGGCATCGGTCTCGCCGTCGCGCAACGCCTGCGTGCCGACGGTTTGAATGTCGCCTCCATCGACCTGCGCCCGTCGGACGCCGATTTCGCCTTCACCGCCGACGTCACGGACCGGTCGCAGGTGGATGCGGCGCTCTCAGGCATCCGCGCCCAACTTGGGCCGGTGACGGTTCTGGTCAACGCCGCCGGACTCGACGGGTTCAAGAAGTTCAACAACATCAGCTTCGAGGACTGGCAGCGGGTAATCGACGTCAACCTCAACGGCGTCTTCCACACCGTGCAGGCGGTGCTGCCCGACATGGTCGAGGCGGGCTGGGGACGCATCGTCAACATCTCGTCATCGAGCACGCATTCCGGCGCGCCCTACATGAGTCACTACGTGGCGGCCAAGTCGGCGGTCAACGGCCTGACGAAGTCGCTGGCACTCGAGTACGGGCCCAAGGGCATCACGGTCAACGCGGTGCCGCCGGGTTTCATCGATACCCCGATGCTGCGCGCGGCCGAAAAGAACGGTTTCCTCGGCGACATCGACGAGACCATCGCGCGGACCCCGGTACGCCGGATGGGCACGCCCGAGGACATCGCGGCGGCATGCGCGTTTCTGGTGTCCGAGGAGGCCGGCTACATCACGGGTCAGATCTTGGGCGTCAACGGCGGCCGAAACACCTGAGCGGTGGCGATTTGTCAGCGGTGCCCGGCACCAGTGTGAGAGGAGAAAGCCCGTGAAGGTCTCGGTGGATCCAGAACGGTGTCAGGGCCACACCCTGTGCGCGATGATCGCTCCGGAATCGTTTCAGCTCAGCGACATCGACGGCAGTTCGTCGGCGGTCGACGAGGTGGTGCCCGCCGATCGCGAGGACAAGGTCCGTGAGGCCGCCCAATCTTGCCCGGAGCAGGCCATCATGATCACCGACGACTGAGCCGGCAGGGTCCTCAGTACGCGAAACACGTAGGGAGACTAGAGCGTTGAGTGTCGACGACGTCGTCAATGACGGCGACCGCAAGAAGAACCGGTACCACTTCGACCGGCATTCCTCCGAGTACAGGTCGCAGTTCAAGACGATCACCGAAGAGATGCACGCAAAGTGCCCCATCGCCTGGACGGAAACCTACGGCGGCCACTGGGTCGCGGCCGGAAGCCACGAGGTCTTCGAGCTCGCCCGCTGCCCCGCCGTCTCCAATGACCACGACATCCACGGCGAACGCCGTGGCTACAAAGGCATTTCGATCCCCACCGCCAGCCGGGTCAGCGCGGTGCGCGGCGGAATCTTGGAGATGGACGACCCCGAACACCGCACCTACCGGACGGTGCTCAACCCGTATCTTTCACCGGCGGCGATCAAGCGCTGGGAGCCGTTCATCGACGACGTGACGCGGGCCTGCCTCGACGAGAAGATCGAGAGTGGCCGCATCGACTTCGTCGACGACCTGGCCAATATCGTGCCCGCCGTCTTCACGCTGGCGATGCTGGGCATCCCGCTAAAGAAGTGGAACATGTACAGCGAGCCGGTGCACGCCGCGGTGTACACACCCGAGCACTCCCCCGATATCGAGCGCGTCACCGCGATGCACCGCGAGATGGGGCTCGACATGGTCAACAACATGATCGAGATCCGCGCAAACCCGCGGCCCGGAATCGTCAACGGCCTGCTCGAGATGCGGATCGACGGCGAGCCGGCCCCGGAGCTGGAAATCCTGGGGAACCTGGGTCTGGTCATCGGCGGTGGCTTCGACACCACGACCGCCCTGACCGCCCACTCGCTGGAATGGCTTTCGGAGCACCCGGAGCAACGACAGCTGCTCAGCGATGAGCGCAAAACCCTGCTCGACCCCGCGACCGAAGAGTTCCTGCGCTTCTTCACTCCGGCGCCCGGGGATGGCAGGACCTTCGCCGACGACACCGAGCTCGACGGCACGCAGTTCAAAGAGGGTGAACGGCTGTGGATTTCGTGGGCGATGGCCAACCGCGACCCATCGGTGTTCCACGACCCGGACGAGATCGTCCTCGACCGTAAAGGCAATCGCCACTTCAGTTTTGGGCTTGGAGTCCACCGGTGTATCGGGTCGAATGTGGCGCGGACCGTCTTCAAGTCCATGCTGACCGCGGTGCTGGACCGGATGCCCGACTATCAGTGCGATCCGGAGGGCACCGTCCACTACGAGACCATCGGTGTCATCCAGGGCATGCGTAAGCTGCCGGCCACCTTCACGCCCGGGCGTAAGGTCGGAGCAGGCCTGGACGAAACGCTGGAAAAGCTGCAGCGGATCTGCGACGAGCAAGAACTCGCCAGGCCCATTACCGAACGCAAGGAATCCGCGGTCATCGACTAAGCCACTCATATTTTCGCGAGTAGGCCTGTTCGGCACGACCGCGTCCTAATATCTGAGGCAAGCGCGTAGGCAGAGAGGGGAGACGCTCGGGTGAAGACTTTCGCAATGAGCCTTGCGCTTGCCGCGGCCGCGCTGACTCTTTCCCCGGCCGCCTACGCGGACATGCTGTTTGTCAACTACCACGTGGACACGAACCGGGATCCCGGCCACTTCTGGATTTGGTCGATCAGCCCGTGCACTCCAGTAGCGCCGGGATGCGTGAGCGTATATGCGACTCCGCAGCCCAACGGGCAAGCGACGGTCTACAGAGGAGAAGCTCACCTGGCCAACGGCCGCTACACCCTGTCCGTCGATGTGCCCGACGGTGTGCGCTGCGTGGTCCAGTTCTTTCCCTCCCACGACGTGTATTCCTGGGATGCGACGACGCTGACGGGTCAGGTCGACTCGACGTTCGACACCGGCTGCGGAGGCGGCCCGGGGGGCACCACCAGTTACCCGTTCTCGCTCGTGCGATTCTAGCCGCGTGAGCCGTATCGGAGTCGGTCGCTCATGAGGGCGACGGGGAGTCAGCACCATGGTTGAGGCGAAGAAACCGCCACACGATTCGGCCACCTCGAAAGCCGACGCAAAGGCGTTGCTCGAGGAAGCCGAGGCTGAAGCCGCCGAAGCCGAGGCGCTGGCCGCCGCGGCACGTGCCCGCGCCCGTGCCGCCCGGCTCCGGCGTGAAGCGCTCGCCGCTGCCGAGGCAGAGACTGCCGCGGCCGAGACCGCCGAAGAAGCCCCGAACGCTGAGGAAGAACCTTCAGGGGCCGACGAGGACGCAGCTGACACGGCCGAGGCGAAGACCGACGACGCAACCGGCGAGGACGTCACCGACACCGTCGATGCAAGCGAGGCCGCCGAAGCGGAATCCGGCCAAGAAGCCGCCGAAGACGCAGGATCATCGAAGCCGGCCCGCTCTCGACGACGCCTGCGGCTGCCCTCGTGGTCCGTGGCGTGGAAGGCGGCCGTCATCGTCCTCATCTGCGCCTTCGTCGCAGCCAGTGGATACATGGTCTGGCAGCGTCATGAAACCACCGAGCGCAAGCAGCGCGGCGCGAACTTCATCGCGGGAGCCAGACAAGGTGTCATCAACCTGACTTCCATGGACTTCAATAAGGCCAAGGAAGACGTTCAGCGGGTGATCGACAGCTCGACCGGCCAGTTCCACGACGACTTCCAGGCGCGTGCAAAAGATTTCACGACCGTTGTCCAGCAGTCCAAAGTGGTCACTCAAGGAACCGTGAACGCGGCGGCCGTGCAAACCATCAACGGAGATTTCGCGTTGGTCCTTGTCGCGGCGACATCACACATCACCAACGCCGCGGGCGCCAAAGACGAACCACGCAATTGGCGCCTCAAGGTGACCGTCAAAGACGATGGCGGCCAATACAAGATGTCCAACGTGGAGTTCATTCCATGAGCGAGGAAAAGCCCAGCATCGAGACAGTCGACGGCCCTGCCGAACAAACCGACGGCAATGAAAGTGGCACCCCGCCAGCGCGGCGCAAGGTGAAAATCGTTCCCGTGATTTTGATTGTGCTGCTGGTGCTTTCGGGTGGCGCCGCGACGTGGCTGTACTTCAAGCAGTACCGGCCGGACAAACAGACCGACGCCCGTGTCGCGAGCGCCGTCGCCAACGCGGCGTCCGATGGCACGGTCGCGTTACTGTCGTACTCGCCCGACTCCCTCGACAAAGACTTCGCCGCCGCCAAATCTCACCTGTCCGGGGACTTCCTGTCGTACTACAACCAGTTCACCGAACAGATTGTGGCTCCGGCAGCCAAACAGAAGTCACTGAAAACCAACGCTCGGGTGTTGGGGGCCGCGGTTCAGGAATTGCATCCGGATTCGGCCGTCGTGCTGGTGCTCGTCGACCAGAGCACCACGAGCAAGGACAATCCCGATCCCGCGATGGCTTCCAGCAGCGTGCTGGTGAGCTTGACAAGGATCAACGGCGCCTGGCTGATCACCAAATTCGACCCGGTCTAGCGCCGTTTCAGCTGTTCGACCAGCGAATCTGACCGCGGCTTCGCCGAGCGTGAAGTTAATCGCCCGCTCGAAGCCGAGCGTGAAGCTGGCTTCACATTCGAAGCCGAGACGCCAATCGCGCCCCCGACGCTCGCCCCAAGAATCCACCAAGGATTCGCTGAGGCCGCTGTTCGATCCTTCTTTCGTACCGCTGAGAGGAGGAGTCGACATGTCGCTACTGTGCACATCTTTGATCCACGGTTGGGCGCCGATCACGGCTCAGACCGTCACGCCGATCGCGCTAGGGCTCGCCGCCGGGTGGCGCTCACGTCGTTGGCGCCTGCTGTGGCTGCCCGCCGCCGCCGTCGTCGGGATCATGACGGCCCTCGGGGCGCGTTCTCTTATCGCCGACGGCGCCAGCAAGTCGGCACCGGATGCGCTCTACGTGTGGATCGCCCTGGTCGGAATGGCCATGGCGGTGCTGATCCTAGGCTGGCGCGGTGCGCGGTGGTGGCGGCGTGGTCTATCGATCCTGGCCGTGCCGCTGTGCCTGCTCTGCTCGCTGCTCGTGCTCAACCAATGGGTCGGCTACTTCCAGACCGTGCAGAGTGCGTGGGACCAGTTCACCTCCGTTCCGCTGCCCAACCAGGCGGACAAGGCGACCGTCACCACGCTGGCGGCGAAGGGCTCGAAGCCGCCGCACGGCAGCCTGGTTCCTGTCGTGATCCCCGATGACGCGTCGCATTTCAAGCATCGCGAGGAACTCGTCTACCTGCCGCCGGCATGGTTTGCCAGCTACCCGCCCCCGCAGCTGCCGACGGTGATGATGATCGGGGGGATGGTCAACACGCCCGCCGACTGGGTACGCGCCGGCGGCGCGGTGGACACCGCCGATGCCTTCGCGGCCGCGCACGGCGGCAATTCGCCGGTGCTGGTTTTCGTCGACCCGGGTGGGGCGTTCGACAACGACACCGAATGCGTCAACGGAAGCCGCGGCCGGGCCGCCGACCACCTGACCAAAGACGTTGTGCCCTACCTGGTCTCGAACTTCGGGGTGAGCCCCGACCCGTCCCGATGGGGCGTCGCCGGCTGGTCGATGGGCGGAACGTGCGCGCTGGACCTGGCCGTCATGCACCCCGACATGTTCAGTTCGTTCGTCGACATCGAGGGCGACCTGACTCCCAACGCCGGAACCAGGGAACAGACCATCGCCAGTCTGTTCAACGGCGATGCCGACGCGTGGGCGAAATTCGACCCGACCACGGTGATCAACGGCCACGGCCGCTACACCGGAGTATCCGGTTGGTTCGCCATCTCATCGGGTGGCATACCGCGCCGCGACATCACGACCGTCGATGCCGCCGCGATGGCCGTCGCCGGCCGCGGCGCCGCCGCCGACCCGGGTAACCAGGCCGCGGCCGCCTCGTTCCTGTGCGGACTGGGCAGGGCGAACGGCATCGACTGCGCAGTGATCGCGCAGACCGGAAAGCACGACTGGCCGACGGCCGCCATGGTGTTTTCCACCGCGCTGCCGTGGATGGCCGGCCAGCTGCACACCCCTGGAGTGAATCGGATTGCGTTGCCCGGCAACGCCTCTCAGCAGCTGCTCTGACCCTGCTAGCCGCGCGGCAGGCCGAGCACCCGCTGGGCGATGATGTTGCGCTGAATTTCGGACGTGCCGCCGGCGATGGTCCCCGAGAAGCTGCGGGCGTAGCGCTCGAACCAGCTGGCGAAGTAGTGGTCGAGGTTCATGTGCGCGTACGGCCCCGTCAGTCCGGGTTGCACAAGCCCGTCGGATCCGGCGGACGTCAACGCCAGCTCCATGCCACGCAACTCCGCTTCGGAACCGAGCAACTTGAGCACCGAGATCGCCGCCACGTCATCTTCGCCGCGCGCGGCGCGGGCCAGCGCCGCGGAGCCCAACAAGCGCAGCGCCTGCTTGTCCATGATGGTGGTCGCGTATTGGTCGCGCTCGACCTCGGTGCCGGGGTGGAAGTCGTCGATCATGTTCTCGAGGCGATCGGCGAAACCCAGCCACATCATGGTGCGTTCATGCCCCAGCGATCCGTTGGCCACCCGCCAACCCTGGTCGCGCTCACCGACCAGGTTTTCGGCCGGCACCCGTACGTCAGTGAAGAACACCTCGTTGAAATCCAGATCGTCGGCGCCGCAGATCGACGGGAACGGACGGCGCACCAGACCAGGCGTATCGGTGGGGATGATGAGCGCACTGATTCCCTTGTGCTTCGGCACATCTGGGTTGGTGCGGACGAACGTCAACAAGACGTCGGCATCGTGGGCACCCGAGGTCCACACCTTCTGGCCATTGACCACGAAGTGATCGCCGTCGAGCACCGCGCGAGTGCGCAGCGAGGCCAGGTCGGAGCCGGCGCTGGGTTCGCTCATCCCGAGCGACGCGGTGATCTCCGCGCGCAGGATCGGCACAGCCCAGCGCCGCTTTTGCTCGTCGCTGCCGAACGACAACAGCGACGCCCCAACGATGTTCACACCCTGCGGGTTGAAGCTGTGGTAGATCCGGCGGCGGCTGAGCTCCTCCAGGTAGACGAACTGCTGGATGACCGACGCGTTACGACCGCCGAATTCCGGGGGTTGGCTGGGCAGCAGCCAGCCGTTGTCGAATAACAGCCGCTGCCAGTCGCGCGCCCACTGCGGCATGTGTGAGACCGAACGGGGACGCTCGAGCGTTTCGCTTGCGGGAGGCAGATTTTCGTCGAGGAACGCCGAGAACTCCGCCCGGAACTCCTCGACGTCGGAATCAAAAGTCAGCTGCACGATATTCCTCCGCGATCCGCGCCCGGTGCTCCGCCGCGCCGCCGAGCATCAGCTCACCCGCTTTGGCCCGTTTCAGCGCGAACTGCAGGTCGTTCTCCCACGTGAATCCCATTGCGCCGTGCAGCTGTAGGCCGTGCCGGAACACCAGCGACTGGCACTCCCCCGCCGATGCCTTGGCCATCGCGGCGGCCAGCCGGCGGCGGGGATCGTCGGCCGCGATCGTCAACGCGGCGAAATACGCCAGGGCCCGCGCCCGTTGGACGGCGACGTGCATGTCGGCGGCCTTGTGTTGGACGGCCTGGAACGAACCGATCGCCACGCCGAACTGCTGTCGGCTGCTGACGTGCTCGAGCACCAGGTCGAGTATGCGTTGGCAGGCACCGACCATGGTGATCGCCATGCCGGTCAACGCGAAATGGTGGGCGCGCTCGGCATCGACCGTCAGGCGCTCGCTGTCGGGCACCCGAACCTCCGCGAACGACAGGTCGGCGACGTGCAGCACTGGGTCGAACACCGCCATACGCCGGGCCGCCACCTGACTGGACTCGACGAGGAACACCCCGGCATCGGTCACCACCGCCAGCCGATCCGCGCGGTCGCCATCGAGCACATGGCGCGCGGTGCCGTCGAGCACCCAGCCCTCGGCGTCGCGGTGCGCCGCAATGCCGCCGTAGACCGCGGTGCCCGACTGGTGTGGGTCGAACCGGTCCGCGGCAAGCGGTGCGAACTGGCTCATCGTCGCCAGGAAAGGGGTGGGGTCGGTGGCGCGGCCGAGCTCTTCGAGCACGATGGCCAGCTCGACGGCGCTGTCCGCATCGCTGAGCTCGGTCCAGCCCTGGTCTACATACGCTTTCCACAGCGGGCTCGGATCGACGCCCTCTTCGGCCACGCTGCGCACCAGCGACGGCGGGCACTGCTTGGCGACGGCGTCGCGCACCGTGTCCTGCCACAGTCGCTGATCAGCATCGAACTCCAACAGCATCCGCGCCGCCTCTCATCGTGACTGTCCCGCGAGAATAACATTCTCGGTTGCGGAAGTAATAATCTCTGAATCGGCCTATGGCGTATCGGTGCAGGCCATGCCCGCCGAGCGCCCGGCTAACCGGGCCGAGGCCTTCGAGCGCCCGGCTAGGCCGGGGCTCGCGCACCCTCGACCAGGCCCTCGGCGGCGTTGTCCCAGCGGTCGAGGTTGACGAACTCGGCAAGCGGGCGGCGACGCAGCGGCCCGTGCTTGCCCTTGGTCCACCCGACCACGATGTGGCCGGCGATCATCTAGCCCTCGGGTATGCCGACGGCCTCCCTGAGCAGCTGTTCACCGCCGTACGAGGCCCAGCTGGTCATGCAGGCGCCGAGCCCCTGGGCGCGCGCGGCCAGCAGAAAGTTCTGCATGACGGGAAAAATCGAACCGCCCAGCAGCAGTTCGGGACGCGGTCGGGTAGTGCGCCTGGGCGAACAGCACCTGTATCACGAATCGCTGCAAGGGAATTGGTTTACAGCCAAGTGCCGACATTTTCCCAATGGCAACTAGGACTCGAGCTGGCGGGTGCATTCGAATCTCGACTGCAGACGCCGCGGTGCAAGATTGCGCTTAGGCAATCGGAATTTCGGCAGCTCACACACGAACCGACGACGGCCGCTGTCCTGACCTGAAGGAGGAAACATTGGATCGCGAAACCTACCAGCGCGGGCTGCAAATCCGCTGCGAGGTATTGGGCGAGGAATACGTCAACCGCGCATTGGCCAACGCGGATGACTTCACCGGGCCCCTGCAGGATCTCGTCACCGAGTACTGCTGGGGAGCCGTGTGGGGCCGTGCGGAATTGCCACGCAAGACCCGCAGCATGCTCAACCTGGCGATGATCTCGGTGCTCAACCGGCCCAACGAATTACGCACACACGTCAAGGCGGCACTGACCAACGGTGTCACCCGCGAAGAGATCCGCGAGGTCTTCCTGCAGGTCGCCATCTACGCCGGCGTGCCGGCCGCCGTCGACAGCTTCCGGATCGCGAACGATGCGTTCGCCGAACTGGATCGGGACAGTGGCGATCGCTAGCGCGGCGGATCCGGGCACAGCGGGCCGCCACCATCGGGGTAAGGGGCGCGCCGTACAGCTCGGGTTCATCGGACTCGGAAACATGGGCTTCCCCATGGCTTGCCGCTTGATTCAGGAAAAGCACGACGTCGTCGCCTTCGACACGCGCAGCGAGGCCCTCGAGCGCGTCGTCGCCCTGGGAGCACGCCGGGCGTCGTCACCCAGGGAGGTCGCCGACCACGCGGAAACGGTGCTGGCCAGCCTCCCCACCCCGGGCGCGTCGCTCGAGGTGGCGACCGGTCCGGCCGGCGTGATCGACGGCGCCCGGGTGCGGCGGTATGTCGACTTGTCCACTGTCGGTAGCCAAATGGCGGCGAAGATCCATGGCCTACTGGCCCAGCGCAACATCGTGGCCATGGACAGTCCGGTCAGCGGCGGTGTCAGCGGGGCCGAGAAAGGAACGCTGGCGCTCATGGTGTCCAGCCCACGCGGCCAATTCGACGCCGTGCGAACGACACTGGAAACTCTCGGCCGGCCGGTGTACGTCGGCGACAAGCCCGGCTCGGCGCAGACGATGAAGCTGGCGAACAACATTCTGGCGGCGAACGTCTTGACCGCGACCGCGGAAGTCGTCGTGATGGGCGTCAAGGCCGGCCTCGACCCAGGCGTGATGATCGAGGTGCTCAATGCCGGATCAGGTGCGACGAGTGCAAGCCGCGACAAGTTCCCCCGGGCGATCTTGCCGCGCACCTTCGACTACGGCTTCGCGACCGGGCTGATGCTCAAAGACGTGCGCCTTTATCTCGACGAAGCGAGAGCGCTCGGCGTGCCCGCCGAAGTCGCCGAGACGGTCGGCCGGCTGTGGGAAGCACTCGCCCGCGACGAAGGACCCGACTCCGATTTCACGACGGTGATCAAACCGTTCGAGCGGGCGGCCGGAGTCACGGTAGGCGGCACTTCGGAGTAGCCCATGAGGGTGATCCCCGGTGGTGGCGAACCATTCGGATCGCACCTGCCTTAAACCCGGAGAATGGTATTATCCGCAATGAAGAACCGGACTTGCCCGAAAGACTTCAAAACGCGCGCTACCAGGGATGATGACTAAACGAAATGCTTACCGGAAACCCATTGATGGACCGCTGAGAAAAATGTTAGATTGGCTATCATATGACCTCGCACGGCCGGCTTTGGCCGCCGGCGCCGAAGGATGGCCCTCGTGATCACACACGGTGACGGAACCAGCACACCGCTGATCGACGCGAGCGTGCACATCTTCTTCCCGTCCAACAAGGCGTTGCGGAAGACCCTGCGCGAGCCGTTCAAGAGCCGCGGGTTTCCCGACTACGAGATGGACTGGTACGGCGCCCCCGGCGGTGAATACGCGCCAAATACCGAAGGCCCGGACCGCCAGTACCCCGGTTCGGATCCGGATTTCGTTGCCAATGAACTGTTTTCGAAGCGCGGGGTCGATGTGGCCGTCCTGCATCCGATGGCGCGCGGCATCATGCCGGACCGGCACCTGGGCAGCGCGCTGCACGCCGCGCACAACGAGATGATGGTGTCGAACTGGCTGGAGTCCAGCGAGTTCGGCGAGCGGTTCCGCGGCACCATCCGGGTCAACCCCGACGACATCCCCGGCGCGCTGCGCGAGATCGAGAGATGGCGTGCGCATCCGCGGGTGGTCCAGATCGGCGTGCCGCTGCAATCCCGCGAGCTTTACGGAAAACCGCAGTTCTGGCCCATATGGGAGGCCGCCGTCGATGCCGGGCTTCCCGTCGCCGCGCACATCGAGGTCGGGTCGGGCATCGCGTTTCCGCCCACGCCCAACGGGAACACCCGGACCTACGAGCAGTACGTCAGCTTCATGGCGCTGAACTACCTGTATCACCAGATGAACATGATCGCCGAGGGAGTTTTCGAGCGGTTCGACGGCCTCAAGTTCGTCTGGGGCGATGGCGCCGCCGACTTCATCACGCCGTTCATCTGGCGCATGGACACGTTCGGCCGACCGCACCTCGAGCAGACACCGTGGGCCCCGCGGATTCCCAGCGACTACCTGCCCGGTCACGTGTATTTCGTTCAAGGCAGTCTCGATGGGCCCGGCGACGTCGAATTCGCCGGAGAATGGTTCGGCTTCACCGGCAAAGACGACATGGTGATGTTCGGCTCGAGCTATCCACACTGGCAGTGCGGCGATGTCACGAAGTTGCCCAGCGCGTTGTCCGCCGAGCAGCGCGAGAAGCTCTGCTGGCGTAACGCAGCGCAGCTGTACGGCATAGACATTCCCGCCGAGGTGGGCGCACAGTAGAGATATGGCGAAAGACTGAGGAGAATCAGATGACGCTGACCCATTCGCAGGAGCGGGTTCCCGCTACCGAGCGCATAGCCGTCCGCTGCGTCGACTCGGATGTTCACCCCGCCCCCAAGCGCGGAGAGCTGCTCCCGTACATCCCCGAGCCGTGGCGCAGCAAGTACTTCCTCACT
Source organism: Mycobacterium sp. 852002-51971_SCH5477799-a (assembly GCF_001667145.1). Lineage (GTDB taxonomy): Bacteria > Actinomycetota > Actinomycetes > Mycobacteriales > Mycobacteriaceae > Mycobacterium. The sequence goes on from NZ_LZIF01000122.1 coordinate 61,491, forward strand.
CGCTCGGTTGGCGAGCAGATCTACTACGACGCGCCGGACTACGCGCATTCCTACGCGATGCGCGTTGACTCCTTCCCTGCCAACGGCGAGTTTCCGTGCAGCGACCCGGATTTGGCGTTCCGTCAGCTGATCATGGAGGCGGGCTCCGATATCGCGATCCTGGAACCGGCGGCTTACCCGGCGCGCCTGACCGAAGCGCAGCATGCGATGTCGGCCGCGTTGAACGACTGGCAGGCCAACCACTGGCTGGACAGCCACAACAACTGGCACGAGCGGTGGCGCGGTTCGATCTGCATCGCCATCGAGGAGCCGGAAGAGTCGGTGCGCGAGGTCGAGCGCTGGGCCGGACACCCCTTCATGGCGCAGATTCTGATCAAGGCCGAGCCGCGTCCGTCCTGGGGTCACCCGAAGTACGACCCGATCTGGGCGGCCGCCACCAAGCACGACATCACCGTGAGCTGCCACCTGTCACGCAGCCAGTTCGATGAGCTGCCGATCCCGCCGGTGGGCTTCCCCAGCTATAACCACGACTTCATGGTGACCTACTCCCTGCTGGCGGCCAACCAGGTGATGAGCCTGATCTTCGACGGTGTCTTCGACCGATTCCCGACGCTGCGAATCGTGTTCGTCGAGCACGCATTCAGCTGGATCCTTCCGCTGATGTGGCGCATGGACGCGATTTACGACGCACGCAAGTCGTGGCTCGACATCAAGCGCAAGCCGTCGGAATACGTCAAGGACCACATCAAGTTCACCACCCAGCCGCTTGACTACCCGGAAGACAAGACCCAACTGACCCGCGCGCTGGAATGGATGGAGTGCGAGAAGATTCTGCTGTTCTCCTCGGACTACCCGCACTGGACGTTCGACGACCCGCGCTGGTTGGTCAAGCACCTGCCCAAGTACGCCCGCAACGCGGTCATGTACAAAAACGGCATCGCGACCTATCGCCTGCCCGAGACCGTTCCGGTCCTCGAGGGTCAGACCCGGGTGCTCTGAGTTGACGGAAGAAACCAAACGGCCCGAGCCACGTCTCGCTCAGGGCCGCGAGCATGTCGTCGCAACTGTAGACGAAATCCCGCCGGGCACACACAAACTGGTGCCGATCGGACGGCATGGCGTCGGCGTCTACAACGTCAACGGCACCTTCTACGCCATCGCGAACTACTGCCCCCACCAAGGCGGCCCGCTGTGTTCGGGACGAGCTCGGGGGCGCACGATCGTCGACGAGACCGCCCCGGGTGACTCCGTCATGGTGCGCGACCTGGAATACATCTACTGCCCGTGGCACCAATGGGGTTTCGAGCTGGCGACCGGCACCACCGCGGTCAAGCCCGAGTGGAGTATCCGTACCTATCCGGTGCGCGTCGTCGGCAACGATGTGTTGGTTCAGGCCTAGCTACAGGAGAATCGGGTGCCTGCTATCGAGATTAACGGGGGAAACGTCGTCTACGAAATCCTCGGTGACTCCGGCGATCTCATTGCCCTGACACCGGGTGGCCGGTTCAGTAAGGAGATCCCAGGTCTGCGTCCGCTGGCCGACGCCCTGGCCGCGGGTGGCTATCGGGTGCTGCTGTGGGACCGGCCCAACTGCGGCGCCTCCGATGTGCAGTTCTACGGGCAGAGCGAGTCGCACATGCGCGCCGAGACGCTGCACAAGCTGGTGACCGGCCTGGGCTTCGAGCGCTGCATTCTGGCCGGAGGGTCCGGCGGGGCAAGGGATTCCATGCTGACCACGATGCTCTACCCCGAGATGGTCACCAAGCTCGTGGTGTGGAACATTGTCGGCGGCACCTACGGCACCTTCGTGCTCGGCTCCTTCTACATCATTCCCAGCATCCTCGCGGTGCGCGGCACCGGCATGGACGGCGTGGTAAAGGTGGCCGAATGGCGTGAGCGCATCGAAGAGAACCCGAACAACAAGCAGCGGTTCCTCGACTTCGACAAGGATGAGTTCCTCAAGTTGATGCTGCGCTGGCTCAACGCCTTCGTCTCCAAGCCGGGCCAGACGATTCCCGGCGTCGAGGACGAAATGTTCGACCGGATCAAGGTCCCCACGTTGATCATTCGTGGCGGGGAGAACGACATGGATCACCCGAAGCGGACGTCGCTGGAAGTCAGCTGCCTGATCAAGGGATCGAAGCTCATCGACCCGCCCTGGCCCGAGGACGCCTGGGAGCGCGCGTCCGAAGACCGCGCGGCCGGCCGGGTGCAGCACTTCAACATGTTCGACACCTGGGTGCAGGCGGCACCCGCGATTCTCGAATTCCTGGGTTCGTAATGGTGCGAAACGGTGCGTTACCGAGTGCGAATGTGGACCTCACAGTTGAGCGACGCCTCCAGGGCCGTGTGCACACGGCTTTCCGGAATCCGTTCGAGGTCAGATTCCCGCAGCGTCACATGGACGATGTCGAATCCGTCATCGCCGGGCGTGCGCTCGATGTCACCGGTCAGTCCGAACGCGGACAGCACCCCGTGCGCGTCGTCGTCTGTTCCCCGGCTGACAAAAGTGATCACACCGGGGACCGGCTCGGCGCCGAACACCGTGGTGCACAACTCGATAGCGGTGCTCTTGGCTGTGTCGCCATCTTCGGCCGCGATGAGCAGCTCCACCTCGCGACGACTTTCCGGCAGCGACGCGAGGTCGTTTTCGACTACGCCGACGCCGGCCTCGGCCGCGACCTCGAGGAGAGCCGCCATGCCGTCACGTAGCTGTGCAGGCGTGCGCACGCTGTCCGGGTCGACATTGACGCGCACCACCGCAGTTCGCATGTGCGCAAGCCTAACCAAGACAATGGTGGGCCAACCGTGAACACCACTGAAACCACCAACATCACCACCGCCAGCGCACCCGGGTGCACAGCGCGGTTACTGAGCGAGCAGACGGGACGCGAAGACCTGGCGGCCTATCGAAAGCTCGGCGGCTACCGTCCGCTCGCCGATGCCGATGACTTCCTGCGCGAGGTCGAGTCCAGCGGTCTGGTGGGGCGCGGCGGTGCGGCGTTTCCGCTGGCGGTGAAGCTGCGCGCGGTGCGCGACAACGGACGCGTGATGGGTGTCCCCGTCGTCGTCGCGAATGGCGAAGAGGGAGAACCGGCTTCGGTCAAGGACCGCTGGCTGCTACGTAATCGCCCGCACCTGGTCCTGGACGGACTGCGGCTCGCCGCGACGATCGTTGCCGCCGACCGCGGCTGCATCTACGTGTCCGACGCGGAATCGGCGCACAGCGTTGCAGCCGCGCTCGGCGAGCTGGATCCCGAGACGCTCGGCGTCGCGATCGACATGCTTACCGTGCAGCCGGGATACGTGGCCGGCGAGGAGACCGCGGCGGTTCGGGCCATCAACGGTGGCCCGGCCAAGCCCACAGACAAACCGCCGCGGCCCTTCGAGGCGGGAGTCGACGACCGGCCCACGTTGGTGAGCAATGTCGAGACTTTGGCGAATCTGCCCTACCTGCAAAGCCACGGCTCGGCAGATTATCGGTCGCAAGGCACGACACTGTCGCCGGGAACCTTCCTGGCCACCATCACCGGGGGGGGCAAACCGCCGGTCCTCTACGAGCTTCCGCACGGACTGGCATTCACTGAAATGCTTGCCTTGCATGGTGTTTCGCCTGACGACGTGCGCGGGGCGTTGATGGGCGGCTACTTCGCCGGTCTGCTCAACCGCTCTGTGTTGGAGACGACCCTGGACCACGAGACGATGCGGCGCGTCGGCAGTGGACTTGGCTGCGGAGCGATCTCGGTCATCACCGACGACTGTCCCGTTGCGGTCGCGGCATCGGTGCTCGCGTACTTCGACCGCGAAAACGCTGGGCAGTGCGGATCGTGTTTCAACGGGACGGCGGCGATGGCCGCGGCCGCCGGGGCGCTGCGCGACGGCGCCGCGACGACAGAGGACGTCCAACGGTTGCGGCGTTGGTCGGTGCTGCTGCGTGGACGCGGTGCATGCGCCACCCTGGATGCCGCTACCAACGTCGCCGCCAGCCTGCTCGATCAATTCCCCGACGAAGTCAGCGTGCATCTCGACGGCACGTGCCCGGACTGCGCACGCGGCGCGTTCCGCGCGGACCGTCCCTACGAGGCGGAACCTGTGAGGCAAGCATGAAAATCCGTCTGGACCGCACCATTTGCGACGGTTTCGGCATCTGCGCCAAGCATGCGCCGGGATACTTCTCGCTCGATGATTGGGGATACGCATCCCTCATCGGGGAGGGCACGGTGGCGGAGTCGGATCGCGACGCGGTCATGCGCGCGCTGCTCGACTGCCCCGTTCACGCCATCACCGAAATCGGTCAGCGCACCAACCGCGCTTCTCAGCCCCCGCTCGCCGACACCGAGGACCCGGCCGAACACCTCAAAACCGAAGAGAACGAGGCGGAGTGGGGATTCACGCGCTGAACCGTCCGGAGGAGTAGTTCGGTGCAACTCACCTTTGACGCCGATGTGGAAGCGTTTCGCGCCGAGTTCGTGAGCTTCCTGGCCGAACATCTCCCGGCGCAGGCCCAGGCCGCGGAGCGGCCGTCGTCGACCTCGCACGTGCCCGCATGGTCGCGTCGTTGGCAGCGACTCCAGTTCGACCACGGGTGGCTACTGCCGGGCAACCCACCGGAATTCGGCGGCCGCAACGCAAACATCCTGCAGCAGTTCGTACATCGCGAGGAGTTGTCGCGCCGCCGGATCTATCACTGCTTCAATCCGCAAGGCGTCGGCATCATCGCGGCGTCGCTGTTGTCCTTCGGCACCGAGGAGCAGAAGCGGCGTTGGGCCGTCCCGATCCTGCGAGCGGAAAAGACCGCGTCGCTGGGAATGAGCGAACCCGGAGCCGGCTCCGACCTGGCCGGGTTGCGGACCAAGGCGGAGTTGGTCGGCGATGAGTTCGTAGTCAACGGGCAGAAGGTGTGGACGTCTGGCGCTCATGACGCCGACGTGATCCTGACCTTCGTTCGTACGGACCCAAACGCTCCCCGCCACAAAGGAATCAGCGCGCTGATCATCCCGACCGACACCCCCGGGGTGGCGCGTCGCCCATTTCCGTCGGTCTATGACTCCGACGAGCTGGACTTCAACGAGGTGTTCTTCAACGATGTCCGGGTCCCCGCGGATAACCTGGTCGGTGCGCTCAATGGCGGGTGGCAGGTCGCCAACGGCTCGCTCGGCCATGAGCGCACCCTGATGTGGATGGCCTTCGCGAATCGGCTCGAGCAACTGCTCGAGGATTACCGCCCGGCGGACGCGGTGAACGCGGACCACTACGCCACTATCGTGATGGACTACTACGCGCTGCGGCTGCTCGGTTCGGCTGCGCTGGGCCGCGCGGCCCGTGGTGAGGTAGACGTGGCGGCGTTGTCCGTGCTGAAGGTCTTCGGTTCGGAAGCCGAGCAGAGCGCACTGCGGCACGCGCTGGACGCGGCCGGGGCCGAGGGTTTACGCGACAAAACCCTCACGGCACCGTACAACCCCTACGCCCCAGATCTTTTCACCGCCAGCTGGTTCGCGCGCTACATCAGCAGCTACGCGGGCACCATCGCCGGCGGCACGTCGGAGATCCAGCGCAACATCATCGCCCAGCGCGTCCTCGGACTGCCGTCGCGCTGATCACAACGCCGGACAGAGGGAGGACAGAAACTGCTGGGTTCGGCGTCGCGATGTGGTTCGCTCCTCAATGTCCTTGCCCAGCGGCACGATTCGTACCGCGAGGTCGGTGACGCCCGCGTCGCGGTACCGGTTCAGCCGATCCAGGACGGCCGCCTCGTCGCCTGCCGCCATGGTGTCGCCGACGTCTTGGGCATCACCGTGCTGCAGCAGCCGCACATAGTTCGGCGAGAAGTCCGCGTGCCCGAGCACCTCGCTGGCGCAGCGGCGAGCATCGTCTGTCTCATCATTCGAGCAGAGCGCGACGGGAACGCCGGCAACGATCCGTGGCGCGGGCCGCCCGGCCCGGTCAGCCGCCGCGGCGATGCGAGGAACGACGTGGTTTTCGATCGCCCGCTCGTCGGCCATCCAGAGAATGGTGCCGCCGGTCCGCTCACCGGCGAGTTGCAGCATGGTCGGGCCGAGCGCTGACAACAAGATCGGCATTTCGACGCCGTCCGCGACGTCGACCGGCGAATGTACACAATAGTTTTCGTTGTCGACATCGACGGTCCCCGGTCCGGCGAAGGCCGCGGCGAGCACGTCGAGGTAGTCACCCACCAAGCGGGCCGGGCGATCATAGGGCAATCCCAATTGAGAGTTGACGATCCAATGATGCGAGGGCCCGATGCCGAGCGTGAACCGGCCGCCACACACGACCTGGGTGGTCAAGGCTTGTTGCGCCATGATCATCGGATGGCGAGTCTGTATCGGAACGACGGCCGTTCCGATCTCGATACGGTCGGTGGCCTGACCGATCACGGCTACGGCGGTCATCGCGTCGAGGTAGCCGGGGACCTGTGGCATCCAAAACGCGGTAAAACCGTCGCTTTCGGCCGCGACAGCATCGTCTATCAGCCCGGCTAACCGATCGGCGCGTGAGCGCTCCTTATCAGAACCAACCATCAAGCCGATGCGCACGCGACCCCTCTCCTATGGCACATAGCGATCCCACTCGTACGGAACGACCGCAAAAAAGGGTGCGGCGAACACAGGTTCGATGTCCGACTCGGCCCACCGGGCCTTGAGCACAGGGCGCAGCCGTTGCGCGGTGACGATCGGGTCGTCATCGAGGAAGCAGTATGTGATCGTCTGGTTTTCTTGGGCACTTGCCAAGCTGGCGTCGACGCGAAGCGATAGTGCGGACCAGACACCAGCCACTCCGTCGACTTCCACTAGCGGGTTCGGCAACGCGGATCCTCGCTCGACCAATACGAACGCGCCCCGGACGGGCAGCCAGGGCAGGACGTCCGAGCCGAGCTTGACGCGCGGCGCGGCAGCTTTCCGTTGCACTTCGTATACGCCGCGCTCCACCGGGGGCAGTAGCGGGAGTTTACGGCCGGCATCCCCCAATGCCGTTGACAGCTCATTGAAATCCTGTAGCCCGGTCGTGTCGGTGAAGAAGTAGGTCATCACGTGGTCGACGGTGTCCAAGCGGCCGCCGCTGATCGCTCGGGCGGATCGACAGGCCGGGGTGGACACCAGGCGCAATGAGGCGCGCACCGCGGCCAGCCGGTGCTGCTCCGGGCGGTGGTCCAGGGTGTGCCAGCGCAGGTACTCGGCGTCCTTGCCGTCGGGGTGCCGGGTCGCCATGGAGACGAACAGGGTGGTGATCTCGCCACTGCCGGTCGCGAGAACCTCGGCAACCTCGTCCGATGGCGTGCCGGGAAGATGCATAGACTTGGTCCTCAACCTCTCGTCGAATCATGCTGGGGCAGCTGAATTTCAGGGTGGCGAGCCGCGACCATCCGCCGGAACCCTTCTCGCCACGGCACTTTCGTGCGCCCGAGGACGTCGTGCATGTGGGCGACGTCGGGCCATAGCGGGGTATGCGCCTGGTCTGTGTACTCGAAGATCGGCTCGACACCGACCAACTCACCCATGAAGGCGCAATACTCTTCGACGCTCACCGTCTCGCTACCGGCCCAGTTCACCACGACGGGCGGTACGGCTGCGACCTCCATGGCACGGATGCCGAGCTCCACGTAGTCGTCTTCATAGATGGGGTTGTAATTGTTTGGCTTGTCCGGATGCAGCCGAATGGGCCTGCCCGCCAACATCGCATCGAGACGATCGGCGGGTGCACCGCCCTGTGGGCCATACGTCGAACAAATCCGGATGATCGTGAGCGGAACCTGGTAGTGCTTTGCGACCCAGGTACACACCGCCTCGGCCGCAACCTTGGAGAAGCTGTAGTTCGCCCGCAGCGGCGCCCCCGGCGGATCGGCCTCGGTCAGCGGTCGGTGGCCCTGGTATGCGTAAATCGAGCCGGTAGAGCAGAAGACGAATCCCTTTGCGGCGCGGCAGTGGTACAGCAATTCGCCGGATGCCTGTGCGTTTGTCTGCACGCAACGGTTCCAGTCGTCCGCGCCGGGGTCCACCGCCGCGTGAAAAACATAGGTGAAATCGACTGGGAGAGTGGAGAAGTCGCCGACACCGACGTCCAGCGCCACCGGTTTGACACCGGCGTTAGCGAGTTGTTGCCGCGCCGCGGAATCTTTCAGGCGAGCGGCGCCCCATACCTCGTTTCCCGCCGCCGCCAGGGCACGCGCGATGGGGAAGGCGATCTTGCCGGTCGCCCCGGTGACCAGGATCTTCTCCGCGTCGAGCAACCAGCCCTCCGAATATTAAGTACTTGATACCGCGTTGCGAGCATAACCTTCGGCCCAATGGAAACGCCACGCCAGACTCGGCGCTGTTTCTGTCCGGATCTGGTCGTGGCGGCGTCGGCGGAATAAGCTGAGACCAGCCAACGTGGGGATGGCGCCAAGGAGAGGCCCGCCATGAGGTGGTTTTTTGGTCGTCTGACCGCTGTCATTGCGCTCGCCTTCGTGCCGGCGGCGACCGCGGTGATCGCCACGCCGGCAATCAGCTCGGCAGACTGCGATCCCAACATGTCGTTCAATGTGGCGACGTGGGAGTGCAAACCGCCGACGCCGCTCCCGGCGTGGTATGCAGCCCCACCTCCATATGCGCCGTCGTTCGCCGGACAGGACGTGCCGCCTCCGCCGCCACGGCCATGGTGGTCACCGAACGACCCGATGTGGAGTGTCGGTTTCCATCAATGGGGTGCCTATTTCGACGGCACCTGGGTGCCGTACTGACAGCACTCGGCCCACCTCACCAGGCATGCAGCACGAGCGCTGTCAATGCCGTCTAGATCGCGCCTGCCTAGGGTGATAACGTAATTCTCCAATTTGCATAATGGCCCTACCGGGCCGGCCGTGGATTCCCGGAGGTGACGTGTCAGCAGCACCGGGCCGCCCACTGCCCCAGGTCACGCAGGACAACGAATTCTTCTGGACCTCAGGCGCCGACGGGAAGCTCCGGCTGCAGGAATGCCGAAACTGCGAATCGCTGATCCATCCGCCCGCGCCGGTATGCCGTTATTGCCGGTCACTGGACATCGGGGTGCGCGCGCTCTCGGGCAAGGCGACGCTGGCGGGGTTCACCGTCAACGAGCGGTTCAGTCTGCCCGGCTTGGCGGCGCCCTACGTAATCGCGCAAGTGGCTATCGCCGAGGACCCGCGGGTGCGGCTGACCACGAACATCGTTGAATGCAATCCCGATCAACTCGAGCTCGGACAGCAGGTCCAGGTCGTTTTCGAACAGGTCGAAGACGTGTGGTTTCCGCTGTTTCGGCCCATGCAGAAGGCGGGGGTCGATGCCGAGCCCGCTCCCCTGCCGGTCGACGAGATCGCACCGGAACGCTTCGGCGAGCACGTCCGGCCGATGCTCACCACCGAGAAGTTCGAAGACAAGGTCGCGCTGACGGGGATCGGCATGTCACCGATCGGGCGCAGGTTGATGCGGCCGCCGCTGGCGCTGACGGTGCAGGCCTGCGAAGCGGCCATCGCCGACGCCGACCTCACTTACGCCGATATCGACGGCCTGTCCACGTATCCCGGCGCGATCAACGTCGGCGGATTCGGCGAGGGAGGCACCACCGCTCTCGAGGGCGCGCTGGGTATTCGGCCGACATGGCACAACGGCGCCATGGAGACGTTCGGCCCGGGCGGCTCGGTAATCGCCGCGATGCTTGCGGTCGCATGCGGTTTGGCGCGTCATGTGCTGTGCTTCCGGACGCTGTGGGAAGCCACCAGCGGCGAGCTGATGAAACAGGGCAAGACCGCCCCGTCGATGGGGCGAATGTCGGGCTGGCAGATGCCATTCGGCGCCACGTCCGCGGCGCACACGCTGGCGATGAACGCGCAGCGGCACTTTCACCGGTATGGCACCACCAAGGAAACGCTGGGCTGGATCGCGCTGAATCAGCGCGCCAACGCCGAACTCAACCCGACCGCCATCTACCGGTCGCCGATGACGATGGACGACTACCTCAACGCGCGGCCAATCACGACGCCGTTCGGTCTCTACGACTGCGATGTGCCCTGCGATGGCGCGATCGCCGTCATCGTCTCGGCCGTCGACGCAGCCCGCGACCTCGCCAAGCCGCCCGTGCTGGTGGACGCCGTGGGAACGCAGATCATCGAGCGAATCGACTGGGATCAAAGCACTCTCACCCACGAGCCACAGGTGCTGGGCCAGGCGGCGCATGTGTGGACGCGCACCTCGCTGCGGCCGGCCAACGTCGACGTGGCCGAGCTGTACGACGGGTTCACCATGAATTGTCTTTCATGGATCGAAGCGCTGGGCTTCTGCGGGATCGGTGAGGCCAAGGACTTCCTCGACGGCGGTAAGAACATCGCGCGCGACGGGCAGTTGCCGCTCAACACGCACGGCGGACAGCTCTCGCATGGCCGCACCCACGGCATGGGCCTGCTGCACGAGGCCGTCACCCAGTTGCGTGGCGAGGCCGGTGACCGTCAGGTCGCCGATGCCCGCGTCGGTGTTGTCAGCAGCGGCGGACTGACACCCAGCGGCGTGATCCTGCTACGGGCCGACACGTGAGTACCGCGCCGACTCCCCGGCCCCGGCTCGTCATCGTGGACGGCGTGCCGATGTCGGCGTTGGTGGCTGAGGCCGACGATCCGAAGGCCGTGATCGTGGCGATTCACGGTGGCGGCACCACCGCCATCTATTTCGACTGCCCGGGCCATCCGTCGTACTCGCTGTTACGCACCGGCGCGGCAGCAGGATTCACCGTGGTGGCCCTCGATCGGCCCGGCTATGGCAGCTCGGCACCCTATCCCGAGGCGATGGTCTCCGGCGAACAGCGGGTCAACCTTTCTTACGGTGCTGTCGATCGAATCGTCGGCGAACGGCCTTGTGGTGCAGGCGTATTCGTGTGGGGCCATTCGGGCGGTTGCGAGCTGACGCTACGGATGGCCGCCGACACGCGAGGTGTCGACCTGCTCGGTATCGAGCTCGCGGGCACCGGCCGGCACTATCACCCCGCGGCCAAGGAGATCCTGAAAACGGCTACCCGCGAACACCGCCCGTCGGGAATGCGCGAATTGCTGTGGAGCCCAGAAGAGCTCTATCCGCCCCAGGTCCTCGGGGGAGCCACGGTTTCGCCGTCGGCCCCGGCTTACGAGGACCAGATGGTGTCGGACTGGGCGCGCAAAACTTTTCCGGAGCTCGCGCCCGCGGTGCGCGTCCCGGTGCACTTCAGCATCGCCGAGCACGAAAAGGTCTGGCAGACCGACGATGCGGCCGTGACCGAGATCGGCGCCTTATTCGCCGGTGTCCCGCAGTTCGTGGTGCATCGACAACCGGACGCCGGACACAACATCAGCCTCAGCCACGCCGCCCCCGAATACCACTCGAAAGTCCTTGCGTTCGTGCAGGAACGCGTGACCGAGGGCTCGGCGGACACGGAATCCGATCTGGAGGCCGGATGATGCACGTCGGATTCATCGGGCTGGGCAGCCAGGGCGGCCCCATGGCGCGGCGGATCGCCGAGGGCGGCTACCCCACCACGTTGTGGGCGCGGAGGCCTGAGGTACTCGACGCGTTCGCCGACACCCGGGCAAAGGTCGCTGGGTCTCCGGCCGAGCTCGCCGCGGCCAGTGATCTGGTCTGCCTCTGCGTAGTCGGTGACGCCGACATCGACGAACTCGCCTGCGGCGAAAACGGAATGTTGTCGGCGATGAAATCCGGCAGCGTCATCGCCGTGCACAGCACGGTGCACCCGAACACCTGCCGAGAGCTTGCGAACAAGGCCGCCCCGCTGGGCGTCTCCGTCATCGACGCGCCGGTGAGCGGCGGGGGAGGCGCGGCGGCCGAGGGCCGCCTGTTGGTGATGGTCGGCGGCGACACCGATGCTGTCGAGCGCTGTCGCCCGGTCTTCGCAACCTATGCCGATCCGGTCGTTCACCTCGGCGAGCTGGGTTCCGGACAGACCACGAAACTGCTCAACAACTTGTTGTTCACCGCCCACCTGGCCACCGCGGCCACCGCCCTCTCACTGGCCAAGGAGCTGGGCGTCGAACCGGGCCGGCTCACCGAGGTGGTCTCCCGCAGCAGTGGAAACAGCTTCGCGCTGAACGCCCTGGGCGGGATCGGGGGGCTGGATCGGCTGGCCGGCGTCGCGGGCGGGCTGCTGCAAAAGGATGTTCGGCTGGTGGTCGACCTTGCCGACCGGGCCGGGGCGAACGGCGGCGCCGTGCTCGACGCTGCCGACGCGGCGCTGGTCCTGATGAACCACCCACGATGAGAGTCAAAAGAGGGTTTGAAATGCCAGCGTTTTGGTCTTTCCGGTTCGACACGAAGGTATTACCGTTAGCGTTACAGTCAGGGACTCCGCTGTAAAGGTTCAGCCCGACCTCGCCGCTGAGGAGGATTCAGTGACAAAACCGAAAGTTGTCTTCGATCCGTACGCCGAGGACTACTTCAACAATCCGTTCGACATCTATCGGCGGATGCGCGAGGACGCCCCTCTGTATTACGACGAAAAGGAGGATTTTTACGCGCTGACCCGTCATGAAGACGTATCGGCCGCGTTCAAGGATTTCGAAACCTATTCCTCGGCACGCGGCTGCGACCTGGCGATGGTGCGAAAGGGAATACCGCCCGAGCAGAAGTCGATCATCTTCATGGACCCGCCGGAGCACCGCCACATGCGCAGCCTGCTCAACAAGGCGTTCACTCCGCGGGCGATTCAATCGCAGCGCGAGACGATCGTCGAGGTGATCGACAAGTACCTGGGCGCCGCCGACCCGGACAACTTCGACGTGGTGCAGGACTTCTCCGGACCGTTCCCGGTGGAGGTCATCACCCGGATGGCCGGGGTACCGGAGGAGTACCGCCAACAGGTGCGGCACTGGATCGACACCGGCCTGCACCACGAACCGGGACAGATCGAACCCTCCGAGGCCGCTGTGCAGGCCAACATCGATACGGCGATGTACTACTTCAGCCTGGTCCAGGAGCGGCGTCAGGAGCCGCAGGAAGACATGATCAGCCGGCTGATCGCGGCCGAGGTCCCGGCCGAAAACGGTGAGCTTCGCAAGCTCGACGACATCGAGATCTGCGGGTTCGCAACCCTTCTGGGCGGGGCGGGCGCCGAGACCGTCACCAAGCTGATGGGCAACGCGGCGGTGATCTTCGCCCGTCACCCCGACCAGTGGCAGAAGCTGCAGGAGGACCGCGACAAGATTCCCGGGGCCGTCGAAGAGTTACTGCGCTACGAGGGACCGGTGCAGTACAACGTCCGCTACACCCTGAAAGAGGCCCACGTCAGCGGCGGGGTGATCCCGGCGGGCAAGCCGGTGTTCCTTTGCGGCGCCGCGGCGAACCGCGACCCGGAGGCCTTCACCGACGCCGACACATTCGACATCGAACGTGACCAGACCGAGGCGCAGCACCTCGGGCTCGGGTATGGGATTCACAGCTGCCTCGGCGCCGCGCTGGCCCGCCTGGAAAGCCGGATCGCGCTGGAGAGGCTGCTCGACTTCATGCCGCGCTACGAAGTCGACTGGTCGGGCTGCAAACGGGTGAACATGCAAAACGTGGCGGGCTGGAAAAACGTGCCCGTCAAGGTGCTTCGGTAAGGAGTCACGGTGACCAAGAAGATCGAAGTCGATTGGGGACTCTGCGAGAGCAACGGCGTCTGCATGGGCATCAACCCGGACATCTTCGAACTCGGCGACGACGACATGCTGACCGTCCACCAGGAAGAAGTCACCCCGGAGAACGAGGCGGACGTGCGCGAGGCCGTCCGTCAATGCCCCCGGCAGGCAATCTCCATCGTCGGCGAGTAGCGATCAGAATCCGGAGAGGATGACCGCGTTGCAGTCGGCCGCGGCCTGGCGCAGTTTCGCGGCTTTCTGGTAACCGTCGGACTCGTACCAAGCCCGAGCCGCATCGACCGACTCGAATTCCAACACGACGGTCTGGTCGCCGTGCCAGTCGCCTTCGATGACCTTGGGCGCGGTGTCCACCGCAAGGATGGTGGCACCGTTCATCGCCGAGCCGGCGGCTTGGGCGTACGCCTTCATGCCTTCCGGATCTTTGATGGCCTCGGTCAGGATGACATAGCCCTTAGCCACTGACAGATCTCCCTACTCTTCGGTGTATTCGGTTACTTCTCGCCGATCGCCTGCTCGGGACAGCATTGGATCGCCTCCTGAGCCGCCGACTCCAATTCGGTTGGGACGTCGGAATCTATGGCCACGGCGTAACCGTCGTCGGTCAGGCTGAAGACGTCGGGGCACAGCGTCAGACACATGCCGTGACCGCGACACTTCTGGTCGTCTACCCAAACTTTCATGCCGGCGTGAACTCCAGGTGTAGTTCGGTCAGGCCGCGCAGGATGTACGTCGGAACATATTGGTAGCGGCGGTCATTCGCCGGCCCGTGGATGCTCTCGTCGATCCTGATGTCCGTCGTGCGGTCGAGCAATCGTTCGATCGCGACCCTGGTCTCGGCCCGGGCCAGCGGCGCGCCGGGGCAGCTGTGAATGCCTCGACCGAAGGAGATGTGCTGGCGCGCGTTCTTGCGGGCCGGATCGAAGGTGGCGGGCTCTTCGAACCGGCGTGGATCCCGGTTGGCGGCCGCCTGCACAATCATCACGGTGCTGCCCGCGGGCAGGTCCACCCCGCCGACATTGACCGGCCTGCGGTTCATCCGGAAGTCGCCCTTGACGGGGCTCTCGTAGCGAAGCGACTCTTCGATGAAGTTCGGAATCAGGCTGCGATCCTTGCGCAGTTGCGCCTGGATGTCGGGCCGCTCGCCTATGGTCTGCAGCGCGGCGCCGAGCAGCCGCACGGTGGTCTCCTGGCCGGCCGAGAAGACGTTGCTGGCGACGCGGGCCACATCCTCGACATTCGGGATGGAACCGTCCGGGTAGGTGGCGGTCGCCAGGCCGGTGAGCACGTCGTCGCGGGGCGCACTGCGGCGGTCACGGACATAGTCGGCGAACAGGCCGTAGAGGAACTCCAGCGGACTGTGGGCCAGCGATCCCTTGGTGCCGCCGATGCCGCCACCCGCGTGCTCAGCGATGCCCTTGACGAACTTGTCGCGGTCCTCGATCGGCACTCCGAGCAGGTCGGCGATGACCAGCAGCGTGAACGGGCCCGCGAAGCCCTTGATCCACTCGCCGCGTCCCGGGGCCAGGAAGTCGTCGAGCGCCTGGTCGGCCAGCAGCCACATGGCGTCCTCGTTCTCCTTGAGGCGCTTGGGAGTGATCAGCCGCATCATCAGGGAGCGGTGGTTGGTGTGGGTCGGAGGGTCGAGCGTGGGGAGCTGGTCGCTGAACGGCAGCTCGTCGCGATGCTCTTCGATCAGTTCGGTGATGTCGTCACCTTCGAGCGGCACCGGAAAGCCCGGAAACGGGCCGGTCACCGAGATGCACGAGGACCACGTCTCGGCGTCGTTGAGCACCGCGCACGCCTCATCCCAACCGGTGATCATGGTGACGTCGTGATGGCTCTCCCGCGTGACGGGGCACCGCTCCCGCAGCGCCTCGTAGTAGGGGTACGGGTTCTCGATGAGCTCGCTGCCGCGAAAGAAGTCCAACTCGGAGAATTCGTTCGCCATCTCCTGCTCCTTGAATCTCGGCTAGTGAGAACGTGCCTCTCGCAGATGAGTATTACATTTTCACACGGGATGGTGGTCGTCAAACCCCCGCCCAGCCGTCGAAGTGCGCGAAGAATTGCCGGGTCCGCGCGCAGTCCGGCCGCGCGGGCTAGCTGGCGGGGACCAGGTCCGCGGCGACCGACGGCCAAGCCAGCAGCCCGCTCCGGAAGGTCTCCACGTGACCGATTAAGGCGCGCGGCGCAGCAGCCGCCGCCAGGGCTTGGGCCTTGAACGTCCGCGCGGCCATGCTCAGCTGGTGTTGCACCAGGCCGACGCTGTCGTCGAGTTCGGACGGCCAGTTCTCTCCCCACAGCGTGACCTCGGTGACGCCGTGATCCAGCGCCTGCAGCACGCCTTGGCGTACCCGTGCGTCGCAGCCGAACAAATCCGCCGCGGCCGCCAGGGCCTGCGGGCGGGGACGCGAGTGCACCGACGCCAGCGCGTCTTCGAGGTCGAGCACCTGGGCGCCGATGATCTGCAGCGGTCGGTCGTCGGGGTGGTCGGCGACCAGCACGGTGACGTCCCAACCCGCCATCGAACGGTCGAAGATCCAGCCGCCGGCGAACCTCACCACGTTGAGGACGGTGGCGGCGACGACGTCGAGCCGGTACCTCATATCGCCTCGGGCTTCTTCGGAGGCGCGAAATCCCGCGCCAGTGTCTCGGCGTACTGCTTGAACGCCTCGGCTAGCGGGATCGATGGATCGAGTAACCATGTGGTTTCCATTCCGTGGACGAAGGCGAGGATTTCTACTGCCTTGACGGCGGGGTCTATGTCTTCGCGATACCGGCCGTCGGCCTGACCGCGACGGATGAGATCGGCGACGATGTCGGTTGCGGCGCGGTGCCTGGCGAGCATGCGGTCGTGCAACGGGGCCTCGGGAAGGATGTTCTCGACCAGCAGCACCGTGAACGTGCCCACCAATTCGGGGGCGCGGTGGAAACGGTCCGCGACCGCGGCGATCTGGCCGAAAAGGTCACCGGTCCGGTCGGCGTGGGTGTCGTCATCGAGGTCGCGGGCATCGAGCACCGCGTGGAGCAGCTGATCCTTCGATTCGAAGTGATGCAGCAGCCCGGCCGGGGTGACCCCGGCCTCGCCGGCGATCTGGGCGAGTGTCGTGCTGCGCCACCCGTTACGGGTGAGCAGGCGTTGCGCGACGTCGAGGATGCGCTGCTTACGGTCCTCTCCCTTGGCGAGAAGCGTGTCGTATCGCCGCGCGACGGGCACCGAAACCCCCTTGAAACACGTCGTATCGACACCAGGAAAAACCAACCTAGTGAACACACAGTAGGTTAGTTGCATCGCTGTGACAAGGGTCACGCGGAGCACGTTTTCGCGCGGCAGGCCGCCGCCGTCAGCTCACCAGCTCGACCAGCGTGGCGTTGGCGGTGCCGCCGCCCTCGCACATGGTCTGCAGCCCGTAACGAATGCCGTTGTCGCGCATGTGATGCGCCATGCGTGTCATCAGCACCGCCCCGGATGCACCCAGCGGGTGCCCCAGCGCGATGGCGCCGCCCAGCGGATTCATTCGTGCCGGGTCCGCCCCGGTCTCCGCCGACCAGGCCAGCGGCACGGGCGCGAAAGCTTCATTGACCTCGAAGACGCCAACGTCGGACAGGCCAACGCCAGCCTTGCTCAGCACCTTTTCGGTGGCCGGGATGGGACCGGTGAGCATCAACACCGGGGCCGCCCCGGTCACCGCGCCCGCCAGGTACCGCACGATCGGGGTCAAGCCCAGCTCGACCGCCATCTCGGCGGTGGTCACCAGCAGCGCGGCCGCGCCGTCGGAGATCTGCGAAGAGTTACCGGCGTGGATCACGCCGTCCTCGGCGAAGGCCGGCTTGAGGGTGCCGAGTTTCTCGACGGTGCTACCGCGCCGCACGCCCTCGTCGGCGGTGACGACGTTGTTGTCGGCACCGTCGACGAACACCGGCACGATCTGCTCGGTGAATGCGCCGGCATCCTGGGCCGCGGCTGCCCGCTCGTGGGATTCGACGGAGAATTCGTCAAGCCGGGTGCGCGAGAATCCCCACTTTTTGGCGATCATCTCCGCCGACAGGCCCTGGTTGAACGAGAAATCGTCATAGCGGGCAAGGACTTTCGGGCCATACGGCATCCCCGTTGCCCGGGCCGACCCGAGCGGAACGCGGCTCATGACCTCGACTCCACCGGCCACGACGACATCCTGCTGGCCCGACATCACCGCCTGCACGGCGAAGTCCAGCGCCTGCTGGCTGGACCCGCACGCGCGGTTGACGGTGGTCCCGGGAATGGTCTCGGGCCAACCGGCCGCCAGGACCGCGTAGCGGCCGATATTGCTGGACTGGTCGCCCACCTGGGACACACAGCCCCAGACCACGTCGTCGATGATGTCTGGACCGATGCCGGTGCGTTCGATGAGTTCGGTCAGCACGACCGCGGACAGGTCGGCGGCGTGCATGCCGGACAGCGCGCCGTTGCGCTTTCCCACCGGCGTACGCACGGCCTCGACGATGACTGTTTCGCGCATATCTCTACTCCGATTGCTTCTCGCCCGACTGTCCCATCATCACCGAACGTGTAGCGAGAGCGAAATAATCGCCCAGAATTCGCGGTGACTACGCGTTCGGCGCTAGATCTAGTAGCTTCTCGGCAGCTTCAGGACGTTGGCTCCCAAGAAGTTCAGAATCATCTCCTGGCTGACCGGCGCGATCTTCATCAGCCGAGCCTCGCGGAAGTACCGCGTGATGTGGTACTCCTCGGCGTAACCCATGCCGCCGTGGGTTTGCAGCGCCCGGTCCGCGGCGGTGAAGCCGGCATCGGCGCAAAGATACTTAGCCGTATTGGCCTCGCGCCCACAGGGTTTGCCGTTGTCGTACAGCCAGGTTGCCTTGCGCAGCATCAATTCGGCGGCGTCGAGCCGGGCCAGTGAATCGGCGAGGGGGAACTGCAATCCCTGATTCATCCCGATGGGCCGGCCGAAGACCTCGCGCTCGTTGCCGTACTTCACCGCCTTCTCCAGCGCCACCCGGCCGATGCCCAGAGCCTCGGCCGCGATGAGCATCCGCTCCGGGTTGAGGCCGTCAAGGATGTACTGAAAGCCCTTGCCCTCCTCACCGATTCGGTCCTCAACCGGCACCTCGAGATTGTCGATGAACAACTCGTTGGAGCTCACCGCGTTGCGGCCCATCTTGCGGATCGGGCGGATATCGACCCGGCTGCGGTCGAGATCGGTGATGAACAGCGTCATCCCGTCGGTCTTCTTGGTGACCTCGTCGTAGCTTTGTGTCCGGGTGAGCAGCAGGATCTTGTCGGATTCCATCGCCTTGGAGATCCACACCTTGCGACCGTTGACGATGTAGCGATCGCCGTCGCGCTTGGCGAACGTGGTGATACGCGAAGTGTCAAGCCCGGCACCGGGTTCGGTGACGCCGAAGCAGACGTGGACCTCGCCGGTCGCGACGGCGGGCAGCGTTCGGGCCTTAAGTTCTTCGGAACCGTGCACCACGACCGGCTGCATGCCGAAAATGGACAGGTGGATCGAGCTGGCGGCATTCATGGCGCCACCCGATTTGGCGACCTCCTCGAGCAGGATCGTCGCTTCGGTGATGCCGAGGCCGTGACCGCCGTATTCGGTGGGGATCGTCATTCCCAACCAGCCGCCGTCGGCGATGGCGCGGTAGAACTCGGTCGGAAATTCGTGCGCCTGGTCTTTTTCCATCCAGTACTGGTCGTCGAATTTCCCGGCCAGCTCCGCCACCGACCGACGGATCAGCTCCTGGTCATCGGTCAGCTCAAAGTTCATTCCAGCGCCGGGCACTGCTCGGACTCCTTCGATCGAAATGCACCGGCTTTCGGTGTAGGCCCGCGGCGTCCGGCTTCGCCGCGCTTACGACCGCCACGGGCGCACCTGCCTTCCGGAGTCGTGGCTATCAGTCCTTGTTGCCGGTGAGGGCTTTCGCGTTAGCCGCGAAATCGGCAAAGGACGAGCCGCCTCGGCTGTCCTTGTCGTGGCCCGCCGCCTTTATGGACACGTCATGTCCCTCGGCCGCCTTGCGCAGCGCACCGACGGTGGCCTGTTCGCGCGAAATGTGCGTGAAGGGGTCGAACGAGTACCACCGCATGGCGTTCTCGTAGGTCATCTTGTTGATTTCGTCGTCGGGAACGTTGTTGATGGACAACACATCCCACAACTCTTCTGGCGCACCCGGCCACATCGAGTCGCTGTGCGGGTAGTCGGCTTCCCAGCAGATGTTGTCGATGCCGATCATGTTGCGCAGCGCCACACCCACCTTGTCGCTGATGAAGCAAGTCAGGAAGTGGTCACGAAACACGTCGGACGGCAACTTGCCGCCGAAGTTCTGATGCGTCCAGGTGGAGTGCATTTCGTAGGTGCGGTCGGCGCGTTCCAGGAAGTAGGGGATCCACCCGGTGCCGCCCTCGGACAGGGCGATCTTGAGGTCGGGGTACTTCTTGATCGGTGCCGACCACAGCAGGTCCGCCGCGGCCTGCACGATGTTCATCGGCTGCAGCGTGATCATCACGTCCATCGGCGCATCTGGCGCGGTAATCGCCAGCCGGCCCGAGGACCCGATGTGGACGTTCATCACGGTGTTGGTGTCGCACAAGGCTTCCCACAGCGGGTTCCAGTACTCGTTGTGAAAGCTCGGGTAGCCCATCGCGGCCGGATTCTCGGTGAAGGTCAACGCGTGCACGCCCTTCTTGGCTACCCGGCGCACCTCGGCGGCACACGCCTCGGCATCCCAGATGACGGGGATCGCCATCGGGATGAACCGCGCGGGGTAGGCGCCGCACCACTCGTCGATGTGCCAGTCGTTGTAGGCCTGCACCAGCGCGATCGAGAAGTCGTGATCGTCGGTGGCGAACAGGCGCCCGGCAAAGCCCGGGAACGACGGGAAGCAAATCGAGGCCAGGATGCCGCCGGCGTTCATGTCTTTGACGCGTTCATCGACGTTGTAACAACCCGGGCGGATCTCGTCGAGCCCCGTCGGCTCGATGCCGTACTCCTCCTTCGGTCGGCCCGCCACCGCGTTCAATGCCACGTTCGGGATGACCGTGTCGCGGAACTTCCACATGTCCGAGCCGTCATCGTTGTGCACCAATCGAGGTGCGTCGTCCTGGTACTTCTTCGACAGGTGGTTCTCGAACATGTCGGGTGGCTCGACGGTATGGTCGTCGACGCTGATCAGCATCATGTCTTCTTTGTTCATGAGCTTCCCTTTCATCGGATCCATCGGATCGATTGCAGCCTCGGCGAATCGCTGCCCCTTGCCAAGATCACTAAAATGAAAACTATCTTCTCGTCAGACGAGAATCAACATCCAGACGCTGCTGCGAGCCTCCACAGCGGCCTGACCAGCGCCCCAGCGGTCCGGCGAATTTCCCATCACCAAGCCGCAAGGCGGTGAGGTAGAACCCGGCGTGTCGGGGTCCTGTCGGCCCTCGGCCGGACTGGCCGCCCCGGCACGCTAGGTGGCCGACGCGCGGCACCCGCCGACGCGCCGGCATTGACCGGGCGCGCGTTTCGTGCCAGTCTGTTAGTTGCAAATGAGAATATGATTCTCTTTCACCGAGAGGATTCTGCCGATGCGCTTGCAGCCGCTCCCCGCTGACCGGTGGGACGAGGCTACCCAGCAGGCACTTTCGGCCATGCGTGGAGCGGACACCAACAACGCGCTTTCCACGCTGGCTCACCACCCGGCGCTCGCCAAGGCGTTTCTTCGCTTCAACGTCCACCTGTTGATGTCGTCCACGCTGCCGGCCCGCATCCGCGAACTGGCCATCCTTCGGGTGGCCCATCGTCGCCAGTGCGCGTACGAGTGGTCGCACCACGTCCGGATGGCCAAGGACGAAGGGATCACCAATGAACAGATCGCGGCGGTGCAGCGATTCGCCGATGGCAGCGCGGAGGACTTCGACGCCTTCGACCGCGCGGTGATCACCGGGGTCGATGAGCTGGATGAGAAGTCGGAGTTGTCCGACCAGACTTGGGCGGCGCTGGGCGAGCGCCTCAACGACCAGCAGCGCATGGATTTCGTCTTCACGGTCGGCTGCTACGCCCTGCTGGCCATGGCCTTCAACACTTTCGGCATCCAGCCCGAACACGCCACAGCCGCTAACACCGTCGAATAAGAGGAGTAAGAACGTTGCCGCACTTCCCGAAGCCAGCCGCCGGCAGCTGGACAGAAAACTACCCCGACCTCGGGACCGCGCCGGTTGACTACACCGACTCGATCGACCCGGCGTTCTTCGAAGCCGAACGCGACGCGGTCTTCAGGAAGACGTGGCTGAACGTCGGACGTGTCGAGCGCCTCCCCCGCACCGGCAGCTACTTCACCAGGGAACTGCCGTCGGCCGGCAAGGGTACGTCGGTGATCATCACCAAGACCAAGGACGGGTCGGTCAAGGCGTACCACAACGTCTGCCGCCACCGCGGAAACAAGTTGGTGTGGAACGACTTTCCCAACGAGGAGACCTCCGGCACCTGCCGGCAGTTCACCTGCAAGTACCACGCCTGGCGCTATAGTCTCGACGGCGACCTGACCTTCGTCCAACAAGAAGAAGAGTTCTTCAACCTCGACAAGAGCAACTTCGGCCTGGCACCCGTCCGGTGCGAGGTGTGGGAGGGCTTCATCTTCATCAACTTCGACGACAACGCGGCGCCGCTGATCGACTACCTCGGGCCGCTGGCTAAAAGCATCGAGGGCTACCCGTTCGGCGAGATGACTGAGACCTACTCCTACCGGGCCGAGGTCGGCAGCAACTGGAAGCTGTTCATCGACGCGTTCGTCGAGTTCTACCACGCGCCGATCCTGCATCAGGGGCAGTACACCAAGGAAGAAGCCGCCAAGATCCAGAAGTTCGGCTACGAGGCGCTGCACTACGAGTTGGCCGGCCCGCACAACCTGCAGTCGACGTGGGGCGGTCAGGCACCACCCCCGGACATGTCCATGGTCAAGCCCATGGACCAGGCGTTGCGCAGCGGGCTGTTCGGTCCGTGGGACAAGCCGGAGATCATCGAAAAGCTGGAGCTGCCACCGGGTGTGAACGTGAAGAGGGTGCCGCAGTGGGGTATCGACTCGTGGCTCTTCTACCCGAACCTCATGCTGCTGATCTGGGAGCCGGGCTGGTTCCTGACCTATCACTACTGGCCTACCGCGGTGGACAAGCACATCTTCGAGTCCACCCTGTATTTCGTTCCGCCGCGCAATGCGCGCGAACGGCTGGCCCAAGAGCTGGCCGCGGTGACGTTCAAGGAGTACGCGCTGCAGGACGCCAACACGCTGGAAGCGACCCAGACCATGATCGGCACCCGGGCGGTCAAGGAGTTCCTGCTCTGCGACCAGGAAGTGTTGATCCGCCATCTGCACAAGACGACCGCCGACTACGTGAAGGAGCACCAGCGCAATGGCGTTACCGTCTGAATTCGCGGCCCTGGAGCCGTATTTGGAATGGGACCTGGCCACCGAGCCCGAGCGCTACGCCAAGCGGCTGGCCTCGACGATGCCCGAGATGCAGGCCTTCTACGACGTGGCGTTTCCGAAGCTCAACGCTGTCATCGAGTATGTCGACAAGTTCCCGCTCGACGACCTGCCCGATGACGCAAAGACGTTGATGCACATGATGCAGTCGCTGGTCATGGTGTCGTTCCCCATCGAGGCGTGGAAGCAACCGCGCGTTCCCGACAGCGGCGCGGCGTGGGTTGAAGTGATCCGGGAACCGGTGATCTAGGCGGTGCTGACGCTCAAGGCCGCAGGGCTGCTCGATGTCGACGCCGGTGAGATCATTCGACCCGGCATCCTGAAGATCGAAGACGATCGGATCGTCGGCGTGGGCGGCGACCCCGAAGGCGAAATCATCGAGCTGGGCGACCAGATTCTGTTGCCGGGCCTGATGGACATGGAGGTCAACCTCCTGATGGGCGGGCGCGGCGAGACGCCCGGGCTGTCCCAGGTGCAGGACGACCCGCCGACGCGGGTGCTGCGCGCGGTCGGCAACGCCCGGCGCACGCTGCGCGCCGGTTTCACCACCGTGCGCAACCTCGGCCTGTTCGTCAAGACCGGCGGCTACCTGCTCGACGTGGCCCTTGGCAAGGCGATCGACGCCGGCTGGATCGAAGGGCCCCGCATCGTCCCGGCCGGCCACGCCATCACGCCTACCGGCGGGCACCTTGACCCGACGATGTTCGCCGCCTTCATGCCGGGTGCACTCGAGCTCACGGTCGAAGAGGGCATCGCCAATGGCATCGACGAGATCCGAAAGGCGGTGCGATATCAGATCAAGCACGGCGCCGAATTGATCAAGGTGTGCGTTTCCGGCGGTGTCATGTCGCTGACCGGTGAGGCTGGGGCGCAACACTATTCGGACGAGGAACTGCGCGCGATCGTCGACGAGGCGCACCGCCGTGGGCTGCGCGTCGCCGCACACACGCACGGGGCGGAAGCGGTCAAGCACGCCGTCGCGTGCGGTATCGACTGTATCGAGCACGGGTTCCTGATGGACGACGAGGCCATCCAGATGCTGGTCGACAACGACAGGTTCCTGGTGACCACCCGCCGGCTGGCCCAGGCGATGGACGTGTCCCGTGCCCCGAAGGCCTTGCAGGACAAGGCGGCCGAGATGTTTCCGAAGGCGGAAACCTCGATCAAGGCCGCCTACGAGGCCGGGGTGAAGATCGCGGTCGGCACCGACGCCCCGGCCATCCCACACGGCAAGAACGCCGATGAGCTGGTCACGCTGGTGGAATGGGGGATGCCGCCGCTGGCGGTGCTGCGGGCCGCCACCATCACCGCGGCCGAGCTGATCAACTCGACCGACCGGGGGCGCCTCGCGACGGGCCAGCTCGCCGATATCATCGCGGTACCCGGAAATCCGCTGGAAGACATCACCGTTACCCGAAACGTCAGCTACGTGATGAAAGGCGGCAAGGTCTATGTCGACGCCCGATCAGTCTAAGAGCGGCCCAACCCGAACTGACGACCTGGTCGAGATTCAGCAGCTGCTGGGCCGCTACGCGGTCACCATCACCCAGCAGGACATCGAGGGCCTGGTGGCCGTCTTCACGCCCGACGGCACCTACAGTGCCTTCGGTGAGACCTACAGCCTGAGCCGATTCCCGGAATTGGTGGCCGCGGCCCCAAAGGGCTTGTTCCTCACCGGAACCGCGGTGGTCGACCTGGACGGTGACTCGGCCAGCGGCACCCAACCGCTGTGCTTCATCGATCACGCCACCCACGACATGCGGATCGGCTACTACCGTGACACCTATGTGCGTACCGCAGACGGGTGGCGACTGAAGACCCGCGCCATGACCTTCATCCGCCGTAGCGGCGTGCACGACTCCGGACGACCGCACGCCATCGGGCGTCCCGCCGGTGACTCTGCGGCCCAGGCAGCGACCTAAAGGAGCCGACCAATCGAAGTGAATGTCGAGCAGTTCCGGGCCGACCTGCGCGCGTGGCTCGACGACAACGATCTGACCCCCGGGCCCGACCACTCGCTGCAGGGGCACATGCGGCAGTTCGCCCGGGTCAGTCGTGCGCTCTACGACGCCGATTGGATGCGGTTCGGCTGGCCGGTTGAGGTGGGCGGACTGGGCGGTCCCGCGGTGCTGCGCGCGATCGTCGGCGAGGAGGTGGTGGGCCGGCGCCTGGCCGAACCCGGGCCCTATTCGATGCTCGAGGTGCTCGCGCCCACGATGATCGACTACGCGCCGGCCGGGCTCGCCAGGGAAATGGTCCCGCGCCTGCTCAGTGGCGAAGAGCAATGGTGCCAAGGCTTTTCCGAGCCAGGCTCGGGCAGTGATCTGGCATCGCTGACCACACGGGCGGTCCAGGATGGCGACGACTGGATCGTCAATGGGCAAAAGGTCTGGACCAGCTTCGCGCAGTTCTCCACCCGGTGCGTCCTGCTTACCCGCACCGCGCCCGGTCACGACGGAATTACCGCGTTCTTCGTCGATCTCGACACCCCGGGCATCACCGTCCGTCCGCTGCGGACGATGCACGGCGTCGACGAGTTCTGCGAGGTGTACTACGACGACGTGGTGATACCGGCCAGCCGGATGCTGGGCAAGCCCGGCGACGGCTGGCGGCTGGCCATGGACCTGCTGCCCTATGAGCGTTCCGCGTGTTTCTGGCAGCGGATCGCGTACCTCTATTCGCGTTTCGACGATCTGATCACGAGCGCAGCCGCAGCCGGTGATCCCGACGAATCCGCGCTCGGCGGCGCCTATCTGGCGCTTCACACATTGCGCTGCCGGTCGCGCGCAACTCAGCACCGGATGCGCGACGGGGCCCGGCTGGGGCCCGATACCTCCATCGACAAGGTGCTGCTCGCCTCCGCGGAACAGCGGCTCTACGACACCGTCCGCGATGTGTTGCCGGGAGCGCTCGAGCTCGAAGACACGCCGTGGCGTTCGGAATACCTGTACTCGCGCGCGGCGACGATCTATGGCGGCACCGCCGAGATCCAGCGCAATATCATCGCCCGCCGGTTACTCGATCTCGGGAAGGAGTGACCCGTGGCTTCTTCGGCAGATACCGAGTCAGATCCCGAATCGCTTCGCCTACTGGCAGATTCGCTGCGGACGACGATGGGCGCCGCTTCGGGGGCCAAGCTCGATGCCGCGCTGACCGAACTCGGCTGGCGCGACATGTTAGACGAAATGCCCGATACCGCAATCCCTCTGGTGTTCAAATTGCTCGGCGAGACCGGCGCACACGCACCCGTGCTCAACGACGTGGTGCTGTGCGCGGCCGGCGACGCACCCGGAGGCGCACTGCCGCTGCCGTTCGCCGGCGGTGCCTGGGTGCTGTGGGAACGCCGCGACAGCCCCGATTCGGCGATCGACGAGTTGCTGCCGATACACCCTGTGCCGCAGGAGGATCCCTTGCCGTCAGCCGCGCTGCATGCGGGCTGGCGAGCCGTGGGGTGGTGGCTGGTCGGCACCAGCCGCGCCATGTTGTCGCTGGCACGTCAGCACGCGGTGGACCGCGTTCAATTCGGCCGCCACATCAGCTCGTTCCAGGCGATCCGCCACCGCCTGGCCGAGACGCTCGTCGCGATCGAGGGCGCCGAGGCCACACTGCAGGCCGCGACGCAATGCGACGACCCGCAGGGACTGGCTTCCCTGCTGGCCAAGGCCGCCGCCGGTCAGGCCGCGCTGACCTCAGCACGCCACTGCCAGCAGGTACTCGGCGGGATCGGCTTTACCGCCGAGCATCCGCTGCACCACCACATCAAGCGGTCGCTGATTCTTGACGGACTGCTGGGCAGCTCTCGAGAACTGACGCGTGCAGCCGGAAAAGCGTTGGTGGCGACCGGCTCTGCGCCGCGGCTCGCGCAGCTGTAACGGGTCGCGCCCCGGAACCAGGCACCGTGCGCCGGGCATGAGATGCTTCGCTGGAACGATAGCGTGGGTGCTAGCGCTTTCCAGGGTCACCTAGTGGTTCGGTGAGCGTGGATGTCGACCACGGCCGTAACCCTGGGAGGTGGAACGCGATGAATCAGCCGCAAGCGCAAAACCAGTTCGGCGTCGCGTCGCTTCTACTCGGCCTAATCGGACTCGTCACCTGCTGGTTGTTGCTTGGAGTGCCCTTTGGCATCGCGGCGGTGGTGACGGGCGACATAGCCCGTCGAAGGGTTGCCCGTGGGGAGGCGAACAATCCCCGAACCGCGGTAGCCGGCATGGTTTTAGGGGCGATCGCGATAGTGGCGGGTCTCGTCGCGATCGGCTATTACGCTCAGCTGGATGCTCGAAAGCACTGACGCCCGAATCAATTGCGCGGCAGCCCGAGTACGCGTTCTGCGATGATGTTCCGCTGAATTTCCGATGTCCCGCCGGCGATGGTTGCGGCGAAGGTGCGGGTGTACCGGTCGAACCAGCTGCCGTAGTGGCTATCCAGATTGAGCGGCGCGAACGGGGCCGTGACCGCACGCAATGCCAGTCCGTCGCCGTCCTTGGCGGCCAGCGCGTCCTCACTGGCGCGTTGCATGGCTTCCGAGCCGAGCAGCTTGAGCACCGACTGGGCGGGAACGTCCTCTTCGCCGCGAGCGGCTTTGGCCAGCGTCGCCGACCCCAGCAGCCGCATCGCATAGAAGTCCATCACCAGCGTCGCGTAGTGATCCCGCTGCACCGGACCCGAGGGGATGGACTCGGCGGTCAACGCGTGCAGCATGTCCGCGTAATCCAGCCAGAGCATCGCCCGCTCGTGGCCGAGCGAACCGGTCGCGACGCGCCAGCCCGCGTTGAGCTCGCCCACCAAGTTCTCGGCCGGCACCCGTACGTCGGTGAAGAAGACCTCGTTGAAGTCGACGTCGTCGATGTCACCCATCGAGGCGAACGGGCGGCGGACCACACCCGCGGTCTCGGTCGGAATCAGTAAAGCGCTGATGCCCTTGTGTTTTGGAGCGTCCGGATCGGTGCGCACGAAGGTCAGCAGCACATCGGCGTGATGGGCGCCAGACGTCCACACTTTTTGCCCATTGACGACGAAGTGGTCACCGTCCCGCACCGCGCGCGTCTTCAGCGAGGCGAGATCCGAGCCCGCGCCGGGTTCGCTCATCCCCAGTGACGCGGTGATCTCCGCCCGCAGGATCGGCACGGCCCAGCGCTGCTTCTGTTCGGGCGTGCCGAATGACAGCAATGACGCCGCGATGATGCCCACACCCTGCGGGTTGAAGCTTTGATAGATGCGCCGCCGCGACAATTCTTCGTGGTACACGTATTGCTGCAACAGCGTGGCGTTGCGGCCGCCGAACTCCGGGGGATTGCCGGGTTGTAGCCATCCGTTGTCGAACAGCAAGCGCTGCCACCGGCGGGCCCACTCCGGGATGTCCGAACTCGAATGGGGCCGTACCAGGGCCTCGGCCTCCGAGGGCACGTGTGCGTCGAGGAAAGCCACGAACTCGGCGCGGAATGCCTCCACCTCGGCGTCAAAAGTCAGCTGCACAACACTTCCCAGGATGGTCCTAGCACACCGCGCCGTCGGTAGATCCAGGTTTCCGCCGACGACGCGGTTCGCTCTTGCGATTAAGCTTCCATACACACGTCTAAGAGAATAGTATTCTCGTGGCAAGAAAGTTACAATCTCCGACACGTGATCCGTGAGGGGGTCGAGCGCAGCGATGTCACGGCGTTCTCCGGTACAGTCCAACCATGTTCTCCCCTCGCGGCAATCACCTGAGCCGGCCGTGACCAATCCAAGCGAAGAGCCGGCCTGGAAGCAGCGCGCCGTCGAGCGGTCCATCAAGACGGCGAAACTGCGCGCCGCTCAGCGTGTTCAGCGCTTCCTCGACGCGGCCCAGGCAATCATCATCGAAAAGGGCAGCACGGACTTTACCGTGCAGGAGGTCGTGGACCGCTCCCGCCAATCGTTGCGCAGCTTCTACCTGCAGTTCGACGGCAAACACGAGTTGCTGCTGGCGCTCTTCGAGGATGCCCTGAGCCGATCGGCCGACCAGATCCGCGCGGCCACCGAGAGCCAATCCGATCCGCTGGAGCGGTTGCAGGTCGCCGTTCAGCTTCTCTACGAGGCCTCCCGCCCGGATCCGACGGCCAAGCGCCCGTTGTTCACTGACTTTGCCCCGCGGCTGCTGGTGACGCATCCCGCCGAGGTCAAGATCGCTCATGCACCGCTGCTTGCGTTGCTGACGGAACTGATGGACGCCGCGCACGACGCCGGCAGGTTGCGCAGCACCATCAATCCCAAGCGGGTGGCCGCCATGACCATGCAGACCGTCATGTTCATCGCGCAATCCAGCGGCGGCCCCGACGACGCGACGATGCACCCCATCACCGCCGATGAGGTGTGGGACTTCTGCTCACGCGGATTCGTCGCGTAGCGCACCAGGCACACCGCCCCTGCCCCTCACGCGATGAGCAAATAGCGCACGCAATTTGCCGGTGAGAATGAGATTCTCTAATATCTAGAATCACAAATAGCCGAAACGGATTCGTCATTGACACCCGCGGCGGCTCAATGACAGAGTTCTAGGCGGCAAGACCCGCGGTCCTGTAGAACGCGTTCCTTCTCCGCCGAGCCGTGCCGATCGATAGTCAGGAGTTGATGTAGCCATGACCGGACGTGTTGAGGGCAAAGTCGCTTTCGTCACCGGAGCGGCGCGCGGTCAGGGCCGCAGCCACGCGGTGCGGTTGGCCGAGGAGGGCGCCGATATCATCGCCGTCGACATATGCAAGCCGATCCGCGAGGGAGTGGTGGATACCGCGATCCCCGCGTCGACGCCCGAAGACCTCGCCGAAACCGCCGACCTGGTCAAGGGGCACAACCGCAGAATCTTCACGGCCGAAGTCGACGTGCGCGACTTCGACGCACTCAAGGCGGCGGTGGACAATGGTGTCGAGCAGCTCGGCCGGCTCGACATCATCGTGGCCAACGCCGGAATCGGTAACGGCGGTGAGACTTTGGACAAGACCAGCGAAGAAGACTGGACAGAGATGATCGACGTCAACCTGTCCGGGGTCTGGAAGAGCGTGAAAGCCGGTGTGCCGCACATCCTGTCCGGCGGTCGCGGTGGCTCCATCGTCCTGACCAGCTCTGTCGGCGGGCTCAAGGCCTACCCGCACACCGGTCACTACGTCGCCGCCAAACACGGCGTCGTCGGTCTGATGCGCGCCTTCGGAGTCGAGTTGGGGCAGCACATGATTCGCGTCAACTCCGTGCACCCCACACACGTGAGCACCCCAATGATCATGAACGAGGGCACCTGGAAGATGTTCCGGCCCGACCTGGAGAACCCCGGCCCCGACGACATGGCGCCGATCTGCCAGATGTTTCACACGCTGCCGATTCCTTGGGTCGACCCGATCGACATCAGCAACGCGGTGCTGTTCTTCGCCTCCGACGAGTCTCGCTACGTCACCGGCGTGACCCTGCCCATCGATGCGGGCAGCTGCCTGAAGTAGTCGTTAGAACGGGCTGCTATTCGACTGCCATTCGGCCGAGTCGGGTCGCGGCCCGTAGCGGCGGATGTAGTCCTCGTGCATCCGTGCCTGTTTGCGGCGGGCGAGCACGTCGACCAGGTTCGGGTCCAATCCATGGACGGCCAGTCGGTGCCGACGCCAGACCTTGTTCAGGGCAAGGGTTATCAGCAGCGCCCAGATGTAGAGCGGCGCGGTCATCTCCGTGTGCACATAGAGCGAGGCGGGCAGCAGCCAGAATGGAGCAAGCACCAGCAGGGGCAGGATGGCCCACCTGATCATGTGCCGGCGGATGGCTCCCTCGCCGGCCAGATCTCGGGCCACCCAGGCGCGCATCGAGTCGGGCAGTCGCTGGCCGTAGGAATAGCCGATCCGCTGCCAGAGATTGGGTTTCGCGTCGGTCATCATGGCTCCTCGGGGTGATGTCAGGCCTGCAATGCGCCGGCCGCCACGGCCGCGGCGTTGATGCGGGTGAGGACCTGATGCAGGTTCTCGAGTTCGGTCAGGTCCACACCGAGCCGGGCAACGACGGCGGGCGGAATCTCAAGCGCCTTCTCCCGCAGGGCGATTCCGCGTTCGGTGAGCCTCACGTCGGTGGTCCGCTCGTCGCCCGCATTCTTGGCGCGGGTGATCAGTCCCTGCCCCGCCAAGCGCTTGAGCATGGGCGAGAGCGTGGCGGAATCCATCTGCAATGCGGCCGCGATCTGCTTGACCGACAACGGGAACTGCTCGGCCCCGGGGTTTTTGCGGTGCTCCCACAACGCCAGCATCACCAGATATTGCGGATGGGTCAGGCCGAGCGGCTCCAGCAACGGCCGATACACCGACAAGACCGCCCGGTTGGTCGTTGCCAGCGCGAAACACACCTGGTGTTCGAGCGCTAGCGGATCGATGTCGCGCGCGGTGGGTGTGGCCATACGTACATAGTGCGCTAATAGTTAAGGGGCTATCTAGATGATGTCTCTCACACCGTCCCCGGCACGGGTAATACGCTCGGACTCCATGGACGATTTCGAGGGACGCGGGGCAGTCATCACCGGCGGTGCGAGCGGCATCGGTTTGGCCACCGCCACCGAATTCGCCCGCCGCGGCGCCCGCCTGGTATTGGCCGACGTCGATCAGGCCGCATTGGAACGGGCCGTGGCGCACCTGAAAGGCGAGGGGTTCGACGCGCACGGAGTGGCGTGCGACGTGCGGCACCTCGATCAGATGGTCCATCTGGCCGACGAGTCCTTTCGGCTGCTGGGTCAGGTCGATGTCGTGTTCAGTAACGCCGGCATCGTCGTCGCGGGTCCGCTCGCGGCGATGACGCACGAGGACTGGCGCTGGGTGATCGACATCGATCTGTGGGGTTCGATCCACGCCGTCGAGGCATTCGTGCCGAAGTTGATCGAGCAGGGCGGGGGCGGCCACATCGCCTTCACCGCTTCCTTCGCCGGGCTGGTGCCCAACGCCGGTCTCGGGGCGTACGGCGTCGCCAAGTACGGGGTCGTCGGGCTGGCCGAGACGCTGGCCCGGGAAGTAAAGGACAACGGCATCGGCGTCTCGGTGCTCTGCCCGATGGTCATCGAGACCGGGTTGGTCGCAAACTCGGAACGAATTCGCAGCGCGGATGACGGGCTGGCGTCAACGCCCGACCTGACGAGTGGGTTCGGACAACTCCCGCCGACCCAGGATGACACGGTGTCGGTCGAAGGCGTCGCGCGGCTCACCGCCGACGCGATTCTGGCCAACCGCTTGTACATCCTGCCGCACGAGGCGGCCCGGGACTCCGTCAGACGCAGGTTTGAGCGCATCGATCGCACCTTCGACGACCAGGCCGCCGAAGGGTGGAAACACTAACCGGCCGGGCCCAGACGGTAGGCCCGGGTCTGCGGGTCGTGGTACCAGCCGCTGGCGGCGTGGGTGCCGCCGTCGACATGCAACGTCTGCCCGGTGAGATAGGCCGACATGTCGGACGCCAGAAAGACTGCGGTGCCGGCGATTTCGTCGACATGGCCGGGACGCCCGAGCGGGACGATGTTGCCCATGGCGCTAGTCGCGGTGTCGCTGTTGAGTGCGGCCAGGCCTTCGGTGACGGTGATGTCGGGTGCTATCGCGTTGACACGAATGCCATAAGATGCCAGTTCCAGCGCCGCGGTTTTGGTGTAGTTGATTACGCCGGCCTTGGCCGCCGCATAGGCCGCGTAGCCCGGCGCGGCACGTACGCCCTCGATCGACGTCACCGAAATGATGCTTCCGCCAACTCCGGCGGTCACCAACTGCCGAGCCACTCGTTGGGTGCAAAGCAGCACGTGTCGTAGGTTCGCCTTATACAGTGCGTCCCAGCCGTTTTCGCTTGTCTCTAACAACGGCGAGGGGAATACACCGCCCGCATTGTTGACCAGAATCGTGGGCGTGCCGAGTTCGGCGGTGGTCCGCTGCAATGCGGCGTCCACCTGCTCGCTGTCCCGGACATCGGTAGTGATGCCGAGGGCGCCAATGGATCCTGCTGCCTGCGCACAGGTCTGCGAGTCGCGCTCCCAGATAGCAACTTTGGCGCCGAAGGCAGCCATCCCGGCGGCGATGCCGCGCCCGATGCCCGCTCCCCCGCCGGTCACCACCGCGACCCGTTCGGTGAGCAGTATGTTCGACGGGTCGATCGCCACGCTCGGTCAGCTCCTCACGCGCATGGCCGGCGCGCGGCCGATCACGCCGTCGGATTCCAGCCGGGCGATGTCCGAGTCGGACAGGCCCAGCCCGGACAGCAGTTCGTGGTTGTGCTGGCCCAGCAGCGGCGCATGGTCGGTATGGAACTTGTGGGGCCCGGCTGAGAACCTCATCGGCACGGTGCTCAGCCTAGCCGGGCCGTTGACCGGATGGTCGACCTCTTCGAAGAAATCCCGGAACGCCAACTGTTCCAGCTCAGTTTGACGGTGCGGTTGCATGACTTTGGCCACCGGCACGCCGGCGTCCCATAGGGTTTTGACGATCTCGTCGCGGCTGCGGTGCCCGCACCAGGCGGCGAGTTGCTCATCGATGAAATCGTGGTGCGTGTGCCGACCGGCTTTGTTCGAGAGTCCGGGATCGGTTGCCCAGGAGGGTGATCCGAGGGCCCGGCACAAACCGCCCCACTGGTCGTCGGTGGCCACCGCGATGGCGACCCAGCAATCGAGCCGGCCGAATTCATCGATGTCAGCGCTGAGGTAGAGATTCTGCGGCGCAGCTGTGGGTCCCCGGTTACCGGCGCGCTCCAGCAGCGCCCCGTACGCCGAGAATTCGATGACCTGCTCGGCGGAGATGCTGAGCGCGGCGTCGACCATCGCCGCTTCGACGAACACCCCTTCGCCGCTGCGGCGCCGGTGCTCGAGCGCGAGCAGTATCGCGTTGAGCGCGTGCACTCCGGCGTTCGGATCACCGATCGAATAGGGGTCATATGGCGTGCGATCGGGGTAGCCGGTAAGCCAGCTCACGCCGGACGCCGATTCGATGACGTAGGCGAATGCCGGGTTGTCGCGCCACGGGCCTTCGAGGCCGAAGCCGGGCATCCGCACCAGCACCGTGTCCGGCCGAATCGATTGAACGGCCGCGAAATCCAACTCGATCTGGTCCAGCACTCGCGGCGTGAAGTTCTCGACGATCACATCGCACGTCGCGATGAGCTCACGCAGCAATTCGCGACCGCGTTGACTCTGCAGGTCGAGAGTCAGCCCCTTCTTGTTGGTGTTGAGGGCCTCGAAGATCGGCGACTTCTCCCACCACTGGTCCTCGGTCATCGGGATGCCGGCGATCATCCGTGTGCCATCCGGGCGGCTAGTGGATTCGACGTGGATGACCTCGGCACCCAGCAGGGCCAACGCATGGGTGCAGCACGGTCCCGCCCAGAAGGTCGTCATGTCCAAGACCCGAAGTCCGCTCAGGGGAAGCGCTTTCGCCACACCGGCCGGCGCCGATCGCGCCGGCAGCTCCGCGGCGCGGTAGTACTCGGTGTGCTCCCCCAGCCGCGGCGCGGGCCGCGGCGGGCGCAGCTGCGCGGGCCGCATCCGATAGGGGTGACTCGGCTGCTGGAACCCGTCGCGTGGATTACGCACGAATGAGTCGCGCTCCACGAACTGATCGAAGGAGGTGACGTTGGCGCCGTTGGCGACCGGCGCGTTCGGGATACGAAACGCCGAGGCCAGTTCCCGGATTTCGTCGACCGGGGTGGCGGCCAGCCAGGAAAAGATCTCGTCGGCGTGGATGTTGGCCTGCTCGGTGATCGACAGCGGCGATTCCTCGTCGATCCACTCCGGATGACCCACCATCGCGCACAGATCGAACCATTGCTGCGCGGTCCCACACCCGAGGTCCACCAGCCCATCCTTGGCCTGAGCCACTCCCGGAATCGTCGGCCGCCGCATGTCTCGCCACGGCCGGCCGAGCACCTCGAAGTAGGACACCGGGTAATAGGTGAGGCAGAGTATCTGTGTCTCGAGCATCGAGAGGTCCAGCAGTTCGCCTGCGCCGCCATCGATCCGACGCCATCGGGACGCCAAGGTGGCCGCGCTTGCGTACACGCCGGCCAGGTATTCACCGGCCTGACCGCCGACGAAGGCGGGTGGGCGCTCCTGCTCGCCGCGGCCGAGCCCGACGATCCCTCCCGACCACGCCTGCAGGGTGAACTCGGTCGCCGGGCGGTCTCGCCAGGGGCCTTCCAGCCCGAACGGTGTGATCGAGGTGACGGTGAGGTGCGGGTGGCGGCCGTGGATGGCGTGCGGCGTGAAGTCCGGTTGCTCTCCCACTTTCGAGCCGGCCGACCACACCACCGCGTCCGCGGATGCCAGCAGCCGGTTCACCAGTTCGGTGTCATCGCCGCTGGTGGGATCGGCCACGACGCTGTGCTTTGCCCCAGCCAGGAAGCTGAACAAGGCGCCGTCGCCGCCGGCCGGGATGGTGGCGCCCGAGGCCGACCACCGACGCAGCGGATCGCCTTGCGGCGATTCGACTTTCACGACGTCGGCGCCGCCGTCGGCGAGCAGCTTGGTGCAGTAGGCGCCGGCTATACCGGCGGACAGGTCGACGACGGTATAGCCGCTCAGCGGCACTTCGACGCGGTGTCGCGTCACTATTTCTTTCTCTTCGCTTTGGCGTCCTTGTCGGGACGCGCCTTCTTGCGCGCTTTTTTGCTCAGCCGCCATTCGGCGGGGAACTTGTCGTCGTTGTCCTTGACCGCATCGCCAAGGCCCCGCTTCATCGCGTCGTCGAGCATCAGCTCGTCGCCGCCATCCGCGCGGACGACCGAGCCCATCGACTCGAAGACACCGCTGAGCATGCTGCCCAGGTATTCGCCCTGGAACTGTTTCATGATTTCGAAGAAGACCTTCTGCATGAACACCGTGTCGGTGGGGCGGTTACTCGCGCAGGCCAACGCGTACTTCTCTACCTCGGCCTCGAGTTCGTCCCGCGTCACCACGCTGTTGAGGAAGTTGCAGTCATACATCTCGGCTGCAGTGAATGCCCTTCCGGTGAACACCATTTCCTGGAACTTGCGGATGCCCATGGTCTGCGCCCACCACCACATGCGCGGACCCCAGCCGTAGTACCGGAACGACGGATGCCCGAACAGTGCATCGTCGCTGGAGATGACCAGGTCGGCATCGGCGGCTTGGTAGAAGTGCCAGCCGTAGCAGTAGCCCTTCGCCTCCAGGATGCTGATCTTCTTGAAGTCCTGCAGGCCGCGGATGCCCGAATTCGGGTTGGCATACCACTGGCCGAGGGAGGCGCCGTTGCGAAACGAGCCTTGCGGGGGATGCCGGACTTCGTCGGCTCCGATCCGGTATTCGGCGAGCCGCTGACCCTGGTCCGCCGCGTCGCGTATCCGCATGACCTCGGCCAGATCAGCGCCCGAGCCAACGTCGTCGCCGGCTCCGCGGACCACCAGAACTTTCACTTCGTCGTCAATGTTGGCCCGGTGCAACAAGTCCGCGTAGCGCAGGCGCGCCGCGATGGTCGGCGCGTTGAGATGGTCCGGCCGGTCGAACGTGATCGTGGCGATCCGCGTCGCGGCGTCTTTGCGGTACCGGATGATCTCTTCGGCCGGCGGCTCCGAGGGCTCGGGCATGGCTAGGGCTGCCAGAACGGACTCGCGGTAAGCACTTCGGCGCCTTCGGCGGTGATCAGGACCGCTTCTCGCCCGAAGACCGCGCCGACTCCTTCGTCCCACACGTAGCCCGCCACGGCCAGAACCATTCCCTGCTCCA
The DNA here is from genome assembly GCF_001667145.1 of Mycobacterium sp. 852002-51971_SCH5477799-a. GTDB lineage: Bacteria > Actinomycetota > Actinomycetes > Mycobacteriales > Mycobacteriaceae > Mycobacterium. Next base: position 98,264 of record NZ_LZIF01000122.1, read on the forward strand.
GGCGTTCCTCGGCCGCCGTGGTGGGCAGGTGCTTGGAAACGACGGGTGGGTCGAACCCCATGCCCAGGCCGCGGGCCACCGGCATCGGTGGCTCGGGCTCCCCCGCGGCCTGATAGGCGGCGAGCAGTTCGTCGGCGCGCGTGCCGGGACGGCAGGCGGCGATCAGCTTGTCCCACAGGCGTTCCCAACGCGCGTGCAGGGCCGCCGCACCGCCGGGCGCACGCCGGTTGTCGGCGGGCCAGGTCCGGCCGACTTCGCCGACGTAGCCTCCCGCCAGCACTCCGGCGGAGAACGCCACCAGATCGCCGTCCTGGATACGACCATCGCCGTGAGCGCGCCGCCATGGGTGCTTGCGCGATGTCACCCATGCGACATCTTGATTCGACGGCGTGCTCACACCGCCGGCCGCGGAGGCCTCTAACAAGACGCCGGCCAGCGCCTGTTCGGTGACCCCGGGCCGCAATTCGGAAACCGCCACCGCCAGCGCCGACTCGGCCACTGCGACAGACTCGCGCAGCGCGGCGATCTCCTCGCCCGTCTTGATGCGCCGCGCGGCGCGCATGGCCAGTTCTCCGTCGACCAGCTGCGCATTGGGGAACGCGGTCGGCAAGAGTTGCGCGAAAACTGGGGAGAGCGCGTCGGTTCCGACGCGTCGTGCGGTTGCCGCGCCGTCGATGCGCCGCAGGGCCGCCATCGTGTTAATGGGGTTCCACGAGATGCCGTAGAGGTTTTCGTGGGGGATGTCTTCGGGGACGCCTTCGTCCCAGGTGCTCAGCAGGTGCACGGCGCCGCTCTCGCGCACCAGTACACAGGTCGGGCCGAACGGACGAGTGCCGGCGACCCACAGTTGCGGAGCCCCGGTGACGTAGCGGACATTGGCTTGCCGGCCCAGGACCAGGACGTCGAGATCGTGTGCCGCCATCTGGGTCAGCGCCCGCTGGCGGCGCCCGGAGCGCAGCGTGCGCTCGTCGGGCAGGACTTCAGTTGCCATAGGGGTCATAGGGGTAGTCGGTCAAACGGATCCAGCCTTCCTCGGTGATCACCAGGACCTCCTCGCTGCGGTAGCCGCCGGTGCCGTCCTCCCATACGACGGGCTCGAGAACCAGCACCATCCCGGATTGCAGGACGAAATTATCGTCGAACTCCTGTCCGAGATCGGTTCCGATCATCGGCATTTCGGCGGCGTTGACGCCGATTCCGTGGCCGAGGTAGAAGTGCGGCAGCCACGGTTTTGTGCCGCCGTTGGCCTCGATGGCGGCCCGGCCAAGATCCGCCGCGGTGACACCGGCCTTGGCGACGCCGAGAACCGCGCTCATGATCTCGAACCATTTGTCGAACTGCGCTTGCTGGAGCGGGGACGGATCCCGGCCGACGATCCAGGTGCGCCCGAAGTCGGAACAGTAGCCCTGATAGGTGATGCTGACGTCGGTCCACAGCACGTCACCTTCGGCCAGCTCACGCTCGGTGGTCAGGAGCGGAAGTGCCAAATCGCCGTGCGTGGTCCACACGCCCTCGGCCTTGCTCGGCGGCATCACCTGCCAGATCGGCTCGAGCATGCTGGCCGTGGCGCCCAGTTCGAAAGCGCGGCGCAAAAAGCTTGCCGACAAGTCGATCTGGCGGATGCCGGGCGCCAGGCGTTTCTGCACCTCGACCATCGCCTCGTCGGTGATCCGGATTGCGGTGCGCATGCAAGACAATTCGTCCAGCGTCTTCACCGACTTGGCGGCGCTGACGATGGCCGCGGCATCAAGGGGTGCACCGCCCGGGAACAGGAGCTTCGTGCCGCGCGACATGGCGCCGGTGAACTCGTCGACCGCCACGACCGCTTTGGCCGGCATGAGATCGGCCAGCTGACGCGCGAAATGCTCGACGCCCTCGTCGAATTCGAGGTAGACGGGCCCATGCAGGTGATCGGCGGGCAAGTCCGCTTCCTGCGAGGCCCCCTCCCGGAAGGGCAGGAACAGGTGCGGCCATTCGTCGTCGGCGAGCACCACGGCCACCGGCCGTTCGACGTAGGACAATCCGGCGTCGCCGAGAGGCCAGCTGGCGCCGGTGGCATAGACCACCGCGTTGTTGCCCAACAGGATCATCGCATCGACACCGCGCTCGTTCATCGCCGAACGCAACCGGGCCCCCGTCTCGCGGCGCAGGCGAGTCAGGTCGGCGGCTTCGGGTATCACCAGCCCGTCACCGGTGTTGGTGTCCAGTTGCGCGAACGTCGTCACTACAGGCCCAGGAACTTCGTAACGTTGCCGCTGACGATCTTCACCGCGTCCTCCGGACCCACCGCCTCGACGACGGCTTTCAGCGATTTCTCGGAATAGCCGTAAGTGCTTTCGTTGTGCGGGTAGTCGCTGGACCACATCACCTTGTCCACCCCGATTTGGTCGATCAGTTGCAGCCCCAGTGGGTCGACCATGAACGACGCGCTCATGTGGGTGTCCCAGTAATAGCGCGGTTCGTGCTCGAGGGTCCGGTTGAACATGTGTTGGTACGACCCCATCAGGTGGTCGGCGTCCTGCAACGCCCAAGGCACCCAGGCGATCCCGCCCTCGAACCAGCCGATTCGCAGCCCGGGATGATCATCGAGGATTCCGGTGAAGAGGTACTTGGCGAACTGCTCGCGGAAGCCGTCGATGTTGATCATCATGCCGACCACCACGCTGTTGAACTGGCATGGGGTTTTCGGCGGCGTCTCCCCGATGTGGTGGGTCACGGGAAGACCGGCGGCCTCGATCTCGTCCCAGACCGGCTTCATTGCGGTGCTGCCGTAGTCGATGATATTGCCGTCGTCATCCTTGCCGGGGTTGAGCGGCAGCAGGAAAGTCTTGATTCCCAACGACTTCAATTCGGCCAGCGTCTTGCGGGCACCTAGGGGATCCCACCAGTTGATCAGCCCGGCGCCGTAGAAGTGGCCGTTCGAGCGTTCCTGGAGCTCGGCAATGTATTCGTTGTAGATGCGGAAGGCGAGCTCGCGAAGCTGCTTGTCGGGATAGTGAAACAGCGCCAGCACCGCGTTGGGGAAGGCCAGTTCCTTCTCGACGCCGTCGTCGTGCAGCTCTTGGATCCGGGCCTCGATGTTGGTGCTCGCGGCACCGGGCAGGTCGTCGTACTGCATGAGTACGGCGCTGAAGTCGCCCGGCAGGAAGGACTGTCCCTTGCGTCCGACTTGGTAGGCGCCGTCCTCGTACCAGATCCGCGGCGCCTTGTCCTTCAGGTCGTCCGGAAAACGTTGATAGAAGATGTCATCCGCCAGCGAGATGTGGTTGTCAGCCGAGAAGACCACGGTCCCCTGCGGCAAACCGACATCGGCGCCCGCGGCGTGGCCGCGCCGATCCTTCGGAGCGCCATAACCTCCGGGCGGGTAAAGCGTGCTTGCTTGAGTCGTCATCATTGACCCTCCGTTCGGATCCGCAATTTGGATAGGCAGCGAGCTGGGCTACCAGGTCACCGGCAATTCGTAGACGCCGTAGGCGAGTCGGTCGTCCTTGAACGGAACCTCCTCGATCGCAATGGCAAGTTGCAGAGTGGGAATGCGCCTTGCCAGGGTGTGGAACACGATCTGCAGTTCGGCGCGGGCGAGCTGCTGTCCCACACACTGATGCCGGCCGTAGCCGAACGCGACGTTGCGGTCGGCGCCCGAGCGATGCAGGTACAGACGGTCCGGCTCGGCGAAGGCGTCCGAATCCCAGTTGGCCGGGGCCAGATCGATGATGATGCCCTCGCCGGCACGGATCGTCTCGCCGGCGATGTGGATGTCGTCGAGCGCGACGCGGCGTTGGCCGTTCTGAATGATGCTGAGATAGCGCAGCAGTTCCTCCACCGCACTGGCGACGACCTTCGGATCTTCGGCACCGCGGATGACGGCCAGCTGGTCGGGGTTTTCCAACAGGGCGAGCACGCCAAGCCCGATCATGTTGGAGGTGGTCTCATGGCCGGCGATCAGCAGGCCGGTGCCCAGCTGGGCGGCCTCCTTCACGCTGAGTTCGCCGGCCTTGACCCGATCGGCGAGGTCGGAAACCGCGTCCTCGGCCGGATTCTCCATCTTGGCTTCGACCAGCTGGGCAAGGTATTTGTTCAGATTCATCGCGCCTTTGACGGTGTCTGCACCGGTGGCGTAACGCGCGAGGCCGACGTTGGCGTGGTGCTGGAACATGTCGGCGTCTTCGTAGGGGACGCCCAGCAGCTGGCTGATCACCAGCGAGGGCACCGGCAGCGCCAGTGCGGTGACGATGTCGGCGGGCTGCGGTCCGGCGAGTATCGCGTCGATGTGCTCGTCGGTAATCTGCTGGATGGTCGGGCGCAGACCTTCGACACGCTTGAACGTGAAGGGCTTCGACAGCATGCGCCGGAACCGGGTGTGCTCCTCACCGTCGGCGGTGAAGACCGACCGCGGGCGCTTGTGCACCGTCGACAGCATGCCTTCGTTCCAATGCGGAAACCCGGACCGGCGGTCGTCGACGCTGACCCGAGAATCCGAAAACAGCTCGCGCACTTTCTCGTAACCGGTGATGAGCCAGGGCGTGCTGCCATCCCAGATCCGGACCCTGGACAGCGGCCTGGCTTCCGCCAGTGCCATGACGTCCGGTGGCGGGGCGAACGGGCAGCGCGGCTCCCTGGCCATTGGGTAGTCCGGGATGTCGGAGGTCTGCGCTGTTGCCGTGCTCGTCAGTGTGTCTGACATGTCATTCCTCGATGTGAATGGCGAGCGCTGGGCAGGCCGCCGCCGCCCGCCGCGCGCCTTCGGACTGTTCGGGAGTTGGATCTGGGTTGAGGAGGACCACGACGCCGTCGTCGTCGCGCTGATCGAACACTTCGGGCGCATTCATCACGCAGTTCCCCGAAGAGGCGCAGACTTCTTGATCAACAGTCACTTTCATCCGCGAGTCCTTCACTCGTACGCCGTCACGGGCGCCAACCACAGGCCAACGATCGCGTCGATGAGCCCGGATGCCGCAGCCCGCCACGAACGATGGGACGTCAATGCGCCTGTGGCGAAAGCGCGTTCACGATCGGCGCAGGTGTGCATCAATAGGTTTCGGGCCATGATGTTGCGTTCGAAGTGCACATCGACAGGCAGGTTGGGCAGGCAGCGGTTGAAGCCGTCGACGACCTGCACCAGCGACGGCGAGCTGAGCGCGCCCTTGACGACGATGTTGTAGTAGGCCGGATCGGTCATGGCCTGGGCCGCGAAACGCGCGTACCAGGTCGGGTTTCCGAGCTGCTCCAGATGATCGGTGAGCGGGCGCACCAAACAGGCCACCCAGGAACGCAATTCGCCGGGCTCGCCCGATGCCAGCAGGTCGGACACCATCTTCTCGCGGAGCTCCTCGACGGGTCCGCGGTGTTTGTGCTCGATCGCCCGCACCAGGTCGGCCTTGGTGCCGAAGTGATAACCGACGGCGGCGTTGTTGCCCTGGCCGGCGGCCTCGCTGACCTGCCGGTTGGACACCGCGAACATGCCGTGCTCCGCGTACAGGCGCTCGGCGGCCACCAGGATCGCCTCCTGGGTGGAACTGGCCCGATCGGTGCGAACGGTCCGCCCGGCGGTGGTCATTCGATCAGTCAACCTCTTGCCGGAGTTTAAGTCAAGCGATTGATTTAAATTCGACATCCGGCCGACAGGCGGACTCCCACGAGTCCGCAGTTTGGGCGTTCGGTTGGCGGGTATTGCACGGTCGCACTGTCCTTCAGGCTGGAGGGACGGTTCTGGTTCTCGGTAGACGGGACAGTGCCGCCAGAAAGCGCGGCTGCCCCCTACGCGTTCTGGGAAAGGGGGCGGCTTGTTACGCGTCGCTTCGGTGCCGGCGTCACACGTTTATGTACGCCACCTGGCGAACCCAAACGTGGATTCTGTTCTGCGTCTGGACGATCCAGTTCCGGTGGATGGACGGACCGTACCGGGCGGCTGGTGGCCGCCGTTGATGCTGGAGCCGGGCTGGGTCAGCGACAATCACTCACGATTCGACGTGTTCCACATCCACTTCGGATTCGACGCCATCGGGCCCGAGGCATTGGCCGCGGTTGTCCAGGAACTCAAAATGCACGACAAGCCTTTGGTGTACACGGTGCATGACTTGCGCAATCCACATCACCCGGAACCCGAAGCCCACTGCGCGCAGCAAGATGTCCTGATCGCCGCCGCCGATGAGCTGATTACGCTGACGCCCGGCGCTGCAGGGTTGATTCGGCACACCTGGGGACAGCGCGCTCAGGTACTGCCGCATCCCCACGTGCTGGAGAGGGAATGGATCGAAAAGCCACGCGCACACAATGAGCGATTCGTGGTGGGGCTGCACGCCAAGAGCTTGCGGGCCAACATGGACCCGTTGCCCATCGTGCAGGCACTCACGGTGATCTTGTCCTCGCTGCCGGACGCGACCCTGCAGGTCGACGTCCACGATGAGATCTTCGATCCCGACAATCACTGGTTCGCACCCAAGACCGGCGCGGCGCTGCTGGGTTATGACCGGTACAAGCACGTAGACGTCCGCGTGCACCCGTACTTCACAGACGACGAACTGTGGGAGTACCTCGCGTCGTTGACGGTGTCTGTCCTGCCTTACCGGTTCGGCACCCACTCAGGCTGGCTGGAGGCCAGTTACGACCTCGGAACGGCTGTGGTGGCGCCCACCTGCGGGTTCTATCACCAGCAACGTCCATGCGGAGTTTTCGGGTACAGCGACGAAGGTTTCGATGAAGCATCTCTCTGCCATGCGATTCATTGGGCACACGCGCGTTGGGCTGCCGGCGAGCCAGCTCCCAGGGCCAGCTGGGAGGAGCGACTCGCCGAAAGGCGAGAACTTGCAGCCGCGCATCGTGCCATCTACCGGAGCGTCCTGAGATGACGGAACCATTGCGTGTGGCGCTGATCGCATCAACCCGCTATCCGATTCGGCAACCCTTCGCGGGCGGACTCGAAGCACACGTCTGCCACCTGGCCCGGGCCCTCGCTTCCAGCGGTTATCGAGTGTCGCTGTTCGCAGCTTCCGGTTCGGACCCCGGCTTGAGGTGCCGGATGCTCGACGTGCGTCCGCTAAATCTGTCCGACGCGGCTAGGCGCGACGTCTCGATGCCGCCAGCGGCGTTCATGGCCGATCACCATGCGTACCTCTCGTTCATGCTGTGGCTTGCGGGGGCCGGCAGCCAAGAGTTCGACGTCATCCACAACCACAGCCTGCATTACCTGCCCGTCGCGATGGCTTCGACGTTGTCCACTCCGATGCTTACCACGGTGCACACCCCACCGACGCCCTGGCTCGAGTCCGCGATCGGCGCCTCCATCGGACAACGCACCCGCTTTGCCGCAGTTTCCCAACACACCGCGGCCGCGTGGCGAGACCTTATCGGCGATATTGCCGTGGTTCCCAACGGTGTCCACACGGGCCAGTGGCCGCTGGGTCCGGGCGGCCGGTACCTGGTGTGGTTTGGTCGCATCACACCGGAAAAGGCGCCCCACTTGGCAATAGCGGTAGCCCGACGCAGTCGCAGGCAACTGGTGCTTGCCGGGCCGATCTCCGACCAGAAGTACTATCTGACCGACATTGAGCCTCATCTAGATGATGACGTCACGTATGCGGGTCATCTCAACCATAAGCGTCTGGCCTACCTGGTCGGTCATGCCGCAGCAGCGCTTGTCACCCCTACCTGGGACGAGCCATACGGCCTTGTCGTCGCCGAAGCGATGGCATGCGGTACTCCTGTCGTTGCCTTCGCCCGCGGCGGCATCCCCGAACTCATCGACAGCTCGTCGGGTCGGCTCGTCGTTGCCGGTGATATCGCCGCGATGGCGGACGCCATCTCCGCCGCAGTGCGGTTGCCGCGAAAGCAGGTGCGCGAACACGCCATTCGTCATTGCTCGGCGGACGCGATGGTAACCGCCTACACAGATTTGTACCGTCAACTGATTCACGACTCCGCGGCCAGGTCCGCATGATCGGGTACTACGTTCACCACCACGGTTTCGGGCATTTGGCCCGCGCCATGAGCGTCTGCGCTCAAATGCGCCGCCCCGTGACCGTCATGACATCGATGAATGTCCCCGAGCCACACCCGTTTTCGAGGGTCCTGCAATTGCCGCGTGACGACGAGGATCCGCGACCGCGCGAAGTCACGGCACACGGCGCGCTGCATTGGGCGCCCCACCACGATGCTGGGTTCAGCTCGCGAATGACCGAGATCGCGGGATGGGTATCTGAAACGCAACCCGAAGCCGTAGTCGTCGACGTGTCGGTCGAAGTCGCGGTGTTCGTCCGGCTGCTCGGTGTTCCTGTGATCGTCATGGCCTTGCCCGGCAACCGAATGGACGCCCCGCATCTGCTGGTACACCGCATAGCCGATCACATCGTTGCGGGGTGGCCGCGGGCATTGTGTGTGCCGACCTGGCTGCGGCAGTGGGAACGCAAGACTAGCTATGTCGGCGGCATCAGCCGCTTCGAGGGACGCGATCGCCCCCGCTACGAGTCCGAATCGTCTGCGCGTGCTACCCATTTGGACCGGACGCATGTGGTGGTTTTGAGCGGAGCCGATGACACGTTCGACGCATCGTTACAGGACTGCGCCGCAGCACATTCCGCGTTTTCGTGGACGGCGCTCGGCGGCAAGAATTCTGTGTGGGAGCATGATCCGTGGCCCGAAATCCGGGCGGCGGATGTCGTCGTCACCCATGCGGGTCAGGGCTGTATTGCTGATGTCGCTGCGGCACGACGCCCTGCGGTGGTGATTCCGCGAGCCCGCCCGTTTGATGAGCAGCACGCCACCGCCCGGGCGCTGCAGCGCCATCGGCTAGCTGTGGTCGCGCAACGCTGGCCTGACCCACGGGCTTGGCCCGCTCTGCTGGCTAAAGCAACGGCGACCGATCCGGACCGCTGGCGGCAGTGGGAAGTGGATGGAGCCGCGCACCGCGCCGCCGAAGCGATCGAGGCGACAGCCCGTCGCTGTAGGCAGGGCACGTAGTGCGCACCGCCGTCATCACCGTTGTCCACGGCAGGACCGCACACCTGCGCAGGCAGTTGCAAGGTCTCGCCACCTCCACATTGCGGCCGGATATGCATGTTGTCGTCGCGCTCGGTGACCCCGATGTCGCCAAGGTCGTGGATGAGCTGGGGGCGCCGGCAATAACGCTTGACCGCAATGCCTCCCACCCACTGCCGTTGGCCATGGGGCGCAACGTGGGTGCCGCCGCCGCGGCCCGAAATGGGGCCGAACTTTTGGTTTTCCTCGACGTCGACTGCATTCCGGGCGCGGAGTTGCTCGACCGCTACCACACCGTCGCCGGCGTCACCGAGCACGAGGACGCAATACTGAACGGTCCAGTCACATATTTGTCGCCGCCACCGCCGGGCGGCTACGTGATCTCCGCGGTGCGGTCGAAGCCTGACCCGCATCGTGGCCGGCCCGCGCCGCCAGATGGCACCGTCGTCGCCGCGACGGATTATGCACTGTTCTGGTCGCTGTCTTTCGCGGTAAGAGTCCCTACCTGGCAGCGAATCGGTGGATTCTGCGAGCTGTACCGCGGTTACGGCGGAGAGGACACCGACTTCGGGCAGTGCGCAGCGGCGTCACACGTTCCGATGCGCTGGGTTGGCGGTGCGCACGCGTTCCATCAGTACCATGCAGTCGCGGACCCGCCTGTGGACCACTTGGACGACATACTGCGCAATGCGACGATCTTTCACCGACGCTGGGGATGGTGGCCGATGGAAAACTGGTTGTCCTCCTTCGCGGACAAGGGCCTGATCCACCGCCACACCGACGGGCGCCCTGTCCGTACAGCATCGCAGGGCCATCATCCGCCCGCGTCCACCGGGATTCACGTTGTGGCAGACGGATGATCGTGGTGTGTGATCTTGGCGCAAACGCTGTCAATCTTTGCGTTTGGATCGGATCGGTTTGCCCGCCACGGTCCCGCCGTCGACCGGAAGCACCGTCCCGGTGACATAGCGCGAGCGGTCGGTGGCGAAGTACAGCGCCGCTTCGGCGACGTCATCGGCAGTGCCCTCGCGTTTCAGCGGTCGATCCTCCCGCATCGTCTCGCGGATCCGCGCCTCGAATTGTTTCAGCTGTTCGGGGTCCATGCCGGTCCCCGACTTCCCCAGGATCGGCGTGGGTATGTTGCCGGGCGCGATGGCGTTCACCCGAATCTCGTGGTGAGCCAACTCAATTGCCGCGGCCTTGGTGAATTGGATGACTGCCGCTTTGGAGGCGCGATAGATCATCACGCCGCCGCCGGCCTGGATGCCGCCGATCGAGGTGATGTTGATGATCGATCCGCCCCCGTGTTCGGCCATGTGCCGTGCGGCATCTCGGGTTCCCGCCATCACGCCCAGTACGTTGACCCCCATCACGCGGTGGAAATCGCTGAGGTCGTCGTCCAGCAACTTGCGCAGCGGGCTGGAGATCCCGGCGTTGTTGACCATCACGTGCAGGCCGTCGAACTTTTCGACGGCGTCGGAAATCAGCGCTCCCACCTGTTCGGGGTCGGAGACGTCGGTCCGGCGGAAGGCGGCGTTGTCTCCGAGCGATTTCGCAAGCGCCTCGCCGCGATCGGTCTCGACGTCGGCGATGACGACCCGTGCGCCCTCGGCCACAAACCGCTCCGCGAGACCGCGGCCGATGCCCGAGGCCGCGCCGGTGACGATGGCGACCTTGCCGTCCAATTCGTTAGCCACACGACGAGTTAATCGGCGCATGCGGTATTAAGTCAAGCAATTGATTTAACGAGACGGGTCCCTCGTATGCGGCATGATCGGCCGGCCAGCCTTCCGGCCCGTCGACGGCTAGGCCATGCTGAGTAGGCCAGTTCGTCGGGAAATGGGAAAGGCATGAGCATGAAGGTGTTGGTAATCGGCGGCAGCGGGCTGATCGGGTCACAGGTGGTCGCCAATCTCACCGAGCTGGGACACGAGGCCATTTCGGCATCGCCGAGGACGGGCGTCAACACCGTGACCGGCGAAGGTGTCGCCGAAGCGGTCGCCGGAGTCAACACGGTCGTGGACGTGTCCAACTCGCCATCCTGGGCCGACGACGACGTCCTGAACTTCTTCACCACCTCTACCCGCAACCTGCTCGACGCGGAGCGGGCCGCGGGCGTGCAGCACCACGTCGCCCTCTCGATCGTGGGCGCCGACCGGGCGGCCGAAAGTGGGTACATGCGAGCCAAGGTCGCGCAGGAAAAAGAGATTGCGGAATCGGGAGCACCATATACGGTCGTGCGGGCGACGCAGTTCTTCGAATTCGTTGACGACATTGCCGATTCGTTCAGCGAGGGTGACACCGTTCGCGCGCCGCACGGGGCGTTCCAGCCCATTGCTGCCGCGGATGTGGCCCTGGCGGTCACCCGCGCGGCGACGGGCGATCCGGTCAACGGGGTGATCAATATCGCCGGCCCCGAAAGGGGTGGCATGGACGATTTCATCCGGACCCGGTTGACGGCGACCGGCGACGCGCGCACGGTGCAGGCGGATGATAATGCCCGCTACTACGGTGCCGTGCTCGATGACCACAGCATCGTTCCCACCGACGGCGAGGAAGTGGTCACCTACCCGACCACCTTCGGTGACTGGATAGCCGCGCAGGCGCCGCGCGGTGCCCAATAGGGTTCTCGAGGACGACTCCGCTCGAGCTTTGCTCGGCCCACATACGTTCGCGCACAGCGACACTGACGTTCAGACTGCGCCCAAAAAATCCATCAGCAGCTGGTTGACCACCGAGGGCTGCTCAATCTGGGGACAGTGTCCTGACTTGTCGACGACGACCGAACGGGCCCCATCGATCTGCTTGGCGATCTCGGCGGCCCAGCCGGACGGAAGTAGCTTGTCCTCTCCTCCCTCGACGACAAGCGTTGGCACGCCGATGCGTTCGTAAGCTCGTGTGGTCGACGGGGGCGCGGACGACGTGGCGCCGGGGCGGCGAAACCTGGCAGCGGCGACGGCTTCCCATGCCCCCGGCGCGGTGCTCGATTCGTGGCGGCGGCGCACGTAGTCGTCGTCGGCGGGATAGCCGGAGTCGAAGAACAGGGCTTCGACGATGCGGCGCATCGCCGGCACCGTCGCGTCGTAGTTCTGCAGCGCCTCGAAATGCGCGTTCTGCTGTATCTCCCCGCCGCCGCAGATGATCGCCAGACTGCGCACCGGCAGTAACGGCGTGCCCGACGTGGCGTCGGTGAGCAGGTTGATGGCGCCCATCGAATTGCCCACGAAGTGCGCCGAGTCGACGCCGAGCAGTTCACAAAACCGCGCCACATGCCGAATCCGCATGCCACGGCCGTCGACGAAGTCGATGACCTTGGCCGATTCGCCAAACCCCAGCTGATCCGGCGCAAGGACGCGGTACCGCGCGGCAAGCGCTTCGATGTTGCGTTCCCAACCGAGCTCGGCACCGGCACCGAACTCACCGCCGTGCAGCAACACCACCGGGTCGCCGTCGCCGGCTTCCAAATAGCTGGTGGTCAGCCCGTCAACCGATATGGTGTTACGCCGCATCACTTGATCGCGATCGGATTCACCGGTGAGCCCACGGCCCCAACGAATCTCAGCGGCGGCGCGATGAGCTGGAATTCATATACGCCGTCGGCCGCGCAGTCGGCTGCCAGTGCGGTCAGGTCCCAGTACTCACCGAGCATCATGCCCATGTCGCGCAGCGTCAACAGGTGGAAGGGCAAAAACACGCCATCGACCCCAGACACCGGGTCTTCGACTTGAAGGTTGTCGGATGCGACCGCGGCGATCTCGTGATCGTGCAGCCACTGCGCGCATCGCCAGTCCAGGCCGGAATACCGTTCGGTCTTGTTTCCGGTCTGCAGAAATCTTGTCCACCAACCGGTTTTGATGAGCAGGATGTCGCCGCGACCAATCGTCACACCCTGCGCGCGCACGACGTCGTCCAATTCCTCGGGGGCGATGGGATTCCCGTGCTCCAGGAAGACCTCCGCGCCGCGATGACGCACCAGATCGAGCAGCACACCGCGCGAGGTGATTCCCTTGCCGTCCACCTTCTCGATGCCGAGCCGGCGGGCGCCGAGGCTGGTCACCGAACCGGCCGGGATACCGTTGTAAAGCTGGTCGTCGTAATAGACGTGCGACAACGCATCCCACTGGGTGGCCGCCTGCAACGGCATGATGATCATGTCGTCGTTGAACCGAAACAGATTGTCGACAAAATACGGACCCATCTGCGCCGCCGTCGGATTGCGGTCCCAATCGGGCCCGTATTCGGCCAGAGTGCTGGCGTCGCCGCCGTCGACCGTCATCACGTGGATCGGATTGTGCCGGAAACCGAAGGTTCCCTGGGGCCCCGATGACCCGAAGTCCACACCGAGCGGAAACACCTTGCCGTGCCGGACCAGACTCGCGGCCTGGGCGATCTTTTCGGAGGTGATGAAGTTCAGCGTGCCGAGCTCGTCGTCAGCGCCCCAGCGGCCCCAGTTACTGACGTCGCGTGCAGCGCGGCGAAAGTCGGTCACACTGGCCACGGAGCACGCCCTTCCTCGAGTTCACGCGCGATCGCGGCTCCCACGTTTCCGCCGTCAACCCACAACACCTGGCCCGAAATATAGCTGGCGGCATTGCTATTCAGGAAGAGCAGCACCGAGGCCTGCTCGGCGGGATCGGAAACGCGACCCAGCGGCTTGGGGATGTCGTCGAGAAAGCCCTGCCCGTAGGCGGTGCGCAGCTGGTCCAGGATCGGCGTCTCGGTCACGCCGGGACCCGTGCAATTGATGCGGATTCCCCGCGCGCCCAGTGGCGTGGCGCTGCGCATGGTGTACAGGATGATCGCTTCCTTGGACAATTGATAGCCGGTGCCGAGCGCATCGGGATGCTCACGGCACCAGTCGATACCGTCCTGCATCGTCGCGGTATGCAGTAGCGGCGCCACGTCTGTGAGATGCTCCCGATACGCGGCAGCCGCGAGGGATGACACGCTGACAATGGACGACCCGGCGACCATCTTCGGAAGCAGCGCCTCGGTGGCATGGCGCATCCCCAGAAAGTTGATGGCCACGACGCGCAGCGGGTCGCCGATCCCGGACGACACGCCCGCGACATTGAACAGTGCATCGATTTGTCCGGTAATCGCCGCCACCGCCGACTCGATCGATGTTTGATCGGCCAGGTCGACCTCATGGAACTGGTCGATCGCGAAGGCCGGTCGCCGTTGGTCCAACCCGATGACTTCAGCACCAAGCTCGATGAGCTGCCGTACGACGTGTTCGCCGATGCCGGAAGCACATCCGGTCACCACCGCGCGGTGGCCGTCGTAGCGCCACAGCTCGTCGATCTCTCCCAAGGCTCGCCTCGAAATTCTCCCGGCTCAGATGCAGTCCGGCACTACTTCTGCTGGTCCTTCGCGCGCTGCGCCGCCTGAACGCGGCCTTCGTTGATCTCCGCCATGGCTTCGGGGATCTCGCTGGCGGTGAACTTACCGCCGCGACCGGTCGGGAGTCCACCGAACGAGTAATCCTCGTCGAATTGCGGTGCGGTCGACTTCGGCCGGCGCGCCTCCACCTTTTCGATGACGGGCTCGAGCCGCTTGGCCTTTTCCGCCACGGCTTTTGCGTCCCGTTCGATGAATTCGGGGAGCACCTCGTTGCCCATCAGCTCGATGGATTCCATGGTGCCCTCGTGGCTGCGCGGGTTGAGCAGCAGGATGATCTCGTCGACGCCGCTCTCCTCGTAGCCGCGCAGGAACTCGCGCACCGTGGCCGGGGAACCGATCGCGCCGCGACCGGGCCCGTAGGCCAGCGTCGGATCCTTTTCCACCTCGTCGAGATACCGCTGCCACACTCCGGTGCGCCCCGGTGTATGCACTCCGGTCATGTAGTAGTGCATGATTCCGAACGAGAAGAACCCGCCGCCCTGTCCGAGCCGCTGCAGGGCCTGCTCGTCGGTCTTGGCGACCATCATGGACAGGTCACCGCCGATGGCGAGGATGTTGGGGTTGATCCGGGGAGTGACCGGGACGCCGTTCTCCTCGAATTCCTTGTAATAGCCGTTGACCCGCTCGGTCAGCGGTCCGGGACCGGTGTAGGCGAAACTCAATGCGCCGATCGCCTTTTGGGCCGCCATCTGCACGCTGGCCGGCCGCGTGCAGGCGACCCAGACCGGCGGGTGCGGCTTTTGCAGCGGCTTGGGAACGACGTTGCGCGCCGGCATCTGGACGTGTTCGCCGCTGAAGCCGGTGAACGGCTCCTCGATCATGCAGCGGATCGACACCTCGAGGGCCTCTTCCCACTGCGCCCGCTTGTCGGCGGGATCGATATTGAATCCGCCGAGTTCTCCGACCGACGACGATTCCCCGGTGCCGAATTCGACGCGGCCGTTGGACAGCAGGTCAAGGGTGGCGATGCGCTCGGCCACCCGGGCGGGGTGGTTGACCACCGGCGGCAGGTGCATGATGCCGAATCCCAGCCGAATGTTCTTGGTTCGCTGGCTGGCCGCCGCCAAGAAGATCTCCGGTGCCGTCGAGTGGCAGTACTCCTCCAGGAAGTGGTGCTCGGTCAGCCACACGGTGGAGAAACCCGCTTTGTCCGCGGCCTCCACCTCGTTGAGACAGTCCTGCAGCAGGACATGTTCGTCGTCGGGTGCCCAGGGCCGCGGCAGGGCGAATTCGTAGAACAGTGAGATTTTCATCGTTACCTCCTATGAGTATTAATGGCTTGGTTGGCCGCCTGGGCCGCAACGTGTTTCGCAGCGACATAGCCGAAAGTCATGGCTGGACCGATGGTCGCTCCGGCACCGGCATAGCTGCGCCCCATCACCGGCGCGGAGGTGTTGCCCACCGCGTAGAGCCCGGGCAGCACGGTGCCATCGGTTCGCAGCACGCGGGCGTGTTCGTCGGTCAGCAGGCCACCCGAGGTCCCGAGGTCCCCGAGCACGATCCGAAAGGCGTAGTACGGCGGATCGCCAAGCGGATACAGGTTCGGGTTGGGCAGGGTCTGATCGCCGTAGTAGTTGTCGTACACGCTGTCCCCGCGGTTGAAATCGTCGTCGTGGCCCTTGCGGGCGAGTTCGTTGAAGCGGCCGGCGGTTTCGGCAAGCTGGCCGGGGGGCACGCCGATCTTGGCCGCCATTTCCTCCCATGTCGTGGCCGCCTTGACCACGCCCGATTCCAGCCAGGCCGGTGGGATCTTGCGGCCGGTGGGAACGGGCGCACCCGGGATCTTGGGTATCGGTAGGTGTCCCCCGACGACGTAGCGGTTGAACGATCTGTGGTCGGTGATCAGCCAGCACGGGATGTGGCTCACGCCGGACCTCTGGCCCTCGATCATGGCGTGACCGAAGTCCATGTAGGGGGCCGCCTCGTTAATGAAGCGCTTGCCCGCACCGTTGACGATGAACTGCGCCGGCATCATCCGTTCGTTGAGCATGAACTGCATGCGGCCATCCGGCCACTGGATCGCCGGAAACCACCAGGCTTCGTCGAGCAGGTCCGTTGCGGCGCCTGCCTTTTGGCCGGCGCGGATGCCGTCGCCCATGGCCGCCGGATTGCCGAAGCTCCAGTCCTGATCCACCTCGGGCAGCAGCTCCTTGCGCCAGGCGAGGTCGTGGTCGAATCCTCCCGAGGCCAAGATGACGCCCAGGCGCGCACCGATCCGCTGCGACTTGCCCTCGCGTTGCACCACCGCGCCGGTGACCGCTCCGTCAGAGTCGGTGAGCAGCTGGACCATCGGCGAGTCCAGCCAGAGCGGGATGCCACGTTCTCTCAGCGCCAGCCGGAGCCGAGCCGCCAGCGACTGTCCGATGGCCGCCATCCGTTCACCGAACACCCTCGCCCGGACCATTCGCGCAATCAACTTCAGCAGTACGCCTTTGCCCGCCCAGGACTGCCTGATCCGATAAAACGTGCGCAGGTCTTTGGGCCCCAACCAGATTCCCTTCGGGGCCAGAGCCAGGGGCTGCAACAGCTTGTGCTCGTCGTCGCCCAACTTTCGCAGGTCGATGGCGGGCACGTTGATCGTGCTGCCGAGTTCGGAGCCGCCGGGCAACTCGGGGTAGTAGTCGGCATACCCGGGCTTCCAAACGAATTCGAACCATCCCGAGAGCTCCTCCAGGAACTGCAGCATCTGTGGCGCGGTCTCGACGTACTGCCGCAACCGCGCCTCGCTGACCAATCCGTCGGTAATCTGTTTGAGGTAGCCCACGACGGCTTCGGGCGAGGGCACATAGCCTTCCCGTCGCTGGGCGGGCGCTCCGGGTACCCAGATGCCGCCACCGGACAAAGCGGTGGATCCCCCGAAGTAGGAAGACTTTTCGACCACCAAGGCGTCAAGCCCGGCGGCCTGTGCCGTCAAAGCGGCGGTCATGCCGCCACCGCCGGACCCCACGATGAGCACGTCGACGACGTGATCGAAACCGTCCAGTGCGGTCGTCATTTTGGACGTGCCGTTCTGATGGCGAAACCGGCGATCAGCTCGGGTGCGGGCTTGTAGAAACGTCCGGTGATTTCGTAGGGCCCCGCTGATTCCAGCGCCCCGAAAGCCGCAACCCACGTGCGGATCTCCTGCGCGGAGCCGCCGCCCTCATGGGCGACGAACGAATTCGACCACCCATCCAGTTCGCTTAGCCACCCTCCGTCGATGATTTCCAAGAATCGGTGGTCCCACGTCGGGTTGAGTGCCTGCAGGTCGCTCTCGCCGGCGGCGAAGTTTCTGGCCGCGTCGATGACCACGGCTTGCCGGGCCTGCCGCTGTTCGGATGTCATCGGCCGGCCGTGCACGATCCGCTCCAGCACCGGCGCGGGCGCGGTCGCCAGGCTCGGCACCGGCGGGCTGTGCGAGAGCCCACCGGATCCCAGGACGAGAACTCGCTTGTCCAGAGTGGCAAGGTAATTCCCAACCGCGGCACCAAGAGCGCGACAGCGATGCATCGGGCCCAGCGGAACGCCGATGGCGTTCACGAAGATCGGTATCACGGGACGCGCGGTGGCGTCACCGAAGAGCTTCTCGAGCGGCTGGATCGTGCCGTGGTCCACGTCCATGCTGGCCGATAGCGCGACGTCGACGCCCGCGTCGAGGACCGCCTGCGCGCAGTCGGTCGCAAGCGTCTCGGGCACGCTCAGCGGGCCGGCGTGGGTGCCGTAGTCGCCCACCCCGCAGGCACTGGTGCCAATGCAGAACGGCGGCATCACCTTATAGAAGAAGCCGTTGTAATGATCCGGCGAGAAACTGACCACGAGTTCGGGGTCGTATTCTTCAACGAAGCGTCGCGCTTCGGCAATCGCGCCCTCGATGTCGTCAAGCAGGTCCCGCGATGGCCCCGGAAGATTCAGGAGCGGGCTGTGCGACATACAGCACAGAGCCAGTGCCACTTTGCAAATCACCCCCTCGCGGCGTGAGTGTGAGTGCGTCCAGGAGCGCGGCACTCAGGTCGGGCGCGCGCTGAGCGATGCAGGCGCCCGCGATGCATCGGTCGGGGCGCAAAAACAGTACCGAGTCCGAGTGGGTGTCGAACCAGGACTTGAGGTCACCGTGCCGGTCACCCACCACCACCACGTCGGGGTCGTCGTGTCCCGTCCAGTGCAGCTGGGTCGCAGGGCGCAACGCAAAGAATCGGGCTCCCAATGCTTTCCAGTCCGCGAATGCCACATCGCCGAGAATCTTGCGCGGGTTGTTGTTCCAGCACAGTACGGCGAACCACGACCCGAGCACGTCATCGAGCAACACGTCCTGCTGCTCGCGAGTGTCGACGCGCGGCTGGACGAACAGCGTGCCCACCGGCGAATCGGCGCGCCCGGGCGCGGCGTGCACGACGGCACCCTGCTCATAGCGGGGCATCGGCTTGAAGCGCATCTCCAGCACGTAACGCTTGAGCGAAGGGACTATTGACGCCGACCGCACCAGCAGATCCCGCGCGGTCGCCACGCGGCGGTTGGTCGGCGAGATCACCCGGCCCACCATGGTGGACAGGTCGATCATCGCCCGGGCGTGCTTGCGGCGTTCCACGTCATAGGTGTCCAGCAGCTTGTCGTCGGCGCGGCCGCTCACGACCGCCGCGAGCTTCCACCCGAGGTTCGCCGCGTCGCGGATCCCGCTGTTGTACCCCTGCCCCTGCCACACCGGCATCAGGTGGGCGGCGTCCCCGGCGAGCAGCAGCCGGCCCTGGCGGAACGCAGCGGCGATCCGGGAGTGGTGGGTGTACACCCGGCGCCGGATCACGTCGACCCGGTCGGGGTGGGGCACCATCCTGGCCAGCATCTGGGTCAGGAACGCGGGATCTTCGGCCTGCTCATCGGTCTCGTCGGCGTGGATCATGAACTCAAAGCGGCGAATTCCGTGGGCGATCGAGATCGAGGCGTATGGGCGTTCGGGGTCGGCGCCGACCTCGCTGTTCGGGTGCCCAAGCGGGTCGTTGGCGATGTCGACCACCAACCACCGTGTCGAGGACGTCGTTCCATCGAACGACACGCCCATCACCCGGCGCGTCATGCTGCGGCCGCCGTCGCACCCGACCACATAGCGCGCCCGCACGCGTGAGGCGTCACCGTCGTTGCCGGCGCCGCCACCTAGCTCGACGGTCACCCGGTCACCGCTTTCCCGGCATGCCGTCATCGGACGCCCCCACCACACCTGCACGTGCTCGAATCGGTCCAGACCAGTGAGCAATTCGGCGTCGACGAGCGGTTGCACGAAGCCGTTTCGCTTCGGCCAGCCGAATCGTGCGTCCGGCGGGGCCATTTCGGCGAGCACCCGGCGCTTGGCGTCGACGAACCGCAGGATCTGATTGGGCACGGTGTGCGGCAGCACCCGGTCGGCGAGCCCGATCGACTGGAAGGTTCGCAGCGCCTCGTCATCCAGGCCCACGCCGCGGGGGTAGTCGATCAGGGTGTCCCGCTCGTCGACCACTAACGTGCGGATCCCTTGCAGGCCAAGGATGTTGGCGAGGGTCAATCCGACCGGTCCCGCGCCCACCACGAGGACATCGGTCTCGATGCCAGGAACCTCCCGTCCCGATGTGACCATCACCGGCCCAGCAGAAAGTCGAGATGCAACTGGTTGAAGGTCTTGGCGTCCTCGTACTGCGGCCAATGACCGCAACCGGGCATCACCTCGAAGCGCGCGCCCGGAATCATCGACGCCATCCGGCGCCCCTCCGTCACGTCTGCGGTGGGGTCGTCGCTGGTCCACACTACGAGGGTGGGGGCGATGATCGACCCGTATTCGTCCGGGCCGAGGATGTTGCGCGCGCGGATCTCCGGGTCCTGCAACGCCATGATGTCGCTCATGGCGTTGACGAATCCCGGTTGGCGGTATACCCGTTGGCGGCTGGCGACCAGATCGTCGTAGTCCTTCGACTTGTCGGCCATCAACCACTTGATGCGCGCTTGCACCGTTTCCCAGGTCGGGTCCTCAGCGGCCGCCATGGACAGCGTGATGATCCGTTGCATCACCACGGGATCCGCCTGAGATCCGCCGGCGGTGTTGAGCACCAATCGTTCGACCACGTCCGGATGGTCGACCGCGGTGCGCGCGGCCACCCAGCCCCCCAGTGATTCGCCGCTGAGATACGCGCGATCCACACCGATGGTGCGCAGCACCGCCATCACATGCTCGACGTAGTGGACGACTTCTAGTGGATGCCCCGGCTTGTCGGTGTACCCGTGGCCGAGCATGTCGATCGACCAGGTCCAGAAATGCTCTGCGTGCGCGCCGAGGTTGCGCACGTAGGCCTCGGCATGGCCGCCGGATCCGTGCAGCAGCATCAGCACCGGCTTGCCGGGATCGCCGGCGCGCAGGTAGCGGGTGCGCACTCCTCCGGCGTCGAGGTAGCCCTGCTCAAACGCGACGCCCTGGAGGTCGCTCCAGATGCTCTCGAACTCCGCCACGGTGCTGTCCGGCCTCCAGATCGGGGAAATCTCGTTCTCGTTTTCGGCTTATCTTGTGTGCTAATATCGCACACCAATGTGCGTTATATATAGAGCTTCGCTCTCGCGAGAAGGTCTGTCAAGGCTGTGACGGGGTCCGGCACCGGTTCGCAGACCCTGGCCAGGGGTCTGACCGCGCTGCAGATGGTCGCGCACTCCCCCGGCGGGCTGACGGTGCAGCAACTCGCCGATCAGGTGGGCGTGCATCGCACCATCGCCTATCGATTGCTGACGACGTTGGCCGAGTTCCGGCTCGTGGCCAAGGGAGAAGACGGCCGCTACCGACCGGCGGCGGGCCTGGCCGTGCTCGGCGCCTCCTTCGACCGCAACGTGCGCCAAGTAAGCCTGCCGACGCTGCGCGCCCTGGCCGATGACCTCGGCACCACCGTGTCCTTACTCATCGCCGAGGGCGACCAGCAGGTGGCGGTCGCGGTGATCGTGCCCAGCCATGTCGCCTACCAACTTTCATTCCACGAAGGCAGCCGATACCCGCTCGACCGCGGCGCCGCCGGCATCGCCCTGCTCGCGTGCATGCCTCCGCGCCCGGGCGAGCGAGAGTTGGTTTCCCGTGCGCGCGAACGCGGTTGGGTGACGACCTACGGCGAGATCGAACCGAACACCTACGGCCTGGCGGTGGGGGTGCGCCGCCCGGTGCCATCCCCGCCGACGTGCATCAACCTCATCTCACATCGAGAAGACGTGGTGATGCGCGGGAAAGACGCGGTCGTCAAGGCCGCCAAGCAGTTGTCGGAGCTACTGAGCTGAAGGGATAGCAGTCCATGTCATGGGACCACGAAGTCGACGTTGTCGTGCTCGGCAGTGGCGGCGCCGGCCTCACCGCCGCGCTGACCGCCGCGGTCGCGGGCGCCTCGGTGGCGGTCTACGAAAAGGCTCCGACCGTCGGCGGAACAACCGCCGTGTCCGGCGGCATCGTGTGGATCCCCGCCCATAACCGTTCTCCCGAGGGCGAATTGACCGTGGCCGACGCGTTGGAGTACCTGCGCGCCCAGTCGCTCGGATCGATGGACGACGAGCTTGTCGAAACGTTCGTGCGCACCGGGCCGGCGATGCTCGACTTCGTCGAGGCGCACAGTGGTCTTCAGTTCGAGATTGCGACCGGCTTCCCCGACTACCGCCCCGAGTTACCGGGCGGGCAGCCGACCGGCGGCAGGTCGCTGAGCGCGGCCCCCCTCGATCTGGCCCAGCTCGGCGAATGGGCAACGCAGATCACGTCATTCCCGGCCGACTGGTCCAACGTCGGCTTCGACGCCGAGACCAGGGCCCGCCTGCACGCGGCGATCGACGAACGCACCAGCCACCTGTGCGTCGCCGGCACCGCGCTGATCGCGGGGCTCCTCAAGGGCCTGCTGGATGCCGGCGTCACCCCGCACACCAATGCCCGGGCCGAAGGGCTTATCGCCGAAAACGAAGAAATCACCGGGGTGCGCGTGGCCCTGCCGGACCGGACGATCACTGTTCGCGCCCGGCACGGGGTCATCCTGGGCACCGGCGGCTTCGAGTGGAATCCGGCTCTGACACAAGCGTTTCTGCGCGGTCCGATGCACGGCGCGGTCTCACCGCCCAACAACACCGGGGACGGTCTGCGCATGGCGATGGAGCGGGGGGCTGACCTGGCCAACATGGGCGAAGCGTGGTGGGTGCCGATCGTGCAGATCCCCGGCGACACCATCGAGGGCAAGCCGCGCAGCCGCAGCGTGCGGCTGGAGCGAACGCGCCCGCGCAGCATCATGGTCAACTCGGCCGGGCGGCGCTTCGTCAATGAGGCCTGCGATTACAACTCGATGGCCGGCGCCTTCCATTACCTGGATCCTCGCGGCGGCTACGTCAACGACCGCGGGTGGATGGTGTTCGATTCGATTCACCTGCAGCACTACGGATTTCTTGGTATCGAGCCGGGCCAACCCGTCCCGGACTGGTTCTGCGAGTCGGCGGATCTCACCGAGCTGGCCGCCAAGACTGGTATCGACGCCAACGGTCTGACCCGTACGGTCGAGAGCTGGAACCGTCATGTGGCCGCCGGCGCGGATCCCGAGTTCGGCCGCGGCTCAAGCGCTTACGACGGCTACTGGGGCGATGACAGCGCAACCACACAGGCCGGTAAGACGCTAGGCCCGATCGACACCGCCCCGTTCTACGCGGTGCCGGTGAGCATCGGCGCGATGGGCACCAAGGGCGGACCCCGCACCGATCACGACGCCCGGGTTCTGCATGTCGGCGGCGCGCCGATACCCGGCTTGTTCGCTGCGGGCAATGCGATGGGAGGTGTGACCGGACGTGCCTACGGCGGCGCCGGCGGAACCCTGGGCCCGGCAATGGTTTTCGGCTATCGGGCGGGTCATGCCGCTGCCACCGGGAAGTCGGTCGACCTGAAGTAGCGGACGCCTTGTGCGCCGAGCGTGGGCGGTTACGGCATCGGTTCCGACCCAGTTGCCGGCTGATTGTGCTACGCGGCGAGTTTGCGGTCGGCGGCCTCAGACAACAGTCGTGTCACGAGCGGATGAGGTTCCTCGACGGTCGAGCGATTCTGGGGAACGAACAACGTGGCGATGTAGTACGGATGGCCCGGTAGTTCTAGGACGCGGGCTTCGTCGTCATCGTCGAGTCCGGTGACGCGCAGCCCACCTTCCTCTAGCGCCGTTCGATAGGCCGCATTCAATCCGAAGTTGCAGTAGTACTTTTCGTAAACTCGGCTCTCCCCATAGCAGTGCGCGGCCAGGGATCCCGGTTCAAGGTTAACCGGCATGGTCAGCCCCGTCAGGGAACAAGTCAGCGATGAGATGAACAGGCGAGACCCGTACGGGTCGTATTCGGCATGTTGCGCGTCTTGGAAGCCGAGTACGTTGCGTGCGAATTCAAGAACGATGTGCTGGTATCCGCCACATGTACCCAACGTTGGCACATGGCCTTCGCGCCCGAAGCGCAACGCTGCAAGGGCTCCGCGCAAACTACGATAGGGGCTGCCAGGAGCGCACCACAGCGCATCCGCGGTCGTGACCGGCCGGAGGTCCGTTTCGAGTGATTCGGTCGCCAGCCAAGTCACGCGAGCCTGCAAGCCGAGCAACTTCGCTGAATGGCTTATCGCGTTATTGGTGGCAACATGAGGCGCATACGAGCAGTCGAAATCGCCGATCACCATGACGTTTAACGGATCGTTCATCGCTGACTCTTCCGTGCTGGGCCCTCAAGGGTGGCAGCCCGCGGTTTCACGCGCAAGTTATTTCCGGTCCAGAAGCGTATGCCCGCGACGACCACTGGCGCTGATTAATTCATGCTCGTGCTGGCGCATTCGGTCCACCCTGCGTCATTCTGAATCGATGGTCGCCTACGACCGGATCGGTGCCACCTATTGCAGCACTCGCCGACCCGACCCGCGGATCGCCTTCCAGGTGCACGCCGCGCTCACCGCGATGGACACCCTCGTCAACGTCGGGGCCGCCACCGGATCCTACGAGCCGGCCCAGACCATCGTCGCGGTCGAGCCCAGCATGGTGATGATCGCCCAGCGTTCACCGCAAGCAGCCCCGTGTGTCCAGGCCGTGGCGGAGGCATTGCCGCTGCGAGACAAATGCGTTGACGCCTCAATGGCCTTGCTGACCGTGCATCACTGGGGCGATCTCCCCGCCGGGATCAGCGAGCTGCGCCGGGTCAGCCGTCACCGAATCGTGGTTTTCACCTGGGATCAAACGGTGATCGACGACTTCTGGTTGCTGCGTGAATATCTGCCCGACGCCGCTCGGATCAACAAAGCGCTGTACGTACCGATTGAACGACTGGTAGAGCTGTTGGGTGGCGCGCAGGTGCGCACCGTGCCCGTACCGCATGACTGCACAGACGGATTCGGCGCCGCCTTTTGGCGCCGGCCCGAGGCCTACCTCGACGCCACCGTCCGCGCCGGTATCTCGATGCTGGCCTATGCCGACGGTGGCGCCCTAGCCGAAGGACTGGGCCGCCTTGCGGCCGACCTGCGCTCCGGACGATGGCAACAACAACACGCGGAACTGCTTGAGAAACAACAGCTCGACGCCGGCTACCGCCTACTCGTCAGCGATTGCGAGTAAGACGCTCGGCTTCGGTAGCCGTCAAGCCGGCTGTACGCCCGACCAATAGCTGAGTCTCATATGTGATAGCGCCGGTGATAGCACAAACCAAACTCACTTCATGCCAGCCAAATTGATACACACGTGACTCGCGTGACCACCGAAGCTCGACGGCCCCGCAGCCATCATTTCGTCAACGGCACTTCGACGCAGACGTGGGTGCCCACCGGGACGTCGAGAAACACCAGTGCTCCCCCGGCGGCCTCCACCCGGGCGCGGTGCGACGCGAGACCGATGTGGCCCTCCCCCAGGCGGCGCGCCACCGTCTCCTGGCCGAACCCCACCCCGTCGTCGACCACATGCAAAACGCAAGTCTGGTCAGTGATTCCGAGTATGACCGTCGCGCTGCCGGCCGCAGCATGTTGCACCACGTTGGACAACAACTCGCGCACCACGCCGAACATGACGGGATCGATGTCGCTGCGCGTCGAATACTCGATGTCGGTGGTGATGTCGATGCCGGACCGCTGTGCGGTGAACTCCGCGAGCTGCTGCACCGCGGCGCCCAGACCGACCTGCTCGAGTACCGCCGGATGCAGTTCGAAAGTGGCCTGCCGCAACCGTTCCGAGGCCGTCTGTAAACCGGCCAGCGCCCGGCCAACGCGCTCGTCGCCGTCGAACGCCGCGTCCAATTCGACGAGCTCTTGGCGCACGGCCAGGATGTCTTGCAGGGGCCCATCGTGGATGAATTCCGAGATCCGACGCTGCGACACATCCGAAGCGTTCATCGTCTGGGCTAGCAATTCCTCTCGCAAGGCGCTCAATCCGGCCACCGAGCGGGTATGACGCTCCTCGATGCGCACCACCAAGAAGGCCGCGCAACAAAGGAATGCATAGAGCAGGAACCGAAATCCCGCCTCCGGCAACTTGACCTCGCTCAACATCACCGGATCTTGCAGCACGGCAATTGCGAATCCGAGCATGGAGAAGATCAGCACCACCGCCGCCCGGCGAGAAGAGACATCAAGTCCCAACAGGACCGGCAACATCGCCATGATCAGCAGCGGATAGACGCCATTGGTGGACAGCAGCTGAAAGACGGTCAGCGCGACGATGTCGATGACGGTGAAGACAAACGGCTCAAACCGGCCGATCGCCACCAATCGGCCCATTCCGATCCACCGACGGAACGGAGCGAAAGCCAATCCCAGCGCGCTGAGCGCGACGAGCGCGTACAGCACGATCAGCACGCCTTCCTGCGGCCACTCCGATCGGCTGGTGCCGATGATCATGGCCGCGACCATGAGGCCGACCACACCGATCCGCAGCACCGAGCCGATGCGGTACGAGCGCAACTGGTGAACCGTGCGAACCCGTTCCAGCTCTACGTCACCGGCGACCGACACCCGATCACCGTACTCATCCGCGTCTGCTGCCCCGAAGCAATCTCGAAAATGACCCATCATGCCGCCCAGAGAATGCGAACGCCGCTGTTGGGCAAGCCGCTACACTCGTCGCCATGGTCGGCGCGGCTACCCCCGAAACGGTGCGGGTGGTTGTCGGCGATGATCACCCGCTTTTTCGCGAGGGCGTGGTGCGCGCGCTGGCGTCGAGCGGTTCGGTCGACGTCGTCGGTGAAGCGGAAGACGGCTCTGCGGCACTGGAATTGATCAAGTCGCACGTGCCGGACGTCGCGCTGCTCGACTACCGGATGCCCGGCATGGACGGCGCCCAGGTGGCGGCCGCCGTGCGAACGCAGGGATTGGCCACCCGGGTGTTGCTGATCTCGGCGCACGACGAGTCGGCGATCGTGTACCAGGCGCTGCAGCAGGGTGCGGCCGGCTTCGTGCTGAAAGACTCGACGCGCAGCGAGATCGTCAAGGCCGTACTCGACTGCGCGCAGGGGCATGACGTGGTGGCGCCCGCGCTGGTCGGCGGCCTTGCCGCGGAGATCCGGCACCGCGCGGAGCCGTCCGCGCCAGTGTTGAGTGCTCGCGAACGTGAGGTGCTCCAGAGGATCTCCCGCGGTCAGAGCATCCCTGCGATTGCGGGTGAGCTCTTTGTGGCCCCGTCGACGGTGAAAACGCACGTGCAACGCCTCTACGAGAAGCTCGGCGTCGGCGATCGCGCGGCCGCCGTCGCCGAGGCAATGCGGCAAGGTCTGCTCAGCTAGCGGCCGGCCAGGGATTCGAATCTGGCAGGGGCGGAAGCTGTTGCGCCCGCACGGATGCCTTCGCCGAAGCCATCGCCTCGGCCACCAGGTGGCGTGCGCCTCGTTCCACCTCGTAGAGGTGGTCGCTGTCGCTGCCAGCCGCGATCAGTTGCCGACGTGCGAAGACCAACGGGTCGACGGCCGCGGGGTGATTCGTGTGGTAGGTGATCGCCTCGACCAACGCGGGGCCGTCGCCGGCGCTCGCCAGGTGTATCGCCTCGGCGACCGAGTCGGCCACCGCCACAACGTCCCTGCCGTCGACCGAAAGCATGGGCATCGTGTCGGATTCATACGCGCGCCGACGGGCGTTGGATGCACCGCGGATGTTTTCAACGACGAACACCACGGGCAGCCGCCATTGCACGGCGATCCTTGCGGCCGTGGTGAACTCGACGGAGTGCGTGTCGCGGCCACCGATGACACACAGACTGACCTTGCCCTCGCCGGTCATTCGCTGAGTGTTGGCGTCACCCAGCGCAAACAGAGTCGATTGGCCCAGCACCGTCTCGTTGGCCAGTGAGCGCTTCCAGTCGGCGGCCCCGCCGCCGGCGCGGCGCTTGGGGCCGATCGTCTCGGCGATGGCAGGCCCCAGCGGGAGGGCCAGGCCCACCTGCTGAGCGTGAAGGTATTGCGGCGTGCCGGCGTTGACCAGGTCGCCCGGCCTCAGCGCCGCAACCGTACCGATAGCCACCGCCTCCTGCCCGAACTCCACACGCGCGCCGTCGTCGATCAGACCGTCGACGCGCAACTCATCCAACGCCATATCGAGTAGTCGCAGAACCCACATCCGGTGATACAGCTCCAACCGGTCGTCGCGGACCAGTGCTGCCGAAGTCTGGGGTGTGTGAGTCATGCCGGTCTCCTACTCTCAAGCGAACTGCTCGGCGCCCGCCAGAACCAGACGACGGATGACGATCCGGTCGTCGGCTGAAGTGGCCGCCGAATTGAACACACGCTCAACGTAGGGCGATTGCGCGGGCCGCACCTCCGCCAATCGGACCGCAAAGGTGATGAATGCGCGTGTCCCCCGATCGGGGGACAGCGGGCCGTCAGTCCGTTCCGGGCGACGGAGATGAGATCAGCTGGTCGGCGGCCGTGTAGGGATCCTGGTCGCCGTCGACGACCGCCTCGGCGAGCCGGTCGAGATCGGGTTGCGTACGCAGCCGGGTTTGCGCCAGCGACAGGATCTGAGCGCGGGCGCGGGCCAGCCGGCGGGCGCGGCTGTCGGTGCGGCGGTGGTCCTCGATGGCGGCCATCAGTTCTTCGATGCCCTCACCCCGGGCGGCGATCAGCGAAACGATGGGTGCGCTGGTTTCGGCCCGGAGATCGCGAACCGTCTGTTCGGCACCGTCCCGGTCCGCCTTGTTGACCGCCACGATGTCGGCGACTTCCAGCACGCCCGCCTTGGCTGCCTGAACCGCGTCGCCCGCTCCGGGATTGAGAATGACGACGGTCGGGTCGGCGACGGCGGCGATCTCGATCTCGGACTGCCCCACCCCCACCGTCTCCAGCAGGACCACGTCGTAACCGATCGCGCCCAGCAGCCGGATGGCCGCCGGAACGGCGGCCGCAAGGCCGCCCAGATGCCCACGCGTGGCCACCGAACGGATGAGTACGTCGGAGTCGTTGATATGCGCGGCCATTCGAATTCGATCGCCTAGCAGCGCGCCGCCACTGAACGGGGATGACGGGTCTACCGCCAACACCGCCACCCGTAGACCACGTTCGCGGTATGCGCTGACCAGCGCGCCGACCGTCGTCGACTTTCCCGCGCCCGGCGGCCCCGTGATGCCGACGACCGGCCCCACGCCGTCCGGTGCGGGACCGATGGTCGCCAAGACCTCGTCGCGCTGCTCGCCCTCGACGAGGCTGAGTAGGCGGCCGGCCGCGCGGGGAGATCCATTGCGCGCGCGGGCAATCAGATCAGCGATGATCATGTACGCATTATGGCGCCGCGACCTCGATCACCGTCGCCGAGCCCATTCCCCCGCCGGCGCACATCGCCGCGACTCCGATGCCACCGCCGCGCCGGCGCATTTCGTGCACCAGGGTGACCAGCATCCGGGCTCCGGTCGCCGCGACGGGGTGCCCCAGCGAGCAGCCACTGCCGCTGACGTTGACCTTGTCGGGGTCAAGCTCGAGCAGTTTGATGGTGGCCACGCACATCGCGGCGAAGGCCTCGTTGATCTCGAAGAGATCCACGTCGGAAATCGAAAGTCCGCCTCGCTTAAGGGCTTTCGGTATCGCCTCCACCGGCGCCAGGCCGGTGATCGCCGGGTCGACGCCGACGGATGCCCAGGACCGGATAGTGGCCAGCGCGGGCAGCCCCAGTTGGTCGCTGGCGATCACCAGCGCCGCCGCGCCGTCGTTGGCGCCGCACGCGTTGCCGGCGGTGATCGAGAAGCCCTCGATCTCGGGGTGCAGCGGCTTGAGCGCGGCCAGCTTCTGCATTGTCGTGTCGCGACGCGGGTGCTCATCGACCGAGAACAGGCCATGCGGCGTCTCGATCGGGACGATCTCCTCCTTGAAGCGGCCTTCGTCGATGGCGGCGATGGCATTGCGGTGTGACCGCAGCGCCCAGGCGTCCATCTCCTCACGGCTCACGCCGGCCTTGACCGCGGCGTTCCACCCCACGGTGATCGACATGTCCATGTTCGGCGCGTCGGGCCGGTTCGGATGGGTCGGCGGGAACCAGTCGACCCACTCACCGTCCACCTGCAGGCGCGAGCGCGGCGACGTCGACGCCGCATTCACACCACCGGCGATGATCAGCTCGTCCATCCCGGCGCGCACGCTCGCCGCCGCGCTCTGCACCGCCGCCTGCCCGGCCGCGCAGTGCCGGTTGTTGGCCAGACCGGGGACGTGCGGCAGCCCGGCCGTGATGGCCGCGTGGCGCGCGATCACGCCGCCGCCATAGAGGCCCTCGCCCAGGATCACATCGTCGACCTGCGCGGGGTCCAGGTCTTTAGCCGCTTCGGAAACCACATGATGCGCCAGATCGAAAGCGCTGGTGTCGCGCAGAGTGCCCTTGCGGGCGGTGCCGATGGGGGTGCGCAGCGCGGACACGATGACGGCTTCAGACACGGGCCTTCTCCAGTTCGACCAGGAGGTGCGGAACTCCGAGAGGCGTCCGCACATTTATGAGAATCATATTCTCTCATTGCGAGAGTGTGAGTCGCAACAAGCGCCCGGTTGCGGAGCGCGGCGCAGCGGCGGCGTCCCTAGTTGGTGCGGTTCGACCACCCCGGCGGGAGGTGTTCGGGACCGGTGTCGATGACGGTCTCGTCGTCGGTTCCGACGTATTCGAACAGGGTTATATAGGCGAATTCGGGGACTTCGTAGATGGGGTAGGTCGGTCCCCGGTCGCGGTAGGCGCGCATCTCATCCAGGTGGTCGTTCTGGAAGCAGACGGTGCGTTCACCGTGCATGCGGATCCACTGCGGAAAGAAGATGACGCCGTGGATGCGGCGTTTGGCGGGCAGAACGTTGACGGCCACGCAGGTGCCGGTGGGTTCGGTCCAGGAAATTTTGAAATTGTCGTCGTCGAGTTGGACCAGGTTGACCTCCTGGCCTTTGACCCAGCGGCCTCCGACATGTCCGGAGTGGATGCGGTAGTCGATGGTGCTGGCGTTCTTGACGTACATTTCGTACTGCCATCCGTTGGCGTAGGTGTAAATGAAGCGATGTCCGACAATTCCCGAAAGATCTTGCGACGGGATCGGATTCGTGACACTGGTCATTGCCGTTCCTCCCATTTGGGCCGGAGCTTCTGCACTAGGACATCCTGCCAGGAACGCGGGGCTGCTGCGGCAGCTGGGCCCGGCAAAGTCGACCTTTCCTGAACAGTCAATGGACGATATCGGCCATGGCGATATGCCGGTATGCGGATATGTGAGACTGACTCCGATGAGCCACCTGGACGAGGCCGCACGCCGGTCTCTGCTGAGGCGCGGATTTGCCCTTGAGTACGCCACCCTGTTCTGGAACGCGGTCGGCATCGTTATCCTCGCGTCGGCCGCCATCGAGGCCGAATCCGTGGCGCTGGCCGGGTTCGGCTTGGACTCGCTGATCGAGATCGGTGCGTCATTGGTGGTGATCTGGGAGCTCTCCGGAACTGGAGAAGCCCGTCGACGAAAAGCGTTACGGCTCATCGGCGCCGCCTTCGGAGCGCTAGGTATCTACCTGACGGTGCAGTCGACGACGGTCCTGATTGCCGGCTTTCACCCCGAGCCCTCGTCCCTTGGCATCGCTTGGACGACGGTCACCGCAGCGACGATGTTCGCGCTTGCAGCCGGCAAGGCCCGAACCGGTGCCGCCCTGAGCAACCCCGTGCTCACCACTGAGGGCCGCGTCACCCTCATCGACGGCCTGCTGGCCGCCGCCGTGCTACTCGGCCTGCTGCTGAACAGCATCGCCGGCTGGTGGTGGGCGGACCCCCTCGCCGGCTACGTGCTCGTGTTCTACGCGTTGCGTGAGGTCAAAGAAATCTTCTTCACCGAGGGTGGATGAATGACTCAGGGAATGGTCGCGGTCCCGGGCGGCAACGTGTGGTTCAAGCGGACCCGTGGCGGCGCGGGTCTTCCGCTGCTCGTCATTCACGGCGGGCCGGGCCTGCCGCACGACTACTTGCGGTCACTGGAGCGGTTGGCCACGGAGCGCGAAGTCATCTTCTGGGATCAGCTCGGTTGCGGAAACTCCAAATGCCCACCCAACCGCGGTCTTTGGACGATGGAGCGCTCGGTGGCCGAGGTGGATGCCGTGGTGCGAGCCCTGGGCCTGGACCGCTTCCACCTCTTCGGCAACTCCTGGGGCGGAATGTTGGCCCAACAGTATGTGCTCGACGCGGCGCCCGCCGGCGCCGCGAGCCTGACCATCTCCAACAGCATCGCGTCCATCCCGGCGTTTGCGAAGATGGTGGCGCGCTTGAAGTCCGAACTGGATCCGGCCACCCAGGCCGCCATCGACCGGCACGAGGCCGCCGGCAGCACGCACGCGCCCGAGTATCAGGCCGCCATCCGAACCTGGAACGAGACCTACCTGTGCCGGGTACGCCCGTGGCCGCAAGAGCTCGAAGATGCGTTCCGCAACATGGGCGCCGAAGTCTTCGAGACCATGTTCGGCCCCAGCGACTTTCACATCGTGGGGACGATTCGCAACTGGGAAGTGTTCGAAAGGCTCCATGAAATCGCCGTGCCGACACTGGTGCTCGCGGGCAGGTACGACGAATGCGTGCCCGAACACATGTGGGAAATGCACCAGCGCATACCTGGCTCACAGTTCGAGCTGTTCGAAGCCAGCGCCCACATGCCCTTCATCGAGGAGCCGGACAAGTTCGACTCCATGATGCGTGATTTCCTGCACCGGCACGACGCCTGAGGGCCTCCGGCTGCAACGACCTCAGTTCTTCTTTGCCGCATTGAATTTCGCGACGTTGGCCCGGAAGTCCTCGGTGACGAACGACTGGCTCTCGGCCGACAGTGCGTAGTCCAGGCTGGCGAGCACGGCCCGCTCCAGATGGATGTTGAGCACGCGCTTGGTGCTCTCCACCGCCTGCTGCGGGAGTTCCAAAATCTTTCTGGCGGCGGCGATCGCCTCGGCGACCGGGTCGTCGACCACGTGGTTGGCCAGACCGAGCTCGACGGCGCGCTGCGCCTTGATGCGGGTGCCGGTGAGCGCGAATTCCTTGGCCAACAGCAGGCTGATGTGCAGTGGCCAGGTCAACGGTCCACCGTCGGCGGCGACCAGCCCGACTTGCACATGCGGGTCGGCCAGATAAGCATCCTCGGCGATGTAGACGATGTCGCTGAGGGCCACCAGACTGCAACCGAGGCCGACGGCGGGCCCGTTGACCGCCGCCACTACGGGAATTCGGCAGCGGGCCATGCCCAACACGATCTCGCGTCCGTCCCGAATGGTCTTGGCGCGCAGCTCAGCATCGTTTGCCAGCTCTTCCAGATACGTGAAATCGCCACCCGCCGAAAACGCCCTGCCGGCCCCGGTGATCACCGCGGCACGCGCCGTGGGGTCATCGGTCAATCGCTGCCACAACCGCGCCAGCCCGACGTGCAGATTGTCGTTGACGGAGTTGAGCGAGTCCGGCCGGTTGAGCGTGATGATGCGCAGGGCACCGTCGGCCTGAACGTCGATTTCGGTAGGCATGTCGTACACGTCAGACTCCCAGTCCCAAGATTCGTGAAGCGATGATGTTCTTTTGTATTTGCGATGTTCCGCCCATGACGCTCTGTGCCCGGCTGTACAGGTAGGCGCTCAGCAGATCGGGATCGCGCGTTCCCGTGACGGCAAGGGCCGCGTGCCCGACGGATTGTTCGACCCACGTCATCAGCAGCTTGTCCAGCGAACCGTCCGAGCCGTGCGATACCCCGTCGAGCTGTTC
The DNA here is from genome assembly GCF_001667145.1 of Mycobacterium sp. 852002-51971_SCH5477799-a. GTDB lineage: Bacteria > Actinomycetota > Actinomycetes > Mycobacteriales > Mycobacteriaceae > Mycobacterium. Next base: position 131,787 of record NZ_LZIF01000122.1, read on the forward strand.
GGACAGCCGCCGCCGCACATGATGGGTGAGCATGTCCGACTGAACCGCCGCCCACGCCAACTCTTCGGGTACTTCTCCATCGTTGCGGGACAACATCTCTCGAACGAGCTTGCCGTAGCGCGCCGCGTAGCCGAGCGTGGACGGCTCGCGTTCATGCCCGACGACGGTCATGGCCACGGCCCAGCCATCGCCGGGGCCGCCGACCATCCGGTCCGCCGGCACCGTCGCATCATCGAAGAACACCTGACCGAATTCGTTGGTGACCCCGTTAATCATCTGCAGCGGACGCTGTTGCACGCCAGGCTGTTTCATGTCCAGGACGAACGCGGACAAGCCGCGGTGGCGCTTGGCCTCGGGGTCGGTGCGCGCCAGCAACAAGCACCGGTCCGCGACGTCGGAGTAGCTGGTCCAGATCTTGTGCCCGTTCACTACATAGTTGTCGCCTTCGAGGCGAGCGGTGGTGGTCAGCGACGCAAGATCCGAGCCGGCACCCGGCTCGCTGAAGCCCTGACACCAGCGCTCGGTGCCGTTGATGATGCCGGGCAGAAAGCGCTTCCGCAGCTCGTCGCTGGCGTGCGCGCCGATGCCATACACCAGATATCCAACGCTGGGGCGCGGCGGCGCACCGGCTCGCACCAGCTCCTCGTCGACGATGACGTCGTAGACCGGCGCCAGGTCCTGGCCGCCCCAATCGCGTGGCCAGGACAGGCCGAAGAAGCCGTTGTCATAGAGGGCACGGTGCCAGTCGGCCATGCGCACCCAATACTCGTCGCCCGAGCCCGAAAACTCCTTGGCGTGTGCGGCAAGCCACGCGCGCAGCCGCTCCCGAAAGGCGGCTTCATCGGGTGAGTCACGAAAGTCCAAGATCGATCTCCTTCAACGCGACCGGCCACAGTTCGGTCGATGTGAGGGCCCGGCGCAGGTAGACATGCGCCACGCATTCCCAGGTGTTGCCGATACCGCCGTGCACCTGGATGGCCGTCTCGCAGACGGTGCGGGTGGCGCGCGCGCAGTAGACCTTTGCGATTTGGGCGGCCCGGATGGCTTCGGCGGGGGCAAGCTCATCGACGGCCCACGCGGCATGCCGCAGCACGCTCACCGAACCCTCAATCAGCGCAAGACTTTCGGCCAGCAAGTGCGCGATCGCCTGGTAAGAACCGATCTGCTTGCCGTACTGTTCACGAATTTTGGCGTAGTCACAGGCGACGGCGTGCACGCCCCGGGCGATGCCGACCAAGTCGGCCGTCGTGGTGACCAGCGCGAGGGCCCGCCATTGTTCGGCAACCTCGGGGGGCACGTCGCCCACCGTCTCCGGCGATCCCGCAACCGTGCCGTCAGCTCGCGTGAGGTCGACGCTCTGCGGCGAGACCTGCACATCGATTGCGGAAACCGTGCCGCCCGAAAGCCACAGGGCGCGCCGGGCAGCCCGGGCGTCGATCACTCGATCGCCGACGGCCACCGTCGCCGCCGATACGTCCGCGCCGACATGGCGGCCCAGATCGTCGGCCAGGACGGGCCCGAGAAACGGTGTGTCAACCAGGCGGCGGCCGAACTCCTCGGCCACGATGGCCACCTCCACCCCGGATGCGCCGTCGGAACGCAACGACCGCCACCCGGTGTTCTCGATCTGCTTGTCCAGGCGTGCAATTCGCGTCTGGTCGTCGAGATCCTGCACCGCCGCGGGGCCCAGATCGTCGGCCAGCTTGGCGGCGGCATCGCGTAGTTGCTGTTGTTCAGCTGTCAGACGTACATCCATAGCGCTCCTTCAGCACTCGGCGCAGCACCTTGCCGGAAGGCAGGCGGGGAATGTCGGGGACGAAAATCACCCGGCTCAGATGTTTATAGGACGCCAGTCTTTCGTCCACCATGGCGGTCAGTCGGGTCGCGTCGACGGGCGCGGACGTCGCGACCGCGGCGACGACGGCCTCGCCGTTGAGCCCGTCGGGAATGCCGAACACCGCGCAGTCTTTGACGGCCGGATGGCCGTGCAGCACCGTCTCGATTTCGGCGGGCGCTACCTGGAAGCCGCGCACCTTGATCATTTCTTTGAGGCGATCGGTGATTCGCAACCATCCGCCGTTGTCGAGCCAGCCGACATCCCCGGTTCGGTACCACCCGTCACGGACCGCCTCGCCGGTCGCTTCGGCCGGCAGGTATCCGGCCATGAGCGACGCCGACCGGCACTGGATCTCACCGACCTCCCCCGGGCCGGCCGGCTCGCCGGTCTCCAGTGAAACGACGCGTAGGTCCACGCCCGGCACCGCCCGTCCGACGGTGTCGAGCCGTGGCTCCTCGATCGGATTGCACGCTACGACAGGCAGTTCCGTGGTTCCGTAAGCCGGGAGCCAATGCACTCCGGTGCGCCGAGTCACCGTCGCTGCGACGTGGGTGTTGACCGGCGTGGCCCCCCACATGATGTAGCGCAGCGAGGACAGGTCATAGGACTCGAGGTCGGGATGCGAGGCCATCGCCAGCGCGATGGGAGCGACCGCCATTTCCACTGTGATGCGGTCACTTTCGATGTGCTGTAGCACCCGGTCGATGTCGAACCGGCGATGCAGCCGCACGCAGACACCGGTCTCCCACGCGGTCAGCAAGTTCAGCAGCCCGAGGATGTGTGACGGCGGCGTCGCGACTTGGATCCGGTCGTGGCGCGTCAGTTGCAACGCTTGACGCCAGTGCCGCACCGCTTCGTCCAGCGAGGCGTGGGTGTGCCGGACGGCCTTCGGCAGGCCGGTGGTGCCAGAACTGAATACCAGCACCGCGTCGTTCGTGGGCGGCGGTGCGCCCCTGGCTATCGGCTCCGCGGGCGGGACCGGGTCGTCCAGGTGCAGCATCGGCATCAAACCGGCCAGCACCGGGTGGTCACCGACGGCGTGCTGGGGGTTGGTCAGCGCGATCGCATGGTCGACCTCGCCGCGCTTCCACGCGGGGCTGATGAGTACCGGCGTGGCAGCCAGTCGCCAGATGGCCAGCACCACGGCGAGGAACTCCGGCCGATTCGACGCCATCAAGGCGACGTGTTGACCTGGGTTGACACCGTCTTTTGCCAGGTTAGCGGCCCATCCGTCGGCCAACGCGTTGAGTTCGGGCGCGCTGAATCGCCGTTCCTCGAACACGAGCGCCGCCGGCTCGGTCACGTCCCGTCCTTCCCTGACAGACCGGGCTGACCCGACATCCATACAGTCTTGAGAAGATGCTATCGCTTCGTGAGAATAGTATTCTCTATACTGAAGAATGCAAATACGTGAGAGGGGGCGGTCGCGTGACGATCACCCGGATCATCGAGGGGACCTCGCGGGTGACAGATCCGGCAACAAATGGCTCGAGCGCCGCGACGGTGACGATTCATCTCGACCGCAAGAAGGTGTCGGTGCCCATAGTCCCGGGCGAGACTCTCCTGGAGACCGCACGGCGGGCCGGGCTGGAGCCTCCCTTCAGTTGCGAGGCCGGCAACTGCGGTACGTGCATGGCCAAGCTCGAAGAGGGCCATGCCACCATGCGGGTCAACGACGCTCTCGAGGAGGACGAGGTCGCCGAGGGTTACATTCTGACGTGCCAGGGCGTTCCGGATACGGACTCGGTCACGGTGCGCTACGAGTAGCAACCAGAGAGGTGGCGGCGACGATGGCCAAGGGCATCATCCTCGTAGAGAGCCGACCCAGTTCGCCTGAGCGCGAACAGGAGTACAACACCTGGTACGACGAGGTGCACCTGGGTGAGCTCGTCGCCCTGGACGGATTCGTCTCGGCGCGCAGGCTGCGTCCCGTTGACGCCGACGGACCTTACATGGCCATCTACGAGATCGAGGGCGACGACCTGCAGGCGATCCTGAACAACATGATCGCCAACGCGGGGCAGTTGCACATGTCGGACGCCCTGCAGCTGGATCCGGCGCCCATTCCACGACTGCTCGAGACCACCACCGAGTGCGGCGGCTAATCGAACTCGGGCTGCGCGGGAGAGGACTGCTTGATGAAGGTCGATGACCTGATTTTGGTGAGCATTGACGACCACGTGGTCGAACCGCCGGACATGTTCTTGCGGCACGTGCCCGCCAAGTACCGGGACGAGGCACCCGTCGTCGTCACCGACGACAACGGCGTCGACCAGTGGATGTACCAGGGCAGGCCGCAGGGCGTGAGTGGCCTCAACGCCGTGGTGTCCTGGCCGGCCGAGGAGTGGGGCCGCGATCCCGCCGGCTTCGCCGAGATGCGCCCCGGCGTCTACGACGTCCACGAACGCGTCCGGGACATGAACCGCAACGGCATCCTCGCGTCGATGTGTTTCCCGACGTTCACCGGCTTTTCGGCCCGGCACCTCAACATGACGCGCGAAGACGTGACCCTGGTGATGGTGTCGGCCTACAACGACTGGCACATCGACGAATGGGCGGGGTCCTACCCGGATCGCTTCATCCCGATCGCGATCCTGCCGACCTGGACACCCGAGGGCATGTGCGCCGAGATACGGCGCGTCGCCGCGAAAGGCTGCCGGGCCGTCACCATGCCGGAATTGCCTCACCTGGAAGGACTTCCGAGCTACCACGACGAGGACTACTGGGGCCCGGTATTTCGCACCTTGTCCGAGGAGAACGTGGTGATGTGTCTGCACATCGGCACCGGCTTCGGGGCGATCAGCATGGCGCCCAACGCGCCGATCGACAACCTGATCATTCTGGCCACCCAGGTCTCGGCGATGTGCGCCCAGGATCTGCTGTGGGGGCCGGCCATGCGCGACTACCCTGATCTCAAGTTCGCCTTCTCCGAAGGCGGTATCGGCTGGATTCCGTTTTATCTGGATCGCAGCGACCGCCACTACACGAACCAGAAGTGGCTACGCCGCGACTTCGGCGACAAGTTGCCCAGTGACGTCTTTCGTGAACATTCGCTGGCGTGCTACGTCACCGACAAGACGTCGCTGAAGCTGCGCCATGAGATCGGCATCGACATCATCGCCTGGGAGTGCGACTACCCGCACTCGGACTGCTTCTGGCCGGACGCGCCCGAGCAGGTGCTCGCCGAGTTGAACGCCGCCGGGGCCGACGATTCCGACATCAACAAGATCACCTGGCAGAACTCGTGCAGGTTCTTCGGCTGGGACCCGTTCGCCCGGACCCCTCGCGAGCAGGCGACCGTTAAGGCCCTGCGAGCCAAGGGCAGTGACGTCGACGTGTCGATCCGTTCGCGTGCCGAGTGGGCGCGGCTGTATCAGGAAAGGCAGCTGGCCGAGCTGTCGTAGTGCGGTGGATCAGCCCGCCGGAGGGTTGACGAACCAGACGTTCTCCTCGCGCAGGCTGCGGCTGCGCCAGCCATCGGACGTGCGGGTCAGCTCGTGGTGGTAGTAGCCGCCGCAGTAACTCAGCTCCGCCACGCCCGGCAACTGCATCGGGTTGTAGAACATGGCGCGCACTGTCGCGACATCTCCGTCGAGATCCAGGATCTCCACGTTGGTGATGTAGTGCATCGACATCGGGATGGCGCCGAAGCCTTGTTCCAACCACGTGGCCACCTCGTCGCGCGGGCCCGCCGCGGCGCCTGCGGATGAATAGTCGATGTGCGCACCGTCGGTGAAGACCGAGCGGTACAGGTCCCAGTCCTTGGCGTCCACGGCGCGGGCGTATTTGTTGAGTAGCGCGGTGATTTCGAGTTCATCGGCGACCCGCTGCTGATCCATCGTTGCACCCTATACAGGCAGCTATCTCAGGTACAAGGACTTGAAGCACGCATCAGGCAATGTCATTGAGTTCGGCCACCGCCCGCCCAAGTTCGTGGAATTGGTCGATGGCGGAGTCAAATTCACCGCCGATAGACGGAAGCAGCACGACGTGATCCGCGCCCGCCGCCAGGTGCTGGCCCAGCTTGGCCGCGACGTCCGCCGGATCGCCATGCGCGACAAGCGCATTGACCAACCGATCGCTCACCTCGTCGATGTCACTGGCCGAGTAGCCCAGCTCCACCAGCCTCGACGCATAAGACGGCACGCCGAGTCTGGCCGACACCGCCTCGCGCGCGGTCTGGATGTCGCTCGCCATGGACAGGCCAACGACCACGACCTTGTCCGGCCCCAACGCCTCGCGGGCCTGCGCGGTGAACTCCGGCGGCAGCCCGGCGGGGAACGCCCCGTCGGCTTTTTCACCGGCCAGCGCAAGCATTCTCGGCCCGTTGGCGGCGACGATCCGGGGATACGGCGCATCCGGCGCCGGCGGCCAGGTCGGGCCGTCCATCGCTTCCAGATAGTCGCGCATCGTCGTCAGCGGGCTGCCGAATTCGCGCCCGACGCTGGCCGCCTGCTCCGGATAGCCGACCCCGAGGCCGAGCACAAGCCTGCCCGGATACGCCTGGGCCAATTGGGCGGCCGCGGCGTGCATCGTCTGGGCCGGCCGGGCCCAGATGTTGGCGATGCAGGTGCCAAGAGCCAATCGTTTGGTCGCGGCCAACAACACGGCGAGCTGCACCAAGGCATCCTTGCCGATGACCTCGTTGGTCCAGACCGCCCTGTACCCGGCGTCTTCCAGGCGGCACGCGGCCTCGCGCAACAGGTCGGCCGGTGGTGTGCCGGTGAACGAGACCGGCAGGCATACGCCCACCGGCCCCAACGTCTTTCGGACCGTAGCGATCACTGTGTCAGCCATGGCGTCGCTCACTCGCCGAAGTAGTGGCCGGCATCGAGGTCCTCGAGCAGCCCGGGGCGCTCCGGGTGCCAGTCGAGGACCTTCTGCGTCAAGGCATTCGACGTCGGATTGTCCAGCGACGCGAAGAGCGCGAGAAAGCCGAAGTGGCCGGCGTTTTCGGCGGCGATGCTCGACGTCGGCACGTTCAGGTGGCGACCGATGACGGCGGCGATGTCCCGGAACGCCACTCCCTCATCGGCGACGCCGTGCAGACGCGTTCCAGCAGGCGCTTTTTCGAGGGCCAGCCGGTACAGGCGCGCGGCGTCGAGCGTGTGCACACCGGGCCAGCGGTTGGCGCCATCGCCGATGTAGCAGGATACGCCGGTATCGCGGGCGACGTTGATCAGGTGGTGGGCGAAGCCATGGTGATCGAGGTCGCTGTGCACCAGCGGCGCAAGGCGGATCACCGACGACCGAACCCCGCGCTCGCCGAGCGCGATCACCGCGTTTTCGGAGTCAACCCGTGGGCCGCCGGGCGCCGTGTCCTGTTCGGTGGCGACATCGCCCTGACCCAGGAGCGAGAGCAGCAGCGTTCCCGACGTGCTGACGAATGGCCGATCGGAACCGACGAGTGCTTCCCCGATGGCGCGGACAGCGCGCAGGTCCGTCTCGGCAGCTCCCGCGAAGTCGTCGAAGTCATGCTTGAACGCGAGGTGGATGACGCCGTCGGACGCCGCCGCCGCGTCGCGCAGGCCGTCGAGGTCGTCGAGATCTCCCCGGCGCGCTGTTGCTCCCGCGGCTTGCAGGGCGGCGGCGCTCACGTCCGACCGCGCCAAACCGGTGACCTGGTGCCCGGCGTCGAGGAGTTCGGTGACAACGGCGGAGCCGATGTGACCGGTCGCGCCAGTGACAAAGACGTGCATGAAAGTTCCCTTCTGGTCCCGTGGGATGTATGCCATCAAGTCAATGGCGGGGTGAAAGCCGTGTCCAAGTCCTGTTTTATATGGCGCGATGCAATTCAGGCATCACGGCAGTTCACAGGGGCCTCTGAGGCATAAAGCGGGCTGGGCTCGGATTACACTGAGCGCATGACCGACTCGGCATCGCCGGTGGTGGATCTTGACCTGCGGCTGGTGGGTTACTTCGTCGTCGTCGCCGAGCACCGGCACTTCGGCCGGGCCGCCTCAGCGCTGCGCGTCGCGCAGCCGTCGTTGAGCCGCCAGATTCGCCGGCTCGAGCAGCAACTCGGCGTCCGCCTGTTGGACCGCACCCCGCAGGGCACCCGGCTCACGGAGGCGGGCGAGGTATTTCTGCCCCGGGCCAAGGCGCTGCTGCGTTCGGCCGCCCAAGCCACCGCGCAGGCGCGAGCGGCCGCGCAGCCCAGCCGGATCACCATCGGGTACACGATGGGCATGATCGTCACGCCCGCGGTGCGCGAGATGCGCCGCGCGCATCCCGAAGCCGATGTCCAAGTCACGCATTTGGATTGGGACCAGGCGCTCGATGCGTTGCTCGGCCATCGGGTGGACGCGGTGGTGACCCGGCTGCCGTTTCCGACCGAAGGGCTGCACGTGACGATCCTGTACGACGAGCCGCGGGTGCTGGCGATACCCGTCGACCATCGCCTGGCAGGCAGGGAATCGGTCACCCTCGACGACATCACCGACGAACCCATGCCGCGGGTGCGGCATTCGGATCCGGCCTGGAGCGCCTTCTGGCGCATCGATCCGCGACCCGATGGTCGCCGGGCACCCGATGGCCCGTTCATCGATGCGCTGGAGGACAAGTTCGAACTCATCGCGGCGGGGCAAGCCGTGGCGATCACGGCGGGCGTTCACGGCAACGGTGTGCGGCCGGATATCACCACGGTCCCGTTGGAAGGTGTCGAACCCAGCCATGTCGTATTGGCTTGTCGCGCTGGGGATCGCAGCCGTGTGCTATCGGCCTTCCGCAAGATCGCAGAGGCTGTCCTCACCGGGCCTGCGCCGGCCTGAGCAGCGCGCTACTGGGGAAGCTCCGGCGGTGACCGGTACTCGGGCTCATACCCGGAGACGTGGATCGGGCTCCCCACCAACCGGAATTCGCCCGCTGTGACGATCACCTCCGGGGTCGCCTCGAGCGCCTCGGGCATGGTTCGGACCGCCGCCGCCGGAACGCCGAGCGGGCGCAGTCGTCGTTCCCAGGCGACGGCGCTGTCGGTGGCCAGCATCGCTGTGACGATGGTCAGCACCTCGTCGCGGCGGGCGACTCGCTCGGCCATCGTCTCGAAGCCCCCGATGCCCGCTTCAGCGGCAAACGACTTCCAGAATCCATCGTGCGTGATGAACAGTGCCAGATATCCGTCGGCCGTCGGAAAGAGCTGCGCCGGAACGTAATAGGAGTGGGCGCCGTAGGGGCGGCGCTGCGGTTCTACCCCGCCGTTGAGGTAGGCGGAGGCGTGGTAGTTCAGCTGGGACAGCATGACGTCGCGCAGCGACACATCCACCTGGCCGCCGGTTCCGGAGATGATCTTCGCCAACAACCCAAGTGCCGCTGTCATTCCGGTGGAGTTGTCGGCCGACGAGTAGCCGGGCAGCGTCGGCGGACCGTCGGGGTCGCCGGTCAGGGCGGCGGTGCCGACGCCCGCCTGCACCACGTAGTCGAAGGCCGGATCGTCGCCGCCGTACAGCCCGAAGCCGGTGATCGCCACGCAGACGATACGCTCGTTGTGCCGTCGTAACTCGTCGTAGGTCAGGCCCAGCCGGCGGATGGCCGACGGCTTCAGGTTCACCAGCAGCGCGTGCGATTCGGCGACCAGCTCGCCCAATCGCTGCTGTCCCGCATCGGAATTCAGATCCAGCGTGATGCTGGATTTGTTGCGGTTGAGGCTGGCGAAATAGGTGGCGCCGACGCTGCGGGAGATCTCGCCACCGGCCGGTTCGATCTTAGTGACCTCGGCACCGAGATCGGCGAGCAGCATGGTCGCGTACGGACCCGCCAGCATGGTGCCGACCTCGAGGAGGCGTATCCCGGCCAAAGGCCCGGAGTTGCTTGCGGTCAACGCAATTCCGCGGCGAGTGAGGCGATCATTTCTCGGGTGCGCCGCTTGGAAGCGACCAGTTCATCACGGTTGTCACCGATGGGCAGCAGCCGTACCGACAGATCCGTCACGCCGGCCTCGGCGAAGCGGCGCATCCGGGCCAGGATCGCCTGCTCGTCGCCGGCCGCACACAGATCACCGACATCGCGGGCGTCGCCGCGGTCGAGCAGGCGCTGATAGTTGGGCGACACCTCGGCCTCGCCCAGTATGCGGTTGGCCCGCTCCTTGGCCTCATCGACTTGCGAAGGGGCACACAGGCATACCGGGATGCCCGCGACGATCCGCGGCGCGGGTCGCCCGGCGTCCGCCGCGGCCTTGGTGATCTTCGGTGCGATGTGATCACCGATCGCGCGCTCGTCGGCCATCCACAGCACGGTGCCGTCGGCGAGTTCGCCGGCGATCTGCAGCATCACCGGTCCCAACGCGGCGACGAGCACCGGCATCGGGGTGTCGGCCCCGATGGCCAGCGGATTGTGCACTCTGAACGAATCGTTCTCGACGTCAACCGATCCCGGCCCGGCAACGGCGGCGTTGAGCACTTCGAGATAGTCGCGGGTGTAGGCCGCCGGCTTCTCGTAGGGCAGGCCGAGCATGTCGCGGATGATCCAGTGGTGCGACGGCCCGACGCCCAGCGCCAGCCGCCCACCGGCCACCGCATGCGTCGAGAGCGCCTGGCGGGCAAGGGCGATCGGGTGCTGGGCCTGCAGCGGCACCACGGCGGTGCCGAGCTCGATGCGCGAGCTGTGGGCGGCCATCAGCGACACCATGGTCAGGCAGTCGAAATCGTTGGGCACCTGCGGCATCCAGGCGGTGTCCAAGCCGGCGGATTCGGCCCATTCGATGTCGGAGGTCAGCTTGTCCACCTTGCGGGCCATGTCGCCCCGCTCGGCGCCGATCATCACTCCGACGCGCATGGTTCCTCCGTGAGGGGTTCGTTCGAGTCGATGTTCGCCGTGCCGGTCAGTGCGCGGATGTCGCGCACGAGGTCGTCCAGCGGTGTCCCGGTGGGGAATACCGCGGCGGCGCCGGCGGAGAGCAGCTTCGGCACGTCCGCATGGGGGATGGTGCCCCCGACGACGACGGCGATGTCGGCGGCATCGGCGGCGCGCAGCGCCTCGACGGTGCGCGCGGTCAGCGCCAGGTGCGCACCCGACAGGATGCTCAACCCCACCACGGCCACGTCTTCCTGGACGGCGATCGAGGCGATGTCTTCGATGCGCTGGCGGATACCGGTGTAGATGACCTCGAACCCGGCATCGCGCAAGGTGCGGGCGACGATCTTCGCGCCGCGGTCATGGCCGTCCAGGCCAGGTTTGGCAACGAGCACGCGCACGGCCATCTAGAACACCACCGGTTGCTGGAATTCGCCCCACACCGCCTTGAGCGCGGAGACCATCTCCCCGACCGTGCAGTAGGCGTTGGCACAGTCGATCAGCTTGTGCATCAGATTGTCGTCTCCCTCGGCTGACCGCGACAGGGCAGCCAACGTGGATTTCACTGCGGCCGAATCCCGTTCGGCCTTGACCTTGGACAGCCGCTTGAGCTGCAGGTCACGTCCTTCGGCGTCGAGTTCGTACGTGACGACATCGTGCGCCGGGTCCTCGGTGACGAACCGGTTGACCCCGACAACCGGTCGGGTGCCGGCTTCGACCTCCTGATGCAGGTTGAAGGCCTCGTCGGCGATCAGGCCCTGCAGATACCCGTCCTCGATGGCCTGCACCATTCCGCCATGCCGCTCGAGGTCGGACATGATCTCGATGATGCGCTCCTCGGTGGCATCGGTCAGCGCCTCGACGAAGTAGGAGCCGCCGAGCGGGTCGGCGACGCTGGCGACGCCGGTTTCGTGCGCCAAGATCTGCTGCGTGCGCAGCGCCAGTGTCGTGGTTTCCTCGGTCGGCAGGGCGAACGGCTCGTCCCAAGCCGCCGTGAACATCGACTGCACACCGCCGAGCACCGCGGCCATCGCCTCGTAGGCCACCCGGACGATGTTGTTGTGGGCTTGCGGCGCGTACAGCGACGCGCCACCACAGACACAGCCGAACCGGAACATCGCCGCCTTGGCCGTTTTCGCCCCGTAGCGCTCCTGCACGATGGTCGCCCAACGCCGGCGCCCCGCACGGTATTTGGCGATCTCCTCGAAAAAATCCCCGTGGGTGTAGAAGAAGAACGAGATCTGCGGCGCGAACTGGTCGATCGTCATCCGACCGCGCTCGACCACCGTGTCGCAATAGGTCACCCCGTCGGCCAGGGTGAACGCCATCTCCTGCACCGCGTTGGCCCCCGCATCGCGGAAGTGCGCCCCCGCCACCGAGATCGCGTTGAACCGCGGAACCTCGGCAGCACAGAATTCGATGGTGTCGGCGATCAGCCGCAGCGAGGGCTCCGGTGGCCAGATCCAGGTCCCGCGCGAGGCGTACTCCTTGAGGATGTCGTTCTGGATGGTCCCGGTGAGCTTTTCCCGCGGGATCCCCTTCTTTTCGGCGGCGGCGACGTAGAACGCCAGCAGGATCGCCGCCGTCCCGTTGATGGTCATGCTCGTGCTGAGCTCGTCCAGCGGGATGCCGTCGAACAGGATCTCGAAGTCGGCCAGGGTGTCCACCGCGACGCCGACCCGGCCGACCTCCTCGCCGAACTCAGGATCATCGGAGTCGTAGCCGCACTGGGTGGGCAGGTCGAGCGCGACCGACAGCCCCGTACCGCCCTGCTCCAGCAGGTAGCGATAACGGCGGTTGGATTCCTCGGCGGTGCCGAATCCCGAGTACTGGCGGAAGGTCCAGAGCTTGCCGCGGTAGCCGGAGGCGAAGTTACCGCGGGTGAAGGGGAACTCCCCCGGCTGCGGAGGCTCCGCGCTTACATCCGCCGGCCCATATACGGGCAGCAGCGGGATACCAGACGGAGTGTGGGCCGTATTATCCATCGATGAATAACGTACTTGCAAAAAAAGAGAATGCCAATACCATGCGTCTGACCAGGTAAAACGCGAGGTTTGACCAGGTAAATGGCGTCGTTTGACCAGGTAAAAGGAGGCTTCATGCCCAACGGTTCGCTCGCCGATCGCACCGTCGTGATCTCCGGCGGCAGCCGCGGGATCGGACTCGCGATCGGAATCGGCGCCGCCAGGCAAGGCGCCAACGTGGTGCTGCTGGCCAAGACCGATACCCCGCACCCACGGCTGCCAGGGACGGTGCACACCGCCGCCGCCGAGGTCGAGGCCGCCGGCGGCAAGGCGCTCGCGGTCGTTGGTGACGTCCGCCGCGAAGAGGACGTGCAACGGGTGGTCGATGCGGCGGTCCAGCGCTTCGGCGGCGTCGACGTCTGCGTCAACAACGCCAGCGCCATCGCAGTGGAACCGACAGCCAAGCTGTCGGCCAAGAAGTACGACCTGATGCAGGAGATCAATTTGCGCGGCACCTTCCTGCTGACCAAGGCGTGCGTGCCACACCTGGAGAAATCCGCCAATCCGCACGTGCTCACCATCTCGCCACCGGTGAACATGAATCCCAAATGGCTGGGCGCCCACCCGGCCTACACCCTGTCAAAATATATCATGACACTGCTGTCTCTAGGCTGCAACTCCCAATACGCCAACGACGTA
>NZ_LZIF01000123.1 GCF_001667145.1 Mycobacterium sp. 852002-51971_SCH5477799-a
CCGATTTAGCCGATCTGCATGTCACCCCCCTTGCATCGAGTGAAAGTGGTCTGTGGTCATCGGCCACCGTCCGCCCCCGGCGTTGGAGAGGTCCTCGGGCCTCCTGAGAGGCGCCGGCAGCATCCTTTTCTTAGTCCCCTCGCGGTCGTGCCCGTCTCGAGTGACGCAGCACCACGTCGAGCGTTGGTCTTTCGCCCGCTCCCAATTCTTGCTGCAGCGCCATAGTATCGTCTACTGTGTCTAAATATCATCTACAACGCTGAAATAATAGCAATCACGGGAGTGTTTTAGGGATGGTCGTTCACCTCGAGGTGGACCGGTTGCTGCTCGACGGCCGTGCCGTCGCCGGCGACGGAGTGGCGTTGCCGGTCGAGGACCCGGCGACCGAGGAGATTCTCACCACCGTGGCGACCGCGTCAGCGGACCAGGTGGAAATGGCCATCGCCGCCGCGCGCAGGTCCTTCGACTGTGGTGTGTGGGCGGACAGGTCGGTGTCCGAGCGCCTGGAGACGCTCGGACGGATGGCGCAATGGCTCGAGGAGCGCCGCGAGGAGCTGGTTGAAACGGCCGTCCACGAGGTCGGCGCCCCGCTGGGAATCGCCCGCATCGCTCAAGTGGGCATGGCTTTGGACCAGGCGCGTCAACTCCCCGAGCTTTTCAGTGGTCTGCCGCAGTGGGAGCACAACGAGATGCCGCTGGGTGATTTGGTGACCGCCAAAGACGTTCTGCTCAGCATCCGTCGCTATGAGCCTGTCGGCGTGGTCACCGCCATCACCCCGTACAACTTCCCACTGCAGACCAATATCTGGAAAGTTTTCTCGGCGCTGGTGACCGGCTGCTCGGTGATCCTGCGTCCGAGTCCGCTCACCCCGTTGACTGCGCTGGCCCTCGGTGAGGCTGCGCTTGCCGCGGATCTGCCGCCCGGCGTCCTCAACGTCGTGGTCGAGCAGGGCACCTCGGGAGCACTGCAGCTCACCGGCGATCCGCGCGTCGATTGTGTCTCGTTCACTGGGTCCACGGTCGTCGGGCGCCAGATCGGCGCACAGGCTGCGCCGACCGTGAAGCGCATGATCCTGGAACTGGGCGGCAAATCAGTCCAGCTCTACCTGCCCGACGCGCTCGAGCGGGTCGGGACGGGAGTCCTCACCGTGTTCGCGTCGCATTCTGGCCAGGCCTGCACCGCTCAGACCCGAGTCCTGGTACCGCAAGACGCCGTGGACGCCGCGCTGGAGAAGATCACCTCAGTTCTTCCGTTCCTGCCCGTCGGTGACCCCAGTGACGAGAAGACAATGATCGGTCCGGTCATCTCGGCTCGGCAGCGAGAGCGGATCGAGGATCTCATTGCCGCCGGCATCAAGGCCGGTGCGCAAGTAGTTGCGGGAGGAAGGCGGCCCGCGGGCCTGGAACGGGGGTACTTCATCGAGCCGACCGTGCTGCGCATTGAGGACAACTCCAATCCGGTTGCGCAGCAAGAAGTGTTCGGACCCGTGGTCACGATTCAGGGATACCGCGACCTTGAAGAGGCGGTGGCCATCGCCAACGACTCTGAATACGGACTGGGCGGGGGTGTCTATACCGCCGACCTGCCGGCCGGAGTGGCCGTCGCACAACGGATCCGGTCGGGCACCGTGCATGTCAACCGTGGGGCCCCGACGGCGTACACGCCGACCGGCGGCTATAAGCAAAGCGGGATCGGTCGGGAACGCGGTGTGGCTGGCCTGCGCGAGTACCAGGAGGTCAAACACCTGGTCGTTGGACCTTGACCACTTCAAATTCACTTGTTGCTGAAGGGAATACAGTAATGTCGACCCCCAATCTCGACCTCTCGCTGTTCGGTGCCGACCACGTGCGCCGCTACCGCGAGACCGGCGGTGAGGTCGGTTACCTGTGGAACGGTGTGCCGACTCTCATCCTGACCACCATTGGCCGCCACAGCGGCCAGCAGCGAGACACGGCGCTGATCTGCGCTGCCGACGGCGATGACGACAACAAATACGTCGTGATCGCCTCGCAGGGCGGAGCCCCCGCGCATCCGCAGTGGTACCTGAACCTGGTGGCTAACCCACGAGTCCACGTACAGGTCAAGGGTGATCGCTTCGAGGCCACTGCGCGCACCGCCGAGGGGCCGGAACGCGAGCGGCTGTGGCAGTTGATGGCCGAGGCGTGGCCCAGCTACGACACATACCAGACCCGCACCGACCGGGTGATCCCCGTCGTGGTGCTGGAGAAGGCCTGAAAGATGCTGGCCAACGAGGTAGTTGCGCTCGATCCGAAGCGGCTTAAGGAGCTGTTCGATCTGCGCAGTGAGGTCTACGAGATGCGCGGCGGGTCGTTTGAAGACGATCCCTACCCCGCCTTCAACGAGTTACGGGAGAGCGGGCCGGTACACGCGGGCACCCCGGGCGAGCTCGTCGGTTATGACGGACCCGCGTTCTTTTCCGGTCTCCCGTTCGACGATCGTCCGCACTTCACGGCGTTCGACTACGCCACGTGCAGTGAGATGCTGCAGGATCCGGAAACCTTCGCCGCGTCCCAGCATGAACCGGGATCGGCAGAGTACGAGAGTCAGGCGCTGCTGCTGTTCATGGACGGCCAGCGCCATCGCCGGTTGCGATCGTTGGTGCGAAATGCGTTCACACCCAAGCGGGCCGGTTGGTGGGTGGACAACTGGATCGACGACATCGTCGAAGCGCTGTTCAATCTTATTGCGCACAAGGGCAAGTCGGACCTCAACGTCGAGTTCTTCGCACCGATTCCGTTGCTGACCATCTGTAGCAGCTTCGGCGTCAGTGTGGAGGAGGCGCTGCAGGTGCGCGCCGCGATCGTCTCCGACGCCGCCGGAATTACGGCGATCGCCGAGATCGTCAAACCGATCGTCGAGGCCCGTCGGCTTGAACCGCGCGACGACCTGATCAGCATGCTGGTCAGTGAGGAATTCCAAGACGAGGACGGCAGCAGGCACCATCTCTCGGACGCGGAAGTCCAGATGTTCTCGCTGCTGCTGTTGGCGGCCGGCTCTGGCACGACGTGGAAGCAACTGGGCATCACGATGCTGACGCTGCTGCAGCGCCCCGAGTGGCTTTCACGCGTGGTGGCGGACCCGGGACTGGTCCATCCGTTTGTCGAGGAGACATTGCGGTGGATGCCGACCGATCCGGCCTTCGGGCGGTTCGCGCGTTGCGACACCACGCTGGGGGGAGTGCGTATTCCGAAGGGTGCGGTTGTGCATGCGTGCTTCGCCGCGGCCAATCGGGACCCGCTGCGCTGGGACCGCCCCGACGAGTTTCTCCCGGACCGGCCGATTCAGCCGAATCTGGGGTTCGGCCGGGGAACCCACGTTTGTCTGGGTCAACATGTCGCACGCGCTGAAATCTCTGCTGCGATAACGGCATTGACTCAACGGCTGCCCGGCCTGCGGTTGGACCCCGATGCCGAGACCCCGCGCATCATCGGCATGTACGAACGGGGGGTCACCAGCGTTCCGGTGGTCTGGGATCTACCGGGCGTTCCTAAATGACAACCAACCACAAAGAAAAGAAGAGGCCATCACGTGACCACTGAGAGCACCGTTCAAGAATCGTCCCGCTATGAGACAGGTGCGGGGATCCTCGACAACATTTTCGGTCCCTCGTGGCGGGACAAGACCAGGGAGACCGGCTTCAAGGCCGTCGACGATTTCCAGCGCATCACTGTCGAACATTGCTATGCCGATGCCTGGGCGCGTGACACCCTGGATTTCAAGACACGCAGCGTGATCTGCCTGTCGTCGCTGGCCACGATGGGTGCCCCAGAGGAATTGAAGTTGCACGTCGAGGCCGCCTTGGCCAATGGGCATTCCCATGAGGACATTTTTGAGATCCTCCTGCATCTGATTCCCTACATCGGCGTTCCCAAAGCTGTGCAAGCGCTGCGCGTCGCAGGGGAGGCCATCCAGGAACTGTTCACCAAGGCTGCAGCCGAGAACAGCTGAACTCCAAAACCATCAACAGTCAACAAGATCGGAAAGAGAGAAGCGTCATGACTGACACTTTGGAAGATGCCAGGAAAGAATACGTCGAGGCTAAGGCCAATAAGGATCCACAGAAGCGCCGGGCGCAGAACGTCGCTGAATGGGTCGAGCGGGTCGACTACAAGGATTTCGATCCGCAGACCGTCGAGTTCACCAAGGCGCTGCTGCTCAAGAATATTGCGGGCATGCTGGCCGGGTGCCGCGAACCCGCGGCCCGGATCCTGACCACCTACTATGCCGAACAGGGTGGCGCTCCCGACGCGGGTGTGGTGGGCGCCGGCTACCGCACGACGGTGGAGAACGCCGCGTTCGCCAATGCCACGTTCGCGCACTCCTCGGAACTCGAGGACAACGAGATGCCCAACTTCACCAGTGCCTACTGGGTGCTGCCGGGCCTGTTCGCGCTGGCGCAGAAGCAAACCTCGAGCGGTAAGGACCTGATCACCGCGGCGATCTCCGCGTGGGAAGTGGCCTCGCGGTACAACTCTGCCGGTCCCGGTCAGGCGCTGATGTCGGTGCACATCTGCCCCCCGACCTGGTTCGGTCCGCTCGGGGTCGCGGCGGGGGCGGCTAAACTGCTCAAACTCGACGCCCAGCGCACCGAGCACGCCATCACCATGGCGGGTTCCTGGGCGTGTGGCCTGGGGCAGGCCGGCTGCGACACCCACTTCATCGAATCGGGTCACACCGCCAAGATGGGCGTGCAGTCGGCGCTGCTGGCGCGGCTCGGCGCCACCGGGGAGCTCGGTGTGCTGGAAGGGAAGTCCGGCCTGTATGCACCGTTGATCGCCAATAACCAGATTGATCTGTCGATCATCGATGCCGATCTCGGCATCGCGCCGTACCGCATCAATCGGGCCTGCATCAAGAAGTACTCGGCCTGTACCTACGCGCATACGTCGATCGACGCGCTGGGGCTGCTCATGTCTGAGCACAACCTGAGCTACGAGGACATCGAGTCGGTCAAGACCCGCCAGGGCGTGATCGGAAACCTGGCCGTCGGCATCACGCCGAACCCGGTTGACCTGCAGGGGTCGCGATTCAGCGTGCACTATCTACTGGCCGAAGTGATGCTCAAGGGCAGGATCAGCGACCAGACCTTCGAAGACCTTTCCTCACTTCAGGATCCGCGCTACCGCGAGGCGATGGGCAAGATCGTCGCTACCGGAGATCACGAAGACTTCGGTGTGCACGACCCGGGTGCAGAGGTGTTTGTCACCACTACCTCTGGCCAGACCTACTCCAAGCGTCTTGACGGCTGGCTGGGTTCCCCGGAAGCTCCGCTGAGCACCGAGGAGATCCGCAAGGTCAGCAGGCCATACTTGGAGTGGATGCTGGACACCGCGACCGCCGACCGGGTCGAGGACCTCGTGCTCAACCTCGACCGGCAGCGCGACATCCTGGAATTGATGGACATTCTCACCTTCCACCGAGTCGGAAGCCGGCGCTGAGACGATGCGACTCAACGACAAAGTCGCCATCATCACTGGGGCGGGTTCCGGCGTCGGGCGTGCCACGGCTCTTCGCTTCCTCGTAGAGGGAGCGAAGGTCGTGTGCGCCGACGTGCGTAAAGACTGGATCGACAAGACCCTCGAACTCGCCGGTGCCGCTGAGAGTTCGGTGATCGGGGTTCCTTGCGACGTGTCCGTCGAAAATGATCTCGAGGCGGTGGTGGCCGCGACGGTGAGCCACTTCGGCAGACTGGACATCATGCACAACAATGCCGGGATCACTGGGCTGAAGCCCGGTTGCACGGCCGAGGACTTCACCGACGCGGAGTGGCAGAAATTGCTCCAGATCAACGTCAGTGGTGTCTTCTACGGCAGCAAGTACGCGATCCGCCAGTTCAAGAAGCAGGGCACCGGTGGGGTGATCCTGAACACCGGCTCGGTCGCGGGCATGGTCGGCTTCGGCAGCGTCCTCTACGGCGCGACCAAGGGGGCGGTCAACCAGTTGACGAAGGGTCTTGCCATTGAGTTTGCCGCGCAAAACATTCGGGTGAATGCGATCTGCCCGGCCGGCATGCCGCTGACGAATTTTTCGGCGACCGACGACAAGAAATTCGAACCCGCCGATCAGAACGTGGTGGACTACGTCGCGCAGCTTCATCCCCTTGGTCGGGTCATCACGGCAGAGGACTGCGCTGACGCGGCGGTATTCCTCAGCTCCGACGAGGCGAAGAACATCACCGGGGTGCTGCTGCCCATCGACGGCGGCTACGTCGCCAAGTAGTCCGCCTGTAGGCGGGCCAAACTAGCTGTCAGCGAAGGAAGTCGAATAGTGCCGGTTCAGCAGCTCACTGGCCGGGCACCCCGACGGTCCCGATGGGCATCCGGTGATGGCGGCCCTGGGATCTCAACCAGGATCGGGTGGCTGTGTTCGGGCTAACCAGCTAGTGATTGCCCTTGGAAACGAGGCACTTTCAGCCGAGGAACCGTTGTCTGGCGCAAGCTTTCGTCATTTCGAACCAATTGCTGAGTAGGCGGCCACCATGCACACCTACCGACACAGGGTTCTGTTCGCAAGGCTTGCAGCGGCGGGGTTCTCCACCTATGGACCCGCCCACCGGATCTTTTGTGACCCCACACGGCCGAGACGTGGCAGGAGCTCATGCTCGATCCCCGCCCGGAATAACCACGTGGGCCCGATCATCGCCGCGAGGCGGCACGGCGGCCACCCGTCAGAAAGGAACGACCTTGAGTAAGCGACAAACCAGAGACGTCGATTGACCCCTCGCGATTTGACGATGCGGCCGCGAGGGGGTGAAGCCGATGTTGTCGACAGGGTGAGTGAAATCCGGCGGGCCGAGCTCGACTTCAACGTCACCGCCGCGGTCGGAGGGGGCGAGCAGCTCAATCAACGGGCCTGGCTCTTCATACCGAAGCAGGCGGTCCCGCCTCGCGCCATCCTCGTCTGTTTGGCCGGGGCCGGCTACGACAAGCACTACTGGCATCTGCAGGTACACGGTTACCGCGGCTACAGCTTCGCCGAGCACTTCGCGGCCTGCGGGTACGTGGTGGTGGCCGTCGACCACCTTGGGGTGGGCGACAGTACGGACCCCGTTGCTGCGGGACAGGTGACCGCTGCGATGCTGGCCCGAGGCGACGCCGAAGTGGTCAACCAGGTACGGGCGCGTGCGGCTAGTAAGACACTGCATTCGAGCCTGCCCGCGATGTCGGTTCCCGTTGTGGGAGTTGGCCATTCGCTTGGCGCCGGGCTGGCCCTCGCCGCGCAGGCGGGCGACGGTTCGGTTCGGTCTTTCGACGCGTTGGTGCTGCTGGGCTATGTCGCCCGCAGCTACGTCAATGCGCCGGGTGGGATCGAACAACACGTGGCGACAGCAGATTCGGGAATGGGTCTACAAGCCGCAATGCGACAAAACGAGATGCTGATACGGAC
Source organism: Mycobacterium sp. 852002-51971_SCH5477799-a (assembly GCF_001667145.1). Classification (GTDB taxonomy): domain Bacteria; phylum Actinomycetota; class Actinomycetes; order Mycobacteriales; family Mycobacteriaceae; genus Mycobacterium. The sequence continues at coordinate 7,409 of NZ_LZIF01000123.1, forward strand.
GATGACCGGTGCGGCTCACGATGCGTTATCGTGCACGATCCCGCGCGGTCCCCTTCGCGAGATGCTCTACGCTGCTGATGTTCCAGAGCCGGTGATCGCCGCTGACGAAGCGCACGCCACGCGGATACCGGTCCGCGTGGTCGCCGAGATAATGACGGCGGGCACCGTCGAAGCCTGTGCCGCTGGCATCGACGTGCCCGTGTTCCTCGGGTTCGGCGGAGTGCGTGACATGGCCAGCGATCCGCGCGCGGAAGCGTTGAACTACCCGTCGGCCATTGACATCACCACCTTCGTCGCTCAGGGTGCCGCCCACGCGCACAACCTGGCATCCACGCGCACTCGTCTCTGGGACCGCATTGCGGCGTGGCTGCCAGCGGTGTTACTCGGTGGATCCGCGGATGCCAATCACTAGTGCGCAGTGGCTTTTTCCGATCCACCGCCGCGTTCACCGCATCGGTTATCGGCCCGCCAGTGTCTGTAGCGACCGCACGAAGTCACCACCGAGGAGGCGTAGCGAGATGGTTGTAGAATTGACAGCCGGTTGTGAACAGCCGGTCACATCTGTTGACGGCACCGCCCGACATGTCGGTATTTTCGGGCTGTGCGGATCGATCGGCGGCCGGGGCAGGCCGGGTTCGATGCCTGTGCAGGCAGGCGGGCGCATCGGCGAGTGGACCGCGGGAGCATTCGCGGCGGTGTCTGGGGCGGCCGCGGTTCGCCATGCCGGCTGCACAGGTACCGGCGCCAAGATCGACCTCTCCATCTACGAGGCGATGGTCATCGCGATGGGCTCGTTGGGGGCGGTGTCGGCCAGCGTGCTCGGCGACGATCAGGCCCTTGGCAACCGAAGCCTCGAACTGCTGTCCATCGTGACCGTCGATGGGTTGGTGGGGTTCTGCACTAGCACGGCGCAGCAGTTCCAGGACTTCCTGGTGCTCATCGAGCGCCCCGACCTGCTCGACGACGACTTGGCGTCGATGGCCGGACGGATCAGGCGCTGCGACGAATTCCTCGCGATGGTTAACGACTGGGCCGCTGACAAGACCACCACCGACATCGTGGAAAGGGCCGCGGCCTTCCGGATTCCGGTAGCCCCCATCGCCAGCCCGCAGACCATAACGACGATCGACCATTTCGTCGATCGCGGTGTCTTCCTCGAATCACGAACCGGAGCCGTCGGACCGCGAGTCCCCTACCGCAGCTCGGCTATCCAAGTCCGGCCTCTTGCCCTCGCGCCGGATCTGGGTGCCGACAACGGCGAGGGGTCGTGGCCGGCACGCACGGACCCACGGGCGGCCAGCGAGCACCCGACGGGCGCGCCATTCACCTTCGCGGGGCGTCCCCGCAGATGGATCACCACGCCGGCGCCGCTCTACGGGCAGCACACCGCCGAAGTACTGACCGAGGTACTGAAGAAGACGGCCGACGACCTGTCCGCCCTCGAGGAGGTCGGCGCGATCAGCGGCCGCCCAGCGGGCCTGTGACCGACCGGATCCGTCGCCCGCGGCCCTCCACCGCCCCGGACAGGCCGACGGCGCGGACACTGCGGATGGAATCCTTCGGCGCCCGCTACGCCCGTCTACTGGCTACCGCGCAGCGGCACGGTGTCGATCCTGCGGGTCTTGTCCTGCCCGCCGAGGCAATGATCGTCAGCCCCGACGGCGTCGGCGTTCACTACCTCGAATGGCCAGGCACCGGTGCCGATCCTGCGGTGATCTTCCTGCACGGCGGCGGCCTGCATGCCCACACGTTCGACATCGTCGGCAACCTGCTGCGTCACCATGCCCGCTGCATTGCGCTCGACCTGCGTGGTCACGGCGAAAGCCAGTGGTCGCCCGGCCGCTACGGCGCAGAGCACACAGCCGACGATATCTCGACAACCGCGGAGCTCTTGGGTCTGAAAAGAGTTGTCGTGGTGGGGCATTCGATGGGCGGCATGGGTGCGATGGCCTGGGCTGCTCGGGGTGTCCCCGAACTCGCCGGCCTCATCGTCATCGACCTCGGAGCCGACCTCGACAAATCCGCAACCGACTCGGTCCGGGGCTTCATCACATCGCAGCCATCCTTCGCCGACCTAGAGGAGGTCGACGATTTCGTTGCCGGTGACGGGCCGGGCGGCGACAGCGTGGCGAGCAACCTGCGCTGGCGCGACGACGGACGACTGGCCTTCAAATACGATGACTCGCAGTTCCATTTGGGCAACACCCAGCTACCTGTCGGGGACGAGATGCGGCAGTTGGCGCGCCGCATCCATTGCCCGACCATCGTCCTGCGGGGTGACCGCAGCAGGGTCGTGTCCGACGCCGCCGCCGGCGAGCTCGCCGACCTGATCGACGGTGCGACGTGGAGCCGGGTCACCGATGCCGGTCACACCATTCAGTCAAGCAACCCGCGTGGACTGGCCGAAGCGATCACCGGATTCCTTGCCTCGATACCCACTCAACACAGAAGGTAACCAAAGCGGTCGATGATTAATTCATCTGATGGGCACGCAGGTCTACGCGGCGGAGTTGAGACGCCGAACGGTCCGGCGTGTGGTTGATGCCATCAACACCTGCGGCGTATCCGCAGGTCGTTTCGCGTACTTTCGCGTACTCAAATTCCGCGTTTATGCAGGTGAGGGGCAAATTTGGGGAGGGTTCGATTCCCGGCAGCTCCACTGAGAAGGTGCTGGTCAAGCGATAATTTAGGTACGCGCCGCAACTGCGTCAAAGGACTACGGGTTGGATTTTGCCTGGGCTAAGCGGCTTTAATCGTCAAACGACGGCGATGTCACGTTGGGCACGCCTGAGACCGCTTTACGAGGAGCTCTTTAATGGCCTATCGCCGTCTTGCTTGGGCGCTCGCCGCGGTGATGACGGCGGCCATCATTCCTGTCGAGGCCCATGGCGAGCCGCCGACGAAGTGTCTGACCAACACCCCCAAGGGCAAGCAGGTCTACGTGCCCTGCGACCTGCTCAACGCCGGCGCCAATTTCCCGCCGGGGCAGCGTTGTCCTCCGCCGCTCGAGCAGTACCCGAAGGATGTGGCGGACTGGTGTGGCGAAGGGCCAGGCCTTGTGAGTCCGACGCCGGCGAGTCCCACGCCCGCGAGTCCGACGAGCCCTACGAGCCCGACGAGCCCTGTGCGGTCCACCAGTCCTGCGACCTCGACGAGGCCTGCGACCCCTACCACCCCAACAAGTCCCACGACCCCAACGAGTCCTGCGAGCCCGCCGCCCCCGGGCAATTCGGGGTGAACCGCTGGAGAATCTCTCCGTCGAGGAGGTTTGCGTCTAAAGCCTTGATATACCTGCAAATTCGATTCACGGGGGGCACCACTCTTCACCAGCACGAACAACACTCGTGACAAAGCCCGTCACCACCTAATCAGCACAACAAGCACCTAGTTCTGGGATCGGTATCGAGTGCCGCCCAATTGGCCCGGCAGCGTTACTCGCTACCTCGCTCGGCAAGCAAGAATCGTCGTTCAACGGATACTCGGTCCGCGTTTTTCCCGACGCACTCGACCAGGGGCCGAATATCGACATCGGTTACCTTCCCGGCTACTTGTAGTTGCTCGTCGACGACCTGCTGAGTAAACCGCTTTTGTCGAAGCTGTGCAGGCAAAGGCGTAAGCCAGCCACGTTCGACAAACGAAAAGGCTTGCCGGTCAATGCCTTAATGCCGACGCGCGCCGGCGGCGGTCATCAGCCGTGAAGCGCAGCAATGCGCCAAGACGCATCAGCGGAATCGGACGTTCAACGTCGCCAAGCCGAAGATCTTTCGGCCTCCGGACTTCGCCCCGACAAGCACGACACCGCTGCGTGTCGCGGGGTCCAGCGACCTGATCTTGCCACCGAATTCGATATCGCAGCCTTCCTTGGCCGATACGATCGCGGGCGCGGAGAGCCGTATCGCGTAGCGGGTGACCGCACCGGGGTCACCCGTCCAGGTGGAGGCGAAGCCGGCACCTAGCCCCATGGTGAGCATTCCGTGGGCGATCACGTCGGGCAGGCCGGCCAGCTTGGCGATCTCCTCGTCCCAGTGGATCGGGTTGGCGTCGCCGGCCACACCGGCATAGTTCACCAGGTCCCCGCGGGACAGTCGGGCGTGGTGCGCCGGTAGCTCGTCGCCGACGTTCACGTCATCGAAGGACGGCGTCCCGGGAGTGCGAGTGCTGCCGTGCTCGGCGATCCGAACCTCGCCCTGGGGGCGCACCGTCTTCTCATACGCGTCGTCGGCTTCACCGACCGCGTTGAGGTCCACGTCATGCATCATGATGTTCGGCACGGCCAGCTTGATCGCCGGATCGACATCCTCGGCGGTGACTCCGACGACGGTGGTGTGCAGGGTGTGCACTCGCTCGCCGGCCGCGTCGGTGAAAGTGTTGGTCACGGTGATCAGGTCCCTGCCGGCGATCCTGCGCACCGATGTCAGTTCGACGTCGATGTGCAGTTCGTCGCCGGCAACGATCGGGCGGTGTTGCTCGAACAGCTCTTCGGTCTGCATATAGGTGTCGTAGCCGACCACGACCTGTTCGAACATGCGGCGGTTGCAGGTCATGCCCGGCGTCGACGTGAATGTCAGGGGCGCCACCAGATCCGGATAGCCCAGCTCAGCGGCGACGGCGACGTCCCAATGCGCGGGGTGATAGTCCTGCACCGCACGGGCGTACTCGCGTAACTTCTCGCGTCCGACCAGGTAGGTGCCGTCCATCTGGTAGTAGTGGCCGACCCGCGATTCGAGCGCCGACGCTTCTGCTGTGGTCATGAATTGCTCATCTTTTCTATCGGCCAGTTCGATGAGGCCGACCAGAGCACACTAACGTGCATTGCGCCGAGGATGACGTCGGCGGATCGGCGACGCCGCCGTGTCGAGACCTGTGCTGCCTTTCCGGCCGAGGGACTGCGGGAGCTTGGATCAGTCGGTCGGCCGCCCGCGCGAGTTAGCCAGTGCCGATGGCGAGCGATCAGGAGGCGTCGCGCAGGTGGGTCTCCACATCCTTGATTCCCTGGCGCAGGTGCTCGGCCAGGTACCACTCTTCACCGCTATGGGCATCGCGTAACGCCATGTCGACCGCGGATTTGGCCTCCGAGAGGTGCTCTCGGCGTTCGTCCCCTTGGGTGGTGATGGCATGAAGGACGGCCCCCACGGCCTCCTGACAGGCGCTGGCGAAACCGCTGCGATCTGTGACCGACATGCTGATCCCATGCTACCCGTGTTCAGCGAAATGCCCGTTGGTACAGGGCTACAAACATGCCAGCGCTTCGAGCCCCGGCGAGCGCGGGTCAGTTGCCGGCCTCGATTGAGGCAACCCTCGCGGCTGCGTCGGGTCCGGAGAACCGCTGGAGGTCTACGCCGCCCGCGCCGAGGATGTCGTCAATGCGGCGCTTGAGGTCACCCGAGGAAAGGTGGGCGTACAGGTTTCGACCCGGGCAGGAGGTTTGGGCCAAGTCCCGATGGCCCGCCAGCGTCTCGGTTGAAACGTGGAAATTCTGGGCGGCCCATGCGAACGCGCGAGCAGCTCCCTGGAGCTGGGCCTCCGGCACGGCCTCCTGATCGAAGTCTCCTTCGCAGAGGACCAGGAAATGACCCGTCGTGTCGTAGTCGGTCGCGGTGTCGCCCGCGATCTCGGTGCTCCGCAGTTCGTAGATGTTGCCATTGCGGTCGATGCCGACGTGGTAGGCGATGTCGATCCACCCGTGCTGGTCCTGGTGGTATCGCTGGTCCTGTCGGAGATGGCTTGGGGCGTTGCGGTTCTCGCCAAGGACGACGGCCTCGTGGTGAAGGGTCATTCGGGTGATGGTGTGGCGCTTCCCTCCGGAGCGGGGCGGTCGGGCGCCCCAGGCGTCCCGGCATAGCAACACTGCCGAAGTCGTAGCGGCCAGGCTTGCGCTGATCGTCGAGGTCGGGGGAGGAGCCGGTGTCGAAGGTGGCGTCGCGCCGGTCTCAGACGGCGCAGTCGAGCAGCCGCCGACGAGGGACGCCGCCCCGGCGCTGCCGGCCAGCGCTAGCAGCTGACGGCGGCTGACACGAGCTGGCCAGCCGCGCGCTGGCTCACACACGTCCTCACCATACGGGCGTGACGCCGGCTCGCGGGACGACTTCACTCATGTCCTGCCCAGCGCGTCGCGCACGCGTCCGCGCGCCTGATCGAGCCTGGCCGCGGCCTCGGTCGCGTCGACGCCCGCGAGCAGGGCGACGATCGCGGTCTTGGCGTGCCCACCCGCGGCGGCGAGCGCGGCGGTCGCGGTCTCCTCGTCGACGGCGGCCGCGTCGCGGACGATCCGCACCGCGCGGCGGCGCAGCTTCGCGTTGGTCGCGCGCACGTCGACCATCCGCGGCCCATAGGCCTTGCCGAGGGCGATCATCACGCTCGTCGAAAGCGCATTGAGCACGACCTTCTGCGACGTCCCGGCGGTGAGCCGCGTGGACCCGGCGAGCACCTCAGGCCCGGTCAGCAGCTCGATCACCAGGTCGGCAGACGCCTCGCTTCTCGGGTTGTTGACTATCGCGACGGTTAAGGCCCCCACAGCGCGCGCGTGCTTGAGCGCTCCGAGCACGTATGGCGTGCGGCCCGACGCGGTGATCCCGACGAGCGCGTCAGCGGCGGTCAGGTCCGCGAGATCGGTGGGGTCGAACGCATCCTCCGCGCCCTCGATCGCCTCGGTCAAAGCCATTGGGCCGCCGGCGATCACGCCGCGCACCAGGTCGGTGCCGAATGTAGGTCCGCACTCGGCCGCATCGAGCACCCCGAGCCGACCCGGTGTCCCGGCGCCGGCGTAGATCAGGCGGCCGCCCAGCTCGAGTCGCGCGGCGATCGCCTCGGCCGCCGCCGCTATCCGCGGCACCGCCGCCGCCACCGCTCCGTGCGCTTCCGCCTCGGCGGCAACGAGCAGTGCGACGACCTCGGCGGTGGGCCGCGCGTCGAGGTCCTCCAGGCCGGGCCGCTCGGCTTCGGTGGCGAGCGCATCGAGGCCGTGGGTCGCGCCGGCCACCTGCATGCGCATCACGTGCGGCTCGTGGATCGCTCCCAGCCGCAGCGCGCCATCGAGCGCGTCGCCGGCGGCAGGGATGAGGTCGAGCCACTCGCGCAGCGCTTCGACCCCCGCCAGTCCGCCGACCATCGCCACCGGGCCGTCCCCGGCCGCGCGGGCGGTCGCGGCAAGCGCCTCGGCCGCCGCGCGGATGATCGCCAGCGCCGTGGCGTCGCCTTTCGCCGCGAGGACGTCGGGCGCGAAGGACGCGAGTGCGGCGGCGTCGGTGAGCCGCGCGGGCCAGGTCTCCGGCGCGCCGAAGCGGGCGCGGGCGGCGTCGAGCAGCATGGTGGACGGCCCGCGGCCGTCGTGGCCGCGCAGCGCCGCACGCAGCCCAGCGGCGCCGATCCACGTGCCCCCGCCCTCGTCACCCAGCCACGGACCCCAGCCGTCGGCGGTGCGCAGCAAGCCGTTCGCGTCGATCGCGAGCGCCACGACGCCGGTGCCCGCGATCAGCACGACGCCCGGCTGCCCGTTCAATGCGCCCGCGTGCGCGATCACCGCGTCACTGGTCAGCGTGACGCGTTGCGCCCGAAGCGATCTCAGCAGCGCGTCGCCCAGTGCGCGTGCCGAGTCGGGCGCCGCCAGCGCCCCCGCGGCGCCGACGATCACCTCGTCGGCCGGACCCAAATCTCGCGCGACGGCCACAATCGCCGTCTCCGCGGCCCGCACGCCGCCAGGCGTCGCGAGCCCCGGCGCGCCCGCACCCTCGACCCGCCGGCCGCCCGCCGCGGCCCGACAGGACGTCTTGCCGAGGTCGACGGCGAGAATCATCGCAGCTTCTGTGCGAATTCGATGATGTTGCCGTCTGGATCTGCGATGTGCAGCGTCCGTTCCCGCCATGGTCGATCCAGCGGTCCGCTGAGGATCTCGACCCCGAGCCGCCTCAACCGTTCCGCTTCGGCATCAACGTCTTCGATCAGGAAGCCGATCTCACCGCAAGGCGGGTTTCCGCCTTTGCGACCGATGAGCTCCGGCAGCTTCGAGCGCTCAAAAAGCGAGAACTTCGTGTTCTCCATATCGAACTCGACATAGCCGTCGCCCTCGATTCGCACCTGAAGGCCGATCACGTCGCGGTAAAACGCCACCGACCGGTTGAGCGATTCGACGTAGTGAATGACGTAGTCCACACGCGGCATGCATTGCACGGTATCGGTTCCCGCGGAGCTCGTGGAGGTTCACCGACCGGTGAATACGGGAGCGCGGCGCTGGGCCGCCGCCGTCACGCCCTCGCGGAAGTCGGCGGTCGCCGTAAGGCGCGTTTGTTCCTCGAGCTCGTGGGCGGTGGCGGCCACGACGGCCTCGGCGAGCCCAGCGCGCATCGTGGCCCGGATGCTCGTGAGCGCGAGGGGAGCCGAAGCCGCGATACGCCCGGCGAACTGAATCGCCGCCTGCCGAACGTCGCCGTCGGCGGCTAGTTCATCGAACAACCCTGCGGCATAACCGATCGCACCTCCGAAACGCTCGCCGGTGAGCATCCACTCGAGGGCTTTCTGCTGGCCGACGACACGCGGCAACGTGGCGGTCATCCCAAAGCCGGGATGAAACCCGAGTCGGCTGAAGTTGGCGGCAAACTTCGAGGAGGGTGCCGCCACTCGGAAGTCTGCGCTGAGGGCAAGCCCGAGCCCGCCCCCGATCGCGGCGCCCTGAACCGCCGCGACAACCGGCGTGCGGGCGCGGAACAACCGGATTGCCTGGGCGTAGAGCTCGCCCGGCGACGAGCGATTCTCGGCGGCCTGGGAGAAATCGGCGCCGGCGCAGAAGTGTTTTCCCTCCGCGCACAACACGATCGCCCGGCACTCGACATCGCCGTCCAGTTGCTCGTAGGCGTCGGCGATGCGCGCGATCAAGGCGGTGTCGAAGTAATTGTTCGGCGGGCGATGGATCTCCACCGTGGCCACGTGGCCGACGAATTCGATGGTGACATCGACCGCGCTCATAGCTGTTCCAACAGTGCGCGAACGGCCGCATTGAACGTTTCGGGCTGATCCATGTTCGCCGCATGCCCGACGTTGTCGATGACAAGCTTGCGGGAATTGGAGATCTTGCGGTGCATGTAGCCGGCCGGTGCCAGGAAGTCGGTGTCTTGGGCGCCGACGACCACCAACGTGGGCACCGTGATGCTGCCGAGCGACGCGATCACGCGGGCGTCCTTTTGCGCCATGACACCGCGGGCAGCGCGCGGCAGCCCCTCGGGATGCGCATGCAACGCCTGTGCGACTTCCGCCGAGGCGTCGGCGCGCCCTTCGCCGCGCTCAAGTTCTCGAGCGCGTCGTTCCACCCACGCGTTCCACTTGTCGCGCGCGTCGTCGTTGCGATAACCCGGCCCCGTGTCGACGAGTACCAGCGCGGCCACGCGCCGCGGATGGACGAGGTAGAAGGCCAGGGATAGGTAGCCGCCCAAGGACATTCCGCCGAGTACGGCGCGATCGGCACCCGCGGCATCGAGAATGGCCGCCATGTCGGCGACGCTGATCTGCTCGGTGTAGCGCTCCATGTCCTCGGGTGCGTCACTGCAGCCATGACCGCGCTGGTCCCAGACGATCACCGGTCGGTCGGCGCTCAAGGCATCGATGTTGGGGTTCCACATGCCCGCGGTGGCACCGAAACCGTGTGTGAGTAACAGCGGCAAGCCCGGCGCGTCCGGGTTGTGCACCTGATACGCGAGCGTGACCCCGTCTGGGCGCTGCAACCGGTTCACGACATCACCTCCGAGCCTGACTGAATGGCTGGGTACAGGGCGTCGGGGCCATCGGCGACCAGGGCCGCGCCAAGTCGCTCCGCCCAGCGATGATGCCCCCCGGCTTCGTCTCGCCATGCCCAGAGCCGACGAGTCAGATAGTGCAACGGATACTCCTTCGTCATACCGATAGCGCCATGCGTCTGGTGGGCGGCCGCCGTGACCAACTGCGCCGCCCGGTCGGCAAGCATTTTGGCGCAGGCGATTTCGAACCCGCCCCGGCCGACTTCGACCGCTTCGACCGCACCGTCGAGGGCCGATGCGACCACCGCGGCCTGCTGGTGGATGGTCACCAGATGGGCTTGAACAGCCTGGAAACGACCGATGGGGCGGCCGAATTGCTCACGTTCGGCGCTGTAGCGCAGTGTCATTGCCGCGACGGCACTTACCGCGCCGGCCATCAGCGCGGCACGCCCCAGCGCGGTGCGCTCCCTCAGAGATTGTTCGGTGACCCGTGTTTCGGCGCGTTCGGTTACCGGAACACCATCGAAAATCACTGTGTCACGGGGCTCTTCGGCGAGGTTGACCCCGCGGCTGACGGCCGGGCCTCCTGACGATGCGGCCGGTCCGGGCGCGAGCACCACGACGCCGTCGACGAGTCCGATGACATGCTCGGCGCGGTGACCCCACGCGACTGCCGGCGCCGTACCGAACAGGCGGTCGCCGTCGAGACGCAGCGTCGCGGCGGGTGGCAGCATCGTGCGAACACCTTTGGGCAGCGCTAGACCAGCAGACGCCAATAACCATCCGCCGACAAGTCCGGCTTCGGCCAGAGGCACCGGTGCCGCGTGCGCTCCCGCGGCGCGGAGCAATTGAATCGCGTCGGCAACGCCGCCCCCGGCTCCGCCCAGCTCCTCGGGAACGGGGACATCGCTGAACCCGTGCTGCTGCAATGCATTCCATAGTTGTGGTGCCCAGCCGGTGGCGTCGGCGTCGCCAACATCCTCCCAAAGGCTGTGCGCGGCAAACAGCTTGTCGGCGGCTGCGTACAGCTGGTTGTCGCTCATGACAATCCTTTGGCGGCGACGGAGCGCAGCACCTCGGTAGTGCCGCCCCGGATGGTGAATGACGGCGCATCGAGCGCGGCGCGACGCAACAACCGTTCGAACAATGACGGTTCCGGCTCCAGGCCGCACACCAGCTCGCGGTCCAACAACTCCCGCAGCGCGCGCACGACGTCTTGTTCGAACCGGGTGCCCATCTCCTTGATGAGCGCCGCCTCGGCCGCGGGGGTGTCGCCGGCATCGATCGCCCTGGCCACGGTCAGTGAGAGCCGGCGTAGCACCCAGTATTGGGCCGCGAGTTCGCCGATCAGCCGGCTCCCTTCGCGGCTGGCCGCCAGGCCCGGGTGTTCGCGAATGAATTCTTGAACGACCAGGAAGGTCGAGATCCAGCGATCGGGGCCGCTGCGCTCAAAGGCCAACTCGTCGGCGTTCTGTGCCCAGCCCTGCCCGATTTCGCCGATCACCATCTCGTCGGAAACCAGAACCCCGTCCAGGAGCACCTCGGCGAAGTGGTCGGTGCTGCCATTCAGGAAGGGGATCGGCTTGACCGTCACACCGGGACTGCGCATATCGATCAGAAACCGGCTCAGCCCCGCGTGCCGTTCGCCGTCACCGGTTCGGCACAGCGCGATCATGAAGTCGGCGCGCATCGCGTTGCTTGTCCACACCTTGACACCGGACACCCGCCAGCCGTCCGTGTCACGAACACCTTTGGTGCGGACCGACGCGAGGTCACTTCCGGCGTCTGGCTCGCTCATGCCGATGCAAAAACACAACTCGCCGCGGCAGATTCGGGGCAACAGCATTTGCTTCTGTTCCTCGGTGCCGTAGCGAAGCAGCACCTGGGCGATCTGTCGGTCGGCCACCCAATGATGCCCCACGGGGGCGCCCCAGCGCAGCAGTTCTTCGACAATGATGAAGCGGTCGACGGCGGTGGCGTCGTGGCCGCCATAGCGGGCCGGGACCGCCATGCCAATCCAGCCACGCTCGCCCAACGCGGCGGAGAACTGCGGATTCACCTCCGCGCTCATGCCGAGCCCAGGCTCGAACGTCCCCCAGGGCAGCGTCTCGGTCAGGAATGCCCGAACCCGTTCCCGCAATTCCAGCTCTGCCGCGGTGAGCGCGGCAGGCGACGTGACCATACCTGGGAGGCTAACGACCCACTCTGAAGCGAGGAAAGGCACCGCCGCGCTCGGGTGCGAATGGCCAATCGAGCCGATGCAGCCGCGTCCTGCGGGGAGGTGGCTTCCGCTCGCGGCGCGCACGCCCTCAAGGGTGTCGCGGGTGAGTGGGCGCTGTTCGCCGTTGAAGGTTGACGGGTAGGGGTTATCCACGCGCTCAGCTCCCCGTGGAACGATCCGCCCGCGCATCCCAAATCCTTTGACTCTCAACGCCGATCGAGGGATGGTGGATCTCCTGAAAGTTCCTTCCGCCCCGACCGAATGTGGCGATGACGGCGGCCGGCGCATTCTGCTCCAGGATTGGCATGGACAGCCACTCGCAGGGTCGTACGTGCACCAAATCCACCGCCGCAGCGGCTTTGCCGGTGTCGTAGACGTATGGCCCGGAGATGCGGCCCAGCCAGAACCACCCGTGGGTGTCGTGGGTCCACACGAACGAACCTTCGTCGAGCTCGGCGAAGCGGGCGACCCGACGGGCGAGCCGCTCCTGTTCGGCCGAACCGCTCACCCGTCGGCCGAACCCGCACACGCCGAGCCGGCGGGCGCGATCGATGGTGGCTTGCGGCTCGACGGCATCGTCCCGGGATCGCATCGGCGCGCGGTAGACGGCGACCATGAGAGACATCGTGCCTCGACGCCGCAGCCGCCGCGATGCGGTCCTTTTGCCCCGCATCGCTGCAACCGACGAATTAATCTCCCGACATGGACCGCATCTGGCAGTGGGCGTGGGATCGGTAGGGGGCGCGATATACGTGGGCGGGGGCGTGATCTGCTTTTTCGTAGCGCTGCCGATCTACCTCACGTCCGTGTCGTTTCCGATCGTCGCGTTTGAAAAGTCGGGCCGCTACGTCGCTGCTACGGCCATCACCGTTGTGGCTGTGCTGGTGTTCGTATGCCTCATGGTGCTTCCGGATCGCCGATGGGCACGCCCCACCGAGCGGTGGGCGGCCGGCCACGAGGTCGATCGGATGACGGCGCTGCAAGGCACCTGTGTCTTTGTCCGCAGGGCGACTTCTCGCACAGTGTGGGCAGCCGGGATCTGGGCTGCCGCGCTGTCGGTCGCTGTCGGAGCGATCGCCGGAGCCGGTTGGTTACGGCTGGTGCACTACGCTGCGGTGGCTGCCACCATCGCAGTGGCGGTCCAGCTGGTTGCGCGATCCTCCTGACCGGTTCGTGCGTGGACGCGCTGACCAGCCGACCGCACGGACTCCTTGATCGCGGGTCGCACGCTCTGAAAGGAAAGTCGGCCGAGGTGCAAGTCTTCACTCTCGGCCTAGAGGCGCCCGCCGCAACGTGACTCGCGCGGCTATCGGTTGTCCTAACCCCTCGGGGCCAGGACGACGACGGGGATGGGGCGCGACGTTTTCTTCTGGTATTCGTTGTAGCGGTTTTGATTGTTCTTGTTGACGATCTGCCACAGCCGCTGGTAGTCGGGATCGCCGGAGAGCACCGGTCGTGCGGTGACGGCGAAACGCCTTGGGCCGACATTGATCTCGACGTCGGGATTGGCCTTCAGGTTGTGGTACCAGCCGGGAGCCTGGGGCGCACCGCCCTTGGAGGCGACGATCAGGTAGTTGGCACCGTCGCGGGCGTAGGACAGCGACGTCGTGCGTTGTTTGCCGGTTTTCGCCCCGACGGTGTGCAGTAGCAGGCTCGGTATCCACAGCGTGCGGTGACCAATCCAGCCGTTCGTCTTCTGATAGACCGTGTCGTGCACCCGCAGAATCTGCGCGAAGACCGTTTCCACGAAACTCATAGCTACCAGTCTCACTCAGCGGCCCCCCACTTTTCCAGTGCGGTTCCCTGAGCGCCGCCGGCGTTACTGGTGGTGCGGCGGTTGCTCGTCGCGCAGCCGACGGTCGTCCGATGCCTCGCGCATCTGCTCCTCGTCGCCGAACCTCTCAAGATCCTCGGGCGTGACGTGCACCCGCTTCGGTTTCGGCGCGGCCGGCGGATGTTCGGGTTCATGGGGCATGAGGCGATTGTCGCGTATCTCAGGCCAACTTCAGCTCTCGGCCCGGGCGATGTTCTCGACGATGATCTGGCAGGCCGTCTCGTAGAAGGCGCTGATCAGCGTGGAGAAGGAGAGCTCGAAGGGATAGATCATGTGCACGGCCAGAGGCTCGACCGCCCACTCGGAAAGGATCGGCACGATGGTGCCCTTACGCAGTTCCTCGCTGCAGATGATCTGCGTGGGCATAGCGCCGATGCCGAGACCCTGCAGAATGTACTCCTTGCACACCTGAAAGTTGTTGGCTCGTGCGCGCACTCGTGGCGACAACTCATATCGTCTGCCGAGTCTGGTCACCGCCAGCTTTTGAGGTCCGCAGAAACCGAAGTCGATGAACGGCAGAGCGTTCAACTGTGCGGGTTCGGTGAGCTGATCCTTCAGTTGACCCACGAAATCGATCGAGGCGCACAGAAACAGGTTCAGGTCGAAGACTTTTCGCGCGATCAGCGTCGAATCCTGTAGCGGTCCGGGACCGAACACGACGTCGTAACCGTCCTTGATCGGGTCAACCATGTTGTCGACCAATCGAATGTCTAAGCGCGAGTGCGGGTAACGCTGGAGAAAGGTGGCGCCGACGCGCGATGCGTAGTCGATGCCGAGGCTCACCGGTATCGCCACCCGCAGTTCTCCCTGTGGTTCCTGCCGACTGGCTTCCACCAGGGCCCGTACACCGTTGGCCTCGGTCAAGATGTTCACCGCATGGTCGTAGATCTGTTCGCCGATGTCGGTGACCGTCAGCTGGTGCGTGTTCTTTCGCAGCAGCTTGACGCCCAGGTCCGATTCCAGCTTGGTCAACTTCCGGCTGACCGTGGACTTTGGCATGCCCAGCGCCGTCGCCGCCTTCGAGATGCCGCGACAGTCCACCACCTTGCCGAAGACCAGCAGGGCATCGAGGTCGAAGGGCAGATTCTGTTCCATCGGTGTTCCAAGTATGCAACAGGGTGTTGCGTACGTACACCTTATTGGGAGTCCCCGCACCTGCTAGCGTCGGCCGCACCACGTAGGAGGTACGGGGATGAATCAGCCCAGCGCCGTCGCCAAACCCCCGACCGGGCACTGGACCGACGCGTATCCCGAACTCGGCCGCGGCCCGGTGTCGCTCGAAGATTGTGTGTCCGAAGAGTTCTACGAGAAGGAACGCGAGCACGTCTTCAAGAAGACCTGGCTATACGTCGGGCGAGTCGAACGAGTCCCGCGCTCGGGCAGCTACTTCACCCGCGAGTTCAGGTTCCTGAACACTTCAATCATCATCGTGCGCGGCAAGGACCAGGTGATCCGCGCCTTCCACAACATTTGCCCGCACCGCGGCAACAAGATGTTGTGGGAGGACGACCCGTTCCAGGAGGTGTCCGGGCGCGCCCCGTTGCTGTACTGCCGCTTCCATGGCTGGCGCTACAAGCTGGACGGCTCGCTCCACTCGGCCACTCGCAAGGATTTGCTCCTGGACTTCGACGCTGACAGCTGTCGGGTGCCTGCGGTGCAGTGCGAGGTGTGGGAGGGCTTCATCTTCATCAATCTCAACCCGAACAACACCGAGCCGCTGCGTTCCTTCCTCGGCGAACTGGCCCACGGCATCGAGGGCTATCCGTTTGGCGGCCCGCATCAGATCTACAAATTCTCGGCCGAGTTGCAGTGCAACTGGAAGATCTTCGTCGACAGCTTCGCCGAGAGCTACCACGGACCGTACCTGCACGCGTCGTCGTTCGGCGCCCTCACCGCGGAGGCCAGAGACGCGTTCGATCGACCGAACCCGTTCACCGACGCGCTGGCCTACCAGCTCAGCGGTCCGCATCGGATGTTCTCGTTCTCCGGTGAACCCTCGCAAAAGACGCCATATTCCAAGCCAATTGAATGCGTGATGGAAGCCAGCGCCGCTGGCCCCTGGAATAAGAAGCTGGACCGGGGGCCGATACCCGCGGGGATCAATCCGACCCGGTCGGAAAAGTACGGGTTCGACTCGTTCCAGTTCTTCCCCAACTTCGTCATCATCTTCGGGGCGTCCGGATTCAGCACCCACGCCCACTGGCCGACGGGTCCGCACTCGCACGTGTTCGAGGCGGAGATGTTCTATCAGCCGCCGAAGACGCACAAGGAGCGGCTCGGCCAGGAGCTCACCGTGACCTTCCTCAACGACATCATCCTCGAGGACGCGAGCCCGTCGGAGGGTCTGCAGGCGATGCTCAACAGCGGTGTGCTGACACATTTCACGATGAACGACGAGGAAATCCTGCTGCGCCATCTGCATACTGTGGTCGGCGACTACGTTGCGGCCGGCGAAGCGGCCAAGGCACGCTCGAGATGAGTACGGTTCTGCCGAGGGAGTTTTCGCAACTCGAGCACCTGGTGCCCGAGTGGGCGATCGAGGACGGCCATCAGCGCTATGTCAAACGCGTCAACAGCTCCATGGACCAAATCCGGGCCTTCTACGACGAGGTGTTTCCACACGCCGAGGAAGCCGTCGCCTACATCGACAAGTTCGACTACTCCGAGCCGCTGCCCGACGATGTGGCCAACCTGCGCAACCTGCTCTACTCGCTGATCACCGTCTCGTTGGCGGTCGAGCTGTGGAAGCAGCCGCGGGTAAAGCATTCGGCCAACACCATTCTCACGAGAGTCAGCTGAAACCATGGGACTCACTTCTGCGCAGCTGGAGATCGTCGACCTCACCCCGAGAATCGGCAGCGAGATCCGAACCGATCTCGACACGCTGCTGAGCGGGCGGGAGGCGTCGACGATCCGTGACGTTCTCGAGCGGCGCGGCGTGGTGTTCTTCCGCGGGCTGGACATCGGTGACGAGGAGCAGGTCGCCATCGCCAAGACCCTCGGCACGCTGGTCGCCAACGAGGGCCAGGGCGGCATCAACAAGATCTCCCTCGACGAGAACGTCAATCAGCGCGCCAAATACCTGCAGGGCTCGATGTTCTGGCATTTCGACGGATCGCTGCAGCCGCTGCCCAACCTGGCCACGCTGCTGCGCGCAGTGCAGCTCTCCGAGATCGGGGGGCAGACCGAATTCTGCAACACCTACGCGGCCTACGACGACCTGCCCGATGCCGACAAGGACGCGATTGCGGAGCTGCGCGTGGTGCACAGCGCGGAACGCTCGCAGTATTACGTCACCCCGGAGATGAGTTACGACGAGGTGGCCTTCTGGCAGAAGTCGCCAACGAAGGCGTGCCCGATCGTGTGGACGCATCAATCCGGCCGTAAATCCTTGCTGTTGGGCGCGACCTCGGATTACGTGATCGGCCTGCCGGTGGAGGAAAGCCGGGCGCTGCTTGCGCGGCTTCGTGATTGGGCCACCCAGCCGCAGTACGTCTATCAGCATCAGTGGCAGCCGGGCGACCTGCTCATTTGGGACAACACCGGGACCATGCACCGGGTGTTGCCGTATGCGGTGGACAGCGGCCGGCTCATGCACCGAACGATTCTCGCGGGTGAAGAGCCCCTGCAGTGAAGCTCGGCATCGCCACCCCGGTCGTCACCAATGTCGCTGGAGCGCCCTTGGAATGGGAGAAGGACGCCGGCATCGAGGACATCGGCCGGGTCGCGGAGCTCGCAGATCGGCTCGGCTATCACCACATGACCTGCAGCGAGCACATCGGCATGCCCTCGACCGAATCCGGTCGGCGCGGAGCTCGCTACTGGGATCCGCTGGCGACGTTCGGTTACGTCTCGGGGCGCACCAAGCGGATTCGCTTCGCCACGATGACGTTGGTGCTCGGGTACCACCATCCGCTGGCGATCGTAAAGCGTTACGGCACACTCGACCACGTCAGCAATGGACGGGTGATCCTCGGTGTGGGCGTCGGTTCGCTCAAGGCGGAGTTCGACCTTCTCGGTGCGCCTTTCGAGGACCGCGGCGCCCGCGGCGACGACGCCCTGAGGGCGCTGCGGGCGGCGCTGGCCAGCAATGAGCCGGCATATCACGGTGAGTTCTACTCTTTCGGCGGGCTGACCGTCGACCCCTGTGCGGTACAACCACACACGCCGATCTGGGTCGGCGGGCGCACGCGACGTTCGTTGCGACGGGCGGTCACCCTGGCGGACGGTTGGTGCCCGTTCTACGTGTCGATCCACACGGCCGCGCAGTGGCTGGGGCGGTTCGAACTACCACCGAATTTCGAAGTGGTGATGCCCGCCGAACAGCCCCTCGATCCCGCCGGAAAACCGGAAGCGACGCGAGAGACGTTGCGGGATTTGGCCAACGGCGGCACCACCACCCTTTCGGCCCGCTTCGTTCACCACTCGTTGCAGCACTATCTCGAGCAACTCCACGCCTTGATCGAACTGCACCGCGAAACCTTCGGCGCAAACGCGCAGACGCAGTAGTCAGGAATGGCCGTGACCATCAGGACTGGCGATGATCTGTACTACGACCCGTGGGACGTCGACCTCAACTCCGATCCCTATCCGATGTTTCGACGCATCCGCGAGAACGTGCCGTTGTACTACAACAACGAACATGACTTCTATGCGCTGAGCCGGTTCGACGACGTCAACCGGGCACTAGTCGACCACCAAACATTCAGTTCCGCACGCGGTGTCGTGCTGGAGATCATCAAGGCGGGCATAGACATTCCGCCGGGACTGCTCATTTTCGAAGATCCACCCGTGCACGACATCCACCGCGGCTTGCTCTCCCGCGCGTTCACGCCCCGCAAAATCAACGCCCTGGAGCCGATGATCCGCGAGTTCACGCAGCGCTGCCTGGACCCCCTGGCCGGCGGCGACCGGCTCGACTTCGTCCAAGATCTCGGCGCCATCATGCCGATGCGCGTGGTGGGCATCCTGTTCGGAATCCCCGAGGATTACCAGCGGCGAGTTCAAAAAGACGGCGAAAAGTTCGTCCGCACCAAGCGTGGTGGCCGGATGACCGACAACACCGATGCCAAGCTCGCCGATGGCGAGGTCTTCGCCGACTTCATCGACTGGCGCACAAACCATCCCGCCGACGACCTCACGACGGAACTCCTCAACGCCGAATTCAAGGACCAAAACGGCGTCACCAGAAAGCTGCGCCGCGACGAACTGCTGATGTTCATGAAAGTCGTTGCGGTCGCGGGGTCGGAGACCACAACGCGGTTGATCGGCTGGTCGGGCAAGCTGCTCTCCGAGCATCCCGATCAGCGCCGACTGCTGGCCAACGACCGATCACTGTTGCCCGGGGCCATCGAAGAGCTGCTGCGTTTCGAGCCACCCGCGCTGCAAGCTGCGCGGTACGTCACCCGTGACATCGAATTCCACGGCGAGACGGTGCCGAAGGGCAGCGCGATCCTGACTCTGATCGGAGCAGCCAACCGCGACGAAAGGAGATTCGGGGAGGACGCCGAAACGTTTGATGTGACGCGGGTGCCGCGCCAACATCTGACGTTCGGGGTGGGTGCCCACTACTGCCTCGGCAACGCGCTCGCGCGGATCGAGGGTCGAATTGCGCTGGACGAGATCATGAATCGCTTTCCCGACTGGGAAGTCGACCTCGATGCCGCGGTGTTCTCGTCGTCGTCAGCCGTGCGCGGCTGGGACAGTATGCCGGCCTGTGTTTAAGTCACTGCCCGCCGAGTCGCGTCGACGTTCGGCCTCGGCACGGGACACGACGAAGACTTAGACCTCGTTCTCGGTGATCCACGTGGTGGTGAAGCGCACTATCTCGGGAATGCCGTTGGCCAAATCGGATCCGATGGATTTCTCGAGTTTGCCGCCCAGCAGAGGGATTTTCACCTCGACGCGCAGGGCAGAGCGCATTTGGCAACCGCCGTCATCCGTCGGTGCCAGCCAGCTCTCCACATGACCAGACCCCAAGCCGCCGGACGCCGAGACGCTGACTTGCCCGCGCACCCGGCGGTCACCGTCCGGCCGCCATATCTCGGTGTGCACGATCTTCAGGTCGCCTTTGATGAGCTTGGACACCAGGCCGGGTAACAGTTGACGACCGAAATGCTGGCTGGTGCTCACCGTCACCGTGCCATCGGCGTCGACCACCAGCGAATCCAGCGTGATGCTGGGGGCATCGGCGATGCGGGCCAGCCAATAATCCTCGCGACCGAACGCGGCATGGACTTGTTCGACACTAGCGGGTGATTCGGTCGAGACGTCATATGAGCGTGACATATCCGACCATTCTTACAGAGGCCGGTTCAGGGCCGCTCGAAATGCTGATAATCGATGGGCGCCGTCCAGTGACCGCCCCACCGCCACCCGCGATCCGTGAAGACGCGCACGGCGGGGTCCCCGTCGTGTAAGAGTCCTGGCTCGCTTTGGCTGCGGTCCAGGTAGTGGGCCGCGTTTTGTGGCTGGAAGGCGCCGGTGGCGTAGACGCACGGGTTGAGACGTGGATTGAGGTCGATAGCCCGACCATAGGCGTGTTGCGACCAGTGCTCGCTTCCGGGGATGCCCCGGCAGTTGAACGCCGACGTGTTGTCGTCCTGCATGGAGAGCTCATCGTCGGCGGCCGGGTAGTGGTCGGCGGTGCGGATCTTTTCGATGGGAAAGCCGAGTCGGTAGAGCCGAGCGAAGGCCGTGATGACCTCCGGCACCAAGTCCTGGTGCACGATCAGCTCGCCGCGGTGCGTATGTCCGTCGAAACCTAGGTGGTCGACCTCGACTCGTCGTAGCTGCGCGGGGTCCACCGGACAGCCCGGCCGCCAGCTCGCGCCCAGCTCCGCGGCGGTGACCGGCCGAATGCTGTGATCGGCACCCGCTGACGGCGCGCCGGCCGCCGACGACGCGGCGGACGATGGCCTGGCCACGGGGGGCGCCGGCGCGGCGGCGCATTGCGTCAACGTGACCCCGGCCGCCATCGTGCCCGCCAGCACGGCAACCCATCGCCTGGCGGACGTCAATGGGGATGCGTCCTCACCGCTCGCTCCGAGATCGACTCGACCGCCGCGACCGGCGTCGCGACACGTCCGGGGCCAACGCTACTGCATACCGCTCTAACCTGCTGCGCGACAGCCGCTTTGCGCCGAAACCGAAGAAGTCGTGGATGCCGTCAGGCCGTGATTTACCCTTGCCGTATGCCTGTGGTCAGTGGCAGGTGGAAGTTCAGGGCAACCGCGCTGCGCAAGACGGTCGTGGTCGCAATGGTGCTGCTCGGCCTCGTCGTGGCCTCACCCTGGGTGTTTACGGCACACACGCCGGTCGCCGACCGCCCGCAGCAGCCCGCGCTGACGTCCGTGCCCTTGCCTGCGCCATCGGAGACCCCGGCCGCGGCGCCCGCACCTGATTTCGCAACTGTCTCCAAGCTGATGAACGACGCGATCGCGGCGGGCGGGTTGCCGGGTGGCGTGGTGGTGGTCGGGCACGGCGGCAACGTCGTCTTCCACCAGGCGTACGGGTCGCGCAAACTGGCGGGCGAACCGGGCCTGGACGGATCGTCCGCACCCGCGGAGCCGATGACCGAGGACACGATCTTCGACATGGCGTCATTGACGAAGTGCCTCGCAACGGCGGTCGCCATCATGCAGCTCTACGAACAGGGCAAGGTCGCGTTCGACGATCCGGTGCAGAAATATCTGCCCGACTTCAACACAACGAACGATGCACGGCGCGCCAAGGTCACGGTTCGCATGTTGCTGACCAACTTCTCCGGCGAAGGGATCGACGTCAGCCTTCAAGACCCCTGGGGGCTGGGCGGACCCGACAAATCCGAAGGCATTCGTCGCGCGCTCACCACGCCACTGCAGTCGGGTCCCGGTGAGCTCTTCCGATACTCCGACATCAACTACATCCTGCTGGGCGCGCTGCTCGAACAGACCACGGGCGAGGCCGAAGATACGTACGTCCAACGCAATGTCTTTGCGCCGCTTGGCCTGCAAGACACCCGCTACCTTCCTGCGGCCAAAGCGTGTGGCTCACACGTGGTGCGAGGGGCGGCGGTCGCCTTTGCGCCCGCCCCGCCGGCAGGCGAGCTGATGACTTGTCCCGCGGGGACATGGAACACGAGCCTCCTGTCGCGCATCGCGCCGACGGCGCGTGACGAGGAAAGCAGAGACGACCCGAGCAGAAATCCGGATTTCTATGCGCTGCTTCGGGGTACCGTGCATGACCCGACGGCGCGCCGCATGGGGGGAGTGGCCGGCAATGCCGGCCTGTTCTCGACCGCGCACGACGTCAGTATCTTTGCGCAGGCGCTGCTTGATCGGCTAGCCGGCCGCCCGGGTGAGTTTCCTTTGCGGCCCGAAACTCTCGAGCTGATGACAACCCCTCAGCAGCCCGGCCACACCGCCGGCCAAGTCGAAGCGGCAAACCGCGCCGCCCAAGGAGCTCACGCCGCCCGCTATCCCGCGATCGAGGGGCAAAGCCTGTTTGGTTTTGGCTGGGACATCGACACGGCCTACTCCAGGCCCCGGGGAAAGGTCTTTCCCGTCGGCAGCTTTGGCAACACCGGGTTCACCGGAACGACGCTGTGGATGGACCCAGGCTCAAATACCTACGTCATCCTGCTCTCGAACTCGATTCACCTGCGGGGCAGCCCGCCGATCTCGAATCTCAGGGGTGCCGTGGCTACGGCCGCGGCGCAGGCCCTGCATCTCTAAAACGCCGCGCGTCGGCCACGACATCTACGCCTGGCCTTACGAAATGACCAAGTCTCACGTCATTTCACGCAGGGAATGCCGTCGGCGGTCATGCGGGAGAGGTTGGTGATAGCAGGTTCTTGCGTGCCGGCCACGGTGGCCGGCACGGTGGTGACGGGCGCCGCCGCGGTTGTGGTCGATTCCGACGTCAAAGTGCGGTGGTGGTCGAACCGGGAAAAATCCGTCCCGACGGTCAGCTGCACCGTGTTGCCGGCAATGCTGTCGGATGCGGTCGCCGTAATGTCGTACTGGTCGGCGAGCTCGGTGGCCGCGATCTTCGCGCCGGGCCCGTAGGCGACGCTGCTCGTCTCGCTGGTGGAGTCGGCGCTGCTGAGCTTGCCGTCACTGAATTGTCCAGTCGCCAAGATTCTTTGGACGCTTGCGGCCTCGCCTTGCCGGCCCGAGGCGTTGACCACGTCGAGCGTGACGCTGCCGGCGGTGCTCTGCGCGCCGCTGTCCGGTTGCGGTGCTGTGGTGGGGCTGCTGGTCGAGGGTGTTGTCGACGAATCGGTGCCCACCAGGTTGCGCACGATGGAGCGAATGGTGGGTGCGTCAATGA
Source organism: Mycobacterium sp. 852002-51971_SCH5477799-a (assembly GCF_001667145.1). Classification (GTDB taxonomy): domain Bacteria; phylum Actinomycetota; class Actinomycetes; order Mycobacteriales; family Mycobacteriaceae; genus Mycobacterium. The sequence continues at coordinate 30,498 of NZ_LZIF01000123.1, forward strand.
AGTTCACGTAGGCACCATTCGAGATTTCGCCGAAGCTGGTGACCGGCAGCGTGTACAGCGCGACTGGCCTGTTGGGGTATTCCAACGCGTTACGAACGAAATCGTCGAAGTCGAAATTGACGTCGACGGCGATGTTCTGCTTGGCGACGTCTAGCAGGGCATGCAGGTTGGTGGGGTCCGACAGCATCCCGCCTCGGCGCATCGCGCTGACCACCGAGACGATAAAGGCCTGCTGACGCCGGCTCCGATCAAGGTCGGTGAAGGCCGCGTCGTTGGGGTCGCGGCGCTGGCGGACGAAAGCCAACGCTTGAGTTGCGCTGATCTGTTGCAGTCCTCGGTGAAAGTCCGCGCCGGAATAGTAGCGGTCCGAAGTGTCGGCGCTGAGGCACACCGTGATCGGTTCGACCACCCGTGCGATTTCGAAGAACCCGGCCAGGGTGACTTCGATGAAGTGATCGATGGGAATTTGCAAGAGGTTCTTGACTGTGCTGATTTCGGCTTTGCGGCCCGCCTCCCGCGCCGTCTGTTCCCTAGTGGTCAAGTCTTGTCCTTGAAGCGGGGTCGGAGTCGGGGACACGGCGGCGGAGCCGTGGCCGGCCATCACGCGTTGGTAGGCGAAGCTGTAGGCCTCTTTGATCTTGCCGCGGCAATCCGAGGTCGGGCACCCGGCCAGTTCGACGTAGTCGTCGCGGGGGATCGAGATCGCGGTGGCCCGACCACCGCCGGCGGGCAGATGCACCACGATGAGCGCGTCGGAATCGCCGTCGGCGGAATCCTCACTGCCTGCGTGCAGCGCGCCATAGATGTCGGGTGGCAACGGCTGTCCGTGCTGGTCGCGACGACTATCGAGCCCCATGATCAGGATGTTCTGCTCGCTTCCGGTCGACGCGGGTTCACCGGCCAATGCCTCGGATTTGGTGATGCCCGCCGAGGCGCTGCGGTAGGCATGCCAGGCGATGCCGATGGCGGCCACCAGGGCCAGCGACGTCAGCGCGGCCAGCGTTTTGGCACCGGCCACCATCCGATGGTTGCGGTGCAAGCGATTCCGGGGCCCGGCCGTCGGCGAATCTGAATCTTGCTCGTCGGGCGGGCCCGCTCGACGCGTCATTTCAAAACTATGAATAGCCAGGTAGCGATGCGTCAAACCAGCGCCCGGCCTCCCGATCGGACGCTCGCTAGGGCTGCGGCCCGACTTCCAACAGCCGCAACGGATGCAGACCGTCGACGTTGCCGACGAACGGCGGATGAATGCTGTATCCGAGCATCCGGCGAATGTCATCCGACACCGCTCGGGCGATGTCGCGCGATATCGACAGGGTGTAGGCCTCCATGGGCCGCAGCCACGGTTGGCAGTACTGCGCGGTGACGGCGAGGCGCTCGCGGTCGGTGTTGTTGGCGCCCCCACCGTGCCACAGCGTGCCCACGAAGAAGACACACGATCCGGCGGGCATGACGACGGGGAGGGCCTGATCGTCGGGACCCGGCCGGCGCTTTCCCCAGCGGTGGCTGCCCGGGTAGAGGACGGTGGCGCCGTTGTCGGCTGTGAAGTCGTCGATCGCCCAGATCGTCGCGGCCGCGAGCGGCGCCCGAGGACGCGGAATCGGGTAGAAGCCATCGTCGTGATGCGCCAGCTGTGCGGCCTCTCCGGGGTGAATGTTGATGGCCTGCAACGCCGAAAGTAGGTAGTTGGGCATCAGCAGCCGATCGAGCACAGCCAGCACCCGCGGATCATCGACAAGTCGATCGCACGCCCGGGTCCTACTCAGCACGCTGTAGATGCGCTGAGTGCGCAGGCCCTCAAAGGAGTTTCGTCCGGTGTGCCCCAGCCAAGGGCGCACGACGTCGCGGATCTGCGAGCACCGCTCGGGGCTGAGCAGGTTGTCCCAGACGACGTAGCCGTCGCGATCCAGCGCGGCCATGTCGGCTTCGACGATCGCGCTGTCGATCGAACTTCCACCGGTCGGCGTCCGCTTGTAGCGCTGCGCCAGATCGCCTCGCAAATCCTCCAGCGTGGTGACCGATTCGTCGTCGATGCTCATGGGTGCTCGTCCTTGCTCCACTGCGCTCCTGCCCACCCTAGGCCGAATTCGGCTCAACCCACACCCGAATCGCCGACCGGGGTCAACCCCGAAGGCCGGTGATGAACCGTTGCACGCTGCGGGTCAGCGACCGGGGCACGTGGTCGGGATCCATCAGGTCGTTCTCGGCTAGCGGACCCGCCTCGTTGGCGATGGTGCGTTCGGTGAAGGGCCGCAATGTCTTGCCATCTCCGCGAAGCGCCTCGATGGCCTTCAACACCGACCGGTGTTCACCGATCGCCGCTTCCAGTTCGCCTACCGAAACACCCAGGTGTTCGGCCATCAATTCGTTTCGCACCGAAGCGATTTCGCGGCGCAGCTCGTCGTGTTCGGAATAAGTCGGCTGCGCCTCGATCGCGACGTCACACTCGCTGTCGAACCCCATCGACCGGTTGTTGAAATTCGAGGAGCCGATGCGCAACAGCCGATCGTCGACCACCAGCACCTTCGAATGGACGTAGATCGGCGCTCCGCCGTCGGTCGCTGGCCAAAACACGCCCAACCGGCCATGCTCATCGGCTTCCCACAGCAGATGGATGAGGCGGTGGCGTGCGCTGTCCATGGTTCCCCGCTCGAGCGGGTTGTTGCCTCTGCGGGCCAGCACGATGACGATCTCGGGACCCTCGTCTTCGCGCAGCCGCGCAGCCAGCGCTTCGGCGATGGTTCGGGACGCCAGGTATTGGTTTTCCACATAGAAGGTGTCCCGGGCGGCCGCGATGGCGGCCAGGTTGAGCGCCTCCACCTCCCGGACCTCATCGGAGTCCTCGAGCTTCGGCACGGTGCGGGCGATGCCGACGTCGACGTTGCGCAGCGTCGGTTTCAGCTTGGTGGGCCAGGCGCTGTGCTTGGCCCGCACCGGCGACAACGATTGTTTGGTCGCGGTCTGCCACCGGGTCAGGGCCTGCTCAGCCAGGGCCCGCGCTGCTGCGCCGTCGACCGCCAGGCCGACATCGTGTCGCGGACCGTAGCCGCGCCCCACCGTCCGGCGGTGATGGTTGCGATGCGCGTGGGCACGGGTGTCCCATCGTTCGAGTGTCAAGTCGATGCCGCCGCAGAACGCCACCGCATCGTCGACGACCACGATCTTCTGATGATGCACCGAGCCGACCGGGTGGGCGCCGTCGATGGCGAGATGCATTCGCCTGCTGCTGATCTGGTTCAGCAGCGATACCGGGGTGAGGCCAAACCAGATTCCATCGAAGGCCGGCAGCAGCCGCAGATTGGACTTCAGCAGATAGACGTCCAGACTCGGGCGTTTCCACAGAATCCAGTAGAGGAATGCGCCCAGCTGGTTGGGCCCGGGAAGCGTCTTCGCGCCCCGCTCGAACGTCACCCGGGAGTCGAAGTCCCAGCCGATCAGCATGATTCGATGGCGGGCGCGCAGCATCGCCGCCTTGACGTGCTTGAAATAGTCGGCGGCATCGATGATGGGGGCGAACTGGTCGGCCCGTGCCGCGCGCCAGCAGGTCTGGCCAGGAGTCAGAAGTCGATTGTCGTTCACGCCGGGCCTCTCAACGAGGTTGACGGGACAGCGCGGACATAGCCACTGTGTACCACATCCAGGGCGAATGCCAGCATTGGTGCGGAACCGCCACCAGGCCGCTCGACTTGCCCGTGTGTGCACAGACTGAGGGGTTGGCAGGACAAACGGCGCCGATCTATACGAGGATGAAGCGATGCGAATGCTGGTAGTGCTTGCGGGCTGCGCCGCACTCATCGGCGCGGCCGCGCCGGCGTACGCCGATCCGGTCGGCACTTCGGGAGCCGATGCGAGGTTCATCGCCGCGCTGAACAAAGCCGGAATCACCTATCAGGATCCGGCCGCCGCCGTCGGGGTCGGTAAGAGGGCCTGCCAACTGATGGACGAGGGCAGTCCCCAGGTCGAGGTCATCAAGAGCGTGTCGTCGAGTAATCCGGGGTTCACCGTGGACGGCGCCGCCCAATTCACGATGATCGCGGCGAGCGCCTACTGTCCTCAGCATCTGGGGCAACCAGTCACCCAGACACCGCCGCCTCCGGCGCCGCAACCGCCGCCGTTCATCGACATTCCCATCATCACACCCGGCGCTGCGTAGCAGTTGTTTCTGGTTGTACCGCAACGGGTTTCGCGCGGATAGGCCGTGTGTGAAATCTGCCCGGTGTCGAGCACCGGAGGCGGCGGGAGCGACTACACCGACTGGAAGCTGCGCTCCACCTCGGAGCGGCTGTGGACCTCATCGCTGCCGAGTACGTAGGTCGGCAGGGTGTGGGCAACCGCGGTGCCTCCCATGACCCTGGCCTGGGCCTGCTGAAATTCCGGTGTGGGGCCGGAAGCGGCGTTGATCCCGTTGATGATCGACCACACCGCGGTGCGACGAGCGGTACGTTCCACGATATTGCAGTCGCGGTGCTGCAGCATCTGCTTGGCCCATTTCGGCATGGTGTCGCGGATGGCCCAGTCGACCGCTGCCTGCGGCATGGAGACGTTGGGGCCGGTGCCCATCGCCTCACCATGAGTGACAGCCAGTCTCGGTAAGTAGGACTCCAGGCACTCGAGCGTTTCGGCCTTCGTGGTCGGCAGGTCGGTGCCTCCCAGCGCGTGCCCGACCCGGACGAACTCACCGTAGTAGCGGTCAAGTTTCTTGCCGCGCAACGGCATTGGATGATACAGCTCGTGCGCGGTGGCCAGGCCCCAGACGACTGTCGCGTAGTTCCACCGCAGCCACTCCGGGTCATCGGCGTCGTAGCGGGCACCGTCGGGCCGGGTGCCCTTGATGGTGTGGTGCATCGCGCGCACGGATTTCGCCAGGCGCTCAGCGGTTTCCGTCGACCCGTAGGCCGTGCCGATGAAGAACGCCACCGAGTGGCCGAGGCGTGTCGCGGCGCCTTCTGGGTCGATATGGGGCACCTGCGAAATCGGGTTTCCGTTGCTGTCCCGCTTGATCAACCGCGAGTGGTGCATGCCCATCCAATAGATCGACGGGTCCAGGGTCTCCATGAAGGCGGCGCATTGCAGGCCGAAGATCAGGGCGGGCAGGTGCGAATGCACCCGCCACACGGCGCTGTCGGGGCCGAACCATCCCGGATCGCCGACGGGTGCGGCGAACTCCATGCCACGGAAGAAGTACCGCCGCATGTTTTCGTCCAGCTTTTTGTTGATCAGCTGCCCGACGATCTGGTGTGGCAGAAACACAGCTCGCTCCTCGACATTCTGGTCACGACTGTAACCAGAATAAGTTTTGGCTACAGGTGTGACAAGACCCGGGCCTTCTCGACTTACGCTGTAGGGATGTCGAGTCCCACCCGGTGGGCCGGTATACCGCTCAAGGACCGCCGCGCCGAGCGTCGTGCGCTGCTGGTCGAGGCCGCCTATCGCGTGTTCGGCAGCGGGGGCGAGGCCGCCGTCTCGGTGCGCTCGGTGTGCCGGGAATGCGGGCTGAATACGCGGTACTTCTACGAAAGCTTCGGCGACACCGACGACCTGCTCGGCGCGGTCTACGACCGGGTGAGTGAGCAGCTGACCGAGGTGATCGCGGCCGCCATCGAGGAGGCGGGGGACTCGTTGGGGGCCCGGACCCGCGCCGGCATCGCGGCGGTGCTGGGCTTCTCGTCGGCCGATCCGCGCCGCGGTCGCGTGTTGTTCACCGATGCCCGCACGAACCCCGTGCTGGCCGCGCGCCGTCGCGCGACGCAGGACATGCTGCGCGAGGGCGTGCTGACCGAGGGCTGGCGCCTCAATCCGGATTCCGATCCGGTGGCCGCGGAGGTCGCCGCCGCCCTGTACACGGGTGCCATGGCCGAGCTTGCTCAGCAGTGGCTCGCCGGGCATTTGGGCAGTGATCTCGACGCCGTCGTCGACTACGCTCTCAAACTGGTGCTGCGGTAGCTGGGAGTGTCATGGGCGGAATCGATCACGCGATGGCTCCGGTCCGGCGCATGCTCGGGCACAAGATCAGCGTCGGCGCGCTTATCGAACTGACGGTGTGGCTGTTGATTCCATACCTGTGTATTGGGTTCGCGTGGACCGCCTTTCACCCCGAGCAGACCCAGCGAATCCAGGCCCGGATCGAAGCGGTGTCGCCCACCGGCGCCGACGCCATAGCCTTCGGGGCGACCACGGTGCTGTGGCCGGCGTCGTTGCAGATCGCCGATTCCTGCCCCGCGCCGTGAGCGACGTGCGGGTGGAATGCGTGCACGACGGGACGGATTGCTCCTAGGCTCTGTGAACATGTCAATCGACCGGTTCGGCCTCCTTGCGGGCACCATCCGCCTCGCCTCTGGCGTTTCGTTTCTCGTCGATCCCTTACGGGCGAATAAGCTATGGGGCGACCCGGAGGAGCCGACGCCGACCGCGCAATTGTTGTTGCGCTCGATGGGTTATCGCGACGCTCTGATCGGCGCTCTGCTCGCCGGGGCGGCGCTGCGCGGTAAGAACACGCGCGGGTGGTTCCTGGCCTCAGCCGGTGCCGACGTGGCCGACCTGGTCGGAGGGTTGAGCGTGCACGGCGAACTGAAGCCCTCGCAGCAGATCATCGGCCTGGGCGGCGCCGCGGTCGGCGTCGCCGCCGGCCTGTGGGGGGCGGTCCGTCCGAGCCGCCGTCCGGCCAAACGCGCGGTGACCGAAGAACCAGCGCCATGAGCTGACATACCCGAGCCGCCGAAACAGGCTCGCGCGCTGACAGCCGCGCGACGATGCGGTTGACTGAGCTTCATGGGTTTCGGTGTGCTGACATTTGTTACCGACGACGGAATCGGCCCCGCCGAGTTGGGCAAGGCGCTCGAGCAGCGTGGTTTTGAATCGCTTTTCCTCGCCGAGCATTCGCATATCCCGGTCAACGCCAAGACGCCGTACCCGGGCGGTGGTCCGATCCCGCCGAAGTACTACCGCACGCTGGACCCGTTTGTGGCGCTGACCGCCGCGGCGGTCGCCACCGAACGGCTCATCCTGGGCACCGGGATCGCACTGGTTCCTCAGCGCGATCCGATCCACACGGCCAAAGAGGTCGCCTCGCTGGATCTGGTGTCGCAGGGGCGATTTCGTTTGGGGGTGGGCGTCGGTTGGCTGCGCGAGGAGATCGCCAACCACGGTGTGAACCCCTCCGTCCGGGGGCGCGTCGTCGACGAGCGGCTGGACGCGATGATCGAGATCTGGACACACGAAAAGGCGGAATATCACGGCGAATTCGTGAACTTCGACGCCATCTACAGCTGGCCCAAGCCTATCCAGCAGCCCCATCCGCCGCTCTATCTCGGCGGAGGACCGGCGGGCTTCACGCGCATCGCTCGGCTGCACACGGGCTGGCTGTCCATGACGGCGTCGGCGCAGGATTTGTCTTCTCCGCTCGAGCAACTGCGTGACGTGGCCGGCCGGGACGTGCCGGTGATCCACTTCCACGGCGGCAAGCCGACGGCGAAGGAACTCGAGGGTTATCGCGAGCTGGGGTTGACACACCTCTTGGTGGATTTACCGACGGAGCCTCGCGACGAGACGCTGCATCGCCTGGACGGGTTGCAGGCTGAGCTCGCCAAGCTTTCGTAAGGTCAAGTGCCGCAGAAGGTTTGATACTTGCCGAACTCGTCGGGGGCGGGCTCCGCGTAGCGCTCGAGGCCCGGCCGTTCCGCATAGGGGTCGGTGACGGCCGCCAGCAGTTGCTGCAGTGGGCCGAGCTCGCCGGCCGTCGCGGCGGCCAGGGCCTCCTCGACCAGATGGTTACGCGGAATGTAGATCGGGTTGGTGCGATCCATTGTGTCGGCGTCGGGACCCAACGCCCGCCACCGCGTCAGCCACGCGTCGAAGCCGGCGAGGTCGGCGAACAATCCGCGGACGGGTTCGGCACAGGATCTGGCATCCCCGCGCGCCGCGTGGCTGAGCCGGCGGAAGAACGAGGTGTAGTCGATGTGGTTCTGCTTGAGCAGCGCGAGCAGCTCTTCGACCAGCACCGTGGCGAATTCGGCGTCGACGTCGGCGGACAAGCCGAGTTTGGCTCGCATTCCGGAGCTCCATACGGCGTCGTAGCGGGTTTGGAACACCGCGAACGACTGCTCCGCGAGCGCGATGGCGTCCTCGGTGTTCTCCGAGAGCAACGGAAGTAGTGTCTCGGCGAAGCGCGCGAGGTTCCATCCTGCGACGACCGGTTGGTTTCCGTAGGCGTAGCGCCCCCAGAAGTCGATCGAACTGAAGACGGTGTCGGGGTCGTAGACCTCCATGAAGGCGCACGGCCCGTAGTCGATCGTTTCGCCCGAGATGGTGGTGTTGTCGGTGTTCATCACGCCGTGCACGAATCCGATCAGCATCCATTGGGCGATCAGCGACGCCTGCACTGCGACCACCGCTTCGAACAAGGCGAGATACGGGTTCTTCGCCTCGGCGGCGGCTGGGTGGTGGCGGCTGATCGCGTGGTCGGCGAGGCGGCGCAGCAGGTCTTCATTGCCGGTGGACGCGGCGAACTGGAAGCTGCCCACCCGCAGATGACTGCTTGCCACGCGGGTGAGCACCGCACCCGGCAGCGTTTCTTCGCGATGGACCGGACGCCCAGTCCCCACGACGGCCAGCGACCGCGTCGTCGGCACGCCCAGGGCGTGCATCGCCTCGCTGACCAGGTATTCGCGCAGCATCGGCCCTACCGCGGCCAGGCCATCGCCGCCGCGGGCGAACGGCGTGGCGCCGGATCCCTTGAGATGTATGTCGCGCAGCCGCCCGTCGCCGTCGACCAGTTCGCCGAGCAGCAGGGCACGCCCGTCGCCCAGCCGCGGAACAAAGCCGCCGAACTGATGCCCGGCGTAGGCCTGGGCCACCGGAGTGGCGCCACCGGGCACCGAGTTGCCGACCAGAAAGCGCAACCCGTCGAGACCGCGCAGCCAGCCGACGTCGAGTCCCAGCGTGCCGGCCAGGGGTTCGTTGAGCGCCAACAGCTGCAACTCGGGGAATGTCTCCGCCTGCCAACGGACCGCCATCTCCGGCAACTCGCGGAAGAACCGGTTTTGGAGAGCAACGGTGGTATCCGGGGCAACGCTCATCTCATCGAGCCTACGGAAACTCCAAAAGGCGCGCCGGGCGCGCTATCCGAGGGCTTTGCCGATCAGATCGCGGGCGCGGTCGAGCATGGACGCGAACGGCCCAAGCGCGAAGTTCAGTTTCGCCGATTCCACGCCGGGATGGGGGCGCGTCGGAGCGATCGCCTCAGCGGCGCGTACCGCCGCCCCCATTCGCTTGAGGTCGTCGGTGTCCACCTTGCGCTTCAAGACGGGGAACTCTTCGTCCTCCTCTTGCCGGGCGTGCTCGAGCACCGCTCCGCGCAATTTGGTGAGCTCTGCAATGAATTCGTCGGAGGTGATGTCGAGCTTCTCGATCGCCGACAGCAGTTCCTTTGCGTCATGCTCCTCTTTGAGGCGGGCGTCGACGATGGCGTCGCCGGCATCGTCCTCCCGCCGCACGCGCGGATGCACCACCATTTCCTCGGCCGTCTCGTGGACGGCCAGCAGCTGGCGCAACGTTGCGAATGGCTCCTCGCGCGCTTTGGGATCCGTGGCGTGCAGCACTTGGTCGAACATGTCCTCGATGAGGTTGTGCTGCGCTTTCAGGAATGCGACGACTTCGTCGGGTGATTCGATAATCATCTCGGCCATCGCCGGTACCTCCTGTGATGAGGGGAATAGGGGACGCACGCTGGGCTGTGTACGGCTTGAACGAGGCATACCCGCCGCGCAAATGGCCAAACGGACGCCGGCGCTCCGCGCGACGCTCATTGCGCCCACTCAATGAGCAAAACCGCTGCGGCGCAACGGTTTTGTGTAGCAGCGCCCGTCGCCCAGCGATCCCCGTCAGCCGCACGACGGCTGACGGGGAGCTCGAGGACTAAGGCGCGGGGTTAAACTCCGCGGCCCCGAGTGGCGGCCGGTCCGGCGCCGGTGCCGGTGCCCGCGACGTGATCCTTTCGGCGCATCAGCCCGGCGAGTCCGCCCAGACCCAAGAGACCGACCAGGCCCCACAAGCCGTTGTTGTCGCTCTTCTGGTCATTGCCGGTGTTGTTGTTGTCCGCCAGTGTCGTGGTGGTGGACGACGGTGCGGGAGCACTCGGACTGGCGGCGTTTGCAACACCCGCTCCACCGAACAACAATGCCCCGGTCGCTGAAACGACTGCTATGGCCTTACGCATATCTACTCCTCGTGATTTTTCCTCGGTCGGTCCCAGAGACGGGTGATCGAGACGCATTTCGGGACCAGGTTGCTCTAGCCTCCGCAGGATCCGACGCACGACCGATGGCCGTAACGTGGCGAAGGAGGTTCTACCCCGAGGCAGCTACGGTGAAACCCGTCGGAGGGCGGTTTCGTTTGCTGGATCCCCGGGCCTCGGCGGGTTCTTGCCCGAAATCGAAAGACGACACGACCGTTCGGAGTGAGTTCACACCCGGCCGGGCTACGGTAAAGGAGCCCAGGACTGCAACCACGAGAAGGCGACATCTCAGCTGACATGTACGAGCAGGTCAACAACAGCGCGCCAGAGTCCGATGACGTCATCGGCTTCCGCATCGATCCTGTTCTGGCTCGAAGTTGGCTATTGGTGAATGGTGCACACGACGACCGGTTTCAGTCCGCGGTGCACTCGCACGCTGACATCATCGTCCTCGACATCGAGGATGCGGTCGCGCCAAAAGACAAGCACGCGGCGCGCGACAACGTGGTGCGCTGGTTGAACGCCGGAAACACCGACTGGGTCCGCATCAACGGCTTCGGCACTCCCTGGTGGGCGGACGACCTGGCCGCCCTGGCCACCACCCCGGTCGGCGGAGTGATGCTGGCGATGGTCGAATCGGTCGACCACATCACCGAGACCGCGAAGCGGGTGCCCGACGTCCCGATCGTGGCTCTGGTCGAAACCGCCCGGGGCCTGGAGCGCATCACCGAGATCGCCGCGACTAAGGGCACGTTCCGGCTCGCCTTCGGCATCGGCGACTTTCGCCGCGATACCGGTTTCGGCGACGACCCGGCGACCCTGGCCTACACGCGATCCCGCTTCACTATCGCCTCCAAGGCCGCCGACCTGCCCAGCGCCATCGACGGGCCGACCATCGGCTCCAATCCGCTGAAACTGATCGAGGCCACCGCGGTGTCAACCCAATTCGGAATGACCGGGAAGATCTGCCTGACGCCCGACCAATGCGCCGTGGTCAATGAGGGGCTGTCACCATCGCAGGACGAAATATCTTGGGCGAAAGAGTTTTTCGCCGAGTTCGAACGCGACGGGGGAGAGATCCGCAATGGCTCCGATCTGCCCCGCATCGCCCGGGCCACCAAAATCCTGGAGCTGGCCCGCGCGTACGGGATCGAGGCGTTGGACATCGACGAGGAAGAGCGTGATCACTCGCCCGCACCCTCGGACACCTATCACTACTGAGCCGACGGACGCCGCCACGTCCGCGGCTACCCTGAGCCTGTGAGCGCCAAAAAGCGGGTCCGGGTGACGCGGGTCTACGACGAGGTCGACCCCGGCGAGGGCCAGCGTGTCCTGGTCGACCGGGTCTGGCCGCGAGGAGTGCGCAAAGACGATCCGCGGGTGGGTATCTGGTGCAAGGACGTCGCGCCGTCGAAGGATCTCCGCGAGTGGTATCACCACGATCCGGACCGGTTCGACGAATTCGTGTCACGCTATAAGGCGGAACTGGGTGACAGTGCCGCGCTGGAAGACCTGCGCAAGCTCGCCAAGCGGAAAGCCGTGACGCTGGTGACCGCGACCCGAGACCTGGACATCAGCCAGGCCGCTGTCTTGGCCAAGCTGCTCGAACCCCGGTGAACCGGCTCAGACCCACGCCGTCGTAGGCTCGCCGGTTGACATGACTAACGCCGAACCCATCCTTCCGCGGGAACTGACCGACCTTCCCGAGGCGATCCGCAGCGTCTCACCGCCGCCCATTCCGGAATTGCCCGAGCCGTATGGTCTGCGCGTTGCCGACCCGGACACCGACGCCGAGATGGTCTCGGAGTGGATGAGCCGGCCGCACCTGGTCGAGGCATGGGAATCCAACTGGCCGGTGGCACGGTGGCATCGCTACCTCGAGGCGCAATTGGAGGGCGCTTTCTCTCGCCCGCTCATCGCCACCCTGGACGGTGTAGACCGCGCGTACATCGAATTATACAGAGCGGCAAAGGATTCCATTGCTCGTCGATACGAGCATGATCCCAACGATTTGGGACTGCACGTCGCGGTCGCCGACTTGGATCACATCGAACGCGGGCACGTCAGCTACTTGCTGCCGTATTTGGTGATCAGCATCTTCACCCTCGATCCGCGGTGTCGCCGCATCATGTTCGATCCCGATCATCGCAACGCGTTGGCGCGCAAGTTCTGTGAACGAGGCGGTTGCGCGTTTCTCGGCGAGCATGCCATGTCGAATCGGCGGATGGCGCTGTATGTGCTGCCCCGAACTCCCGACGACATACCGCGTCAGCGCGACGCCTGATGGCGCCGCGGACCCGGATCACAACTGCTGTGCGATCTGCTGTCCGATGAACGCCGCCGCTTCACCGAGCAAGACGCTGACCACGATGTTGGCCAGTGCGGCTCGCAGCCGGCGTTCCTCGCCGAGCCGCTGCGCCTCGAGCATCCAGGTGGAAAACGTCGTGTATGCGCCGACGAAGGCGGTGCCGGCCAGCAGCGCGGCCTCCCTGTTCAGCGCCAGGCCGCCCAGGAAACCCAAAAGCGCTGCGCCGCTGATGTTCACAGCAAGCGTGCCGAACGGAAACGGTCTCGACACTCGGCGCGCCACCGTGCGGTCGATGACGAAACGCAGCACCGACCCGACGCCGCCGATGAGCACGACGCCGACCCAGACCAGAGCCGTCGTCACCGTGGCGGCGGTCACCGGCGCACCCGGACCCGGCGTACCAACTTGGTGGCAAGGTGCACCGCCAGCAGGCCCAACGCGATGCTGGCGAGCGTGTAGCCGACGGCCAGCCCCCAGTGGCCGTGTTCGATCATCTTCAGGGTCTCGACTTGCATCGTCGAGAAAGTCGTTAAACCACCGCACAATCCGGTGCCGAGCAGGGGCCGTCGATAGCTCGATGTCGGCAACCGTTCCAGCAGCCGGGTGGTGAAATAGCCCACCAGAAACGCCCCGACGATGTTGACCATGAAGGTGGGCCATGGCCAGCTCGCCGGGTCATCGCCGGCCAGCGTGCTCAGGGCGGCCCGGGCCAGGGAGCCCAGCGCCCCACCGGCGAATACCGCGGCCAATTCGCGATAGTCCCGTTGAGCCACTGGGCGAATTCCCTTCGATTGCCGCTGCGCTACGCAGCGTATGGCCGAAGTCCAGACCGGCGCAGCCCGGGGGGCCGCGGACACGGGCAGAATTGGTACCCATGGTGGCAAACCCCCGCGCCGGTCAGCCGGCCCAGCCCGAAGACCTCGTCGATCTGCCCCACCTGGTGACGGCGTACTACTCGATTCAGCCGGACGCCGGTGATGTCGCGCAGCAGGTCGCTTTCGGCACGTCGGGGCACCGTGGGTCAGCACTCAATGGCGCGTTCAACGAGGCCCACATCTTGGCGATCACCCAGGCCATCGTCGAGTTCCGCGCCGAGCACCGCACCACGGGGCCGTTATTCATCGGCCGGGACACCCACGGCCTGTCCGAGCCGGCGTGGGTGTCCGCGCTCGAGGTGCTGGCCGCCAACGACGTCGTCGCCATGATCGACTCCCGCGACCGTTACACGCCGACACCCGCGGTCAGCCATGCCATCCTGTCCTACAACCGTGGCCGCGCCGAGGCGTTGGCCGACGGAATCGTGGTGACGCCGTCGCACAACCCGCCCGCCGACGGCGGCTTCAAATACAACCCGCCCAACGGCGGCCCGGCCGACACCGACGCGACCAACGCAATTGCCAAGCGCGCCAACGAGATCCTGCGTGACGGGGTGGGGGTCAAACGCATTCCACTGGCCCGCGCTCTGCGCACCGTGCAGCGGCACGACTACTTGGGCAACTACGTCGACGACCTGCCCAATGTCGTCGACATCGATGCCATCCGCGCGGCCGGGGTGCGGATCGGCGCCGACCCGCTGGGCGGGGCCAGCGTGGACTATTGGGGCGAGATCGCCCAGCGGCATCGCCTGGATCTGACCGTGGTGAATCCGCTGGTCGATGCGACGTGGCGGTTCATGACGCTCGACCACGACGGCAAGATCCGCATGGATTGCAGCTCGCCGGACGCGATGGCGGGGCTCATCGCCAACCGCGACCGCTACCAGATCGCCACCGGCAACGATGCCGACTCCGACCGCCACGGCATCGTGACACCCGATGGGGGGCTGCTCAACCCGAACCACTACCTCGCGGCGGCCATCGAATACCTCTACACCCAGCGGCCGTCGTGGCCGGGCGGCATCGCCGTCGGCAAGACCGCCGTCAGCTCGTCCATGATCGACCGGGTGGTCGCCGGCATCGGCCGCAAGCTGATCGAGGTGCCGGTCGGATTCAAATGGTTCGTCGACGGCCTGATCGGCGGAACCATCGGCTTCGGCGGCGAGGAGTCGGCCGGGGCATCGTTCCTGCGGCGGGACGGATCGGTGTGGACCACCGACAAAGACGGCATCATCCTGGCGCTGCTGGCTTCGGAGATTCTCGCGGTCACCGGATCGAGTCCGTCCCAGCGCTATCAGCGGCTGACCGCCGAGTACGACACACCGTTCTATGCGCGGGTCGACGCCCCGGCCGATCGAGACCAAAAGGCCCGGCTGTCGACACTGTCCGCCGATCAGGTGACCGCGACGGAATTGGCGGGGGAGCCGATCACGGCGAAGCTGACCGCGGCGCCGGGCAATGGCGCCCCGCTGGGCGGATTGAAGGTGACGACGGCCAATGCGTGGTTCGCCGCACGCCCGTCGGGCACCGAGGACGTGTACAAGATTTACGCGGAATCTTTCAACGGGCCTGAGCATTTGGCGGAGGTGCAAGAAACCGCGCGCGAGGTAGTTAATAAAGTCATTGGGTGACAATTTCCCTCCGGCTTGCCCGCGCGGAGGGGCGTGCGTCCCGTTTTGGCCGGCTGCCGCGCGAAGTCTGGATCCTGAGCTGGGCAAACATCATGGTCGCGCTGGGCTACGGGGTCATTTCGCCGGCGCTGCCGTCGTTCGCCCGCAGCTTCGGAGTCAGCATCAAGGCGGTGACTTTCTTGGTCACCGTCTTTTCGTTGAGCCGCCTGTGTTTTGCGCCGATAAGCGGCCAGCTGGTCCAGCGCCTGGGGGAGCGGCGGATTTACATCGGCGGCATGCTGATCGTCGCGGTCTCCACCGCCGCGTGCGCGTTCTCCCAGGCCTATTGGCAACTGCTGGCTTTCCGGGTGATCAGCGGCATCGGATCGACCATGTTCTATGTGTCGGCGCTGGGACTGATGATCCACATCAGCCCACCCGACGCGCGCGGACGGGTCGCGGGCCTTTTCACCACCTCGTTCATGGTGGGCGCCGTGGGTGGGCCGGCCGTCGGCGCCCTGGCGGCCGGGTGGGGCCTGACCGCTCCGTTCATCGTGTACGGCGTCGCCCTGCTGGGCGTCGCGGCGGTGCTGTTCTACAGCCTGCGGAATTCGACCCTTGCCGCGCCGGGGCCGCCGACACGATCGACGGTGACGATGCGAGAGGCGCTGCGATTCCGCGCCTACTGGTCGTCGCTGGGAGCCAATTTCGCGACCGGCTGGTCGGCGTTCGGCCTTCGCGTCGCGCTGGTCCCGCTGTTCATTACCGACGTCATGGGCCGCGGCGTCGGCATCATCGGCGTTGCGCTTGCGGCGTTCGCCGGAGGCAACGCGGTGGCGATGATCCCCAGTGGCTACCTGTCTGACCGGGTGGGACGGCGCACGCTGATGATCGTGGGCCTGACGTTGTCCGGCGCGGCGACCGTCTTCCTGGGCGTCGCGTCGTCTTTGCCGTCGTTTCTGGCCGCTGCGATTGTGGTCGGCGCGGTGACCGGAATCTACATGTCGCCGATGCAGGCCGCGGTCGCCGACATCCTTGGCAGCGAGGCGCGGGCGGGCAGCCCGGTGGCGGCGGTGCAAATGATGTCCGATCTGGGTGCCATCGTCGGCTCGATGACGCTCGGTTGGGTCGCCGAGCGGCTGAGCTACGGCTGGGGCTTCACCATCAGCGGGATAGTTCTGCTGATCGCCGCCGTCGGATGGGTGGCGGCGCCGGAAACCCGGACCGTGCCCGTCCCGGAGCCGGACCCGTCGCCCTCTCCGCACACGGCGAACCTGCCTGAGCAGCAACTTTGATGGACGGTTGACGGTGGTGTAGCTTCGATGGGCACGACTTCTTGGGGCTATGGCGCAGCTGGTAGCGCACCACACTGGCAGTGTGGGGGTCAGGGGTTCGAGTCCCCTTAGCTCCACCGAGAAAAAATGCACGGCGGCTGCAAGTACGCGCCGACCTACATGCGATCGAGTTTTCGGAATTGGGTGGCTCCGAACCAGTGGTTATTGAGAGCGTCTAAGGCCTTATCGGCCTGGGCCTGGGGCGAGTCGTCCCACTTCGCGATCTCCCACAGGCCGTAATAAGCCCAGCCGTTTCCGAGAAAAGCGTCCGTCGGGACTCGGTCGGGATTGACGCCCGGGGTTCTGTTCAGGTTCAGGCTCGTCGACAGTAGCCGCTTGGCGGTGTCCAGATCGTCTTGACCCGGACCCGTCTTGGGGCCCTCAGCGTCCGCTTTGCGGATCAGGATCGAGGCCAGCGTCTGACTTGCGGGATAGGGCCACACGGGAGGCTCGTCATAGGACCGATCGGACATGGCCTTCTGGATATCGATAGCGCTTTGCGCAGCGTCAATCGCTTCATTCCACTTTCCGTTTGCGGCCTCTACTCTCGCGCGCTGCAGATTATCGAGCACCGCGGCCAGACACAGCTTGACCGGTGGGAGGCGCTTTTTCACGTCGCAGGTGGGGTTGGGCCCTTTCGCAAGCGCTCGATACTTTGTGAGGTCCTTGCCGAATTGGCCGACCGATTCCGCGTAAGGCCTACCGCCCCAGATATCAGCCATCACGTGGGCAAAATCGTAGGCGATGTTTGCCAGCGGTTGCTGATTCAACGCATCAGGCTTCCGAAAGTTGCGAATATCGTCCGAACTGGAAAAATTCGTCCTAGCGAGATAGTAGACCGCCCGGTATAGGTCCGCGCGTAGTGGGTTTGCGTTGTCCGGCGCCGATTCGAACAGCCTTTCCGCATAGTCATTGACGTCATCGCCGTCGCCGCTCAACGCGGCGGCATCAATGACGAAATGAATATTGTGAGGATAATACGAGTACCTGTACCGGTCGCCATCCGGGCGATAAAGATCGGGCTCCTCGGCGAAATACCTTTCGTCCGCTTCGACCGCTTGTTTGTTGGCGTCAACCGCTTTCCGCATGTCGCCCATGCGGAAATAGATATGTGACGGCATGTGGACGAGATGACCCGCATTCGGCGCAAGCGATGCCAACAGGTCCGCGGATCGCTCGGCATCACCCGGTGTGGGTGACTGCTCCATCAGGTGGATATACCAGTGGAGGGGCCCTTCGTTTCTCGGATATTGAACGAAGTTCAGAGCCCTCTCGAGTTCTTTCTTGGCCTCCGTGATCGGCTCGGCAAACCGAGGGTACTTTGGATCTCCGTTCCTATCCCAAAAGTCCCAGGGCGTCAGATTCATGGCCGCGTCGGCGAACAGCGTGACAACGTTGGGATCGTCGCGGCCGAAGTCGTGCAGGACGGTTTTCATCCCCTTGTAGTAGGCCTGGTTGCGTTCACCTTGGCATATTTTCTCCTGGTCGCTGTCTGTCTTGTCGGGATTGCAATCCAGGTATCGCCCGCGCAAAGCCCGGATTATCTCCTCGTCCTCAGGGTTCGGGTAGCTGTCCTCCGCTTTGTCGAGCGACTTGATCGCCTCCAGCCGATCCTTTTCATTTTCATTTTTCATATTCAAGTCCACCCCGAGCACAAGTGCTTGGGCCCAATAACAGGCCGAGCAGGAAATCCCCTCATCCCTGGCTTCAGAAGCCGCTTTGCGAAATGCACGATAGGATTCGCGGTTGTTGAAAGCGAAGTAGAATCTCAGGCCCTGATCGAAATACTCCTGCCCCCACGGTACGTGCCAATGCGCGCTTCCGATGTAGGGGTACAACGGCGGCTCAGGATCGTTCTCGGCAAGGACAGACAAGGGGCACGCCTTGGTGTCCGGGCTCAGCATTCCCAAGCCGTCGTCCATATCCTGGCCCTTCGCCAGACTCACGGGGGTCTGCGGAGTGGTTTCTTCGCCTGAACCACAGCCACCTCTCGCCTGGGAAGGCGAGCAACACGCGGCAATGGTGAAAACTAGAATAAACGCCGCTGCGAACAATCTGCTCGGGAAAAAATTGAACATGATTTCCTCGTACCGTACCGGCAAAGCTATGGGGACGGACCGCATTTTATTCCGCAACGAGTCACCGCGCCACGGTATGAAGATATCGCTGCAGTGTCTCTCTCCGCAGTTTCAATCATGCAGCGTCCTGCTCTGGCAGCACGACGACAACCAGCCGGCAACACCGCATTCAGAAGCTAGCCTAGTTACCGCGCATCGCTCGGGTTGTCGAAGTTACGGCGACGGAATCATGCCGCTGGATAAAAGTCGTCAAACCCACCAAGAAATCTGCTTTATCCATGGTGCGGTCAAAGGAACAGCCACGAATTGCGGCACTATTCAACCTGCTCTCCGCGATTCTGGCGCGAAGGTCGCGCAGGGCGTCGGTCCGGACTCCGCAGCGAAAAGATGGCAGCATCCTTGAGTCCTCGCTGCACTCCTGCGTCACCGCGGCAGACCGCCGCCACAACCCAGCCAATTCAGCGGACTCTCAGCCTTCTCATCCGGCTGGCACGCATGACCGACCGCCTGTGTGGGTACGCGACTGAGTGAACGGTTGTTCGCAGTGAAACGGCGCCTGTGCCCGCGGGCCGAGTCGTTTCCTTCGTAGAAGAGAGCTTCGGCCGGCTGCAACGGTCGGTCGGGGAGAGGAGTTTGTGATGCCGGAGGTCCAACTTCACCACGACGGACACCCGCGCTATCGCCGGATGGTCCGATTCGATTGGTCCGAGACACCGCTGCACTGGGTGCCCGACGACCCGTTCTCAACGCACATGATGAACGTCTTGCATTTGCTGCTGCCCGAGGGGGAGCGGCACTTCATCAAGGCCGTGCTGGAAGCGTCGTCGCTGGTCGATGACCCGGAGCTGGAGGCGGCGATCAAACCGTTCATCCAGCAGGAGTCGTGGCACGCCTGGGCGCACCAGGTGGTGCTCGACCATTTGGGCGAACAGGGCATCGACACGAAGCCGTACACCTCGCGTCTGCGGAAGATGCTGTCCGTGGCGCTGGGTGATCCGCCCAAGTGGTTCCCGCCGGCGATGAAGCGGTGGTGGCTGTATCGACGCCTGGCCGACGTGGCGGCGCTGGAGCACTACACCGCGATGTTGGGCCAATGGGTGCTGCAGAACCGCGGTCTGGATTACGCCGGCACCGACCCGATGATGCTGGATCTGCTGCGCTGGCACGGGGCCGAGGAGGTCGAACACCGCTCACTGGTGTTCGACGTCTACCAGCACGTGTGCGGCAACTATTTCATCAGGGCCTTCTCGATGTTGATGACCACCCCGCTGTTTTACGGCTGGTGGATTGCCGGAGCCAAATACCTGATGGCCCATGACCCGACCATCGACCAGAAGTGGCGCTGGCGCGATTGGTGGCGTGCGGCCAGGGAGTACAAGTTGCCGGGTCCTTGGCAGCTGATGGTGACCCAGCCCGCCAGGTACATGCGGCCTTCTCATCACCCGGGCCCCGAAGCGGTCACAGAGATGGCGGTCGAGTACATCAAGAACTCGCCGGCAGCCAAGGCCGCCCGCGAACGGGCTCAGCTAGAAGGAAAGGTCGCGGTGCGATGAAGGTTTCGGTGGACCTCGATACCTGCGACGGCAACGGTGTGTGTATGAGCCTGTGCCACGAAGTATTTGACGTACGAGAGGACGGGCTGCACCTGCTTCAAGAGCAGCCGCCGCGAGAGTTGCGCGGACCGTTGAAGGCCGCCGAGGTGTCCTGCCCCACGCGGGCGATCGTGGTGGAGGAGGACTGACGCGATGCCGGCAAATCGACAGCTACGCCAGATCGTCGTCGTGGGCGCCGGCGTGGCAGGAATGCGTGCGGCGGAGACGCTGCGGCAGGACGGCTACGACGGCGCCCTGACCATCGTTGGAGCCGAACGGCAGGCGCCCTACCATCGACCACCGTTGTCGAAGAAGCTGCTCAGCGGCCAGGTGCACCGGGCGGGCGTCGACATGGCGCCACAGTTCGACATGGATGCGCGGGTGCTGAGAGGGGCATCCGCGGTGGGCCTTGACATGCCCGCGCGTACCGTCCAGGTCCGCGACGAGGGCCAGAACCTGTCCTTGGAATTCGACGGACTGGTCATCGCCAGTGGCGCCGAGCCGCGCGAATGGCCGGGCGGACAGGCTCCCGACGGGGTGCTTCTGCTGCGGACGGTCGAGGATTGTCTACGCATTCGGGAACGACTCGGCTCGCGGCCCCGTGTCGTGGTGGTCGGCGGCGGATTCATCGGCAGCGAGGTCGCCGCGACCTGCCGATCGCTCGAGCTGGATGTGGTGCTCGTCGAAAAGGCCTCCGGACCGCTGGCTCAAGCGTTAGGCGCGGAGCTGGCGCCTTGCTGGGCGAAGTTGCATCGCGAACATGGTGTGGACCTGCGCGTCGGCGTGGCTGTCGACGGATTCGCCGGCAACGGGCGGGTGGAAGCGGTTCGACTCACCGACGGTTCGCAGGTGCCAGCTGATGTCGTCATCGTCGGGCTCGGCGTTACGCCCGCCACCGACTGGCTGCAAGGTTCGGGTCTGCATTTGGACGACGGGGTGGTCTGCGATGCCACCGGCGCCGCCGAGGGCGACACCGGCGACGGCAATGTCGTCGCCGCCGGGGATGTTGCGCGCTGGTGGCATCCGCTGTACGAGCGCCATCTGCGTACTGAACACTGGGACGACGCGGCACGTCAGGGCGAGGCCGCGGCGCGCACGCTGCTGGCCGGGCGCGAGCATGCCCAAGCCTTCGAAGCCGTGCCGTACTTCTGGTCAGACCAATATGACGTGAAGTTGCAAATGCTGGGCGTGCCAACCGATTACGACGCTGTCGAGATCATCGAAGGCAATCCGGACGGCTGGCAGTTCGTCGGCGCTTACGGGCGGGGCGGTCGCACCATCGCGGTGCTCGGGACGATCCCGGGCCGGGTGCATGCCTATCGCGAGGCCATCGAGAAGCGCGCCGAATTTCCGCCGCGCCGACCGGATTAGCAAGGCGAACGTCCGCTACTCCCCAATGGGCCTGGGGCGACTCGACCCATGCCTTTTTGGGTACAGGATCCACAAGCCGACTGGAGTTCACTGATCGGGCCGACATAACCGCATACGCGACGACGGTGTCGTGCGTACCGCCGAGGGACGGAGTTATGACATGCATCGCCCCGACACGATCATCGAAATTCATCGCGAGCGCGTGCAGGATCAGACGGCCGAGATGTTCAGCGGTGACAAGTACACGCAGTCCGTCGACGGCACCGGCTACTCCGCGACGGCGACCCTTGACCTCACCCTGGATCGCGTCTGGTTCGTCCGCGACTCTCGTCAGCGGCTGTGGCAG
This sequence comes from Mycobacterium sp. 852002-51971_SCH5477799-a, assembly GCF_001667145.1. Lineage (GTDB taxonomy): Bacteria > Actinomycetota > Actinomycetes > Mycobacteriales > Mycobacteriaceae > Mycobacterium. The sequence goes on from NZ_LZIF01000123.1 coordinate 52,243, forward strand.
GAGGATGCAGACGGTGAACTTCGCGACCCTCTGCGACACTTCGCGATTGATCTGGTGATTTTCGATTCGAAGATCGTTATCGATTCGGTTACCTGCATCCCGTTGGTATCGCTTCCCCCGGCGACCATCACGATCCCGGACGGTCCGCGTGCCGGAGAATCGCGCGAGATCCCGTACAACGAGATTCCGCTGTTCGGGCGGTTGACAATTCACGACCAGCTCGAATCGCACCAAATAGAGCCGGGCAAGCAGACGATCGCGCTCAACTTCACCTCCCAGGACGGGCCCGTACTGGTCGCCGCCCCATCGACGGACCCACACGTCGGGCTGCTGTTCGGCCCGCACGTCGAGCGGCGTGCGGATGGGGTCACGGTCTTTCACGGACAAGACCCGCGGATCAGCTGGCAACTCGACTACGCCGAGGCGTATTGGGTAACTCACAGCATCGCCGGGGAGCTGATGGTGAACCTGGAGAAACTGCAGCACCCCGGCCTCTCCGATGACGAGGCCAGAACCAGGGTGCTCGACTCGCTTGCCGCCCAAATCGCCGACGCCGTCGGCCCGCAACTGGAGGCGATGGGGGACAACGGGATTCAGGCGCTGCTGCCAACCCCGGTGGACGTCGACCCCGCGGCCCAGGACGACAGCACAGTCAAGGAACTCGACGCCGTCGTGCAGCGCTTCGAAGTCGGCGAGGACACCGAGGAATCCATGGTCGTGCAGCTGCAGACATTGCGCGAATTGCCGCCCGGGGAGGAGCTACCAGTGTCCGTCCTCGCCGAAAATCCGTGTGAGAGAGCGGCTTTGGCCGTCACCGGGTGGAGCATTTTGCGGCAGGTCCGTGACACCGTGATGAACAGCTTCGGACTCGACGAGGGCGACTTCGATCCCGATGCGCCGTGCGCGCTGGCCGGCCCCAAGACCATCAGCATCGGCGGGCAAGACCGCAGCCTCGACGCCCTCGACGCCGATATCGTGCCGCGAACCGAAGACGGCCGATTGGTCGTCGACGGCACGGTGAGCGCCGACACCAAGCTCTACGACTTCAAGGCCACCTTCAAGGTGGTGTACGAAATGGGCCTCGGCGACATCCCGCGCGACCCCAAGGGGAAAGAGCTGCTGCGAGACGACGTCGACACCATCGAGCTGCTCGAGCAGACGCTGAGCCTGGCCGGTCACAAGAAGCGCGCCGGTCACCTCAGCACCGAAGATTACGAGGCGGAAGTCAAGCGGGTCAGCGAGCGATTCGATCAACTGCCGCGAACCGTGGGGGTCCGCCCGGCGCAGAACTCGGAGCCGGACGTGAATGCGGACTTCAGCCTGACAGCGGGTGGAAAAGTGGCCACTGCCGCAGGCGCCACCGCTGTCGTCGGTCTGCTTGCGCTACCGGTGACCTGGGTGGCGG
>NZ_LZIF01000124.1 GCF_001667145.1 Mycobacterium sp. 852002-51971_SCH5477799-a
GCCCCGCCCCCAGCAGCCACCGGTGACGATGTATCTGCACTTCCCCTTCGTCACGGTGCCTATCCCGATCAACCCACCGCCGCCGCCCGGCCCGTAGGCACGTGGCAAACAACCTCGACTGAGCGCACACTGGCAGTTACGACATCGAGCGCCAAGGAGGTCGCGTGGGCGAGCACAGTGGATTCGGGTTCGACCCCGAAGAGTTCGACCGAATGATCCGGGAAGGCAGCGAGGGGCTGCGCGACGTGTTCGAGCGGGTCAGCAAGTTCGTGGCCGGACCCGGCGTCCGGACGGGGTGGTCCGCCGTTTTCGACGACCTGTCGCGGCGCCCGCGCAGCGCCCCCGAAACCGCGGGCGAGGCCGGTGAGGGTGTGTGGGCCATCTACACGGTGGACGCCGACGGCGGCGCGCGCGTCGAACAGGTCTATGCGACCGAACTCGACGCGCTGCGGGCGAACAAGAACAACGTCGATCCCAAACGCAAGGTGCGTTTCCTGCCCTACGGCATTGCGGTCAGCGTCCTGGACGACGACCAAGACGCGGCCGACGACGACGCCGAAGAGCCTGCGTAACAGTCGTTTTCGCTCAGCCCAGCTGCACCACGTTGGAGCCGCCGGAGTTGGTGATCTTCGGCGCGCCCGAGTGGTAGGTCACCTTGTTGTTGAAGCCGGAGGCGTCGATGGCCTCGACGGCCTCGACCGTGACCGAATTCTGCACACCCGATACCGACAAGCTGGCGCAATGGCCGGTGATCGTCACCGTGTTGGAAACCCCACTGACGTTGACGATGTTGTCGTTGCAGGCGATGGCCCGGTTCTCGTTGACACCGGCGACGCTGAGTTCGGTGCCCGGCGGTGCGGTGGGCGACGCCGACGGCGAGGGCGATTTCCTGCGTGACGGGACGGGGTTGGTCGACATGCTCGGTGGGCTGAACGTTGTGGAGATGGTCGGCGGCGAGGCGATGATCGACCTCACGCCGGAAACTTGGTGTGCGGCAAAGGCGGCGATGCCGCCCGCCAGGGCCAGTACGCCGATGACGACGAACGTGCCGACGATCCACCAGGCGCGGTTACTCGAGGGGCGTTGCTGGAATGGCTCGGAGAGCGGGCCGCCGGGGGTCCACGTCGGCGGCGGGGTCGGCGCGCCCGCCGGGCCGGACGGGTAATTCTGGCCGGCGGCCTGCGAGCTGCCCTGCTCTGACGCCCGCGCCGTCTCGGCGAGCGGGCGCTCGAGTTCCCGGATCCGGTCTTCCGGGTCGTCGTTTGCTGCCATGGGAATGAATATGCCATTCGCTTCTGCGTTTCCGGGCCGTTCGGTAGTTTTTACGTCCGTGCCCGATTTGCCGAATCGCCAGGTCCTCCTTCGTCGCCGCCCGTCCGGGCTTGTCCAACCGGATGACACGGAACTGGTCACCACTCCCGCGCCCGAACCCGCCGAGGGCGAAGCGCTGTTGCGCACCACCTACGTCGGGATCGACGCCGCCGCCCGCACCTGGCTCGACGACCAGCCCAGCTACCTTCCGCCGGTGCAGCTGGGTGAGGTCATCCGGGCGGCCGGCATCGGCGAGGTGGTCGCGTCGCGGTGCGACGCCTACGCCGTCGGCGACGTCGTCACGACGCTGACCGGCTTCCAGGAGTACGCGATCATCCGCGACGACCTGTTCAGCACGCCGATCCCGGGCGAGGACGACCAGCTGGCGATCATGTCGGTCTACGGGCCGACCGGCGCCACCGCCTATTTCGGGATGACCGACATCGGCCGGCCGCGGCCCGGGGAGACGGTGGTGGTGTCGGCGGCCGCGGGGGCCACCGGGTCGGTCGCGGGGCAGATCGCCAAGATCGCCGGCGCCCGGGTGGTGGGCATCGCGGGCGGGCCCGAGAAATGCCGGGCGGTGGTGGAGGACTTCGGGTTCGACGCGTGCATCGACTACAAGAACGACGACGTCGCGGCGGCGCTCAAAAAGCATTGCCCGCAACGCGTCGACGTCTACTTCGACAACGTGGGCGGTCCCATTCTCAACGCCGTGCTGGGCCGCCTGGCGGCCCGCGCGCGCGTCGTCCTTTGCGGCGTCATCTCCAGCTATCTGACCGGGGATCACCCCGGGCCGGCCAACTACGTGAACCTGCTGTCGAAGACCGCCCTGATGCAGGGGTTCAACGCGCTCGATCAGTGGGGCCGCTTCGACGAGGCGTTCGCCGCGCTACGCCAATGGGAGGCCGAGGGCCGACTTCACCACCGGCAGACCATCTTTGAAGGCATCGAGTCGTGTGTCGACGCCCTCAACGGCCTGTTCACCGGCGTAAACGTCGGCAAGACCCTGGTCAGGCTGAGCGAACCCAGCCCCCGCTAGGCCGCGCCGAGCACCCGGTGCAGCGCTTTGCGCGCATCGGTCAGCGCCTCGAGCACCTTGGTTCGGGTCTCCGCGAGCTGCTGCTTCTGCTCCTCGGTGCCCGTCCATGCGATGGTGCGGGCCAATCCGGCGATCTCGAAGAATTCCTTGCGGATCTTCACCACGTCGCCGAACTTGGCCGCGCGACCCAGGAACGCGTGGGCGGTCTCGCTGCTGATTCCGCGCCAGGCCAACAGGTTTCGGCCGAGCTCGGTCAGCGTCGCGACGCCGCCTTCGACGGTGACCACGCCGCGACCGGCGAGGATGCCGATCGCAAGCTCGGCCACGTCCTGCGGAGGGGTGAACGCGCCGCCGGTCGCGTCTGACACCCGTTGCACCACTTGCCCGGCATCAGCCGGCCCGTCCAGCAGCAATGCCGCGGTGACGAACGCCGCGCGCTTGAGGCCGTGGCGGCCCTTCTTGCCGAAGGGGGCGAAGCCGGGACCGCCGGTGCCCGGGCCGCCAAAAGCTGGGCCGCCGAACCCCGGACCACCAAAGCCCGGACCACCGAACCCCGGACCGCCAAAACCCGGACCGCCGAAACCGGCACCACCGACACCACCGAAGAATCCATGAGACATGGTTGTTTTCCTTTCGCAGACCATCAATCTCCTTGATACCACCGGGTCGAGGGATGTCAACTAACTTGATGCTTGCGGCGTGAAATCCCTGGAAGTAGGTCGCCTGGCTGCTATCGTCGCTTGTTTATGCCAGGGGGATGGCGGCAATCGGTCGGCGCGCGGGACGTGAGTGGGAGAACCGCGCGCGGATCGGGTGCGCGTATTGCGCGCGGACCCCGGCCGCGGGATGCATATGCATGCCACCCCACCGCGTGGTTTCATAACACCGTTTGCGAGAGTTGCCTGGGGAGAGTCCGCCGAGCTTGACGAGCCGGCTTTGAACGATTGGTGGTTTAGATGGATCGTCGCAGCATGATGTTGATGTCGGGCCTCGGCATGATCGGGGCTGCGATGCGCTTGCCGGGCGCGTGGGCCACCCCGTCGGGCCCGTCGGTGCCCGCCGCGCCGTCGGCCGGGGGTGGCGGCTTCATCTTCGCCGACGAGTTCGACGGCCCGGCCGGTTCGGCTCCCGATCCGGGCAAATGGACCATTCAGACCTGGCAGGACGATGTGTTCCCGCCGGTCGCGGGGATCTACCGCGACGACCGCCGAAATGTGTTCCAAGACGGGAACTCCAACCTCGTTTTGCGGGCCACCCAGGAAGGGGACACCTACTACGGCGCCAAACTGCGGGGCAACTTCCGCAGCATGATCAACCAGACTTGGGAAGCTCGGATAAAGCTGAATTGTTTGGAGCCGGGCCTTTGGTCCGCGTTCTGGGGCGTCAACGAGGATCCGCTGCCCGACGGCGAAGTTGACCTTTTCGAGTGGTACGGCAACGGCTCGTGGCCTCCGGGGACGACGGTGCACGCCGCGTCGAACGGCAAGACGTGGGAAGGCAAGTCGATCCCCGGGATGGTCGACGGCAACTGGCACACCTGGCGAATGCATTGGGGCGAGGAAGGATTCCAATTCGCCCGAGACGGGGCGCAGTACTTCAGCGTTTCGAACAAACCCATCCACGTCCACGGCGGCGCTCCTGACGACTTCCGGTGGCCGTTCAACAACCCCGGCTATTGGATGACGCCCATGTTCACCCTCGCGGTCGGTGGCGTCGGTGCCGGCGATCCCGCGGCGGCGACCTACCCGGCGGACATGCTCGTCGACTGGATCCACATTTGGTGACTAACGCTGCGCTTTGAGCACCTGAACCAGGTTGAACTGCCAGCGTTCGACCAGTCGGAAGCCCAGATCATGCGGCACCGCAAAGGCGGTCGATGCCCAATAGCGTGGGCCCGGTGGCAGCGCAGGGCCCTGCTCGTGCGCGGGCTGGGACGGGTCGGCCTGGGTGATGATCCAGACGACGTCGCACTGGCTCAACGGCCTGGCCACCACCTCGGGGATCAGATTGGTGTCGAACACGTCGTTGCGGTCGGTCGCCCGCTGCCACAGCGTGAGATCGATCAGCTTGCGATAGGCGTCCGGGCGTGCCGCCATCAGCGGGCGCATCGGCGCCGGCATGAACGTCACTGTGTCGTTCACCAGTAGGCAATCGCCCGGCGCCGCCTTCGCGCTGATCAGATCGGCGACCTGGCTGTAGTCCATGCCGTATTTGGCATACGGGTTGCGTTGCACGCGAACATAATTCGGCGCTGCGGCCACGGCGAAAAGACCGACGATCGCCGCGGCCACCCACGGCTTGACGGCCACGGCGCCGGTGCAGACGCCGAGGACCAACGCCAGTGCGGGCGCGGTGAAGCACAAGTAGCGCGGCGTGTAGATCGGGTGAACCAGCGCCGAATACACCACGATCGCGGCCGTCGGTGCCGCAAGCCACCCCGTCGCGAGCACCAGCAGTTGGCGCTGCGTGCTCGTCAGAAGCACGGAACCGCTGAGCCACAACATGATTGCCGCACCGATCAGCAGCGCCGCCAACACCGCGAACGGCGGGCATCGTTCGAAATACTGTTGCATCAGCACGTCTTCGACGGTGCGGTGACCGATGGGCGCGACCCAACTGATCTGGTGTGCCTGCCCGGCGACCGTCATCAGGAACGGCAGCAGCGCGGCCACGGCCGCGGCCGACGCAATCGCGAAGCCCAGCAACGTGGTTCGGCTGCGGTGGAAGGCGCCTACGAACACGACATACGCCGCCAGCAAGAGCGCAAGGTACGCGTCGAGCACGATCGAGCAGCCCAACGCGACGGCGTACGACAGCCACAGCCACGCGGCGTCACGGCGCGCGGCATGAACCAGCAGGACGGTCAGCCACACCGCGGCCATCATCGACAGCGCATAAGGGCGGGCCTCGATGCCCGCCCACGTCGCCCGGGGCAGGATCGCGCAGAACGCACCGGCGGCCACCGCGACGGTGCGGCAGGAGAACTGCCTCCCCAGCACCACGACGCCGGCGGCCGCGCTGCCCACCGCGAGGGCGCTGGGCGCGCGCGACCAGAACTCGGTCGGCGGGAAGAGCTGGAACCACCCGTGCATGAGGACGTAGTACAAACCGTGGACGGCGTCGACATTGCCCAACATGTGCCACAGCTGGGTCAGCGACCGGCTGTAGGCGGCCGAGATGGTCGCGGCCTCGTCGTACCAGAACGAGGGCCGGGCGGCGCCGGCCATGCTCACCGCGGCCGCCACGATCGCGACGATCAACGGGTCCATAGCGGCCGGTGCCGCCCATCGGCGACCGCCCGGCGCGCCGCGGCGACCGCCTGACGCTTCGGTAGTTCCGATGCTCACCGAACCGCCCGGGACGTCGCGGTTTGGCTGAACACACCGCTATGTTGCCAGAAGCCAACCGGGCCGATCCGGGGGCTCAACGGGGCGTTCATTCGAACGTATGATCGATCAATGGGTCCGCTCGCGTCCATCGGGTACAACGGACAACCGGTCCGCAGCCCGTTTCGGGTGGTCCGTCCGGCGATCGCGGTTCTGGTCGACCTGACGGTCCTTTTCCCGCGCGAGCCGCACCGCTCGGGGCGATACCAGCCCAATGGTCTGCAGCTGCACAAGGTCGTCGAAGGGTGGCTGAGCTGCTGGGCCCTGTGCGAGCAGGGCGACTGGTGGGGCTTGGTGACCTATCCCGTCGCCTACGGATCCAAGCGCAGAACCGTGACGCACTGGGTGCCCGCGTGGACGCTGCGCCGCAAAGGCTGACCGGTGCGGTCAACCGCTGCGTGAGCGCCACGCCAATGCGATGATTGCTGCCCGTGGACGCAAGTTGGGCGTCGGTGCTGGGCAAACTCGTCGCGTTGGCGGCGGTCATCGCGCTGTCACCGATCACGGTCATTCCCGCAGTGCTGGTGCTGCACGCGCCGCGCCCACGCCCGGCCAGCCTCGCCTTCCTGGGCGGCTGGCTGCTGGGGCTGATGGCGCTCACCGCGGCTTTCGTCAGCGGCTCGGAGCTGCTCAGTGGCTTCCACGCGACCCCACCGAAATGGGCGTCCTGGGTGCGGCTGGGCTTCGGCGTGGCGCTGATCGCACTGGCGGCCTACCACTGGTTCACCAGGCATCGCCAGCGCAACATGCCGCGCTGGATGCGTTCGTTCTCCACGCTCTCGCCGGCACGCGCCGCAGTGATGGGCGCGGTTCTCGTGCCGGTGCGGCCCGAGGTGCTGATCCTGTGCGCGGCCGCCGGTCTGGCCGTCGGCAACAGCAGCCTGAGCGCCGGTGGTCAGGTGATCGCGGCCGCGATCTTCGTCGCGCTCGCCGCGACGACGGTCGCCATCCCGATACTGGCTTACGTCGGCGCCGGTGACCGCCTCGACGATGCCCTGGAACGTCTCAAAGCCTGGATGGAGGCCAACCACGACGCGATGATGGCCGTCATCCTGTTCCTGATCGGGTTGATCGTGCTCTACAACGGGATTCGCACGCTGGCGTGACCCGGCTCGGCTTGAGTACGGCGCGTTTCGCGCCACGCAGGCACGGCGATGGCAGGATGTCGCCCGTGGCAGGAAGCTGGGGGACGGTACTGACTGGGCTCGTTCCGCTTGGACTGGTCATCTCGCTCTCACCGCTCACGGTCATTCCGGCGGTGTTGGTGCTGCAGGCGCCGCGGCCGCGGCCGAGCAGCCTTGCGTTCCTGGGCGGCTGGCTGCTCAGCCTGTCCGCGCTGACGGCGCTCTTCGTCGCGGCCTCCGGTCTGCTGGGCGGCCTGGACAAGGCGCCTCCGCGGTGGTCATCGTGGCTGCGCGTGGTGTTTGGGTCGGCGCTGATCGGCTACGGCATCTACCGATGGCTCCACCGGCACGGTCAGGGCGAATCCCCGGCCTGGATGCGCTCGTTCGCCAGCATCACCCCGGCCCGCGCCGGGATCATCGGCGCGGTGCTGGCCGTGGTGCGCCCGGATGTGGCGCTGATCTGCGTCCCGGCGGGATTGGGCATCGGCACCAGTGGACTGGGCCTCGCCGGCGACTGGGCGGCCGCGGCCTTCTTCGTGGCCATCGCCGCGTCGAGCGTCGCGATCCCGATATTGGCGTACGTGGCTGCAGGTAGCCGCCTCGACGACACGCTGGCGCGGCTCAAGGAGTGGATGGACCGCAACAACGGCGCCCTGCTCGCGGCCGTCTTCGTGGTGATCGGCGCGATGGTGCTCTACCACGGGATTCACGCCCTGTAGCCGCCGTCGGACAGGCCAGCGTCCTCTTCGAACTTGTTCACCGCGCCAAAGGCCAACTCGCGTAACAACTCCCGGCCGTAGCCGGCGAGCATGCCCAAATACCCCCGGTTTGCCCATTGCGCGGCGTGCCGCTCTTCGTGGTGCAACACCCGATCCAGGTCGAGGCGGCTGACACGGGGCGAGCCGCTGCCGTCGAGACACCAGGCATGCCCGGATGAGACGACCTGGCAGAGCTGCCCGCCGGGGTCGGCGGGCTTGCCCGTGTTCATCATGAAGATGTCACCCCAGGTGGTGCCCCCGCGCTGGCTGAACAGCCGTTGGATCCAGTTACCGCCCAGGCCCATGAGCATGCCGTTGGGGGTGGCGACCAGGCGTCCGCCGTTGCGGTGCACGAAGGGGACGTCGCGGCAGTAGCTCCAGCGATTTGCGTTCTGCCGGAACATGATTCGTGTCACCTCTGCGGCACTGTAGGGGGTGGCCGGAAAGTCGGTCGGCCGCCCGCCCCGCTTACCGTAGCCGGTATCCGCGTTGAGGATGTAGGTCATCAGCGCGGCGTCGCGGGCCCGGGCGCCGTCGGCGTAGGGCGGGATCAGGAAGAACGACTTGCCGTGGGGGTCCTCGAGCTCGGCCATGCCTTGGAGGACCCCGAAGCGTGCGGCCGTGACGTCGTGCCGCCGGGCGATCTCGGCGACGACGTGCGCGGCCACGCCCCGGCGTTCGGCGTTGTCCCGCCACCTCATGCAATAGCCCTGTGCGTCCATGTCTTCGGACCAATTTAGGGTGTAGCGAATGAACAGGGGGCGCCGACAACGCGCGCGCGGCATCAAGCAGATCACCCGGGGACTGGGCACGCTGGACCGAGAACTATTCGATGCCATCGCCGAGACGGACACCCCGCTCCTGGACACGGTCATGCCGCCGCTGACCCGGGCGGCGGACCATTCCAAGCTCTGGGTCGGCATCGGCGCGGCGCTGCTCGCCACCGGCAGGCAAAGCGCGCAGCGCGGCGCCACCCGGGGATTGGTGACGCTGGCCGCCACCAGCCTGGTCACCAACCAGGTGGCCAAGCGGATCCGCCGCCGCCCGCGCCCGGGCTATGACCTGGTGCCCTTGATCAGGCAGGTCCGCCGGCGCCCGGCGTCGAACTCGCTGCCGTCCGGACACTCCGCCAGCGCCGCCGCGTTCGCCGTCGGGGTGGGGTTGGAGAACCCGCCGCTGGGGTTCGGGCTGGCGCTGCTGGCCGGGTTGGTGGGTCTGTCACGGGTGGCGACCGGCGCGCACTACCCCGGCGACGTCATCGCCGGATTCGGAATCGGCTCGGGCCTGGCCGTGCTGGGCGGGCGGCTCGTCCCGCCGATCGCCGAAACCGCCCGTCCCCGGACCGAACCGTTGCGCGTCGCCGCGCCGCAGCGGCCAGATGGCGCCGGCGTCGTCCTGGTCATCAACCCGGAGTCGGGCAGCGGCACCGGCGCCCGGGTCGTCGACCAGGTGCGCGCCGAGCTGCCCAAGGTCGACATCCGCGAACTGGGCCCCGACGACGACCCTGTCCAGGTTCTGCGCGGCGCGGCCGAACGGGCCGAGGTGTTGGCCGTGGGTGGCGGTGACGGCACCGTCGCGGCCGCCGCGGGTGTGGCCATCGACGCGGGTCTTCCGCTGGCGGTCTTTCCCGCCGGGACGTTCAACCACTTCGCCAAGGACATCGGCTGTGACACCGTGGCCAAGACGGTCCACGCCATCCGACGCGGTCACGTCGCGTGCGTGGACCTGGTGTGCCTCAACGAAACTCAGATGGTCCTCAACACCGCCAGCATCGGCGCGTACCCGGCCTTCGTGCGGCGCCGCGAAAAACTCGAGAAACGCATCGGCAAGCCAATGGCCGGCCTCTACGCCATGTTGCGCACGCTGCGCAAGGACCAGCCCGTGCGCATCCGCTACGACAACAAGACCCTGCTGACGTCGCTGTTCTTTGTGGGCAATTCGCTGTACCTGCCGACCGGGTTCGCGCCGTCGCGACGGACCCGCATGGACGACGGCCTCATCGACGTCCGCATCCTCGAGGCCGGCCGCCGCTGGGCGAGGACCAGGATCCTGACCGCGCTCGTTCTGGGGCGCCTGGAGCGCAGCCCGCTCTATCACGAGTTGCAGGTGCCGGAATTCAGCTTCAGCACCGTCGACGGTCCCACGGTCGTCGCCTGCGACGGCGAGGTCGGCGACAAATACGACGAGGCCAGCTTCAGCGCGAAGTACCGAGTCCTTCCGGTGTTTCGTCCTCTGCGCGACGAACGGTGATTCCCTCGGTGAGGTCGCGCACCCGCGCGTAGTGCGCCAGCACCTCGGGCGCGGGGTCGGCGGCGTATTCGTCGGTCGTTGGCGGATTCCACGCGGGCGGACGGGGTGACCCAGTCAACGCCCAGGCGGCCTGGCGCGCCGCGCCCAATGCGACGTATTGCGCCGGCGTGGGTGCGAGCACCGGCATGCCGAACACCGTGGGGGCGATCTCGCGCAGCGCCCGGGATTGCGCGCCGCCGCCGACGAGCAGGATGCGGCGCGCGACGACACCGTGCGCGGTCAGGTGCCCGATCCCGTCAGCGAGCGAGCACAGCAGTCCCTCCACCGCGGCACGGGCCAGATTGGCCGGGGTCGCATTGGCCACCCGCAGGCCGTGTAGCGCCCCAGTGCCGTTGGGCCGGTTGGGAGTCCGCTCGCCCTCCAGGTAGGGGACCAGGACCAGCCCCGCGCTGCCGGGAGACGCCGACAGCGCGAGCCGGGACAGCTCGTCCTGGCCGACTTGCAGCATCGTGGCGGCGGCCTCCAGCACCCGCGCCCCGTTGAGGGTGCACACCAGCGGGAGATAGCGCCCGGCGCCGTCGGCGAATCCGGCGACGTATCCCGCGTCGTCGCGGACCGGACTCGCGGTGACGGCGGCCGCCACGCCCGAGGTTCCGATGGAGACGATTACGTCGCCCTCCTCGGCGCCCAGGCCCAGCGCCGCGGCGGCGTTGTCGCCGAGCCCCGCGCCGAATGTGCTTGCGCCGCCATCGCTTCGGCCCGATGGGCTGAGCACGGTCGGCAGTTGGGGACGACGGCCGCGCAGCGCCAGTTCCAGCAGATCGAATCGGTAAGCGCCCGTTGCCGCGTCGTAGTAGCCGGTGCCGCTGGCGTCGCTGCGGTCGGTGGTCAGGGCCGCGATGTCTGACTCGTCGCGCAGCCGCCAGGTCAGCCAATCGTGCGGCAGGCAGACCGCCGCGGTGCGGTCGGCGTGCTGCGGCTCGTGATCGGCCAGCCAGCGCAGTTTCGCCACAGTGATCGCTGCCAGGGGCACGACGCCGACGGCCTGGGCCCAGGCCCGTGCGCCACCGAGCTCGCCGACGAGTGCGCGCGCGGCGTCGGCCGATCGCACGTCGTTCCACAGCAGCGCGGGGCGCACCACCCGTCCGATTCGGTCGAGGCACACCATGCCGTGCTGCTGCGCACCGACGGCGACCGCCTCCACGCCGTCCAGGCCACCCGCATCGGTGATGGCCTTGCGGGCGGCGATTTCCCATGCCGCCGGGTCGATTTCGGTACCGTGCGGGTGACCGGCGTGTCCCTGGCGCACCACCCGGCCGGTGACGCCATCGCACACCAGCACTTTGCACGACTGTGTCGACGAGTCGATGCCGGCGACCAGGGTCATTATTCGTCGGCACCGATCAGCGCCCGCAGCGTCGCGCGGGCGCCGTTGCGGTGCAGCGAGTTCAGCGCCCACAGGTAGGACTCGCGGAAGCGTTCGTCGTCGACGAGATCGCCGAACACCGAACGGTTGGCCACGAATGCGACCGGATTGTCGCGTTGCGCGCGGGCGATCGGAACAAGGGAGTCGGCGAGCCGGTCCACCACCTTGATCGGCTGGCCTTGTTCATCGGCGCCCTCGGCGTAGCGCGCCCAGCTCGCGACGATCGCCGCGGAGAGCCGCACCGCGCCGCCGGTGCGCAGATTGTCGCGCACCACCGGCAACAACCACTTCGGGATGCGATCCGAGGACTCGGCGCACAACCTGGCGACGGTATCGCGGATGTAGGCGTTGGCGAAGCGCGGTAGCAGGCCGGCTCGGAAGTCGTCCAGCCCCGGGATGCGCTGCAGCGTCGGCATGGCTTCCGAATCCAGGTAGCGGGCAACGAACTCGGCGATCAGTGGATCCTGGGCGGCGTCGTGCACCAGCCGGTATCCGGCGAGATAAGCGAAATAGCACAGGCCCTGGTGCGACGCATTGAGCAACCGCAACTTCATCGCCTCATACGGCGCCACGTCGTCGACGAGCTGTACCCCGGCTTGATCCAACGGTGGCCGGCCGGCGGCGAAGTCGTCCTCGACAACCCACATGGCGAACGGTTCCGCGATGACCGGCCAGGCATCGGCCACACCGAATTCGGAGTCCAGCCGCTCGATCACGTCGGGCGTGGTCACCGGCGTGATCCGGTCGACCATCGAGTTGGGGAAGGTGGTCTTTTCGCGTATCCATTGCGCGAGTTCGGGATTGATCTGTTCGGCGTACGACGTGAAGACGTGTCGCGCCATGTCGCCGTTCCCAGCTATGTTGTCGCAGGAGACGATCGTGGGGGAAGGTACGTCGCGCTCGCGCCGCCGATTGCATGCCTCGGTGACCAACCCGAACACCGCGCTCAGTGGTGGCTGATAGCCGCCCTCGGTGATGGTCAGCGAGATAATCCGGATGGCCGGATCGGCGAGCAGATCGACCACCGAGCCGGGATCGTCAGGCGCATAACGGTAGTCGACGATGGAGCCGATGACCCGCGGTTGGCGCGTGCCGTCGGGGTGTTCGAGGATCAGCGTGTAGAGGTGGTCCTGGCCGCGCAGCGCGTCGCGCATGCGCCGGTCACCCGGCAGCACACCGATTCCGCAAATCCCGAAGTCGGTGGCGAGCCCGTCGCTGAGCAGCCGGTCGATGTACATGGCTTGGTGGGAACGGTGAAAACCGCCGACCCCGAAATGCGCTATGCCGACGCCGATTTGGCTGCGATCATATGCCGGGACCGGGATCTTGAGGCCGGTCAGGTTCGCTGCGTTGAGCTTCACTCGAGGTCACCTTAGCGCGGACCGCCGCGCGCAGGGGTCAAAACGCTTCAGGCGTTGGGGCACAGATCGCGCAGGGCGAAGATCACCACGTCTGCGGCCTGTCGGCCGTTGATCCCACCGGTGCCCTGATCGGCGTCCGAGCGTTGCAGCGCCAACGCCTCCAGCTGTTGCGGAGAAGCGCCCCACGAAAGCTGCTGGCAGATGTCCGCACCCATCTGCAACAGCTCCGGGTCGCCGCCGTTCACGGCGTGGATTCCGGCGCTGTGCAAGTCGTTGATGAAGGTGGCCTGGTCGGCGTGAGCCGGGGCGGCGCAGAGGACGCCGACGAGCACAAGCGGGCCACTTGCCAACGCCGCGCCCACGAACCGGCCAAACTGCGTGCGTGCGGACATCAACCTTCTCCTCGTCTGCGCCCGATGCGGATGATGCACTTTTACACAAAGGTGCGAAGACCCGCTGCACAAGATCCGGAGAGTGAACAGTCGGCCAAGAACGGCGATGGGAATGACACCACCTGCGGATGGCGCGCAACCAATCGGGACCGCGCCGTCGGGCCGGCGAACCGCGTGAGTGTCAGATGAGCGCTAACCGTTGGGGCAAAGATCACGCTCGGCGTAGCCGACGATGTCGTTGGCCTGCTGCGGGCTGAGCCCGCCAGCCCCTTGCCTTTCATCGGAACGTTGCAGGGCCAAACCCACGAGCTGGGATTCGGGAGCGCCCCACGACAGCTGCTGGCATACGTTCAGGCCCGCCTGCAGCAGGGCACCGTCACCGCCGGTGACGGCATGCACCCCGTCTCGGTGCATGTCATTGAGGAAACTGGTCGCGTCGGCCTGCGCTGGGCCGGCCCAGACAAGGCTGGTGAGAAGCGGGGCGCCGAGCAGAGCGGAACCGATGAACCCGGTGGTGAGACGACGTGGGGACATAGCCTCTTCTCCTCGTTACGTCAACAGTTCTAATCTCGATGTTAACTTCCACGTAACCTCTAAAGCGATAACTGTTCACCAACAGTTTCCTGTGAAGGACCTGCGGAAAGATAAATTCCGTGAAATTCGAAGTCCGTCCCGGCAACCATCGACCTGGGACTTTTAGTGGCGGTTTGCCGTCTTCAGTAGCTTTTTGCGCGGTTTCGGCCGGGCCGATAAGAGACAGCGGCATGGGGGGTTGGGCCTCGACGGCACGGTCGCGGCGGTGACGCGCCAAGGCATCGGACCTGGTGCCCACGATTCGTGACACCGTTGTGACGTCACCATTTGGAAACGGTGCGGTGCGGCGTGGCGCGTGTCGGGCGTGTCCTGCTGACAATTGGCGCGGTCGCGAAAGTGACCTCGGTACGGCTAGGTGGGCCTGCTGCACCACTGCGCAAATAGCTGAGCGTGAATGAAGGAGAGTTGACGCTGATGGCGATCGTCGATCGGTTCAACATCAAAGTAGTTGCCGGCGTGGGGTTGTGCGGAGCTGCTATCGCGTTGAGCCCCGGCTCGGCGGCCGCCCCGCTGATCACGGGTGGCAACGCGTGCATCGAGGGGCAGGCCGGCGAGGCGCCGGCCGCTGGTGGTCCGGCCGCAGGCGCTGGGCCCGTGGCCGCGGGTGCGCCGGCCGCCGGGGGCATGTGCGCGGCGCCCATGATTGATATGTCCGGCGTGCCGATGGCGGTGCCAGGCCCCGTACCGGTCGGCGCTCCGGTGCCGATCGTGCCGCCGCTTCCCCTTGCGCCGCCTATTCCGGTAGTGCCGCCGCTGCCGGTGGTGCCGGCCGGTGCGCCGCTGATCGCGCTCGGTGGGGCGGCTGCCGGTGCTCCCCTGGACGCGGCCGCGCCGATCATTGACATGTCCGGTGTGAAGGATGCGCCAACCGGTCCCGCGCCGAGCGGCGGACCGGTGCCGGGTCAGCCGGTTCCTGCCGGTCCCTCGGGCGCGAGCTGAGGCCTATTTCGGATTGAACGGGACGGGCCCGCTGGTTTGTTACCAGTGGGCCCGTCCCGTTGTTGCCGCCCGCCGTGCGCGCACCACCCCGACAGCTGAGCGCGCAGCCGGAAAAGGCAATTACGCCAACATGATTGACGCTCGCACCGGGCTTACGACTGGGTGCGGGTTTCCTAATTGTAAGTCGAGTCCACGACCATCACCGGGTCGCCGACGTTGACGTGGTCGTAATACCACTCGGCGTCCTCGGGACTCAGGCTGATGCAGCCGTGGCTGACGTTCTCGAGCCCCAATGAGGAGACGGCCCACGGCGCCGAATGCACGAACAGGCCGCGGTCGGTGATGCGGACGGCGTAATTCACCGTGAGCAGGTAGCCGTTGGGATCGTCGACGGGAATGCCTACGCTGCTCGAATCCATGGTCACCGCAGAGTCTTTGGACAACACCGTATACGTGCCGACCGGCGTCGGGTATTCCGGCCTACCCATCGATGCGGGCATCACGCCTTGCTCGCCGAAGTGCGGCCGGTGGTGCGGCGCCGGCAGTGAGGTCGGTGGTCCCGCCTGGATCCCGTCGATGCTCACAGTGAAAGTGTGGTCGGAGATGTTGGCGACCCCGACCACGGCAGGGCCCGTTTTGATCTCGGTGGTCACGCCGCCCACCGTCAGTGCAATCGTGCTGTGCGCCGGCCAGTATCTGTCCGGAACCCACTGCGCGACATCGTTGTTAAGCCACTCGAACTTGCCGGTCATCGCGGGCGTTGATCTGACTTCGATGGAGCGCTCGGCCGCCTGTCGATTGGCTACGGGCGCGGTGAATTTCACCAGCACGGGATGTGCCACGCCGACCACCTCGTCGCGAGCCGGCGAGACCGACGCGATCGCGAACCCGTGCGACTGGTTCGACGCCGCCAGGCTCACGTCGGCCGGCGTCACGACAACACTCGCAGCGGCTCCGATCACCGCAAGAACACACCGAACACCCGTCCGCATGGCTCCAATTCCTTTTGCATGACCTAGTTGTAACAGGAATGATAAGTGTGCGATGAGCTGCGAAAGTGTAAGGGCGCGTTGATGGTTGGCCACGCAACGGTCACGTTTTGGCCAAGGGTGCCCAGTCCGCCAGCCGGCGGTGAATTGGGATCGTGTTGTGACCCGCCCGTGGCTTGAGTCTCCGCGATTCGGATGGGCCACTCACGACAGCGCCGAACCGGTCAGCAAAGACAATCGGTGAACTGCAGACCAATATGGCGAAACGCTGGCGCCGGCCGATGGCGGGTCGAATACTGAGTGGATGAGTAGGCCCGTACCGCCCGTGCTGACGGTTCAATCGAACTGGTCACGGCGCAGTTTCGCCGCCGGTCACGATGTCGTGGTGGGAAGTGACCTGCGCGCCGACATGCGCGTGGCCCATCCGCAGATCGCCCGCGCGCACCTGCTGTTGCGTTTCGATCGCGGCAAATGGATGGCGATCGACAACGGATCCCCGACGGGGATGTTCGTCAACGGCGGCCGGGTTGGCGCCGTCGACATCCGGGACGGCCAGAGCATCAACGTGGGAGGTCCCGACGGGCCGCGGTTGAGCTTCGTGATCGAAAGCCACGACAGGACGGTGGGCCAGCTGCCGCCAACGGTCGAGGGGATGGCGGCCCTCGCGCGCCCCGGCGCCCCGCGGCCGCCTCGTCCGGAGCACCTGCAGCAGCCCGGTGGCTCCTCGCCCCGCATCGCGCGACCGCAACCCGCCCCGCTCCGTTACGCGCGGGGCGGCCCGCCGCCACCGGCACCGCAGCAGGCCAGCGGCCCGCGCCGCGCCGTCGGCTATCCGAACCAATCGTTGACACCCCGCGGACCCCAGCCGGCACCGCCGGCCGAGAGGCCCGCCCAGCCGGCGGCAAAGGGCCAACTGACCGAGATCGGAGCGGAAGCACTCGAAGCCGCGCAGTTCGACAGCACCAACCTGCGGCGTGCGATGCAGCGGTCTCGTTCGACGCTCGCTGCGCCACCCACGGGCGCCGCCGTGATCGGTCGCGCCGAAGACAGCGACGTCGTCATCCCCGATGTCTTGGCGTCGCGCCATCACGCCTACTTGGTGTCGAGCCCGACCGGCACGGAGATCCACGACGCGCACAGCATCAACGGCACCTTCGTCAACGGAACCCGGATCCTGTCGGCGCCACTGACCGAGGGCGACGTGGTCACCATCGGCAACGTCGACCTGGTGTTCAACGGTGAGATCTTGCTCCGCCGTGCCGAAGCGGCCACCCGCACCGGCGGCCTGGAGGTGCGCGAGGTCGACTTCGAAGTCGACAGCAAACGGTTGATCCAGAAGGTCTCGATGACGGCCAGGCCTGGCACGCTGACCGCCCTCATCGGTGGGTCCGGTGCCGGGAAAAGCACGTTGTCCCGGCTGATCGCGGGGGCCACCTGCCCCACCTCCGGCTCAATCACCTTCGAAGGCCACGACATTCACGCCAGTTTCGCGTCGTTGCGCAGCCGGATCGGGATGGTGCCCCAAGACGACGTCGTGCACCGCCAGCTGACGGTGACGCAGGCGCTGAATTATGCGGCCGAGTTGCGGCTGCCGCCCGACACCAGCAAGCAAGACCGCGCGCAGGTCGTCGCGCAGGTCATCGAGGAACTC
Source organism: Mycobacterium sp. 852002-51971_SCH5477799-a (assembly GCF_001667145.1). GTDB lineage: Bacteria > Actinomycetota > Actinomycetes > Mycobacteriales > Mycobacteriaceae > Mycobacterium. The sequence continues at coordinate 17,221 of NZ_LZIF01000124.1, forward strand.
GGGTTGACCAAGCACGCCGACACCCGGGTGGACAAGCTGTCCGGGGGGCAGCGCAAGCGTGCCTCGGTGGCACTCGAGCTGCTCACCGGACCGTCCCTGCTGATCCTCGACGAACCGACTTCCGGCCTGGATCCGGCGCTCGACCTACAGGTCATGACCATGCTGCGGCAGCTGGCCGATGCCGGTCGCGTGGTGCTGGTGGTGACGCACTCGCTGAGCTATCTCGATCTCTGCGACCAGGTTCTGCTGATGGCGCCCGGGGGCAAGACCGCGTATTGCGGCCCGCCCGACGAAATCGAAGCGACCATGGGAACCACCAACTGGGCCAAGATCTTCGGCATGGTGGGCGCGGACCCCGACGAAGCCAACCGTCGTTTCCTGGCCCAACTCAAACCGCCCCCGGCCGGATCCGAGGCGGACAAGCCGGCGGACCTGGGCGCCCCGGCCCGCTCCAGCACCCGTCGCCAGTTCGCCACGGTCGCCCGCCGTCAGATTCGGCTGATCGTCGCCGACCGTGCCTACTTCATATTTCTGGCGCTGTTGCCGTTCGTGATGGGCGCGCTGGCGCTCACGGTTCCCGGCTCGACGGGGTTCCGCGTCGCCGATCCAAACGGTGACGGCTCCGATGAACCCGGCTCGGTGCTGATGTTGCTCACCATGGCCGCCGTCTTCATGGGCACCGCGCTGACGATCCGCGACCTCATCGGCGAGCGCCCCATCTTCCGTCGAGAACAGGCGGTCGGCCTGTCCACCAAGGCGTATCTGCTCGCGAAGATGGCCGTGTTCTCCGTGTTCGCGATCGTTCAGTCGGCGATCGCGACGACCATCACGATTCTGGGCAAGGGAGCACCGACGCGGCCGGCGCTGGTCCTCGGCAGCGCCACCCTCGAGCTGTACGTCGCGACCGCCGCGATGTGCGTCGCCGCGGCGATGGTCGGCATGGTCTTGTCCTCCCTCGCCCGCTCCAACGAGCAGATCATGCCGCTGCTGGTGGTTTCACTGATGTTGCAGTTGGTGCTGTGCGGCGGGATGATCCCGGTCACCGACCGGCTCGGTCTCGACCAGATGTCCTGGGCGGTGCCCTCCCGCTGGGGATTCGCGGCGCAGGCCTCGACGGTCGACTTGTGGACGATCGAGCCCGGACCACTCGCCCCGAAAGACAGCCACTACAAACACACGGCGCAAGCCTGGTTGTTCGATGTGGGCATGCTGGGGGTGTTGACGATCGTGTACGCAAGTTTCGTGGGTTGGCGCAGCCGGCTCAAGCGCCACTGACCCACGTATCCGCTAGATGAAGTCCAACGCCTCAACGGTGGCGACAGGGCCTTCGTGGGTGGGCCGGTTCGCGCCGCCGATGCAGTAGACGGTGTTGCCCACCGTTGCGACCACCTCGGCGTGGCGCGGAGTTGGCATGGGACGCAACGTGGTCCACGTTCCGTCGGCGATGTCGTACATCTCGGCCACCCCCACCACCTGCGTCGGTTGCTCACCGCCGACCGCCACGATTCGGCCGTCGATGAATGTGGCGCCGTAGCTGCCACGAGGCGTCGGCATGTCGACCAGCTTGGTCCACGCCCCGGATTGTGGGTCGAATCGTTCGAACGCAGCGGAGTTCTTGTCGGCCGACAGGAATCTCCCGCCGACCGCGTACACGTACGTGCCGTCAGACACCGCGGCCAGATGTTCACGCGGGGTGGGCATGTTGGCCGCGTCGTGCCACGAGCTGCCGTCGAAGACCTCGGTTTGCGCGACGAGCTGCTTGGCGTTCTGCCCGCCGACGACTACGAGGTTGTCGCCGACCACCGCGGCCGCCAGCGCCGCGCGAGGATGGCCGAGGTTGGGCAACTCGACCCACTTGCCGGCGCGCAGCGCGAACACCTTGGCGGACGCCTGGGTGAGGTCGCCGCTGGTGCCCCCGAGCACCACCACCTCGCCGCGATAGGTTGCCGCCGCGGCGTGATGCAGCGGGATGGGCAGTGCAGGTTGTGGTTGCCAGATGCCAGTGCGGGGGTCGTAACTTTCGACCGTCTGCAGCGCGACTCCGTCGCGCAAGCCGCCCATGATCCAGATCTTGTCGTCGAGCACGGTCCACGCCGTCATCAATCTCGCCGTCGCAGCGTCGGGCAGCGAACGCCACTGCGCGGCCGGCTGCATTCGGCGCGCCGGTAGTTGCAGCGCCTCCGCCGACGAGGTCGCTTGGCCATCGCCGACATCAGTCGAGCCGCCGACCGAGTACACGGCCTGCCCCACCGCGGCGACCGACATGCCGTGCCGCGCTGTCGCCATGTCCGGCAAGCCGCCCCACGTGTTCGTCGTCAGATCGAGCACCGACACCCTCTTGAGGACCTGCCCCGCCGACTGCCCCCCGACGGCGACCAGACGCCGGTCGGCTATTGCCACGCCCAGGTCGCCGCGCGGTTGGGGAAGGTCAGGCAATCGCGTCCAGCTTTTCGCGGCAAGGTCATACGCCTCGACCGTCGCCAGCTCGGTGGTTCCGTTGGTGCCGCCGACCGTGTACACCAACTTCCCGTCCGACGCCGCGCCCAGCATCTGGCGGGGGGTCGGGATGGGGGTGCCGAGGGTCCAGGAAGTGCCGTCGAAGATCTCCACGGTGTTCAGCAGCGCGCCGTTCGAGTCGACGCCACCGGTGACGATGATGCGGTCGCCCACCACCGCCGCCGCCGCCGCCGCCCGGGGCTGCAACAGGTGGGGGAGTTCGACCCAGTGGCTGTTGACCACCCGCCAAACCTGGTCGCTGGCAACCTTTTGCGCGCCTGCGGTGCGCCAGCCCCCGAGTACGATCGGGTTGCCCTGCCACGTCACCGCCATCGCGTGTTGAACCGGAACCGGTAGATCGTCACCGCTTTTCCAGCTGTCGATGACCGGGTCATAGCCCTCGTGGTTCGGGACGAGTGCGTGGTTGCTGCCCATTCCGCCGAAGATCCAGATGGTGCCGTCGGCTTGCGTGGTCGCCGCCGCCTGGCGCGCGATGCGGGCGTTCGTGATGGGCTGCCATTTCACCGGCTGGCCGCCCGGTTGATTCGCGGCGGTGCTGTGCTGCTTGTCGCCCTGCGAAAGCAAAACGTAGACACCGATGCCCAGCACCAGCACCGCCACCACGATTCCCACGGCGATCAGTGGCGCGGTTGCGCGATTACGCTTCTTTTCCGACGAGCCCATCCACGCCACCGCGCCGGCGGCCAGCCCGCGGCGCGCAGTCGCGGGTGGGTCCGGAGAAGCCGACGGGGCGATCGCCTCGATCATGCTCGTGGCTTCGGCAATCGCTTGGGTCGGCTCAGAGGTGCTCGGCGTAGCCGGAGTTGGTCCGCGCGTGTCTACGAAGGGGCTGCGAGGACCGGAGTGTGGCGGACCGGCGGGCCGTGACGGCGACGCCGTATTCCCGCGGCCTTTCAGCGGATTGATCAGCGAGGTGGCGTTTTCCGCGTCGGCACTACGTGGGCCGGGCTTGGCGATCCTTGGCGGCCGTTGGGTCGGCGCGCCGGTTTTACCGCCGCGTCCGGCCGGCGACAGGGTCCGCGTCTCCGACGGGCCCGCCGCGGTACCCACCGCACGTCCCGGACCCGCGGCGGCAGTGATGGCCATCGCATCGGGCTTGAGGCCGTTGCGGCGCTGAGTCTCCTGCAACCCGCGACCGAAATCCGCCGCTGACGCCGGACGCTCGTCCGGGTCGAGCGCCATCGCCATCTCGATCGCCGAGCACACCGCGTCCGGGATGCCGTTCTGACGCAGGTCCGGAATTCGCGTGTTATTGATCCGGGTGTAGTGGGCGAGCAGGTCTTCGTTGCCGCGGCGCTGGTATGCGGCGTTGCCGGCGATGAGCGCATAGATCGTGGCGCCGAGCGAGTAAACGTCGCTGCCGACCGTCGCGGGCTCGCCTGTCATTATCTCCGGTGCCAGGTAATCGATTGTGCCGGAGAACAATCCGGCGGCGGTCTCGTACCCGCCGGGGACGTGGGCGGTCCCGAAGTCGGTCAGTTGCGGTTCGCCGTAGTCGTTGACGAGGATGTTCGCCGGCTTGATATCGCGGTGCAGGGTGCCGCTCAAGTGCGCGGTTTCGAGCGCTCCGCACAACTTCACGCCGATCCGCACCGCTTCCGGCCAGGCGATCGGTCCCTCCCGTTGCACCCGTAGACCCAGCGAACCCGCGGGGCAGTACGACATCACGATGTACGGACGACCCTCCGGAGTGACGCCGACCCGCAGGATGTTGACGATGTTGGGATGCCCGGAGAGTCCGCCCATCGCGTAGCCCTCACGGAGGAAACGTTCTCGGCCCGCGTCGTCGCTGAATGGCGGTAGCACCTTGATCGCGACGTTTCGCCCCAGCGCGGTCTCGCGACAGCAATAAACCACTCCGGCGGCGCCCCGATCGATCTGGCGCGCGTTGTCGAATCCGGCAGCGGCTAACTCCGCCACGACCTCGCGCCGTCCCGACGCCGGGGCGTGAGTCTTGGGTCTTTCAGCCATTACCTGGCCTCGACTTCCCAGGGATTTACGAATCGGGTCAAGCGTAGCGAACATCCGCTCGTCGTCCGGGCGATTCCGGCGACGCCGGTGATGGCGAGCGGGCCTACGATTTCCCCGCTGGCGTCGCCCGGAACACGGCGACCACCGCGGCCAGCGCCGCTCAGCCCTTCGGTAGTCATGAAGCGTCCGGTGACGGCACTTGTTCCTAGGCGAGGAGGCTAGCGGGCATCCGTCGTCGACAGCGGTTGGCGTTCGATGGAGCGCCCGAGGACGACCTTCGCCGTGATGATGCCCAACTTGGCCATTCCCAGGTACGTCGATGGGTTGAACAACGTCGGCCACACTGTGCGAGCTTTGTGTTCGTCGACCGGCCGGTCGGCGAATCGATCGCGCAACCACCTCAGCGTCATGGGCGCCGACAGTGGATGCAACAGCAGATGACCACAGAACCGGTCGCGGTGATAGGTGACCGCCGCGCCAAGGCGTTCGTACTCGTCCACCAGTGCATCGATGTCGTCGACGCTGATGATTCCGTCGTGCACCGCCTGTATGACCAGCACGGGAGGCTTGGGCATGGACTTGCCGAGCTTGGTCTCGTCGAAGATGTGACGCACTTCGGGGAGGTCCCACAGCTCATCGGCCGTCATGTCGACGTAGGACCCGATGTCGACGTTGCGGAACTTCCATACTGCTTGGGCGGTCGTCATCATTTGTAACTTGTCGAGCAACGCCTTGCCCTCGTCGGTCGCGTGCTCGTCGACGACCTTCTGCGCGCCGGGGAAGAGTTGCGTCAATGCGGTGATCATCAGCGCGGCGAGACCGGCGAAGAAGCTGCCATTGAGGCGGCGCGCCACACTGCCCGGGTCGGCGACGGGCGAACCGAGAACGGCGCCAACGACATTGAGCTCCGGTGCATACCGCTTACACAGTTCGGTCGCCCACGCCGACGCCAGCCCTCCTCCTGAATATCCCCACAGGCCGACCGGTGCAGCCGGTGACAATTCCAAGCGCTCGCACCGCATCGCGGCCCGCAGCCCGTCCAGAATCCGGTAGCCGGGCTCGACCGGAGAACCCCACATGCCATGGCAACCTTCGTGGTCGGGTACGCAAACCGCCCAGCCTTCGGCCAACGCGGCCGTCACCAACAAGTACTCAGCTTGGACGAATGCACCGATCGGTTGCGCGCCGCGGCGCATGGCAAATGAGGGAAAACAGCGCGACACCACAGCGTCGATCGCGCATTGATAGGAGAGGACCGGATAAGCGATATCTGATTCGCGCTGCGCCGGGACGAACACGGTCGTCACGGCGACTTCCGCTTCTTCGTGCAGATTCGTGGTGCGGTACAGCAGCTGGGTGGCTTTCACTCGTTGGCCGATGAGACCGAGAAATCCGATCTCCACATCGCGCGAGCGCAACACCGTCCCCGGCTCCGCGTGCTCGTAGCCCTCGGGCGCTCGGTAAAACGGATCATCGTCGGGTGAGATCGGACGTTCGCCGCGTCGAAGCTCGTCGTGTGGCGGGCTTGCGGCTTTCACCGGCGTGGCGGAATGGCTATCCATTGGTATGGCGACCCCCTCGGCGTATCACGGACGGCGCGCGCTCACACCGCCCAGGTTTTGCATTACCCGCGGTACCGGTGTTCAACCCATTTGCTCAGCAATCGATCCGTCGGGTTTAACACACAGGAGACGCGATTGGTCACGCATTGTCGTTAAATCCGTAATATCGCGTCATGAGGCTTGTCGCGATACCACCGGGCGCGCATCGTATCCTCAGCCTGGCGGCCGCCGTCCTGCTCGCCGCGGCGTCGGTGATCGCCCTGGCAGCAACGCCGTTTCCGATACCGGCGCTGATTCCGGCGGCATCGGCGGCGTGCCCCGATGCCGAAGTGGTCTTCGCTCGCGGCCGAGAGGAACCACCCGGCGTCGGCGCAGTCGGCGACGCATTCGTCAATTCACTGCGCGCCAAGACGCGTATGTCGGTCGGCGTTTATGGAGTTAACTACCCCGCCAACATAACCACCGTCAGTGGCGCCAACGATATGAGCGCCCATGTGCAATTTATGGCCGGAAGTTGCCCGAACACCCGCATGGTGCTCGGCGGCTATTCGTTGGGTGCCGAGGTGGCTGATCTCGTTACCGGGGGCCGCGCGGCATTAGGGTTCACCAACCCATTGCCGCCGGGCGTGGATCAGCACATCGCGGCGGTCGCCTTGTTCGGTAATGGCACTCGGCGACTCGCCCCTGCCTTTGCCGGTAAGACGATCGACCAGTGCGCGGCCGGCGATCCCATCTGCGGAAGAGGCACGAATTGGCCGTCGCATCTGCAGCCCTCATACATCGACTCCGGACTGGTGGATCAGGCCGCTAGCTTCGTCGCCGGCAAGCTCTAGATGCGAAAGCGTCCAGCGTCATTCAGAAAGTGTTGGTCACGAGCGGCGCAACCTTGTGCTGACCAGGGCTAGGGTCGGCTCGTGCGCAGGACCATCGACTGGGACGACGACGCGGTCACGATCATTGACCAGACCGCGCTGCCGGCCGATTACCGCGTGCTCAGTCTGCGCACCGTCGACGAGCTGATCGACGCGATCCGCCGCCTGGCCGTGCGCGGCGCCCCGGCGCTCGGCGCGGCGGGGGCGCTCGGCGTCGTGCTCGCGGCCCGCGAGGGAGGCGACATCCGGGCTGCGGCCGAACGGGTCGCGAAGGCACTACCGACCGCTGTCAACCTCAGCTGGGGAGTCGCGCGCGCGCTCGAGAAAGTCGATGAGGGCGCCGAAGCCGTTCTCGCCGAAGCGCTGGAAATCCTCGACGAGGACGAACGCCTCAACCGCGCCGCATCGGCCCACGCCGCCGAGGTCGTGCTCGCGCTGTGCGATCGCCGCCCGCTGCGGCTGCTCAGCCATTGCAACGCAGGCCACCTCGCCACCGTGGCCTGGGGCAGTGCGCTCGGCGTCGTCCGTCAGCCGCGGCAGCGTCCGGCTGGTTCATGGTTTCTTGTATCTTCGGCCGACGGCTGCGGTGTGCCGCAATATCCTCCGGATGTTTAGGCGACTCGCAGCGTGGTAAGGCTGCGGGCGAAGGCGCTATTCGATATACGACCCTGCCCCCGTTGTCCCATGCCGTGTGTGGAGGTGACTAATGAGTACCGAGTTGGAGCACGCGAAACGACCAATCAGCCCCTTGGCCGGCCCTTACGGCCACCCGCTGCACCCGATCTTCGTCACGATTCCCATCGGGGCGTGGGTGTCCAGCTTGGTCTTGGATATCGCATCCCACATTGTCGGCCGACCGGGCGTCCTAACGCAGGCCTCGCAGTGGCTAATCGCCATCGGCGTCATCGGCGCGCTGCTCGCGGCAATGTTCGGCCTGCTTGACCTTTTTGCGATCCCAAGGAGAACGCTTGCCTTCCGGACTGGTCTGCTGCATATGGCGTTGAACTTGTCGGTCGTTGCCGCGTTCATTGCCAACTTTTTTTGGCGATACCCTGACTACCCGCAGCAAGGTGCTGTAGGTATCGGGCCGCTGGTGCTATCGATAGTCAGCATTGCCGCCCTCGTCGTATCCGGCTTTCTGGGTGGCATGCTCTCCTACCGCTACGGGGTGCGCGTGGTAACCGAGACTGCCCAGGCCGACGGTTACCGCTCAGCGAACGCTGGTGCAGGTATACCGCCGCCCGAGAAGGGGCGCGGCTAAACTCGGGACGGTCGCCGCGTTTCACCCCAAGTCGAATGAGTCGGCAGCAGCTACCGCGACAGATTAAGAAAATTTGATAACCGACCGCAAGACAGCCAAACCGTTGCGGTACCAACTCACGGTCGACGCCGGGATCAATCCCGAGACCGGTAAGCGGCAGCAAGTGCGCCGGCGTTATGCCACCCAACGCGCGGCCCGCGCGTGCCGGTGGCGGTGATCGCCGCGTGGATCGGGCATACAGACGCGTCGCTGACTATGAGGCGGTACGCGCACTCGCAGGACGACGCTCTGAGGGCGGCCGGTGACACTTTCAACCGGGTTGTGAAAACCCCGTGACACTCAGCCAGATTTCGAACAGTTTGAACGGCGTGCCCGCAGGCCATCGTGGAGCCGATGACGGGAATCGAACCCGCGTATTCAGCTTGGGAAGCTGATGTTCTGCCATTGAACTACATCGGCACTGTCGCCAAGGAAGGCTAGCACTCAGCGTCAGGCGCGGAGGTCAGGAAGCTCGCATACACGGGTTGCAGCGCCCGCAGTGTGCCGCCCACGCCGGAACAGAGTTATTCCTTTCACAAATTCACTTACCCATATTTATTATTTCGTTATCGCACCGTAATGTGCTCGAGGTGGGTCGACACAGATTAGCCAGGAAGCGACGTAAACCGTCAGCGGCCCTGGCAGCGGTGCTCGCCCCGGCGGCAGCGTTCTTCGCGGTGTCCGCAGACGTCCATCCTTCCGCGCCCCATACCGAAGCCAAGCCCGTTATCAGCGAGGCTGCCCCGTGCTGCGTGCAAATCGTGACCGCAGCAGCGAATCGGCTTATCAGAGGAACCCCCGACGGCGAGCCGACCGCGGCGTCGCGCTATCACACCCGGGCCCGTTTCCTGACCGCCGACATCGCCCCCGAACAAGGCCTGCAGATCCGGACGATCCTCACCGCCCGCAGCATTACCGCGGACTTCCCCCAAATCCACGAGATCGGGGGAGTGCGCCCCGACCCGTTGCCGTGGCACCCCCTGGGCCTGGCGCTCGATGTCATGATTCCCGACCCGCAATCGGCCGGCGGCATCGCGCTGGGCAACGCGATCGTTGCCTACGTGCTGCAGAACGCCGACCGGTTCGGCATCCAGGATGCGATCTGGCGGGGCGTCTACTACACGCCCAATGGTGCGCAGACGAGCCGGCTGGGCCACTACGACCACGTGCACGTCACGACCACTGGCGGCGGATATCCCACCGGCAGCGAGGTCTATCTCCGCTGAGCGCGATCGGCAGAAGCTAGGCTCGTCGCGTGCTGCTCTCCGATCGCGACCTCAGGGCCGAATTCACCGCCGGGCGGTTGGGCATCGACCCGTTCGAAGGCAGCCTGGTGCAGCCGTCCAGCATCGACGTGCGGCTCGACACCATGTTCCGGGTGTTCAACAACACCCGCTACACCCATATCGATCCCGCCAAGCAGCAGGACGAGCTGACCACGTTGGTCGAACCCGCCGCCGGCGAGCCGTTCGTGCTGCATCCCGGCGAGTTCGTGCTCGGCTCGACGTTGGAACTCATCACCTTGCCCGACGACCTCGCCGGTCGCCTGGAGGGCAAGTCGTCGCTGGGCCGCCTCGGCCTGCTCACCCACTCGACCGCCGGGTTCATCGACCCCGGCTTCAGTGGGCACATCACGCTGGAGCTGTCCAACGTCGCCAACCTGCCGATCACCCTGTGGCCGGGCATGAAGATCGGTCAACTCTGCATCCTGCGGTTGACCAGTCCCGCTGAACACCCTTACGGCAGTACGCAAGTTGGTTCGAAGTATCAGGGCCAGCGGGGACCTACACCGTCGCGCTCCTATCAGAACTTCATAAGGACTACATAGGTTCTGAGGGGCTCTCTCGGTCCTCGTGTGGGCGATACTTAGTTAGCCATGGTTTTTTTCCTCCGCCTGGCCATGGTTCATCGTGCAATACCTTTGGAGGGGTTTGTATTGGATATCGTGCTCGGGGTGTCGATGGCACCGTCATCGATCGAAATGGTCGTCCTGGAAGGCGAATACGCCGACGGCGCCACGGTAGAAGAGGACACGTTCGACGTCACCGACGTCGAGGATGCGGCTACGACGCCTGGGCCCGATCAAGTGGTCTCCGCCATCCTGGGCACCCGCGAGGGTGCGGTCGATGCCGGCCTCGAGCTGTCGTCCGTCGGCGTGACATGGACGGATCAACTCGAAGCGGCGGCGCTGCGCGACGCGCTGACCGCTCACCGGATCGACAACGTAATGCTGGTCTCGGCGTTCTTGGCCGCTGCGGCGCTTGCGCAAAATGTCGGCGCGGCAATGGGTTACGAGCGCACCGCCGTTCTGCTGGTGGAGCCCGACACCGCGACCCTGGCGGTCGTCGAGACCGCCGACGGTTCCATCCCGGACGTCTACAAACAACGGATCGACGCCGAGTCCTACGGCGACGTTGGACAGCAGCTCAGCGCGATGGTCGCCGGGGTGGAGAAGCTGGAACTGCTGCCGGGAGGCCTGTTTCTGGTCGGCTCCGGCGTTGACGTCGCTCCATTGCAGCCGGTGTTGCAGTCGACGACGTACCTCGACGTGAGTGTGGCCGAGGAGCCGAAAACGGCGCTGGCTCGCGGCGCGGCACTGGCGTCGGCGAACGCGCCGCTGTTCGCCTCGTCGACCGCGGCGCTGGCCTACGCGCAAGATCCCGGTACCGGCGCCGTCGACCAGTACTCGCTTCCCGAGTACCTCTATGTCCCGTTCGGGCAGGCACCCGGCGACGACGAGCTCGCCTACAGCGCAGTAGGGGACGACGACGCCGATTCGCCGACCGTCGTCATCGAAAAGCTTTTCCTTCCCGAAGCGAGCCAGCCGAAGCGGCGGCCGGCCCTGTTGGTCGGCAGCGGGTTGGCGGTGGTCGGGATCAGCGCTGTGCTGGCGCTCGAGATCGCGCTGGCGATCGGCATCCGCACGACGGGAACCGTTGCCTTGCAGCCCACTCCGGGTCAGCACCTGATCGTTCCCGAGCAGGCGCCGGCCCCGGCGCCGGTGCAAGCGTCCGAACCGCTGGCGAAGATCAGCCTGCCCGCCCCGGCGGCCGCACCCCAGCCGGTGAGCCCGCCAGTCGCCGCGCCGCTGCCCGCGGCTCCGCCGCCGGCGGCTCCTCCGCTGCCCGCGGCCCCGGTGGCTCCGGTGGCTCCGGTTCCCGTCGTCGTTCCTCCGGTGCCGGTTCCGGTGCCCATCCGCATCCCGCTGCCCGACCCGGTCGAAAGCCCCCCGATGCTGGAGGCCCCGCGCCTGTCCATCCCGCAGCCCATACAGCCCCAGCCGCCGGTGCGGATCCCCCAGCCGCCACAGGTCACCATCCCGCAGTCTCCGCCGCATCAGACGCCGCCGGGCGAAGGCACCCCACCCAAGCCGAGCGGCCCCGGTAACTACGGCGGCGGCCACAATCCGACGCCTGGCGAGAACGGGCCGGGCGGTTTGGGAGGCGGTAACGTTCCGACGCCGGGTTCCGGTGGTCCGGGCGGTCACGTTCCCCTGCCTGGTTCGGGCGGTCCGGGCGGTTTGGGCGGCGGGCATGTCCCAGCGCCTGGTAGCGGTCCGGGCGGTTTGGGCGGCGGTCACGTTCCGGCGCCTGGCGCCGGTGGTCCGGGCGGTCACGTTCCCCTGCCTGGTTCGGGCGGTCCGGGCGGCCTCGGCGGCGGGCATGTCCCAGCCCCCGGTAGCGGTCCGGGCGGCGGTTTTCCGGGCCTCGGCGGTGGTCACGCGCCGGCTCCTGGCGGCGGCGGCTTCCCCGGCCTCGGCGGTGGTCACGCGCCGGCTCCTGGCGGCGGCGGCTTTCCCGGCCTCGGTGGTGGTCATGCGCCGGCTCCTGGCGGCGGTGGCGGTCTTGGCGGCTTCGGCGGTGGCGGCGGCGGCTTCGGTGGCGGCCACAGCGGTGGCGGCGGTGGCGGCGGTGGGCGCCACTAGTCCGGATTGTCAACCAACCCACAGCGACCGACGCCGGTCACTGCCAACATCACACGAGTAGGGTCGGGGGTATTGAGGCTGGCCAAAAGATGCCGCCTCACCCGCCAGAATTTCATCAGCCCAGCAACATATGCGGGCGTGCAGGTCTCGCTCTGCTATCGGCACGAAATCACTGGCGATCGGTGAATAGTGGCGTTGCCGAGTGGAGCGACACAGCAAATCCGGCAAGGAGGAGCGTAAGCGGTGGTGGGCATCGTGCTCGGCGTCTCGATGACGCCGACGAAGGTGCGCATGGTGCTGGTCGAAGGCGAGAGCGCCGATGGGGTCACCGTCGACGAGGACGACTTCGACGTCGACACCCACCGCACTGCCGTGCCCAACACGGCCCCCAACGAAGTGGTGTCGGCAATTCTCGGCACCCGGGAAGGCGCCGCCGACGGCGGCTACCAACTGCTTTCGACGGGTGTGACGTGGACCGATCATGTCGAAGCGGCGATGCTGCGCGATGCCCTGATCTCGCACAAGGTCGAGAACGTCATGCTGGTCTCGGCTTTCATGGCCGCGGCCGCGCTGACGCAGGCTGTCGGTGACACCACCAACTACGCGCGCACCGCGTTGCTCTTCGTCGAGCCTTACAGCGCAACCCTGGCCGTGGTCGACACCGCTGACGGCTCAGTCTCGGAGGTGCGGCGCAGAACGCTCGCGGACGACGAAGACCAGGCGGTAGCCGAACTCGTCGACATGGCCTCCAGCGCCGACGCGCTCGAAGCGCACCCGGAAGGACTGGTTCTCGTCGGCTCCGGTGTCGATATCCCGCTGATCAAGCCGGTTTTGGAAGCGGCGACTTCACTCGAGTTGTCCGTGCCCGACGAGCCGGAGATGGCTCTGGCGCGAGGGGCGGCGCTGGCTTCGGCGAATGCGCCGCTGTTCGCGTCATCGACCGCGGCGCTGGCCTACGCGCTCGATCCGGGCACCGGCGAGGTCGACCCACTCCTGCTCGCCGGGCAGCATCCCGGCCTGCTTCCGGCGTATCAGCCCGAGTACCGCAGCCACATCGAGGCCCTGGCCGCCGACGCCGACAAGGGCAAGACCAACGTCGCCTACAGCGCCGTGAGCGACGAAGACGCCGACGCCAAAACCCTGATCGCTCTGGATGAACGCGCGCGTCGGCGCAAGTCTTTATTGCTGGTCAGCAGCTCGCTGGCGGTGATCTTCATCGCCGCGGTGGTTGCGCTGGAGATCGCGCTGGCGATCAGCATCCGTCCGACCGTCGCGTTACGGCCCAGCCCCAACCAGAACATCGTCGCCCC
>NZ_LZIF01000125.1 GCF_001667145.1 Mycobacterium sp. 852002-51971_SCH5477799-a
GACCCCACCCGGCCGATCTCCACCCCGTTGTAGGTGACCTTCGAACCCGGATCCATCACCAACCCGGCCCGCGACGCCAACATCGTCAACTCGGTCTTGGGAGTGAAACCTCCGCGGAACTGGATGTAGACCAGGGTGAAGATCACGGCGAGAACCACCGCGACGACAAAGGTGATGAACCGGTAGGGCGGCTCTCGCGAGTCGTTGATCTGAACGGGTGAACCTTCCATGGCCTACACCGTGAGCCCGAAGATTGTGGGTCCGGCGACGGGCGGCCACCCGCGCGGTTGGTTATCCGGGTAACCCACCGTCGCCACCACTGCCCCTCGCCTCGGGACCGTCGCCACCGGGCGCTGGCCTGTACACCTATGAAATAAGACCAATGAAATGTACCGCGATGCAGTGGCACAAATAAAGCGACGGCGCAAACCGTCGCGCGCACAACATCTTCTTTCGAATAACCGCCCCGGCAGGCAGCACCTCACCAGTCATTACGGTAGGCGAATTATGTTCTCCGGCAGCTATTTCGCGGTCCGAGCAGGCTGCTACGGGTTGATGGTGTTGTCGCCTACTTGGCGGCCCCAGACGTATTCGATCGCATACGGCGATCCGGTGTCGAGGTGGTTGTAGGGCGCGAGGCTGTTACCGGAGTCCATTACCAACTCTGGTGCGGGCCAGAGGTCGTGGGTGATGGGCTGCCAGCAACCCGGCGCACCGCCCGGGCCGCCGCGCGCGTTCACCCGAGGCAGGTTCTCGGGATAGATGTAGGGGTTGGGCGCACCGCCCACCAGGCCGGCGGCGCCGCCGAGCCCCAGCGTGAGCGCCGCGACGGCGGCGAGCGACAGCGGGTTCGCGATCAGACCGAGCCCCGATGTGACCTCGGTGTCCATGTTCAATGAGTAGCCATTGAACCCGCCCTCGGAGGCACCGGTGATGGGCACGATGTCGTGGTAGTTGTGCAGCGTGCAATAGATTTCGGGGCTGTAGGTGTCCAGCAGCTGCGCCGTCGGCACCAGGTCGGCCGCGCCGCGCGCCAGATACGGGCCGGCCTT
>NZ_LZIF01000126.1 GCF_001667145.1 Mycobacterium sp. 852002-51971_SCH5477799-a
ACACCCTCAGACCCCGACGCGCACGCCGACACCGGCGTGATCACCCCGGCCTTGGCGTGCCGCTCCAGCCCCACCGCGACGGCGGCGCCGTCGGGCATGTACTTCGACACCGCCAGCGGTGAGACCCCCTTCATGCCGCGAGCCCGCAAATCGTCGTAACTGAACACGATCTGCTCGGCGGACCCCAGGCCGGTGCCGATGGACACCATCAGCCGGTTGCTGTCGACCTCCGGCGAACCGGCGTTCTCCCAGACCCGCCGGCTCAACACCGTCGACATCCGCTGCAGGTAACCCATCCGGTGGCGTTCGGCGCGCGTCAGTCCGGCGTCGAATTCCTCCTGCAGATGCCCGCCGATGCGCACCGGCAGGTCGAACTCTTCGACGAACGAATCCTCGAGTTTGCGGATACCACTTTGGCTGTCCAACAACAACTTCCAGGTGGTTTCGGCATCAGTTGCCAACGCGGTCGTCATGGCGACACCAGTGACGACCACATTGGGCAACGATTTCCCGGTAACCAACTCGGTCATGACTCGCAGAACCTTTCACTTGAGAGCTGTCGACACACGACGTCGAGCCCCCTCCCCACCCAAACATAAAAACACATGCGTCATTGTCCCCAGCGCCACAAACTTGGACGGCGGCCTTTCGCTTTCCGGATACCGGCAAGCTCACTTATTGCTCGCGGACCGCCTGCGCTCGCGCCATCAGCCCGTGCCCCCCGGGCAGCGCGCCCACCACGGTGCGGGCCAGCCGGTCGCGGCCGCGCACCCCCTCGGTCCTGGCTTTGCCGTCGCGCAGGTGGCGCCAGCCCAGGACCGCCCACGACGCCGCGACGACGGCGTCGGCCGCCCCACCGCGAGCGCGGCGCCGGTCGACCACGGCCAGGCCGAGTGCGGTCGCCGAGTGCACGGTATCGACCCAGACCCCGGCCGCCAGCACCTCCGGGCCGGGGTTGACACCCGATAGCAGCGCCTGGGTCACATGGCGTGCCCCCAGGATCCGGGTGACCACGAGCGCCTTGCCGTCCACCCGCACCCCATGGATGTGCTCGAGCACCTCGCCCGGGGCGGTCAGCAACACCGCGCCCCACCCGGCCCGGATCAGCTCGATCGCACGAATCTTCATCGGACACCCCCTAATTGATGCGCAAACCGCCCCACCTGCTCGATGAACCGATCGAAAAACGCTGCCGCATCCACGTCAATCCCGATGAGCGCGTTGGGTTCTCGACGGTCCGACCAGTCGGTCACCGTCATGGCGCGCGTCAGCGTTCCGGTCAGCTCGATGTCCACCGTCGCCGGACGCGTCTTGACCAACTCGGGATCCAGCGCGACGGCGGCGGCCAGCGGATCGTGCAGGTGTGCCTGATACCCGTGACCGAGCTCGTGATAGGCCTCCAGGTAGAACCGCATCGCGTCCTCGATCACCCGAATCAGCGGGTTGGACGCCGTCGACCGGGTTCCGGGCGTGTCATGTTCGCTCAGCCGTGTCGTCGTCGACTCCGCGGCCGCCGCCAGCCGCGCCAGGTGATCGGGCGTCATCGCCACCTTGCGCGTCAGATCGAGGCCGCACAAGATCGGAAGCCGCTGTTGATCAGCGACTTTCGGACACCAGGCGGCCAGCACCTCGGCCGCCGCCTCAGGGTCGACGCTGATGTTCCACTCCGCGACCGCGGTGGTGTTGCCCCGGTGATCATAGGAACCGCCCATGATCACCAGCCGCTTGAGCAGCGCCGGCAACTCGGGCTCGGCGCGCAGTGCCAGCGCCAGGTTGGTCAGCGGCCCGGTCGCCACGCCGATGAGCTCGCCGGGGGAGGCGCGCGCCGCACGCACCCAGGCGCCGGCCGAGTCGTAGTCGGTGAGCCGGCCCGAGCCCGGCGGCAGGTCGGCGTAGCCCAATCCCCTTGGGCCGTGGACTTTTGACGGCAGCCGCATCGGCCCGGTCAGGGTCTGTTCGTAACCCTTGGAGACCGGGATGCCGGTACGTTCGCACAGCTCCAGCAGGCCCAGGTTGTTTTCGCAAACCTGCTCCACCCCAACGTTTCCTCCGGTCGAGGCGATGCCGACCACTTCGGCATCGGGGCTGGCGAACAGGTACATCAGCGCCAGCGCATCGTCGACGCCGGTATCGACGTCGACGAAAACGGGCGAGTTCATTGTTTCCAAGATACCGGGGCTAGGCTGGCACGATGCCAACGACGTCGGAGCCCCCCGAGGGGACAGACTTAACGCCGCACTTCGACGATGTGCAGGCCCACTACGACCTGTCGGACGATTTCTTCCGGCTGTTTCTGGACCCGACCCAGACGTACAGCTGCGCCTACTTCGAGCGCGACGACATGACGCTGGAAGAGGCGCAGATCGCCAAAATCGACCTCGCGCTCGGCAAACTTGGCCTGCAGCCGGGCATGACGTTGCTAGACGTCGGCTGCGGGTGGGGCGCCACCATGATGCGCGCCGTGGAAAAGTACGACGTCAACGTCGTCGGCCTCACCCTGAGCCGCAACCAGGCCGAGCACGTCGAGCAGCTGATCGCCCGGTCCGGGAGCCCTCGCTCGGCCCGGGTGCTGCTGGAGGGCTGGGAGAAGTTCGACGAGCCGGTCGACCGGATCGTCAGCATCGGCGCCTTCGAGCACTTCGGGCACGAGCGCTACGACGCGTTCTTCACCCTGATGCATGACCTGCTGCCCGACGACGGGGTCATGCTGCTGCACACGATCACCGGGCTGCACCCGACGGAGATGGCCGAGCGCGGCATGCCGATCTCGTTCACATTCGCCAGGTTCATCAAATTCATTGTCACCGAGATCTTCCCGGGCGGGCGGCTGCCGTCGATACCGATGGTGGAAGAGCGGGCCACCGCGAACGGTTTCACGGTGAGCCGGGTGCAGTCGCTGCAGCCGCACTACGCCAAGACCCTCGACATCTGGGCCGCCGCATTGCAAGCCCATAAGGACGAGGCCATCGCGGTGCAGTCCGAGGAAGTCTACGAGCGGTACATGAAATACCTGACCGGTTGCGCCGACGCGTTCCGGATCGGATACACCGACGTCAACCAGTTCACGCTGCAGAAATGATCACCAGTGCACCCCGGGCACCAGGCGGACCAGCCGCTTGACCGGGCGGGGCGCTCGGATGCCCCGGGTGACGGCGCGCACGGGCCGGCTGGGCTTGCGGCGAGCGGTCCGCGGGGCCGGGGCGGGTGCGGCGGTCAGCCCGCGCGCCGCGGCCGAATCGGGGTAGCCGAGGTAGAGCTGGTGCAGAACGCGCCGCGACGTCCTCGGCGCGAAGTAATTGCCGGCCTCGGCGAGCGTGCCCAGCGGGGTGTCGATGCGGGCCGGCTTTTCCACCAGGCCGCGCACCACCATCGCCGCCGCACGCTCGGGGCTGATCGCCGGCACCGGGTTGAGCCGGTGTGACGGCACGATCATGGGGGTGCGCACCAGCGGCATGTGGATGTTGGTGAAGGTGATGTGGTCGGACAGCACCTCCGAACCCACCACGTCGGAGAACGCGTCCAGCGCGGCCTTGGACGGCAGGTAGGAGCTGTACTTGGGATTGCGGGCCTGCACGCCGGCGCTCGACACGTTGACGATGTGACCGAACCGGCGCTCGCGCCAATGCGGTAGCAGCGCGAGCACCATCCGCACCGCGCCGAAATAGTTGACCGCCATCACCCGTTCGTAGTCGTGTAGCCGGTCGGTCGAGTTGACCACCGAGCGGCGGATCGACCGACCGGCGTTGTTCACCAGGTAGTCGACATGGTCGAAGCGCCCCAAGATGTCTTTCACCGTATGTTCCACCGACGCGGAATCGGTGACATCGCAGGTAAAGGCATGGGCGGCGCCACCATTGGCGCGGATCTCGGCGACCAGCGAATCCAGCGCCTCACCGTTGCGGGCCAGCGCGAACACGGTGGCTCCCCGCTCCGCGATAGCGATCGCCGCAGCCCGGCCGATGCCGCTGGACGCGCCGGTGATGATGACGTGCCTGCCCTGCAACGGTCCCTGCGGATCGTCGCGGCGAGCACGGTCCGGATCGAGGTGCTCCGCCCAGTACCGCCACAGCTTGTGGGCGTAACTGGAGAACTCCGGAACGGCTATACCGCTGCCCCGCAAGGCGTTTCGCGTCTTCTCACTGACAAAGGTGGGGACCAGGTCTACGACTTCGAACACCTCGGCGGGAATGCCGAGCTGGGTGGCCACCATGTTGCGCACGACCCTGGCGCGTCCGCGCACCTTGAGCACCGGGGCGGCCACCGAGCGGGGGAGCGAACCGCGCAGCGGCGGCAGCCCGGCCGCCTTGGCCACGCCGCGGTAGATGCCGCGCAGGCCAATGGTTTTCTCGGCGGTCAGGTGGAACGTCTGCCCGTCGCGGCCTTCGGCATGCATCAGCGCGACCAGCGCGTCGACGACGTAGTCGACCGGGACGATGTTGGTGCGACCGGTGTCGGGCAGCAGCATCGGGGTCAACGACGGGAGTACGGCCAGCTTGGCCAGCACGCCGAAGAAGTAGTACGGCCCGTCCACCTTGTCCATCTCGCCGGTGCGTGAATCGCCCACCACCACCGCCGGGCGGTAGATGCGATGACGCAGTCCGGGCGCCGAGCGCACCAGCAGCTCGGCCTCGAACTTGGTCTGGTGATACGGGGTCGGCAGTTGCTGGCCGACGTCGAAATCGTCCTCGGTGTATTCGCCGGCGAAATCGCCCGCCACGGCGATCGACGACATGTGGTGCAGCGTGGCGTCCAGCCGCTGCGCCAGCTCGATCACCGCGCGGGTGCCCTCGACGTTGCTGGCCCGCTGCTCGGGCTCACCGGCGGTCAGGTCGTAGATCGCCGCGCAGTGCACCACGTGATCGATCTGGCCCAGCTCGGCGAGGGTCTCGTCGCTCAGCTCCAGTTCCGGCAGGCCGGCGACCAGCGGTTTCACCCGCTCCCCCCACTGTTCGGCGAGCCGCTCGAAGCGGCCCAGCGACTGCCGTCGCACGAGCACGAACACCTGCGCGTCGGGGCGGGACTCCACAAGACGAGACACGACACGGCGACCAATAAACCCGGTACCGCCGGTAACGACATACCGCATGAAGACATGGTGGCGGTGGCAGCCGCGCACGTCAACTGTGACGTTCAGCGCGGGGCGCTAGTTGCTGAAGTCGCGGATCCCGTCCCAGTCGACCAGCGTCCAGCCGGTCATCGGGTTACCGCTGATCACCACCCGGCCCGTGTTGGGAATCGGGTGGCTGTCCATCAGGCTGTCCTTGGCGTTCTGCACGTTCATCAGCGTCCACACCATGATCGAGTTCCGGTGCGAGAACACCACCGGGTTGCGATGGCCGCTGTTGTAGATCTTGTTGACGGCCGCGGTGAACTGTTCGTTGAACTCCTTGCCGCTCACCGAGCCGGGGATGCTGTTGGAGACGTCGCCGTTGATCCAGTCCACCGGCGCCAGCATGTACGTCGACTTCGACATCGAATCGGGTTTGCCGTTGTACCAGCCGGCGTTGATCTCCTGGATGCCGGGCAGGACCTCCACCCGCTTGCCGAGCGCGGCGGCCAACGGAGCGGCGGTTTGCTGAGCCCGGGTCATGGTGGAGGCGTAGACGCTGTCGTAGTCCTTGTGGCCCAGTTGGTGCGCGAGCTGTTCGGCCTGCCCCTTGCCCTCCGGGGTCAGCCCCGGCCCCGGTACCTCGGTGTCGATGATGCCGGCGGCGTTGGCCTCGGACTGGGCGTGCCGGATGAATGTGACGGTGATGGAGCGGGCCTGTGGCGAACCACCGCAGCCGGCGACGATCATCGTGGCGGTGAGTGCGGCGAGCGCCACCGCGGCTTTCCGGATCATCCTGCGCTTGGGCATGTCGATAGCCTGCCCTGCCGACGGCTCCGGTGGGAAGGGTTTGCGCTGGTTTGTTACCGCGCGGCCTGGAGTAGCGTCGCGATTTCGTCGGATGCCAGAGTGGACCGAGGATCCCTACCAACGATCAGGAGACTTCTATGGCGATTGATCCGAGTGCCGTCGGGGCGGTCACCGAGCCCGTGCAGTTCGAATGGACCGACCGGGACACTCTGCTCTACGCGCTCGGTGTCGGCGCCGGGGTCGACGACCTGCCTTTCACCACCGAGAACAGCCACGACATCGACCAGCAGGTGTTGCCCACGTATGCGGTCATCTGCTGTCCGGCCTTCGGCGCGGCCGGCCTGGTCGGAAAGTTCAACTGGGCCATGCTGTTACACGGATCGCAGAGCATCCGGCTGCATGCGCCGCTGCCGCCCGCGGGCAAGCTCTCGGTGGTTTCCGAGGTCGCCGACATCCAGGACAAAGGCGAGGGCAAGAACGCGATCCTGGTGTTGCGCGGCCGGGGCACCGAGCCGGAATCCGGGCAGCTGATCGCCGAGACGCTCACCACGCTGGTCATCCGGGGCGAGGGTGGCTTCGGGGGCATGCCGGGTCAGCGGCCGGTCGCACCGGAATTCCCGGACCGCGAGCCCGACGCGCGCATCCCGCTGCCCACCCGCGAAGACCAGGCGCTGATCTACCGGCTCTCCGGTGACCGCAACCCGCTGCACAGCGACCCGTGGTTCGCCCGGGAGCTGGCCGGCTTCCCCAAGCCGATCCTGCACGGGCTGTGCACCTACGGGGTATCGGGTCGCGCGCTGGTGTCCGAGCTGGGCCAGGGCGTCGCGGCCAACGTCACCTCGATCGCGTCGCGGTTCACCTCGCCGGTGTTCCCCGGCGAGACACTCACCACGCTGGTCTGGCGCACCGAGCCGGGCAAGGCGGTGTTCCGCACCGAGGCTTCCGGTCCGGACGGGGCCGACGCCCGGGTGGTGCTCGACGACGGCGCCGTGGAATACGCCTAGCTCCCCAGCTGATCCGCCAGCCGGTCGGTGAATTCGCCCGCCCGAGCTGGGCTGTCCAGGGCGAATAGCGCCGCGGTGGCGCGGTCGCCGTCGTCGTCGTGCCGCACCAGGATGGGCACGCCATCGGTGCGCACCGCGTCGAACGCGTCCTCGTCGGTGATGTCGTCGCCGAGGTAGACCGGCGTCAGCGAACCCGACCCGGCCTGGTGCAGGTGATCGATCACCCAGCGCAGCGTTTTTCCCTTGTCCCAGTCCAGGTCTGGGCGCAGCTCGATGACCTCGCGGCCGGTGGTGACCCGAAGCTCGTCGCGGCGACCCGCCGCGCGCACCGCCGCCAGCACCTCGCCGACCCGGTCGCGTTCGGCGTTGCGGTAATGCACGGCCACCCCGAATCGCTTGTGCTCCACCACAACACCGGCAATCGCACCGAGCCGGTCGCGCAGTTCACCGGCCGCCCGCTCGAGCACGGGGATGGCCGCGGCCGCGTCGTCGTTCTGGTGATGCGTGCCGTCGGGGGCGGTCAACTCGAAACCGTGGCTGCCCGCATACCAAACACCTGGCACGCCAACGCGTTTCGTGACGTCGGCGAGGTCGCGGCCGGACAACACCGCGACGGGGCACCGCGCGGCCAGCTTTTCCAGCGCCTCGGTGGCCCCGGCGACCGGCCGCGCCGAGTCCGGGTCGTCGACGATGTCGGACAGGGTGCCGTCGAAGTCGAAGAACACCGCCGGTCGCCGGCCGGCCAGCCCATCGGCCAAGGCCTGCGACGCGTCGGGCAGCTGCGACATGCGACGGTCGCCGGTCCGCACGGTCACGTCGCCCAGATCGGCGACCACCGCGTCGGCCTCACGCAGCGCGTCGCCGTGACCGGCCGGGTCGACGCCGATCACCAACGCGAAGCCCGCGGCGCGCGCGGCCTCGACCCCCGCGGGGTCCCCGGCGACCACCACGCAGCGGCCGGGGCGCACCCGTAGACCATTGGCCGCCTGCACCGGGCCGTCCGCCGCAATGACGGCGGCGTCCACCCCGATCTCGCGCAGCTGTGCGGCCAAGGATGAGCCGAGCGCGGCGTCGGTGTCGAACAGCACCGCGTCATGGCGGCGCGGGTCGATGACGACCGGCCCGGACTTGCCCATTGACCAACCTTCTCACGGTGGTCAGCCAACCGTTGCGCTGAGTCGAGGTCTTGTCGAACACCAGTTCGATATACTCGCATGCGTGGGCTGGTTCAACGGACCGCCGAGCTGGGCGGAAATGGAGCGGGTGCTCGACAGCAAGCCGCGCCATGCCGGGGAATCGGCGGGCCCGGAATCCGACGGCCCGCTGTCGCGCAGGCGCGCGACGTATCAGCCGCCGGATGACGGCCGGGCGTCCAGCTCGTCCGTCGCTTATGCCGAACTGCATGCGCATTCGGCGTACAGCTTCCTGGATGGGGCCAGCACACCCGAGGAGCTGGTCGAGGAGGCGACCCGGCTGGACCTGCGCGCCCTGGCGCTCACCGACCACGACGGCTTGTACGGGGCGGTGCGGTTCGCCGAAGCGGCGGCCGAACTCGACATGCGCACCGTGTTCGGTGCCGAACTGTCGCTTGGCCCGGGTGCCCGCACCGAGCAGCCGGATCCGCCCGGCCCGCATCTGCTGGTGCTGGCCCGCGGCGCCGAGGGTTACCGGCGGTTGTCGCGGCAACTGGCCACGGCCCATCTGGCCGGCGGCGAGAAGGGCAAGCCCCGCTACGATTTCGACGCGCTGACCGAAGCCGCGGGCGGGCACTGGCACATCCTGACGGGTTGTCGCAAAGGGCATGTCCGCCAAGCGCTTTGCGAGGGCGGACCCTCGGCGGCGGAGCGGGCGCTGGCCGATTTGGTGGACCGGTTCGGGGCTCATCGGGTCAGCATCGAGCTGACCCATCACGGTCAACCGCTCGACGACGAACGCAACGGGGTGCTGGCCGCGCTGGCCCCGCGCTTCGGTGTCGGCGTCGTCGCCACCACCGGCGCGCATTTCGCGGGGCCGTCGCGCCGCCGGCTGGCCATGGCGATGGGCGCCATCCGGGCCCGGCAGTCGCTGGATTCGGCCGCCGGGTGGCTGGCTCCGTTGGGTGGTTCGCACCTGCGCTCCGGTGAGGAGATGGCCCGGCTGTTCGCGCATGTGCCCCTTGGGGGCCCTGACCCGGTGACCGCGGCCGCCGAGCTTGGCGAGCAGTGCGCGTTCGGGCTGGCGCTCATCGCGCCGCAGCTGCCGCCGTTCGACGTTCCCGCCGGACACACCGAGGACAGCTGGCTGCGGCAGCTGACCATGGCCGGGGCGCGCGACCGTTACGGGTCGGCCGAGCACGCGCCTCGCGCGTATGCACAGATCGAACACGAACTCAAAGTCATTGCCCAGCTTACATTTCCGGGCTATTTCCTGGTGGTGCACGACATCGCCTGGTTCTGCCGGGAGAACAACATCCTGTGCCAGGGCCGGGGATCGGCGGCCAACTCCGCGGTCTGTTACGCCCTCGGTGTCACCGCCGTCGACCCGGTGGCCAACGAGTTGCTGTTCGAGCGCTTCCTGTCGCCGGCCCGCGACGGGCCGCCCGACATCGACATGGACATCGAGTCCGATCAGCGCGAAAAGGTCATCCAGTACGTCTATGACAAGTACGGCCGCGACTACGCCGCCCAGGTCGCCAACGTCATCACCTACCGGGGAAAGATCGCGGTGCGCGACATGGCCCGCGCCCTGGGCTTCTCGCAGGGGCAGCAGGACGCGTGGAGCAAGCAGATCAACCACTGGAACGGGCTGGCCGACTCACCCGATGTCGACGGCATCCCCGAACCGGTGGTCGACCTGGCCAACCAGATCCGGAACCTGCCGCGGCACATGGGCATTCATTCCGGCGGCATGGTGATCTGCGACCGTCCGATCGCCGACGTGTGCCCGGTGGAGTGGGCGCGCATGGAGAACCGCAGCGTCCTGCAGTGGGACAAAGACGACTGTGCGGCAATCGGTTTGGTGAAGTTCGACCTGCTCGGGCTGGGGATGCTCTCGGCGCTGCACTATGCCATCGACCTGGTGGCCGAGCACAAGGGGATCGAGGTGGACCTGGCCCGCCTCGACCTCTCCGAGCCGGCGGTGTATGAGATGCTGGCCCGCGCCGATTCGGTCGGCGTGTTCCAGGTGGAGTCGCGCGCGCAGATGGCCACGCTGCCGCGCCTGCGGCCGCGGGTGTTCTACGACCTGGTGGTGGAGGTCGCGCTGATTCGCCCAGGCCCCATCCAGGGCGGGTCGGTGCATCCCTACATCCGGCGGCGCAACGGGGAGGCCCCGGTAGTCTACGACCATCCGTCGATGGAACCGGCCCTGCGAAAGACGTTGGGGGTGCCGCTCTTTCAGGAGCAGCTGATGCAGCTCGCGGTCGACTGCGCCGGCTTCTCGGCCGCCGAGGCCGATCAGCTGCGCCGCGCCATGGGGTCCAAACGCTCGGCCGAACGCATGCGACGGCTGCGCTGTCGGTTCTACGAGGGCATGCGCGAGCTGCACGGCGCCGCCGACGAGGTGATCGACCGCACCTACGAAAAGCTGGAAGCCTTCGCTAATTTCGGCTTTCCCGAAAGCCATGCGCTGAGCTTCGCGTCGCTGGTCTTCTACTCGTCGTGGTTCAAGCTGCATCACCCGGCGGCGTTCTGCGCGGCGCTGCTGCGCGCCCAGCCGATGGGGTTCTACTCGCCGCAATCGCTGGTGGCCGATGCGCGCCGGCACGGCGTGACGGTGCACGGTCCGGATGTCAACGCCAGCCTGGCGCATGCCACCCTGCACAACGCCGGAACCGAGGTTCGCCTGGGGCTGGGCGCTGTCCGCCATATCGGCGACGACCTGGCCGAGCAACTCGTCGAGGAGCGAAAAGCCAACGGCCCGTTCGCTTCTCTGCTGGACTTGACGACCCGGCTGCAGTTTTCGGTGCCGCAGACCGAGGCGCTGGCGACGGCGGGGGCTTTTGCCTGCTTCGACATGTCCCGGCGTGAGGCGTTGTGGGCGGCCGGAGCCGCGGCCACCCAGCGGCCGGGCCGACTGCCCGGGGTGGGATCGTCGTCGCACGTCCCGGCGCTGCCCGGGATGAGCGAGCTGGAACTGGCCGCCGCCGACGTGTGGGCCACCGGTGTCTCCCCGGACAGTTATCCGACGCAGTTCCTGCGGGCCGATCTGGACGCGATGGGGGTGGTGCCCGCCGAGCAGCTGGGCTCGATTCCCGACGGCGACCGCGTGCTGATCGCGGGCGCGGTCACCCATCGGCAGCGGCCCGGCACGGCGCAGGGGGTCACGTTCATCAACCTCGAGGACGAAACCGGGATGATCAACGTGCTCTGCGCGCCGTGGGTGTGGTCACGGCATCGCAAGCTGGCGAACTCGGCCCCGGCGCTGCTGGTGCGCGGGCAGGTCCAAAACGCCAGCGGCGCGATCACCGTCGTCGCCGAACGGCTGGGCCGCATCACTCTGGCGGTCGGCTCGAAGTCCCGCGACTTCCGGTGACCGGTGCGCCGATTGTGGGTACCTCCCGCGGCCGGCCGCCTCGGTAGTCTCCACAACATGACCCTCAACCTGTCCGTCGACGAAGTCCTCACCACCACCCGCTCGGTCCGCAAGCGTCTCGACTTCGACAAGCCGGTGGGCCGCGACGTGCTGATGGAATGCCTCGAACTGGCGCTGCAGGCGCCCACCGGCTCCAATTCGCAGGGCTGGCAATGGGTTTTCGTCGAGGATGCGGACAAGAAGAAGGCGATCGCCGACGTCTACCTGGCCAACGCGCGGGCCTACCTCGCCTCGCCCGCTCCCGAGTACGGCGAGGGGGACACCCGGGGGGAACGGATGGACAAGGTCCGCGACTCCGCGACCTACCTCGCCGAGCACATGCACGAGGCACCGGTGCTGATGATCCCCTGCATCTTCGGCCGAGAGGAGAAGCAGCCGCTGGGCGGCGTCTCGTTCTGGGCTTCGCTGTTTCCGGCAGTCTGGAGCTTCTGCCTGGCACTTCGCTCGCGGGGTTTGGGGTCCTGCTGGACGACGCTGCACCTGCTGGGTGACGGTGAACAGCAGGTCGCGGACGTGCTCGGCATCCCGCACGACAAGTACAGCCAGGGCGGGCTGTTTCCGATCGCCTACACCAAGGGCACCGACTTCCGCCCGGCCAAGAGGCTGCCCGCCGAGCAGCTCACGCACTGGAATGCCTGGTAATCAGGTCTGAAGAGGCCAAACCTCGACGATCCCGTGCGCGACCGCACACGGCGTCTGGCTCACCCGCTCGATCGCCGCGTCAATGTCGTCGGCGTCGATGACCGCGAACCCTGCGATCGGCAACGCCGATCGCAGGAAGGGGCCGGGCTCGATGCGTATCCCCGCGCCGTCCGGGTTGCGCACCTGGACGGGGTCCCCAGCTCGACCCACTAGCGCGCCGGACGCGCGGAGTTCGTCGTCGCGGGCGTGTGCGGCCTGTTTGCGGTCGCCGGTCAATTGGCGGTATCCGGCCTCTTCGCCGTAACCGATCGTGATGAATTTAGGCATATCAAGGCTGACTCTTTTCTGATGCAGAACTCGTCGCTACACCGCGCCGGCGTAGCCGTGCTGCCGCCAGGCTTCGTAGACGGCGATCGCCGCGGCGTTGGACAGGTTCAGCGAGCGCCGGCCCGCCAGCATCGGGATGCGCACCTGCGCGGTGACGTGCGGGTCGGCCAGCGTCGCGGCGTCCAGCCCGGTGGGCTCGGGACCGAACATCAGCACGTCGCCGGCCCGGTAGCGCACGTCGGCGAACGAGGTCGGCGCGTGCGAGGTGAACGCGAACACCCGCTGCGGTGACAGCGCCGCCCAGGCGGCCGCCAGCGACGCGTGCACGGTGACCGATGCGAGGTCGTGATAGTCCAGGCCCGCCCGGCGCAGCTTGGGTTCGGACAGGTCGAAACCCATCGGCTCGACCAAATGCAATTCGCAGCCCGTCGCCGCCACCGTCCGGATGGCGTTGCCGGTGTTGGGCGGGATCCGCGGCGAGTAGAACATCAGCTTGAACACAACGGGATAATGGTCGCATGGTCGAGCAGAGCATCTGGATGCAGAAGGTCACTGCCGATCCGGGGCATTCGCAGTGGTACATCGAGCGTTTCCGTGCCATGGCCCGCGCCGGTGACGACCTGGCCGGCGAGGCCCGTTTCGTGGACGCGATGGCGCCGCGCGGCGCGCGGATTCTCGACGCCGGCTGCGGGCCCGGGCGCCTCGGCGGGTATCTGGCGCAGGCCGGTCACGATGTGGTCGGCGTGGACGTGGACCCGGCGCTGATCGAGGCGGCCGAGCAGGACTACCCCGGGCCGCGCTGGCTGGTCGGCGACCTCGCCGAGCTGGACCTGCCCGCGCGCGGCATCTCCGAACCTTTCGACGTCATCGTGTCGGCCGGCAACGTCATGGCGTTCCTCGCCCCCAGCACCCGGGTCCAGGTGCTGAGCCGGCTGCGCGCCCACGTCGCCGACGATGGCCGCGCGGCGATCGGCTTCGGCGCCTACCGCGAATACGAGTTCGCCGACTTCCTCAACGACGCGGCCGACGCGGGCTTTGCGCCCGATCTGCTGCTGTCAACGTGGGACATGCGGCCGTTCACCGACGACTCCGATTTCCTCGTTGCGCTCCTTCGGCCCGCTTAGCCTGTCGCGTTCCGGTGTTTGCCAGGGGTGGCCGCGCGGGTGCGGCGCCACCTTGGAGGGACCTGTCTGCTCAGTAACGATTCTGGTGGCATGCGCTGCGGGCTGTCATACTCGTCGGATTGCCACACCTACACGCACACGCGTATTTGGCGCGGGGCGGGCCAAATAAAGCAGGAAGTTTCATGAGCCTCTCGTTTCCTTCAGCGCTCAGTGTCAGCGCAGCGGCCGCTCGCGCGGCCGCGATCACGTGACCATGTTCACCCGCCCGGCCAAACCGGCCGAGGCGGATGTCGTCGAGGCCGCACCCAACAGCGGTGCGGAGGCCGGGCGTGCCAAACGCCCGCCGACCTGGTCGCTGAGCAACTGGCCGGTGCGCTGGAAGGTGCTGGCGATCGTGCTGGTCCCGCTGGTATTGGCGACGGCGTTCGGGGCGCTGCGCATCCACGGCGCGATGGCCAACGCGGCCGGCCTGCGGCTGGCGGCCACCCGCGCCGACGTGGCGCCGGTGATCACCAAGTACATGTCGGCGCTCGACGTCGCGCTGGTGGCCAGTTCCACCGGACGCGACCTCGAGGGCGCCAAGAAGAACTACGAGGCGCGCAAGTACGAGTTGCAGGCCAGGCTGGACGACACCAACGTCAGCGCCGACGTCAGCTCGGGCGTGAGCAACCTGCTCGAGGGCGGGCAGATGCTGGTGAACAAGGCGGCCGACCCCAGCCTCGGTTTGCGGGAGCGGGTGACGCTCTACGCGCCGATCCTGTTGACGGCCGAAGACGTCATCAACGCCTCGGTTCGCGTCGACGACGAAAAGATCCGCGCCGAGGCGCAGGGTCTGAGCCGGGCGGTCGGCGCCCGCGGCCAGATGACAATGCAGAAGATCCTGATCACCCGCGGGGCCGAGCTTCCCGAGCCGCAGCTGCGGACCTCGATGATCACCCTGGCGGGCACCGAACCGTCGACGCTGTTCGGCATGAGCGAAGTGCTCGGCGCCGGCTCACCCGAGGCCAAGACGCTGCAACAGCAGATGGTGAGCCGGATGGCGATCATGTCCGATCCGGCCAGCGTGCTCGTCGACAACGCCGACCTGCTGCGTTCGATCCAGACCACCGACGACATCGCCGATCAGGTCATCAAGGATTCCACCGCATCGGTGACCAAGTCGGTGCACGCCCAGGCCGCCGAACGCCGCTCGGCCGCGATCCTGGACGCCGCGCTGGTGCTGGCCGCCATCGTGATCGCGCTCGGGGTCGTGCTGTTGGTGGCGCGCGCGCTGGTGCGGCCGCTGCGCATCCTGCGTGACGGCGCGCTCAAAGTTGCCCACACCGATCTCGAAGAGGAGATCGCGAGCGTGAAAGCCGGTGGGGCCGAACCGGTTCCGAGCCCGCTGCCGGTGTACACCACCGAGGAGATCGGGCAGGTCGCGCACGCGGTCGACGAGCTGCACACCCAGGCCCTGCTGCTGGCAGGCGACGAGGCGCGGTTGCGGCTGCTGGTCAACGACATGTTCGAGACCATGTCGCGGCGCAACCGCACGCTGGTGGACCAGCAGCTGGCGCTCATCGACCGGCTGGAGCGCAACGAGGAGAATCCGGACCGCCTCGACAGCCTGTTCCGGCTCGACCACCTTGCGGCGCGGCTGCGCCGGAACAGCGCCAACCTGCTGGTGCTGGCCGGCGCGCAGCTCGCACGCGACCAGCGTGACCCGGTGCCGCTGGCCACGGTGATCAACGCCGCGGTGTCCGAGGTCGAGGACTACCGCCGCGTCGAACTCGCCGGGATGCCCGACTGTGCGCTGATCGGCGCGGCCGCCGGTGGTGCCATCCATCTGTTCGCGGAGCTGATCGACAACGCGCTGCGCTACTCGCCGCCGACGACGTCCGCCCGCGTCTCGGCGTCACGCGGCCGCGACGGGGGAGTTGTGGTGCGGATCGCCGACGCCGGTCTGGGGATGAACGACGCCGACCGGCGCATGGCGAACATGCGGCTGCAGGCTGGCGGCGACGTCAGCCCCGACAACGCCCGGCACATGGGTCTCTTCGTGGTCGGCCGGATCGCGGACCGGCACGGCATCCGGGTGGGCCTGCGCGGCCCCGCGGCCAACGAATCGGGCTCGGGCACCACCGCCGAGGTCTACCTGCCGCCGACGGTGCTCGCCGGCCTGGCTGTCGCCGAGTCGCCGCCGCCGCGCCACATCCGCGCGGTCTCCTCGCCGAGCGCCAAGGTGGCCAGCGCGACCGTCGCCGCCGCGGATGACACCGGGCGGGACGACGGCCCGCAGGAACCGGCGTCGCGCACCGCCCCGGACGCGTCCGGGCCGTCGGTCACCTTGCTGCCGCGCCGCAACCCGGGTTCCAGCGGCCTCATCGAAGTGGGGGGCGCGGGCGCCCCCCCCCCGCCCCCCC
>NZ_LZIF01000127.1 GCF_001667145.1 Mycobacterium sp. 852002-51971_SCH5477799-a
CGCCCGCCACATACAACTCACCGACCACCCCAGCGGGCACCGGACGCAACCAGTTATCGAGCACAAAAAACCCCAGATGCGCCAACGGCACCCCGATCGGGCTGACCATGCGCTCAACATCGCCGGCGGCGATCTCCCGCAACGAGGCGTGCACCGTCGTCTCGGTAATGCCATACATATTGATCAACCGCGGCAACACCGGATGACGCTCCAACCACCCCCCAAGCCGCTGCGGCTCGAGCGCCTCACCACCGAACACCACAGTCGACAACGTGAGCTGATCAGCCAACTCAGGTGCAAGCCCCTCAGCGCTCTGCAACGCATAAAACGCCGACGGTGTCTGACTGAGCACACTGACCTGCTCACCCACCAACACTTCGAGCAAGTCTTCTGGTGAACGCACCACCGACTCGGGCACCACCACCAACCGCCCGCCGTATAACAGCGCCCCCCAGATCTCCCACACCGAATAGTCAAACGCCAACGAATGACACTGCGACCACACCTGCTCTGGCGCAGGGATGATACCGAAATCCAGTGCCTCGAACAGTCGGGTCACGTTGCGGTGGGTGGTGGCCGTCCCCTTAGGCACACCAGTAGTGCCCGAGGTGTAAATCAGATACGCGATGTCGTCCTCTGCCGGCCCCGGCAATCCAGTGCTGGGCTGGGTGTCGATGCGCGCATCGTTGACCTCGATCACCGACAGCTCATAGCCCTGCACCCGCTCGGCCAACTCCGCGGTGGTCACCACCGCGACCGGCCCCGCATCAGCGAGCATGAACTGCATCCGCGCCCCCGGCTGTGTCGGATCGATCTGTAA
>NZ_LZIF01000128.1 GCF_001667145.1 Mycobacterium sp. 852002-51971_SCH5477799-a
TGAGCGCCTGGAGGTGTTGTTCGAGGAGTTGGCGGAGTTGGCCGGTCAGCGTAATGCGATTGATGGGCGCATCGTGGAGATCGTCGCCGAGGTGGATCGCGACGAATTGTGGGGCGCCACCGGGGCGCGCTCGGTGGCGGCGTTGGTGGCCTGGAAACTGGGCGCGTCGTCGGCAAGCGCCCACACGATCGCCACGGTGGCGCACCGGCGGCGAGAGTTTCCCCGCTGCGTGCAACGGATGCGGGAGGGTCGGCTGTCGCTGGATCAGGTCGGGGTGATCGCCGCACGCGCAAGCGAGGGATCCGATGCGCATTACGCCGAACTTGCCGTGGTGGCCAGCGTTAATCAGCTGCGCACCGCGGTGAAGCTAGAACCGCGACCCGAACCCGACTGCGGGCCAGGTTGGCCTGAACCGCGGGCCTCGATCACCAAGACCTCCGGTGAGGAGTTCAGCTGCTGGCGGATCAAACTTGCGCATCCCGATGCGGCGAAATTCGATGCGGCGCTGGCCTCTCATCGTGATGCGCTGATCGCCGAATGGCGCCACGATCATGGCGATGGCGAGCGCGTAGCACAGAACGCGCCGCCGCTGCCGAGCACTGTCGAGGCGTTTATGCGCCTGGTGGAGGCCGGATGGGACACCGAGGCGGCCCGCCGCCCGCACGGGCAGCACACCACGGTGGTGGCCCACGTCGACGTCGCCCAGCGTGTCGGGGCGCTGCATCTGGGTCCGCTGCTGTCTGACGCCGAACGTCGCTATCTGAGCTGTGATGCCACCTGCGAAGTCTGGTTTGAACGTGGCGGCGAGGTCATTGGTGCCGGGCGGGCGACGCGGATGATCAGCCGTCGGCTGCGCCGCGCGCTCGAGCACCGCCACCCCAGCTGCGTGGTTCCGGGTTGTGGGGCCACCCACGGTCTGCACGCCCACCACATTCGGCACTGGGAAGACGGCGGTGTCACCGAGTTGGCCAATCTGGTGCTGGTATGCCCGTATCACCATCGGTTGCACCACCGGGGCGTCATCACCATTAGCGGACCCGCCGACGATCTCAGTGTCACCGACGACGCGGGTCGATCACTGAGCGCAGGATCGCTCGCGCGTCCACCCAACCTGGCCCCGCCGGCTGTTCCGCCGTGGCACGGGCCCACCGGCGAGCGCGCCGACTGGTGGTACGAACCCTTCCAGCCGCAACCACCACCAACACCCAACTA
>NZ_LZIF01000129.1 GCF_001667145.1 Mycobacterium sp. 852002-51971_SCH5477799-a
ACGGGGTCGCGGTTTGTGGCGTGTCCCTTCGCCGGGCCCGCGGCGCCGGGGCAGCGGATGTATCGGACCGGGGATCTGGTGTGTTGGCGCGCTGATGGGCAGCTGGATTATCTGGGCCGCGCCGATGAGCAGGTCAAGATCCGCGGTTATCGCATCGAACTGGGCGAGATCCAGGCCGCCCTGACCGGGCTGGACGGGGTGGACCAGGCGGTGGTGATCGCCCGCGACGACCAGCCCGGCACCCCCCGGCTGGTCGGCTACATCACCGGGGCCGCTGACCCGGTCGCGGCGCGCGCCGCGCTGGCCGAGCGGTTGCCCGAGCATATGGTGCCCGCCGCGGTGGTGGCGCTTGACGCGTTGCCGTTGACGGCCAACGGCAAACTCGACACCCGCGCCCTGCCCGCCCCGGACTACACCAGCGCCGGGCGCTACCGCGCCGCGGGCGATGCGGTCGAAGAGATCTTGGCCGGCATTTATGCCGAGGTCCTGGGTGTGCAGCGGGTCGGGGTCGATGATTCGTTCTTCGAGCTGGGTGGGGACAGCATCGCGGCGATGCGGGTGATCGCGGCGATCAACACCACCCTGGATACCGACCTTGCGGTGCGCACCGTGTTCGAGGCACCCACGATCGCCCAGTTAGCACCCCGCGTCGGTGGGTCAAGCGGTGGGCTGGCCCCGCTGGTGGCCCAGGAGCGTCCGGCGGTGGTGCCGTTGTCGTTTGCCCAGCAGCGGTTGTGGTTTATCGATCAGTTGCAGGGGCCCTCGGCGGTGTACAACATGGCGGTGGCGTTGCGGCTCAGTGGGCATCTGGATGCCACGGCGCTGGGAGTCGCCCTGGCCGA